>CAWHMI010000012.1:0-596428 GCA_963830395.1 uncultured Actinomycetota bacterium
CGGTCAGGCGCTCCAGCGCTCCAGCACCTGCGTCTCGCGCTCGTGGCCGAGCACGCCCAGCGAGCCAGCCTCCAGCTTGAACCGAGCCCCCGCGGCAACCTCCATCTGCAGCCACCGCGCGGTCAGCACGCGCAGAACGTGGCCGTGGGCGAACGCGATCCCGTCGCCGCCCACCCCGGCGAAGCGCTCCAGGACGCGGTCGACGCGAGCGCCGATCTGGTCCGGTGTCTCCCCGCCGGGGCAACCCTGCTGCCACAGATTCCAGTCGGGCGCGGTCGCGCGGATCTGAGGCGTGGTCAGACCCTCATATTCCCCGTAGTCCCACTCGAGCAGGTCTTCGGTGATCTGCGCGGCATCCGACAGCCCGGCCCGCTCGCACGTCTGCCGCGCCCGCAGCAACGGGCTGCACAGCACCAGCGAGAACTCGTGGCCCGCCAATTCGCGCCCCATCCCCTCCGCCTCCTCACGCCCCTGCTCCAGCAACGGAAGATCGGTGCGGCTGGTGTGTTGTCCCGAGACGCTCCACTCGGTGGCGCCGTGCCGTGCGATGTAGATGCGATCCGCCATCAGTAACGAGAAATCTGACCTGCCATCACCCCCGGCGACCATCGGTCCCGGGATCAGGACCCTAACTCAACCCCGCCACCGGTGCGTTCGATCTCCTCCACCTTGGCCCGCCGGCGGACGTGCCGCTCCTCGTAGGACACCTTCGCCTGCAGGAAGGTGAGCACGATCTGCGCCGCGACCTCGATGCCGATCACCCGTCCACCCAGGCACAGCACGTTGACGGCGTCGTGCTCGACGCCCTGATGCGCCGTGTAGTCGTCGTGGATGGTCGCCGCACGAACACCGCGGATCTTGGCGGCGGCGACCGAAACGCCGGCCCCCGAGCCGCACACGATCACCCCGCGCTCGGCCCGTCCCGAGGCCACCGCCTGTCCGACCTCGAGCGCTTTGTCGGGATAGTCGATCGGGTCCGGACGGTCGGTGCCGAAGTCCAGGACCTCGTGTCCGGCCGCCTCGATCACCTGAAACAGTCGGGCGCGTAGGACGTACCCCGCGTGGTCGAACCCGCAGGCGACGATCACGGCGTCACCTGCTCGGTCGGCCCGGGAGCCCGGTCGTCGGCGAGCTCGTGCACGGCGAGCAGGGCGGCGCCCAACACGCCGGCGCGGACACCGTGTGCGGCCACGCGGATCGTCGTACGCGTTCCCAGCCCGGGAAGCACATACGCCGCCGCGGTACGACGGGCGGGGTCAAGCAGCATGTCGCCGGCGCGGGCAGCGCCGCCGCCGATCACCACCTCCTCCGGATCGAAGGTGTTGATCGCGTTGGCGATCCCGATCCCGAGGCGCTCGCCCCACAGCTCCAGCAGCCGCAGCGCGGTCGGGTCGGCGTCTTGCGCCGCCTCAACCGCTTCCACACCGCTGACGGGCTTGCCCTGTGCGTGCAGCCGGCCCAGCGCGGAGTCCGGCTCGGCCGCGGCAGAAGCGGCGACCATGGTGTCAAGCGCGTGTCCGGCGGCGACATGCTCCAGCGACCCCTTCTGGGGAAAACTGCCGGCCCCGGGAACCGGGCCGGTGAGATCGATCCCGACCAGCGTGTGCCCGAGCTCGCCGGCGCCGCCGGTCGCTCCCCGGTAGATCCGGCCCCCGAGCACGAGCCCGCCGCCGACCCCGGTGCCAACGGTGATCATCACCAGGTCGCGGGACACCATGCGCAGCTGATCGTCGTGGGTCTCGGCGAGGGCGGCGACGGTCGCATCGTTGTCGACGAACACCGGGACCCCGAGGCGCTCGCCGAGCACTTGACGCAGCGGCACGTCGGCCAGGGGAATGTTCGCCGACGACACCACGCGGCCGGTCTCGAACTCCACGATCGAGGGCACCCCCAGCCCGACGCCGTCGAGCCGGTCGCCGCGGCAGTTGCCGATGATGCCGACCAGCTGATCGATCAGCGCCTCTTGGGCGGACAGGTCGGTGGGTTCCATGCTCGACTCCGAGAGCTCTCGACCCTCGAGTCGGGCCGCGGCGATCTTGGTGCCGCCGAGGTCGACCCCAATCACGTCGGTCACGGCCGCCCCTGGCTGGGCAGACCTCCGGCGGCGGCGGCGTCGACCAGAACCGTGATCTCCTTCGCCTCCGCGGCCAGCAGCGACGACGGGGTCGCCGGGTCAGGAGTGGATCCGGGCCCAAACGCCCGGGCGATCGCGTCGGCCTTGGACTCACCGCTGGCCAGGAACAGCACCCGGCGGGCCGCCGCCAGCCTGGGCAACGTCATCGAGATCCGCGGGACGAACGGCTCGAGGCCTGCCTCGGGAACGCCGACGACGGTCCGGCTGCGCTCCCGCAACGTGTCCTGATGGGGAAACAGGGAGGCGCAATGTCCGTCGGGGCCGATTCCGAGGAGCATCAGGTCGAACACCGCCGGCCCAGCATCGCGCAGGATGCGGGCGTAGTCCTCGGCGCCGGCCTCGGGGCCGAGCTCTCCCTTCATCCGGTGCATCGCCGGCGGGTTGTCGGCCAGCGGATCGAGCAGCGACTCCTCGATCATCTTGTAATTGGAACGGTCGTCGTCGGGATCGACACAGCGTTCGTCGCCCACCCAGAAGGTGGTCCGCCGCAGATCGATGCCAACTGTCCGCACCGCGGACACGAAGTGCTCGTACGCCGCCCGCGGAGTCGACCCGCCGGTCAGGACGATGTGGCCGCCCCCGATGGCGGCGCCGACCATCAGCGCGCCGCAGCCGCGCGCGGGATCGTCGGCGACTTCTATCGACAGGCTCACGCCGGCGCCAGTTCCCGCGCGGCGCTCAGCGCCGGCACGTAGGTTGGGTCCCGCAGCAGGGCCTGGCGAATCCCTTCGCCGAGAATCCCGCCCTCGCCTCGTGATGCTCCGAGGATCTTCCAAACTCGCTGCATCCCGGCCGGCGTTCGCTCCGACGCGTCCAAGCCGCCGAGACCGCGCTGCAGCGAGAGTGAGGAATTGTCGGGAGCCGACACGGTCACCCCGGCGAGGCCGGGGGCCTCCTGCTCGGCCAGGCGCAGACAGACCTCCACGTCGCCATCGCTCCGGCGCGCCGCGCCGCCGATGCCGCCGCCCTCGAAGCGCAGCCGGCTGCGCTCCCAGCCCAGCCGCGAGCCGAGCCACCCGGCCAACAGCAGCGCGGTGGCGGTTGAGCTCTCCCGGTGGCGCACCTCCAGCTGGGTGATTGACTCCAGGCGCGCCAAACGCTCGGGCAGGTCGAAGCTGGCCGCCAGTCGCTCGCGCCATGGCGTCGTGCGCAGCCAGGCGAGATCGACCACGTAGGCGTGATCGCGCAGCCGGTCGGCGCGATCGAACGCCCTTGCCGGGTCGTCCAGGTCGTCGGAGTCCAGCAGCAGCACGTCGATCAATCGCAGCAGCGCCGCCACCGCCTCCGGGTGGCCGTGCGGGGACCACATGATCGTCGGAATCTCCGAGATCAGGATCGGATCGACCACCGTCTGCAGCGTCAGCAGATGCTCCGGCCCGAGGTCGATCTCGACGTTCTCGTGCATCACCCCTAGCGCCGAGCCCCGCGGCTCCTCGTAGCTCACGGTCGCCACCGCGTCGAGCGTCTCCCGCCCTTCCTCCACCGCGCACAGAACCGTCCGCGAGCCGTGATAGCGCCCGGCACGTTCCAGCCGGTTGGCGATCTCGCCCTTCCACTCGCGATCCACGACGACGACCATGTTCAGGACCCGCGCCGGGGCCAACGCTTGGTTGGCGGCGTGGCGCGCGCGCAGCAGGTCGCGCATCGCCGACTCGATCGCGTCGGGGTCGGTGTCCTGCTCGGCCCAGATGTCCTCGCTCACAGCCGTCGCCAGGTTTGATTGTCCAGGACCAGCTCCTCGGCCGCCTGCGGCCCCGACGATCCCGCCTCGTACTGCGGGATCGGCGAGGAGGTGTCCAGGTTCCAGGCCTCGAGGATGGGGTCGATGATCCCCCACAGGGCTTCGATCTCGTCGTTGCGCGTGAACAGCGTGGCGTCGCCGCGCATCGCATCCAGGATCAGTCGCTCATAGGCTTCGGGCGACTCCGACAAGAACGATGTCCCGTACCGGAACTCCATGTTGACGGGCCGGATCCGCATGCGGGTGCCGGGGATCTTGGCCCCGAGCGACACCGACACGCCCTCGTCGGGCTGCAGGGTGAACACGATCTGGTTGGCCTGGATCCCGACCGAGCCCGAGCTCTGCAGCGCGACGTGGGGGATCTGCTTCAGGATGACCGCGATCTCGGTCAGCTTGCGGGCCAGCCGCTTGCCGGTGCGCAGGTAGAACGGCACCCCCGCCCAGCGCCAGTTGGAGACGTGCAGCCGCAACGCGGCGTAGGTCGGCGTGCGCGAGTCGGACAAGACGCCCACCTCCTCACGGTAGCCGGGAACTCGGACGCCGCCGACCACCCCGGGCCCGTACTGGGCGCGCACGCTCATCGACGCCACCTCGTCGACGCCCGGCGGGACGATCGCCTCCAACACTTTGAGCTTCTCGTCGCGCAAGCGATCGGCGTCGAAGGCGGTGGGGGGCTCCATCGTGAGCAGCGCGAGCAGCTGGAGCATGTGATTCTGAACCAGGTCGCGCAGCGCCCCGGCGTGCTCGTAATAGCCGGCCCGGGTGCCGATCCCGATGTCCTCGGCGGCGGTGATCTGGACGTGGTCGACGTAGTTGCGGTTCCACACCGGCTCGAACAGAGCGTTGGCGAACCGCATCGCCATCAGATTCTGGACCGTCTCCTTACCGAGGTAATGGTCGATCCGGAAGATCTGCGGCTCGTCGAACACCTCCAGCAGCTCGGCGTTGAGCCCGCGCGCCGAGCTGAGGTCGTAACCGAACGGCTTCTCGATCACGATCCGGACCGCGGCGTCCGGCGACCGGTTGAGCCCGGCGGCGCCGAGCTTGCCCGCGATCAGCGGGAAGTACTCCGGCGCAGTGGACAGGTAGAACACCCTGTCCATCGGACGCCCGGCGCGGTCGTCGAACTCGTGCAGGGTCCGGGCCACCTCGTCGTAGATCGAGTCCTCGTCGAACGATCCCTGCACGTACCGGACCTCGGAGAGCATGCCTCCGAGCACGTTCGGGTCGGGGCGCCGCCGCGAGTAGCGCTGGATGGAGTCCACGACCGTGTCCCGAAAATCATCGTGCTCCTGGTCTCGCCGCCCGACTCCGATCACCTCGAAGCGCTCGGGCAGCTGGCCCTCGTGGGCGAGGTTGTACAGCGCCGGAAGGAGCTTGCGGTGGGCCAGGTCCCCGGTCGCCCCGAAGATGACGAGCGAGGTGGGATGGACCGGTAGCCGCTCCAGCCCCTCCACCAGTGGGTTCTCGGTGTCGGCGGCGCGCAGGGGAGAAGTCGTGCTCACGCTACGGGCACCGCTCTCACTCCCATCCTGCCCAGCCGATCAGCATCGATTTCCTCCGAGGGTTGCGCCTAAGGGGCGAGCATACGCCTCGCCCTGGCTCGGAGTGGCTGCCCGGTGTCGGCGGCGATCAACCCTTGACCTGCTCCTGGATCCCCTCCAGCAGACGGTTCATGGCGTCCTCGAACTGCTTGACGCCATCGGCCAGGAGCTCGTCGGTGACCTCGCTCATGTCGATCCCGGCATCGGCGAGCGCCTCCAGATCCGCATCGGGATCGTGCGTGGCGCTCGGACCCGAGATGTGGCCATGGTCGCCGAACGCCTGCAGCGTGGCCAGCGGCATCGTGTTGACGGTGTGCGGCCCGACCAGCTCGTCCACGTACTTGGTGTCGGAGTAGTGCTCGTTCTTGGTGCCGGTGGAGGCCCACAGCGGGCGCTGAACGTGCGCTCCGGCGTGGTGCAGCGCGTCCCAGCGCGGGCCGGAGAAGATCCCCTCGAAGCGGCGATAGGCGTGACGCGCGTTGGCCACGGCCGCGGTGCCGAGCAGCTCGTCGTGACCGCCCATCGCCTCCAAGCGCTTGTCGACATTGGAGTCGACGCGGGAGACGAAGAAGCTCGCCACTGACGCGACATCGAGCGGCTTGCCCTCCTCCAGGCGCCGCTCGAGACCCTTCAGGTAGGCCTCGGTCACGTGCTCGTAGGCCTCGACGGCGAACAGCAGCGTGATGTTGATGTTGATCCCCTCGTAGATCGCCTGCTCGATCGCGCCGAGACCCTCCGGGGTACCAGGGATCTTGATCATCAGATTGGGGCGGGACACGCGCTTCCAGAAGTCGCGGGCGGCCGCGATCGATGCCTGCTCATCGTGGGCCATGTCGGCCGACACCTCGAGCGAGACGAAGCCGTCCTGGTGGTTGGCGCTCTCCCAGGTGGGCCGAAGCTTGTCGCACGCCATCTGGACATCCTTGATCGCGATCTTCTCGTAGATCGCCTGGGGCTCTAGCTTGTCGCCCTTGGCCTCGGCCAGCTCGTCGTCGTAGTCGTCGGAGTCGAGGATCGCCTTCTCGAAGATCGACGGATTGGAGGTCATCCCCCGCAGCGAGTCCTCGGCGATCAGGCGATCGAGCTCGCCGCCGGTGACCAGCGAGCGCCGCAGCAGGTCCAGCCACGGGCTGACACCCGCCTGCACCAACGACTTCAGATTTGCGTTCACGTTGGCGGCTTGAGTTGTGCTCATCGCTGCTCCTTTGGCTGAAGTGATGAACCGCCGCCGCGCCGCCGGGCGTGGCGGAGGCCCCACATGACTTGAGAATAGACGCAACCCGGCCCCGCGAGACGGCGGTTTCGTGAAATATGGGCTCCAGGTCCTCCCTCAGCCGAACAGCACCCCGTAGCGTTCGTATTCCTCCACCGGCACCCGGCGCACCTCGGCCACGGCGTCGGCCAGCGCCACCAGCTCTATCTCGGTCGCCCGCAGCGCGGTCATCATCCCCCATTGCCCAGCGTGGGCGGCGTCGGCCGCCGCCAACCCCAGCCGGGTGGCGAGCACCCGGTCAAACGCAGTCGGAGTTCCGCCGCGCTGGATGTGCCCGAGCACCGTCGTCCGCGTCTCGAATCCGGTGCGCTCCTCCAGTTCGCGCTCCAGCACCTGGCCGATTCCACCGAGCCGGGGATGACCGAACTCGTCGACTGCTCCGGTGGCGACGCGCATCGTCCCCTCTGCTGGCATCGCCCCCTCGGCGACGACGATGATCGCGAAGTAGCGCCCCCGGGCGTGACGGCGCTCGATCAGCCGGCAGACCTCGCCGATGTCGAAGGCGATCTCGGGGATCAGGATCACGTCGGCGCCGCCGGCGAGCCCCGAGTGCAGCGCGATCCACCCCGCGCTGCGCCCCATGACCTCGACCACCAGGTTGCGGTGATGACTCTCGGCGGTGGTGTGCAGCCGGTCGATCGCCTCGGTGGCGACGTGCAGGGCGGTGTCGAAGCCGAAGGTGACGTCGGTGGCGCCGAGGTCGTTGTCGATCGTCTTGGGCACCCCGATCACCGGCAGGCCGGCGTCGAACAGGCGACTGGCGGCCCCCAGCGTGTCCTCGCCGCCAATCGCGACCAGCCCGTCCAAGCGGTGGTGCTCGAAGGTGGCCTTGACCCGCTCCAGGCCGTTGGGCCGCTTGAAGATGTTGGTCCGCGAACTCCCCAGGATCGTCCCGCCCCGGGGCAGGATCCCGCGGGTCGATTCGATCGTGAGCTGCTCGGACGCATCCTCCAGCACGCCCCGCCAGCCGTCGCGGAAACCAATCAGCTGGTCCCCGTACTGGTCGATCCCCTTGCGCACGACCGCGCGGATGACCGCATTGAGCCCGGGGCAGTCTCCGCCACCGGTGAGCATGCCGATTCGCACGCGGGGAATCCTACGCGGCGCCTGGCGTGATCGGGGCGGGCGGAAAGCCGGCCGTGGGGTACGTCGATGAGCGCTCGGCGGGGACCCCGGAATGAGCGCTCGGCGGGACCCCGGAATGAGCGCTCGGCGGGACCCCGGAATGAGCGCTCGGCGGGGACCCCAGATCAGGCCCCCACCCCCACGCCCTGCAAGCCTGCCGCCGTCGGCTGACCTCTCTGACAGAGTGACGACGGTGACCGGCGTCTCGGCAACTGCGAACGTGTGCCGGGTGCTGCGTGAGGATCCGGAGCTGGCCGCAGCGATCGAGCCCGAGCTCCGCGCCCAGGCCATCGAAGCCCTGATCGCCCGCGAGGTGGCGGTTCCGGCCGGCGCCTGGGCCGGACGAACCATCCCGATCGACGACGGGATCGGCCTGCTGATCCTGGAGGGAGTGATCCTCCATCGCGTCGGGATCGACGACCGCTTCGGCGCCGAGCTGCTCGGGGCGGGCGACGTGCTGCGCTCGCTGCGTGGCGACCCCGAGAGCAGCTCTACGCTGCCGCTGGACTCGCAGTGGCTGGTTCTGGAGCCCGCGCGCGTGGCGGTGCTCGACGGGCGGTTCGTGCGCCAGCTGACCCGCTTCCCGCAGGTCGCCGGCCGCCTGTTCGGACGCTCGGTGTTGCGATCGCGCCAGCTCGCGGTCAACATGGCGATCGTTCACCAGGCACGCGTCGACGTCCGCCTGCACCTGCTGTTCTGGCACCTGGCGGATCGCTGGGGCAGGGTGCGTAGCGACGGCGTGCTCGTCCCGCTGCGCCTGACTCACACCGTGCTCGCCGACCTGGTGGCGGCGCGACGCCCCACGGTCACCAGTGCGCTCTCGGACCTGAGCCGGCGCGGGGTGGTGCGAGCCGTCGGCGACGGCTGGCTCCTGTCCGGGACGCCTCCGGGCAACGGGCGCGATCCCGCCGCGGCGTAGTCGATCCTCGTATCGTCCTGACCGATTTTCGTGCACGTCGATCCCTACATCGTTCTCGGCAGCGCGATCATCGGCCTGCTCGTCGGCATGACCGGCGCCGGCGGAGGCGCCCTGATGACGCCGATGCTGATCCTCCTGTTCGGAGTAACCCCCTCGACAGCGATCTCCAGCGACCTGGTGGCCGCGGTGGTGATGCGGCCGATCGGGGCGGCCGTGCACCTGCGCGCCGGCACCGTGAACCTGCGGCTGGTCGGCTGGATGGCGCTCGGCTCGGTACCGGCGGCGTTCGCCGGCGCCTACCTTCTGCATCTGCTCGGCGACGCGAAATCGGCCGAGAACACGATCGAGATCTTCCTCGGGAGCGCACTGCTGATCGGCGCTGGGGCGATGGTCCTGCGCTTCGTGCTCGATCGCCGCGCGGGCGGTCGCCGCGACGCGTTCGTCAGCCGGGTGACGCCGCGGCCGCTGCTGACGCTCGCGGTCGGAGTCATCGGCGGGCTCATCGTCGGCCTGACCTCGGTGGGCGCGGGCTCGCTGATGATCGTCGCGATGCTGTTCATCTATCCACGGCTCGGCGCCAACCAGCTCGTCGGAACCGACCTGACCCAGGCGGTGCCGCTGACGTTGGCCGCCGCCCTCGGCGCGCTGACGTTCGGCCACGTCGAGCTCGCGGTGACCGGATCGTTGATCATCGGCAGCGTGCCAGCTGTCCTGATCGGCTCGCTGCTCTCCTCCAGCGTGCCCGACCGCTACGTCCGCCCGGTGATCACCTTCGTGATCTTCGCCTCCGGCCTGAAGTACGTGGGTGTCGCCACGACGGCCCTGGGGTGGATCCTGTGCGCGACGCTGCTGATCGTCGCCGTTGGGTGGCTGGCCTCCACCCGTCCCTGGGATGCCTCGGCCGCGGAAGTCGATTAGCGTGGCGTCGGTCTACCCAGGCGCAACGATATGACTCAACGGATCGATATCGCGGTCGCGGGAGGGCGGCTCGCCACCTATCGGCTGGGCCCTGACGATCCCTCCCCGGTGCTCGCCATCCACGGGATCACCTCCAGCAGCCGGACGTGGCTGGCTCCGGCGCGGGCGCTCGGCGGGCGAGCCAGCCTGCTCGCCGTAGACCTGCGCGGGCGGGGCCAGAGCGGCGAGCTGCCGCCGCCGTTCGGCCTGGACGCGCACGTTCTCGACATGATCGCGGTGCTCGATCAGCTGGGACTGGCGCAGGCGGTGATCGTGGGGCATTCCCTGGGCGCCTACATCGCCGCGCGGCTGGCGACGACGCGTCCCGATCGGGTGAAGAGGCTCGTGCTGGTCGACGGGGGCCTGCCGATTCCAGGAACCACGGACGCCGATCCCGAGGAGTTCATGCAGGCGTTCCTCGGCCCTTCGCTGGAGCGGTTGTCCCAGACGTTCCCCGATCTCGCCACTTACCGCGCCTGGTGGGCCCGGCACCCGGCGTTCGCCGGCGCGGACATCCTTGCGGAGGATCTCGATGCCTACGCCGCCCACGATCTCGTCGGCGACCCACCCCACATGCGATCGCCGGTCAACCCGCAGGCGGTGCGCGACGACGGTCGTGACCTGTTCGGCGAGCTCGACGCCGACCGGCTGACGCTGCCGGCGACCCTGCTGTGCGCCCCCAAGGGCATGATCGACGATCCCAATCCGATGCAACCGCTCGCTGCGGTCCAGGCCTGGGCGGCGGCTGATCCCGGTCGCCGTCACGCCATCCAGGTCCCGGGCGTCAACCATTTCACGATCGCACTGGGGGCCCAGGGAGCGACCCAGGTGGCGGCCGCGGTTCGCCAGGCCGTCATCTGAGTGAGCCGCGCCGATGTGCGACCCTGTCGGCATGTCGATGACGGACGTGGCCACCATCGTCCGCCCCACCCGAGACCGGCTCGACGACGGGCGACGCGCGCTCGCCGACCTGCTCGGCGCCGACCGGGTGGCCACCGGCGACGATGACCGAGCTCAGCACGGCCACGATGAATCGTTTCATCCCGGGGCGCTGCCCGACATGGTGGTGTGGCCCCGCTCCGTCGACGAGGCGGCGGCGATCGTCCGCGTCGCCGCAGCTCACCGGCTGCCGCTGGTGCCGTTCGGGGCGGGGACCTCGCTGGAGGGCCACGTGGCCGCGTTGGCCGGTGGCATCTCGGTGGACATGCGCGAGTGCAACGCGATCCGCACCCCGTCCCTCGAGGACCTCGACGTGGTCGTGCAGGCGGGGGTCACCCGCCGCCAGCTCGAGGCCCGCCTGCGCCCGGAGGGAGTCTTCTTCGCCGTTGATCCCGGTGCCGACGCGACGATCGGCGGCATGGTCGCCACCGGTGCGTCGGGCACCACCACGGTCCGCTACGGCGCGATGCGCGAGAACGTGCTCGGACTGACCGTGATCGACGCCCACGGGCAGGTGCTGCGCACCCACTCCAGGGCTCGGAAGTCGTCGGCCGGCTACGACCTGACACGGCTGATGATTGGCTCGGAGGGCACGCTCGGCCTGATCTGCGAGGCGACGCTGCGCATCCACCCCACCCCGGAGGCGACCGCCGCCGCCGCCTGCACCTTCCCATCGCTGCATGACGCCGTGCAGTGCGTCGTGCGCGTCGGTCAGCACGCGATCCCGGTGGCGCGCATCGAGCTCGCCGACGAGGCCCAGCTCGCGGCGATCAACCGTCATTACGAGACGTCCTACGCGGTCGCCCCGACGCTGTTCATCGAGTTCCACGGCGGATCGCAGGCCGAGGTGCAGGCCCAGGCGCGGGACACGGCCGAGATCGCCGCCGAGTTCGGTGGCGGCGACTTCACCTGGGCCGCCGACGAGACCGAGCGCCGCAAGCTGTGGCACGCGCGCCACGGCGCGATGGAGGCGGCGCGAGCGATGCGGCCAGGCAGCGGCGCGCTGACCACCGACGTGTGCGTGCCGATCTCCACCCTGGCCAACTGCATCGAGGCAACCCAGGCCGACATCGACGAGTTCGACATCCCCGCGGCGATCGTCGGGCACGTCGGCGACGGCAACTTCCACACCGTGCTGCTGCTCGACCGTGACGACCCCTCGGAGGTCGCCGCCGGCGAGGAGTTCCATGCGCGGCTGGTGCGCCGGGCGCTCGCCGTCGGTGGCACGTGCACCGGCGAGCACGGCGTCGGTTACGGCAAGGCCCGGTTCCTGGTGGAGGAGCACGGCCGCCCCGCCGTGGAGATGATGCAGGCGATCAAGCGCGCGCTCGACCCGGACGGGATCTTCAACCCGGGCAAGACCGCCTCCGCCGCGGTCCTGGGGCGCGGGTGAACTTCCGAACGGTCGAGACGATCGCACCGACGACCGGGGAAGGGTGAATCGCGACCGGGCCTGCGGATTTGTTCACCCGCCTGCCGCTCAGGTCCATCGGGGCGACCCTCGCCAGGGCCATCACCATTTGGCGCCAGTGGGCGATCCAATTCGGCATCGAGCGCGAAGGCCTCACCGGTCCGCTGCGCGCGCCACTCCGGTCGGCCTCCGGCGCGCCGGGTGGAGGCATCCGGGGTGGGGCCGGAGTGATTGTGGGAAGTAATGGACCCCAGAAGGACCTTGGGAGATTATGGACCCCAGAGGGACCTTATCTCCCAAACCCCTACCCCGACCGCGATTCCATGGAGTAGGAGCAGCAACGTGGATAGCTCACCGGCGCAAAATCCACGTCGGATCGCGGATCGCGGATCGCGGAGACCGTAGCTCGGCACGCCTTCTCGGCTCGTTGCACCGGTCCCGGGATCCCACGACGACCGACACCCATCGGCCGTGCCCGCGTGCTCAGCCACCCACAGCCGCCCGGATGGGCCACCCACCACGGCCAGCCGCGTGCTCACCCACCCGTACCGAGGATCAGGTCCACGTAACCGTCGGCGATCTGCTCCGGGGTCAGCGCCCCGCGCGGCCGGTACCACTGGGCGGTGTGGTTGACCATGCCGAGCAGGGCGAGCAGCGCCAACCGGCGGTCGCCGCGCGGCTGCGCGCGGTCCAGCACGTCGGCGACCAGGCGCTCGAACACCTTGCGCGCGGCGCGCACCTGGCGCCACGGATCTCCGGACTCGATCACGTGGCGCTCCTGCTGGAACACCAGCATGTGGTCGCGGTGGCTGACCACGTGCGTGACCCAGAGCGCCACCAGCGAGCGCAGCTGCTCGTCGCCGGGGCGTCCGTCGTCGACCAGCTCGGACGCCTGCACCAGCAGGGGGTCCATCAGCTGATCGCAGATCGCCGCCAGCACCTGCTGCTTGCCGGCGAAGTAGTGGTAGAGGGCTCCCGTGGCCAGGCCCATCGTCGCCGCCAGCTGCTGCATCGTCGTCTGGTCGTAGCCCCGCCGGGCGAATACCTTGGCGGCGCCGTGGACGACCTCCTGACGGCGGCGGTCATAGCGCTCCCGGAGCGCCGGTCGCGTCGGTGGTGCCGCCATCGCCCTCATGATACCGGCGAAATCCGAACATGTCTTCGATCTTTGAACACTTATTCGTTATAGTTGGGGGCGGATCATGGACTTCGCGCTCGACGACGAGACCGAACTGCTGCAGCGCACCGTGCGCGAGTTCGCGCAGAGCGAGGTGGCCCCCGCCGCCGAGGCGCTGGACCGCACCAAGTCGTTCCCGTACGAGCTGGTGGTCAAAATGGGGCAGCTCGGCTGGATGGGGATCCCGTTTCCCGAGGAGGTCGGCGGGGCCGGCGGCTCCAGCCTGCAGTACGCGATCGCCGTCGAGGAGCTGACCCGCGTCGACTCGAGCGTCGCGATCACGGTGTGCGCCCACACCTCGCTCGGCACCCAGCCGATCTTTCTGTTCGGCTCCGACGCCCAGCGCCAGGAATGGCTGCCCCGGTTGTGCAGCGGAGAGATCCTGGGCGCGTTCGGCCTGACCGAGCCCGAGGCCGGCTCCGACGCCGCCAACACCCGAACCCGCGCGCGGCTGCGCGACGGCGAGTGGGTCATCGACGGGGCCAAGCAGTTCATCACCAATGCCGGCACAGACATCTCCGGGCTGGTCTGCATCAGCGCGCGCACGGCCGACGACGAGATCTCCAACCTGATCGTGCCCAACGGAACGCCGGGGTACGAGCAGGCCGAGCCGTACCGCAAGATGGGCTGGAACGCGTCCGACACCCGGCCGTTGACGTTCACCGATTGCCGGGTCCCGGAGGAGAACCTCCTCGGGGTGCGGGGCAAGGGCCTTCATCAGTTCTTCCAGGTGCTGGACATCGGCCGGATCGGAGTCGCCGCGATGGGCGTGGGACTGGCCCAAGGCGCGCTTGACCAGGCGCTCGCCTACGCCCAGGAGCGCCGAGCATTCGGCCGCCCGATCTCCAAGTTTCAGACCATCTCCGCCAAGCTGGCCGATCTGGCCACCGAGATCGCCGCCGCCCGGCTGCTCACCTATCACGCCGCCTGGCTCAAGGACCAGGGCCGCCCGTTCTCGCTGGTCGCGGCCCAGGCCAAGCTCAAGACCGGACGCCTGGCCGTCCGGGCGGCCGACGAGGCGGTCCAGATCCACGGCGGCTACGGCTATATCGAGGAGTACCCCGTGTGCCGCTTCTACCGCGATGCCAAGATCCTGACGATCGGCGAGGGCACCGACGAGGTCCAGCAGATGGTGATCGCCCGGGCGCTCGGAGCCTAAGTGGTTCCGTTCGTGAATATGGCGACACCGAGAGTGGTCTGCGGTGGATGCCTGGCGCGGACGCAGGATGCGACGTGCAGCAGCGCTGCACGAGCATCCGAGGACAACGCCAGGCGCCGCCGGAGGCCGCTCGAATGTCGTCGTATTCACGAACGGGGCCACTAACATGAGCACGGGCGGGGCGGCGGGCATCACATCCGCGCGGATTCGTGAGGTCGGCCCCCGCGACGGCTTTCAGAACGAGCCCGAGGTGATCCCCAGCGAAGTCAAGGTGTCGCTTATCGACGCCCTGTCCCGGACCGGACTGCGGCGCCTGGAGATAACCAGCTTCGTCCGCCCCGAGGTGATCCCCCAGCTCGCGGACGCCGCCGAGGTCCTGCGGGCCATCGACGTTCCCGAGACGGTGAGCCGATCGGTGCTGATCCCCAATTCCCGCGGACTGGACCGCGCTCTGGAGCTGCGTGACCGCTTCGATGAGATCAACGTCTTTTTGTCGGCCTCCGAGACCCACAATCGCAAGAACGTCAACCGATCGGTGCAGGAGTCGCTGACCGAGCTCGAGGCCGTCCTGGCGGCAGCGCGGGGGGCCGGGCTGCGCTGCGAGGCCGTGATCAGCACCTCGTTCGGCTGCCCCTACGAGGGGCGCGTGGATCCCGAGCGCGTGTACGAGATCGCGCAGCGGCTGAGCGCGGCCGGCGCCCAGGAGATCGGCTTTGGCGACACCACGGGGATGGGCAATCCCGTGCAGGTACGGAGCTTCTTCGAGGGTGCCCGCCGCCGCCTCGGCGGGTGCGACGAGGTCGAGCTGACGGCACATTTCCACAACACCCGAGGACAGGGATTGGCCAACGTCTACGCGGCGCTGGAGGCGGGCATCGACTCCTTCGAGTCAAGCTTCGGCGAGCTGGGCGGCTGTCCCGTGCCTCGCGGCGCCACCGGCAATGTCGCCACCGAGGATGTGGTGTCGATGCTGCACGAGATGGACGTGGCCACCGGGATCGACCTCAAGGCGCTGCTGGCCTGCTCGCGCGCGGTCCAGTATCACCTCGGGCGGTCTCTGGGCAGCCACACCCTGGTGGCCGGCCCGATCGACTGGCGCGGACCCTGGCGACGCTGATGTTCGACAGCGTGCTGATCGCCAACCGGGGCGAGATCGCGCGGCGCGTGATCAGGACGCTTCACCGGCTCGGGATCGAGGCGATCGCCGTCTACACGGCCGCCGACGGCGATTCCCCGCACGTGCGCGAGGCCGGCCGCACGGTCGAGATCGACTCATACCTCGACCTCGCGGCCATCACCGAAGCGTGTCGCCGTTCCGGCGCCCAGGCGCTTCACCCCGGCTACGGATTTCTCTCCGAGAACCCGGCATTGGCCCGGGCGTGCGCCGCGACGGGCGTGACCTTCATCGGGCCGCCCCCAAAGGCCAGCGAGCTGATGGGCGACAAGCTGCGCGCCAAGGCGGCCGCCCAGGCCGCCGGGATCCCGGTGCTCCCCAGCTTCACCGAAGAGGAGGCGCGCCGCGCCGACTATCCGCTGCTGGTCAAGGCGGCGGCGGGCGGCGGGGGGCGTGGGATGCGGGTGGTGCAGTCAGCCGAGAACCTGGACGCGGCCCTTCAGGCGGCGCGCCGCGAGGCGCAGGCCGGCTTCGGTGACGGCCGGGTGTTCATCGAGCGTTTCCTCGGCCGGTCTCGCCATCTCGAGGTCCAGGTCATCGCCGACGGCCATGGCCACGTGCTGCACCTGGGCGAACGTGAATGCTCGCTGCAGCGCCGACATCAGAAGCTGATCGAGGAATCCCCCTCGCCCGCCGTCTCGCCTGCCCTGCGCGACCAACTCGGAGGCGAGGCGGTAGCCCTCGTCCGCGCCGGCGGTTACGTCAACGCCGGAACGGTCGAGTTCATCGCCGCCTTCGACGACCCCACTGAGCATTACTTCCTGGAGTGCAACGCGCGGCTTCAGGTCGAGCACCCGGTCACCGAGCTCGTCTGCGGGCTGGACCTGGTCGAGCTGCAGCTGCTCGTCGCCGCGGGCGAGCCTCTGCCTCTGGTCCAAAACGACGTGCACCTGAACGGCCATGCCATCGAGGTCCGAATCAACGCCGAGGATCCCGTCCGCGACTTCCTGCCCGCGGCCGGCCGGGTCCTCGCCTACGACCGCCCGGCGGGAGTCCGAGTCGACGACGCGATCGAGCTCGGCAGCGAGGTCGGTACCGGCTATGACTCGCTGCTGGCCAAGGTGATCGCCCACGGCGCCGACCGCGCGCAGGCGCTGGCCCGATGCAAGCGTGCGCTGGCCGGCTTCACCGTGCTCGGGGTGAGCACCAACACCGGCTACCTGCGCGGACTCCTGGCCGACGACGCCGTCGCGGCCGGTGACCTGGACACCGGGCTGATCGAGCGTCGCGGCGTCCCCGCGGGCCCGATGGACGACGCGGGGGTGGCCACGGCGGCGGCGATGCTGATCCTCGCCGACCGCGCCCGGTCAGCCGGCGGCGCGAGTGGGCGCGATCCGTTCTCACGCGTCGACGGCTGGCGGCTGGGCGGCGCGCGCGCCGGTTCCCACTGGCGGCTCGTGGTCGGCGCCGGCGAGCCGGTGGAGGTCGACGTGCCGGCGGCGTACGTCGCGACGGTGCAGCCGCTCGGTGGGGGACGGTTTGCGATCCGGGATCGTGGCGAGTGGCTGCTGGCGCGCGATCGCGAGGTCACGTGGATCGGTCACGGCGGCTGGGCGTGGCCAGTGCGACCGGTGTCGGCCGCCCCCGGTGCGGCCGGCGCGGCGGACGGCGATCTGCGGGCGCCGATGCCGGGGCAGGTGCTGGTGGTGCACGCGCATCCGGGCGACTCCGTCAAGGTCGGCGATCCGATCGTCGTGCTCGAGTCGATGAAGATGGAGCTCGTGCTGGCCGCCCCCGTGGACGGTGCGGTCGCTGAGCTGAGCGTCGCCGTCGGTGACACGGTGAGCGTCGACCAGCCCGTCGCCCGGGTGGAGGCCGCGCCGCCGGCATGACCGTGCTGCGCTCCCACGCCAACCCCGGCTCGGACGAGTTCCGGGCCAACCTGGAGGCCAACCAGGCGCTGCTCGACGATCTCAACGCCGAGCTGGAGCGCGTGCGCCAGGGCGGCGGCGAGCGCGCCCGGGAGCGCCACACCACGCGGGGCAAGCTGCTGCCGCGGGTGCGCGTCGATCGCCTGCTGGATCCCGGAGCCCCGTTTCTCGAGCTGTCGGCGCTCGCCGCCCATGGCCTCTACGACGGTGAAGCGCCCGGCGCCGGGATCATCACCGGGATCGGCGAGGTCGCCGGGCGCCAGTGCGTGATCGTCGCCAACGACGCCACCGTCAAGGGCGGCACCTACTACCCGATGACCGTGAAGAAGCATCTCCGCGCTCAGGAGATCGCGCTGCAGAACCGGCTGCCCTGCATCTACCTGGTCGACTCCGGCGGCGCGTTCCTGCCCGAGCAGGCGGAGGTGTTCCCCGATCGCGAGCACTTCGGGCGCATCTTCTTCAACCAGGCGACGATGTCCGCCCAGCGCATCCCGCAGCTCGCCGCCGTACTCGGATCCTGCACCGCCGGCGGCGCCTACGTCCCGGCGATGAGCGACGAGACAGTGATCGTGCGCAACCAGGGGACGATCTTCCTCGGCGGGCCGCCGCTGGTGAAGGCGGCCACCGGCGAGGAGGTCACCGCCGAGGAGCTGGGCGGGGGTGAGCTTCACTCGCGAACCAGCGGCGTGACCGACCATCTGGCGGAGGATGACGCCCATGCGTTGCAGATCGTGCGCGACATCGTCGCCACCCTGGCGCCGGCGTCACCGCTCCCCTGGGACCGCGTGCCGGTCACCGAACCGGTCGTGGATCCCGACGGGCTGCTGGGCGTCATCTCCGCCGACCTGCGCCGGCCCTACGATGCGCGGGAAGCGATCGCCCGGATCGTCGACGGCTCGCGCCTGCACGAGTTCAAGGAGCTCTACGGCGCCACCCTGGTCACCGGGTTCGCCCACATCCATGGCCATCCCGTCGGGATCCTCGCCAACAATGGGATCCTGTTCTCGGAGTCAGCGCTCAAGGGCGCGCACTTCATCGAGCTCTGCGACCAGCGCCGGATCCCGCTCGTGTTCTTGCAGAACATCACCGGCTTCATGGTCGGCCGTGACTACGAGGCGGGCGGGATCGCCAAGCACGGAGCCAAGCTCGTGTCCGCGGTTTCCACCGCTCGGGTGCCGAAGCTCACGGTGATCGCCGGCGGCTCGTTCGGCGCCGGCAACTACGGGATGTGCGGGCGGGCATTCTCGCCCAGGCTGCTCTGGATGTGGCCCGGCGCCCGGATCTCGGTGATGGGCGGCGAGCAGGCGGCCATGGTGATGACCGAGGTCGGCCAGCCGCAGACCGGCGCGCGGCTGCGGGAGCAGTACGAGCGCCAGGGGCATCCGTACTACGCGACCGCCCGCATCTGGGACGACGGCGTGATCGACCCGCGGGACACCCGGGACGTGCTGGGACTGGCGCTGTCGGCGGCGGGCAACGCCCCGCTCTCCGACATCCGCTATGGCGTGTTCAGGATGTGAAGCTGCGGACCGATGCGTCTTCGCCGCGCTCCGGCGCCGCCCCATCGCCGCCGTCGGGGCCAGCGGGCCCGCGATCATCCCCAGCCGATCCCGGGCGCGCCGCTGAAGCCTCGAAGTCACGACTCCGGATCAGCACCAGGGTCAGCACGGCGGCCACCAGGGTGACGATCGCGCCGATCAGGAAGAGCTCGTTCAGCCCGGTCACGAACGATGCCCGCACGACGTGAGCCGCGGCCCGGCGAGCCTGAGCCGGCAGCTGGGACAGGCCGGCCTTGGCCCCTGACCCCTGCGCGACTCTCGAGGCGAGCGCGTGCGCCGCGCCGGCGCCGACGTGGGGCGCACCGGTGAGCATCGAGACGATGTGCGTGCGCACGGTGTGGCTGAAGATCGAGCCCAGTCCGGCGATCCCGGTGGCGATGCCCACCTGGCGGAAGGTCGAGTTGATGCCCGAGGCCATGCCGGACCGTTCGGGCGTCACCACGCCGACCGCGGTCGACGCCAGGGGCGGATTGACCAGCCCCGTGCCGGCGCCGGCGACGATGAAACCGGGAATCAGGTGCTCCCAGCCGGAGCCGGCATTCAATCCTCGCATCAGCAGCAGGCCCACTCCGACCATCGCCAGCCCCGGAGCGATCAGGAAGCGGATCGGCACATGGGCGGTCAGGCGGCCGGCCGCGGTGGAGGTGAGCAGGATGCCGCCGGAGAGGACCAGGAAGCGCAGGCCGGTTTGCAGCGCCGAGTAGCCGAGCACGTCCTGCAGGTACAGGGTGAGATAGAGAAACAGCGCGAACAGGCCGGCCGAGAGCGAGAAGGCGGCGATGTTGCCGCCGGTGAAAGTGGGCTTGCGAAACAGCTTGAGGTCGAACATCGCCCGGTCGCCCTGCACGATCTCAGCGACCAGGAACGCGGCCAGAAGGACGACGAAGCCGATCAGACAGGACAGGATCTCGGTCGACGTCCACCCCTTGAGGTTGCCCTGGATGAGCGCGTACACCAGCGCGGCGAGCGCGCCGGTGAAGGTCGCAAAGCCGATCAGGTCGAGCCGGCTGGCGCTGGGCTGGCGCGACTCATCCACGCGCAGCTGGCACACCAACAGCCCGATCACCCCGATCGGGACGTTGACCAGGAAGATCCAGCGCCACGAGATCCCGGTGGTGAGCGCGCCCCCGATCACCGGCCCGATCGCCACCGCCACCCCGGTGATGGCTCCCCAGACCCCGAAGGCGGTTCCGCGCTCCCGCCCCTGGAAGGCAGCCGCCAGGAGTGCCAGCGACGTCGAGAACATCGCCGCTCCGCCCACCCCCTGGGCGCCGCGAGCCAGGTTGAGCCACAGGGGCGTGGTGGCCAGACCGGAGAGCAGCGAGCTGACGCTGAAGATCGCCAGTCCGATCATGAACAGCCGGCGCCGGCCGAATCTGTCGGCCAGCGACCCGGTGGTGAGCAGCAACGCGGCCAGCATCAGCGAGTAGGCGTCGACGACCCATTGCAGGTCACTGAAGCTGGAGTGCAACGAGGACTGGATCGAGGGCAGCGCGACGTTGACGATCGTCACGTCGATCAGCAGCATGAAGGTGCCGACGCACACCGCGATCAGCGTCCACCACTTACGATCCACAGCCTGGCTCCTTCGTCGGGGGCCGGTCCCGCGTTCAAGCGTAGCTAGGGCGATCTCCCAGCCCGCGCCGCGGGCTTGACCGCGTGCCGGCTCAAGTGGCGTCGCCGCCCCCCGGCGCGACGCGGAAGGCATCCGATGCGACTGTGGGCGACCGAGGCGGTCTGCGGCTCACATGGTGGGGGCCGAGCGGGCGATGCTGAGGCGGTCTCCGTCTAGGTTGCGCTGGCGAGTCCGATCAGGTTGCCCTCGAGATCTGTGAAGTGGCCGATCACGAGGCCGTTCGGTGCGGTCACGGGGCCCATCTGGCGCTGTCCTCCGAGATCCTCGACCTTCTGGAGTGCCTCCTCGATGTCAGGCACCCCGACGTAGAACACCACGTGCCGGGCATAACGCTCACCTCCGCCGATGCCGCCGCGGATCCCGCTGCCATCGCTTGCCGTGAGTAGATCGATGAATCCGTAATCGGTCGGTTCGGAAATTGCCTCAGCGACGGTGCCGCTGGTGTCGAATTCCCAGTCGAACAAGTCTTTGAAGAAGCCGCGCAACCGGGTGGGGTCGGTGCCGATGATCTCGAAGTGGACGACAGGTTGTCCCATGCTGATCCTTTCTAGACCGAGGCGCAGGCCCTGCGGTCGTGTTGGAGGGGGAGGCCCCTTCTGAGAGGGGCGACAAAGCTGAGCGTACCCATTACTTGCAAAAAGCAACGACTAACTTGTAAGATTGCACCATGCCAGCGACGAACGATCGGCATGCCGACCACCCGTAGCTACCGCGACGCTTGCCCGATCGCTCGCGCACTCGACGTGATCGGCGAACGCTGGGCGCTGTTGGTCGCGCGCGAGCTGATCCTGGGAGCTCAGCGGTTCTCTGACCTGCGCCGAGCCCTGCCCGCCGCGAGCACGAACATGCTCACCGACCGGCTTCGCGAACTCGAAGCCCACCGAGTCGTGCATCGTCGCACCCTGCCGCCTCCGGCCGCCTGTGTGGTCTACGGGCTCACCGAGCGCGGACGCGAGCTCGAACCCATCCTGGACGCCCTCGGGGCATGGGGAAGCACCGAGCCACGCTCTGAGCACAGCTCACTCACCGCAACCTCCGTCCTGATCTTCCTGCGCGGCAGCGCGCGCGCTCACCCCAACCCCCCCACCCACACCTTCCGAGTGCAACTCGACAACCGCGTATGGACCATCTCGAGCCCGGACAGCCGGCTCGAGATCGAGCCCCGCGATACAGCCACGCCCGACGCCAGCCTCCACACCGACCCGGACACGCTCAACGCGCTCCTACACGACCCCGCCGGCCTCGACGCCGCCATCGCCGCAGGCTCCGTCCACACCAAAGGAAACGTCTCCGCGCTACGACACCTCCTCCAAGTCGCCACCTAGCCAGCCCGCCGGCCTAGGTCTCGCTTATGGACCAGTGGCTCGGCCAGGACTCATCGATGACCCAGCCGCCCTGCAAGTCGCGACTTCAAGCCACGCACGGTCCGCATCCCGCACACGAGGAGCGCTCGTCTCACTCTCCTGTGCATTGAGGGGTCCGGTGTTCCGATCATGGACATCTACGGTAGGTCGTGGCGGGTCAGCTCGGCGACCGGGATCGGACCCGGGGTCAGCGAGGCTCGGGCGGCCCGCTCCTCGGCCTCGCCGAGCGCGGCGAATCCGGCTCGGACAGCTCGCAGGTAGCCGGCATCGATCACGACGGTACTGGTGCACAGGCCCTCTGCGAACCGCTGCCGGGCGGCCGCGGTTCCGCGGTAGGCCCATACCCGCGCTGCACCGGCATCGATCCGGTTTGAGACGTCGACCCGCTCGTAGTTGCGTTCCCGCAGGTCGAGCGCCGCCAGCGCCACGTCGTCAACCGGTCGGCACAGTCCGTTGACGGCCGCCCCCGCGCCATCGACAAAGCGCAGATCGAGGAACGCCACGAACGCCCTCGGGCGCCGACCCCCGGAATCCGTGTAGTACTTGTATCCGGGCAGGTCGTGTCGGTTGTCCATCGCCACCCCCCAGGTCCGGCGGGCCCCGGCCAGCTCGGCGATGAACCCCGCGGCGTCAGGCGCCAGGCCGACGCGTCTCGCCGCCAGCGACCCATAGCCGAACACGAACTGGCGGCGGGACATCACCTTCGGTTACGACGGTCAGATGCGTCACGTCTCCAGCTTGAAGCCGACCCGCATCTCCACCTGGAAATGGGCGATCTCGTCGTTCTCGATATGCCCGCGGATGCTGCGGACCTCGATCCAATCGAGGTTTCGCAGCGTCTGAGAGGCGCGGGCGACGCCGGAGCGCATCGCCTCGGTGACGCCGTCGGGCGACGTTCCGGCGATCTCGACGATCTTGTAGGTGTCTGTCTCGGACATTCGGTTCTCCTTTGCTTTCAACGGACCCATGACCCCGAGGACCGTGGTCAGCCGGACATCAGCCGCTCTGCACGGGCGTAGCCGATCTGCAGCAGTTCGGAGCCGAACAAGGTGACCAGAATCGAACAGAACCAGCGCGTGAACCGCGGGAACACCAGCAGCGAAGCCGTGAGCGCCGCGCTGACCCACATGCCGAGGCAGTACGGGCAGACCAGCAGCTCGCCGATCGCGCGCCGCAGGCCCCGTCCCCGGGCCCGCTCGTCCACTTCTCCGGGCCCGGCGTCGTCCTGAAACTCCGTGAACGGCGCACGCACCGTGCTCGTCACCCGGTCCCGGGCGATCGTCCGGGAGGCCTTCTGGCTCGCCACCGTGAGCAGCGCCATGTCCCGTGCCGACATCGAGTCCGGGAGCTCTCGCCCGCTGGCGCGAAACCACGCCCCGAACGCGGCGGCGAGCCCTACGAACGTCCCCATCAGCGTCGCGTACCCGCCCAGGGGGCGGTCCTGCTGCGGAGCAGCATGCCCCGCCGTCAGGTCTCGTGGAGTGGTATTGGACAGAGCGGTCATCCGGGGGGCACTACCCTACGATTGACCCGGCAATCAGCTCCGCCGGACGCATGGTCATCCGCCTGATCGGCCTGATTCGGCGGCGCCACCCGGGGCATCCAACTCTGCCGTGACGTCTCGCTTCGTCTCGAACCTGTGCGTGCTGGTCGTCGCCGCCTGCATGGCCGCGGCCCGATTTGCGTTCAACGCCGCCGCTGTCGGCTGGCTGACGTTTGGGTGTGCCTGCCTGATCGTGATCACCGTCGCCGTCGCCTTCCTGGCGAGGGGCCGGGTCCGGTTCAGCGGGGCCTTGACCTCGGCCAGGCGGTCCACCCAGCTCCAGCGGGTGTTCGCGCTGATCGAGCTGCTGCGGGGGGTGGCGGCGTTCATGGTGGCTCCGATCCTCCTGCACCTGTCCATGACCGTGGGGGCCACCCCGGCCGCCGGAATCTCGACTGCGATGTGGGTGTGCGTGGGTCTGGCCGCCGGTGGCGCGCTCTTCTCCGGCTACCTGTTCGCTCTGGGCCGCGGCCGGCTGCAGCGACCGGGGCTGGCCCAGTGGAACAGCGGTGACGCCCCTGCCTGGGACTCGCCGCCGCTGGCGGCCGGCATCCGGGACGAGACATTGCTCCCGCCGCCGGCGTCGGCGCGGGCACAACCGACGGACGGGACGCGGACGCGTGCCTCCGGCAGTCCGGCTGCCTGACCCGGCGCGCCTACTGCTCGCGCTGCCGGGCGTCGACGAGATCGCTCGGCGTACTCGGCGTCGCCGCCGTGTTGGAATGGTTGGTGTGCGGGAGCGGTTGCACCGGCTCGCGCTCACCCGGGATCTTCTCGGGCCGGGTGGCGCTCGCCCACATCAGCCAAACGATCGCGCCGATCCCGATGATCACCGCGATCGGCACCAGCACAATCGCGTAGATGCCGCCCACCAGCAACCCGGCCACGAGCAGCAGCAGGATGATCGGGGCGAAGATCAGCAAGAGCCACATCTATGACGCGTACCCGAGGCCCCGGCGCTGCAAACACCGCTCACGCGGCGAGGGGTCCGCCAGGCGTGGCGGGAACCTGCCTGTCAGCATGGGGCGGATGGATCATCAGCCAGGCGAGACCTACGAGATCCGCCGCGCGGTGATCGACGCCACGCTGATCGACGACGCCCTCCGCGTCCTACACCTCGATCTCCTGCGCCGGGGGGTGACCGCCGAGCAACTCGGAGAGTGGCTGTGGGGCGCGCACTGGTTTCCCCATTTGAACTACGAGCCCGCGATCGTGGCCCTTGCCGATGCGCTTCCGGAGGATTGGCAGACCGGCGAGCCCTGCGATCCGCAGATCCTGTTGCAGTTTCCCCACGTTGGCCCAGTGCCGGAGATCACGTTCCACGTCGACGCGGAGCCGGCGTGGGCCGTGGGCAAGCGTTACCGCCGGATCGTGGGCATCCCGCTGAGTCGCTGGCATCCCGCCAACGGAGGCCTGATCATCAAGCGGGGCGACGACATCACGACGCTGGAGCTGGATCCTGGCGACGCCGTTGCGATGACGCCGGACCTCCTGCACTCCGGGGGGATCAACACCACCGGCTCGCTGCGCTACGGGGCGTACTTTCGCTGGCTGGAGCAGGCGACCGTTCGCAGCTAACGATCGACCCTCGAATCCGCGGGCAGGGGCTGCGCCCGCGTCCAGCCGGCCGGCTGTTGGCCGCCGGATGCGGTCGTCCGCAGCATCGCGGCATCGAGCTCGGCCCGGCGCAGCGTCCCGGCTGGATCGTCCACCGATCCGCGCTCGCACACGAACACCTCCCGCGCCGGTGAGCCGAGCACCCGGAGGCCGGCGGATCGCAGCATCGCTTGCACGCACGCCTCATCGGGAGCCCACCAGTTGGTCGCGTCACCGGCCAGCGAACGCTCGATGAACGCGGCCCGGGGCCAGCCCGGCTCGGCCAGACGCTCGCGTTGGTCAAACGGCAGATCGGTCGGGATCTGGATCGCCTCGGCGCCGGGCATCGTCAAGGTCTGCACGATCATCCGCCGACCGACGAGCGGCGCCAGCACGTCGAGCGCGAGCTGCGGGTAGCGCAGGTGGTACAGCACCCCGAGGAACAGGATCACGTCGAAGCGGTCCCGGCAGTCGATCAGGTCGTACAGATGCATCCGCACGAAGCGCACCTGATGCTGGGGATCGAGCTGCGCCGCCGCCCAGCGGCCCTGACGCAGGTAGTGCTCGTCGACGTCGATGGCCAGCACCTCCGCCCCGCGCGCGGCCAGCTGAAAGCTGTAGTAGCCGGCATTGCAGCCGACGTCGAGGGCACGGGCACCGTGCAGATCCGCATCGAGCACGCCGGCGATCTGCTGCCACTTGAACGACGGGAAATCCCCGAGGGGATGGGCGGCGGCGGTCTGGTGGCCGCTGGGCAGGTGCAGGTTGTGAAACCACGGCGACAGCGCGTCGATCTGCGCCGAGATCGGATCGCCCGGTTGCGCCGTCGAGTGTGGGGCCTGGAGACTCACGTCTGGCCCGCGCTCGCCCACCGGCTTGCTGCCCGCTCGGCTGTCAGGTCCTGATCGTGCTCGATCCTCCGCAGCTCGCGCTCCAGCTGGTCGACCCGGTGGGCGGCGGTGTGCTCGGCCAGGACTCGGCTCCGGGCGGCGTCGGCGATCGCCCGGCGGCGGGGCTCGCTGCACTGCGCCAGCAGCGCAAGCACGTCTTCGGCGCAGTCGGCGACCAGGATCTCGCGTCCGGGCGCAAACAGCTCGTCCAGGCCCGGCCATCGATCCGAGATGATCGGGGTGCCACACGCCGCGGCTTCGAACAGCCGCACGCTCGGCGACCACCCCAAACGGCGCATCTGCGTCCTGGTCACGCTCAGCGTGAACCGCTGGGCGCCGTAGAACTCGGGATGCTGAGGGGGCGCGACGTGCTCGATGCGGCACACGTTGTCCGGCCACTCGATCTCCTCCGGGTAGGCCGGGCCGGCAACCACGAAACGCCGATCGACCATTCGCCGCGCCACGTCGAGCAGCAGCCCGTCCAACGCCGGCTGGCGATCCGGGCTATAGGTACCCAGGTACCCCAGATCCCAACGAGCCGGGCCGGGCTCGGGGCGGTAGGCGTCCGGATCGACGAGGCAGTGGAAGGCCAGCGGGCGGCGGGCGCGCCAGCGCCAGCGCAGCGTGCCCAGCACCGGCCCGCCGGTGAACGAGAGGTACAGCGCAAAGCGCGGGATCAGCTCGGGCGCCAGGTACTCGTGGTCGCCGTGAGCCAGCTTGCCCAGCGTGACCGGCGTGTCGATATCGTAGAAGGCGACTGGTCCCTGCGCGGTGCTCAGCGCCCAGGCAGCCACGGCCACGCCCTCGGGCACATAGGACCCGACCACGACCAGATCGGCGCGCCGGACCGATGCCGTCGCCCGCCGGCGCAGCTCGGAAACGCTTCGGTACAGGCACAGCTCGGCATACTCGGGGTCGGGGAGATCGCGGTGGGCCGTGTACCACGGCACGTCACGCTCGCAGAACAGCACCTGATGACCGCGGCCGGCGCACTCGCGGCACAGGGCGCGGTAGTTGGTGGCGTGCCCGTTCCCCCACGACGAGGTGATCGACAAGCCGATGAACACGATCCGCATTCGCTACACCCCGGCCAGCGCCGTCGCCAGCACCGACTCCACCCGCTGCGCTCGCTGCGCGTACGTGTGCTCAGCGAGCGTCCGGGCCCGCGCGGCGGCGCCGATCTCGCGGGCTCTGTCGGGGTGCAGCTGATCGAGAATCGTGGCTACGCCGGCGCCGTCGTCGGCGACGAGGATCTCGGTCCCGGGCGCGAAGAAGCACTCCACCCCGGCCCAGGCGTCGGTGATCACGCACGCCGCCGCACCGGCCGCCTCGAACACGCGCGTCGCCGGCGAGAAACCGTTGACGGCCATGCCGTCGCGGGTGACGTTCAGGATCGCCCGGGCACTGCTGTTGATCGCATTGTGAGCCACCGTCGGCACGTGGCCGAGGCGATCGACGTTGCCGGGCGGAGGCTCGGACCAGCCGTTCCCGCCGAGCAGGAAGCTCAGCTCGGGGCGCAGCGCGGCGGCGCCGAAGAAGAACTCCTGAACTCTGCGCTCGCGGTCGGGCAACCGGTTGGCCAGCAGCGCGAGATCGACCGCGTAGCGGGGGTCGACCGGCACCGGATGGTGCGTGTCGGGATCGAGCGCGTTGTAGATCGGCTCGCAGCGGCGGGCGCCGAGGGACCCGTAGCGATCGACGACCGGCTGGCCTCCGCCATAGGTCAGGATCAGGTCGTATTCCGGGATCAACGCCCGCAGCCCGTCGTCGGCGTCGGCCTCCATTCGGCCCAGCGTGGCCGGCGCATCGACGTCCCAGAAGATCCGCAGCGAATCGCCCGCCCGCTCCAAGACGGCCGCCTCGAGCACGTCGTCATAGACCCCGACGCCGCTGGTCTTCACGACTACGTCCGCCGCCGGCGCACCTCGGACCACGGCGCGCACAGCATCCGGCCCGGTCGGCTCATAGACCACCACCCGCGCGTACGGCGGGTCGTCGAGATCCCGGTGCTCCTGGCGCGAGAATGCTCGCGGCTCGTAGAACGTCACCGTGTGGCCGCGGGCGTCCAGCGCGCGGATCAGCCCCCGATAGTACGTGCAGGCGCCGTTCCAGTAGGCCGACAGAAGGCTCGAGCCAAAGAACGCGAAGCGCAGCCGGTCACTCATGGGACGGCGATGTCGCTGCGCGCCGGCGTCAGCGACTGGTGGATCGCCAGCAGCTCGTCAACGCGGTGCGCGCAGGTGTGGCGGGCCAGGATCGTTGCCCGTCCCCGCTCGCGCAGCGACTCGGCGAGCTCGTGGTCGTGGCGCAGCTCACGCATCGCCTGAGCCATGGCGGCGCCGTCGGCGGCGACCAGATAGTCGCGCCCGGGTTCAAACAGCCCCTCGGCGTCGTCCCACGGCGCGCAGATCAGCGGGATGCCGCACGCCAGCGCCTCGAACACCCGGATCGTCGGGATCCCCGGCAACGCGCGCACGTACGGGCGGCGCGGCACGTGCAGCGTGAACCGGTGGCGGGCGAACACTTCGGGCGCGCGGTAGTTGGCGATCCACCCGCGGTAGCGAAGGCCTGACCATCTCACCCGCAGCCGCGCCCGCCGGGGGTAGCGGACGCCGAACAGAGAGCCGTTGAGTCGCAGGCGACGCGCGGGTGCGAGCAGGAACTCGCGCAACTCGTGGTCGCGCTCGCCGTCGCCCCAGTTACCGATCCACACCAGATCGTCGGGGCTTGGGGTCTGCGGGTGCGGAGCGAATACTCGCGTGTCGGCCGCCTCGTGCCAGGTCCACGCCCGCGTCACCCACTCGCGTTTCAGGTAGAGCTGGCGAATCACCTCCCCGAACGCCAGCACTCCGTCGTAGCCGCGCAGATCAAACCGCCGCATCTGCTCGGGCGCGGTGGCGGCTCGGTGGTGGGTGTCGTGGAAGAACAGTCGGAAGGGGGCGCCGGCGGCGCGCCGGCGGCCAATTCGCGCCACCAGCTCCGGCTCGTTCCACTCGTGAACGAGCACCAGGTCGGCGTGGTCCAAGGCCGCGTCGAGATCGAGCCGCCGCAGGTCGTACTCGGTGCTGTGCAGGTCCGGGAAGCGGCGCTCGAACGCGCGCACCGCCGCCACCCCCTCGCGGGCGACGAGGTTGGCCTGACTCCACCCGTCGCCGGGCTCGAAGATCGAGACCTCGTGCCCGCGCTCGATCAGCTCACTGGCCACCCCGCGCAGGAAGTGGGCGTTGCCGTGGTTCCAATCCGACACCAGCGAATGACAGAAGATCACGATCTTCATGCCGCGATCCGCTTCGGTGGGCGCTCCAGCTGGCGGTAGAGTCGCCGGTAGGCGCCGGCCGTTGCGGCGGCACTGAAGCGTGCGGCGGCATGGCAGGCGCGCTCGCCTAGCCGGTGTGCGGCGGCGGTATCCTCGAGCAGCCGCTCCAGAGTGCGTCCCAGCTGCTCCTCGTCGTCGGGCGCGACGTAGACCGCGGCATCTCCCCAGATCTCATGCAGCGACGGGATGTCTCCGAGGACCAGCGCGCAGCGATCGCGTGCCGCCTCCAGGATCCCCAGCCCGAACGGCTCATACCGAGCCGGGGCGGCGTAGATCGAGGCGCGGCGGCGAATCCGGGCGAGCTCCGCCGGCACCAGCGGGCCGAGCAGCGTCGCGCCCCCCGGGGTCGCCGCCGATATCGTGTCACGGGTCCCTGCCTCCCTCGCGGCGTGCGCCGCCGGCACCTGCTCCCCGGCCACGACGACCCGGCCGCGCAGCGCCGGACGATCCGCCGCCCGGATCAGCGTGGCGATGTTCTTGGCCTCGTCCCACACGCGGCCGGCGGACAGCACCAGCGGCCGCTTTAGCACTGTGGCCGGTGCGGGATCGCCGTCTCCGCTTCCGTTGAAGATCGTGACGCAGCTGTCCGGCAGCGGCCCGTACCAGCGCTTCAGCGCCGCCAGCATCGTCTGCGACGGCGCGACGACGGCATCGGCACCCGCTAGTCCGGCCCGAACCGTGGCCCGGTAGCGGTTCCATTCCGCCGGCGGCGCCTGCCGGTGGACGGCGCTCCACCACGACCAGACACACGAGTGACCGACGACCAGCACGGGGGCGTCAAACGGCGCCCGCCCCGGCGCGAAAGCGTTGAGGTGGACGATGTCGGGCCGCACCTCAGCTTCGAGCGCCAGCAGCAGCTCCTGCGTGGCCTCAAGGTCGCGCCAAGGATCGGGCATCCATTCCAGCGCCAGATCGGTCTCGTGGACGGCGGCGGCGCCGGCGCCGGCGATCCGACGGCGTTGCTGCGCCGACGGACGCGGGCCGAAGGTGGCCAGCACCACCTCGACGCCGTGCCGGTGCAGGCCACGGATGAGCTCGATGGAGTAGGTGAGCACGCCGCCGACGGTGTCGGTGGTCATCAACGCTCTCATGCCGCCGCCGCGTAGATGTCGTCGAGGATGGCGGCCAGCGCCACCAGGCGCTCTGACTCAGGGTGAAACCCCTCGCCGGCGGCGAGCGAGGCCGTCCAGCTCAGGATCGCCCGCGGTCCCCATTCGTCGGGCGGTTCGATCAACGGCAGCGTCGTGGTGCCGCGATGGCGGTGGGCAGCGAAGTCGTAAAACGAGCCGCCGACGTTGCGGACACAGACGGCGCCTTCGGTGCCGTGGACGGTGCACTCAAACGCGCAGGCAGCGCCCGCGTGCAGGTTCCAGGAGCAGGCGATCCGCGCCGTCACCCGCTCGTCGATGAGGATCTGGGCGACCGCGAAGTCTTCCACTCGGTCAGTGTCGGCGGGGAGGCGGTGCCCGCTGGCCAGGACCCGCGCCGACTCGACCTGGGCGGTGTCACCGTCGCTGAGCCACAGGGCGAGGTCGACCAGATGCGTGCCCAGGTCGATCAGGCATCCCCCTCCGGCGAGTCGCCGGCTCGTGAACCATGGCTTGTCGGGACCGTAGGCGTTGTGGAAGGCCAGCTCGATGGCGTAGACCTCGCCCAGCTCGCCGTTGGCGGCCGCCCGCTTGGCGGCGGTGATGGCCCGCAGCTGGCGGTATGAGAGATCGACCCTGAGCAACCGGTCGGCCTGCCGCGCCGCGGCGACGACGCGCCGAGTCTCAGTCGCGCTCCGCGCCAGCGGCTTCTGGCAGAAGACGGCCACTCCATGCTCCAGCCCCGCCACCGATTGCTCGGCGTGCAGCGCGCTCGGAGTGGCGATCACCACTCCATCAAGACCTGCCTTGAGCAGGTCCTCTAAATCCGTCACGACCTCCACCTCGGGCAGGTCTCCGGCGGCGGCCGTGCGAGCCGCTTGATCGGCGTCGGCCACGGCAACGACCTCGGCGACACCGGCGTCCACCAGCGACAGCATCCGGCTGCGGCCGATCCAGCCGACACCGAGGAAGCCCACGCGGGGCAGCGTCGGGAGGGCGGGACTAGAGCTCACGGACACACGACCGCCTTCATCAGTCCGGGATCGCGATTCGCGAGCACCGCGAATGCCGTGCTCAGCTCCTCCAGCGCAAACCGGTGGGTGTAGAGCGGCTTGGGATCCAACCGTCCGGCCGCGACCGCGGCGGCGGCCCGCTCGATCCCATCGGCGTAGATCTCGGGATCACGCTCGTGGGCATTGATCACGTCCAGTCCGCGCCAGTTCCACAGCTGGAGGTCGATCTCCCGGCGTCCGTCCTGGTGATAGCCGGCGATCACCAACCGGCCCCGCGTCCGTGTCAGCCTGCCGGCCAGGTCGAGCGTCGCCTGTGCTCCGGCGGCCTCGATCACCACGTCGCACAGCTCGCCGCCGGTCAGGTGCGCCACCGCGTCGACAGGCGACGCTGCAAAGTCGATGACGTCGGATGCTCCCATCGCCAGCGCGGCCTCCCGGGCGCCGGCGCGGCGCGCAATGCCGATGACCCGCGCGCCGCAGCGGGCAGCCAGCTGCACGAGCAGCGCTCCCAGGAACCCGACGCCGACGACGGCGACGGTGTCGCTGCGCGCGATGCGCGATCGCCGGAAAACGTTGATGGCGCAGCCGAGGGCCTCTCCCGGAAACGGATCGGCGCCGAGCTCGGAGGTGAGCCCGACGATCCGGTCAGCGCGCGCCAGATCGAACTCCGCGTATCCCCGATAGCTGAGGCCGGCCACACGCTCTCCCGCTCGCCATCCGGTCACACTGGGTCCCACGGCATCGATCCGTCCCCAGGCCTCATGGCCCGGCGCGCCCGGTTGCCGCGGATACTCAAACCAGGAACGGCCCTCCCACACCGGCAGATCCGACCCACATACCCCGCAGCCCTCCAGCGCCAGGCGCACCTCGCCGGGCCCCGGCTGTGGCAGCGGCACTTCGTCGATCATCACCGAGCCGTTGCCGCGCAGCACCGCGGCGCGCATCCGGCCGCTGCGCGCGGCCGTGCGGGAAACCACCATGCCCTACACCGCCGCCGCCGTCGCCGCCTGATCCCGCGCGAGCCAGGCGTGTAGCAGGTCGACGCCGCGCCGGGGGTCCACCGACGGACGCCAGCCGGTGGCATCGCTGAACGAGCTCGTGTCCGAGACGTAGTAGCGCTGATCCCCGGGCCGCCACGGCTCGTAGCGCACCGACGGCGCCTCGCTCCGAACCGCCTCCAGGATCGAGATCACGTCCAGCAGGCTGACCGCATTCTCCGGCCCGCCGCCGATGTTGAACGGGCGCCCCGCGAACTCGGGGGCGCGTTCTTCGGCGATCGCCAGGGCGCCCACCAGGTCATCGACGTAGAGCAGGTCTCGCACCTGCTTGCCGTCGCCGAACAGGGTGATCGGGGCACCCCGCAGCGCGCTGAGGGCAAAGTGGGCGACCCACCCCTGATCCTCGTTGCCGTGCTGGTGCGGGCCGTAGATGCAGCTCATCCGAAAGACGACCGTCGGGACGCGGTAGCTGCGACTCCAGTCGAGCACGTATTGGTCGGCGGCGCCCTTGGAGCACCCGTACGGAGTGCAGAACGACAGTCGGCGACCCTCGTCTACGCCGGCGCGCAACTGCGGCGCCACCGGCTCATAGCGGCGCTCGAACTCGAGCAGCTGGAGGTCGGGAAGCGAACCGTACACCTTGTTGGTCGAGGTGAAGATCACCGCGGGCGGCCGCGAAAGATGCCGGGCCTCCTCCAGCAGGTGCAGTGTCCCGGTCAGGTTGACGCCGAAATCGTCCAGGGGCGCGTTTAGGCTGGTGGTCACCGCCACCTGGGCAGCGAAGTGAAATACGCTGCGGGTGCCGATGAGCGCTCGCCGGACCGTGTCGCGGTTCCGGACGTCGCCGATGAGCACTTCCAGGCAAGAGTCGTGCCTGGACTCCAGCCAGCGCAGGTTGCGCTCCACGCCCGGACGCGAGAGATCGTCGAGGATCCGGACAGACCGGCCTGATCTCAGCAGGTGGTCGGCGACGTTGGTACCGACGAACCCGGCTCCCCCGGTGATCAATGTGGTGCTCATAGCGTGAGGCCTCTCGCGGCGAGCTCCGCCGCGGCCGAATCGAACTGATCGACGGGCGCTTGGCCTTCCAGCCACTCGGCGAGCTCGGCCATTCCGTCCTCCAGCTCCACGGCGGGCGCGTAGCCGAGGGCATCGGCGGCGAGTGAGATGTCGGCGAAGCAGTGGCGGACATCGCCCACCCGGTACTTGCCCGCCAGCAACGGCTCCAGGTGCTCCTTCCCGAGCACCGCGGCCAGCTGCTCGGCCACTTCGCGAACGCTGATGCTCGTCCCACTGCCCACGTTCACCGCTCGTCCGTCGGCTCCAGGTCGCTCGATCGCCAGTGCGCACGCATGGACGATGTCGCGGACGCTGACGAAGTCCCGGCGCTGGGCGCCATCCTCGAAGATGAGCGGGGGTCGGTCGTTGAGCAGCCGGCTGGCGAAGATCGCGAGCACGCCCGTGTATGGGTTGGACAGTGCTTGGTCGGGTCCGTAGACGTTGAAGAAGCGCAGCGCGACCGCCGGAATTCCGTATGCGGCGCCGAACATCAGGCACATCCGCTCCTGGTCGTACTTCCCCAGCGCGTAGATCGACGCCAGTGACGGCTGCTTGAACTCCGGTGTCGGCACCGGAGTCAACGGCGACCCGTCGTCGCTCTCCGGCTCCCACGCCCCCGCCTGCAACTGGTTCCGGCCGCGGCCGGCGGTCTCAACCATGGAGCCGTCGGCAGCCCGGTAGAGCCCCTCCCCGTAGATGCTCATGCTGGAGGCAACCAGCAGTTTGCGCACCGGCGAGTCGATCAGGCTCTCCAGCAGGATGGCGGTCCCCAGCGTGTTAGCCCCGGAGTAGGAGGCGATTTCGTACATGCTCTGGCCCACGCCGACCCGAGCGGCGAGGTGGACCACTACGTCGACGCCCCGCAGGGCCTGCGCCACCGCGCTGCGGTCGCGGATGTCGCCGACCGCCAGCTCGGTCTCGGGTTCGAGGTATGCTGGCGGCTGTGCGTCCCCGTGTACCTGGGGGGTGAGGCTGTCCAGCACCCGGACGCGATGGCCGTCGGCGAGCAGTCGCCGGGTCAGGTGGGACCCGATGAAGCCCGCACCGCCCGTGATCAGCACTTGTTCAGGCAAGTTTGTGTCCTATCGGCAGCAGCATCTTCATGATCATCCGCCACTACCGCTTTGGGCGCCGGCGTAAACACGGCCTCGGCAGACGCCGGCCCTGCGTTCTTGTCCGGAGGGCCGCGCGGCAGCCGGATAAGCTGCCCGGGATGTCCGCCAACGATGTCTTTAGCCGGTGACGCTGGTGGTTCGTTCACCGTCTAGCTTCGGCCTACGCTGCTGAGCCCCGAGTCATCCACCGACGACCGGTTCGGCTCCGGGCGGCCATTCTCGCTCGGCGTCGAGGAGGAGCTGTTTCTCGTCGACCCGCTGACCGGCAGCCAGGCGAACTCGGCGGCGGCGGTGATCGATTGTGTCGGCGAGGTCAGCGGCACCGTGGCGCAGGAGCTGCACGCTTGCCAGGTGGAGCTGATCAGCGACGTCTGCCGCACCGTCGGCGAGGCGATCGCGGCCCTGGCCGAGATGCGGTGGGCGGTACGGGCGACCGGCGCCGGCGTGCTCGGCTCCGGCACGCACCCCTCCGCCGTCGAGGGGGAAGCCGAGATCACCGACAAGGAGCGCTACGAGCGGATCCAGTTTCTCCTCGGCGATGCCGCCGTGACCCCCGTGGCTGGCCTTCACGTCCACGTGGGGATGCCCGATGCGCCGACCGCCATCCGCGCCTTCAACCGCCTGCGCATACATCTGCCGCTGCTGCAGGCGCTGGCCGCGAACTCACCGTTCCGGCACGGTCGGGACACGGGCCTGGCGTCCGCTCGCGAGGTGACGATCCGGGCCTGGCCCCGCTCCGGGGTGCCCCGGTCACTCCGGGATTTCGCCGACTTCTGCTCGCTGGCCGAGCTGCTGGCCCGCGCGGCGGATGTCCCTGACTACACCTGGTTCTGGTGGAAGCTGCGGCCCCACCCCCGCCTCGGCACGGTGGAGCTCAGAGCGCTCGACGCGCAGGGATCACTGCAGGACACTGCGGCGATCGTCGCGCTCGTCCACTGCCTGGCCCGCGACGCCGCCGAGTCCGGCACGGCCGCCGAGCCTCCCCCCGAGCTAGTCGAGGAGGGCCTGTTCCGCGCCGCCCGGTTCGGAGTCCGCGCCCGGTTGCCCGACGCTGACGGGGGCCTGCGCCCGGTGGACGAGCTGCTCGGGGAGGCGGTGGGATTGGCCCGCCGGCATGCCGCCGAGCTCGGCTGCGAGGCCGAACTGAAGCTGCTGCCGGGACTGCTGGAGCGCGGCGGCGGGGCCGGGCGTCAGCGCCGTTTCCACGCGGTCGCCAACATGGACGCGCTGCTGCGCGAGCTGACCCGGCTGACCGCGCAATGAACCGTCAGTCGCGTCAGGGAGCGGCGTCGAGCTCGGGATCGGTCATCTCCCTGAGCTTGGTCGCCGCCCGCCGCAGCAGGCGTGACACCTGCATCTGCGAGCACTGCAGCTCACGGGCGATCTCCGTCTGCTTCATGTCCCGGTCGAGTCGCAGGGTCAGGGCCTGGCGTTCCAGATACGGCAGGTGGCCAATCGCCGAGCCGAGCGAGATCGCCGTCTCCACCAGGCCGTAGCGGTCGTCGTCGCGCCCGAGGCTGTCCCCGAGCGTATCGGGCTCGTCGTTGTCGACGCTTCCCACCGGCGCATCGAGTGACACCGAGTAATGGGCGGTTCCCGCGTCCAGCCCGGCCATCACGTCCTCGGGACGGACCTCCAGATACTCGGCGAGCTCCTCGACCCGGGGTTGACGGCCGGTCTGGGCCGTGACCTGGCGCGCCGCCCGGTCGACCCGCAGCGCCATCTCCTGGGCGCCTCGCGGCACGTGCGCCGACCAGCCGGTGTTGCGAAAGTACCGCTTGAGCTCACCCAGGATCGTCGGGATGGCGAACGCGGGGAAGCGAACGCCGCGGCTGGGCTCGAACCGGTCGATCGCCCCCAGGAGGCCCACCGAGGCGACCTGGACGAGATCCTCGAGCGGCTCGTGCGGGTTCGTGTAGCGCCCTGCCAGCTTTCGGGCCAGCGGCAGAAAGCGGTTGAACAGCTCGTCGCGCGCCGTCCAGTCGCCTTCCTCGTGCCATCTGGCGGCGAGCGTGTTGGTGTCCGCAGCCTTGGTGAGATCGCTGTGGATCCTGGGCACGGAATGGCTGTCCACTTTGTCTCTCCCTTCGCTCGGGCTGGTGTGCTTCGGCCCGTCAGAAGACCGCGGTGGCGATCGCCTGCCGTTCCGCTTTTGTACCGGCGACGCGCCTGGCCGTCGCCGGCTCGTTGGTTCACGATACTCCGGGGTACGTCGAAAACGAGTTCGCCGGTCGTAAAAAACCGCGGCGGCGGGCGACGCGGCGCGTTGATGTCATTGCGCTGACGTAAACGGCGCCGATGACGGCCGATCTGCCAGCATCGGCGTCAGCCGGCTTCGGCGTCAGCCGGCTTCGGTGTCCTCAGCGTCGGGATCGTCGTTGCCGCCTTCGGACTCCGCTCGCTCGTAGGCTCGCTCTTCGTCGGTGTCGCGGTAGCCGAGATCGGTCGACTCGCGCCGCTCGCGCTCAACGTCGTCGTCGTCCCGCCGACGCTCGGGGTGCTCCTGCATCTTGACCTCCGTCCGGACTGGGCTGAGTGATCGGCTACCCGCAGCGCGGCGGGTTGACCCCATCTCGCCCGCGATAAACGGGCGATCCACCGGGTAGCTCCCGTCGACCACCAACGCGGGAGACACCCATTGAAGGCATTGACATTTCACGGCAAGCGCGACGTGCGAGTCGACAGCGTCCCCGATCCCCGGATCGAGCAGCCCAACGACGCGATCATCCGGGTGACCTCGTCGGGGATCTGCGGGTCTGACCTGCACCTCTACGAGGTCTTGGGCGCGTTCATCGATGAGGGCGACATCCTCGGCCACGAGCCGATGGGCATCGTCGAGGAGGTCGGTCCCGAGGTGGCGCAGATCAAGCCCGGCGACCGCGTGGTGGTCCCATTCAACATCTCGTGCGGGCATTGCTTCATGTGTGACCAGCAGCTCTACTCGCAGTGCGAGACGACTCAGGTCCGCAGCCAGCGCAAGGGCGCGGCACTGTTCGGCTACACCAAGCTCTACGGCCAGGTTCCCGGTGGACAGGCGGAGTTCCTGCGGGTGCCGCAAGCTCACTTCGGCCCGATCAAGGTGCCGGAGGGGCCGCCGGATGAGCGCTTCGTCTATCTCTCCGACGTGCTCCCGACCGCGTGGCAGGCGGTTGACTACGCCGCGGTCCCCGATGGCGGCACGGTCGCCGTCTACGGCTTAGGTCCGATCGGCCAGATGAGCGCCCGCATCGCCCGGCACCGGGGCGCCGGCGAGGTGTTCGGAGTCGATCTGGTGCCCGAGCGGCTCCAGATGGCCGCCCGGCACGGCATCCATCCGGTCGACATCGCAAACGGAGTGGACGCGGCCGAGGCACTCCGCGAGCTCACTCACGGCCGCGGCCCGGATTCGGTCATCGACGCGGTCGGCATGGAGGCGCACGGCGCCCCGTTCGGCAAGCTCGCCCAGCAGCTCGCCGGGTTGCTGCCCGATCAGGCCGCGCGCGTGATCGTGGAAAAGGCCGGCGTCGACCGGCTGAGCGTCGTTCACAACGCGATCGACGCCGTCCGCCGGGGCGGCACGATCTCGCTCAGCGGCGTCTACGGCGGTGCGATCGACCCGATGCCGATGATGGACCTGTTCGACAAGCAGATCCAGCTGCGGATGGGGCAGGCCAACGTCCGCCGCTGGGTGGACGACATCATGCCCCTGCTCGAGGATGAAGCCGATCCGCTCGGCGTCGAGGATCTCGCCACGCACAAGCTGCCGCTCGAGCAGGCGCCGCACGGCTACGAGATCTTCCAGCGCAAGCAGGACGGCGCGATCAAGGTCCTGCTCCAGCCATAGCGGCACGTGCCCCCTCGGGGACGTGGACCCTAGTGCCGTCGACCGAGCCTCCTCCCGGGAGGCCTACGCCCCTGGTGCCGTCGACCGAGCCTCCTCCCGGGAGGCGTACGCCTACTGCCGTCGACCGAGCCCGGTGAGGAACTCGTGCATCCTCGCCGGCCCGCTCGTGGACCGGGCCAGCGGAGCGGTTCCGTCGTCGGCACCGTCGCGCATCCCCGCCATCAGCTCTCTCAGCGCGTCGGTCGCCGAATGCCGCGGCGCCCACTCGAGCTCATGCCGGGCGCGGTCGGTGCTCATCAACGGCACCGCCAAGGCCATGTCCACCCACCCGGGCTCAGCCGGCTGGAGACGAAGCGCGTAGGTGGCCGCAGCCGCGGCGCGCAGCGCCCGGGCGGGCACCTTGACCGGGCGCGCGTCGAGCAGCTCGGCCAGCTGCGCCGCACCGATCACCGGTTCGGCCGCGATGTTGAAGGCTCCGACGCAGTCCGAGAGGACCGCCGCCCGGTAGGCGTCGGCGACGTCGTCGGAGTGCACCGCCTGGAAACGCAGCCCGGCAACCGCGGGCGAGACGGGCGCGAATGCCGAGCGCAGCAGCGCGCCAGGCAGCAGGGGCCCGGCGAACAGCCGGCGGATCTCGGTGGCCGCCTGGCGCTTGAAGATCAACCCGGGCCGCAGCCGGACGATCCGCAGCCGGGGATGCTCGGCGGCCAACCGGTCCAGATCGCGCTCCACCGCCGCCTTGTGGCGCGAGTAGAACGAGCTGTCGACACCGCCGGTGGGCCACGACTCGTCGACGAGGCGGTCCTTGGGCCCGGGCGAGTAGGCGCCCACCGACGAGGCATAGACCAATGCGGGCACCTTCGCGGCGGCGACCGCGCGAAACACACGCTCCGAGCCGGCGACGTTGACGGCCCGCGTGATCGACTCATCGCGTCCCGGCTGGATCAACCATGCCAGGTGGATGACGGCATCGGCGCCGGCGAAGACCGACTCCAGATCGCTGGTGCAGACGTTCGCGGATATGAACTCGGCGCCGTCCAGCCGGCGCAGCGGCGGGCGCCGCGCCACCGCGATGATCTCGTCGATCCGGTCGTCGCGGTGCAGCGAGGCAAGCACGCTGGTGCCGACGTTGCCGGTCGCCCCGGTGACCACGACCCGCATGGGATCCTCTCAGCCGCCGCCGGCCGCGGCGGACATCTGCTGCAAGCGAGGCAGAACGCCGTCCTTATAGGCGGCGAAGAACCCCTCTTGGTCGGGACCGATCTGGTTGATGTAGAGCTCGTCGAAGCCCGCTTGCTCGTACTCGGTGAGCGCGGCCAGGTGCCGATCCAGATCAGGACCGCAGACCACCTCCTCGGCCACCATCTCCTCGGTGACCAGCCCGGTGGCCTGTTCGAAGTGGCGGGGCGTGGGGAGGATCTGGGCGAGCTCGCCCGGCAGGGCCTCGTTGGGCCACACCCGATATGCCGTCCGGCGTGCCCGCTCCTCGCTCTCGCCCCAGCAGACCTTAATGCCGCCGGCGACGAGCTTGCCGGCGCCACCCGCCTTTCGGAACCGCGAAACCGAGTCGGCGTCCGGCGCCACCGTGCAGAAGCCGTCACCGACGCGACCGGCGAGCGCCACCGCCTTCGGGCCGAAACCGGAGACCAGGATCGGCGGCGGCGTCGGGGGCAGGTCATAGATGCGGGCCTGCTGGACCCGGTAGTGAAGTCCGCGATGGTTCTGAACGCCGCCCCGCCACAGCCGCCGGATGACTTCGATCGCCTCTTCCAGCATCTCCAACCGCTCGTTCGCATTCGGCCACGCATCGCCGAAGATGTGCTCGTTGAGCGCTTCGCCTGAGCCGACGCCGAGGCAGAAGCGTCCGTCAAGCAGCACCGACGAGGTCGCCGCCGCCTGAGCGATGACCGCCGGGTGGATCCGGACGGTGGGACACGTGACCGCCGTCGTCACCCGGATTCCGGGGACGCTCGCGGCGATTGCTCCGATCATCGACCACACGAACGGGCTGTGGCCCTGCTCGTCGTTCCACGGGTGGAAGTGATCAGAGATCCACACCCGATCGAAGCCCGCCCCCTTGGCCATCCGAGCCTGGGCGAGGAGATCCGCGGGAGCCCACTCTTCGCTGGACAGGAAGTATCCGAGTCGCATCTGCGGCGGTCACTGCCCAGATCGCGGAGTGACTAACCAAATCCCGGCTGAGACTCGTCGCCGGCCGCACCGCGACGGATCAGCGCGTCACCGCGCGAGGGCCGCATCCGGTCGCGACAGCGACTCCGGGGGGACGCCGTGGAGCACCCAGGCGCGGTCCCTGGTCCGCGAGAGCCGCCGCTCATCAGCCAGCTGGCGCAGAGCGGCCGTCACCGATGGGCGCTGCGCCCCGACGAGCCGGGCCAACGTCTCGTGCGTGAGCCTCAGCGGCACGACCACTCCCTCAGGGGTGACCCGCCCCCACCGATCGGCGAGGTGCCAGAGCAGGACCATCACCCGCGTGTCGACGCGGCGGAGATTCGACACCGCCAGCGTGATCGATAGGGAATGCGCCCGGCTGCACATGCCGCGGATCATCGCCTCCATCGCCGTCGGCCAGTGCCCCAGCGCCTGGGCGAACCGGGGATCGAGCACCGCGATCCGGGTGGGATGCAGCACCGTCCAGGAGACGGCGAACGGGATCGGCGCGTCCGCGCCGTCGTTCTGGGTGGGGCGAAGCAGGTCGCCGCGTCCGACCAGCTCGCTCGCCAGCGGCCGTTCGAGGCTAATCTCGCGGCTCATCAAGCCGTCGAGGACGAGCAGCCCGAGGTGCCCGGGTGGGTGGGGGCTGGGCGGCGGAGTCCAGGCGCCGCTGCGCAGCACCATCAGATCGGCGATCAGGCGGGCGGTGGCCAACTGACGCTGCTCGGGATCGAGCCGCTCGATCATCTCCGGGAAGGCCTCGGCCACCCGCACCCGTCGGGGCCTTCCGCTCACAGGTTCATCCCAGTTCTACATACCGACGGTACGCCGGATTCAGCTTACTGCGAAACGGCAACGATCCCGGCCACCGCCAGCACCGCCGCCGAGCGGGCGTCGCGCGCCGCCAGTCGCCGATGGGCGGCCTGCGGCGACCAGCAGGCCGCCGCCACCATCGACGCGGAGTGCAGGCCGTCGACGAGCGCGCCGGCCAGCAACTTCCGCGGTCCCGGCGAGCCACCCAGTGCCGCCGCCTGGATCAGCTGCCGAGCCCCGAGCACCCGCGCCACCACCATCACCTCACGATCCAGCGGCATGCGGGCGACGGTGGCGAGAACCCGCGCCGGGGCCAGCAGCAGCCCGGCGCCGTAGACCATGCGTGCCGCGAGCAGCGACCGCCGCACCGTCACGTGCCGCCGGGCTCGGTGACCGCGCACTCGAGCAGCAGTGCGTGCACGAATGCCTGCGGCAGATTGCCGCGCATCTGGCGCTGGGCCACGTCGAACTCCTCCGACAGCAGTCCGGCCGATCCGCACGCCGCTCGGTTGCGCTCGAACCAGCGGGCGGCGCGCGTCAGATCCCCGTGCTGCGCGTAGACGAGGGCCATCAGGAAGCCGCACATGACGAACGCCCCCTCGGATTCGCCCAGCGGCCGCTCGTCGGACCGAAAGCGGTAGCAGTAGCCGTCATCGGTCAGGTCGCTGACGACAGCGTTCAGTGTCGCGATGCTGCGGGGATCCTCCGCCGGAATCCCGCCGCGCAGCCCGGGCAGCAGCAGCGCGGCGTCGACCCTGGAGTCGGTCGGCGAGCGTTGCCAGTGACCGGCCGGGTGCAGGGCGTGCTTCGCCGTGTCGGCGACGATCGCGTCGGCCAGCGCCAGCCAGCGAGCCGCCGGCTCGCTCGGCTGATGCTCGGCGATCCGCCGCAGCCCGGCGGCGCAGATCAGCCGGCTGTGGGTCCAGGCGTCGGGCTCGAGCTCCCAGATGCCCGCGTCCGGTTCCTGCCAGCGGCGCTCGATCGCCTCGGCCGCCGCCTCCGCGGCCCGCCAGCCATCGGCGTCGAGATGATCGTGGCCGGCGGCCGCCGCCAGCAGCAGCAGCGACTCGCCGAACGCGTCGAGCTGAAACTGATGGTTGACCCAGTTGCCGACGACATCGGTGCCCCCCGGATACCCCTTGAGATCCAGCGTCCGCTCGTCGGGCACCGGGTCGCCGGAGATCGTGTAGGCCGGCACCAGGGCCGCGCCGTCGGCCAACAGCCGGTCGGTGACGAAGCGCACCGCGTCGTCCATCAGGGGCAGCGGCCCCGCCTTGGCCACCGCCTCGCCGGTGAAGCACTGGTCGCGGATCCAGACGTACCGATAGTCATAGCTCCGGCCCTGGCGGGCGCGCTCGGGGAGCGACATGGTTGCCGCCGCCACCATCCCGCCGCCCTGGCTGGTCAGCCCGCTGAGGACGGCATAGGAATGGCGCGCATCGCGCGCCGCGACCGCGGGCTCGAGCTCGGGGAGCCGCTCGGTCCACCCCGCCTCGGTTCCGCTCCAAGCGCGAGCGGCGTCGGGGGGCTCCTCGTCGCCGCTACCCGCGTCCAGGGCGAGGACGAGGTCGTGGGTCTCCCCCTCCTCCAGCTCGAGCGTCATCACCAGCGGCCGTCCGCCCTGGCCGTCCGGGGTCGGCTTCGCGTCTGCCGCGCCGACCCAGGTCATGCGCACTTCCCCGATCCGAGCCGTCCAGACGCCGTCGTCGCGCAGGTGGCGGCGCTTGGGCGACTGGGCGCCGAACTCACCGCGGAGATCGAGAACGACACGGACGCGAGCGGTCCCCGTGCGGGCCAGGATCTGGCGCAGCACCACCGCTTGGTCCGCACGGCTCGGCAGCGCGAGGGCTTCGCGGCACTCCACCACGCCGTCGTCGGTGATCCAGCGATTGCGCCAGATCAATCCATGCTCGTAGTAGCCACCCCAGACGAACCGGCTCAGCGGCGTCACCGCGTACACGCCCTGACCCCCGATCAGGGTGGCGAAGCAGGCGTCCGAATCCCAGCGGGGAACGCACATCCAGGTGAAGTCGCCGCGCGGGCCGACGATGGCGCCGCGCTCGCCGTCGGCGATCAGGGCGTACTCGCGCAGGACGTGCGGGACGCCGAGGTGGCTCAGCGACTCCGGGTTCGAGCTGCTCACAGCTGAAACCGAGACGCTTCGTCGCGCTTGAGCTCGATCCCGAGGCCAGGTCGCTCGGCGTCGGGGTGCAGGCAGCCGTCCCGGGGCGAAAGCACGCCGTCGAACAACATCCGCTCCACCCGTACGTGGGTGTGGAAGTACTCGCAATGGCGCAGCCGCCCGATGCCGCAGGCCGCGTGGGCGTGGATCTGCGGCGCACAGTGGGCCGAGAACGGGACCTCGTAGGCGGTGCACAGGTCGGCTGCCGCGAGCAGCCCGCTCACGCCTCCGGCGCGGGTGACGTCGGCCTGGAGGACGTCGACCGCGCCGGCGTCGAGCATCCGCCGGAAGTACGCGGGGCGGAACCCGTACTCGCCGGCGGCGACGTCCATTCCCGGCGGTCCGGCGTCACGGATCAGGCGGAGACCTTCCAGGTCGTCCGAGGACACCGGCTCCTCCAGCCAGCAGACGCCCAGCTCGGCGAACTCCTGCGCCAGGGCCAGCGCCAGCTTGCGGGAGTAGGCGCCGTTGGCGTCGACGAACAGCTCGGCGTCGGGTCCGATCGCCTGGCGCACCGCTCGGGCCCGGCCCACGTCGGCGCCCGGGTCGCGCCCGACCTTCATCTTCACCCGCGGGATCCCCTGCTCCACCCAGCCCGCGAGCTGTGCGCACAGCTCGGCCTCGTCGTACGAGGTCAGCCCGCCCGAGCCGTAGATCGGCACCGCCGGATGCGCCCGCCCGAGCAGGTCGGCCAGGGACACGTCCAGGAGCTTGGCCTTCAAGTCCCACAGGGCCACGTCCAAAGCCGAGATCGCCATCGCGCACAGTCCCGGCCAGCCGAGATTGCGGATCGTCGTGATCATCGCCCACCACGCCCCGGGGACGGCGAGCGCGTCGCGGCCCCGCACCGCTCCGGCGAGCGGCCCGGTGATCAGCGATGCCGCCGACTCGTGGGCGTAGGTGTAGCCGATGCCGGTTGCGTTGCCGGCGTCGGCCTCGGCTACCACCACGGTGACCGAATCCCACTCCAGCGTGCCGTCGGACTCGGGCCGTTCGGTGGGCACCTGGTAGGCGGTCGCCCGGACCTCGGTGATCGGAGCCTCGCTCACGTATCCCTTTCCGCTGCGCCGTCGGCAAGCCTCTCCGCGAGCCGCGAGGCCAGCGCCATGATCGTCAGCGCCGGGTTGGCGCTTCCCTGAGTCGGACAGACGCTCCCGTCGCACGCGTACACGTTGGGGGTGTCCCACACCCGGTGGTCGGCGTCGACGACGCTGGCGTCCGGGCTTTGACCCATCCGGGCGCCCCCGACGAGGTGGGCGAAGCGCTGGATCGTCAACACGTCCTGAGCCCCGGCAGCGTGCAGGATGTCCGTGATCACCCCGGAGGAGTAGGCCATGTTGCGCTTGTCGTTGTCGGTCAGGCTGTAGTCCATCCGTGCCACCGGCATGCCCCAGCGGTCCTGCTCGTCGGCCAGGGTCACCCGGTTGTCCGGATGCGGGAGCAGCTCGTTGAGGACGCCGACCGTCGCCCAGTGGTTGTAGTCGCGCATGTACTCGCGCATCGCCCGGCCCCAGTGCCCGTCGGCGAGCACGTGTTGCGCCCATTCGATCGGCATCGGCGACACGGTCTGCACCGAGAAGCCGCGAGCGAAGCCTCGATCCGGATCGGTTTCGTAGAACTGCTCGGAGGAGACCTCGGGGGGCGGCGCCTTGTAGGAGCGCAGCTCCTCGGCAAACCGGCCGGCGGACTGGGTCGCGCCCTGCACCATCACGTAGCGCCCCACCTGGTCGTTGTTGTTGCCCAGGCCATGGGGGTGGCGGCGCGAGGTTGACTGAAGCAGCAGTCGCGGGGTCTCGATCGAGTAGCAGCACACGGCCACCGCGCGAGCCCGCTGCATGCGCTCGCCGCCGTCGCCCTCGCTGAAGTAGCGCACGCCGGCGGCCCGGCCGGTGGCGTCATCGATCTCGACGGCGGCGGCCATGCTTCCCGCCCGGACCTCCACGCCGTGCTCGATCGCGTCCGGCAGGTGGCTGACGTACGGACTGCCCTTGGCGTTGACCTTGCAGCCCTGCAGGCAGTAGCCGCGGTAGATGCAGTGCGGCCGGTTGCCGAACGTGCCGTTGACGATCGCCACCGGGCCGACGCGCATGGCGATATCGATCTCGCGGGCGCCGCGCATCAGGTTCGCGGCCGCTCCGGTGATCGGATGCGGCGAGAACGGATAGCTGTGCGGATCCCCCCACGGCCAGTCCTGTCCCGCCACCGGAAGCTCGCGCTCCACCTCTTCGTAGTGGGGCCGTAGCTGCTCGTAGGCGATCGGCCAGTCGGCGCCGACTCCGTCACGGGTGTTGGTCTCGAAGTCAGACGGATGAAAGCGCGGAGCGTAGCCGGCGTAATGGATCATGGACCCCCCGACGCCGCGGCCGCTGTTGTTCTTTCCGAGCTGCACCGGATCGCTGCCGCCGATCACCCGCGGCTCGGTCCAGTAGAGGTGGTGGGAGCCCGCCTCGTCTGACACCCAGTCCTCGTCGGGGTCCCAGAACGGCCCGGCCTCCAGGATCACGATCTTCCAGCCGCGGCGGGCGAGCCGCTGCGCCAGCACCGACCCCCCGGCGCCGGCGCCGACGATGCACAGGTCGACCTCCTCCCCGTCGTCGTAGTGGCGCATGTGACGTTGTCCCGGGATCGCCCGGGTGTGGACGTCAAGCAGGAACCGGGAGTCGTTGGCGCGCGGCCCGATCGACCCCTTCAACAGGCTTCTCAGGGTTCGCACGAAAATTTTGGGTGGAGTTGGACGGTCGACCCGTGGATGCTGGGCGTCGCACGTGAGCGAAGGCGTGCCTTTGGCACGTCGAGCGAGCGGGTGGCGTCCAGCGCCGCGGGAGCTGGACGACTCGGGCGCGGCCCGGTCCGGCGAGGCAGGATGCCGAGCGGGCCGCAAGCCCGAGCGGAACAAGCCGCCAACAATTTGCGTGCGAGCGCTTAGTTTCAAGAAGGGTCCTTCTCGACGCGCACCGGATCCTCGTCGGTGGCGCCGGCGCGTTCGAACGGCTCCAGCACGCTGACGCCCTGGCCCAGCCGCATGAACCCGCGGGGGTAGGCGGGACCGCCGAAGCCGATCTCGTTCCACGCCCACGGATGCGAGTAGAACCCCTCGAGGATGGCTCGCATGCACACCGACCACGCTTTCTTGACATTCAGCCGCTCCCAGGCGCCGCCGTTGAGCTCGCCTTGAGCGAGATCGCCGACCACCTGCTCCCGGACCTCCGCATCGAGCGCCGCAAAGCTCTCGGCGCCGAGCTCGCGGGCGCGCTCGTCCAGCCCGCGCAGGACCAGCCGCCACGTCTCCCGGTCCTCCGGCATGTCGTGGAAGCGAAATCCGTCCAGCTTTCCGTCGGCGAGCTTGGCGTCAACCGCCTCGGCCACCGGGATCCGGGGGTCGCGGTCCTGCGCGGTGGCGGTATCGCAGAATGCCCTCAGCGCCGGCTCCTCGTCGGCGGTGAAGAAGCGGAGGGCGGCGGACGCCGACAAGCGCGCCTTGACCACCGCCTTGGTCTGCTCGTCCCAGCTCGCATCCGCGGCAAGCACGTCGTAGTCGGGATAGCGGCCGATCATCTGAGGGGTGACGCCGCGCCGCTGACGCGGGAGCCACGATGGGTCCGGCGGTTGCCCGTCGGGGCGCCGTTTGGGCAGGTGGTCGCCCCGGCTCATGTCAGGTGCCGCCATCACCGACGCTCGCTCGCTAGTCCTCGCGCCGCAGGACGGCCGCCAGTAGCCCCATCGCGCCGACGATCGACATCAGGCCGGGGGCGACGATCGGCGGGCCCATCGCCATGTTGTAGACGGCCGTCTCCTCACTGAACCCTCCGGGCCGCCGGGCGACGCCGCGGGCATGGTAGTACTCGCCGATCAGCCCGTTGGCCGTGTACACGGCCGCCGCCACCGGGAGATAGCGCTTGGCCCAGCGGCGCGAGAAGATGCCGCCGATGCCGGCCACCACCACCGGCGGCGTGACCACGATCGGGCTCCACATCATCTTGTTGCCGAAGCTGGCGCGGTAGTGCTCCAGATAGATCTCGGTGGTGGTCACCACCGCCGAGAATGCAGTCAGGCCCGACAGCGAGCGCTCGAACCGTCCGTGCTGGATGTCGGAGACGATGCGATCGATCAGGTGCTCGGGGCGCGCCCGCCCCTGTTTGAACCCGGGCACTGGCAGCTTCATCATCGTGCGCCTACCCTACATGCGGCCGCGGCTCACTGCATCGCGCTCGCTGCCACCCGGATGGTGGTCAGCACTCGGACACGAATCACGCCAGACGTGGCGCGCCGCGGTTCCCACAGTGCCAAGCCCGGGTAATCCATCCGTATATGGCGCAGCCGCAGCGATCAGGGGGCCGGGAGGTCAGGGAGGGCGAACGCCAGAGCCGCCGGATGGCCCTCCCCGCCGGCCGGTTCGCGCTGATTGCTTTGGCCCTGGCGATTCCGGGCGCGGTGCTGCTGGTGCTCGGCAGCGGCTGGGTGTGGGCGGTGGGGATCGCGCTTCTGGCGCTGGCGATTCCGCCGGCCACGGTGGGGATCGGCCTGCTCGGCTCGGCGTTCGTGACTCGCTGGGCCTCGCGGGACCGGCCGTTCGCCTGAGGTAGGACCGGCCGTTCGCCGGAGGAGTAGCTCGGGCGGCCGGCCACCCCGAAACGCCGAGTCGCCCCGCGGCGCCGGCGGACCGGCGGCCGCGGGGCTTGACCCGGAGGCGGTCTGGATCAGTTGATGCCGGCGAGCTCCTGCTCGGCGACCGGCCGGCGGACCTCAAACGAATGCACCACCCGCTCGGTGAAGAGCTCGTGGAGCGTGAGGCCGATCACCGCCAGCGCCACGAAGGCAACGCCTGAGGCAAAGCCGAGCCACGTCACGACGGCGCCGGCGAACACCATGCTGGCGACGATCGTCCAGGCGGCGAGGACGGCCAGGATCCCGTCAAGCGCGCGCTGCGCCCGGCCGCGGGACGCGATGCCGATGGTGCCGGCCGAGGCGAGGGCGACGATGCCGCCACCCAGCATCAGCCACATGAAGACCGATGGGGTCCACGCCATTGCAGCGACGACCAGGAACGCGCCGAGGATGGCGAGACCGGTGTTGGTGAGAAAACGAGAGTTCATGAAAACCTCCATTGGGTCGGCCACGGTGTGGCGCCACGGCCACGCTGTGGCGCAACGTTCTTGGATCCGAGTATCCGGTGATCTGTCTTCAACCACATTGCGTACTCAACAATACCACTCAGAGTGAGCTATCGGACTGAGCCCTCAGATTTTGCGCATAGAGATGTCAGCCTGCGGACCGGCGGAGCGGCGTCGGCCTCTGACTCCCGGTCAGCGTGCATACTCGCGGCGTGGCGCCGGGGTCTGACTCCCGGTCAGCGTGCATACTCGCGGCGTGGCGCCGGCCTCCGACTCCCTGAACCAGACGGCCCGTGTCGTGCTCGGGATGATCGCCGAGGGTCATGCCACCGGCTATGCCATCAAGAGCGAGATCGAGCGCTCCACCCGCCTGTACTGGGGGGCGAGCGTCGGGGGCATCTATCCCGAGCTACGGCGCCTGCGTGAGGCCGGCCTGGTCAGCGTCCGCGATGACCCGCGCGGCGGCTCCGCCCGTCACGCCTACAGCCTCACGCTCGCCGGCCAGGCGGCGCTCAGGCAGTGGCTGACCGACCCGTCACCGCCGGTGGTGGAGATGCGCAACGAGGCGTTGCTCAGGCTTCGCTTCGCCGGCGTGCTGGACCGCGACGAGCAGATCGCGGTGGTCCGCCGCATGCGCGCCGTCCACGAGGAGCGGATCGACGAGCTGGAGGCGCGCCTCGCCGAGGGGCAGTTCGATGACCCGCTGCACCGGTGGACGATCGAGTTCGGCGTTGGCTGGCACACGTGGGCCCGAGACTGGGCGATCGCCGTCGAGCGCCGTCTGCGCCGGCGCCGTGAGCGCGATTGACGATCGCGGACGGGTCAGGCCATGACCTGCCCGACCAGTTCCTCGGCGATGGCCAGCGACGATGTTGCCGCCGGCGACGGCGCGTTGCGCACCCAGACGACCCTGCCGCTCACGCCGACGCGGAAATCGTCGACCAGTGAGCCGTCGCGGTCGACCGCCTGCGCGCGGACGCCCGCCGGAGCCGGCACCGCATCTTGGGGCTCGAGCTCCGGGACGTAGCGCTGGAGCTCGGAGATGAAGGCCCGCTTGCGCGCCGATCGGTACAGCTCCGCCACGCCCGCGCGCCAGTGGCGCCGCATCATCCGGACCGTACCCGGCCAGCTCAGCGTCTCATACAGCTCGCGCCAGTCCAGGGCGGTGCGGCGGTATCCCTCCAGTGAGGCCGCCAGCACGGCGTTGGGACCCAGCCACACCGACCCGTCGAACCGGCGGGTGAGGTGAACCCCCAGAAACGGCAACCTGGGGTCGGGCACCGGGTAGATCAGCCCGCGCACGAGCTCGGTGCGGTGGGGAACGAGGCTGAAGTACTCCCCGCGAAACGGCACGATCCGCGGCTCGGGGTCCTCGCCGGAGGCCCGGGCCAGGCGATCGGCGTGCAGACCGGCACAGACGATGACTCGGTCGGCCTCGAGGGTCTCGCCCCCCGCCAGCCGGACCGCGGGACGCCCGCCGTTGGCATCGATCCGCAGCACCTCGGCGCTGGTCCGGATCTGGCCCCCCGCGGCGCTCACCTCGGCCGCCATTGCGCCGGCCGCGGCCGCAAAATCGACGATCGCGGTGTGGGGAGAGTGCAGGGCGGCAACGCCGCGCGCGTGTGGCTCGATATCCGCCAGGTCGGCAGGCTCCAGCCAGCGCAGCCCGGGGACACCGTTGCTCGCCGCCCGCTCGGCCAGCCGCCGTAACCGGTCCAGTTCGCGCTCGTCGGTCGCGACCACGACCTTTCCGCACTCGTCGTAGGTGATCCCGTTTGCGGCACAGAAATCGCGGATCAGCACGCGTCCTCGAGTGCACAGCCGCGCCTTCAGCGAGCCGGGCGCGTAGTACAGGCCGGCGTGCACGACGCCGCTGTTGTGTCCGGTCTGATGACGCGCCACCCCGGGCTCCTTCTCGAGGACGATCACCTCGTCGCCCGGCCGCGACGCGGTGGCCAACCGGGCGGTGGCCAGCCCGAGAATTCCCCCGCCGACCACGACTACGCGCACCGGGACGCTCCGTCCGGGGCCTGCCCGGCAGATTTGCTGGCGCTTTTCATGCCCAAGCGCAAGCAAATCAGACGCGAGCAGGCCGTGCCGGGCGCGTTTGCGCGATCATTGCGCCCATCGCCCCGGAAGCCAAGAGCCTGCGCTCGCGTCTGCCGCCGCTGCTGTTCGCCGTCGTCGTTGGTCTGGCGCTGATCTTGCCCGCCACCGGCGAGGCGGCCACGTCGCGCGCGCCTGGAACCGTCTCGTTGGATCAGCCGGCGTACACCGCCCACGAGAACGAGGGCGCTCTCACGATCACGATCGAGCGCACCGGAGATCTGCGCGGAGCGGAGAGCGTGGGTTATGGCGTCAAACGTCAGGATGCCGAGCCAGGGATCGACTTCGACATCGTCCCCAACCACTACATATCGTTTTCGCCGGGTCAACGGACGTACTCGTTCACGGTGCGGATCATCGATCAGGGAATGAACGCCCCGCCGGTCCACGCACTCGCGTACCTCTACGGCTCCTCTCCGGATGCCTGGGGCGCCAGCCACGACTCGCCGGTGACGATCCTTCACGACGACCCGTTGTCGGCACGAGATCCCGCCGATCCCCTCGGCGACGGCGCTGCCGACGGCAATCCAATCGCCGGGACCCGGCTCTACGTCGACCCCGACTCGGGCGCGGCCCGCTCACAACGCCGGCTCCGGAGCTCGCGTCCGAAGTGGTCGGCGCTGCTTGGCGAGATCGCGGCCGAGCCCGGCGCCCACCGGTTCTACATGTGGCAAATAGGCAGGCACGTGGCGGGCAAGGTCGCCCATTATCTGGAGGGCACCCAGGTCCAGCAGCCCGGAACCACCGTGATGCTGTCCACCTACTCGCTGGTCCACAATCGCTGCGGCTCCACGGCGACGCCGGCGGCACAACGGCGCTACGACAAGTTCATCAAGCGCGTAGCCACGGGAATCGGGAACTTCCACGTGATCTTCTTCTTGGAGGTCGACTCGCTGATCACGGTGCCGTGCCTGAACCGCCGGCAGCTCGCCATCCGGAAGGCCGAGCTGAGATACGCCGTGTCGGCCCTGGAGGCCGATCCCCATGTGCTCGTCTATCTCGACGGCGGCGCCGCCGACGCCGTCCCCGCGGGGCGCATGGCCGGCGATCTCCGCGGATCGGGAGTGGCCCAGGCGCAGGGGTTCTTTCTGAACTCGACCCACTTCGACTGGACGACGACCGAGCTGCGCTACGGCCAGCGGATCTCCCGGCTGACCGGTGGCGCCCACTTCATCGTCAACACCGGGTCAAACGGGCGCGGCCCGCTCCGTCCCCGGGACCGCGCGCAGTCCGGCAACGAGATCCTGTGCAACCCACCCGGTCGCGGACTCGGGCCGCTCTCGCTGCGCGACGATGTTCCTCAGCCGACCGGGTACGCCGCCGTTGACGGCCTGCTCTGGTTCTCCACTCCGGGGAACAGCAGTGGGCCATGCGGGCGCAGCGCGCCCCCGGGCGGCGTGTTCTGGCCCAGCCGGGCGGTGATGCTCGCCCGCAACTGGGTGGACCGAGTGACCGGCCCCAGGTTTGCGCTGCGCAAGTCGCCGTTCGCGGCCGCGCGCCCCTAGTGAGTACGGCGTGAGGGCGCGCTCTGCTACCTGGCCGCGTGGTACGTGCGCCGCGCGAAGATCTTTGACCGCTGCGCGCCGGCGGACGGCATCGAGCCATTCGGCAAGCTGGTCGAGCAGTTCATGTCAGTCGAGCCCTACCGCAGCGCTTGGCGCGTGTTCGTGATCGTCGACAACGGCTCCGCGCGGCGGCTTGTGGCCCTTTTCGACGTGGAGGGACGCAACGAACGCTCAAGAGGCCTTCGATAGTGCGTATTGGGAGGAGTGGAGCGGATTTGCTGCCCGACGCTGATCGTTCGCGCCGGCAACGGCACGCTTGATCTCGAGACCGCCGCAGAAATGACACGGGCGGATTTAGATGTCCGGCACCGCTTGCGAAGCAGCAGGTCCCAACGGGCGGCAGGGTGTGCCGCGCGTACGTCGAAAACCGGCTGAGAATGCGCCGGGTGCAAAGCCGATGACACCGGCGGGGCCGAGCGGAGGAGGGGGCCGCTCTGGAGCGGTGTTCGCCTGGGTCGGATGGTGGGTGGCGTCGGCGGTGCTCTATCTCGTGCTCGTTGACACGGTGGTGCTGCCCGAGCTCGTGACCGGCGCGGTCATCGCCGCGATCGGCGCCAGCGGTGCGTCGCTGGTCCGGGCGCAGCGGCGCGTGGTGATGCGGCCGCGGGCGAGCTGGCTGGTGACGCTGTGGCGCCCGCTGGCAAGCTACCCGCGCGACTTCTGGACCGTCACGCGGGCCCTGGCGCGACGCGAGCCAGCTCGTGGGATGCTCTACGCGCTGACGTTTGCACCCGGGACGGACGACGCCCGCTCCGCCGCGCGACGCGTGCTCGGGCCGACCGCCGGCTCATTTGCGCCGAACACCTTCGTCGTCGGCCTCGACGCGGACCGTGGTCTGCTGCTGGTCCACCAGCTCGTACCCAGCCCGGACCCCGCGGCGGACGCCGACCCGTTGGGGCTCCGATGAACGAGTGGCTGATCGCTGCGCTCGTGCTGCTGATCGCGCTGGTCCCCGCCGGAGCGGTGGCGTTTCGCGCCCGGCCGACGAGCGGGCTGGTGGCGCTGCAGGTCGCCGGATCGAACGCGACGCTGATCCTGCTGCTGCTCTCCCAGGGCTTCGCTCGCCAGCCGTTCGTCGACCTCGCCCTGGTCGCGGCGGTGATGTCGTTCATCGGCAGCGTCGTGCTCGCCGGCTTCATCGAACTGGGGGGCAGGTGACAGTCCGCGACGTAGTCGCCGCGGCCCTGCTCGTCGTCGGCTGCGGCGCGCAGGTGATCGCTTGCCTCGGCGTCGCCAGGATGCGCGAGGCGCTCAACCGACTGCACTACACGAGCGCCTCGGCGCTCGCGTTCGTGGCGATCGCGCTGGCAATCCTCGTCGACCATGGGTTCTCGATGATCGCCGACAAGGCGCTGCTGCTGGCGGCGTTCGTCCTCGTCAGCTCTCCGGTCGCGGTGCAGGTGCTGGGCCGGGCGATCCGCGTCTCGGAGCGTGGCGAGCTCGATCCTCAAGGCTCCGACGTCGAGCGGCTGCAGTGACGGGGCTGCAGATCGTCGCGCTGGTGATCGTCGCGGGCGCCGGGACCGGGGTGGTGCTGACGCGCGAGCCGCTGCGCCAGGTGATCGCCTCCGGCATCTTCGGATTGCTGCTTGCCGTCTTGTTCATGTTGTTCCAGGCCCCCGACGTCGCGCTGTCGATGATCGTCGTGTCCAGTGTCGCGCTGCCGCTGATGCTGCTGCTGGCGCTCGCCAAGATGCGTGAGGACGACGAGTGAACCGACGGGCGCGCACGATGCTGTTCCTCGCCGCGGCGCTGGTGGTCGGCGGGGGACTCGTGTGGGCGTTCGCCGGACTGCCCCGGTCCGGTCAGTACCACGGCGTCTACGGCCTGGCCATGCAGCACGTCGCGCTGCCCCAGCGCCACGCGACCGACCTCGTCTCCGCGGTGACGTTCGACTACCGCGGCTTTGACACGCTCGGCGAGGAGTTCATCCTGTTTGTGTCCGCCACCGGGTGCGCCGTGCTGCTGCGCACGCAGCGCGGCGAGCGCTCGGTCGAGCAGGCCTCGGAGCGCGCCGAGGCGCGCGCCGAGGAGGTATCGAGCCCGCTGCGCGCCCTCGGTGCCGGACTCGTGGCGCCGATGCTCGTGCTCGGCGGCTACGTCGTGGCACACGGCCACCTGACGCCCGGCGGCGGCTTCCAGGGCGGGGTGATCCTGGCGGCGGCGATGGTGGTCGTGTTCGTCGCCGGTCAACTGCTGGCGCTGCGCCGGACGCGCCCGATCCCGCTGGTCGAGCTCGGCGAGGCGGTCGGCGCCACCGCGTACGCGCTGATCGCGGTCGGCGGGCTGATCTTCGGCATCGCTGCGATGTACAACTTCCTCCCGCTGGGAACGCCGGGAAATCTGCTGTCCGCCGGAATGATCCCGCTGCTGAACGTCGCGGTCGGCTTTGAGGTCGCCGGCGCGTTCACCCTCGTCCTGTCCGAGTTCCTGGACCAGGCGCTGCTGCGCCCGGCGGGTGGAGATCGATAACGTGGTCCCGTACGTCGTCGCCGCTTGGCTGTTCCTGGTCGGTCTCTACGGGATCGTGACCAGCCGCCACCTGGTGCACCTGGTGATGTGCGTGAGCGTGATGCAGGCGTCCACGTACGTGCTGCTGCTGGGGATCGGCTACCGCAGCGGCGCCCGGGCGCCGATCTACGCCGACATCCCCCCCGGCTCGAAGATCGTCGACCCAGTCGTCCAGGCGCTGACGCTGACCGATGTGGTGGTCGAGGCGACGGTGGCCGCGCTGTTGCTGGCGCTCGCCGTGCAAGCGCAGAAGCGCTTTGGCACCGCCGACCCCGATCAGCTCAACGCGCTGCGCGGCTGATGGCGCTGATCCCGCTGACCATCCTGGTGCCGTTGATCGCGGCCGGGGTGCTCACCGCGGCGCGTCCGATCGCCAACCGAGCGTTCGCGGACCTGGTCGCGCTCGGCGCGTCGCTCGCGGTGCTCGTCCTGTGCGCGATCCTGGTCCATCGCGCGTGGCATCACGACCTCGTCTACTGGTTCGGCGGCTGGCGCCCCCACCGCGGAGTGGCCCTGGGGATCTCGTTCGCATTCGGAGTGCTCGGCGCCGGCTTTGCCACGTTCTGTTCCGCGCTGATGGTCGCGGCGCTCGTCTTCTCTTGGCGGTTCATGGAGGACGTCAGCGCTCTGTTTCACATCGTGCTGCTGGTGTTCCTGGCGGCGATGGTCGGCTTCTGCCTGAGCGGCGACCTGTTCAACATGTTCGTCTTCTTCGAGCTGATGGGCGCCGCCGCGTTCGTGCTCGCCGGGTTCATGATCGAGAAGCGGGCGCCGCTGGAGGGATCCTTCAACTTCGCCTTGACCAACAGCATCGGCGGCATCGTGGTCCTGCTCGGGATCAGCCTCCTCTACGGGCGCACCGGCGCGCTCAACCTCGCGCAGATCGGGGTCGCGCTCGACCACGGCCACGCCGACGCGCTCGTCGCCGTCGCGTTCGCGCTGATCGTCTGCGGGTTCCTGGTCAAGGCGGCGATCGTCCCGTTTCACTTTTGGCTCGCCGACGCCTACGGGGTGGCGCCCACGCCGGTCTGCATTCTGTTCGCCGGCGCGATGAGCGAGCTCGGGCTGTTCGGGATCGCCCGCATCTACTGGACCATGTTCCACGGCGTGCTCAGCCCCCACGACGCGGCGCTGCGCGCGGTGCTGGTCGCCGTCGGCCTGCTCACCGGCGTGATCGGCGCAGTGCTGGCGCTGGCGCAGCGCCACCTCAAGCGGCTGCTGGCGTTCGCGACGATCTCCTACGTCGGCCTGTTCATGATCGGCGTCGCGATGGTGACACCCGCAGGCCTGGCCGGCTCGGCTGCCTACATCGTCGGCGACGGGTTCGTCAAGGCGTCGCTGTTCGTCGCCGCCGGGATCGCCCAGTACCGGTTCGCCGGCGTCGACGAGGCGCGGCTGCACGGACACGGACAGCGGCTGTTGGTCCCGGGAACGATCTTCGCGCTCGGCGGCCTGGCGATCGCCGGCTGCCCGCCGTTCGGCCCGTTCCTCGGCCACGCGCTCGTGGAGGACGCCGCCGCCGAGCAGTCCGGCTACGGCTGGATCCCGGCCGCGATGCTGGTGGTCTCCGCTCTGACCGGGGCGGCCGTGCTGCGCACCGGCGCGCGGGTGTTCCTCCAGCTCGGGCCCCCCCTGCGCCAAGACGAGCCGGGACACGAGGCCCAAGCGGACTCCGAGATCGAGACCGACGAGGCGCACGCCGCTACGCCCGCGCTGCTCGTCCTGCCGGCCATCGCGCTGCTCGCGGCCGGGCTTGCCTGGGGTCTGATCCCGGGCCTCACCCACTCGCTCATGGCGGCCGCGGCGCGCTTCACCGATCATTCCGGCTACGCCCGGACGGTCCTCTCCGGGATTTCGGCAAGGCCCGCGGTTCCGGCGACCAGCGGGCCCAGCGGAGCGTCTTATCTGTACGGCGTCGGCGCCACCGTCGCCGCGATCGCTGCGGCGGTTCTAGCCCTGTACGTGCATCGGCTGCCGCGACCCGCTTCCCGCGCGCTCGCCGGGCTGCGCGCGCTGCACTCCGGCCGCATCGGCGATTACGTCGCCTGGCTGTTGGTGGGGGTCGCAACGATCGGAGGCGCGCTAACGCTGACGCTACGCTGAGCGCGACGGTTGCCCGGAGGGGCGCAGAGCGCTGCTGCTCGTCGGCGCAGTGTCATTGGCCTTGAGGCGGAACAACTCAGTCCAAGAACGGCTCGCGGCGCTACGCGATCAGCATCCGAGCTGGCTCCCGCGCCAGCGGGGACGGCGCCTCAGATGATCGGCCGCTGGCCCGACTACGACTTGCTCCCAATTCAGAGAATGGGACGACGCGACGCGACGGGTGGTGGAGGCGGGCCTGGCGCCGCCGGACCCCTGCGCTCTTCACCGCGCAGGAGGCGCCGACGCCCCGCGCCTTCGTGACGTGGGCTGCGCCCAGGACTCAGAGCCGCGGGTGCCGGTCGCCGAGATGGTCGACGACAAGCTCGCGGGCGGGTCAACTGGACGGTTATCGCCATGCTAACTTGCCGCGCGACCCCGACACGTGGCGGCGGACGTCCACCGGCCGATGCGATTCGCCCACGGGCTGGAGATCCGCTCAGACAGCATGGCGGTCCGGGTCGAGATCGACGAGTCTGGCGGCCGGGCGACTGGGGTCACCTACCTCCGCGAGTCAGACGGCGTGGAGCGGCCGGCAACGCGCGAAAGCGGTGGCGGTGGCGGTGGCTACTCGATCGAGACGTCGGGGCCGCCTCCGAAGTATCTTCCGAGCAGTTTTATGAGACCGATGAGAGCCGCGGGTTCGCTCGCGGGTTCTCGATCCAGACGGTCTCGCCGCTGCCGATCGGCTGGACCGAGCCCGTCGTCGCCGACGGCCATCGGGGCCGCGCGATGCGCGAGTACATGGTGCCTACAACCACTGGCCGACCATCGGAGTGCTCAACGAGCTGCTGCCCTACCCCGACAGCCGCGTGATGCTCGCCGACGACAAGGGACCTATGGGATGCCGGTGGCTCGCTTTGACTACACCCACTCCGAGTACGAAAAGGCGAACATGGCCTACTCGGACCAACGTCATCACCGACATCCTCAAGGCGTCAGGCGCCTAGGACGTCCTTACCATCCACCGCTACGCCCACCTAGTCGACAGCGTCCGGATCGGCTCGAGCCCCGAGCACAGCGTGGTCAATTCCGACCATCGCATCTGGGCGGTCCCAAACCGCTACATCTGTGACGGCAGCGTCTGTCCCGCCAGGGCTCGGGCAACCCGGCGCTGACGATAGGGCGCTCGGCTCCCGCTTGGCGGCCGATAGAGGTGCGGAGCCCAACTCAGCCGGCTGCCGAGACGGGTGAGATCGTGCTGCCGGGCCAGCTCGAACGCGGTGGCCGCAATCACCGCGGCCCCCGCCCCGACGATCAGCTCGGGGAGATCGGTGATGTCGATCAGCAGCAGGTAGAGCGCTGCGGCGAACCCCCAACTCAACGACCAGGCGACGACGCTCCGGATCAGCTGCCTGGGGCGAGACGGGCCTGGCATACCGGCGAGTTCGGGTGCCGCCGGGAGAATCCTGCCTCCCGGCGGCGAGTTCGGCTGCCGCCGGAAAGGCCCTGCCTCCGGTGCTATCCGCAGGCTCGCGCCAGGGCGCCGGCGAATTCGTCGACTTCCGTCGTGGCGGTGTCCCAGGAGCACATCAGGCGAACCTCACCGGTCGACTCGTCCCAGTCATAGAACGGCCACCGCGCGCGGACGGCCGCGGCGGCATCGCGCGGAATAACAGCGAACACCGCGTTGGCCTCCACCGCCTGAGTGATCGTCACCGTCCGGATCTCGGCCAAGTGCTCGGCCAGCCGCGTCGCCATCGCGTTCGCCTGTCCGGCGGTGCGGCGCCACAGGTCGCCTTCGAACATGGCAACGAATTGAGCGGCGAGGAAGCGGCCCTTGGATGCCAGCTGGAGTGTCTGCTTGCGCAGGTACCGGGCGCCCTGTGCCAGCCCGGGATCGAGGAACACCACGGCGTCACCGAGCAGCATCCCGTTCTTGGTCCCGCCGAGACTCAGCAGATCAACCCCAACGTCGCTCGTGATCGCGCGCAGCCCCACGCCGAGCCCGACTGCCGCGTTGGCGAGACGAGCGCCGTCCATGTGCAGGAGCAGCCCGTTCCGATGCGCTGAGGCGGCCAGCGCGGCGATCTCGTCCGGGCGATATCGCGTCCCGAGCTCGGTGCTCTGGGTGATGCTCACCAGTCGGGGCTGGACGGCGTGCTCGTCCCCGATCCGCGCCGTCAGCGCTTGCACGTGCGCTGGCGTGAGCTTCGCATCGATCGTGGAGGCGGTGAGCAGCTTCACGCCCGCAACTCGCTCCGGGGCGCCACCCTCGTCGACGTTGACGTGGGCGACGGTGGTGCAGATGACTGCCTCCCAGGGGCGGCAGACCGCGCGCAGCGAGAGCACATTGGCGCCCGACCCGTTGAACACCAGCAGCGGCTCGGCCTGGGGTCCGAAGTGCTCACGCAGCACCTGCTCCGCCCGTTTCGTCCACGGATCGGCGCCGTAGGCAACGGCATGGCCGTGGTTGGCGTCCGCCACCGCCGCGAGCACCTCGGGGTGCGCGGCGGCGTAGTTGTCGGAGGCAAAGGACTTCACCGGGAGGTCGATGGAGATGTGACCGGGGGGTGGACGCGCATGACTAAAGCGGTGGAGAAAGTCACCCGCGAGGCTACGCAAACTTTGGCCCAGGCTTGCGCAACCTTTGCCGGTGACAGATGTTCTACGTCCTATCGAGTTCCTGAGATCCAGCTCGGGCGAGCGGGAAGCGTCGATCCGGCGCCGACCGCGATGGACGGCAGCCTGTACCGTGTGGGCCTGCCGGCCACATCCTCTGCCCGCAGCGGTGACCCGGGATCGGCCGTCAGCCTGAGAAGCATGAGTCCTGTGATCCCTGCATCTCAATTTCGTCACGCCCGCGTTCAAGTTCGCCGGCTGGCCCTAGCCGCCGCGCTGGTCGCGCTGATCGCCGCCTGCGCGCTCTCCGCCGGCGCCTCGGCCGCCGCCGGCAAGACGGTCAGCTACCAGGGCTACCGTCTCGCCGTGCCCGCGAACTGGCCGGTGTACCGGCTGGCGCGCACCCGTAACGCCTGCGTTCGCTTCGACCGGCACGCGGTGTACCTCGGTCGTCCGAGCGTCGACCAGCACTGCCCCGCGACCGTCGCCGCCGGCCGGACCGAGGCGATCTCGATCTTCCCCGTCGGACCCAACGCCAGCCTGGCCGACGGCGCCGCTGGCGCCATCCTGCCTGCGCCCGGCCCCCGCGCCGGAGGGTCTGAGGCACAGCTCGTCAACACCCGCCACCGAGTGCTTGTCACCGCCACCTGGAACCGCCACCCGGCGGTGATCCGGCGCGCGCTCGGCGTAACGTCGATCACGGCTGCCGCCGCGGCATCGGCGCGGTCGCATCACCACGCGGTCACGGCGGCCGCGGCGCGTGCCGCCATCGTTCACCGAACCCGGGTCACCGCGCGGGCTCGCGTCGCCGCCGCGCCGTCCCGACCGGGGCAGGTTTACACGGGCCTTGGCTTCGATCCCTGCAACACGCCGAGCTCGGCTCAGATGACCGCGTGGTCCGTCTCCCCATACCGCGCTGTGGGCGTCTACATCGGCGGCGCCAACCAGGCCTGCTCCCAACCCAATCTGACCGCGGGTTGGGTCGATCAGCAGTCAGCGGCGGGCTGGCACCTGATCCCCACCTACGTCGGACTGCAGGCGCCCGGCAACTCGTGTGGCTGCGCCGCGATCTCCCCATCCAGCGCCGCCAGCGAGGGCGCGGCCGCGGCCCGCGACGCCGTCGCCAACGCCCAGGCGGTCGGGCTTGGCACCGGCAACCCGCTCTACTTCGACATGGAGGCATACACGCCGGGCGGCACCGCCACCTCCGCCGTGCTTAAGTTCCTGGCCGCCTGGACGGCGCAGCTGCACGCGAGCGGCTACAGGTCGGGCGTCTACAGCAGCGGCGCTTCCGGAATCCGGGATCTGGCGGCGCAGCTGGGCACCGGCTACACCGAGCCCGACGACATCTGGGTTGCCGATTGGAACGGATCGGCGACCAGCTCCGATCCGTACCTGCCCTCCACCGGTTGGGTCAACCATCAGCGGCTGCACCAGTACCGGGGTGGCCACGACGAGACCTACCAGGGCCAGACGATCAACATCGACAACGATTACGCTGACGCTGCCACCGCCGCCGCGGGCAGCGGATCCGGCGCCCCCGGACCGGCTCTGGCGCCGGCTCCCGCCCCCTCACTGACCGTATCCCCGGCGGCTGACGGAAGTGTCGTCCTGGAGCCGAGCTGGCCTGGCGCCACCGGCGTCGTCAGCTGGCAGCTGATCGCCGGCCCCAGCCCGGTCTCGCTCGGCTTCGGCGTGCAGACGGTGAGCGCCGGTACCCGGAAGGTCGTGACCGACGACGCGTTCCCGTACTTCGCGGTGCAGGCCATCGGGGCGGCCGGTCAGACGCTGGGCAGTTCCGCTCCGGTGCCGCTCCCGGCTTCGGTGGCGATCTTCGGCAAGAACGTGTTCGTGCCCCGCGCCGGCCTCGCGGGGGTCCCCGTCGGATGCTTCAACACCGCCCCCTGCCAGCTGACGACGGTGGTCACGTCGGGCAAGACGACGCTGGCGAGCACCGGCCCTGAGCGGGTCGCCAAGGCCGGCGGGCTCGCCTTCTTCAAGCTGTCGCCGACCGCCCGGACGCTGCTTGCCCACGCCCCCCACCGTCAACTCGCGACGACGATCAGGGTCCGCAACTCGTCCGGCAAGACGGTCTCCCGCACGCTGAAGCTGAACGGGTTCGCCACCAGCGGCGCGGGGCCGCGGCGCAGCGCCGACCCGTCGCCCGCCCTGAAGTTCGTGGGCACGTCGGGGTTCGTCTCCCACGGCTGGGTCGGCGGTGTCCTCGCCGGTTGCAGCGCCGCTGCGCCCTGCCAGACGAGCACGAGGATCGTCCACGCCGGCAAGGTGATTGCGACCGCTCATCCCCAGCTTCTCGGTGTCGGGCAGCTGGGGTATCTGTTCTTCACGATGACCAGAGCCGGGCACCGTCTGCTCGCCCACGCCCACGGCAACCAGCTGTCGGCGACGGCGACGATCAGCGCCGATGCAACCAGCGCCACGGCGCACCTCGTGCTCGCGTCCTACTGACGCGGCCGATCGGCGACCCGCGCGGCGCGGCGCTGAGCGAGAATGCCCGTGGTGGCGCCTCCCGAACCACAGACCATCGTCACCCCGCCCACCGAGTCGGCCATCTTCCTGGTGATGGTCGCCGATCCGGGGTCAGAGACCGAGATCCGCGAGCTGCTGGCGGACGCCGGCGGGCTGAAGCGCTCCGTCGGCTTCCGCCTGCCCGAGGCCGAGCTGACGCTGGTCGTCGGCATCGGATCGGCGCTGTGGGACCGCTTGTTCGCGCCGCCCAGGCCGACGGGCCTGCACCCCCTGCCGGAGTTCAGCGGACCCCGCCACACCGCGCCGGCTACCCGAGGAGATCTGCTGTTTCACATACGGGCGCACCGTTTCGACCTCTGCTTCGAACTGGCCCAGAGACTGACCGAGCGACTGGCCGGCTCCGCGCGGGTGATCGACGAGGTCCACGGCTTCCGGTCGTTTGACGAACGCGATCTGCTCGGGTTCGTCGACGGCACCGAGAATCCCGAAGGCGCCGCGGCCGCCGCGGCGGTGGTGGTCGGCGACGAAGATCCCGAGTTCGCCGGGGGCAGCTATGTCGTGATCCAAAAGTATGTTCATGACCTGGGCGCATGGGATGCCCTCTCCGTCGAGGAGCAGGAGCAGGTCATCGGGCGTGCCAAGCTGAGCAACATCGAAATGGACGACGAGGTCAAGCCGGCGGACTCTCATCTCGCCCTCAACGTGATCGAGGACGAGACCGGCGAGCAGCGGCAGATCATCCGCTACAACATGCCGTTCGGCCGGGTCGGCAGCCGTGAATTCGGCACGTACTTCATCGGCTACGCGCGAAGCCCGGACGTCATCGAGCAGATGCTGGCCAACATGTTCATCGGCAAGCCGCCCGGCAACACCGACCGGATCCTGGACTTCTCCACCGCGACCACCGGTGGTCTGTTCTTCATCCCGAGCCTGGACCTCCTCGACGATCCGCCGCAACCTCGCGTCGCCTCCGCCTCCGCCTCCGCCGCCGATCCGTCTCCGGCGGAGTCGGGGACGGCCGGCGTTCCGGCGACCCCGGAGGCTGACAGCTCCCTGCAGATCGGCAGCCTGCGGTCGGGCAGCCGGCCTCGGTGAGAGCGGATCGCGTCTCGGCCGATCAGCGCGTCTTGGTGGCTTCGTCTGAGCAGTTACCTGCCGAGTAGCGCGCAGACCATCGATCCCTGGAATGAGCGCAGCTGGCGCAGCAGCGCGCCCGTCGGCGCCGCGATGTTGAGCGAGGTCGTAACCGACCGTCGACCGTCGGCCGTCGCCGCCGCCCATTGCACATAGCCCGGGAAGTTGCCGGTGTGCCCGTAGACGGTCCCGCAGCGCGTCCGGTAGCGGAAGATGGCCAGCCCGGCCGAGTTGGTGCCGGGGCCGGCCGGACTCGAGGATCCCGGGACGAACTTGAACTGCTGGCGCCGCTGCGCGGCGCCGAAGAAGCGCAGGCCGAGATCCGCCCGGATGAACCTGCCCAGATCGGCTGGGGTGGAGACGATCGCCCCCGACGCCCACGCGCCGCTGGGGCTGAGGAGGCTGGTGACGTCCTTCGGCTTGGAACCGGGCGCCACCACGTACCCGTGAATGAACGGCGACGGGAGAGCGACCTGGCGGGTCGGGAAGCTGGTGTGGGCGAGTCCCGCCGGCCGGAAGACCAGCTCGCGAAGCAGGCTCGCGTAGGACCGGCCGGTGACCCGCTCGGCGATCAGCCCGACGACGATGTTGTCGGTGTTGGAGTACTCGTAGCGCGAGCCCGGCGCGAACACCAGCCTCTGGCCGCGCACCCAGCTGATGATCTTCGCCGGCGTGACGAACCCGCGCGGGTCGGTCTCGGCCTGCTTGGCAAATCCCTTCGACCGTGTGTAATCGGGCAGTCCGCTCACGTGATGAAGCAGCTCTCGTACGGTCACCTTCGACCACGCCCGCGGCAGGCCGGGTAACAGCTGCCCGATGGTCTGGTCCAGGCCAAACCGGCACTCCGCTACCAGGTGCAGCGCGACCGCACCGCTGAACGCCTTGGCCACGCTGGCCAGCCGCATGTGGTCGTGCAGCCGCGGCGCCCCGGGGCGCGTGACATCGGCCCGTCCGGCGCGCAGCACGATCGTGCGACCGTTGCGGTACAGGGTGGCGATGGCCCCGACCGGTCCACCCGGTGCGGCCACCAGTCGCTCCAGACCCCGCTGGAGCGACGCGACCGAGGTCCGTCCGGCGGCTGCGCCGGGCACCGGGAACAGCAGGATGGCAGCGCACATGGCCGCCAGCAGCGACCCGGAGAGCGCAGGACGGAGGGCCCCGCTCATTGCTGCAAGCTAGCGGCCGATCGCCTGCGGGAAGTTGAAGTAGTGGTGGGGATCGAACTCCCGTTGAACCGTTACCAGGCGCCGGTAATTGGCGCCGTAGTACGCGGTCTGCCAACCCTTGAGGTCAGGGTCGGTGTAGTTGACATACGCCCCTCCGGTGACGTACGGGCTCATCCTTTCGAAGGTCGACTTCAACCACGATCCGCCGCCGTTGTAGCTGAGGTACTGCATGCAGAACAGTACATTGCGGTGCACGAACGCCGTCGCCGAGGGGGCAACGCGGTTGATCGCACCGCCATAGGAGTCGAACAGGATCGCGCCCGATCCCCCGATGTGGGCCCGGGCCTCGGCGGCCGCCACCAGCACGTCGCGGGCCGCGGCGGGCAGCGGCTTGGCCACGTAGTCAGACTTCGCCTGAAAGCTCGCTCGCGGCAACGTTCCCCCGGTCCGCGTGCCCACGGTGTGACATGCCGTCAGCGAAGTCGTCGAGCAGCCGGCCCACGCCAACTGCAATTGCAGGTAACTGCGGTTGAAGGCCTGCACGTTGGCCCCACCCGCGGCCCTCAGCGGGGCCAGCAGACGACCTAGATCGCTGGCGGGACCGAAGTACTGGCCGCTCACGCTTACTGACGTGGAGCCGCCGCCGCCGTTGAGATGAAAGATCGACGTCAGCTGCGAGCGCGCATGCGGAGCCCATGCCTGCCACGCGGCGAGCGCGGCGGCGGCGCGCGACCACGGCCACGTCACGAGGAATCCGGCGGCGGTGCGGGGTACCGGGTGAACGCGAACCGTGAAGCTGGTCACGACGCCGAAGTTTCCACCCCCACCGCCCCGCAGCGCCCAGTAGAGGTCTGGGTTGCTCTTACTGCTCGCTGTCCGCAGGCGCCCGTCCGCGGTAACGATCTGGACGCTGAGGATGTTGTCCGTGGTGAGACCGAACTGGCGACCGGCGAGCCCCATCCCGCCGCCGAGCGCATGTCCGGAGATCCCCACCGACGGACACGAGCCGGCCGGGACGGTGAGGCCGTGGGCGGCCAGCGCGGCGTACACGTCGATCAGCTGCGATCCGGCGCCGATCGTGGCCGTGCGGTTCCGTGTGTCCACGCTGATCCCGCGCATGTTGCGCAGATCTAGCGCCATTCCGCCCGACAGCGTCGAGTAGCCGGCGTAGCTATGGCCACCCGACCGTGCCCGGAGCGGGACGCCGTGCGAGGCCCCCCATTTCACCGCGGTGCGAACGTCGGCTGCATCCAGCGGACGGGCGACCAGGGACGGCAGTACCCCATCGAAGCGCTCGTTGTAGACGTGGGCCGCCTGCGTGAAGCCAGGCGCTCCGCGTTTGATCACCTGCCCGCGGATCGGCGGGCCGGACCCGCCGGCGGCCGCGCGAGCCGGCTTACCAGCCCGCACCACCCGATCAACGTGGGCAAGCTGAGTACCGCAACCAGCGAGGGACAAGCCGGCCATCCCCGCCCCAGCCAGAAACCTTCGTCGATCTATCGGACCATCCAACGTGCTTGCCCTTTCGCCCTGGAACATGATCCTTTCACAGCCGTCAAGGCGCCAGCGAGCAAGCGTCCAGGCGCCATAATGCGCGGCAATGACCGGCTCGGCTCAGCGCACCGATGCCAGCTCTGGCACCGACGTCGGCTCGTGGTTTCCGGTACCCGATGACTCAAGTCTCGCGCCGGCATTGCGCGGCTTGTTTGCCAAGGCGCGCGAGCGGCTGGGGTTCGTGCCCAATGTTTTTCGGGTCTATGCCTTTCGCCCCGAGCGCCTGAGCGCCTGGTACTCGCACTACCGCCAGCTGCACGAGCCCACCGAGAACCTCAGCGCCGCTGACCGCGAGATGATCGCGGTGGTGGTCAGCGCCGCCAACGGCTGCCTGTACTGCTTGATCGCGCACGGCGCGACGCTGCGCGAGGAGCTTGGCGATCCGGTGCTGGGCGAGCGCATCTCCTACGACTGGCGCCGCGCGGGGCTCGACGAGCGCCGCCGGGCGCTCTGCGCGTACGCCGAGAAGCTCACCCTGACTCCGCGCGAGCTCACCGAGGCCGATCTTGACACCCTGCGAGATGCCGGGCTGAGCCTCGAGGAGGCGTGGGACGTGGCCGAGGTGGCCGCCATGTACAACTTCACCAACCGCATGGCGATGGCGACCAACATGCTTCCCAACGAGGAGTACAGCGCTCAGGGGCGACCCGCGGTGAAGCCGAGCGCTGCTCAGGGCCCGGGCTAAAAGCAGAAGCGATCACCGCTGGCTGCGTGAGCGCTGCGGTCAACCGGTCCCGTTGCGACGGTCGCGCCACTGCAGCAACTCGCCCAACTCGCCGAGGTCATACCCGCTGGGCCCGCCGCCGACCCCGATCGTCAGCTCGTCAACCCCGGCGTCGGCGAGCGTATCCGCGCTTTCCGAGATCGCACCAGCGGCGCCGATCACCCGATCGATCGTCGCCGGGTCGCGCCCGACCTTCGCGCAATGCTCGGCCAGTACCTGCGACTTGTGCAGGTAGGTCTCGGGATCGGCGAACGTATGCCACCGCTGGGCGTGCTCGGCGACCAGCCGCAACGTCACCTTCTCGCCGCCGCCGCCGATCATGATCGGAAGCTGGCCGACCGGCGGTGGGTTCAGCTTTGCCAGGCGCTGCTTGATCAGCGGCAGATCGCGACCGAGCGCCCGCAGGCGCTGTGGAGCGGTGCCGAACTCGTACCCGTACTCGTCGTAGTCGCGCTCGAACCAGCCGGCGCCGATCCCGAGGATCACGCGCCCACCACTCAGGTGGTCGATCGTCGAGTGAATGTTGGCTAGCAGCTGCGGGTTGCGATACGAGTTGCAGAACACGAGCGCCCCGATCTCGGCCCGCTCGGTACTGGCCGCAAGCGCCGTCAGCGACGCCGCCCCCTCGAAGTGCTTGCCGTCGGCGTTCCCGTACAAGGGATAGAAGTGGTCCCACGTGTAGATCGAGTCGACGCCGAGCTCCTCGGCCGCTCGCCACGCCCGCCGCATTTGCGCAAAGTCGGCGTGCTGCGGCTGGATCTGCACTCCTACGCGGATTGGCACAGCAGACCTCCTGGCTCGGAACGGTTGGCGCCCTCAATCTAGCCATGACGCTCAACCGCCTGACCCTGCCGGCACCCGTCCAAGCGCCCAGACGCCAAGCAGACTCCTCCGGGAACGGCGTACCGGCAGGTTTCACCCGGGGTGCACAGCGCCCATTGCGGCCGCTTATCTGATTTATCTGATAGCTTCGCGCGTGATGCCGCGTATCACCGCTACTGATGCCGCACGCTCCTTTTCCGCCGTGCTGAACCGAGTTGCGAACGGCGAGGTGATCGAAGTGACGCGAAGTGGCGCTGCGGTCGCGGTGATTGCTCCCCCCTCTGTCCGGTTGCTATCGGCTGATCGCTTCCGAGAGCTGATCGCGACGGCTCCGCCACCAGACGAAGGCTTCGCTGATGAGATCCGCGAGCTGCGCCAGACCGTCGATTCGCCAGCGCCACCGTGGCAGTCCTGATCGACACCGACCTCCTCGTCGACCTCGAACATGGCGTGGGGTCAGCCCACGTCGATCAGATGCTCGGCGAGCAGGAGCGTGCCATCAGTGTGATCACCGTCAGCGAGCTGCTGCACGGGGTGCACCGAGCGACCGGTGCCTGCCGCGCACGGCGCAGCGCCTTCGTCGAGCACCTACTGGCCGGTCTGCAGGCAATCCCGATCACCGATCCCATCGCCCGCGTCCACGCCGGCATCTGGGCGCAACTGGCCGAAGACGCCAATGTCATTGGCGCCCACGATCTCTGGATCGCCGCCACTGCGATCGCTCACGGACTCGCGGTCGCGACTCGCAACCGAACTGACTTTGAGCGCGTCCCGGGCCTCCAGGTCATTGCCCTCGGCTGAGTGCTCCGTTCGTAAACACGACGCATTCGAGCGGCCTCCGGCGGCGTCCGCTCGAGCTTGCGGCCCGCTCGGCATCCAGACGAGCGACCGGCTACCAGTTCTCGCCCTCACGCCCGAGATCACCCAAAGGAGACGACCATGCCCGCACCGCTCAGCACCGCCCACACCGTGACCAAACTTCCCGCTCAGGACCTCGAGCGGGCGCGCGCCTTCTACCGCGACAAGCTCGGGCTCGAGCCGGTCGAGGAGCGCACCGGCGGCTTGCGCTACGTGTGCGGGCCGACCGAGTTTCATCTCTTCAGCTCGGCGGGGACGCCGTCGGGGGCATCGACTCAGATGGCATTCGAGGTCGAGGACCTCGAGGCCGCCCTCGCCGACCTGCGAGCCCGGGGTGTGGCCTTCGAACGCTTCGAGATGTCTGGCTTCGACGTCCGCGGCGATACGATCGCCGCCCCCGATAACTATCCGAGCAAGGGCACCGGCGAGCTGGGCACGTTCTTCTTCGACAGCGAGGGCAACCTCATCGGGATCGCCCAGCCGGTCAGCGAGGGCGCAGCACGGGGCTAGCACCTTCCGATCGCGGGCGGTCCGAACCAGGTGGTCAGCGCGTGGGTGAGGCCGAGGTGGGTTCCGTCTCCGACCCAGGCAACGTATCCGTCGGGCCGGATCACCACGGCGGTGGGAGCGGTGACCGCGCCAAGTACCGGAAGCTCCCACTCGCCGACATACTCAGCGTCGATCAGTTGGACCCGGTCAGCCCACGGAGTGATGTCAAATGCGCCTGGCTCGCCGAGGTTGAGCAGCACCGGCTTGGCGCCGTGCAGCAGCGCAAAGACCCGGAGCGCTCCGTCGGCGGTCACGAGGTCCAGATCGGGCATGCGACGTCCGAGCAGCGGATGTCCCTGGCCCAGGTCGTAGTGAATGTCCAGCCCGGAGATGAGCCCGGCAAGCCGTTTGCGAGGCTCGTCCATGCTAGCCAGCTCAGACACCACATCGACCAGGGCCTGCATGCGCTCGTCCCGGCGTTGGAGCGTCCCCTGAGCCATCGTATGCTGCAACGCTCGTGCGCCGACCGGGTGGCGCTCGGCGTGGTAGGTGTCGAGGAGGCTTTCCGGGGAGGCCCCCTTGACCACCTGAGCCAGCTTCCATCCCAGGTTCACCGCATCCTGCACACCGAGGCTGAGGCCCTGTCCACCCGCCGGGTAATGCACGTGTGCTGCGTCACCGGCCAGCAACACACGTCCGGCGCGGTAGGCGACGGCCTGACGTGTCATGTCAGTGAACCTGGAGATCCACGTGGGATTGTGGATCCCAAAGTCGGTGCCGTAGACGGTGATGAGCGCCTCGCTGAGATCGTGCAGGCTTGGCTCGCTGCTGGGCCCGAGCTGCTGCTCGGTCACGATGACCCGCACCGTCCTCGAGTCCTCGAGCCTGTGCAGGCCGTGGACGCCGATGGCGTCGTGGCGGATGCCTCGCGGCGGTTCCTCGGTCAGCTCGACCTCGGCGATCAGGTTGCTCCTCGTCGGATCCGACCCCGGGAACTCGATGGCGGCTGCTTTACGGATGACGCTACGTCCTCCGTCGCACCCGACGAGGTACTGCGCCCGCAGCGACCGGCCATCGGCCAGCTGTATGTCGACGCCGGTGTCGTCCTGCGCGGAGTCCGCCGCCTCACATGCGTAGTAGATCCGCACCGGCAGCTCGGCAATCCAGGCCGCCATGATCCGCTCGATCTGGTTCTGCCAGATCCCGAGCGAGTACGGATGACGCGTCGGGAAGTCGCTCATGTCCAACACGGTCGTGGCGAACATCGCGGCCTGAGCCACCTGACCCTCCGCGAGAAACCGATCAGCGACCCCACGCTGATCGAGCACCTCGATCGTACGCGAGTGAAAACCGCCGGCGCGCGAGCCGAGCAGCCGGTGATCGCGACGCCGCTCGACGACCGCCACGTCGACCTTCGCCAACGCCAACTCAGCCGCCAGCATCATCCCCGTCGGACCGCCTCCGACGATCACCACGGCATGCTCGCTCATAGCCGCCCTTCCGTCGGATACGTCGACAACAACGCGCACATTTCGCCGCTCCATCTCCGTAGGTTCTGGCTTGCGGCGGGCGATTATGCGGCATGACCCGGGGCTTCATGAAGGCCCCGTGTCCGGTATAAATTGGAGGTGGAGAGGAGGGGTTAGCTACGAGCTTCGGCAGGTTTCAGCGGTCCGTCTCGCCAGCGCGACCCGCCCGTCTCGCACTCAGCCGAGGCGAACGCTCGATCTGAGCGAACGCTCAGCGGGCTTTGGCTGAGCTCGCGAGCCTTCGGTTCATCGACCCGGAGTGAATCGCCTAACCAGGCGCGCGCGGTTGGCCGGCCCGCGCCCGGCGTCTTCTGTTCGGTCGGCGCTCGCCAGCACTGCCGTGATCAGCCGCTGCGCCACCACGCGAGCGGGCTCGACCTCCCAGCGGCCGCTGTGATGCCCGACCCAGGGCAGCGACGTGAGCTCGCTGTCGCGCTTTAGGATCAGATCGGCGAGCGTCCGGCCGCAGAGGCTGGATGCGACCAAGCCGTGACCCGCCAGCCCGCCCGCCCGGGCGAGCCCGGTGGCGCGATCGAGCTCGATCGACATGCTCCAATCCCGCGGCACCGCGAACACCCCTCCCCAGCGGTGGGTGATCACGGCGTTGGCGGCGGCCGGGAACCACGCCCGCAACGTGCGCTCGAGGCCGGCGTGGACCGCCGGTGGCCGTTCGTCGCTGACGCGGATCGCGCTGCCGGCCCGGTACCAAGCGCCACGGCCGCCGATCGCGATCCGGCCATCGGCCGTCCTCTGCGCGTAGGTGAAGAGATGGCGTTGGTCGGCCAGCGTCTCGCAGTGCTCCCAGCCGATCGCCGACCACGTCTGGTCGTCGAGCGGCGCGGTCGCGAGCATGTGAGAGAACACAGGCATGTAATCGCGATGTTGACCGGGCAGTGTGACAGTGAACGCCTCGGTCGCCTGGACGACGATCGGCGCGCGCACGATGGCTTCGGCGAGTCCGTCAACCGGGGCGCATTTGACCTGTCCCGGCTCGATGCGGCACACGCGCGAGCGCTCGAAGATCTCCACCCCGCGCCGCTCGCAAGCTTCCGCGAGTCCACGAACGAGACGCCCCGGGTGCACCCTGGCGCAGTGCGGCGTGTAGGCGCCGCCGACCACACCCGGGACCCGGACGCGCAAAGCGACGTCGTCGGCACCAAGCAGGTGCCCATCGGACTCGCTCAGGCCACGCTCGCGCCGGCTCTCGAAACCGGCACGGACCCGCTCCAGCTGCGCTTGGCTGGTGGCGATCCGCAGCGAGCCACCTTTCGTCCAGCCGCAGTCGATGCCCTCGCGCGCCACGACCTCGCCAACGTAGTCAATTCCCTCGATCATCGCCCGCTCGGCACGCTGAACCCCCTCCCAGCCGCCGCGGGCGAGGTACGCCTCCGCCTTTCCAGCGATCCCGGCCGACACGAATCCCGCGTTGCGCCCGGCGGCGCCGAAGCCCGCGATCTCGGCCTCCAGCACGACGATCTGAAGCCTCGGCTCGGCCCGCGCCAGGCAGTACGCACTCCACAGTCCGATGAAGCCGGCGCCGACGATCACGACATCGGCGGCGAGATCGCCCCGTACCTGCGGTCTTGGCACGATCGGCGCCGCGAGGGTGTCCAGCCACAGGCTACGGCCGCTGTAGTCGACAGCCGCGGTCATCGGCACGGCGACCTGAGCGCGCTCGCGACGCCAGTCGAGGTCATCAACCGAATCGTCGCAGGAGTTCACTGCGCCCGCGGCGCGCGGCGCTTGCCATGCCCGCCTCAACTGCCGGCGAACTGCTCCCGAGCTTATTAGCTCGTGTGCTAAATTGCCTACGAGATGCCAATCGCGACCGCCTACCGAGCTCTCGGCGATCCCACTCGACGTGAGATCCTGCGGCTGCTGCGCGAGGGCGAACTGCCCGCGGGTGAGCTGGCCGGCCAGTTTGAGATCTCCTGGCCGTCGGTCTCGCGTCACCTCCGGGTGCTCGAGGGGGCCGGGTTGGTCAGCTCACAGCGGCGCGGCGGCAACATCCTCTACGCGCTGCAGACCTCGGTGCTGGAGGACATTGCCACCGAGGTGGCCGAAATGGCCGGCCTCGGCAGGCCATCTGCCGCAACGGAGGCGCCGGGCCACCCGCGGCGGCAGCGCCAGCCCCAACGAGCGTGAGGGGGCGGCGATGAAAGCGAGAACCCAGAAATCGTCGTCCGAGCTGGCCAAGCTGTACAGGAACCTGTCACCGACCGCCCAGCGCGCGGTGTGGGTGCTGCTCGCGTGTGAGGCGGTGCTGATCGTCGCCGCCGAGCGTGACATCCAGCGTCGCCCAGCCGATCGCATCCGCGGCCCAAAGCTGCTGTGGCGCGCGGTGGCAACCCAGAACCTGGTCGGGCCCACCGCCTATTTCTGGCTCGCACGCAAGAGCGCGCGATGAGCAGCACCGCCGTCGCCGATGTGATCGTCGTTATCGTCGTCTCGGCCGCAGCGTTCTCCACCGGATGGGTGCTCCGCGACGCGTTCGCGCGCGGCATTCCGCGGCGCAAGGCATTCACCTGGGCGGCGTTGCAGTGGGTGGAGTTCCCGCTGTTTCTGTGGCTCTACAGGCGCGCCCGGCCACGAAGCAAGCGGCCGCCGAAAGACGCCACGCCCGCCGCCTGAACTCAGCCGCCCAGACGTGATCCGTCCAGGTTTTCAGGCCCGCGCGACGCTCAAACCGACGATGTGTTCAAGCCAGGCGGCGAAGAGCCGTCGTGCTAACCCGGTCATCTCCATCTCCTGTGCCTGGAGCTGGTCGATCAGCGTCGGTAACGCGTTCTCGCCCAGGATCGCTTGAAGACTGTCGGCGTATGCGGGTAGGTGCCCCCATTCGCGTGTGAGTGCTGCCGATACCTCGAGGTGAAACTGCATCCCGTAGGCGCGCCCGACGACGAACGCCTGCTGCTCATAGTGCGTGGAGCGAGCCAGCTGGACTGCGCCGGTGGGCAGCTCATAGGTATCCGCATGCCACTGCAGCGCGAGGAACTGCGGCGGGCACAGCGAGAACACCGGGTCGCGAGCGGCGGCGGCGGTCACGCATACCGACAGCACCCCGACCTCGGGCTCGCCGCCTGGAGCCACTTCGGCACCGAGGCTCGCCGCCAGCAGCTGAGCCCCCAGGCAGACCCCCCAAACCGGTGTGCCGGCGCGTACGGCCGCCGCGATCAGCCGTTTCTCGTCGGCCAGCCAGGGCAGCCGCCGCTCCTCATAGGCGCCCATCGGGCCGCCCATCACCACGATCGCGTCGAACTCATGCCAGTCAGGCAGGCACTCGCCCTCATCGACCTCGACCCGGTGCAGCTGCGCGCCCCACGCCAGCAGCTCATCCTCGTAGGCACCTGGCGGCTCGCACGCGATGTGCTGGAGCGCCAGCACCCTGGCCGGCGAAGACATCATTCTCCGCGCAGCCTAAACCGCTAGCCGCGGCCGCGGGACGGCCCCCTTGACGTTGCTCGCTGGGCCCTGGTCAGCGGACCTGGTCAACTCGCGCGGCCGACGTGGGATTAACCAAGCCAGCTGGTGCGGGAGGGCGGCGTACCCCGGGCTGCGCCGCGAAGAGGTCGCCCAGCTCTCGGGGGTGGGATTGCCCTGGTACACCTGGAGCAAGGCCGCGACGTCAAACCGTCGGTGCAGGTTCTCGAGGCGCTGGCCCGCGCCCTGCTGCTGGATCCCGACCAGCGCCGCCACCAGGATGAACTCGCCGGGCTGAGCGTCCTGCCCCGCCCGGCGCCGATGCGGAGCTGCATGCGCGACTGCAGCGCCTGGTCGACGCCGTCAGCCCGAACATCGCCCCGAGGAGGGGAACCTCGGACATCCAGCGGCTGGTCATCCGCCAGGCGCTGCTGCGCTGAAGCGGGGCTCACCCGCCCCCTTGGCCCGGGGCGGGCGCGGGGGCGGACGAGTCCAGCGGAGCGGTCGATCAGCGCCTGGCGGCGTCGGCCTGGCGGGCTAGCGTGGTCAGCGCGGCGAAGAAGGCCGGCGACTGTCCCCTGAACAGGCCCATGTCGGTCAGGAACTTGGCCACGCCCATGGCAATCCCCTTGGTCTCGGTGGGGCGGATGATCGAGACAACGGGGAACTTGCGGCTCAGGAACTTCGTCGGCTCGGGCATGATCAGGTTGGTCTGAAAGTTCTGACCGTCGAACGGCGGCTTGTTGAGATCCGGGAACACCAGCCCGTTGGTGGGGTCCTTGAGCGGAGGCGCGTTACCGGCCTTGTCGCTCCAGGTCTGGAAGTGCATCGCCTCCGTCGGGCCGATGCTGAGCACGACGCGCAAGACCTCAGGGTCGCTGACCCGCTGGGCCAGCGATGGGTAGAGGCTGGTGCCACCCTGCTCGATCGTCCCGAAATGGAAGCCGGCGGTGTTGGCGATCGCCTGCAGATGCTTGCCTGGCTTGAGATCGGCATCCGACCTGGGGATGGCCGGGAAGCGGCCTTTCATGAGCCCCGGGATCGCTGGTTGGAAAGTGTCGCCGAGATCCGGGTTCTTGGTGCGGGCGCGGTAGCGCGTCCACCAGGTCGTATCGACGGTCAGTTCCATCAGGTTGGTGAGACGCTTTCGCTTGGCCGCCCCCGTGGCCGTACTCCCGGGCAGCGTCCGGAACGGGTCGAGGTTCACCGGTTGCGCGCCGCGAGACTTCAGGTACGCGTTGAGGAACGTGAAGTGGGTGAACTCGTCCTCGGTGTTGTCGTGGACGTACTGGGCCATGTCGGCGTCGAGCTTGCTCAACGCGGCTGTGAAGGCCGGATTTCCGCTCCCCCCCGGGACTTCGCTGTCCTGGATCCCGCAGAGCTCGTTGTACTGCTGCCAGAGGTCGGTCTCCAGGATCTCGGCCGCGGAGAGAAACCGCAGGATGGCCGCATCACCGTGCGTCAAGCTGCCTTTTCCAAACGCCTCAGGCGCGCCTGCCAGCATTCCGGCGGCGATCGCGCCGGCTCCCGCGGTGGCCAGGAACGAGCGACGGCTGGTCACTCCCCGGGGCAGTGCCGTTTCGTTGTCTTGTCCACGGCCTGACTGTCCAATGGTCTGTTGCATGGCCAAACCTCGACTCCCATCACTAGCTCAAACGCGGTTACCGGCTAAGACGCCGCGATTCGAGATCCCTTCCCGGGGGCTCGGAAAGACGCGCCACCGGGCACGTGGGAATCTCAGCCCTCGACTGGCTCCTCGGTACGTCCCGCGCGACCAAGCTCGCGTAGGTGGCGGCTGAAGGCCAGGCCGCGTTGTCGCTCGGGTTCCCTTGTCGGGCGGTCCCTCCCGCCCTCGCCAGAGCTTTCCCGGCGAGGGAGGGCGCCTCGCTTCAGGTTGTTCTTGTCTGGCTGGCGTTTGGGTTGCGGGAGGCGCTCCGCTTCGGCGGTGCTGTGACCAGGACGCGCCGGCCGGCGAGTTGGTGGGCGCGGGCGATCGCGGTCAGGGTGGTGCTCGATTCAAGGTCGATACTTGGCTTCATGCCTGCCGAGGAGTGGACCGTCGCCGTCTGAGCCCGCCAGTGCGCTGCCAGCCTCGCTGGCGGGCGGCCGAAAGCCCTTCAACCGCGGCAGCTCGTGCGCGAGGGCTGCTGCCATCAGTGCCGTGGCACGATCACCAGCAGCGTTCCGGACAGCCCGAAGGCCAACACCAGAGGCGTCACCAGGGCCGGACCGAGCGCGAAGCCCACATTGCCCCCGACGCTGAACAGGCTCATCCCGCTTGAACGCCGAGCGCCCGAGACGTAGTTGGCAAAGCGCGAGCCTTCGGGATGAAAGGACGCCACCCCGATCCCACTGAGCACCACCGCGGCGAACGTCAACGGGTAGCTTCCCGCGATTCCGGCCAGCCCGACACCGATCCCCGCGACCAGTGGTCCCAGCGGCATAAGCCACGGCAGCGACCGGCGATCTGAGACGTGCCCGAACCACGGCTGGATGACCGAGCTCGAGATCGTGGCCGCGAGAATCAGCGTCGATGCGCTGGCGTAGTTGAGGTGATCTAGAGAGATCAGGAACGGCAGCAGCGCCGGCACCGAACCCTGGCTGACCGGTGAACAGGTGCCCGGCGGACAGCACGGCCATCGCGCGGCGGTCAACGCTGGTCTGGCTCATGTGGACTGATCTTGCCAGCCATCCCCCGCCGGTCGTCGGCGCCCGACGGAAGGATTGGGGGTAGAACCGCGGTCGGCACCGCCCTGGCCGGTGCGATGCTCGAATCACCCGACGCGCGTACGAACTCTCTACTAACCCCAATCGGACCTCGCCCGAGGTTGCCCCGGTCGCCGTGGAACTTCGGTAACGGCGGTCCGGTTGTGATTGTTACACAGTGACTGTAGTCGTGGCCTCCTGGGTCGGGTCGGCTGGTGAAGGTGGAGCCGTCGCTCGATCGCGACGGCGAGGCGCGGGAGCTGGGGGTCGCCGATCACCTTGCGGAACTGCTTCTCGGCTTCGAGCATCCCGGCAGCGGTCCACCGCAGCCCCATCTCGCCCGAGGACCAGTGCTTCACGTTGCGCTGCGTGGTGCGGACGGAGTCGATCATCGACTCGCACGCGTTCGTCGACTCCAACGTGCGGCGGAGCTTGCCGCGGATCCCGAGCTTGATCACCGTGAGCGTCTCCTCCAGCCCCTCGCGCAGCGAGCCGGCGGCGCCGGGGTGGGTGCGTTCGAGCTCGTCCGCGAGGCGTGTGAGTTGCTCAAGCGCACGCGGGTAGTCGGTCTCGCGCCACGCCCGGCGCATCCGCGCCTTGATTGGTGGGCGATCTCGCTCAGGGAGATGCTGCATCACGTTGCGCTCTTTGTGCCACAGACATCTTTGGACGGGCACGTCGCCGAACACCGAGCGCACCGCCTTCCTGCGTGCCTTCGATCCGTCGAGCCCGAACAGCATCCCCTGCTCGGGATCCAGGCCACGCTCAAGCAGGTCTGAGAGCAGCGCGGTCGCGACGGTGGCGTTCTCCGTCGACCCCTCCCACAGCCCGAGCGGGATCTTCACCCCCTCCGTGGTGATCCCCAGCGCGACGATCATCATCCGGCCCTTGAGCTCCACGCCGTCGAGCATCATCACCGCCAGACGCAGATCCGCGAGCTGGCGGCTTATCAGCTCGCCGAGCGCGGTCCGGGTGCGCTCCACGAACCTGCGGGACACCGCCACCTTCGACGTCGACCGCGCCCGCGTCTCGATCTCCTCGCCGACCGGCTCCTGCGTCCGGCGATAGCGACGCGTCGACACGCCGGCGAGCATCCGCTCCAGCACCACCCGCCCGAGCGGATCGCGATCGGCGAAATGCTCATAGGTCCCAAGCGGCACCTCAGCCTCGCCGTCGGCGGTCCTCACCCCCGGTCGGCGAACTTCCACGCGACGACCACCGAGCGTCACCTCGCCGTCCTCGTGACTGTGCCTAACCGCGGTCCGGTCTGAGTTGTGCTTGCCCTTCGGGCTCACGACGTCGTCGACCTCCTCTTCCATCAACTCGGTCCGCACGCCGAGCCCGACGCCGACGCTCAGCGCGAGCAGACATTCTGGACAGGAGACAAACCCCGTGCCCAAACCCCCGTTGTCGCTCTCGCTATCGCGGCAGCGGTCGCGCTCGTGGGGTGCGGCGGCTCGAGCAGCAAGAGCTCGACCGCCGCCTCAAAGCCCGCTTCATCGAGCACACCGAGCACCACGCCAAGCTCGGCCGCGACCGCTACCCCGTTTCTCTCTGAGCTGACGAAGGTCTCGACGCTCTCGTCGACCGTTCCGGCCAACGGAGACGTCAACCCGTACGGCCTCGTGAGGGTCCCCAGCAGCGTCGGGAAGCTGCAGACCGGCGCGCTGCTGGTCAGCAACTTCAACGCCAAGTCCAACAACCAGGGCACCGGGACCACGATCGTGCAGGTCACGACCGGCGGCAAGCTCTCTCTGTTCTCGCACATCAGCGCGCACGGCCTGCCGGGAAGCTGACCCGGTGGGGTCGGTCTAACGACCGCGCTGAGTGTCGTCGCGGGTGGACACGTCGTCGTTGGGAGCCTGCCGACGACAAACGGTAAATCGGCGACGGCGAGCTACGGGTGCCTGATCGTGCTCGATCCCACCGGCCATCCAGTGAGCACGATCGCCGGACCCAACATCCAGGGGCCATGGGACATGACCGCCGCCACCCAGGGCTCGAACACATCCCTGTTCGTCAGCATGGTGCTCAACGGTGGCCCCAAGAAGGGCCTGCACACGACCAAGAACTCGACCGTGCTGCGAATCCAGCTCAGCTCGGGCGCCGGACAGCCGCCGAAGGTGCTCAGCCAGACCGTGATCCCGAATGCGATCCCGTGGCGCGATGACCCGACCGCGCTCGCGATCGGGCCGACCCTCCCGGGCCCTTGACTTTCCGACATCGGTCGCGCAAAGGTACGCCAGGATGGTCGGCGGCGAGTTGCCGGCCGGCGCGCTCGTGCCTATGCAGAACAGGCGCTCCCGCGCACGAGGTCGCGCTTGTGCGTCTCGTCCATCTGAGCAGCGACATCGGCTCCCGCTCTGGCTGCTCCTCGCAGAGGCGAAGCAGGAGGCTGGTCGAGAACGTGCTTCCCGCGCAAAGCTGCTTCGAGCGGGCCGGCGTCTGCGACCTGCGGCATGAGCAAAGCGGGAGGACTCCTCCGGACCCGAGCGAGGCAGCGGATGTGCGCCGAGTGCCGACACTCGTCGGTAGCGTTACGGTGAGCTGTGGTTGTCGGTCGCAGTGACCCGGTATCCGATGCCGGGGGTGTTCTGGATGACCTCGGGTTCTCCGAGCTTGCGGCGCAGGCGGCCGATCGTGACGCGTACGGTGTTGGTGAATGGGTCGGTGTTCTCATCCCAGGCCTGCTCGAGCAGTCGTTCGGCGCTGAGCGCGCCGGGGCTGGCCCGCAGCAGCGCCTCGAGCAGGGCGAACTCTTTGGCTGACAGCTCGAGGGGCCGGCCGTCGCGGGTGGCGGTGCGGGCGAGCGGGTCGAGCTCGATGCCCGCGGCTGTGAGGGTGCGGTCCTGCGCGGCGGGTTTGCGACGAACGAGCACACGGATCCGCAGCACGAGCTCGGGGAAGTGGAACGGTTTGGGGAGGTAGTCGTCGGCGCCGAGCGCGAGCCCGGCGACGCGCTCGGCCGGGGTGCCGGCCGCGGTCAGCATCAGGATCATCGCCGGGTGGTCTGAGTCGGTGATCATGCGGCAGAGGGTGTCGCCGTGCACGCCGGGAAGGTCACGGTCGAGCACGACAACGTCGTAGGGGTGGACGTTGAGTTTGGCGACGCCGGCCAGTCCGTCATAGGCGACGTCGACGGCCATTCCCTGGTCGCGCAGGCCCTCGGCGATCAGGTTCGCGAACTCCGGCTCGTCCTCGACCACCAGGACTCTCACGCCGGCACCGAGGGCACGTGCGCTGGTGTGGCGGAGGGCAGGCTGATCTGCACGCGCAGGCCTCCTTGGGGGCGGGCGTGGAGCTCAAGCGCCCCGCCGTGCGCGTCGGCGACCGCTGCGACGATCGACAGGCCCAGCCCGTGACCGTTCTGGGAGCCGGTGCGCTCGACCCCGAGGCGCCGGAACGGCTGAGCGAGCTGTGCGACGGCGTCCTGGTCGAGCACCGGCCCGCCGCTCTCGACGACCAGCCGCCCCGCTCCGCCAATGCTCTCGCAGGCGATCTTGATGAAGCCGCGCGGCTGGTTGTGGCGCACGCTGTTCTCGATCACGTTCTCGACCATCCGGGCCAACAGCGTCTCGCTGCCAGCGACACCGATCCGGGCGAGGGCTGTGCGCACCTCGAGCTGCTGCTCGGCGATCCGGGCATGGTGCGTCGCGAGCGCGTCGGACACGATCTGATCGAGCGAGACGATCGTGCGGTCGGTGACCGTGCCCTGTTGTGCGCGCGCGAGGACGAGGAAGCTCTCAAGCAGCGCCTCGGCGCGGTCGAGGTCCTTGCGTAGGCCTGCGTCGAGCGCCCGGGGCTGTGGCGGCATGGCATCGGGCTTGGCGACCGCGACGTCCAGCCGTGTGCGCATCATCGCCAGCGGCGTGCGCAGCTCGTGCGAGGCGTTGGCGACGAACCGCCGCTGCGCGTCAAACGCGGCCTCGAGGCGGGCAAGCAGTTCGTCGATCGTGTCCGCCAGCTGCCTCAGCTCATCGCGCGGCCCGGCCAGCGCGAGCCGCTCGTGCAGGCTCTGCTCGGAGATCCTCCTGGTCCTGGCCGTGATCGTCCGAAGCGGCGAGAGCATCCGGCCGGCGACCACCCAGCCCAGCGCGACCGAGAGCGCGGCCATCACCGCCAGCGCGATCGCCGACTCGATCAGCAGCTGGTGCAGATCAACGCGGTTCTGGTAGCGCAATGCGGCCGCGATCCGGCCGATGTCGACTGTGCGCTCAGCTCGCCCCAGCGCTCCAGCGAATGGACGACCAGCGAAGACCATCCCTGCAGGCCGGTGATGAGTGCTATGGCTGACGAGCAGGTAGGTGATCACCAGCAAACCGGTTCCGCAGAGCACGAACAGGCCGCCGTACACCGCTGTGAGCCGCAGGCGCACGCTCCGCGCCGGCAGGCGACGGCTCTCGAACCTCTCAACCAGCTTGCCGGTCAAGCGCATCTCCGTCCCCAGGATGCCTGACCCCCAATAACAACCGTGTAACGGCCGCCGTACCGCTCCTGTTATACGCGGTCGCGTAAAACCCAAAGCCACCGTCGCAGCACCCATCACATGCGCCGCGCCTAGCACGCGCCAGCCGACGACAACCATGTGGACACGATGACGAACCGACAACGCAGCCAACCCCCCAGACAACGACACCCGCGACCGACCGCATGGCTCACCATCGCATTGGCAGCGGCTACTTGCACGATCGCGATCGCCGCCTGCGGATCCTCGACCAAGCCGACCGGCACCACCGCCTCGAACCTACCGAGCCGGCTGGCGTTCGCAAAGTGCATGCGCTCGCACGCGGTGCCTAACTTCCCTGACGGGCCCAACATTCCAGACGGGTTAGAGCAGTCACCGGCGTTCCAAAAAGCCGCGCAAACGTGTCGCAGCAAGCTCCAGCCGGGCGGCGGCCCGCATGGCGAGATATCCGAGAGCACGAGGCTCAGCCTGCTCCACCACGCGCAGTGCATGCGCGCGCACGGCGTCCCCACCTACCCCGACCCGAACATCCCCAGCCACGGCCCCTACGACTTCGGACCGCCACCCGGCATCAATACCGACGCCCCGGCGTTCCAACGGGCGGCAAGCGCGTGCGGCGGCCCATGACCTCGGCATCGCACAAGGTCCCCACCGCGAAACGTCACGACACGACTCCGCCTGGGGGGCGCTCGCCGGAGCTCACCCGCTGGCCCTGCTGCTGTCTGACCCGCGGCTGCCCCGGAGTGGTCGACGACATCGTGGTGGAGTTCGGAAACGCCCTCTACCAGAACACGATAGACCGGTTCATCGCCGGCCAGCCTGTTGCCGACGCCGACCTGCGCCGGGTCTGGCGCAACACCGTCGTGTCGCCGTTGGAGACCTGGGATGAGCCGATGTATGAGCAGGTCTACGGACGATCAGGGCCGCCAACCGGCCGCTGCCGGCCCACCAACGGATGCGTGTGCTGCTCAGCGACGCGCCGATCGACTGGTCAAAGACCACAAACCAATGTCAGTGGCTCCCCTTCTTCCAGACCCGCGACCAGTACTTCGTGTCGGTGGTGAAAAAGCACGTGGTGGCGATGGGGCGCCGGGCGCTGCTGCTGAAGGGAGTGGACGCATTCGTCCGCCCCATGGCGATCGGGCAGGTGACCGGCGAGCGGGTGTGCGCGATCGTCGATCTGGCGTTCGCGGCCTCAGATCCCGGCGGCGTGGGCCGAAAGCTCGCCCAGTACCCTCGCTTCACGGTGATCCCGGCCGTCGGCACGTGGCTGGGCTCAGCCGACGCGGGGCTGCTGTTCGGCGATGTCGGCCCCCCCGGCCCCCCTACGAAGGCTGTGCTGCTAAGACGATGCCGGAACGGCAGGCCGTACGGCAAGCCGATCGCACCTCGGGGCGGGAACGGCAACACGCCCAGCAGCCCCCACTGCGGCAAGCCCGTCAACGCTCGTCGATGCCGGCCTCTCGGCACGCCGGGCGAGCTGACGGCGTCATTGCCGAACCCGGCCATCTACCTCGACCCGACCATTGGAAAGAACTGCAGCGGCGCAACACCATCGGGCTCCTCGGGGTCGACCTGGAGTGGTGGCGGGACAACCCCCCCCAGGCGAACGTGAACTGGTGGAAGCCACTCACATGCGGAAAAGCACAGCACGCAGGCCACTGACACTCGTGCCGCCGTTAATCACGATCAGCGCTCAGGCGTTTACCACAACCGAGCTGAGCCTAGCCGGTGCCGCTCCGGTCATCGGACCGCGAGTGGTCGCGTTTTTACCTGGATCGGGAGCGGCGCCGTGCGGCCGGCTGCTCGGCCGCGGCGCCGTGCTCGGCGTCGACTCCAAATCCGGAGCGTCGGTGTGTCGCCCGATGCCAGCTTGGTTTGCCGCACACGGCCAGCTCCGGGACGCCCCTACGGCCACGCTCGTGGGCGGATCTGTTGAGGGTCGTGATGGTTAGGCGTCTCGGCGCTCTCTTCAGCTCGCGTCGACGACGACGGTTCGGCGCCGTGCTCGCGCTGCTGGCGTGCGTGGCGGTCCTGGCCGGGGTCGTATTGCGGGCCAGTCCTCCGTCGAAGCGGTTTGACAGCAGTCACGGCGATGCGTCGGGCACGGCGACCGTGCAGCGGCGTGATCTGGTGGAAACGGACACCGAGTCGGGGACGATCGGATACGCGGACCCGCAGACGGTCTATAACCGGTCGAGCGGGACGATCACCTGGCTACCGGCGGTCGGCCAGATGATCAAGCCCGGTCAGACGCTGTTTCGGATCGACGGTGAGCCGGTCACGCTGATGGACGGGTCCGCGCCGGCGTACCGCGACCTGAACGCATCAGACGCGCCGGGGGCGGATATCGAGCAGCTCAATCGCAACCTCGTGCGCCTCGGGTTCGACCCCGACGGGATCGTGATCGACAATCAGTGGCAGCCGGCGACTACCGCGGGCGTGGAGCTGTTCCAAGCGTCGCTGGGGGAGGATGAAACCGGGAGCCTGTCGCTGGGGCAGGTCGTGTTCCTGCCCGGCGGCCAGGTGATCTCAGCGCTGGACGGGACGGTCGGCTCCACCGGAGCGGGCGGTGGCGGGTCGACGACCGGCGGCGGCTCCTCGCAGAACGCCAGCACGTCCCCGGCTGGTGGCGATCCGGAGTTCGTCAGCGTGGAGCCCACCGCCAGCCAGCACGGCACAGCGCCGGTGGAGGCGTCGAGAAGCGCGGGCGCAGCCGGTTCCTGCCAGTCGACTGCCGATGCTTCGACACGCACAACCACCACCACGACGACGACCTCCACCACGACAGCCCCGTGCGCGACCTCGACCTCGTCGATAGAAGCGCCCAAGCACCGGTCGTCAGCAGCGTTGCGGGCCTCGGACGGGTCCGGCGAGCTGTCCACGCTGACGGCGCTGTTGAAGGCCGAGGCTGCGCAGCTGAAGGCCGCGACCGCGGCGCTGAAGGCCGCGAAGCGATCATCGAGCTCGCGCTCGTCGAGCGCGGGCAAGAGCTCGTCGTCGAAGTCGGCGAGGCCGGGTAGCGGCGGTGGCGCTGCTGCGACGGCGATCCTGCAGACCAGCTCGACGCAGCTGATCGTGACCGTCGATCTGAGCGCCAGCTCCCAGAGCGAGGCTAAGCTCGGCGCGCCGGTGACGGTGCAGCTGCCGTCCGGGAAGACCGTGGACGGCACGATCATCGCGGTCAGCCCGGTCGCCGAGACGTCGCCCTCGAGCGGCTCGGGGAACAGCTCGGGGGCGGGCGGGAGCGCTAACGGCGGGACTGGCGCCAGCTCGACGGTGCCGGTCACGATCAAGCTCAAGGGCCACCACCGCGGCGCCGGGATGAATCAGGCGAGCGTCAGCGTCAACTTCACCCAAGCCGAGGCCAAGCACGTGCTCTCGGTGCCGGTCACGGCGCTGATCGCGACCGCGGGCGGCGGCTACGCGGTCCAGGAGGCCAACGCGCCGCATGCGCAGGTGCCGGTCACGACCGACCTGTTCGCCGCCGGAGACGTGCAGATCTCCGGCCCAGGCATCCACCCCGGCCTGCGAGTGACCAACTCCCAAGGATGACCGAGGCGATCCCCGATACGAGCCGTGTTGCACAGCACGGCGCAGTCCCGCAGGACGGATCCCCGGACGGTCGCCTGGCGCTGCGCCTCGACGATGTGGTCAAGCAATACGCCGGCGGGGTGCGGGCCCTGGGCGGCGTCAGCCTCAAGGTCGCCGTTGGCGAGCAGGTGGCGGTGGTCGGCGCGTCGGGGTCCGGGAAGACGACGATGCTGACCGTGCTCGGCACCCTGGAGCGCGCGACCAGAGGCACCGTGAGCGTGCTCGGCCGTGATGTGGCCCGCGCCTCAGACGTGGCGCTGGCCGGGCTGCGCGCCTACGAGATCGGGTTTGTGTTTCAGAGCTTTCACCTCCAAGACGCGCTCACCGCCACGGAGAACGTTGCGCTCGGAATGCTCTACACCGGCGTGAGCGGACGCGAGCGACGCGAGGCGGCAAACGTGGCGCTTGAGCGCGTCGGCCTGGGTGACCGGGTGACCCATCGCCCGCCGATGCTCTCCGGTGGCGAGTGCCAACGGGTCGCGATCGCCCGCGCACTCGTCAAGCGCCCCGCGATCATCCTCGCCGACGAGCCGACCGGCAACCTCGACTCCAAATCCGGCGGGGATGTGCTGGCCCTCCTGCACCAGCTCGCCTCAGACGGCGCGACGCTCGTGCTGATCACCCACGACCACCAGATCGCCGACGGGTTCCCCCGGCAAGTACGGATGCGCGACGGCCAGATCGTCGCCGGCGAACGATCATGAGCACCGCGCCGGCACAACCGCCCACCGTCGTTGGGTTGCCGCGGCTGCGCGCCGGCGAGCTGATCGGCACCGCGCTGCAAGGACTGCGGACCCGGCGCCTCCGTGCGGCGCTCTCCGCGCTGGGGATCGCGATCGGGATCGGCGCGATGGTCGCCGTTGTTGGCATCTCCTCCTCCGCCCAAGCCAACCTGATCGCCGAGATCGACGCCCTCGGCACTAACCTCCTCACCGCCACCCCGGGCCAGACCTTCACCGGCACCGGCGAGATCTTTCCCGCCCCTGCCGCCGCGCAGATCGCCCACCAACCCGGCGTGATCGACGACATCGCCGTCTACCAGCTCACCGCCACGAACATCTACCGCAGCCCCTACGTGCCCACAGCACAGACCGGCGGGATCAACGTCGACGCCGCCGGCGAGAACCTCCCCCAAGTGCTCGGCACCACGATCGCATCCGGGCAGTTCCTCGGCGCGGTCAGCCAGCGCTACCCCGAAGCCGTGCTCGGCGCCCAAGCCGCCCAGATCCTGGGCATCAGCCACCCCGGCGTGCTGATCTACCTCGGCAACCGCTGGTTCACCGTGATCGGAATCATGCGATCCGCCGTGCTCGACACCACCCTCGACTCCACCGTGTTCATCAGCCTCCCGGTCGCCGAACACATCTTCCAGCTGGAGCCCAACCCGTCGGAGATCTACGTCCGCGCTAACCAGAACCAGGTCACCGGGGTCGCCAACCGGCTGCCAGCCAGCACCGACCCCCAAAACCCCTCAGGCGTCAGCATCACCCGCCCCTCCGACGCCCTCGAGGCCCGCGCCGCCGCCAAAGGCCAATTCACCACGCTGCTGCTCGGCCTCGGCGCCGTCGCGCTCCTGGTCGGCGCGATCGGGATCGCCAACATCATGGTCATCAGCGTCCTCGAACGCCGCGGCGAGATCGGATTGCGCCGCGCGTTGGGCGCCACCCGCCGCCACATCACCACTCAATTCCTCGCCGAATCCGCAATGCTCGCGATCCTCGGCGGGACCGCCGGCCTCCTGTTCGGCGCGCTCGCCACCTGGACCTACGCCCACACCAAACACGAGCCATTCATCGTGCCCACCTGGGCGCTCATCGCCGCCCCCGCCGCCGGTCTGACCATCGGTCTGATCGCCGGGCTCTACCCCGCCGCCAAAGCTGCGCGCCTCAGCCCCACCGAAGCACTCCGCACGTACAGACATTAGTCGCTACCCATTGTCCGCGGGATCGGCCCCCTGATTTCGCGGCCGAAGGCGGTGACCCTCAGCTCAGGACCCCCGCGCATCGCTGCGCTCGGGGAAGTGAACCTCATAGGCGCGCCACCGCATGGACCCCCCATTTCTCATCGTGCGCTACTTGGGCGGAACCCAAGGCACCTGTCCGTCGTTTGCGCGCGGGAAGCATGGGCCGGCGGGCCTCATCCCTTCTGCGTCGTCGCGGCCAAGCAGAAGGATCCGCCTGCGCGGTCGCGTCGGCGCAACGAACGATTTCCGACTGTCTCGCGGCGCCGCCACGGGCCGACAGCGAGAGTGGTGCACGTCGTCCAAGGGGAGAGCGGCTGACGGCGAGATCCCGGGGTCGGGGCGACGGCCGCCGGTTGTACGAATCGCACAACTTGGTGGCGAGCGGCGATCAGGACCTTACCCTCGAGCGGGCGCCCACAACCGCGGCAAAGCAGGCCTGATGGCCGATCGCGACGGAGGGACCGATGGTCCACGGCCGGGCGAGTCTCGCAGCTGGCGACAAGCGTGTGCTTCGGGACGCGGAGACCGAGACCCGCATTCATGCTCGCGCGTGCCTGCGAGCCAGGCGCGGCTTCGGGCTCGGTGTCCGCGAACAGAGGCGCGTTGCATGGCGCTCCGAGATCGGAGCGGCTGCATAGCACTTTCGGATTGGTCATCGCTGCTCCGTCTCAACAACGACAGCGCGCGGAGTCCACGGTCAGGCTCGTGCTCGCAAATGTGCGAGAGCGGCTGAAACAGCTTCGGCCGGGGACTATTCCTGGCGCTCGAAGCTGGCGGGCGGTCGGCATCTTCTTTCGCGCCGCTCCTTTTGGTGGCGGAGATACCAGGTCGTGACGAGCAGGCCGGTACCGATAACGACGATCCGCGCCGCGGTCGAGTCGGCGACAAACATACGGGTCGGGACGCTCAGAGCGAGCGCGATCTGGCTGCCGCCGTCGATCGTAAACGTGAGCCCGACGATCGCGGTGAGAATCGTCACCGCCCGCCGCCGGCCGGGGTCTGCCAGCCTGGCCCCGATCTCGGGCTGGCGCTCGGGGTTGAGCTTGACGATGCGCTCGGCGAGCACGAGAAGTAGCGGCCGGCCGAGCGCGACCGAGGCGAGCGCGGCGATCCCGAGCGTGCCGGTGACGGCGCCCCGCCGCAGCTTGAGCGCAAGCGGGTCACCGCCCGTCAGTGCATAGGTGGCCAACGCAAGTGCAACCGTGACGGTGGACACAACGGCGACCGGGTCAAGCCGGCGGCGGACGACACCGCCGACGAGCAGCCATGTCGCAGGAACTGCCTCGGTGATCGCAAGCGCGCCCGTGGCCGAGCCGATAACGGCGCGAATCAGTAGGTAGGCGGCAAGCGGCAGCACGAGTCCAGCCAGGAGCCGGTACGGCGAGAGTTCCGGCGGGCGGCCGTTCACGAGACGGTCTCGGCAGGGCGTACGAAGAAGCCGGCCACGTGGCGGTCGGTGTCCAACACAACGCGACCGATCCCGTCCGCGCGGTCGAGCGCGACCGGGATATCGACGATGGTGTGGCGATCTCGGACCGACACGACCGGGGTGCCAAGCGCCTGCACCTCGCCGGCTTCGCGGCGCACCTTCTCACGGACGTCGGCCAGCAGCTCGACCGAGCACGCGTTCAGCATCCGCTCACCGAAGCTCGAGCGCGCGTCGCCGAAGCGGCCGTCGAGGAACGCCTGCAGCACCGGAACCGCATGGTCGACAGCGCCCTCCACCGGCGCAACGATCCCCTCGTCCTCGGAGGTTGGGCGCCCACCGCCGCCGAAGCGCTGGAACGCCGCCTGACGACTGACCCGGAGTAAACCCCCGATCTCGGCCCACGTGTGCCCACCCGCGCGCGCCTGATCGACGAGCGCGCGCAGAGTGTCCTCGACGACCATGTCCAGGCTCCGCGTCGCGGCGATCGCGCGCATCACCTGACCGGGAGTGTGCTCCTCCGAGCGGAGCACGTCGGCAACCAGCTGCACGTTCGCTCCGAGCATCATCGCCATCACCTCGCGGTCGAAATGCGCTGGCGAGAGAGATTCATCCACATCCGTCAAGGTAACCTTTACAAGACCCCTTGTCAAGGCTACGTTTACGCACAGGACGGCTGAGCTCTCGCCCAACGGGCTCCGAAGCTGGAGCCGCCGCATGGACGCGTGGCACAGCACGAATTGCAGGGCTCGCCTCGGGGACGGCGGCCACCCGTCGCCACAAGCGTGTCCGTTTCGCTAGCCAGCAAGCCGACTGATCTGGCGTCCGGTCAGCCCGAACACAGCGCCGGGCCTCCCTCTCCGCGTCAGCCCGCGACCCATCTCGATCGTTCGGGTCCGGAATGGGTGGGACGGGGCTATGTTCCGCCGGTCTCGCGGCGCTGTAGCGACAGGAGCATCTTGGACAGCAGCTGATTCAGTTGCCGCTGCTCGGCGGGGCCGAGGTCGGCCAGCAGCTCTCGGTCCCGGGCCGCGCCGGCGTCGATGTACTCCTCGAGCCGTGCCCGCCCCGCTGCGGTGAGCTCGAGCAGCACGCCGCGGCGATCGCCCGGATCGGGCAGACGCTTGATCAGGCCGCGATGCTCGAGCTTGTCGAGCCGGTTGGTCATCACGCCCGTCGAGACGCCTAGGTCCCGGCAGAGCCAACCGTGCGAGCGTATGCCGCCGTGCAGTGCCATGACGACCTTCCATTCCTCCTTGGAGAGGCCAGCGTCTCCGAGGCTGGCGCGAAAAGCATCCTGGAGATGGCGATGAACCGTGTCCACGCGAGAGACGATGCCCTCCACCTCGGGATCGATCTGGGGCCAGGTGCTCACCGCCCAGCGCACGTGGTCGGTGATCGAATCTTTCAACTCGGAACGAGCACGCCGGCGCGGTGTGGCCGCTCGAGCGCTTGAATCGTCTTGGCTCATGCTCGGATATTAGCTTGTTGAGAAGTGGCTTGACATGTAGCTTTCTGCCGAGTAGCTTCGTTGTTAGCTAACTCAATGCCGCCGACAGGTTCAGATGACTGAAATTCTGATGTTCCACCACGCCCAGGGGCTGACGCCAGGATGCCTCTCCTTCGCCGACCGGCTCCGCGCCGCGGGGCATATCGTCCACGCACCCGACCTCTACGAGGGCAGGACCTTCACCGAGTTCGACGCCGGGGTGAGCTTCGCCGAACAGGTCGGCTTCGACACGATCATCGAACGCGGCGCACTCGCCGCTCAGGGGCTGTCGGAGGAGCTCGTCTACGTCGGGATCTCGCTCGGGGTGCTGCCGGCGCAGATGCTCGCCCAGACGCGGCCGGGCGCCAGGAAAGCCGTGCTCATCTCCGCCTGCGTACCACCCGCTGAGTTCGGGGACGGCTGGCCACCGGACCTCCCACTGCAGATTCACATGATGGACGCAGACGATCTGGTCGTGGCAGAGGGCGATCTCGACGCCGCGCGCGAGCTCGCCCAAGCGGTCGAGAACGCGCAGCTGTTCCTGTATTCCGGCGACCGACACCTCTTCATCGATGAAAGCCTCCCCGACCACGACCGTCAGGCTGCGACGCTCCTGACCGAACGCACGCTCGACTTCCTACAAAACACCCAGTAGCGGTTAACCTGTCGCCGACGCCAACGCTGCTCGCAGAGCGGCGGTGGAGGTGAACGCACCTCGTCCTGATCGACGCCCTCTCTGCCTGGCCCGCGAACGAGGACATAACCACGGGGCTGCAGCGTCGGCTTTGCCTGGCCAAGCGGTAGCAGGCGCACGGCTCGATCTGGTCGCTGCCACCGACGGGCGGCAGCGCTCTGCTCCACTGCTCGCCGGACTGCTCCTCCCGGTCGTGGCGGAAGTACCGCGCGATTGGCAGAGCGCGTCTGCGGTCGAAGTTGGGTGCGTACCTGGTCCTCGCTACGAGCGCGACACGACGCTAGCGGCGTCGCGATGGGTGCACGAGCCGGACGGCTCGCCGGCAGAAACCTAAGCTAGGCCATCGCTCGCCTTCGGCGGGGTTCCGTCACCGCGGTGACGGGGCGTGTGCGGATCGCGACGGCGAGTGCCGCCTCCCGACAGCGGTCCGCTATGGGGCGCTGTGGTGGATTTCGCTGGCGCGTATAGGCGGATGGTCTCGGCCTTGCCTTTGAGCGGGATCGGGGGTCGCTCGTCCCACTGCAGCGTTTGTCGTTTGAGCAGAGCGAGTGTGGCGGAGGTGACGAGGACGTCGTCGCCTGTTCGGCGGGTGGCGGTCTCGACGCGCGCGGCGGTGTTGACTGGGTCTCCGATGACGGTGAAGTCAAGTCTGCCTCCGCCGCCGATGGTGCCGACCACGACTTGGCCGGAGTTGACCCCGATCCCGACGCGTAGCTGTCCCTTGTAGCGCTCGGCGACCAGCTCGGCGATCTGGATCGCAGCTGCGCCCGCCCGGTCGGCGTGGTCGGTCAACCGCCCGGGGGCGCCGAACACGGCGAGCAGCCCGTCGCCGATGAACTTGTTCGCGTGGCCACCGTGATCGACTATCACGGGCACGACGTGGCCATAGAGACCGTTTAGCATCGCGACGACCTCGCGAGCGCCAGCACGCTCGGAGAACGTCGTGAAGCCGCGGACGTCCATGAACAGCACCGAGAGCTCGACTTCCTCTCCGGCGAGATCGGTGCCGTCGCGGAGAATCCGCTCGATCAGCTCGGGGTCGACGAACGTCCCGAACGCCTCCCGAAGCCGCTCGCGCTCGCGGAGGCCGTGCACCATGCGGTTGAACGAGCCGGTCAGTGTGCCTGTCTCGTCGGTGGAGATCACCGGCACCTCGACCGTGAGGTCACCGCTTCGGACTCGCTCGGTCGCGTCGCGCAGGCGCGTGACGGGGGCGACGACCGAGTCGGAGAGCAGCAGCGCCAGCACGAGCGCAAGCGCGAGCGAGATCCCACACGAGACAGCGACAACGAGCCCGAGACGAGCCACGCTCCCGTTGCCGACCCCGGCCAGGCCTGCGACCGTGACTGCGCTCGCGCAGGTCGCGACCCGAAGATCCCTCGGTTTACGTTCCGGACCCTGTGGTGAGTCTCGGTGAGGCCGAAGATCCCGAGTACGAGGCGCTGCTGACCGAGTCCGTTGGTCTCGCGCTGCTTGTGGTGCTCGAGCAGCTCTCCCCGGGCGTGCGACTGGCGTTTGTGCTCCACGACATCTTCGGCGTGCCGTTCGCCGACATCGCTATGGCCCTCGAGCGCTCTGAAGCCTCCGCTCAGCAGCTTGCCAGCCGCGCGCGCCGGCGGTTGCGCGGTTCGCCAGTACCCGACCGCGACCTCGCGCGGCAGAGGCGTGTCGTCGATGCATTCTTCGCCGCGTCACGCGACGGCAACTTCGAGGGTCTTCTGGCGCTGCTCGATCCCGACGTCGAGCTGCGGATCGACGGCGGTGTCCTGCGGGCGGACGCCTCGCTCCTGTTGCGCGGTGCCGACGCCGTATCCGCGCACACCACCACCTACTCGAAGCTGTACCCGTTCGTCATGCCCGCACTGGTGAACGGCGCCGCTGGCGCCGTAGTGGCGCCCCACGGCCGCGTGTTCTCGGTCATGGCCTTCACCGTCACCGACGGAAAGATCCTCCAGATCGATGCCCTGCTCGATCCCGAGCGTCTCCAACGACTCGATCTAGCATGCCATCCGGCGCCGATATGGCGGGTTGATCTGAAGCGCACATGCTGCGCGAAGGAGAAGCGCAGCCTGAGCGGCACGAAGTTGCGCGGCAGCTAGTAGCTGGTCTCCGCGCACGAATGTCGGGGGCTGCCCTCGCGATGAATTCTCCTTGCCCGCCCGGTCTAAGAGGGGGAACCCGTCCGTGGCTGGACTAAAGACAGCTTCCATGGATCTCCTTGAACGGCGGTTGGCCGACCGCCGGCGTGTTCGCGCGCGCCGGTGGTTCGCGGCGGCACTGGTTACGCTCGGTCTCCTCGTCTCTGGCTGCGGAGGCAGTTCTTCGGTGAACAAGCGCCGGCGGCCAACGACTTCGAGCACCCAGGCCCAGCAGAAGACGCAAGCGCCGCCGACCGGTCCGTCGGCGAGGGCCACCAGCGACTGTGATTCCCTGTCCAGCTGTTACACGCCTCGCCAGCTCGAGACGGCATACGGCATCCGGCCGCTGCTCGCCCGAGGTATCGACGGACGCGGTGAAACGGCCGTCCTTCCCGAGATCGCTCAAGGCCTCTTTCCGCCGTCGGACTACAGCGACCTGCGCGCCGACATGGCGCGATTCGACCAACTGTTCGGGCTGCCGGCACCGAAGCTGCAAGTGATCAACAGCCTGGCGCACACCGGTCGCCCCTGGAGTGCCGATGGGGAGGAGGTGCTGGACGCCGAGATGGTGCACGTGGCCGCGCCCGGCGCCGCGATCACGATCATCCCGGTCCCGCCGTCATCGCTCCACGACGCCAACAGCGGAGTCTCCGCGGCCGTCGCCGCACTGCGGTTGGGCGTCAGGGAGGGTGCTGTGATTTCGATCAGCGCCGCTGGCCAGACCGGCGGCGAGCACTGCGATACGCCGTCAGAGGTGAAGATGCTCAACACTGCGCTCCTCGAAGCTGCCGATCAGCGTGTGACCGTCGTCGCGGCCTCGGGTGATATTGGTGCCGTGGGCGAGCCCTGCCACCTGGCCGAGGGCCTGCTCGGCGGAAGCTTCACGCCCGACAAAGAGGCCAACCTGCCGGCCTCTGAGCCCCTCGTTCTCGCCGCCGGTGGAACCACCCTCACTGCCGGCCACACAACCGGCCGCTACATCGGTGAGACCGGATGGGGACTCCCCTACGGCACCGCTGGAACACAGTTCCAAGCCTCCGGCGGCGGCTTCAGCCACCTATTCGCGCGGCCGAGCTACCAGAGCGGCCTCCCAGCGGCCGGTAGCGGCCGCGGCGTGCCCGACGTCGCCTCCGACGCCGCTCCACACACCGGCCTGGCGCTGGTCATCAGCACCGGCGGCGACGGCTACATGATCCGAGGCAGCGGCGGGACCAGCGCCGCCGCCCCGCTGTGGGCGGGCGTGATCGCACTCGCCGACCAGTACGCCCGCCGTCACCTCGGCTTCGTGAACGCCGCCATTTACCGGATCGCGCGGACCAGCAACAGCGCTTTCCACCACATAACAACGGGCAACAACTCTGCCTCGTTCCCACCACATACGATCGTGGGCTACCAGGCCGGTCGCGGCTGGGCCCCCGTCACCGGCTGGGGCAGCCCAAACGCACGTGTTCTGGTTCCGCTGCTCGCTCGCTACTCGCGGTCGTGAGCTCGACCACTCGGGGACCACGCGAATAAAGCCAGCAGCGGGATCAAAGCACCGGCTACACCCAGCAGCCTTACCGCCCACACCACGGCAACGTTCCTGATCACCGAAGGGTGACACAGCTGCGGCTTGCACACGCGGCGGTCACGCCGCCCCGCGGAGCAAGCACGATGTGGCGCCTAAGCCGCGCGTCGGTCTGCCGCTCTCGGACACAGGCAGCCACACCGGCGCCGTCACCGCCCATACCCGCCCCAGCACAAAAGCAAGCGTCGAGCCGCCCGTGATCGAGCGACCTGCTCCTCGCCACGAGCGCAACCGATCCAGGCCTTGGACCGTCGGTCCTGCGTCAGGATCGGCCAGCGCGCCTGCTTTGCCGCGGTTGCGGGAGCCCGCTCGAGGGCGAGGTCCTGATCGCCGCCGGCCACCAAGTTGTGCGATTCGTACAACCGGCGGCCGTCGCCCCGACCCCTGGCTCTCGCCGTCAGCCGCTCTCCCCTTGGACGAAACCCAGCAGCGCCGCGGCGGCTCGTGATGCACAGGCTCCGCCTATGCACAGGAGCGGAGCTCGCCGGCCACGGCGACATGGCGGCGCAGTTCCGCTATCACGCACTAACGGCACTCTGCCACTCGGCTGTCACTCGATCTGCCTACGCAACGCCGCAACTCGGGTGAGCGCTTTCTGGAAGATTGCTAGCCGGAGTCTGGGCGGCAGCGCCCGCCACTGCTCGTGCTGTGACCCAACTTTTTGGGTGCGCGGCCGAGCGGCGGGCCTCGGATCGCCAACACGGCTATCGGCGAATGCGTCCGACGCCGCCGTAGACGGCGTCTTCTCCGACCGGCGGGGGGCGTTCGCATCATTCACGGAATCCGGCGGCCGGGGATCTCGTTCTACAGCGACACCGCGACATCCGTGCCGACTCAACGGGCATCCTCGCCGGTACGCCATTCCCATCGCTTGCCCACCTCGCCTCCGGTCAGCGGTCTGGTCGGCCTTGACCGAGCATCAACTCCGTCAAGAAATTGGACCCCAATTGGACCCCATGATCACCGGTCCATACCCAGGTATAACCGCAAGAAACGGTCATCTCGCAGGGATATTGAAGATCGGGGAGAAAGGACACGGAGCCCGTAATCGCTGAGGTTTCAGGCTGCCGTGACTGCCGGGGTGACTAGCGCTGCTATCTGAACCCGCGTGCTGGATCGCGCTGGTAGATCTCCGCGTACAGGGCGTCCAGTTGGCTTCTCAGCTCCCGAACCCTCTCGGCAGTCGCCGGATCCGTCCCGAGCAGCCCCGCAGCTCTCTGTAAGTCCTTGAGGCAGCGGGCTAAGGACGCGAGGGCCTGGTCCTCATCCATAGCTGCTTCGTGCCGCTCGATCCAGTCTGAATCGCCGTTAGCGTCCCGGATGGCGTCGGACCGTGCTGCGCCAGCTCGCTTCTCCCAGCGTTGACTCATCCTCGTCAGGGTCGTCGCAGTCCGGTTGATGCGGGCGGCGCCCGGTATGTAACCGCGCAGGCTGCGAGTGATCCCGCTGGCCAGCTCTCCAGTGCGCCGAAGGTCATCCGCTAAATAGGCGAGTTCTCGCCACTCTTCCAGCGCAAACCCTGGCTCCATCCAAAGTCTCCACGCGCGCCTATGCTCGGGGGGAAGATCACCCTTACTCATGGAATCATCGAGGGTAATCGGTTGACCCGACGCCGGTCGTCTCGGGTTCGGGAGGCTCTGTCATGCGACCGACGCGGTGTAGCTCAGCTCAGTTGCGCGGATTGGCGTGACCGGCGCGATTGACCGAAATGCCTCTCGCGTCCGATCTCGCGCTAGCGCCGCGTCCGGATGGCCGTACAGCTCGCGGATCAGCCGGCCGCCATCCGTGTGTCCGAGCTGAAGCGCGATCACGTGCGGCGGCAGGTCAAGCACGTTCAGCGCGTACCAGCCGAAGAAGTGGCGGGTCGCCAGATACAGCGACACGTTGCCCATCCCGGTGGCACACCGCACCCGGTTCCAGTGGTGATTACGGCTGGTCGGGGTGTAGTGCGTCCCGCGGATCGTCGTAAACACCCACTCGGACTCGCGCGGCAGCTCCAGCAGCCGGCGACAGACCGGCTCGGTCATGGCGATGATCCGCCGGCTGCCGTGCTTTGGCTCGGTGATGCTCGCCGTCTTGACGTTCCACTGGCGCTCGATCGAGATTGTCTCGGCCTGGAAGTCCACATCAGCCCAGCGCAGCGCATCCAGCTCGCCAGGTCGAGCCGCCGACCAGCAGGCAGTCATCAGGTAGGCGGCAAAGCTCGGCGGCGTCAGCTCATCAGCCGCAACGATCACCCTGGCGACCGTCGCCTGATCGGGCGGCTGGACGTTCTTACGGCCGTTGGAGCGCCGCAGTCCTAGCTCGGCGAACGGGTTGCGGTCCACGAGCATCCCGGCTTGTGGCCGGCGGGCATCATTGAACATGGCTCGCAGCGCGGGTACGGTGCCGGTGTTGGCGCCCCCACGCAGCCATTCAAACGCCACCGTGGCGTCAATCGAGCGAATCGGACGGTCGCCGTAGCGCTCCACGAAGCCACGGGTCCGCTCGGCGTTATGGAGGTTGGTTGACGCGCTGGGACGCGCCCACAACGGCGAGGTCGTCCACTCGATCCAGAACTCACGCACGGTGGTGCCACCCTCGGCGATACCGAGCAGGGCATCGCGGGCCAGGTCCTCGGCACGCTCGGCCTGTCGGCGGGTCGGATACGTGCTCGGTCCGCCGACGATCACGTGGGGAGCTACCTGCTTGCCGACCCGCTGGTCCACGACACGGCCGCGCCAGCGACCGGAAGGAAGTTGATTCGCCATCTAGCTCACCTCGATGGTTGATATGTCCCCGGCCGGCATTGGCGTGCCGTTCGGGCTGTCGCGGAGACTACTCCGATCCCGCGCCCACACAAGGCATTCAGAGGGCGAGAATCGCCGGGCGCGAAGCCCCCATGTCTGCGAGGGCATTCCGCCGGCGACCATCCTCCAGACAGTGCGCTCAGAGACGCCCAGCATGGCGGCCAGCTCGCGAGCGGTGACGTAACGCTCGGTCATCGCATCGCCCCAGTGACGAACTCGGAGCACGCGCCGCACAGCTCCAGCTTCACGACGCACGGACCGATCGGAACGATGTACGGCGTGAACGTGTCGGTGGCCCGCTCGCACAGCTCGCAGCGTCCGTCGTCGTGATGTCGGCGAAATGCCGCTGCGGTGCAGGCGTCCCGGCCACAGGTCGCCGTGCGCGTCGTCAACAAGACCGCTACGTGCGCGCTCGTTGGCTCCGGCGGCCAGACCACGTGGGCACAGCGCGCTTCGACGCCACGCAGCATCGCGAGCTCGACCGCAAGCTCGACCGCGACTACATCCGGAGATAGCTCGCTGACCAGCCTCGCCATGCCGTGCTCTCGCGCCAGGGCAGGCAGCCGCGAGCGGAGCACCTTTCCGCGGCGACCATCTGGTCAAGCTGGGCGACCAGGCCGGGATGCCGATGCAGCTCGGCGTTGATCTCCGCGCGGTCACCGAACAGTCGCTCGCCCTCGTGGCGCAGCTCGGCGATCGTCGGCGCGGGTCCCAGGGCGAGGTGCGGCACCGGGATCAGCCGGACTGACTTGCGCTGCTGACGACGGCGGAACTGACGATCTGCGCCACTCATCGGGCATCACCACCCGTGTCGCCGTACTCATCGAAGTTCCGCTCGGCGCGCGCCCGATCCCCGGGCGAAACGTCATCCTCGCCCTCGTGATCCGGGCCGCCGTTTTCGCGGCATGAAAATGCGTCTTGGAGGGTCTGTCCGGGTCCAGGTCTACGGTCCGGCGATCCGGGACAGGGGCCTTCTTTGGGAGAACGCAGACGGGTAGGCCGTTTTTGGCGATGGGCTTCGAGCCCGGGCTTTTCGTTTGGCCGCCCCTGCGACTTGCCTGGATTGAGCGGTCGAGCTCGTATCGGTCTGTGTCGTTTTTCCCGCTGGTTCTCCCACCTGTCAGTGTCAACCCCAGTGTTGTGGAGGTGAGTGATGGCGTTGGTGAGGTGGGTCGGTCGTGCGATCGGCCTGGATGTGCACCGCGATTTCTGTGTGGTCGCGATCTGCGAGGACGGGAAGGTCCGCTCCGCGGGCCGGGTCCCGAGCACACCCGACGGCCTGCGGCTGCTAGCGGAGAGCCTGTTGGCCACCGACCGGGTGGCGTTGGAGGTCACGGGCAGCTGTTGGGAGGTCGCGCGGATCCTCGAGCCGTTCGTGCAGCAGGTGATTGTGGTCAGCCCGGATGACACCGGCATCTCCAGCGCCCGGGCGAAGACCGACAAGCTCGACTCTCGCACCCTGGCGGGCTTGTTGTGGAAAGGGGAGCTTGACGCTGTCTGGATGCCCGATGAGCGCTGCCGGACGGTGCGCCGCCGCCTGGCACGCCGCGAGCAGCTGGTGCGCGGGCGGACCCGAGCGAAGAACGAGATCCAGGCGGTGCTTCAGCGCAGGCTGCAGGCCAAGCCCGGGTTCGCTGACCTGTTCGGCGTCACGGGCCGCCGGTGGCTGGCTGATCTCGAGCTGCCGCTCGAGGAGCGCGAATCGGTCGACGCGGGTCTGCGGCAGATCGCGTTCCTGGACGCCGAGATCGCCGCGGTCGACAAGCTGATCGCCCGCCAAGCCCTGGACTGGCCAGAGATCCGACGGCTGATGACGGTGTCAGGCGTGAACCTGATCTGCGCCGCGTCGTTTCTCGCCGCGATCGGCGACCCCTCCCGGTTTATGACCAGCCGCAAGCTGGTGGCCTACCTCGGCCTGGATCCGAAGGTCCGCCAGTCCGGCGAGACGCCCGCACGGTCAGGGCGGATCTCCAAGCGCGGGTCAGCGAACGCCCGATGGGCGCTCGTCGAAGCGGCGTGGAGTGTGGTCAAGCAGCCCGGGCCACTGCGCGCGTTCTACGAGCGCCTGCGCGCTAGACGTGGTCACGGCAAAGCGATCGTCGCGACCGCCCGCAAACTCACCGTCCTGTTCTGGTGCATGCTCACCCGCGGCGAGGACTACGCCCACCAGCGTCCCGCGTTGACCAAGAAGAAGCTGCGCCAGCTCGAGCTGACCGCCGGCGCCCGGGCACGCTCAAAGGAGGCGGCGGGGATCTGGAGCACCAACCGGGCGATCCTGCACGCCGAACGCGCCCTCGCCGAGCAAGCCGAGGTGTCCTACCAGCGGACGGTCACCGACCAGCAAGCCGGACGACCAACCAAAAAAGTGGGCGCGAGCGCGACACCGGAGCGCGCATAGATTCAGGCCCTCGAAGGGCAAAGCCGCGCGGCAGACTCAAAGCTCCTGACGTCTGCGCTTCGCTACGTCAGTCACCCGCGCCCACCGACAACCTAACTGTTCACCGTCACGCCGGCAACCGCCGGCGACAGACACGACTACGCAAATTCGGGCAAAAACCGCGTCGAACCCGTCGCCCACCGCCGAACCAAGCTCACAGGAGACGATCTAAGCCCCTGCGCGACCCGACCGCGACGATCAGACCCCCGAAAACTTCGCCCGGCACCCTTGACTTTCATCGGTCGCCAAATAGGGTGTCGGGGTGGTTTTCAGCCGTAACACCCGGAACATCCCAGTATTCACGGGCGATTTCGCCATTTCTCGACCCGGAACATTCGGCGTTGTGCTCCGGGTCTGAAAATCCTGCATCCCCAGTACTGGCGGGGGTTGTTCCGGGTGTTACGGGTAAATCGCGCCCATAGTGCTCCCAGGCGGTTTTGAACTGCTCCCGGAGGTAGCCCTGGAGGATCGTCTCGCCGATCCGGATCTTGCTCGGACGGATGCGGTAGCGCTTGAGCAGACGCCCTAGTTCGAGCCCCCGGATTCCAGTGCCGTCGTTCCATGCTCCGAATGGCAACTCGTCGTTTCCATTGAGCGAGGCGATGATGTCTCGACTGAACATCTTGTCCTGGTCGCCGAACACGTCACGGAGCGCCACCAGCAGCGTGTGGCTCGTGGTCGCCTCACCGTCCTGCTCGAGGCCCGACAGATCCTCAGCGGCCGCCCGAGCCAGCGCCGGGTATTCGCCGCCGGCAAGGTCGGCGATGGCTAGCAGCGGCTCCCACGCTTCCTCAGCGCGGTCGCTGATCCTCTCCAGTGACCCGGGCAGCTCATAGCACTCCAGCTGCTCGACGTGCTGCTGAGCCCACCGCTGGAGATCGTCGCGAAGCCGCTCGACATCGGCGTGGAGCCGGCGCCGACGTAGCCGCTCGACCGGCTGAGACTTCAGCTTGCGGTCGATCGGTAGGACGATCGCGCGGTCGCGGATGGTGTCGGGCAGTCGACCGGTGGCGATGCCGGCGATCACCTTTGGGCAAAACACGCCGTAGGCGACCGGCTTGCCGTCCTTGCCGCCGCGGATCACCTTCGACCCGGCGGCGTTGCCGGCATTCAGGACACCGCGCAGATCCTCATTGCGGTCGCTGTTGGCGGCAAAGATCGCATCCGCTTCGTCAATCAGCAGGGTCGGCGTGCCGTACGCAACGGTCTGGAACAGCGCGGCGGCAGTGATCGACGCCACCTGATGCGAGTTCCGGCAGATCAGCTCAAGCACTTCGAGCAGCCGGGTCTTGCCTGACTGCTTCTCCGGACTCTCGACAACCAGATACGGGGTCGCGTGCGCGGCGTCGAACGCCCAGGTGTGCAACACGAACAGCGCCACGGTGAGGTATGACGCCGGCGTCGGCAGGACCACGAACCGGCGGACAAGCCGCTCGACCGCGACGAGCAGGCCGGCGGTGTCAAGGGTCAAAGCACCATCCAGGTGATCGTTCATCGCGCACCCCTGGCGTCCCGCACGAGCCCCGCCAGCGCGTCCCTCAGCATCCGCCAGCTACAGGCCCCCCGGCAGTGCACGAATGGGTCACCGGGACTGTCCGGGACCACGAGCCGCGCGTTCGGGCTGCCGCAGTACGGGCACTCGTGGATGGTGATCTCGACCCGCCAGCGCATCCCGATCTTCTCCAGCCCGAGAAGGACGTTCGCCGCCTGACGTGCGTTGCCGCCGAAGTCGGCCCTTTGGGCCTCGGGTAGCGTCAAGAACGGGTTGCCGCCGCGATGACCGGCTGGATGCAGCTCGTGCGCAGGTATGCCGATCGCTACGGCGATCTCCGGTCCTGAGCGGTTGCAGCGAAAACAATGCAGCAGCGCCCGGCCATCAGCGCCGATGTTGACGGCGAGCGAGTTGTAGCTGTCGCCGTCGTGCAGTGGGCAGCGCGCCCGGAAGCTGTGAGCCTGCCCGTGCGGCTGGCATCCGTGCCGGTCGAGCGCCTGCCAGATGGTGCCCAGCGGATCGGTGGCGCTCATATCGCACCGCCTTCCGCGACGATGCGCCTAGATCGTGGTGGTGGATCGTCGTCTGGCCCTCGGGCCGGGGTCGTGCGGGTCCGGCGCCGCAGGACGGTACGCCGGCGCCCAGGACGCGCCTCGCGCGGTCGAGCGCTGCTGCGCGGACGCTGCTGGTGGATGACCTTCGGGGCGGTGACGGTCGCCTTGGCGCCGCCGCCCACCGATTGCGTCGCCGTCGCCGTGATCATCACCGGCGTCGGCTGGAACGGCTTCTTCGGCATCTTCTCCTGCTCCTTCGCGATCTCGCCACCCCGCATGGGCAGCTACTTCGATCTTTGATACAGATCGGCTCGGTCGGAACCGCGAACGCCCGCCGGATGGGCGGGCGCTGGCGGACCGGATGCGGCCGGTGAAGTCGTCCCGGGAGAGCAGGATTCAGGACGCTTCAACCAGCGTAACGGCCGCCGACGACGGACGATCGGTGGCGCGTAGGCTGTAAACACGCCGCCTCAGCGCAATCGCAATCGGTTGCTCTGCCGCCTATTTGATCCGAGTCCGGTAGATCGAGCTGACCGGCACCGCCCCACCGACTATGTCCAGTGGCGTTTGATAACGCGCGATGCTGCGCTCATCTGAATAGGCGACCGTGACGCCTTCGACCCGCTCCCGCAAATCGTCGTAGCCATCCTTCCCAGTGCCGTCGAGGTCGGGGAGCGGCACGATCCAGTCGTCAGGCGATGGCAGCCGCTCACGCCGAACCGTGACCAAGGGTTGATCGCGGTAGCGAATCTCAAGCGAGACGTCTACGGCGGCCCAGCCCGACGTATTGTTGACGCGAATCTGTACACCGGTCGGACGGTTCACGCCTTGGTCGACCTCGGTGAGAAGGTCGGGAAAGAGTGCGAGGCGAGGCGCGATTCCGATCGCTACAGCTTCGCGCGCGTCGCGGCTGGCATCGGAACTTGACGACGCCGAGCGCCAGGATGCAACAGCGGCGATCGCGGTGAACACTGCTATCACGATGCCGGTCACGTCGGCCACGCTCATCGCTCCGGTCGTTTCGACGGCGCCCGACCGAATCCCGCTCGGGAGCGATCGCCGAGGCGCATGGCGGGTGCTTAGACGTAGTTGGCGGATATCCCAGGCGCGCTAGCTGGTCGAAGCCACGCGGGCTGACGGTCAGAATGGCTCGGGCATCAGGTCGAACGCGCCCGCGTACTCGCCGGAGAACTGGAGCACGCTCGGCTGCTTCTTCTTTGGCGGGTCGGTCGCAACGCTGTTCACCATGCTCAGCGCGGTCAGCGCGTCGATCGGCAGTCGCGCACCGCGCCTCGGTCGGTCGAACTTCCATCGCTCGCCACTAACCGTCCGCTGAGCTGCGTTCAGGACGTGAGACCGCAAGACACGATCGCCGTCATGTACGAGCTGCTTGGTGCGGATCGCTTCCATCAGCCTCGACGCCGCCAGGGCCATCGGCGAGCTGTCCTGCGAGTGCTCGATGAACGTCACCTTGCGCTCGCGCTCCAGGCGTTGTGCGAGCTGCTGTGCGCCGGCGTGCGGGTCATAGATCACGCCCAGCACCTTGAACCGGCGATGCAGCCCGATCAGCGCCTCCTCGATCAGCAGCTCGTCCAACATGCCGCCGTCGTCGGGTGGCTGAAGGATGATCGAACCGGCCACGATGCGACGCTCGCCGGCGACGTGCATAGGGACGATCGCGGTGCAGTCCAGCTTCCAGCCGAGGTCGAGCCCGATCCAGACCTCGGCGCCGTCCGGGATCGTCAATCCGGGCACCGCGAGCGCGTCCCATTCCTGCGGACGGATCGCAGAGTCCTCGCCACGCTCCCAAATCCCGCAGCGAAACCGCGCCCAGCCCCACGGCGTCATGCTCGGGCTGTCGTGCGCCGCCTGGAGCGATTCCGGCGTGATCCAGCTCGCCGGATTCGCCGTCTTGACGATCTCCATGTTCTCGCGGTCCTGATCGGCGTCCAACGCCCACTCGTGGAAGACGAACTGACGATTGGGCGATCGACAGCAGCGGTAAGCGCCATCGGTGACCTGATCCTCAAGTCGGTGCGCCGCCTGGCGGATCTTGCCCAGCGGCGACTCCTCATCGTCGCCGGCCGTGCTGATCGTGATCGTCCGGCCGTTGCGCTTCGCCGCGCCGTCGCGAAGCACGCCGTAGACGCCAATGTCCCGATGGCGGTGCAGCTCATCGATAACCGCCAGATCCCCAAGCCAACCGTCGATCGTGTCGGTGTCGCTCGCCAGGACCCGCAGGACGCCGCCGTGCCGGCGCGAACGGACCTCGCGCAGCGTCGGACGCAGCCGTGCCGTCAGCCACCCTGAGCGCCGGATCATGCCGGCGGCCTGACGATGAATCAGCGCAGCCTGATCGCGGGACGCGGCGGCCAAGGCGATCTCGGCATCACGGGTCGTCACCAGCACGAACAACCCCAACGCCGCCATGAGCGTGCTTTTGCCATTGCCCTTCGGGACGAGGATGGCGGTTTCACTGGCACCGGCAAAGAAATCAGCCAAGACCACCCGCTGAAACGGCTCCAGGCCGAGCGCAGCGCCCGATTCCGTCGTCAGGTGACCACGCGGGCCGCAGAAACGGTCGGCGAACAGCTCAAACTCGTTAGGAGTGGCCACGGCGACGATCCGCCAGCTCGTCGAGCGGATCAATCGGGTAGAGGCCAGGCTCGCCCTGGCCCCTCCCACACCACCCGGCATGCGGGTCCGCACCGGGCGGTTCGCTCAGCATTCCCGGAAACGACGGTAGGGATCGAGGAACCCTTTCAGGCCGGTGGTCTGGTGCCAGTAGGCGTTGGGTAGGGCGGTCTGGAGCGGCCAGGACCCAGCGACACGCCAGTATCCCTTCTGCGACGCCGCCCATGAGCGAGCGTCGCGGTCGGGAATACCGAGCGTGCGGAGGTTCCGGTAGCGCGTTTGTGGACGCTTCCACTCCTTCCAGCGCACCTGCCTGAGCCTGCGGCGCAGCCACTTGTCGAGCTTCTCGAACGGCAGGAAGGTGTCGGCCAACGCGAAGTAGGCCGTCCATCCGACCGTGAAGCGGTTGATCTCCTTGACCCGCCGCTCCATCGAGACGCCCCAGTTGCGCGTGGTCAGCTGACGGATGCGATCCTGGGCTCGTTTGAGAGCCTTCGGAGCGACGGTCACGCCGATCCTGCCGTCCCGGTAGCGGAAGAACGCGAACCCCAGCAGGGGCCGCTTCACCGCGGGGGCGACCATCGACTTCTGTCGATTGACGCGCAGCTTCAGGCGCTGCTCGATGTAGTGCGTGATGCTCTCCATGACCCGCTGCCCCGCCCGCTCGCTTCCGACGTAGATACGTCCGTCGTCGGCGTAGCGGACGAAACGAAGCCCGCGCTTCTCCAGCTCCCAGTCGAGGTCGTCGAGCATGACGTTGCTGAGCAGCGGCGAAAGCGGAGAGCCCTGAGGCGTCCCCTCTTCGGTCGCGTGCACCAGCCCGCCATCCATGACGCCTGCTTCCAGGTAGGCCCGGATCAGCTTGAGCACCTGCTTGTCATGGACCCGTCCTGCGACCCTGGCCATCAAGGCATCGTGCTGAACGCGATCGAAAAACGAGTCGAGATCAAAATCGACGCACCACGCCGCGTCATCAGCGATGAACTGGCGTGCCCGCTCGACAGCCTGATGCTGCGAGCGCCCCGGGCGAAACCCGAAGCTGTGGGGATGGAACTGCGGGTCGAAAACGGGCGTAAGCACCTGCGCGATGGCCTGGCAGATCAACCGATCCACCGCAGCCGGCACCCCGAGCATCCGCAATCCACCCGAGGGCTTGGGGATCATCACCCTCCTGACGGGCTGCGGCCGATAGGTGCCCGCGTCAAGCGCTGAGCGAACCTCCGGCCAATGGCGGTGAAGCCAGGGCCGCAGCTCCTTGGTGCTCATCCCGTCGATACCTGGGGCACCGGCGTTCTGCTCGACGCGTCTGAGCGCCTCGGCGAGATTCTCGCGGGCCATCAACTGCTCCCACGGGCTCGCCTCGGCGGGGTGAGGAGCGGTATCGCCCGGCGCCGGGGATGAACTGTGCTCTGAGCGGGAGTCCTCGGGCTTCACCGTCAGACCCTTCCGCTCAGGCCCCTTGCGGGGTTGGCGGCGTTCAACGTCCATCCCACGAGCACGAGCGTCCTGCACCTCGGCTTCGCGTTCGGTCCTTCCCGGCGATCATCAACCCCGCCGGTAATACGACCTCTGCTGACTTCTCCACGGCGAGCGACGCCCTCTCGAACGCCGCCGTCCCGCACCACCCCGCGAACCAAACATCGGACGGGGCATCTGGGACACCCGCGGAGATCTCCGCGAGTAAGACCAGCAACCTTCATCGCACACCCACCGCGTTTACAGAACGGCCCCTTGATGACATCGGGCTTCGCCTCGTGGTGCAGACTCGCCCGAGCCGCCCCGCCTTCTACGCGCAGAACGTCGCGACCGCGAACGATCTCGACGCCCCATGTGTTCCTAGGGTCGCGACTTCGCACTCCGGCTTCCTTCCCACCCAGCCTCACGACTGAGCAGTTGCCATCGGCTTGTGGTTGGTGCCATCAACCTCCACAGGGGACTCGCACCCCCGAGCTGCTGGTCATGTCGCGCGCACACCTCGCTCGCAGACTCGTCTGCGCCCAGTTCCTTGAGCAGAGCGACTTGCGCCTGGACCTTCCCCGCTCGTGCCGAGTCAGAAAGCAGCCGCAGCGCCTCGTCACGGTCGCACGCATCGACCGGAGCGGCGATCAACAGCTCGATCAGCTTCGCTTTGGTGATGCCACGAGCTCGCGCGGTCGCGTTCAGCGCCTCGAACGTCGGGATCGGCAGGCTGAGGGTCCGGAAAGCGCGCCTAGATGCCACGCAGACGAGTCTACGGCGGCTGATCACGTCAAAGCACCGTTTTTGAGAGAGGCGCCCGCGGTCAGCGGTGTGTGGGTCCTGTCGACATCGCCGGTTAGGGGTATTGGCCCCCCCAGCACGGTCGCAATCCCGCACTGGTCTTTCGTCGTCGTCGTGCTGCCTGCCTCGATGCAATGCACATACATAGTGGTGTGGCAGGTCGTCGGTCGATGTGGATTGCTGGCGCTGCTCGCGTCGTTCGCTACATCACGATGAACATCGTGCCCGACCTGGCCGTCTGCGTGGCTCGCTGTGACCATCGGCGGCACCAGTGCAGTGTCCGGGTCGTCTCGACTTCCGCGGTTAGGCACAACGCCGCAGAATCAGAACGTGGTCAGAACTAAATATTGGGCAAGTTCATCGGTGGGCTTGAACATGACAGGCGACGCACAGCAGCATCACGCTGGACTCATCGCCACCACTTGCGACTGGCACACGATGATGCATGCGGATCTGCGACGGCTTGACCAATCGACCGCACGCTTGGCAGCGCGATCCACGCTTGCGGATCAGCGCCGCACGGAAGCGGCGAACATCAGGACGATTGTTTCGCTGCGATGACGGCGATCGTCGTGGTGGCAGTCGATGCTCGATGCAATACGGCTGGTCTGAGATCGCCGCACAGCGTCGGCAGGCGAACAGCGTCACTTCTTAGGCGACGACTTCGGCTTTGGATTGCCGCGTGCGTCGCGTGGGTGAACGCTGATCACGGTTGCCGCCCTTGACGAACTGCGCTGCTTTGCGACCGCCAAACGGCTTGGACTTCGGCCCGGTCATCAGCGCTCAGCTCCGCTGACGCGGCCGACTTGATACTCGCGTGTGCCTTGCTCATGCAGCATCGTGCCGGGCGGTATCTCACGAATCGCGCCCTGGCTGATCGCCGCTTGGACTTCCTGATCGATCGGAGCATTGAAGATGTCGCCGGGGTTGTAGTTGTGGCCGTCGTGCTGCACGCGGTAGCCGACGAGCGTTTTTGAGCCGCTGTCTGAGCCATCGGACTCGAACTTGGCATTGACGCACCAGCGACGCACGATCTGCGCCGGATTCGTGACCGCAGCGACCGGCTCTGAGCCGACATTGCGCAGCGCGGCAAACGTGGCGCCGATCTCGACGACATCGCCGTCGCCGGTGCGTGGCATCCTCATCGAACGCACGAACGCCTGAGCGCCGCGATAGCGCCGCGGGTCTCGAGCAAAGCCGCGGAGACTGTAGACGGTCGCGAGCTTGTCGTGGAGCGCTTCAGCGGCATTCAGCGCCGAGTCTCGCTCGTGGCGAACATCTTGCAGCTGCTGGTCAAGCTGGGCCTGCCATTCGTCGCGGTGCTCATCCAGTGTGGTGGCTAGATCGTTGACCAGGCGCTGCTCGACCAGTTCCAGCGCGGCGACCTGGCGCTGCTTGTCGGCGAGCTGCTTGTCGAACTCGGCTACGTGCTTGCCGCCGGGGTCTTTCACGCCCTTCTGCGCGGCGTTGGCGGTCGCTTCGATATCGCGCCGCATCGCCAGCTCGCGGTCACGCTCGAACCGCACGAGATCCTTGCGCGCGTCGCGTGCGGCGCCACGAGCTGACTGATGGCTTTGGATCGCATCGCGGATCGGCTGGTGGTCAACGATCTCGCTCGGCGGACACTGCTGCGGGTCAAGCACCGCGATACCTCTTTCGGATCAGGTCGGTCATCTGCTGGCTCGGCGTCTTGGCCGGCTCGACGGCGCGATGGGCGCCGCCTGAGAAACTGGTGGTCTGCTCGGGTCCGTTCAGCGCCTCAGTCAGCTTGCCGTCGCAGAACGCCATCCGCGCGCTGTCCTTCGCCTCGGTGGCGTCGCGCAGCTCGGCTGTCCAACGCTGAACTTCGCTGTCGGGCTCGGACGTGATGACGGTCATTTGGCCGCGGTCACGCATCGAGCGGATGAGATCGTTCATGTCGGTCATGCAACCGATTGGTAGCGCGTCGGTCGGTCGGAAACACCAACGCCCCGCGGCCGGTTAGAGCTGAGCGGGGCGTCGATGGAACCCAACAGAAAGGAGCCGCGACGAGCAGATCGTCGGTGCCTGCTCGATGGCGAAGCCGATGATGGCGGCCGGTGCGGACGGTCAGCCGACCCACGTGGAATAACGCCCGCAAAGGCCGAGCAGAGGCAGAATGCATGCGTGGCCGTTCCACCGACCAATGCCAGCATCACCCAGCGTCGAAACCCTCGCGTATTTTGTGCCGAGGACGGCTGTGGACGCGAACTCGGGACCGGCTTCTCGAAGACACGGCCGTGCCCGCGGTGCGGGAGCCTGCGGCGGCGCTACCAACTTGGGCTTGAGTCATCGCTGACGATGTCCGGCAGTTTCCAGACCGCGCGACGCTTCTACCGAAGCCGTCCGCGTTGGCTCGCCGCGCAGCTGGCCCTGATGGCCCTATCTGTTGCGGCGGGAGTCGTGATTGGCGTGGTCCTCCATCAGGCCATCGCGGGGATCGTCGTGGGTGCGGTGCCCACCGTCCTGTTTGGGTTGGTGGGATTGAGGCTTCCCTCCTGGCGTGAGCGCATCGAAGAGCGTCGCTGGACTCCCTAACCATCGCGACCGCACATCAACTCTCAAGCGTCGCCCTCGATGCCGTCAAGTGTGTGAGCTGGCGGCACATCCCAGGTGACGTCCGCCAGCGACCGGAGGAAGCCCAGCTCGTTCTCTAGCTCTTCGACGCGATCCATCAGACGCGCCAGGATCCCCTGATTGCCGACGTCCAGGCATCGGCGGCAGACCACGCGCAGGATGCCGTCCTCGTCTCTAAACGTTGCTTCCCAAGGCTCCGCGTTGGTCAGACCGCCGCAGATCGCGCACGGCCAGCGTCTACGGTCGTTGCTGCGGTGAACCTCGAGCCGGATGATTCGGTCGGTCATTCATCTCCCTCCGGGCAATCTAGTCCTCGATCACGTGCTCGACGGCGTAGGCGACACCGGCGAGCGCGCCGGCCGCGTAGGGCTTCCATTCGCGCTCCAGCGCCCATTGCCCAGCGTCGGCAGCATGGATCGGCGAGCCTTGCTGCTTCTCGCTGACAAAGATCTCTCGGATCATGCTGGCGTATTGCGGCTGCAAGAACGTGTCCTCGGTGAAGTCGGCAAGAACATCCAGACGCTCGCGCTGCTTGTCACTCAGCGACACGTTGTGCTCCTCCGGCGCTCGTGGTTGGCCCCGCGGTGCGCCAACACCCGGGGCCGTGGCGCTACGAGCGGTGAGCGCTCGAAGCACGCGATCATGCTCGCACGCCTTCGGAGCGTCTAGTCACAGCTGCGGCGTGCCTACGAACGTGACTAACCGGCGCTGAGCCAAGCTCCCGCCGCTGCTGAGGGTCGGACCTGAGATCGCCCGCCAGAGCGGGGTTCTGGCGCTTCCAGTCATCGCGAGGCATGGGCTGTCAGCACGGGATCGGAAATCGGGGAGACAGGATTTGAACCTGCGACCGCCCGGCCCCCAGCCGGGTGCGCTACCAGACTGCGCCACTCCCCGTGGCTGGGCGGATGATAACCGGCGCGACGAGGCTCGTGATCGGCGCAAGGACCGGGGGCCGTGCCGGAGGGCCGCCAAGCGGGCGACGGGAATCGAACCCGCCCTAAAAGCTTGGAAGGCTTTTGTGCAACCACAACACTTCGCCCGCGGGTCCGTCAATCCTAACGAGCGGTCCTGGCGCGCTGCGCCCCGGGGACGCCTACTCCCCCAGGACCTTGATCACCAGCGCCATCCCCTCGGCGATTCCGGCATCCCGCACCGCGTCGGCTACATCCTCGGTGATCCGAATGAACTCGCGGCGGCGAGACGATTTGAACGTCCGGTAGACGGTGTGGGAGATCACGGGGGCAGAGGGCGGTAAGCAGGGGAGCCGGGATTCGAACCCGGATTCACGGTTTTGGAGACCGCGCTCATCGCCATTAGATCACTCCCCTTCGGCCTTCCGATGGTACCCGCCAACCCAACCAGCGAAATCTGCCGGTGTCGCACCGCACAGGCATCGCCATCCTGGAGGAGGTGGTGGGCGCCAGCATTAGCTCGCCCCGGATGCACCGGAGCAAGATGACGAGTAGATGGTGCGGGCGGAGGGACTCGAACCCCCACGGGCTTGCGCCCACCGGCACCTAAAGCCGGCGTGTCTACCGTTTCACCACGCCCGCGGCGCAGCCTGGGAATTGTGAGGCACGCAGCCCCGGTCGGCGCCGAGACCCGCCGCGCTACCTGACAACGAGCGGTTATCGTCCCCGCACCATGCCTCAGGTGCGCAACATCCGCCCGGGCTATGTGGTCATCCATCCCAACCGCGACCGGGCGATCTGCAAGGTCACCAAGCTGGTGGTGGTACTGCTGCTGGTGGCGTCGGTGGCGCTGATGCTGCTCCTGACGATCGGTGGCTGGAGCAAGCTGCAAGGGATGAAGCCGTTGAACTTCATCTGGTGTGCCCTGTACCTGGTGATCGCCGTCTATGTCTGGCGCTGGGCCCGGGGCCTGCTGCCGATCGCCGCCGTGCTCGCCATGCTGCTGGCAGTCATCGCCGTGATCGCGGCGGCCGGACTCGACGGCACGAGCTGGTTTGATCGCAATGGTCACGGATTCGCCGCGCCCGAGTCGCTGTTCGGCGGCAACGGCCTAACCCCGGATGTCCTCGGAACCTTGACGGTGCTGCTGGTCCCGGTGCAGCTGGCGTTGGTCGTTGCCACGGTGATCGGCTTCGCCCAGGGTTGGAACGTGGAGCTCGAGGTGCCCGAAGACGAGGCCGGGCGACGCGGCAGCAAGCCGATGGCCCGCGGGCGCAGGACCGCCCCGGCGTAGCGGCGTCGCGGCCGGCCGTTATATACGGGGGTGGGATTCGAAATCGCCGCTAGCTGCTGACTGAGGCGGTGCTCCGTGCTCCTGGCTGAGTTGGTTTGAGTTGGTCTGATTTGCGCTCAGACTGGTAGACGGATTGGTAGACCCGAATGCTCCGTTTACCAGCTCGACCTCGTGGGCGCCGGGGGCATAGTCGGCGTAGATCAGGGTCGTCCGAAAGTCGCGGTGGCCCATCCACTCCTGCAATGTCGCATCGGGACGCCGGCGCGGCCATGCGGGTTCCGAGGTATGTCGCAGATCGTGAACCGGCCTGACGGACCCCGGCCCGCTTGAGCGCCTGCTGGAACGTGCGCGTCAGCGTGTGGCCGTTCATCGGCCTGCCGGTGTGCGGGTTGGCGAACACCAGATCATCGTCGGCCTGGAAGGCTGCACGCTGGTAAAGGCGGTCAAGCTCGCCGCCGAGCCGGTCGGCCAGTGGGACGGATCGTGATCTGCGTCGGGACTTCGGCGTGCCGAACGTGCCGTTGACGTAGTTGCGGCTCACCCGGACGCGCTGGGCGCTCCAGTCCACGTCACGCCAGCGAAGCGCCAGCAGCTCGCCTTGCCGCATCCCGGTCATCACCGCCGCCAGGTAGAGTACGCGTTGAACGCGGCCGTGATCGCCGTCAGGCACCGCGGACAGCAGCGCCTCGACCTCGGCCTGGTCAAGGAAGCGGATCGCCGTGTCGACCTCGACAGACCTGGGCGCGTCGACATACCGGCACGGGTTGGCCGTCGCCCAGCCGTTGCGGACCCCCAGCTCAAAGATGCTGTGCAGCAGCCCTAGGCAGTTGGTCGTGTACTTGGCAGACAGCCCGCCGTTCAGGCAGCCCGACACGAACGCCTCGACCTCATCTCGGGTAACACGAGCGATCGGCCTGTCCCCCATCTTCGGCTTGATCTGCGCCGTCAGCTTGGACCGGTATGCCCTGAGCGTGGAGTGCTTGCGTCCCATCGCCTCCAGGCGCTCCAGAAGCCGGTCTGCGGCCTCGCTGACGGTGATCCGCTCGGTGGCCTGCGGCGACGTCTGATTGGCCATGAGCTTGCGAAGCTGAGTCTCAGCCTGCGACCTGGTCAGGCCGTCGCGGGTAGCGGGCTTGCGAACCGGGCCGATCTTGCGCATCACCTGCCGGCCGTCGATTCGCCACTTGCCGTAGTAGTTGCCGCGCTGCTCGATCAGGCTGCCGGTGCCGTGCGAGCGACGAGCGGTACGTTGGGACTGCATCAGGACTTACCTCCTGCTGCCATGCCGGGGGCGGTTACCGCCGCGCCCCGGCGCTCTGTTGGTCCGGGCATCGTCGCATGTTCAAGCCCGACTATCCACTGCTCGATTGCCTCGCAGCGGAAGCGGACGTGCCGGCCTAAGCGGACATGCGGGATTCGTCCGGCGCGAACCTCGCTGTAGACCCAATCGCGAGACACGCCGAGGCTGGCGGCCACGTCGTCGGCGGTTAGCAGGCCCGTCATCGCATCGTCCCCGTGACGAAGTCGGAGCACACACCGCATAGCTCCAGCTGCACGACGCATGGCCCGAGCGGAACGATGAACGGCGTGAACGTGTCGGCGTCCCGCTCGCACAGCTCGCAGCGTCCGTCGTCGTGATGTCGGCGAAGCGCAGCTGTGACGCACGCCGATCCCCCACATACAGCCGTGCGCGACGCTAGTGAAACGGCTACGTGGGCGCTCGTGGGCGCCGGCGGCCAGACAACATGCGGGCATCGCGCCTCCACGCCACGCAGCATCGCGATTTCGACGCCCAGCCCGACTGCAACCATGTCCGGCGAAAGCTCGCCAACCAGCCTGGTCAGGTCGTATTCCTTCGCCGTCGCGGGAAGCCGAGAGCGGAGCACCGCCTCCGCGGCGGACAGCTGGTCGGCCTCCGCGACTAGGCGAGGGTCCCGACGCATTGCGGCGCTGATCTCCGCTCTGTCGGCGAACAGCTGTCCGCCTTCGTGGCGTAGCTCGGCGATCGTCGGTGCGGGTCCCAGCGCGAGCTGTGGCACCGGGATCAGCCGGACTGGTCGCTGCTGCTGGCGGCGGAACCGGCGTGATGCGCCGGTCATCGACCCACCTCCCCGCCGTACTCCTGCAAGTACCAATCGGCGCGCGCCCGCTCCTCGGGCGAAACATCGTCCTCGTGCTCCGGGTCGTCGTCTGACTTGGGGTAATCACCTGGGTCGCCGTCAGAGTGCTGAACCCCAAGTGAAATGGAGCCGTCAGAGCCCGAATCGCCTGTATTTACGGGCGATTCAGGATTGCCCGAATCCCCGTTTTGACTTGGGGTAGTCGATTCAAAGCCCAGGGGTCCAGAGCGGTTACCCCAAGTCACCGGACGGACGCGGCGGGCAACGGTGGCTCGCCCATTGTCAACCCATTCGCCCGAATCCAGCAGCGCCTTGAGCGCCGCCTTGAACGTCTTGTCATCCTGGCTGCGGCCGACCGCTTCGGCGAGATCCTTCGGCAGCCAGCCCTCATGCATGGCCGACTGAGCCGCCAGCTCGCGGATCTCGTCGGCCACGATCTCGTGGGCCGGCACATGGTCCTCACCCTCGCCGTCATACGGCTCGGCCTCGGCCATCGTCATGAACCCACCTTTGACCTTGAACTCCAGCCAGAGCGACGGCGGCTCGCGATCGGAGCGCATCTTCACGCACCGCAGCCGGCGTCGACTCCGACGCTCGGGATCGCCTTGGACCTTCTCCAAAACGAATACGGCGTCTGCTTGATCGGTCAGTGCTGATGACCCACGTACGTCGGGCGCATGGGCGGAGGTTGAGCGGTGGTGAATCACCACGACAGCGCACCCGGTCTTGCGCGCCAGCTCCGACAGCGCCGCCATGACCGGAGCCATGTCGTCGGAGTCGTTCTCACGCCGTCCGGCGGTCAATCGGCGCAGCGAGTCGAGCACCATCAGATTCGCCCTGTGGTGGTGCACAATCGCCGCGACGTCCCCGATGTCACGCGGTAGTTGGAGCCCGGTGCCGTCCGCGACGATCAGCGCCTCGGGATCGAGCCCCAGGTTCAGGAACCGGCGACCTAGCTCCCGTTCGCCGTTCTCCACGTCCAGATAGACCGCTCGGCCGGACGTGCAGACCAGCGGCGCCGCGCCAAAGCCGCCGGCGCCGTGCACGCCGGCGCAGGCGACCAGCCCTAGCCATGTCTTTGATTCGCCGGCACGCCCGACGACCAGCGTGACCGCCGCGTCTATGGCGAACGGCCGCGCACGGTAGGGGAGGACGGCGGTCGCGTTGGCCATTGCCGCCCGCATGTCGATATCCCGGGGATGCGGCGTGCGATCGGTCATGCCGGCCTCCGATCTGCCACCAGCCCGGCGAGCCCCAGCCGGTATGTCCTCCAGCCACAACCGCCGGCGCAATGTACGAACGGGACACGATCCGGCGGGATCACCAGCCGCGAGCTGGCCGAGCCGCAGAACGGGCACGACCCGATGATCTCGATGCGGTAGTCCTGCCCGGCGTCCTGATCCGCCTTGATCACGTTCGCCACTGTGCGGTAGTGGCCGACGAACTCCGACCGACCGGCCTCGGGCAACGCCAGAAACGGGTTGCCGAGATGGTGACCAGTGGGGTACAGCTCGTGCGCAGCGACTCCGGCAGCCGCGGCGATCTCCGGCGCCGCCCGGCCGCAGCGGAAACACCAGAGCAGCGCTCGGCCATCGGCGCCGATACCAATGCTCAACGTGTCGGCGCTGTTGCCCTCACACGCCGGGCAGCGAGCCCGAAACTGATGCGCCGGCCCCCGCGGCTGGCATCCGTGCCGATCGAGCGCCTGCCAGATCGTGTCCAGCGGATCGGTGGCGCTCATCGCGCACCCCCATCCGTGGAGGCGCGCCTAGATCGTGGTGGGAGGTCGTCGGGACCGGCGCGGGTAGAGCGCTGCGTGCGCCGTGGTCCCGGGCGCCCGGAACTCAGCGAGCTACGAGCCCGGGGAGCTCGCCGGCTGCTGGAGATCAGCCCCGCACGACGGATACGCTGTCGGTCCCGAACCCGCTTGGCGGCATACAAGCTGCGCCCGAACGCCTCCAGATCCCTGAAACTGAGGACGATCGGATCACCAGGACTCCAATCGGGCAACGGGTGCTCGACCTGCGCCCGTGCCACGCCGCGGCGATGGTCCTCCGCATCCCGTTGCTGTTGTAGCTTCGCCATTTGCTCATCAGTGATCCGCTTTAGGTGAGTGCGTTCACGCCTGCGAGCAATCGCCTCGTCTGATTTGTCCACGTTTCCTGCTCCTCTCGGGGCTTACGGCCCCGGTCCATCCGAGGCACGGATCGATTACAGCGCCCAGCGAGGACGGAACCACGAGCGCCCGCCGGTGAGGCGGGCGCTGGTGGACCGGATGGAGCCGGTAGAAGGTCCCGATGAGCAGGATTCAGGACGCAGCCGGCACGTTAGCGACAGCCCACGACGGACTATCGGTGGCGCACAGCTGCAAGGCCGCGCCTCAGCACGGTCGCGGCAGCGTTGCGCTGCCGCCTATTTGATCCGAGTCCGGTAGATCGAGCTGACCGGCACCGCCCCGCCGACTATGTCCAGCGGGGCCTGATAGCGCGCGATGCTGCGTTCATCTGAATAGCCGACCGTGACGCCTTCGATCCGTTCGCGCAAATCGTCGTAGCCATCCTTCCCCCTGCCGCCAATGTCGGGGAGCGGCACGATCCAGTCGTCCGGCGATGACAACCGTTCGCGCCGAGCCGTGACCAACGGTCGGTCGCGGTAGCGAACTTCAAGCAAGACATCCGTCGCGGGCCAGCCTGATGTGTTGTTGACGCGAATCTGTACGCCGGTCGGACGGTTCACGCCTCCGTCGACCGTGGTTCGAAGTTGAGGAAAGAGTGCGAGGCGAGGCGCGACTCCGATGGCCACAGCCTCACGCGCGTCACGGCTTGCCACCAGGCTTGACGACGCCGACCGCCACGATGCGACAGCGGCGACCGCGGTGAACACTGCGGTCACGATTGTGGCCACGTCGGTCGCACTCATCGCCCTGGTGATTTCGACGCCGAGGGTTCGGATCCCGCATAGAAGTCGGCGCGGGCCGCCTCGGACCGGCCATCCGGTTCTAGTAGATCTCGGGCATCAGCGAGCCCATACCCGCCCACTCGCCGCTGATGTGAAGCACGCCCGGCTGCTTCTTCTTCGGCGGGTCGGCGGCAACAGAGTTGACCATCGCCAGCGCCGTCAGCGCGTCGATCGGCAGTCGGCCGCCACGTTTTGGACGATCGAACTTCCAGCGCTCGCCGGATACGGTGCGCTGAGCTGCGTTGAGGACGTGCTGACGTAGGACACGATCATCGTCGTGGACGAGCTGCTTGGTTCTGATCGCCTCCATCAGCCGCGATGCCGCCAGTGCCATCGGCGAGCTGTCCTGGCTGTGCTCGATGAACACCACCTTGCGCTCACGTTCAAGACGCTGCGCGAGCTGCTGTGCGCCCGCGTGCGGGTCATAGATCACGCCCAGGACCTTGAACCGGCGGTGCAGCCCGATCAGCGCTTCCTCGATCAACAACTCGTCCAACATCGAGCCATCGTCGGGCGGCTCCAGAACGGTCGAACCGGCCACGATGCGACGCTCGCCGGCGACGTGCATGGGAACGATCGCGGTGCAGTCCAGCTTCCAGCCGAGGTCGAGCCCGATCCAGACCTCGGCGCCGTCCGGGATCGTCAATCCGGGCACCGCCAGCGCATCCCACTCCTGCGGACGGATCGCAGAGTCCTCACCACGCTCCCAAATCCCGCACCGAAACCGCGCCCAGCCCCAGCTGGTCATGCTGGGAGAATCGTGAGCGGCCTGCAGGCTGTCCGGCGTGATCCAGGGAGCCGGGTTGGCCGTCTTGACGATCTCCATGTCCTCGCGGTCCTGATCAGCGTCCAGCGCCCACTCATGCATCACGAAACCGCGATTGTCAGACCGGCAGCAGCGGTACGCGCGGTCGCTGGCTACGTTCGGCAGCTCGCGTGCGGTCTGGCGAATCTTGCCCAACGGGCTTTCCTCGTCGTCGCCGGCGGTGCTGATCGTCACCATCCGGCCGTTGCGTGGCCCCAGCCCGTCGCGCAAGATCCCGTACAGCTCGACGGTTTTGTGGCGGTGCAGCTCGTCGCAGATCGCCAGATCGCCCAACCAACCATCGACGGTGTCCACATCGGCGGCCAGGACGCGGATCACGCCGCCGTCACGCCTCGAACGAAGCTCTCGGAGGGTCGGACGTACCCGCTTGGCCAGCCACTCCGAGCGCCGGACCATGCCGGCCGCCTGGCGGTGGATCAGCGCTGCCTGATCTCTCGATGCCGCGGCGATCGCGACCTCCGCATCCGGGTGCGTGACCAGCACGAACAGCCCCAATGCGGCCATCAGAGTGCTCTTCCCGTTCTTTTTGGGCAGCAGTACGACCGTTTCGCGGGTGCCGGCGAAGAAATCCTCGAGTAGCACGCGCTGGAAGGGCTCCAGGACCAGCGGAGCGCCGCTCTCGGTGGTTAGGTGACCACGCGGACCGCAGAACCGATCAGCGAACAGCGCAAACTCGTCAGGAGCGGCCACGTCGACGATCTGCCAGCTCATCCAGCGGGTCCGACTCGACCAACAACGGCTCCTGCGTCTGCGCCATCAGCCGCGCGTAGGCAATCCGCGCCGGCACGCTGCCTTCCTCGGCGCTTTGTGCTAGCAGCGTCAACGCGCGATCACGCGAAAGCTCACACGCCGGCGCTGGCTCCATCACCAGCCGCTCGATCAGCTTCGCCTTGGACACCCCCCGGGCCTGCGCGACCAGATCCAGCCGCTCGAACGTCGGGATGGGCAAGCTCAAGGTGCGAAATGTGCGTCTGTTCGCCATGCGTACAAGCATACGGTGGCCGCACACGTCAAAATGGCGACCACCCCACCGGCGCGCGCGATCAGCGGTGTGTTGGTCCTGACGACATCGCCGCAAAGGGGTAATGGCCCCCCTTTGTCTCTGCGGAATTGCAACGACGGTCACTGCGACCGCTTCGACCTCGACCGTCACGATGCGAATGCGATCCATAGGATGACGGGGGCGGCACGACTTGATGACCACGACCATCTTGCATAGTTCGATGGTCAGGAACGATGCGCAGCGACGTGACAGGCGATGCATAACAGCATCACGCCGGACTCGTCGCCACCACGAGCAACTGGCACGACGTGATGCATCCTCAGCTCGCGCGGCTTGACCAATCGACGGCACCGTTGGCAACGCGATCCTCGCTTTCTGATCAATGCAGCACGAAAGCGACGAACGTCTGGACGGTTGTTGCGCAAGGACGACGGCGATCGATGCGGTGGCAGTCGATGCTCGATGCAGTACGGCCGGTCGCTGACCTTCGCGCATCGCCGACAAGCGAACAGCGTCATCGCGATCTACTTGCTGCGTGGTGGCTTCGGCTTCGGATTGCCGCGGCCGTCGTTCGCCGCTCGACCGTCACGTCCACCGTGTTTGGCGAACGGCGCGGCCTTCTTTGAGCCGAAGTTGGTCAGCGGCGACTTGCGCTTGCCGGTCATCGCTCCGCTCCACTGACATGACCGACCTGAAACTCGCGCGTGCCTTGCTCTTGCAGCATCGTGCCGGGCTTGAGCTCACGGATCGTGCCTTGGCTGATCGCCGCTTGGACTTCACGGTCGATCGGCGCGTTGAAAATCGCGCCCGGACCGTAGACGTGGCCGTCGTGCTCCACGCGATGACCGATCAGCGAGTTAGGACCGCGCAGCGCATCGTCGCCGTACTGGTGCTGGACGCACCAGCGACGCACGATCATCGCGGGGTTAGTGATCCGCGCGACCGGCTCTGAGCCGACATTGCGCAGTGCCGCAAACGCACCACTGACCTCGACGGCATCGCCGTCACCGACCCGTGGCATTCGCATCTGGCGAACGTACGCCTGAGCACCGCGATAGCGCTGCGGCTCGCGGGCAAAGCCGCGGAGCGCGTAGACAGTGGCGAGCTTGCCGTGCAGCGCCTCAGCGGCATCGAGCGCCAAATCCCGTTCGATACGGACATCTGCAAGCTGACGATCAAGCTCGGCCTGCCATTCGGCGCGATGCTCAGCAAACGTGGTCGTGAGTTCGGCGACCTTGCGCCGCTCCAGCAGTTCGAGCGCGGCGACCTGGCGCTGTAGGTCGGCCAGCTTGGCCTCGAACGCGGCGAGATGCTTTCCGGCCGGATCGCGCTTGCCGGCGCTCAGCGCATCGGCGGTCGCCTCGATGTCGCGCTGCAGCGCGGACTCACGCTCACGCTCGAACCGCACCAGATCCTTACGCGCGTCACGAGCGGATGCACGCGCCGACTGATACGCGTCGATCGCTGCGCGGATCAGCTCGTGCTCGACCGCCTCGACCGGCGGCAGGCTGTTTACGTCAAGCACCGCGATACCTCTTTCGGATCAGGTCGTTCATCTGCTGACTTGCGGACTTGGTCTGCGGTACGGGACGGTGCACGCCGGCGGAAAAGCTCGTGGTCGGCTCAGCCGGTCCGTTCAGCGCCTCGTTGAGCTTGCCTTCGCAAAACGCCATCCGGGCGCCGTCCTTCGCCTCGGTGGCGTCGCGTAGCTCGGCGGTCCAGCGGGCTACTACGTCGGTGGGCTCGGACGTGATGATCGTGCGGCGTCCACGGTCGCGGAAGTCGCGCAAGAGGTCATTCATAGAGGAGGTCATGCAACCGATTGGTAGCGCGTCGGCCGGTCGGATGAACGAGCCGAGCCCGCCGCGCTCGGCTATGAGATCGCGATGGGCTCAGACCCGGACAGAAAGAAGCCGCGGCGAGCAGATCATCGGTGCCTGCTCGATGGCACAAGCGATGATCGCGCTCGGGTCGGACAACACGACGATGAGGCTATGCCGACTTCAGGATGTCGTGATTGCAGTGATTCCGGAGGACGATCGTGTCGTCGTCCCAGTGGAAGGTCAGACGATTTCCGCGGTCTAGCCGCGCTTCATAGATCCCACGGGTGCCTTGAACATGGTGCGTGCGCAGGCCGCTGTGGCGCCAGTCGGTCCTGAGGCGGGTGACCGCCTCGCTGATCGCTAGCTGCATCTCCGGCGACTTCTTCTTGAGGCGTCGTCGAAACGCCTTGTCGATGAGGACAGGCGTCAGCCTGTCATTCGTCATCGCCCAGAAGCCACCGCGCCGCGTCAGTCGGGTCTGCGGGATCATCGAAGACGTTGAACTCGCCGCCCAACCGAGCATCCTCGGACTCACGTTCGCCGCGCCGCCACTTGGTCGACCAGTAGTAGACCTGCTGTCGAGGGATCTCGAACGGAACTCGACGCGCAACGGTGAGGGCACCGGAGCTTGCTCGGGACATTGACTCGATGATGGGGACAGCAGGGGTGCTGGGACTTGAGGGCGCGAGAGTGATGTTCATGATGGAGGTGGAGCAGTAGGGTCGAGATTGGCGAGAGTCTGATCATGATTCCCGAGGTTTGCCTGCAGCGCAGCTAGCAGCTCGACGATCCGGTCCCGATTCAGCCCGATCCTGGCTATGGGCCGGACCGGCACGAACTCTACTTCGGCAATTTGCTCGGCGATCTGGTCTGGCGTGCCGACGATCGCCGGGGGAGTTGCTTGTCCGATCGAGATGACGAACTCGTTGGGTTGGAACTGGATCACGAACTGGTTCGCGAACTGGATCGGGACCTCGTCAAGTCCGACCCATGCGAGAGGCAACTCCACTCTGTTGGCACCCATGCTCATGGTGGTTTCCTACGGATCGCCACGGACACTGCACCGCCGGGCAGCCCTGTCGCCGTTGAGCGGCGCTCGGTCGGATTGGCCGACTATAACGATGCCTCACAAGCACGGGCTATGAGTGCTACGCCGATCATCCCACCCTTCGCTCCTGGCATCGCCCTCGGTGCCGTCAAGCTCGTGGGGAGCGTGCGAGATTGATCAGCCCTGCGGCCACGATCAGCAGCCCAAGGATCAGACACGCCCAGGTGCCGATACGGGCAATGTCGTAGGTCGATTGCGTTGCGAACCCGGTATGAACCTTCGTGCAGCCGGCGGTCGGTGTGCAGAGGCTGCCTGTGCTGAGGTCAACGTACTTCGTCACAGGCTTGTGCTCGGGGACGATGACGAACCCGGCCGCTGCGGCGACTAGCAGGACCGCCCCGAGAACGATCGGGACCACGGTCTTCACCGCTGCGGACCCGCGGGCGCGAGTTCGTCGACAGCGGCAGCCAACCTGTCGGCGAGTTGCTGCGCCTCATGGCGCCTCAGTGCGACCGGCGACTGTCCTGGGGCCTTGACGATGACCTTGTCCTTCTCACGGTCTGCGTTGACCATGAACGCCTGCTGCGGATCGGCGGGCATATCGATCTCCTTGCCGCGGAGCGGCGCTCATGCGCCCACCTGGGCGCTGTGGAAGATTCATCTGGCCCAACGTTCGCGCCGGCCGTGGGTCAAGTGGAGAGCCCTAAGTTCGCCCACGCCCGGCGGCCATACTGGTAGACGTTTGGTAGATGCCGCCCTGTCGCGGCTCAACATCGGGGCGATGTAACCCCTGCCATAGCAGCCGATTTGCCATCTCTCCACGTCGGGAACGCCGATACGGCGGGTGGGATTCGAACCCACACGTCCCGAAGGACAGTGCCTTTTGAGAGCACCGTGTCTACCGTTCCACCACCGCCGCGCCAGGGATAGTCTAGGCCCGGCTTCCCCGGTCCGCTCGGGGCAACGCGCTAGGCAGCAAGTATCAGCGCCAGCAGCTCATCCACCAGCGCCGGGGGGGCGGCGAGGAGACCCTTCGGTCCGTCGGCGCCCGGCTCAAGCTCGCGCAGCGCGAGCCCCGCCCGCGCCGCGATCAGCCCGCCGGCGGCGTGATCCCAAGCTTTGACCCCACGCTCGTAGTAGGCGTCGTAGCGGCCGCAGGCACACCAGGCGAGGTCGAGCGCGGCCGCGCCCGCCCGGCGGATGTCCCCAATCCGGGGAAGCACCCGGTGCAGGACGGCCGCCTGCCGGGCGCGGACCGGGGCGTCATAGGCAAAGCCGGTCGACACCAGCGCCGTGGCCAGATCGTCCGTGACCGAGCCGCTGATCGCCGCGCCGTTCAGGGTCGGCGGGCCGGACCGGGTCGCGGCAAACGTCTCCTGGCGCAGCGGGTCCAGGACCACGCCGGCGATCGCGCCCGCGCCATCCTCGCAGGCGACGCTGACGGCGAACTGGGGCACGCCGAACAGGAAGTTGAGCGTGCCGTCGAGCGGATCGATCACCCACCGGAGCTCGCCGTCGCCGCTGGCGCCGCTCTCCTCGCCGAGGATCGAGTCACCCGGACGGCGGTCGCCCAGCACCCCGCGAATGGCGGCCTCCGCCGCGAGGTCGGCTTCGGACACGAGGTCGGTAGGTCCGGTCTTGGCGCGGATGCCCCGGTGATGGCGTCCGAAACGGCTCAGCAGCTCGGGCGCCGCGGACCGAGCCGCCTCGTGGGCGACATCAAGCAGTTCGGCCTCGCCGGCGCTCATCCAGCCGGTTGTACTGGATGGCGCCGACGGGAGTGACGCCCTGGTCGGGTCGGCCCCGCTGGTCGTCGCGATCGACGCGATGCAGCGCCGGCCGGTCCTACCGGTAGATCAGTCTCTGCCCGAGCAGCTGCGTGACGGTGACGAACCGGTAGCCGCGGCGGCGCAGGGTCCGGATCTCGTGGGGCAGGGCGGCCAGAGTCTCCGAGCGATCCCCGCCGCCGTCGTGCTGGAGGATGATCGCCCCCGGATGAGCCCCGCCGACCACCCGGTCGTAGATCGCCAAGGTACCGGGGCGGGCCCAGTCGGTCGGGTCGACATCCCACTGGATCGTGGTGAAGCCGAGCGACCGCGCCTCGCCGATCAGCGCCGAGCTGACAGCGCCGTAGGGCGCGCGGAACAGGCACGGCCTGAAGCCACGCGTGGCCTTCTCGATCGCCCCCGCAGCCGCCAGGATCTGGTTGCGGGCGAACACGCCGCCGCCGGCCACGTTCGGGTGGCTCCAAGTGTGGTCGCCGATCATGTCCCCGTCGGCGAGCATCCGGCGCTCCACGGCTCCGCCCTCCCCGTAGGTGCTGATCTGCTCACCGATCTCGAAGAACGTTCCCGGCACCTTGTAGCGCTCCAGGATGTCCAGGAACTGGGGGGTGTCGTACCACGGTCCGTCGTCGAAGGTGAGCGCGACCTCGCGGCCGGCGCCCCGCCCCTGGTTGACGAACGCGGGTCCGCTGGGAACGCAGCCGACGAGCTGGGGGGTGTGCAGTGCGGACCAGCGCCGGTTTGGCGGGGAACAGCTTGAAGCAGCCGGTTCGGCCGCCCTTCGGTGACCGACACCGCGGGGATTTCAGCGTGCTCATCACCTGCCAGCGCAGCGATCGATAGGCGTTCCCGATCGCCGAGGGCAGGAAGCTGACGGTCAGGTCACGAGCCCCGTCGCGCGAAACGATGGCAGCGATCACGGTGGGCGTTCCGGGCCCCGCACGGGTGATGTGCTGGTAGGCCACCCGCGCCGTCGTACCGCCGGCACGCGGGCCGACCACGCACACCTGCCCCGCCACGCTCCCGTGCCGGGGGCGCTCGATCAACAGGCACAGCGAGCGGCCGTCCGCTGCCAGCGCGGACGGCGAGAACGGCGTCTGCAGCGAAACCTTCCACGTCAGGCGGCGGACCGACTGGGCCAGGGATGCCGTCCGCACCACCAGCGGCTGCGAGTTGGAACCCGCGGCGCTGACACTGGTTGCGACCACAGCAAGACCCGCCATCACCACGACCAGGATCAGCAGCCGAGCGCGCACCGCACGGCCACTATAGATCTCGGCGGGGACCCGTGGAGCCCGTCGGTGGATACCACGTAGACTGGCCAGCGACGTGACCAGCCCGGCAGTCATCGTCGGTCCGCGCGGGTGAGCGCCTCGGGGCCGGTGGTGGTTCTCGCCGGCGGCACGGGCGGCGCCAAGCTGGCGAGCGGGATGCTGGACGTGGTCGGCTCCGACCAGCTCGTGGTGGTCGCCAACACCGGGGACGACATCGAGCTGTACGGAGCGTACGTTTCGCCCGATCCCGATCTGGTGATGTTCTGGCTGGCCGACCGCATCGATGATCGCGGGTGGGGGCTGCGGGGCGACACGTTCGCGGTCATGGACGGGTTCCGAGAGCTCGGCGCCGACATCTGGTTCGCGCTCGGTGACCGCGATCTGGCGATTGGACTGGAGCGCGCGCGGGCACTGCGCGATGGCGCACGGCTGACCGAGGCACAGGCGGCCATCGCCGCCGCGCTCGGCGTCACCGCCCGAGTGCTCCCGATGAGCGATCGCCCGGTGCGGACCCGGGTGCTCGCCGACGGCCGCTGGTGGCCGCTGCAGGAGTTCCTGATCAAGCGAGGCGGCGCGGGCCCGGTGCAGGATGTCGAGTTTCGCCATGCCCGCGCTGCCGCTCCGACGCCCGAGGTCCTGGAGGCGATCGCGTCGGCGCGGGCGATCGTGATCGGTCCGTCCAACCCGGTGATCTCGATCGGCCCGATACTGGCCCTGGAGGGCGTGCGGGCGGCGATCCGGGACAGCGGGGCGGCCGTCGTGGCGGTGAGTCCCCTGGTAGGCGGCCGGGTGCTGAAGGGGCCGACCGAAGCGTTTCTGCGGTGGGCGGGCTACGCCGTTTCGAGCGCTGGGATCGCGGCCTGCTACGCGGGCCTCATCGACGGCCTGATCGCCGACGAGCGGACCGGCGAGATCCCGGTGCTGGAGGCCGACGTGGCCATGGGCGGCGCCGCTCGCCGCCGGGCCCTGGCCGAGCAGACCCTCGGGTTCGCGCTGGCGTTGGCCTGACGACGCGGCACACTCTAGCCTCCACCGGCCGTGTCCACGATCGCCATCCTCCCGATCAAGAGCCTGAACACCGCCAAGCAGCGCCTCGCCGAGGGCCTGGACGCCAGTCCCCGCCAAGCGCTGGCGGAGGCGATGGTGTCCGACGTGCTCGTCGCCCTGCGGCGGGCCGACCGCGTCGACGAGGTGCTGGTGATCACCAGGGACAAGGACGCTCAGCGGATCGCGAGCGGTTACGGCGCCCTGGTGATCGACGACGAGGACGCAGGCCACAACCCAGCGGCGACCCGCGGGGTGGTGCGAGCGCTGGAGCTGGGCATGGAGCGCGCTCTGCTCGTTCCCGGGGACTGCCCGTTGCTGGCACCCGAGGAGGTCGACGAGCTGGTCGCTCGGCCGGTCCGCACCCCGTCGGCGCTGATCGTCCCCGACCGCCACGGGACCGGTACCAACGCCCTGCTGCTCTCGCCGCCGGACGCCATGGCTCCGTCGTTCGGACCCGGAAGTCACGAGCGCCACCGGCACAACGCGGCCACCGCCGGCGTCCTCGCCGAGACGGTGAAGGTGCCGTCGCTGGCGCTTGACATCGACACCCCCGAGGACCTGGCCGCGGTGCGGGCCACGCTCGATGACACTCGGGGCGGCGCGGCCCGTACCCGCGGCATGCTGCGCCAGCTGTCGCGCAGCGAGACCCACTAGCGACGGCCTCCGGTGGCAGCGATCACCGCCCTGGCTCTGGAGGGCCTGCCCGAGGTCCGCGCCGGGGATGAGCCGGCCGCCCTGATCGCGGCGGCGATGGCTCCCGGTGCACCCACCGCCGCCGATGTGCTCGTGGTGGCGCACAAGCTCATCTCCAAGGCCGAGGGCCGCACCCGCAAGCTCACCGCGGTCACTCCGGGCGAGCGAGCGCGATCGCTGGCAGCGCGGCTGGACAAGGATCCCCGGCACGTCCAGGTGGTGCTCGACGAGACCCGCGAGGTCCGGCGCGCGGACCGTGGCGTGCTGATCAGCGTGACCCACCATGGCTTCGTTTGCGCCAACGCCGGCGTCGATGCCTCCAATGCCCCCGACGACGACACCGTGATCTTGCTGCCGGTCGATCCCGACGCGTCGGCGCGCCGTCTGCGGGCCGGCCTACGCCGGCGACTGGGGATCGCCCCGGCGGTGCTGATCACCGATTCGTTCGGCCGCGCCTGGCGTCACGGCCAGTGTGACGTGGCGATCGGTTGCGCCGGCCTGGCCCCGCTCGAGGACTGGCGCGGCCTGAATGACGCGCGTGGTCGGAAGCTCAAGGCGACGTGGATCGCGGTCGCCGACGAGCTGGCGGCGACTGCCGATCTGGCCCGGAGCAAGGACTCGATGCAGCCGGCGGTGCTCGTCGGCGGCGCCGGGCGCCACGTCACCCGCGAGGACGGTCCCGGGGTGGGGCCGCTGCTCCGCGGCGCCTGCCAGGATCTGTTTCGGTAGGCAGTCATGAGCCCCGATCCCGTCGCCGACTCTCTCTCCCTGCTGGACTGGCGGCGGCAGATCAGCGAGCTTTACGCGCTGATCCGGGCGACCGAGGACAAGCCGGCGGCGTGGGCCCGCTGGCGCGAAACCCGCGCGCGCATGTTCCGCGAGCATCCGCAATCGCCCGTCCCGGAGTCAGAGCGTCCCGGCTACGCCGGTCCGCACGTGTACGACTACGACCCCGCCTGGCGTCTGGCCGCGACCGTGGAACCGATCGCCGCCGAGCGGTTCGAGCTCGCCACCAGCAACGTCGAGACGATGGCGTTCACCCGTTTCGGTGCCGCGCGCTGCGTCCACGCCGACACCGAGCTGAGCCTCGAGCTCTACTGGCTCGACGGCTACGGCGGCGGGCTGTTCGTCCCCTTCGCGGACGCCACCAGCGGACACGAGACCTACGGCGCCGGCCGGTACCTGCTCGACACCATCAAGGGCGCTGACCTGGGTCAGCAGAATGGACGACTGCAACTTGATTTCAACTTCGCCTACCAGCCGTCGTGCGCCTATGACCCGCGCTGGACGTGCCCGCTGGCGCCGCCGGGCAACCGGCTGGCGACGCCGATCCGGGCCGGCGAGCGGGTCGCAGCGGGCGAGTGAGCGGCACCCCTGAGCAGGCGAGTGAGCGGCGCCCCCACAGTGGCCCCCCCGCGGCTAGAGCACCGGCGCGCCGACGGCGTGAAACCCGCCGTCGACGTGGACGATCTCACCGCTGATCCCGTGGGCGTAGTCAGACAGCAGCCAGCAGATCGCCCGAGCGACCGGGGCCGGATCGCGGGTGTCCCATCCCAGCGGTGCCTGCCGGCGCCACAGGTCGGCCAGCCGGTCAAAGCCGGGGATGCCCTGGGCGGCAACGGTGCCGAGCGGGCCGGCTGAGACGAGGTTGACGCGAATCCCGTCGGGGCCGAGGTCGCGGGCCAGGTAGCGGGCCACCGACTCCAGCGCGGCCTTGGCCACGCCCATCCAGTCGTAGATCGGCCACGCCACGCTGGCGTCGAAGTCCATCCCGACGATCCCCGCGCCCGGCTCCATCAGCGGTGCCAGCGCCACCGCCAGCGCCTTGAGCGAGAACGCGCTGGTCTCGAACGCCTGCTTGGCGCTCTCCGCCGGAGTAGTCAGGAAGGCTCCGCCGAGCGCATCCGGCGGGGCGAACGCGATCGCGTGCAGCGCGCCGTCCACCCGCCCCCACCGATCGCGCAGCGTGCCGGTGAGCGCCTCCAGGTCCTCGGTGCGGTTGACATCGAGCTCGAGCACGTCGACCGGCTGGGGAAGTCGCTGGGCCGCGCGCTCGGTCATCCGCCTGACCCGTCCGAAGCTCGTCAGCAGGACCTCCGCGCCCTCGCGCTGCGCCTGCTCGGCGGCGTGGTAGGCGATCGAGTCCTTGGTGATGACGCCGGTGATCAGCAGGCGCTTGCCCGCCAGGATCATGCCCGGGGCGCGATCGGATCCAGTTCGCCGGCGAACGAGCGCAGCGCCCACCCGAGGCGGTCACGGGTCTGCGCCGGCTCGATGATCTCGTCGACGAACCCTTCGGCGGCAGCAGTCTGCGCGCGGAGATGCTCACGGGCGTACACGTCGGCGAGGCGATCGCGCTCGGCATCCGGGTCCGCGGCGATCCGCAGCTCGCGTCGGTTGACGATCCCCACCGCGGCCCGCGCGCCCATGATCCCCAGCTCGGCGTCCGGCCAGGCGAGCACGAGGTCGGCGCCCAGGTCACGCGAGTTCATCGTGATGTAAGCGCCCCCGTAGGACTTGCGCAGCACCACCGTCAGCTTGGGGACCCGCGCCGCCGCGAACGCCCGCACGAGGGAGGCGCCGTGGCGGATCACGCCGGCCTGCTCCTGCTTTGATCCGGGCATGAAGCCGGGGGTGTCGACGACCGCGATCAGCGGCACCCCGAACGAGTTGCAGAAGTTCACGAACCGCGCCGCCTTCTCTGAGCCCTCGGCATCGAGCACGCCGCCCAGATGACGGGGCTGGTTGGCGACGATGCCGACGGGATGACCCTCGAGCCGGGCCAGCGCGGTGACCATGTTGCGGGCCCAGCGCGGACACAGCTCCACCAGCGAGCTGTCGTCGATGATCGCGCTCAGCGCCGCGCGAACGTCATAGGCGCTGCGCGACTGAGCCGGCACGAACTCGCCCGGATCGGGATGGGTCGGCTCGGCCGGAGTCGCCCGCGGCGGCGGCTGACCAGCGGCCGACGGCAGGTAGGAGAGCAGCTCGCGCACGCGGGCGGCGGCGCTCGCCTCGTCGCGCTCCACCAGGTGGCAGACCCCGTTGCGGTCGTGCACGTGCGGGCCGCCGAGACCGGCGGCGTCGATCTCCTCGCCGAGGGCCTCCCGGACGACACCGGGACCGGTGAGGAACATCGCCGCGTCCTCGGTCATGACGATCAGGTCGGTCAGTGCCGGCGAGTAGGCGCCGCCGCCCGCCGACGCGCCGGACACGATCGAGATCTGCGGCACGACGCCGTTGAGCGCCACCGTCTCGCGGAAGATACGTCCATAGCCGGCCAGCGCCGCGGTGCCCTCCTGCATCCGCGCCCCACCCGATTCGACGAAGCCGACGACCGGGATCCGGGCGCGCTGCGCCGTGGACAGCACGCGGACGATCGTGTCGGCGTGGCGCTCGCCGAGCGAGCCGCCGAGGAAGCCGCCGTTCTGGGCGTAGCAGGCGATCGGCCGGCCGGCGACGGCGCCGGTGGCGCCGACGACCCCGTCACCCGCGACGGCGCGTTCGCCCAGTCGCGAGGATCGCGCCAGCGAGCGCACCATCCGCAGCGAGCCGGGGTCACACAGCGCCTCCAGGCGTTCTGACGGCGTCAGCCGGAGCGGCGCCTCGGGGAGTGCGGTCAGGCTCACCGGGCCGCTCCGCGCAGCGCCAGCGCCACGTTGTGACCGCCGAACGCAAACGAGTTGGAAAGCGCCAGCGGCGGCCGGCCGTTGCCGGTGACCAGCGGGCGGGCCTCCCCGGGCACGTAGTCCAGGTCGCATTCCGGGTCGGGCACCTCGTACCCCAGGGTCGGCGCGATCACCCCGGTGATCAGCGTCCGCAGGGTCGCCACCGCCTCCACGGCGCCGGCGGCGCCGAGCGTGTGCCCGATCGACGACTTGGTCGACGACACCGGGACTCGTTTGGCCTGGTCACCGAGCGCGCGTTTGATCGCGGCCGTCTCGGCGGCATCGTTGAGCTGGGTCGAGGTTCCGTGGGCGTTGACGTAGTCAAGCTGCGCCGGCTCGGCACCGGCATCGCGCAGCGCCAGCTCGATCGCCCGGGAGGCTGGCCCCCCGGTCGGTTCCGGCGCGGTCAGATGGTGCGCGTCGGTGGTCGCGCCGTAGCCGGCGATCTCGCCGAGGATCGTGACCCCGCGGGCCACCGCGGCCCCCTCCTCCTCCAAGACGAGCACGCCCGCACCCTCGCCCATCACAAACCCGTCGCGCCGGGCGTCGAACGGCCGCGAGACGCCGCTCACCGACAGCGCCTGCATCGAGTTAAAGCACGCGAACGCGAAGTCGGTCAGGGTCGCCTCGGCACCGCCGCAGACGACGGCGTCGGCGTCTCCGTACTGGATCATCCGCAGCGCCGACCCGATCGCGTGGGCACCGCTGGCGCACGCCGAGACGACGCCGTAGCTCTGCCCGCGCAGCGAGTACTTCATCGTCACCGCCGCGGTCGCGGCGTTGGGCATGTACTGGGGGATGCCCAGCGGCGACACCAGCTTGGCGCCGCGCACGCGCATCACCTCCAGCTGCGTCTCGACCGTGTTCTGGCCGCCGATTCCGGTGGCCATGACACAGCCGACCCGGAGCGGGTCGTACGGGGGCTCGCCGGCCCACCCCGCCTGAGCGACCGCCTCGCCGGCGGCGGTCACCGCCAGCTGCGAGAAGCGATCCAGCCGCCGCGCCTCCTTGACCGACAGGTTCTGCGTCGGGTCGAATTCCCGGCACACACCGGCGCCGTCGGCGATCCCGACGTCTCCGGCGGCCCAGCGGTCATGCAGGGTGGTCGCGCCGATCCCGAGCGGGGTGACCGCTCCGATCCCGGTGACCACGACTTTCCGTCTGTCCGGCATCGAGCTCACCTACGCGGCCCGCTCCACGATCAGGTCGATCGCGTCGCCGACCGTCTTCAGGTCCTTCATGTCCTCGCCCTTGAGCACGACGCCGTACTCGTCCTCCACCACCTGGGCCAGCTCGACCAGATCGAGCGAGTCGATATCGAGTTCCTCGAACGTGGCCGTGCGCGTGATCTGACTCTGATCGGGGCCGAAGCTGGCCAACGTCTCGATCACTCGGTTCTCGACCTGTTCCGTCGTCACTGACATCTGTCTTCTCCTGTCAAATCGGGTTTGCTTGAGATTCAGGCGGCGAGCCCGCCGTCGACGGACAGCACCGCACCGGTCACATAACTGGCCGCGTCGGACGTCAGGAACCGGACGCACGCCGCCACCTCCTGGGGAGTTCCCGCTCGGCGCGCCGGTACCTGCGCGAGCAGATCGCTCGACACCCCGGCGGTCATGTCGGTCTCGATCCAGCCGGGGGCGACCGCGTTGATGGTAATTCCCCGTCGCGCGACCTCGACCGCCGAGGTCTTGGTGAGCGCGATCAGGCCCGCTTTGGCGGCGGCATAGTTGGACTGCCCCGGGTTGGCGCGCAGGCCGACGACCGAGGCGATGTTGACGATCCGACCCGTGCGGGCGCGCATCATCGGCCGCAGCGCGCGGCGGATGAGGCGAAACGCGGCGTTGAGGTCGGTGTCGATCACCGAGTCCCAGGCCTCGTCGCGCAGTGACGGGGTGAGATCGTCGTCGCTGATCCCGGCGTTGTTGATGAGCACCAGCACCGGGCAGTCAAAGTGTGACTCCAGCGCCGCGAACAGCTGGTCTGGGGCCCCGGGATCCACCACGTCGCCGGCGACCGCCACCGCATGTCCGCCGTCGCTCGCGATCGAGGCCACGACGGCCTCGGCGCCGGCGCCGTCGGAGCGATAGTTGACGCCCACGCCCCAGCCGTCGCGGGCCAGGTCGCGGGCGATCGCCGCGCCGATCCCCTTCGACGCCCCGGTGACCAGGGCACAGCCATCCTCCCGGACGTCAGGCATTGACGAGCTCGACTCCCTTGAGGGTCCGCTTGGCCAGGCCGGACAGGACCCGGCCGGGTCCGACGTCGATGAAGCGCTGGGCGCCGAGCTCACCCATGGTCAGCATCACCTCGCGCCAGCGGACCGGCATCGTCAGCGCGTCCGCCAGCTCGGCCCGGGGATCCTCAAACGGACGGGCGGTGACCGCCGAGATCACCGTCGTGCTCGGGGTGGTGAAGGTCGTTGCCGCCAGGGCCGCGCTGAACTCCGGCACCGCGGCCGCCATCATCGGTGAGTGAAACGCTCCGGTGACGTCGAGCTCCATCGCGCGCAGACCGAGCTGCTTGGCGTACGCGGCGGCGCCGGGCAGATTCGGCGTGGCCCCGGAGAGCACCACCTGGAGCGGCGAGTTGTCGTTGGCCACCGTCAGCTCATGCGCATCGGCGATCTCCTGAGCCTGTTCGGAGGCGCCGGCACCGAGCACGGCGAGCATGCTGCCGTCGCCGGCGGCGACGCCCGACTCGTGCATCAGCCGGCCGCGCAGAGCGACCAGCTCTAGCCCGTCGGCCTCGTCCAGCGCGCCGGCCGCGACCAGCGCTCCCAGCTCGCCCAGCGAGTGACCGGCCATCATGTCCCCCGGCGGGCGACCGATCGCCTCCCAGCCGGCCAGGCTGGCGCAGAAGATCGCCGGCTGGGCGTAGTTGGTCCCCTCGTCGGCGCGGGGAAACGGATCCTCCCCCACGGCGGCGATGGCCATCTCCAGCAGCTCGGGTCGGACGCGAGCTACGAGCTCGCGCATCCCCGGGGTCTGGCTGCCCTGGCCGGGGAACAGGATCGCGGTGGTCATCGCGTCAACGTACGCCGGGCAAGGGATGTGGATACAGGCGTCCCGAGACTTCCCCCCGTTCGGGGGGAGAAATCTCAGACGATTTTTGGATGCCTCCCCCCATCCGGGGGGAGGCCGTGGATGACGTCCCGGGCCTTTCGAGAAAGTAGGCTCTGTCCGGCCCGATGGCCCTTCCCGATCCGACACCCGACACCGCCGCACTGGTCACCGGCGCCTCCGCCGGAATCGGCGCTGCGATCGCCCGGGAGCTGGCCGCGCGCGGACATTCCCTGGTGCTGGTCGCCCGGCGTCGGGGCAGGCTCGAACAGCTCGCCGCCGAGCTGACCGCGAAGCACGGGGTCGCCGCCCAGGCGATCGGCGCCGACCTGGCCAAGCCGCTGTCGCGCCAGCGCCTCCCGGCCCGCATCGAGTCGCTCGGACTGCAGGTCAGCGTGCTCGTCAACAACGCCGGCTTTGCCACCGGCGGCCCGTTTCACGAGTCCGATCCCGAGCGGGAGCTGGAGCAGGTGAGGGTCCTGGTGGAGGCGCCGGTGGCGCTGACCTCGGCTTTCCTGCCGGCGATGGTCCAGCGCGGCCAGGGGGCGATCCTCAACCTGGCATCCACCGCCGGGATGCAGCCACTCCCCTACTCCGCCGGCTACTCGGCCGCCAAGGCCTACGTCCTCGCCTTCTCGGAGGCGCTGCACCAAGAGCTGCGTGGCTCCGGGGTGACGGTCACGGCGCTGGCCCCCGGTCCGGTGTCGACTGAGTTCTGGGATGCGGCCGGGTGGCAGGTCGCCACCGGCCAGTCGTTTGAGCAGGCGGTCCCGCGACCGGTATGGGTGACGGCCGAGGCGGCTGCCGCCGCCGGCGTGCGGGGGCTCGAGACCGGCCGGCGGGTGGTCGTCCCCGGGTTGCCGGTGCGGGCGGCGGTGCTCGCCGGTCAGTACGTGCCCCAGGGGGTGAAGCTGCCCCTGATCGAGTGGGCGATGCGCCGCCGCTGATCGCGGCGACGCATCGATATGCTCGCGCCGACCAACAATCCAGAGAGGGCAGGCATGGCGAAAGTGATCTACACCGCGCAGGCCACCGTGACCGGAGGACGCGAGCACGGCCATGGCCACACCACCGACGGCGCGCTCGACGTGCAGCTACGCGCACCGACCGACGACGCGTCCGGCACCAACCCCGAGCAGCTGTTCGCGGTCGGCTACGCCGCCTGCTTCGAGGGTGCGCTCGGGGTCGTCGGCCGGCGGGAGCGGGTGGAGCTGGGCGAGGTCTCGATCGACTCGAGCGTCAGCCTGATCAACAACGACGAGCGCGGCTTCAACGTCGGCGTGGGGCTCGATGTGACCCTGCCGGGCGTCGCCGACGCCGAGCAGGCCAAGCAGATCGTCGCCGCCGCCCATGAGGTGTGCCCCTACTCCAACGCCACCCGGGGCAACGTCGAGGTCGCGCTGACCGCCAACGGTCAGGCGGTCGACTGAGCGCCCGTCCCCAGGCGGCCCAGGGCGAATTTTGCGCCAAATTCACCCGGGCGAGATCCCGTTCCCGCGGGGATTTTGCGCAAATTTGGATGGGCGGGGAGGATCTGTCGCAAAACCACGCCAGGATGCAGGCTGGTGACAAATCCAAACCGCCGACCCGGATTTGGCACCTTTTTCCGTACGACGCGGTGTCGCAGCGGCCCGACGCGCCGCCTCGGCTAGAGCTAAAGTCGACGGACCGCGCCGACGAGGGTCAGGAGAGCAGCCCGATCCGCTGGGCGCGCTGGACCGCCTCGGCCCGGTTGCGGGCCTGCAGCTTGCGGTAGACGGCGCTGGTGTGCTCCTTGACGGTGTGCGGCGAGAGGAACAGCTGCTCGGCGATCTCCCGGTTGGTCGAGCCGGCGGCGATGAGATCGAGTACCTCGCGCTCTCGCTCGGACAGCGGCGGCGTCGGCTGCTCGGTGGTGGGCTCGAACACGGTCATCCCGTAGCCCACCATCCGCACCGCCCGGACCACCTCGCGGGCCTCCCAGTCCTTGGAGACAAAGCCGGAGGCGCCGGCGGCACGCGCCGCGGCCGGCGACATCCGCCCGGCGCCGGAGATCAGCAGCACCCGGGTCCCCGGCGACACCTTGAGGATCGAAGCGCACACGTCGGCGCCGGACTCTCCGGCGAGGAACAGATCGACCAGCGCCACATCGGGCCGCAGGCCGGGCAGGAGCTCCAGCGCCTCGGCCCCGGTGCGCGCCGCCAGGCAGCGTTCCACCCACGGCTGCTCGCCGAGCAGGACGCGAAATCCCCAGTGCACCACGTCGTGATCGTCGACCACCAGGACGCGCAGCCGCCGGTCGGCGGCCGGGCCGCGCACCGGCCGTGAGCTCACAGCCGCCCCCCGGTCCGCGGGACGACCAGGCGGACGCGCCAGAGATCCGCCTCCGGCGCGCCGAAGTCGACCACGCCGCCGTACTGGAGCGCCTCGAACGCCGCCAGGCGCAGCCCCATTCCGGAGCCGCGCGCCCCGGAGGCGACGCCGTCGTTACGAACCTCCAGCGAGAACGTGTCCTCGTCGGAGGCCACCACCACCTCCACCCGAGTGGGCGCGGCGTGCTTGGCGATGTTGCGCAACGCCTCGGCCAGCACCGACTGGGCCAGCGGCTCGAACTCAGGCGGCACCGTGACCTGCGAGGGAAACGTCACCCGCACCGGCGGCCCAGGGGCCTGAGCCACGCGCGCCAGCTCGGAGGCGAGCGTCGTGCCGGTCTCGTGCGCCAGCGGCGCCAGCGGCCGTTCGAGCGCGCTGCGCAGATCGCTGAGCGCCTCCTGCATCTCCACCCGGCAGCGCTCCCGCTCATCGGGATCGAGCGCCTTCTCGGCGCTCAGCGCCAGTGAGACACCGAACAGGCGCTGCATCACCCGCTCATGGATCTCCCGGGCGAGCTCCAGGCGCTCGCCCAGCCGGCGGGTACGCTCCTGCTGGCGGGTGGCGTTGCGCGCGGTGGCGACCAGCGCCGCCGTCTTGCCGAGCGTCCACAGCAGGTGCCGCTCGCCGTCGGTCAGCTCGAACCGTCCGCCGCCGCGATCGGCGCAGACCACCCCGTAGGCGCGCCCGGCGGCGCTCAGCGGGGTGCAGACCAGGGTGGCGATCCCGAACCGCTGCGCGTACTCGGGGGGAACCTGATTCTCGATCTGGTCGGACACCACCACGACCTCGTCCTCCAGCAGCGCCCGCTGGGCGATCGGCGTCGCCAGCAGCGTCGGTGACGGCTTCAGCGCGGTCAGCTCGGCGAACGAGATGCCGTAGGACCCGACCACCTGGACCCGCCGGCGGCCGGCATCGGCCAGGAAGATCACGGCGCGGCGCATTGTCGTCAGGCGGCAGATCGCCTCGCAGATGCGGTCGTAGAACTCGGTGGACGATGTGTCGGTCTCGAGCTCGGCGAGCAGCTCGACGAACACCTCCAGCGGCTCGACGCCGGCGAACAGCGACGGCGGCCGCTCGACGCTCATCGCCTTAAGCCGCGATCGTCTGCAGATCGAAGCGCCGGCGGATCTCGTACAGCGTCGTGCGCTCGGCGGCGGGACGCCCGGCGCGATGCGCGGCGCCGATCAGGTCCTCGGGCTCCAGCCGCACGCCGTGATAGCTGCCGGCCATGCGACTGATCGACTCCTCCATCAGGGTGCCGCCGAGATCGTTGACCCCCCAGCGCAACGCCTCGGTGGCGACCTCCAGGCCCATCTTGACCCAGCTGGCCTGCAGGTTGGTCACCGTCTCCCCCAGCGCCAGCCGGAAACCGGCGGTGTGCTTGAGGTTCTCCGCGGGGGAGATCTCCTGGACGCCGTGGGCGCGACCGAGCAGCGTCTGAAACGGGATGAATGACAGCGGCACGAACTCGGTGAACCCGCCGGTGCGCTCCTGCAGCTCGCGCACCACCCGCATGTGCTCGGCGAGCTCGTGGGGCTCCTCGATGTGGCCGAACATCACGGTGACGGTGGAGTGGATCCCCTCGGCGTGTGACGCCTCGATGATCTCCACCCAGCGCGCCACCGGCAGCTTGTTGGGCGAGATCCGCTCGCGGACGCCGTCGTGCAGCACCTCGGCGGCGGTCCCCGGGGTCGAGCCCAGGCCGGCCTCGCGCAGGCGCGAGAACACCTCGCGCGCCGGCAGGCCGCTCACGTCGCACATGTGGGCGACCTCCATCGGCGAGTAGGCGTGAAGGTGCAGCGCCGGCGCCAGCTGCTTGGCGAAGCGCAGCCATCCCAGGTAGTCGTCAAGGCCCCAGTCGGGATGGATGCCGGATTGGATGCACAGCTCGGTGGCGCCGGCGTCGACCGCGTCCTTCACCCGACGGGCGAAGTCGTCGGCGGAATGCTCGTAGGCGTCAGGCGAGCGCTTGGACTGCCCGAACCCGCAGAACGCGCAGCCGACCACGCACACGTTGGACACGTTGATGTTGCGGTTGACCACGAACGTCACCGTGTCCCCCGCCAGCCGCTGACGCAGCTCGTCGGCGGCGGCGCGCATGTCCTCGATCACCGGCGCGCGCTGCTCGGCGAACAGCGCGGTCAGCTCGGCTGGGGTCAGCTCGATGCCGTCGCGTGCCTTCTCGATCGCCCGCGGGGCGTCGTCGTCGGCGATGCTCAGCTGGCTGCGCCGGCCGCTGCCCCGGCGCGGGATGAACGACCAGTAGCGGCTCTTGATGACATCGAGCACCGGCGGGGACACCCACTCTGGGTCGATGTACTCGGGATACACGCACAGCCGCTCCGAGAGCGCGTAGCCGTCCGTGGCCAGCTGCTTGCGGACCTGGGTCGGTGACGGGAAGGGGTGCTCGGGTGAGATGTGGTCGCCGTTGGCGCTCAGCCCGCCGAGATCGGTGGCTCCCGCCGCGACCAGCTCCGGCCACCAGTCCGACAGGTTGGGCGGAACCTGGATCCCGATCTCGGGCATCAGCCGCCGCGCCTCGCCGATCAGCCGCTTCATGTCGCCAAGCGTCACCGGGGTGGCCCACGGCGGGGCCTTGACCGCCGGCCCCTGCCCGACGCCGGTGCGCCAGTACTCCCGCGCCGCGGCGTCGGCGATGTCGGCCGGCTCGCGGCCGTAGTAGCTCTGATGCGGCACGAAGTTCTGCAGGATCACCTCCTGGAGGTGCCCGTGCTCGGCGTGCAGCTGCGCCAGGGCCGCCAGCGACCCCATGCGCTCGTCCTCGGTCTCCCCGATCCCGACGAGGATCCCGCTCGTGAACGGGATCTTCAGCGCTCCGGCGGCGCTGATGGTGGCGATCCGCTGTGCGGGGTGCTTGGTCGGCGAGCCGGCGTGGACCGTCTCCATCAACCGCTCGGCGATCGACTCCAGCATCAATCCCTGCGACGCCGTCACCGCCCGCAGCCGGGTGAGATCCTCGGCGCTCAGCACCCCGAGGTTGGTGTGCGGCAACAACCCGCGCTCCAGCGCCTGCTCGCACACCCACACCACATAGCCGGTGAAATCCCCGAACCCATACTCCGTGAGGCGAGCGGCGACCGCCGCACTGTGCTCCGGGCGCTCCCCCGTCAACACCAGCAACTCCTTGGCGCGATGGCGCGAGACGGCGCGATCCAGGATTCGCTGCACCTCGTCGGGCGGGTGCAGATGGGCCTGGTGGGTGGCAAACGAGCAGTACTTGCAGTAGCAGCGACACGTCCGCGACAGCGACAGCGTGAGATTCCGGCTGAACGTGACGCGGCGACGCATGCTCGGCGACGATTCTAGGGAGGTGGACTGCATTCCTATATTGCCGGCGGTGCGCCGTCTGCTGCCGATCCTCGTCGCCGCCGCCGTGCTGGCGGGGTGCGGTGGCTCCGGCGGGTCGCGGGACGCGCTGCCGAGCGCCTCGCTGATTCTTGACTTCACCCCGAATCCGGTTCACGTGGGTATCTTTACGGCCCTCGCGCGGCGCTTCGACCTCGACGCCGGAGTCCGGCTGCACGTCATCCAGCCGTCGGCCTCGACCGACGCGATCAAGCTGCTGGCGGCCGGACGCGTGGACTTCGCCCTGCTGGACATCCACGATCTCGCCATCGCCCGCGAGCACCGGGTCGACGTCGTCGGCATCCTGCCGATCGTCGAGCGGCCGCTGGCGGCGGTGATCGCGGCGCCGCAGATCGACAAACCGCGCCGGTTGGCGGGCCGCACGGTCGGGGTCAGCGGTGACCCCTCAGACGTGGCCGTGCTGCGTTCGATCGTCGCCGGCGCCGGCGGCGATCCGGCCACGGTCCACATGATCACGATCGGCTTTGACGCCGTTGGCGACCTGCTGGCCGGGCGGGTGGCGGCGGCGACGGCGTTCTGGAACGACGAAGGGGTCACCCTCGCCCGCCGGCACCCCGGCTTTCACGTGTTCCGGGTCGACGACTACGGCGCCCCGTCCTATCCCGAGCTGCTGCTGTGCGCGACCCGCGCCGGGCTGATCGCCCACCCGGATCTGGCTCGATCGGTCGTCCGCGCGCTGGTCCGCGGCTACGACGCGGCGCTGGCGAATCCGGCCGCCGCCCAGCGTGATCTGGAAACGCGCGTCCCGGGTCTCGACCATGTGCTGGACACCGCCGAGCTGGCGGTCCTTCACCCGGCCTTCCGCGGTCCGGAGGGCCGTTTCGGCGTCCTCGACATGCCCCTGCTGCGCCGCTGGGCGCGGTGGGAGGCCCGGTTTGGCATCGTGCACCGCGTGCCCGACGTGGCGGCCATGTTCGACACCGAGTTCGCGCCGAAGGGTTGAGCGCCGGGAAGCGGCTACTGCGCCCGGAGCTTCTTGAACTCCTGGCGCACCGACTCGGTTCGGCCCCACATCTGCATCACTTCGGCCCGGCCGGTGCGGACCTCGCGCAGGGCGAGCTCGCCGTCGATGCCGGCGTCGTCGAGCAGCTTGAGAGCGAGATGGACCGCTGGAACCGACGCGCTGTGGCCGAACCGATGGGCCACCAGCAGCCGCCAGTGCCAGTCGTACTTGGAGTATGGCTGGGCGTTGCAGGTGACCAGGACGATCGCCGCGTCGACGTATCGGGTCTCGTCGAAGATGCGCAGGTCGAACTCCAGGTCGGTCCAATCGTCGGGCAGCGGCGCGACGAAATCCTGAAAGTCTTGAACGAGCGGCATCCTCAGGGCAAGCCTACCCCGACCTACTTCTCAGTGTCCTCGGCTCGGTCGTAGGTGGAGCGCGAGATTCGCCGGATGTCGCCGTCGGCGACCGCTTCCCGCAACGCCTGTCGAAACACGCCGGGGCCCCAGTAGCGCGCGCCGACCAGCGTCGCCAGCTCGCTGCGCTGGGTGGCGCCGTGCTCGTCGAGGGCCTGCTGGATGGCCTGGATGTAATCGTCGAGGGCGTGCCCGGTCAGGCCGGCTGTGGCCGCGGGGACTCGCGAGCCGGGTGAGGTGCCGACTCCGGGGCGGTAGCGGCGCAGGCCGGCTCTTTCCCGCTGGCGGCGACGCTCGAGCCGGGCCCGGATCCGTTCCTCGGTCGCCTGGCGCGCCGCGGCTTCGTCGCGGCGCCGTCCCGCCTCCTCGGCGGAAACCTCCGCCTGGCGCTCCTCGTCGGCGTCGACGCGGCGTTCCACCGCCTCGATCCGGTAGGCGGCGGCTTGCGCCTGCTCCTCGCGCACCTCGGCCTCGCGATCCGCCGCGGCCGCGCCCGGTTCATCGCGCTCACTGCGTCGCAGATGGGCGCGGGCGCGCTGCACGTGCATCTCCGCCCGGCTGTCGTGCATCTGCGCCCGGGCCTGCTCGACATCGACCTGACCGTCGGGACCGTCGGCGGTTCGCGCCCTGGCTTGCTCGGCGAGCGCGCGCTGCTCGCGGGCGCGAGCGCGGTCGAGCGCCGCCGCGGCCAGCTCGCGGTGGCGGTCGGAGTCGATCCCGTGCTCGCTGGCCAGCGCCTCGGCGGTCTGCGTGTGGGCGTGAGCTCGCTCCTCGGCCGCCGCGGCGCGCTGCTGGGCAGCGGCCGCGAGGTGCTCATCCGACTCCCCCTCGGCGTCGGCGCGCTCGTCGTTGGCGGTGGCGGACTCGTCGTGGGCGCGCGCGGTCAACTCGGCGACCTCGGCCAGGATTTCCTCGTCGTGGGCCCGCTCCTCGGCGTGCGTTTCGCCGGCCGCGGCGGCGGCCAGCTGCTCGTGTGCGGCCGCCTGGTGCTCGGCCGCGCGTGCCCGCTCCTCGTCGGCCTGCTCCCGGGCGTGACGGGCGGCAGTGCGCAGCGGGCTGAGCTCGGGCGCCTGCGCGTCCTCCGGCGCGGCGTCACCGGGTTCCGATCCTTCGCCGGCGAGGCCCTCCCCCTCGGCTTCGCCGGCCGTCAGCGGCTTGGCGATGTCCTCCAGTTGGGCGCCCTCGGCCTTGACCCCGAAGAACAGCTCGGCGATCCCGCCCAGCGCCATCACGGCGGCGCCGATGAAGAACCCGACCGCCACCTGGCCCTTGACGCCGCTGGCGATCAGCTTGCCGAACAGCAGGGGCCCGGTGATCCCCCCGACGGCGGTGCCGATCGCGTAGAAGAACGCGATCGCCAGGGCCCGGGTCTCCATCGGGAAGATCTCGGACGCCGTCAGGTAGGCGGCGCTGGCGCCCGACGAGGCGAGGAAGAACACCACCACGATGATCGCGATGAACGAGTTCGCGGTCAGCGAGCCGGATAAGAACAGGATCGCAAGCACCACCGACACGGCCGCCGAGCCCAGATAGGTGCCGCTGATCATCACCTTGCGCCCCAGCGTGTCGAACAGGCGCCCCAGGGTGAGCGGCCCGACGAAGTTGCCGGCTGCGTAGATGATCGTGAATATCGGCACCGCCGCCGCGCTGACGGCGAAGAACGTGGTCAGCAGCGTGCCCAGGTTGAAGACGATGCCGTTGTACAGGAACGCCTGGCCGATGAACAGTGCCAGGCAGAGAATCGCTCGCTTCGGGTACAGCTTGAACGCGACCCGTCCAATCGCGCGGAACGGGACCGTTTCGCGCTGACGGACGGTGATCGTGTCGCTGACCTTCGACAGCTGCTGCCCCGTCTCGGCTTCGATGTTGTGCTCGATGTCGCCGACCAACTCCTCGGCCTCCTCCTCGCGGCCGTGGATGAACAGCCAGCGCGGGCTCTCGGGTACGTTGCGCCGCACCAGCATCACCGACAGCCCGAGCACGGCACCGATGCCGAACGCCAGCCGCCAGCCGACGTCCTTGGCAAAGATCGAGGTGTCCAGGAAGAACAGGGCGGCGGCCGAGCCCGCCATCGACCCCAGCCAGTAGGAGCCGTTGATGATCAGATCGACCCGGCCGCGGACCCGGGCCGGGATCAGCTCGTCGATCGCCGAGTTGATCGCCGCGTACTCGCCGCCGATCCCGGACCCGGTGAAGAACCGGGCCAGGTAGAAGAACCACGGCGCGAACGAGAACGCCGTCAGAACCGTCGAGGCGATGTAGATCCCCAGCGTGATCATGAACAGCCGCTTGCGCCCGAATCGGTCGGTGAGCTGGCCGAAGAACAACGCGCCCAGACAAGCCCCGGCGACGTAGATGGCCGCCGCGGTGCCGATCCCGCTGACGGTGAGCGCGATCCCGCTGCCCTTCTCGGTCAGCCGGGAGCCGACCGCGCCGACGATCGTAACCTCGAGCCCGTCCAGGATCCACGCCGTGCCCAGGCCGAGGACGATCATCCAGTGAAAGCGCGCCCACGGCAGACGATCCAGACGGGACGGAATCCGCGTCCGGATGGTGCCGAGCTTCACCGAACCGGTTTCGGTGGTCACACTCATCGACCGGGGCCTACCCGCAGCCGCCGCCGACCTACCACCCTGGCCGCCGCTGGCGGCATGGCTTCTCCGGATCCGAACCGGCGCTATCGTGGCGGCCGGTGCTGCGCTGCCGCCTGCTTGGCCATCGCTACCGCTTCCGTGCCGAGGGGGCCGTGATGCGCTGGGAATGTGAACGGAGGTGTGGCGCGGGTGCCAGCAAGACCTATGCCTCGGCGGCGGAGGCCCACCACTACGCCCTCGCGTTTGACCGCGAGGACCGCGACGAGCTCGGACGCCGCGCGCCGCTGCTCGGCATGTTCCCGCTGCGCACGTGGCACAAGCTGCGCACGCGCTCGGGGCGGGGCCGGTGAACGCGAGGCCGTCCGCCGCCGTCCGGCTTAGCCGACCAACTGCTGGATGATGGCGAACCCGTTGAGGGCGGTGATCAGCGCGGCGATCGCGTAGGCGAGCGCGCTGGTCATCCGGCCGTTGACGTGGACGCCCATCACCTCGCGTCGGCCGGTGAGGACGACCAGCGGCACGAGCGCGAACGGGATCCCGAACGACAGCACGACCTGGCTGAGGACGAGCGCGTCGGTGGGGCTGACGCCGAGCGCCAGGATCACCAGCGCCGGAAGCATCGTCACCACCCGGCGGACGAACATCCGGACCCGCAGTCCGACGAACCCGGCCATCACCACCTGGCCGGCATAGGTGCCGACGCTGGATGACGAGATGCCCGAGGCCAGCAGCGCGGCGGCGAAGGCCAGCGCGGCGCCGCCCCCGACGAGGTTCCCGATCTGCGCGTGCGCCCCCGCCAGCGTCGAGGTGCCGGACAGCGCCGGCGTGTGAAACAGCTTGGCGAATACGGCGAGCATCGCCATGTTGATCACGCCGGCGATGCCGAGGGCGACGAGTACGTCGACGCGCTCGAAGCGCAGCACCTGACGGCGCTCGGCATCGCTGCGGACCGGCACGCGACCGTTGGTCAGCGCCGAGTGCAGGTAGATCACGTGCGGCATCACCGTCGCGCCGACGATTCCCACCGCCAGATAGACGGCGTCGCTGCTGCCCAGGTGGGGGATCAGTCCCCGCAGCGCCAGGTGCGCCGACGGCCCGATGTGCAGCGCCTCATAGAGGAAACCGACGAGCACGATGGCGAGCAGCCCGGCGATCGCCAGCTCGAAGCGACGGAAGCCGCGGTGCTGCAGCTCGAGGATGCCGAACGCGATCACCCCGGTGAGCAGGCCGGCGACCAGCAGCGGGACCCCGAACAGCAGGTTCAATCCGATCGCCGCGCCCAGGAACTCGGCCACGTCGGTGGCCATCGCCATCACCTCGGCCTGGACCCACAGACCCCAGCTCGTCCACCGGGGAAGCCGCTCGCGACACAGCTCCGGCAGGTTGCGGTCGGTGACGATCCCCAGCTTCGCCGACAGGTACTGCACCAACATCGCCATCAGGTTGGCCAGCAGCACGACCCACAGCAGCTCATAGCCGAACCGGGCGCCACCCTGGAGATTGGTTGCGAAGTTGCCGGGGTCGACGTAGGCGACCGCGGCGACGAACGCCGGCCCGAGCATCGACAGCGTGAACCGCAGCCGACCCCGCTGCAGCCGGCGCTGCAGCGGTGTGCTCTCGACCGCCACCGGCGCGCCGGTGGCGCCGTCAACCGCCGTCGCCGTCTCGAGCACGGGCTCCGGGGTCATCGCGTCAGCTGCACCCTGATTGCCCGCGCCAGATCCCCACCCAGCGGATGAATCTCCGAGCCGAACCGGACGAACAGGGGGCCGCCGAACGGCTGGCGATCGACCACCTCCAGCCTGTCTCCCGGCGCGATCCCGCGCTCGGACAGGTAACGCAACATGTCCGGATCGGAGTCCGACACCCGCGCGAACACCCCGCGGGCGCCGGGCTCCAGTGACTGCAGGCTGGCGGTGTGAAGCTCTTCGATGGTCAGCTCCCGTGACGGGATCGGGTCACCGTGGGGGTCGCGGGTGGGATCGCCGAGCTTGGCGGCGATCAGCTCCTCCAGATCCTCGGAGAGAACGTGCTCCAGGACCTCGGCCTCCTCGTGAACGCGATCCCAGGGAACGTCGAGGCTCTCCACCAGGTAGAGCTCGAGCAACCGGTGGTGACGAATCACCTCCAAGGCGAGCCGCCGGCCGGCCTCGGTCAGCAGCACGCCGTGGTAGCGCCGGTGGGTTACCAGGCCCAGCTCGCACAGCCGTTTCACCATGCCCGACGCCGAGGCGGCGGTCACGCTCAATCGCTCGGCCAGCGCGGTGGTGCTCACCGGCTCCCCGGCGCGCTCCTCCAGCGCGTAGATCGCCTTGGTGTAGTCCTGGATGGCCGAGGAACGGAGCGCGAGTGGATCGGTCTGGGTGCTCACCCGAATTATGGTACTCCTAACTTTCATCTTGGTCGTCATAAGGACTGGGTTTCGGGGCGGCGGCGGGACGCGGACCCTGGTCCTATGCTTGGTGTCGTGACCTCGATCGCCGTTTCCACCGCCGAATACCGCGCGATCACCGGAGCGTGCGGGATGCTCAATCGTTCCGAGCGCGGAAAGCTGGCCCTCACCGGAGCCGACGCCAAGCGATTCCTCCAGGGACAGGTGTCAAACGACGTGGAGGCGCTGGTGCCCGCAACCGGCTGCTATGCCGCCTTCCTCACGCCCAAGGGAAAGATGCTCGGCGATCTCCGAATCCTCGACACCGGGGACGAACTGCTCCTCGACACCGAGCGGCTGGCCCTCCAGGAGCTGTTCAACATGATCCGCCGCTTCAGCATCGGGTACGACGCCCAGCTGCACAAGCGCACCCTGGAGTGCGGTCTGCTGTCGCTGCTCGGCCCGGACTCCGCTGCGGTGGCCGGGGTCGAGAATCTCGACGCCGCCGAGCACGCGCATGTCGAGAGCGAAATCGACGGGGTGGCCGTCCGCGCGATCCGCACCGACGTCGGTGTCGACCTCGTCAGCGATGCCGGAGCCACCGCAGCGCTGACCGACGCGTTGCGCAGCCGCGGCGCCGAGCCGGTGTCGGAGATGGCCGCCGAATGCGTGCGCGTGGAGCAGGGCCGGCCACGCTACGGCATCGATCTCGATGACACGGTGATCCCCCAGGAGGCCGACCTCAACGCCCGTGCCGTCTCGTTCACCAAGGGGTGCTACGTCGGCCAGGAGACGGTTGCCCGGCTCTACTACCGGGGTAAGCCCAACCGCAGCCTCCGCGGCCTGCGGCTCTCGGCACCGGCTCTCCCCGAGGCGGAGATCACGTTCGGCGAACGAGTGGTGGGACGGCTGACGAGCGTCGCCGAATCCCCGTCTTTCGGTCCGATCGGGCTTGCGCTCGTCCGCCGGGAGGCGCCGCCTGGATCAGAGGTCAACGTCGGCGCCGACGAGGTCGCCGGCGTCGTGGTGACCCTCCCGTTCGCGGCCTGAGCGCGCCGCGACGACGAATCTGGTGAGCGTCGCCGCGTCCGGCAACGGCCGCAGCGCCAGCTGCGGCGTGTCGGGGTGCGAGGCCAGCCAGGTGCCGATGATCCGTACCTCGTCGACCTCGTCGGGGGGGACATGGGCGCCGAGCTCGCCGCTGCGCCCCTCGCGGGCGACCGTGATCCGGGAGCGTCGCGCCAGCTCGTCAGGGTCCGCGGGGCACGGCCCGAAGTCGACCAGCCGCCCCCCGGCCAGCCAGAACGCCTCCACGCCGGGGTCGGCGGGATGTGGCGCCAGGATCAGCCGCGGCCGGGCGTGGGTGGCCTCCAGGACCCCGCCGAGGCGATCCAGGATCGTGGCCAGCCGCCGGGCGCGGCGGCGCAGCGATTCGGCGCGCTCGAACCGCTGCTGCGCCGCCGCCTGGCGCATCTGACGGTGCACGTGGGCGAGCAGGGGCTGTTCGGCCTGAGTGTCGACGAACAGCGCCAGCACCTCGTCGAGCCGCCGGCGGTAGAGATTGGGATCGAGGTCGCCGAGGCAGGGCGACAGGCAACGCCCCATCTGACCGTAGGCCGACGGGTGCTCCCGGCGCGGCAGGCGCCGTCCGCAATGGCGCAGCCCGAACAGGGAGTCGAGCTGCTCCACCAGCTCCAGCGCCAGACGACGCCCCCTCACCGGCCCGACGGTGACGGCGTGACCGGCAGCCGGATCGGGCGCGACCTCCAGGATCGGGAACGGGATGTCCAGCCGGCAACGGATGTAGACGAGCCGGTCATCGCGCCGGGCCAGGCGCTTGTTGCCGGGCGGCTTGAGCTGCTTGATCAGCCGGTTCTCCGTCACCAGGGCTCCCAGCTCCGAGCCCGTGGTGCGGTAGTCGACGAGCGCGGCGTGCGCCGTCCACCCCGCCGGCGGGCTCGACGGGGCAAAGTGGGCCCGGGCGCGGCTGCGGATCGATACCGACTTACCGACGTACAGCACCCGGCCCGAGTGGTCCCGGAACAGATACACCCCGGGATCCCGGGGGAGCTGCGCGAAATCAGGCTCGGGTGCCCCCGCGCCGCCAGGTTCCGGGCCCACGCGCCCATTCCGGGCGCCGCGCCGGCGCGGCCGCCGGCGCGCGGTGAGCAGTGCCACCGCGTCGCCGACGCTGGCGGCGTGGGCGCACAGCCGAGGAAACAGCGCGCACAACACTCGGGCGCATGTCTCGGCGTCGGCCAGCGCCCGGTGGGCGGCCTCGACATCGATGCCCAGCGCATCGGCGAGCACGCCCAGACCCCGCCGGGGCTGGAGCGGAAGCATCGCCCGTGCCAGCGCCGCCGTGCACAGAAGCGGCGGATCCGGCCACTCGAGCCCGATGCGGGCAAACGCCTGGCGCAGCACGCGCCGGTCAAACGGAGCGTTGTGCGCCACCATCACGCGTCCGTGCAGCCGCTGCCCAAGCGCCGGCAAGACGGTTTCCAGCGACGGCGCCTCGTCGACCATCGCCTGGGTGATCCCGGTCAGCCGCTGGACGCCGCGGCGCAGCGGAGCGCTGCACCGGCACAGCGAGCTCCAGCGGTCGTGCAGCTCGCCGCCGCCGACCAGCACCGCGCCGACCTCGGTGAGCTCGCAGCTGTCGCCGCCGAGCCCGTTGGTCTCGGTGTCGATGACCATGAACTCGGCGGTGGCGATCGGCGCGGACAGGAGCTCCACAGGCTGGTGATACGCCGAGGGCCGGACGGCCTGCACGAATTCGTGCACTCGCCCGGCTCGCCGGGGGCGGCCTGGAGCTTGCCGACCGCTCGGCGGGGTAGCATCGTCACTGCCCTCTAGCAAGGAGCATCAGATGACTGCCACGGCCCCCGATACAGACCGGCTGCGTGAGCTCGAGGCGGACACCCGTCAGGCTTGGAGCACGTACAGCGACCGGCTGCGCGAGCTCACCGGCGATGAATACGAGCGGATCGAGCCCGAGACATGGACCGAGCTGCAGAACGAGCTGGCGCGCCTCGAGCGTGAGCGAGAGCAGCTGACCGCGGGCGCAGCCTGAGCCGTCGCAGTCAGATCCTGGAGCCAGGCCCCGCGCTCGGCTAGGGTTTTTGCCGGATCCACCTTGTCGGGTCGGTGGCGGCCGGCGGGCTGGTCCCGGATAGGAGGGCCGGGTCGAGGATGCGGATGGCGACGATCGGAAAGCTCGGGGCCAGCGGTCTGGTCGCGGTGGCGCTGGCGGCCTGCGGCTCGGGGGGCGGCAAGTCACCCACTGAGGTCACGCCCCCGACGCCGGTGAACCTGACTGTCCTCGTCAGCGACTCCCGGGTGTCGGTGTCCCCCAGCGCCGTCGGGGCCGGTCCCGTCGTGTTCGTCGTCACCAATCAGGCCAGTCGCGCCGAGGCGCTGGCCATCTCCCGCGCCGGCGGGTCCCGGCTGGCCAGCACCGCCCCGATCAACCCGCAGGGCACCACCCAGGTCTCGGTCAACTTCTTCCGGCCCGGCCGGTACACGATCGCCACCGCCCCCCACGGCCGCAATGACGCCCAGCGCCTGCGGCCGCCGCCGATCCGCCCCGCCTCGCTCCGGATCAGGCGCCGGCGAGCGGGCGGGGGCAGCGCGCTGCAGCGGCCGTGACGGCTGCCGGGATCGCCCTCCCGCGGGCACCAGCGGGTACGATGGCCGGACCGTCGAGACCAGGAGGGTGTCAGCGAGTGGCCGTCGATGTGAGCCAAGTTGCCAATGTGGAGACCGCACCGGGCGAGCTGCCGCCTACCATGGCCGCCTGGGTGATCCGCGAGGAGCGGCTGGGCGAGCCGCTGGACGCGTTCCAGCTGGAGGAGATCGAGGTGCCCGAGCCGGGCGCGTTCGAGGTGGTGGTCCGCGTCATGGCCGCCGGGGTCAACTTCAACAACGTGTGGGCGGCACTGGGAGAGCCGGTGTCGGTGTTCCGCTACCACCCGAACGAGGATCACCACATCGGCGGCTCCGACGCCTCCGGGATCGTGTGGAAGGTGGGCGAGGGCGTGACCCGCTGGCAGCCCGGCGACGAGGTCGTCATGCACTGCAACCAGGCCTCCTACGAGGACCCCGAGGTCCATGGGCTGGACCCGCTGGCCGCGCCCAGCCAGCAGATCTGGGGCTATGAGACCAGCTGGGGCTCGTTCGCGCAGTTCTGCAAGGTCCAGGCCCAACAGCTGCTGCCCAAGCCCAAGCACCTTGCCTGGGAGGAGGCGGCCTCCTACGGGCTGACCTACTTCACCGCCTACCGGATGCTGATCGATCGCTGCCGGCTGCAGGCCGGCCATCGGGTGCTGATCTGGGGCGCCGCCGGCGGCCTCGGCGTGTTCGCCACCCAGCTGTGCGCGCTCACCGGTGCCGACGCCGTCGGGGTCGTCTCCAGCGAGGAGAAAGGGCGGCTGATCGAACAGCTCGGCGCCACCGGCCACATCAATCGCGTGCAGTACAACGGGATGATGCGCCAGGGCGGCGAGACCGCCGACGAGGAGAAGGCTCGGTTCAAGGAGTCACGGCGCTTCGGCAAGGCCGTGGAGCAGATGCTGGGCGGCCCGCCGGACATCGTCTTCGAGCACGTCGGCCGGGCGACCTTTCCCACCTCCGTGCTGGTGGTCAAGCCGTTCGGCAAGGTGGTCATCTGCGGCGCCACGTCCGGCTATCAGCTGGACTTCGACGTTCGCTACCTGTGGATGCGCCAGAAGGAGATCGTCGGCTCGCACTTCGCCAACGCCTGGCAGGCGATGAAGGCCAACGAGCTCATCGAGGAGTCCAAGGTCCGCCCGGTGCTGTGGCAGACGATGGGCTTCGATGGCGTGGCCGAGGCCCACCAGCTGCTGCGTGACAACCGCCACCTGGGAAAGATCGCGATCCTCGTCGGCGCCACCGACGAGGGACAGGGCAAAACCGCGGACGGACCCGGCGCGATCCGGGCCGAGGTTGGAGCGTAGGCGATGGCCGATCTGGTCTGGGTCAAGTGGTATTCCACCGTGATGCGCAAGGACTCGTTCGCCGCCGAGGTCGCGCGGGTGGCGCCGGTCGCCCTGCGCTACGGGGCGACGCAATATCAGGTCCACATCGACAACGACGACCGCTACCGGATCACCCAGATGACCTGGGTCGGATCCAAGACCGAGTGGTACCGGTACTGGGACGGACCCGAGATGATCGAGTTTCGTGCCCGCAACGCGGGGCGCTACCAGATCCCGATCGTCTATGCCTGGGCCGACGAGATCGCCTCCGGGTCGCTCGGGCCGCAGGTCCCGGCCGACGACCAGCCGACCACGAGCCCCGAGCCGTCGCCGGCGACGCCGCAAACGGTCTGACCACGTAGGGCGTGCCACACCCTCCCCGGGGGACCGCGCACTGCGCGGCGTTAGGGCACTCCGCGACCAACCGATCCCCGGTTTGCGACGGTTGGTCCCTGGCGCCCGGGTACCGGCGCCCACTGGCCGCGCGTTCGGCCCCTTCTCACGCTTGGTCTCCAAATGCCCGCTTCCGGACTGACCGAGCGCCGTCTACCCGTGATCCGGGCCGGCCGCCTCGGCCTCCCCCTCCGCGTCCTCGGAGCCGCCGGCCCGCAGCGCCACCTCCAGCCAGAACCGAGACTCGGGATCGTCCAGCGCGCCCGCGAACAGCTCACGCAGCCGCCCGAGCCGGTAGCGGGCCGTCTGAGGGTGGATGGCCAGCCGATGGGCGACGTTGCCGACCCGGCCCTGCTCGGCGAGCCACACGCTGAGCGTGTCGCGCAGCCGGCGACGGGCTCCTGAGGGCAGCCCCGCCAGCGGCGCCAGCTGGTCGGCGGCGAGCTCGGCGGCAAGCCGGGCGTCGCCGCGCAGCAGCAGCTCACCCGCGTGCTCGCGTGCACCGACCACCATCGCGTCCTGCACGGCGAGCCCCAGCGCCGCCCGGGCGCGCACCAGGCTGACATGGGCCTGGGTCCAGTCGACCGTGGTGCCCAGACCCGCCCGGGCCCGGGACCCGGCCACGGCGCGCTCGATCGCGCTCCGCTGACCGGGGCCGTCGGGGTCGGCGACCAGCGCGCAGGTCAGCTCGCCAATCGTCTCCCGGATCGTTCCCGCTGGCAGCTGCGACGCTGCCGTCTCGCGCTCCGGGCCGCTGATCGCGATCACCGCCAGGCCGCGAGGCAGCTCCCACTCCGCCTCGGCCGCCGCCGCCTGCACCGCGTCGGGATCAGCCGGAGACTCACGCAGCAACATCCGCACCAGCCGCCGGCGAAGCAGTTGCGCCTCCCCGGCCGCAGCCGACTGCTCCATCGCGTAGCCCTCCGCCGATTCAGCCGACAGGACGTCGATGTAGGCGAAGATCGACTCGGCAAGCAGGTACAGGGTGGCGGGCTCCAGGCCGGCGGCGACCCCGAGCGCGGCGAACCTTCGCCATGCCACCCGCGCCCCGATGCGATAGGCGCTGAGGAGCGACTCGAGGCTGCGGCCGGCGCGCATCTCGCCCTGACCCAGTGCCCGGTAGACGTCGAGCCGATCCACCGTGCCGCCGGCTTCGATCTCGGCCACCAGATGCCGAAGCGCCTCCTGGACCCCGGCGCGGATCCCGTCCCCGAACGGCCCCTCCAGGGGTCGCGAGTACGCGGGGACGGTTCCCACCGCCTCGATCATCTCTCGGGCGACGTCGTCCAGCGCCGGGCGCAGCACGCCGACGACCTCCGGCGGAAGCTCATGCCACGGCTGTTCGGGCACCTCTCATACTCCCCGCATAAGATCCGTAGCGACAATCATGCTGGGTCCCCAAGAAAATTGCGTCCTGGAGACGTATCCTGAGTTTTGATGAGCCGCGCGCACAAGATCGTAAACCTCATCGGGGTTCCGCTCCCGTTGATCGGCGTGGTGCTGGCGATCGTGCTGCTGTGGAACCGCGCCATCGGCCCGCTGGAGCTGGGCCTGCTGATCGGGCTCTACGTGCCCACCGCGCTCGGGATCACGCTCGGCTTCCACCGGCTGTTCACGCACCGCTCGTTCGAGTCCTCGCGGCCGTTTCGGGCGATCGTCGCCGTGGCGGGATCGATGGCGGTGCAGGGCTCCGTGATCACCTGGGTCGCCGACCACCGCAAGCATCACGCCTTCACCGACCAGGACGGCGACCCGCACTCCCCCCATCTCAGCGGGCCCGGAATAGTCGGTGCCATCAAGGGCCTGTGGCACGCCCACGTCGGCTGGCTGTTCGACACCGTCGGCACCGCCGAACGGGATCGGTTCGCGGCCGACCTGGTTAAGGATCGCGTCGTCAGGGCGGTCGACAAGATGTTCTGGGTTTGGGTGGTGCTGGGGTTCGTGATCCCGTTCGCGCTCGGCTGGATCGTCGGCGGAGGGCTCGGGACCGCGTTGACCGCGGTGCTCTGGGGCGGCTTCGTGCGGGTCTTTTTGCTGCACCACATCACCTGGTCGATCAACTCGGTGTGTCACTTCATCGGCCGCAAGCGGTTCGACATCGAGGACGAGAGCCGCAACGTGTTCTGGCTCGCGCCGCTGTCGATGGGCGAGGCATGGCACCACAACCACCACGCCTTCCCGACATCGGCGTTCCACGGCCTGCGGTTCTGGGAGCGGCTGGCCGATCCCACGGGGCTCGTGATCTCGCTGCTGGAGAAGCTCGGCGTCGTCTGGAACGTGGTGCGCGTCAGCCCGGCGCGTCAGGCCGCGAAGGCGCTGCCGTCCGCGCCCGCGACCAAGCCGCTGTCGGCGTCACACGGCTGAACGCCTTGGTCAGCCCGCCTCGAGCGGGGCCATCGTCAGCCCGGCGTCGTCCAGCGCCGCCCAGTAGCTCTCGGCGTCCTCGCGCTGGCCGCTCCACACGATCGCGCAGCCACGATTGTGGATCTGGTCGGCGATCCGGTAGCCATCGGCGAGCGTGACGCCGGGCACGACTCGGGCGAGCGTCTCGGCCACGTGATCGAACGTGTTGTGGTCGTCGTTGAGAACGACCACTCGCCAGGCGCCCCCGAGACCGGCTCCGGGCCGGCCGGTGCGGGGCAGCTCGACCGTCACGGACATCGTCGCCAGCATAGCGCCGACCATGTCGGCTGTGGAGGTCCTCCGCGCCGGCGGGCAGGAGCTCGCTGTGAGTCCTCGGCGCCGGCGGCAGGAGTCCGATGACCACTCGCTGTGAGTACTCGGCGCCGGCGGGCAGGAGTCCGATGACCACTCGCTGTGAGTCCTCGGCGCCGGCGGGCGGGACTCCGATCACCGGTCCGCGCGCTTGCTCCAGTAGCGCTGATAGCCGGCGAACAGCTGCTCTGCGGGAGCGGCCTGTTGATAGGCCGCCGCCTGCTCGGGACTGCCGTCACGCCGGATCTCCTCCTGGATGGTCGCGATGAACTCATCGCGGTCGCCGCTGCGGGCCAGCTGGGCCCAGCGATCGAGGCGCGTGGCGAGCTCGTCCAGCTGGTGGTCGACATCCTCGGCGCCCCCGAAGTGCGTCATCGCCAGCCTCCCCGGACCCCACGACCTGACCACATCGATCGACTCGTGCCACGCCTCGACGTCGATGTCGGGCGGAGGCGTCGGCGGGATGGCCATCGGGTGCGGCGCGATCCGCACGCCGCCGACATCGCCCACGAAGGCGGTGCCATCGTGCAGATAGGAGACGTGGTGCGAGGCGTGACCGGGCGTGTAGGCGACCTCGAAGCCATCCCGGATCCTCTCGCCGCCGGTCAGCACCTCGAGGTTGTCCTCGGGCACCGGGAGCATCTCGCCCCACAGCCGCTCCATATCATCGCCGTACAGGCGCCGCGCGCTCTCGTACAGGCGCGACGGGTCGACCATGTGGCGCGCGCCGCGCTCGTGCACGTAGACCCGGAGGTGGGGCCACCGCTGCACCAACGACCCCGCAGCGCCGGCGTGGTCGAGATGGACGTGGGTCAGGAGCAGCGCGTTCGGGCGCTCGTCTCCCAGCGCCTCGAGCAGGGTGGGCAACGTAGAGCTCGGACCGGGATCGATGAGCACGTCATCGACCTGCCAGGCGCCGATCACCCGGGCGCGGCCGAGGTGCATGAGGTCGATCACGCGCACGACTGAGGGACTCGGACCGTCTACTCGGAGCGGCGGCGGCTCGCGGCCTGCGACGCCGGCGGGATCACCGATGTGGTGTCGTCGGCCGTGGAGACACGATCACCGGGGGCCTGGGCCGGCGGGGCGGGTGGGTCCAGTTCGGTGTCCGGCTCCACCGCCGCCGATGCGTGACCGGCCGTCTCGGCCGCCCCCTGGCCCGGATCGGTCTCCGGCTCCGACGGCGCCGACCTCTCGCCGGCCGCGACCTGCGGTGGGTGGGACGTCCCGCCGGTCTCGGTGGTCGCATCGCCCGCTCCGGTCGGCGCCAACGGCTGGAATGCGACCGTCTCGTCGGTGTCTCGCTCGTCGGACTCCGGGAAGTAGTCGTCCTCCTCGTCGACGACTCCGAACGACGGCTCGGTCGCCTGCGGACCAGCCTCCGGCTGATCGCCGGCGCCGGGCTCGGCGTCCTCGGGAAAACGCGCCGCGGCGGTCCGGGCCAGCGCCAGCAGCTGCGCGGCCAGATCCTCGGCGTCGGCCACGATCCGCTGGCGCTCCAGCCAGATGCGGTCGGTGTCGGCATCCAGATCGCGAACCCGCTGCTCGGCGCTGCCGGCGACGCGATCGGCCTCCGCGCGCGCCTGGTCGATTCGTTCCCCGGCCTCGACCCGGGACTGGGCGGTGATCTGCTCTGCGGTCTCATGGGCCCGCTGCAGGATTCCCGAGATCTGCTCACCGACGCGCTCCAGCGCCCGGCGCACGGCCGACTCCGGCGACCGGGTCACCTGCAATTCGGCGACCAGCTGCCGGGTGTGGCGCACGTAATCGTCGACCGCCATCCGGTCGTATCCGCGCAGGGCCGTGGGAAAGTCGACGCTGACCTGCGCGAGGGGGTCGTCGGGCAGCGTCTCGAGGGGGCCGGTGATCTCCTGGAGGATCGCGTGCTCCGTCGCGGCTGAGCTCTGATCTGGCATCGAGGACCTGCGGTCATTGTCGCAGGTCCGTCGGTCACCGGTCCATACAATGGGCGCCCATGCCGGACACTCCTCCCGTGCACCTCTCCGAGCGCGACCGGCCGTGGATGATGCGCACCTACGCCGGGCACTCCGACGCCAAGCGCTCCAACCTGCTGTACCGGCGCAACCTGGAGAAGGGACAGACGGGGCTCTCGGTGGCGTTCGACCTGCCTACGCAGACCGGCTATGACCCCGATCACGAGCTCGCCCGCGGCGAGGTCGGAAAGGTCGGCGTCTCGATCGCTCACGAGGGGGACATGCGGACTCTGCTGGACGGGATCCCGCTGGACCAGATGAACACCTCGATGACGATCAACGCCACCGCGGCCTGGCTGCTGGCGCTGTACATCGTCGCCGCGCAAGCGCAGGGAGTGGCGGAGTCGGCGCTGCAGGGCACCACTCAGAACGACATTCTCAAGGAGTACCTCAGCCGCGGGACCTACTCCTTCCCGCCCGGGCCGAGCATGCGCCTGATCGCCGACACGATCGCCTATACGGTCAGCCACGTGCCGAGGTGGAATCCGATCAACATCTGCTCCTACCACCTCCAGGAGGCGGGTGCCACCCCGGTGCAGGAGATCGCGTACTCCCTGAGCAACGCGATCGCCGTCCTCGATGCCGTGCGCGATCGAGTTGCAGAGGACCGGATGGGCGACGTGTTCGGCCGGATCTCGTTCTTCGTCAACGCCGGCGTGCGCTTCATCGAGGAGCACGCCAAGCTGCGCGCCATGGCGCAGCTGTGGGACGAGCTCGGCCGCCAGCGCTACGGGGTCCAGGAGGAGCGCCATCGTCGCTTCCGCTACGGCGTCCAGGTCAATTCGCTGGGGCTGACCGAGGCCCAACCGGAGAACAACGTGTACCGGATCGCCCTGGAGGCGCTGGCGGTGACCCTCGGACGCGACGCCCGCGCCCGCGCGATCCAACTGCCGGCCTGGAACGAGGCCCTGGGACTGCCGCGGCCCTGGGATCAGCAGTGGTCGCTGCGCCTGCAGCAGGTGCTCGCCTACGAGACCGATCTGCTGGAGTACCCGGACATCTTCGAGGGGTCGCGGGTGATGGAGGGACTGGTGCAGGAGCTGGTCACCGGCGCCCGGGAGGAGATGGGCCGGGTCGCCGAGCTCGGCGGAGCCGTCCAGGCGGTGGACTACATGAAGGCCGCGCTGGTCGATTCGCACCGGACTCGCTGGCGGCGCATCGAGTCCGGGGAGCTGACGGTCGTCGGCATGAACCGGTTCGCGTCGACCGAGCCTTCGCCGCTGACCGCCGACGCCGACGGCGGGATCCTGGTCGTCGACCCCGAGGTCGAGGCCGAGCAGCGCGCGGCGCTGGGGCGGTGGCGCTCGCAGCGCGACCAGCCGGCGGTCGACGCAGCCCTCGCCGAGGTGGCGCGGGTCGCTCGCGACGATGGCGAGAACATCATGCCAGCCACGATCGCCGCCGCGCGAGCCGGGGTGACCACCGGGGAGTGGGCGCAGGCGCTGCGCGACGTATTCGGCGAGTACCGGGCGCCGACTGGGGTCACCGAGGCCGCCGTGGTCGGCAGCACGGACCTCTCCGAGCTGCGCGACGACGTGGAGCGACTGAGCGAGTTCCTCGGTCGCCGGCTGAAGTTCCTGGTCGGCAAGCCGGGGCTCGACGGCCACTCCAACGGCGCCGAGCAGATCGCGGTGCGCGCCCGCGACGCCGGCATGGACGTCGTCTACGAGGGCATCCGGCTGACGCCGTTGCAGATCGCCGGATCGGCCGCGCAGGAGGGCGTCCACGTGATCGGACTGTCGATCCTCTCCGGCTCCCACGCCGAGCTGATCCCGTCGGTGCTCGAGGCGCTCGCCGCCGCCGGCGTGAACGACGTCCCGGTGATCGTGGGCGGCATCATCCCGGAGGCCGACGCGCAGGCGCTGCGTGAAGCCGGCGTCGCCGCCGTCTACACGCCCAAGGACTGGGATCTCAACGCGATGATGCGCGACATCATCGACCTGGTGGCCGAACGCCACGGCGTCGACACCGCCGCCCCGGCTTGACCGGCGGCCCAGCCGACGGCAGCCAGCTCGGCGCCCGGCTGCGCGACCGGGATCTCAGCGCCGCCCCCGCCGTCCTGAACCTGGTGGAGAACCGGAGCCCGACTGGGCGGGCTCAAACCGAGGCGCTGCTGGCGGCGGTTTCGCCGGTCAGCCTCGGCGGGGAGGCGCCGGCCCAGATCGTCGGCGTCACCGGTCCGCCGGGGGTCGGCAAGTCCTCGTTGCTGTCATGGCTCGTGGCGGGCTGGCGGCAGCGTGGTCGCTCGGTGGCGGTACTGGCCGTCGATCCAAGCTCGCGCCGTTCGGGGGGAGCGCTGCTCGGCGATCGCGCCCGGATCGACCGCGACCCATCTGACCTCGGCGTCTTCATCCGCTCGACCGCCGCCGGAGATCGTCTGGGGGGATTGGCGCCCGCAACCCGAGCGGCGGCGACCGCCCTGGCGGCCGCCTTCGACGTCGTGGTGATCGAGACCGTTGGGGTCGGACAGTCCGAGACGGAGGTCGGCGACGTCGCCGACGAGGTCGCCGTGGTGGTCCAGCCGGGCTCCGGCGACGTGCTCCAGTTCCTCAAGTCCGGGATCATGGAGATCCCCGACGTGCTGGTGGTGAGCAAAGCCGACCTGGGTCCGCCGGCGATCCGGGCGCTCGCCGATCTCCGAGCCGCGCTGCGTTCGCTGGGCTCCACCGAGACCCCGGTGGTGGCGGTCTCCGCCGTCGCGCCGCCGTCCGGCGTCGATGAGCTGATCGCGGTCCTCGATGTCCACCACGCCCAGATCGAACTGAGGACGCGCCGGGCCCGGGCCCGCCGCCTGCACGCGCTGGCCGACTACGCCGCCGAACACGGCGAGCGCGGCCTTCGGGCGGTCGGTGGCCGGCGGACGGCGGAGCGGTGGCTGACCGAACAGGACGATGAACGCGATGTCGCCTCGCTCCTGCGCGAGCTCGAGGACCGGGCGCGGCGATGACCGCGGGCCATCATCCCCGGATCGTGTTGCCCGCCGAGCCGCTCACCGACGGCGCCACGGCACTGCGGCCGTGGCGTGACTCCGATCTGCCCGAGCTCGTCCGGGCGTGCCAGGACCCCGAGATCGTGCGCTGGACGCGCGTTCCCGCGGCCTACGGAGAGGCCGACGCCCGGGCTTACCTGCGACAGCGCTACGAAGCCGCATTCGCCGGCGTGACGGCGCCATTCGCGATCGTGCACGCCGACGGTCACCAGTTGCTGGGCTCGATCTCGCTGATGCGCTTCGCCTGGGAGCACTCCCGCGCCGAGGTCGGATACTGGTTGGCCGCGGCGGGTCGCGGGCGGGGTCACGCCACTCGCGCGGTCCGGTTGATCTGCGCCTGGGGCTTCTCCGCGCTGGGGCTGGAGCGGATCGACCTGATGGCAGCGACCGGGAACCCAGCTTCTCAGCGCGTCGCGCAGCGCGCTGGATTTACCCGGGAGGCGGTGCTGCGCTCGTACCTGCGTGGCACGTTCGAGCGCCAGGATATGGTCGCGTTCGGATTGCTCAAGGGCGAGCCGATGGGTTGATCGGCGCGCCCGGGGTTGACCGGCGCCCGATGGGTTGATCGGCGCCCTACGGGTTGATCGGCGCCCGAGGGGTTGATCGGCGCCCTACGGGTTGATCGGCGCCCGATGGGTTGATCGGCGGCCCCGGGATCAGCGTGGCGAGGCCAGCGACCTCAGCCGCCAGCCCTGTGCGGTGTCGATCAGCGTCAACGACTGCACCGAGGCCGCCTGGCCGCGGGCCGCGGTGTGCACCACCGCCGACGCGGTGTGGCCATCCACGCGGACCCGGCTGACGCTCAAGGTCGGGTCGACCACCCCGTCGACAAACGTCTTCATCGCCTGGTCGCAGGTCAGGCCGACCACGGTGAGCCGCCGGACCAGCGCCGGCGCCAGTACCTGCCGGCACAGCGTGACCGGCTCCCGCTGGGCCACGGCATGGGCGAACTGCTGGAGCTTGGCCTGCACCTCGTCGCCCGCGTTGGTGCCACAGCCGGCCAGTGCATAGGCAACGCCTAGGAGCGCAGTCGCGCGAGCCGGGCGCATGGCGGCAAGGCTAACCTGTAGAGGATGGATCGCGAGCGTTTGCGCGACGGCCACGGCCGTCTGATCGGAGATCTCCGGGTCTCAGTCACGGATCGCTGCAACTTCCGCTGCCAGTACTGCATGCCGGCGGAGGGTCTGCCCTGGCTGGAGCGCGCCGAGATCCTGACCTTCGAGGAGATCGCCCGGTTGGTGTCGCTGTTCGCCGAGATGGGCGTCGGAGACGTTCGGCTCACCGGCGGCGAGCCGCTCGTGCGCCGCGACTTCCCGGTGCTCGCCGCGATGCTGGCCGAGATCGAGGGCGTGCACGACCTGTCGGTGACCACCAACGGCTTCCTGCTCGCCCGCGACGCCGAGCGCCTGGTCCGGGCCGGCATCGACCGGTTCAACGTCTCAGTCGACTCGCTCCAGCGTGACCGCTTCTACGAGCTGACCCGGCGGGACGCGCTCGATCAGGTTCTCGACGGCCTGGACAAGCTCGCCGCCTTCCCTGAGGCGCATCCGATCAAGATCAACGCGGTCGCGATCCGCGGCTTCACCGAGCAGGAGGTGCTGCCGTTCGCCGAGCTGGCGCGCCGCACCCCGTACCAGGTGCGCTTCATCGAGTTCATGCCGCTGGACGCCGACCATTCGTGGGACCGCAGCCGGGTGCTCACCGGCGAGGAGATCCGCGCAGCGATCGACGAGGTGCATCCGCTGGCGCCCGAGCCGCGGGAGCCCAACGCCACCGCTCGCGTCTACCGCTTCGCCGACGGGCACGGCCAGATCGGGTTCATCAATCCGATCTCGGAGCCGTTCTGCGCCGACTGCAACCGGGTGCGCATGACCGCCGACGGGCGCCTGCGGACGTGCCTGTTCTCACTCAACGAGACCGACCTGCGGATGGTCATGCGCGAGGGCGCCTCCGACGACGAGCTGGAGGACGTGATCCGCGGCGCGGTGTGGCGCAAGGAGCTCAAGCACCACGTCGGCGAACCGGGCTTCATCCAGCCTGGCCGCACCATGTCCGCCATCGGCGGTTAGGCCCCGAGCTGTCGCGGCCGCCGAGCTGAGCCCGGCCAAGCTCTCAGCCCGGGGTTAACGCGATCGCAAGCTTTACCAAGCATCATCGGGGGCTCACATGCTGCTGCTGATGGTCTTTGCCTTCGTCGCGGGGGCCGGCACCGCGATCACCCCATGTGTCCTGCCGGTCGTCCCTGCGTTGCTGTCGGCGAGCGCCGCGGGGGGTCGACGACGGCCGATCGGGATCGTCCTCGGGCTCGCGATCACGTTCACGATCGCGATCGTGGCGCTGGCTCAGCTGGTTCAGGGAGTCGGGCTCGCCGCCGGCGCGGCGCGCACTCTCGCCGTCATCGTGCTGGCGATCTTCGGCGTCGTGCTGCTGATCCCGGAACTGGCCGAGCGCGTGCAGGCGCCCCTGTCGCGGCTGGCGCGGTTCGGCCCTCGCACCCGTGGCGACGGCTTCTGGTCGGGCCTGGCCGTCGGAGCCGCCCTCGGATTCGTCTGCGCCCCGTGCGCCGGCCCAATCCTGGCCGCGGTGACCTCGGTGAGCGCCTCCAGCGGCGCGTCAGGTGCAGTCGTGGCGGTGGCGTTGGCCTACGCGGCCGGACTGAGCAGCGTGATGCTGCTCTACGGCCTCGGCGGCCGAGCCGTGCTCGGTCGGGTTCGCCGGCGCGCGCGAGGCCACGTGGTGGAGCGCACGCTGGGCAGCGTGCTGCTGGTCACCGCGGTCGTCATGGCCACCAACCTCGACGTCCGCTTCGAGGAGAAGCTGGCGCAGGACACGAGCCTGCCGGCGTTCCTGGTCGATCCGACCCGGGCGCTCGAGAACTCCAGCGCGGTGCAGAACCGGCTCGCCGCGCTGCGGCCGAGGTCTCGATTCCAAGCCCGCCAGGACAAGCAGGCATCGCTGACTCCGGTGGCCCAGCGGATCGGCGTGTCGATCCCCGGCGTCACCACCCCGTCGCTGCCGCACCTCGGGCCGGCGCCGGCGTTCACCGACAACCAGCGGTGGTTCAACACCCCCGGCGGACGGCCGCTGACGCTCGCCGGGATGCGCGGCCACGTGGTGCTGGTCGACTTCTGGACCTACACGTGCATCAACTGCATCCGCACGCTGCCGTTCCTCAAGGGGTTGTACGCCACCTATCACCGCTACGGGCTGGACATCGTCGGCGTCGAGACCCCGGAGTTCACGTTCGAGCAGGAGGCGTCCAACGTGAAGCAGGCGATCGCATCCGACGGGCTGCGCTACCCGGTCGTCCAGGACAACCGCTACGGCACCTGGAATGCCTACCAGAACCAGTACTGGCCGGCCGAGTACCTGATCGACGCCCACGGCGAGGTGCGCCACACCCAGTTCGGTGAGGGCGACTACAAACAGGACGAGGCGGCGGTGCGCGAGCTGCTCTACGAGGCGGGGGCTCACCACCTGCCACCGCCGATGTCCGCCTCCGCGGTCATGCCCAGCACCAACCTCGGCACGCCCGAGACCTATCTGGACCCGCAACGCTCCCAGGGCTTCGCGCAGTCGCTGCAGACCGGCGTCCACTTCTATGCCGGCGTCAACCACCCGATCCTCAACCAGTTCGGGCTGCACGGTGACTGGAACGCGACCTCGCAGTCGGTGACCCCGACGACGTCTGGCGACTCGATCACCGGACGCTTCCAGGCCGCGCACGTCTACCTGGTGATGACCTCGGCCGGCAACGCGCCGCGCGGCGTGCGGGTGTTGATCAACGGCCGCCCGATTCCGAGCTCGGAGGCGGGCGCCGACGTCCGCGATGGGGTGGTCACGGTCCGCGGGCAGCGACTCTACTCGCTCGCCTCGCTGCCTCAGGATGAGCAGCAGACGATCACGCTGCAGATCCCACCCGGCGTCAGCGCTTACGACTTCACGTTCGGCTGATCCTCGCGAGCCGCCCGCGTTCCCGGCGAGGCGTCCTATCATCAACGCGATGGAGGGCTCGACCGAGGTCCGCAGCTGGTTGCGCTGTTATCGCTGCTGGTCTCAGAACCTAGAGGTCCAGGTGCATTACGAGGGGATCCACCGGATCGATCCGGAGACCGGTGAACGCGGTGAGGTCGTCGACGAGATGCAGGAAGCGGTCGTCCAGTGCCTGGAGTGCATGCACGACCAGCCCCACCTCGGCTTTCACAACGGGCGCGTGGAGCCGATCGAGGATCGCTGGGAGCGGATGATCGCCGGCACCCCATGGGTGGCCTCGTGCACGGTCACCGTCGATGGCGACGAGGTCGAGACCTGCTCCGGACCCGAGGCGGGCGACGCGCTGTCCTACGCCGCCTTCGGCGACCACGGGACGCGGGAGTTCTTCACCCACGTCCGCTTCCACAAGCACGACGAGGACCGGATCGTGGTCCACCTGCTGGTGGAGCTGTACTCACGCTCGGCCGAGGAGGCGACCGAGGTCCTGGAGGAGGCCGCCCGCGGCACGCTGGCGATCACCTCGCTGGCCGAGGAGTCGCGGCCCCCGGCGGCCACCGGCGACGACCAGCACTAGCGCCCGCCGCGTCGGAACCTTGTCACCTAACTGGCCCCATGGTCAACTTTCTCGCCACGGTTCGGAGATCAGCCACTGGCGTGGGCTTCGACCGGCCCCGTCGGCGCCCGGGCTGAGCGTCGTGACCGCCGCCGGCGCCACACCCACCCCTCCCCCACGATCAGCGCCAGCGCCACCGGTACCGTCGCCGGCAGCTCGCTCAGCGTGAAGAACAGCAGGTCGAAGAGACCGGCGATGACCAGCGTCAGCGCCGCCATCGGCCACTGCGGCCGACGCTGCCGGGCCAGCACGGCACCGAGCAGCCCGGCGACGAACAGGTCCCCGTAGCCCAGCGACACGTTGCCGAACAGCTCGCTCTGCAGCTGGGGCAGGCCGCTGCCGGGCGCCGGGGCGGCGGCCACCAGTGAGTTGTTGGGCGCCTGCAGCAGATCGGACAGGACCAACCACACGTCGGCGGCTGACATGGCGATGATCCCGAACTTCAGCCACTGCGGCGGCGTCACCGCGGCGAGCAGGACGCCGAGGGTGACGCAGCTGAGCGCCGACAGCAGCGCCGCGGCGCCCTCCCCCCACAGCGTCGCGCGGCTGCGCCACGCCAGCAGGAACAGCGGGACCGCCAGCAGGGCGAGCCAGGGTCGGGAGCCACGGCACGCCCAGCCCAGCGCAGCGGCGGCGAGCAGCGGCACGGCAATCAGCGCCAGCCAGGTCAGTCCCGTCGCCGTGCCCGACATGAACCGGATCGCAAAGATCACCCCGACGATCGACGCGATCGGGATCAACGCCCACGCGGGGCCGGCCATCCGCTTGATCCACAGCACCTCGGGCGGCCTGCGCGGCGCGGCCACCACCCCCGCCTGGAGGCAGAGCATGGCCGCGTCCGACGGTATGAAGCCCAGCGCCATGACCTCTGAGGGTACGCGGCGCGCGCCCTGAGTGGCTAAGGGTTTGGGAAGACTCGGCGCCGCGGGACTAGCCGGCGGCCAGACGAGCTTCGAGCGCGTCCAGCTGCGCCTGCAGCTCATCCGGCAGCTTGTCGCCGAAGGTCGCGAGGTGCTCCTTCATCTGCGGAAGCGCCTCCAACCAGCCGTCGGCGTCGACCTTCAGCAGCTCGGTCATGGTCTCCCGGCTGACGTCCAGTCCCTCGGTGTCGATCCCGCCCTCGCCGAGCGGCGGCACCAGCCCGATGGCGGTCTCCTGCGCGTCGGCGTCGCCGGTCAGGCGGCGGAAGATCCACGCCAGTACCCGCGAGTTCTCGCCGAAGCCCGGCCACAGGAACTTGCCGTTCTCGTCCTTGCGAAACCAGTTGACGTAGAACACGCGCGGCATCTTGACGCCGTCGCGCCGGGCGACCCGGAGCCAGTGGCCGAAGTAGTCGCCCATGTGGTAGCCGCAGAACGGCAGCATCGCCATCGGATCGAAGCGCAGCTTGCCGACCTCGCCGGCCTGGGCGATGGTCGTCTCCGAGGACATGATCGACCCCATGAACGTGCCGTGCTCCCAGTCGCGGGCCTCGTGGACGAGCGGGACCACCGTGGGCCGGCGCCCGCCGAGCAGGATCGCCGAGATCGGCACCCCCTTGGGGTCTTCCCACTCCTCGGCCATCGAGGGACACTGGGCGCAAGCGACGGTGAACCGCGCATTGGGATGGGCCGCGGTCGTCTCGGACGCCGGCGTCCAGTCGTCGCCGCGCCAATCGATCGCGTGAGCCGGCGGCTCGCCGGTCATCCCCTCCCACCAGATGTCCCCGTCGTCGGTCCGGGCGCAGTTGGTGAACACGGTGTCGTGGCCGACCATGTCGATCGCGTTCGGGTTGGTCCGCCGGCTCGTACCGGGTGCGACCCCGAAGAATCCGGCCTCGGGATTGACCGCGTACAACTGCCCGTCGGAGCCGAACTTCATCCAGGCAATGTCGTCGCCGATCGTCTCGACCTTCCACCCCGGCAGCGTCGGGATCACCATCGCCAGGTTGGTCTTGCCGCACGCGCTGGGGAACGCCCCGGCGATGTACTTGACCTCCCCCTCGGGCGAGGTGACCTTGAGGATCAGCATGTGCTCGGCCATCCAGCCCTCATCGCGGGCCATGATCGACGCGATCCGCAACGCGAAGCACTTCTTGCCGAGCAGCGCGTTGCCGCCGTAGCCGGATCCGAACGACCAGATCTCGCGGCTCTCCGGGTAGTGGACGATGTACTTGTCGTCGGCGTTGCACGGCCAGGCGACATCCTCGGCGCCGTCGACCAGCGGCGCCCCCACCGAGTGCACGCAGGGGACGTAGGCGCCGTCGGCGCCGAGCACGTCGAGCGCCGCCTGCCCCATTCGGGTCATGATCCGCATCGACGCCGCCACGTAGGCCGAGTCGGTCAGCTGGACCCCGATAAAGGAGATCGGCGAGCCCAACGGGCCCATCGAGAACGGGACCACGTACATGGTGCGGCCGCGCATCGCGCCGTCGAACAGGCCGTGGAGCGTCTTTCGCATCTCGTCGGGATCGGTCCAGTTGTTGTTGGGCCCGGCGTCGTCCTCGCGCTCGGAGCAGATGAACGTCCGGTCCTCGACCCGGGCCACGTCCGCCGGGTCCGACAACGCCAGGTAGGAGCTGGGGCGTTTGGCCTGCGACAGTCGCTGGAACGTCCCCGCATCGATCAATACCTGCGCCAGCTGGTCGTACTCCTCTGCCGAGCCGTCGCACCAATGGATCTCGTCGGGCTGGGTCAGCCCGGCAACCTCCTCAACCCATGCCTGCAAGCCGGCGTGGTCGGTGGTTGCTTGGCGCTTCGGTGCGGTATGGGCCATGGGCTGCGGCACTCCTTGACGGTTCACGGTGGCACCGGAAGGCTACTGGTTGCCGCGCACAAAGTGCTCACAAAGTAGGTGGGTAGCCGCCGCGCAGGAGGTTCTCGGCGCCGCCAAGCAACGCGGCGGTCTGCGCCCAGCCCCTATCGCGACGGCTTGCGCGGGACCAGCACGACGCGCTTGAACTCGGCCACCAGCACGCCGTCCTGATTGAGAACACGGGTGTGGACGCGCACGGTGCCGCGGTCCGGCTTGGACTTCGACTCCTGGACGTCCAGCACCTCGGATTCGCAGAACAGGGTGTCGCCGTGGAATACCGGAGCGGGGTGACTCAGCTCCTCGGTCGCCAGATTTGCGATCGCCTTGCCGCTGACGTCGGACACGCTCATCCCCAGCGCCAGCGAGTACACCAGCGGTCCGACGACGACGTTGCGGCCCTGCTGGGACTGCTTGGCGTAGACGTCGTTGAGGTGCAGCGGGTGGTGGTTCATCGTGATCAGGCAGAACAGGTGGTCGTCGGCCTCGGTCACGGTCTTGGCCGGCCAGTGCTTGTACACGGCGCCGACGTCGAACTCCTCCAGGTAGCGGCCGTACGGATGCGCGCCCGAGGCCTCGCGCGCGGCTTGATCGGTGTCAACGTGGGTCATGGGCCAGAGCATGTCAGGGAGGCCAGGCCGCATGCGGCCTGGCCCGATCGGCGCATGCGCCGATCGTCGGGGGCGCGCATGCGCGCCCCCGTACAACTACTGTTCCGCACATGCGCAACCCCCGCGATTTCGGCAAGCCGCTGGCCATCGGCGCGCCGTCGCCGATCCTCGAGATCCCGTTCAAGCCGAGTCGCATGATCCACTTCGTCGACTTCTCCAACGAGAAGATGGTCGCCAAGGTGCCCGACATCGCGCCGACCGTCGACATCCTCCTCGGCAACCTCGAGGACGCGGTCCCCGTCGATCGCAAGCAGGCAGCGCTGGCGGGTCTGCTCACGGTGGGGAGGGAGTTCGATCTCGGCGCCACCGCCCTGTGGACGCGCGTCAACAGCCTGGAGTCGCCGTGGGTCCTGCACGAGCTGACGACGCTCGTCAGCGAGATCGGCGACACCTTGGAGGTGGTCATGGTGCCCAAGGTGGAGGGGCCCTGGGACATCCACTACGTCGACCGCCTGCTCGCCCAGCTGGAGGCCAGGGCCGGGCTCCAGCGCCCGATCCTGATCCACGCCCTGCTCGAGACCAGTCTCGGGGTGGTGAACCTCGAGGAGATCGCCACCGCCAGCCCGCGGATGCAGGGCATGAGCTTCGGGCCGGCCGATCTGGCGGCGTCCCGGCGGATGAAGACCACCCGCGTCGGCGGCGGTCACCCCGGCTACCGGGTGATCAGCGATCCGGATCCCGAAGCGCCGGCGGGCACCGGTCCTCCCCGCGCCAGCGCCCAGCAGGATCTCTGGCATTACTCGATCGCCCGCATGGTTGATGCCTGCACATCGGCGGGGATCCTCCCCTTCTACGGGCCGTTCGGGGATATCCGCGACACGCTCGGCTGCGAGACCCAGTTCCGAGCGGCGTTCCTGCTCGGCTGCGTCGGCGCGTGGTCGCTGCACCCGGTGCAGATCGAGATTGCCAAGAAGGTGTTCAGCCCGGATCCGGAGGAGGTGCGATTCGCCAAGAAGGTGCTCGAGGCGATCCCCGACGGACGCGGGGTGCACATGATCGACGGCAAGATGCAGGACGACGCCACCTGGAAGCAGTGCAAGGTGATGGTGGCGCTCGCGCAGATGCTCGCGGAAAGGGATCCGGAGCTGGCCGAGGCGTACGGATTCGCCCGGGCAGCCGCGTAGTCTCGGCCGGCATGCGAATCTCCGCCAAAGCCGACTATGCCGTGCGCGCGGTGGTCGAGCTCGCTGCCGCCGAGGGCGACAAGCCGGTCAAGGCCGAGCGGGTCGCGACCGCGCAGGAGATCCCGCTGAACTTCCTGGAGAACATCCTCGGGGAGCTGCGCCACGCCGGCATCGTGCGCAGCCACCGTGGAGCCGAGGGCGGTTTCCGGCTCGCCAAGCCCGCGGACCAGGTGACGGTCGCCGACGTGATCCGGGCCGTGGAGGGTCCGCTGGCCAGCGTCCGCGGCGGGCCGCCCGAGGATGCGAGCTACGACGGGGCCGCATCGACGCTCCCGCGGGTGTGGATCGCGGTGCGGGTCAACCTGCGGCGGGTCGTCGAGCAGGTCACGATCGCCGACATCGCCAACTCGAAGCTGCCGAAGTCGATCGAGAAGCTGACCGAGGACCCGGGGGCCTGGGTCACACGCTGACTGCCCGCGGCGCCGCAGCGCCCGGGGGCGGGGCCACCCGCGCGCCATCGCCCCGCCGCGCCGCCGGCGAGGGCCGGGCGCGCACCCACCCATCGCACACCTCGTGCAGCACCCCCAGCATCACGCTCGCCGCCGCAGATCGGTAGCCGGCGGGAAGGATCGCGCAGATCGGACGCGGCGCCGGGGGCGGCTCCAGCGCGCGGATGACCACGTCGTCGCGCACGCTCCGGGTCACCATGTCCGGGATCATCGACACCCCGACACCGGCGGCGACGAAGCCGAGGATCGCGGAGTAGTCGTCGTTCTGAAACGCGACCCGGGGCTCGAAGCCGGCGTCGTGGCAGGCCCGCAGGAACAGCCGCGAGTCCGGACAGGTCCTGCCCGTGGCCAGCATCCACGGCTCGGTGGCGAAGTCCGACATCGTCAGCTCGGCGACGTCGGCGAGCCGATGGCCGACGGGAAGCGCGATGTACATCGGGTCGGCGAACAACGAGACCACGTCGACGCCGCGAAGTGACTCGGGCGCGGCCGCTTCCGGCTCCGGCTCGCGCCGGGGATCGTGCGACAGCGCCAGGTCGTACTCGCCGGCGCGCAGGCGCGGAACCGAATCCCCGGGGTCGAGCAGGCTCACCACCAGCTCCACGTCCGGATGACGGTCGCGAAAGCGAGCCACCGCGAGCGGCACCACCGACGCCGCCGCCGAGGCGAACGTCGCCAGCTTCAGCGTCCCCGCCTGCAGGCCGCGCAACGCCTGCAGCTCGGTCTCGACGTCCTGGAGCCGGGCGAGGATCGTCTCACCCCGGTCGGCCAGCAGGCGTCCCGCTTCGGTGAGCACCGCCCCCTGCGGCTGGCGCCGGACGAGAATCGTGCCCACCTCGGCCTCGAGGGTGGCGATCTGCCGCGAGACCGCGGGCTGGGTGTAGCCAAGCGCGTCCGCCGCGGCCGAGAACGAGCCGCAGCGGGCCACCTCGCAGAGAACCCGAATCCGGCGGCTGTCGAGCATGACTAGAAGTTATACCCCGTCAAGCAAACCCCTATTTGCCTTTATGAGTGTACGGCGGGAACATCTGCTCATGGACCCGCTCGGCTCGCAGATCACGATCAGGCCTGGGTACGGAGACGACGACGTCGCGCTGCGCCGCCTCGCGGCGCTGGACAGCGCGCCACGGGTACCCGCCGGCCCGCTGCTAGTTGCCGAGGTCGACGGCTGCCTCCGAGTTGCCCTCTCGCTCGACGACGGTGCGGTCATCGCCGACCCGTTCCACCCCACCGCGGAGCTCAGCGAGCTCCTGCGGGCGCACGTGGCCGCGTCTAGGACTCGCCGAACGCGGCGACGGGCGGGGCGCCGACTCCAGCCGCGCTTGGCTCGCGGCTGACGTGGCCGCGAAGCGCACCTTCCACCGGGATGCCCGCGGGTGGACGCGCGTAGATGATGTCGTCGTTTGAGATCTCCAGCTCGTCGGCCTGGGCGCGGGTCAGTTGGGCTCGCGCCATCGAGCCGTCAGGGAGCTCCAGCTCGACTCGCACCTCGAACCCGAGGTGCACCACCCGTCGGACGATCGCCTCGATCCGTTGCTCGCCGGGCTCGAGCGCGATCGCCACGTCATGGGGACGGACGAGACGGTCGCCGAGGCGGCTCACCGGCCCGACGAAGCCCATCACGAAGTCAGTCGCCGGGTTGTCGTAGATCTCGCGCGGCGAGCCGACCTGCTCGATCTCCCCGGAGCTCATCACCGCGATCCGGTCGGAGATCTCCATCGCCTCCTCCTGGTCGTGGGTCACCAGGACCGTGGTCACGTGCTGCTCGTCGTGCAGCCGGCGCAGCCAGGCGCGGAGCTCGGCGCGCACCGTTGCGTCCAGCGCGCCGAACGGCTCGTCCAGCAACAGCACCTTCGGCGCCACGGCCAGTGCCCGCGCCAGCGCCATCCGCTGGCGCTGGCCGCCCGAGAGCTGCGACGGCCGCTGGTTGGCCCACTTCGTCAGGCCGACCAACGCCAGCAGCTCGTCGACCCGAGCCTTGATCTCGGACTTCGGCCGCTTGCGGATCTGCAGTCCGAACGCGACGTTGTCCCGCACGCTCATGTGGGTGAAGGCCGCATAGTGCTGGAAGACGAAGCCGATGCCACGCTCCTGCGGCCGCACCCGGCTGACGTCGGCGCCGTCGATCATCACCGTCCCCGAGTCGGGCATCTCCAGCCCGGCAATGATCCGCAGCAGCGTCGACTTCCCCGACCCGCTGGGGCCGAGCAGCGCGGTCAGCGACCCCTCGGGGACCTCCAGAGAGACTTGCTCCAGCGCGGTGAAGTCGCCGAAGCGCTTCGAGATGTCGTTGATATCGATTCTCATTTGGGTTCATGCCTCCCGGGGGAAAGAACGGTCATGGCGATCAGGACGACGAGGGAGATGATCGCCAGCTCGGTGGCCGCGGCGTAGGCGCCGGTGACCGAGCCGGCGCCGAGCTGCGAGTCGCGCTGGTAGACGAGCAGCGGCAGGGTGAGCGTCTGCCCGGCGACCAGGGAGGAGACGACCAGCACCGCACCGATCTCGCCGAGGGCCCGCGCGGTGGACAGGACCACTCCGTAGGCGACGCCCCAGCGGATCGACGGCAGCGTGATCCGCCAGAACGTCTGCCAGCTCGATGCCCCGAGCGTCGCCGCCGCCTGCTCCTGCTCGTCGCCGATCTCGGCCAGCACCGGCGCCACCTCGCGGACGACGAACGGCAGCGAGACGAAGATCGTGGCCAGGACCATTCCCGGTACGGCGAAGATGATCCGGACCCCGTGATCCAGGAACCAGTTCCCGAACCAGCCGTGGATCCCGTAGACCAGCGTCAGCGCCAGGCCGACGATCACCGGCGAGACGAGAAACGGCAGGTCGATGAACGCGTCGAGCAGCGCCGCCATCCGCCCTCTTCGGCGGACCAGGACGATCGCGCACGAAACTCCGAAGATCGTGTTCAGCGGGACCGCGATCATCGCCATCAGCAGCGACAGCCACAGCGCACTGATCGCCGCCGGCGTGGTCATCCACCCCCAGGCCACGCCGAATCCGTGCTCGAACGTCTTGATGAACACGACCACGACTGGCAGCAGCAGGAGCAGCGTCAGGTACAGCAGCGCGATCAGCCGGGCCGACCACCTGGCTTTAGAGCTAGTGACCAACTCGGCCTCCCAGCCTCCGCATCAACACGAGCACCAGCAGCGACAGCAGGATCAGCACCAGCGACAGCGAGGCCGCGGTCTGCGGCGCGTCGGACTCGATGTCGGCGAAGATCACGATGCTGGCGATCTGGACCTTGCCCACGATCAGAACCAGCGATCCGATCTCCCCGACCGAGCGGGCGAACGCCAGCGCGGCGCCGGAGATGATCGCTGGGCGCAGCGCCGGCGCCACCACCCGGCGGAAGATCGTGGCATTGCCCGCGCCCAGCGACGCCGCCGCCTCTTCGACCTCGGGATCGAGCTCGATCAGCACCGGCTGGACCGACCTGACCACGAACGGCAGCGTCACGAACAGCAGCGCCACCAGGACGATCGCGCGGGTGAACGCGAGATGGATCCCGAACGGGCTGTCGGGCCCGTACAGCGCCAGGAGCGTCAGTCCGGCGACGATCGTCGGCAGTGCAAACGGCAGATCGATCAGCGAGTTGAGGATCCGCTGGCCGGGGAACCGGTCGCGAACCAGCACCCAGGCCACGAGCGTACCCATGACGGCACCGATCGCGGCGACGATCAGCGAGGCAGCCAGGCTGATGCCCAGGGCCTTGAGCGCCAGCGGGTTGGTGACCGACTGCCAGAACGCCGACGGGCTCTGGCTGACCGCCTTGACGACCACCGCGGCGAGCGGGATCAGGACGATCACGCTCAGCCATAGCGTCGACAGGCCCAGGGCCAGGCCGCCGCCCCGCACCGCCCGCGCTCGGCGGCCGGCGGCGGGGCGCGCGACCGGGGCCGCATATGAGCTAGCTGGAGGCAGTGGGCACCCCCGCGGCCTGCTCGATCTTGATGATCGACCCGGTGGCGGGGTCGAAGAACTGTTTCTTGACCTGGGTCCAGCCGCCGAGGAAGCCGATCTTGAACAGCTGCGGCGGCGTCGGGAACTTCGACGCGAACTTCTTGGCCACCGCGGCATCGACGGGGCGATAGCCCTGCTGCGCCCAGATCGTCTGGCCCGCGGTTGACCACTGGTAGTTCAGGAACGCCTTGGCTTGGGTCTGATGCGAGCTCTTGGCGGTGACCGCGATCGGGGTCTGGATCAGGATCGTCTGCTTGGGAATGATGTACTGGAGCTTGTCGCCGGCCTTCTCAGCGGCGATTGCATCGGACTCGTAGTCCAGAAGCACGTCGCCCTTGCCGCTGGTGAAGGTCTGCAGCGCGGCGCTGGCGCTCGAGTCCTGCACCGAGACGTTCTTGGTCAGCAGCGTCCGGACGTAGGCGAGCGCTTGCGCCGGCGACTTGCCCTCCTTCAGCTCCGCGCCGTAGGCCGCCATGATGTTCCACCGGGCGCTGCCCGAAGTCGCCGGGTTCGGCGTGATCACGTCGACGCCGGGCTTGACTAGGTCGTCCCACCCGGTGATGTGCTTCGGATTGCCCTTGCGGACAACCATCACGACGACCGAGTCGCTGGAGAAGCCCTGTTGCGGGTTGGCATTCCAGCTGGATGACACGATCTTGTCCTTGACCAGCCGTGTCATGTCCGGTGTCGTGGAGAACGCCACGATGTCCGCCGGCTGGCCGGAATCCACCGCGCGGCTCTGCGAGCCCGACGCCCCGAACGACTGGCTGAAGCCCACGCCCTTGCCGGCCGGGGTCCTGGCGAACGCCGAGGTCAGCGCGTCGTAGGCCACCTTCGGGGTGGAGTAGCCGACCAGCGCCAGGTGGGCGTCCGCGCCTGCGCCGGACGAGCCTCCCGAGGACGAACCGCCACCGGTGCCGGTGTTCGCGTCGGAGGACCCCCCGCATCCCGCCAGCGCCAAGATCGCAGCGGCGGCGATGCCCAGGAGCGACAGCGGCAGCCGCCACGGGTCAAGTCGTCTGATCATCGATTCCTCTCAGCGGTAAACACAGGTTTATTGATTGAGATTGACAACATTGTCGGCGGCACTATAGCTAGTAAAGCAATCAAGTTCGTTTTATTTGTACCCGTCGGCCGGGGCATGACATCGACCCCGCCGGCCGGGGCATGACATCGACCCCGCCGGCCGGGGCAGGACATCGACCCCGCCGGCCGGGGCAGGACATCGATCCCGACGCTACGGCCGCCGGCGCGCCCCTCGGCGCCTGGCCATCCCAATGCGGAGCGAGATCTGCATCACCCGATGGCGCAGCCGAGCCTTGGCCCGAACCCACCACGGGATCCGACCTCGCTCGCTCCAGCGTTGCATCTGGTCGGTGGCGTCGGCCGTGATCCGGCCGGCCAGCTCCTGGGCAAACGTCACGCGCTGAGCGTGCCAGCGCTGCCTGCCCACACTCCCCTGACGGCTCATCAGTTCCTCCTGGTTGATCGTGATTGCACCCGCCGCGATCGAGCGGCGCGAAGTGCTAGACTCTAAACAGTCAGGTGGCTAACTGTTTTAGATACTAAAGGATATTCCCCTTGCCGTCAACCGCCGCCACGCGAACCCGTCCGGAGCTGATCGCCGAGCTCAGCGAACGCACCGGCCGGGAGCTGGCCACGCGGACGGTGCTGTTTCACCACGCCATGGCCGCCCGACTCGGGCTCAACGCCACCGACCTGAAGTGCCTGGACCTGCTGCGTCAGACCCAGACCCCGCTCACCGCTGGCAATCTCGCCGGGCTGACCGGACTCACCGGCGGCGCCATCACCGGGGTCGCTGACCGGCTGGAGGGTGCCGGATTCGTGGAACGCATCCGCGACCCCGACGACCGGCGCCGCTGGGAGCTACGACCCCGAGCGCAACGACAAGCCGACGTCACCGGCCTGTTCGCGCCCCTGGCCACCGCCATGGACCAGCTCTGCGCCAACTACACCGACGACGAGCTCGCCCTGCTCACCGATTTCCTGACCCAGCTCAGCGCGATCATGGCCGACCAGACCGACCGGCTGCGCGAAGAGCCCGAGAGTCAGGGGTAGCCGGTTGCGCCGCGGCGCCAGGCACGCCAGTTGGAGGTTGCGCCGCGCCACGGCGGTCCTGGCGTTGGCCGCATGCGTTGTCGGGTGCGGAGAGTCTTCGCAGCCTCCGGCATACGTCGCCTCCGACAGCTATCTCAAGGCGCTGGCGGAGGGCAACTATGCAAATGCCTGTGCTCAGCTTGATCCGAGGGCGCGGGCGCGGCTCGCCCGGTCGGCGGGCCACCGCGTGTCCTGCGTCAGGGCGTTGCGCCGCTGTCTGCCGAGCTCGGCGCAAGTGCTCAAGAAGGATCAAACGCAGCTCCTGTACGCCACCGTCGACATCAGTATCGACGGCGCCAAGGCGTCGGCTCAGGTGAGCGGCACCCCGGTGGCGGACGCGATCAAGCACTTCACGCTGGCCGAGCAGCGCGGCAACTGGACGCTGACCTCGTACGGCCAGGGCCTGACCGGATGCCGCCGGCCTCCAGCTGCGAAGCATCGATAGGCTCCGCCACCGCCGATGCGTTTCTTCGAGTACGAGTCGCGCGCGATCGTCGCCAAGGCCGGAATCCCCGTCACCGAGCACGGTTTCGCCACCACGCCTGCGCAGGCCCGAGAGGTCGCGTTTCGCATCGGCGGGCCGGTCGTGATCAAGTCCCAAGTTCTCACCGGAGGTCGGATGAAGGCCGGCGGCGTCCAGTTCGCCGACACTGCCGATGAAGCGGCTGAGCACGCCGAGCAGGTGCTCGGGCTCCAGATCAATGGCCAGGTGCCCCGCGGCGTCCTCGTCGACTCGCGCGCCGCGGTCAGGCACGAGTACTACGCCGGGGTCGTCTGGGACGGGACTCGCAAGCGCCCGGTGATGCTGGTCTCCGACATGGGCGGGATCGACATCGAGCAGGTGGCGCAGGAGCACCCCGATCACGTTGCTCGCGGCCATTTCTCCACCCGGACTCCATTCTCCGAGTGGCAGGCCAAGCAGGTGATCGCGTCGCTCGGCGTCACCGGGCCGCCTCTGAACCGCCTCACCCCGATCGTGACCCGCCTGGCGCGTCTGTTTCTCACCTACGACATGACGCTGGCTGAGATCAATCCGCTCGGGGAGCTGACCGACGGCTCGTTCGTGGCCCTGGACGCCCACATGGAGATGGAGAACGAGGCCCGCCCGCGTCAGTCGGCGTTGCTGTCCGAGCTCGGGGTGGGCGTCGAGGAGACGCGCCAGGCGCGGGAGGCAACGGCGTTCGAGCTTGCCGGCGAGCAGGTCGACGCCCAGGACCACCGGGGCGTGGCCGGTAATGTGACCGAGTTCGACGGGGACCTCGGGCTGGTGATCGGCGCCGGCGGCGGGTCTCTGACCCTGTTCGACGCGGTTCGCGCCCACGGCGGGGATCCGGCCAACTACTGCGAGATCGGCGGAAACCCCTCGGTCGCCAAGACTTGCGGGCTGGCCAAGCTGGTGCTGTCAAAGCCGGGCGTGGACAAGATCGCGGTGATGATGTCGATCGTCTCCAACACCCGCGTTGACATCGTCGCCCGCGGTGTGATCAAGGCCTGCCTCGAGCTGGGCTACGACCCGGCCGAGAAGATCGCCATCTTCCGCATCCCCGGTGCCTGGGAGGAGGAGGGATTCAAGATCCTTGAGCACTACGGTGTCCCCTACGCCGATCGGTCGGTGTCGCTCAACGAGGCGGCCCGTCGCGCCGTGGAGCGGATCCAGGGGGCGGCGACCGCGTGAGCATCCTGATCGACGCCGACACCACCTTCATCGTCCAGGGGATCACCGGCCGCGAGGCGGTGAACCTGACGCGGGAGTGCCTGGACTACGGCGCCGGGGCCAGGATCGTCGGCGGGGTGACGCCGGGCCGCCTGGGACGCGACGTCCACGGTGTGCCCGTGTTCGACACCGTCGCCCAGGCGGTGGAGCATCACGGCGCTCCGATCGACGGCTCGGTTGTCACCGTCCCGCCCGAGTTCACCAAGGATGCGGTCCTGGAGGCGCTGGAGAACGGCGTCCGCCTGGTCGTGATCGTTACCGAGCGCATCCCCCGCGGTGACGTCGCTCAGATGGTGGAGCTGGCCGCGCAGCGCGGCGCCCGCATCATCGGACCCAACTGCCTGGGAATCATCGTCCCCGACGTGATCAAGATGGGCGGGATCGGCGGCCCGGCCAGGGACGCCGCCAAGTCCTACACGGCGGGGCCGGTCGGGATCATCTCGCGCTCGGGCGGCATGACCACCGAGATGGCCTCGACGCTCAGCGCCGCGGGATTGGGCCAGTCGACCGCAGTGTCGGCCGGCGGCGACGCGATCATCGGCTCCAGCTATGCCGAGCTGATGCCGCTGTTCGAGGCCGACGACGCCACCCAGGCGATCGTCATCTACACCGAGCCGGGCGGCCGCATGGAAGCCGAGCTCGCAAGCTGGGTGACCGAGAACGACTCGCGGCTGCCCATCGTCGCGTTCATGGCCGGGCGGTTCATGGACGAGATGCCCGGCATGAGCTTCGGTCACGCCGGCACGATCGTCGAGGGCATCCAGGACACGGCGACCGAGAAGATCGCCCGCCTGGCCGCCGCCGGCATCGCCGTCGCCGACCGGATCGAAGACATCCCCGGGCTGGTCAGGGAGCGGCTGTAGCGATGGGCGGCACGTTCATCGACGTCACCGTCACCGCCACCGCCGACCACGAGCTCGCCGCCAGGCTGGCCGAGGTCTGCCCGGTGGACATCTTCCGTGCCGGCGATGATGGGGTCCAGATCGTCGAGGAGAACCTGGACGAGTGCGTCCTCTGCGAGCTGTGCATCAACGCGGCTCCGCCCGGCTCCGTCCGGGTGATCAAGCTCTACTCCGGCGAGTCGCTGCCCGCCGCCTAGTGGCCCGCTGAGGCAGCTACGGAGCTCGCTGAGGCAGCTACGGAGCTCGCTCGGGCGAACGCTATTGTCGGCATCCGACGATGAGCGTGCTCAACCTTGAGACGATCGAGTGCCGGACATCGGGCGGCGTTGCCTGGCTGATCCTCAATCGCCCGAGCACGCTCAACGCGTGGACGCTCCAGCTGGGCGAAGAGCTGACCCGGGCCCTCGACGAGGTCGCCGCCGACCCGAAGGTAAGGGCAGTGGTGGTCACCGGGGCCGGCCGGGCGTTCTCGTCGGGCGCTGACCTGCGCGCGGAGGTCGGCGCGTCCGCCCCGGAGGGCAAGCCGGACGTAGCGTCGCCCCTGCGTCACACCTACCACCCGCTGATCATGCGCGTCCGCAGCATGCCCAAGCCGGTGGTGGCGGCGGTCAACGGACCGGCGGTGGGCATCGGCTGCTCGCTCGCGTTGGCCTGCGACCTGATCGTGGCGGCGCGTTCCGCCTACTTCCTGATGGCCTTTGTGAACATCGGCCTCGGCCTCGACGGTGGCGCATCTCAGAGCCTCCTCGCTCGGGTCGGCCACGCCCACGCCTTCGAGATCGCCTATCTGGGGGAGCGCGTCGCCGCCGACCGGGCCCTGTCCTGGGGCCTGGTCAACCGGGTAGTCGACGATGCCGAGCTCGAGCCGGCGGTTTCGGAGCTCGCCGGGCGGCTGGCCGGCGGCCCGCCCGGCTCCTATGCGGCGATCAAGCGCGCGATCAACGAGCGCGCCTACGCCGGGTTCGCCGAGCAGCTCGAGCTCGAGGCGACGCTCCAGCAGGAGCGCGCCGAGTCGAGCGACTTTGCCGAGGGCGTGGCGGCGTTCCTGGAGAAGCGCCCGCCGCGATTCACCGGGAACTGACCGCTCTCTCCGACCGGCTCCAGCGTCGCCTCCGCACCCGTTGCTCTGAATGAACCTCGCCCGGATCCTCACCGACTCCACCCACCGCGACCCCGGCCACGTAGCGATCAAGCTCGACGACATCGAGCTCACCTACGCGCAGCTCGACGAAGCCAGTGCCCGTCTGGCCGGCCTGCTGCGCGATCAGGGCTTTGCCGCGGGCGACCGCGTCGGGATCATGCTGCCAAACCTCCCGTACTTCCCGGTCTGTTACTACGGCGTGCTCCGCGCCGGGGGCATCGTCGTGCCGATGAACGTACTGCTCAAGAAGCGCGAGGTCGCCTACTACCTCCACGACTCCGGAACCCGGCTGCTGTTCGCCTGGCACGAGCTCGCCGCCGATGCGCAGGGTGGCGCCGGCGAGGCCGGGGCGGCCTGCGTGCTCGTTGCCCCGGGCGACTTCGAGGCGCAGGTGGGCGCCGCCGAGCCGCAGGCGGGGGTCGCCGACACTGCGGATGACGACACGGCAGTCCTCCTCTACACCTCCGGCACGACCGGACAGCCCAAGGGAGCCGAGCTGACCCATGCCAACCTGACGCTCAATTCCGAGGGCTCGCACAATTTGTTCGCGCTGGGCGACGCGACGATCCAGCTGGGCGCCCTGCCCCTGTTTCACTCATTCGGACAGACCTGCGGCATGAACTCGACGATCGGCGGGGGCGGCACGCTGACGCTGATGGCGCGGTTTGACCCCGGCAAGGCGCTGGAGGTCATCCAGCGTGACCGAGTCAACGTGTTCCAGGGCGTGCCGACGATGTACGGCGCGATGCTGCATCACCCCGAGCGCGAAAGGTTCGACGTCAGCTCCCTGCAGCTGTGCGCGTCGGGAGGATCGGCTATGCCGGTGCAGCTGCTGCGCGGATTCGAGCAGGCGTTCGGCTGCAAGATCCTGGAGGGATACGGGCTGTCGGAGAGCTCCCCGGTCGCTTCCTTCAATCACGCCGACCGTGAGCGCAAGCCCGGCTCGATCGGCACCCCGATCGCCGGGGTGGAGATGAAGCTCGTCGACGAGGACGGCGACGAGGTCGCGACCGGCGAGGTCGGCGAGATCGTGATCCGCGGCTACAACGTGATGAAGGGCTATTGGCAGCGCCCCGAGGCGACGGCCGAGACGATCGTCGGTGGCTGGCTGCACACCGGTGATCTGGGTCGAGCCGACGAGGACGGCTACTTCTTCATCGTGGATCGCAAGAAGGAGCTGATCATCCGCGGCGGATACAACGTCTACCCGCGCGAGATCGAGGAGGTGCTCTACGAGCACCCGGCGGTTCGCGAGGCGGCGGTGATCGGCGTTCCCGACGACGCTTTCGGCGAAGAGGTGGCCGCCGCCGTGGTACTCAAGGACGGGGCCACCGCGACATCGGAGGAGTTGCGCGACCACGTCAAGACTCAGGTGGCGGCGTACAAGTACCCGCGCCTGGTGTGGCTGGTGCCGGATCTGCCGAAGGGTCCCACCGGGAAGATCCTCAAGCGGGAGATCAAGCCGCCGGTGCGGAATTGAGCATCGGCAGCCAGATTCGGGTGCGGCCGGCGCAGCCGGGCGACGTCGGCCGGCTGTTCGGGTTCATTGTCGAGCTCGCCACCTACGAGCGCGCGCCCGAGCAGGTGACGGGCACGCCAGAGATGCTCGCGACCGCCCTGTTCGGACCCCACCCGAGCGCCGAGGCGCTGATCGCCGAGATCGGCCGTGATGCGGCGGGATTCGCGCTGTTTCATGGGACGTTCTCGACGTGGGAGTGCCTGCCGGGGATCTGGCTGGAGGACCTCTACGTGCCCGAGCGCCATCGCCGCACCGGCGTCGGGGGGGTCCTGCTGTCCCGGCTGGCCCGCCTGTGCCTGGAGCGCGACTGCCCGCGGCTGGAATGGCACGCGCTGGACTGGAACGATCCGGCGTTGCGCTTTTACGAGCGGATCGGAGCGACCCGCCTACCGGAGTGGGAGCTTCACCGCCTCGACGGGGACAGCCTGCGCCAGGCGGCCCGCCTCGTGGCGTGACGCGGCCGGCCGCCGGGGCCGCCGGGGCCGCCGGGAGAAGCGACCGCCGGGACCGCCGGGGCGAGCATGGAGAAGCCCGCCGGGACCGCCGGGGCGAGCATGGAGAAGCCCGCCGGGGCGTGGCATAGAGAAGCCCCGCCGGGGCGGGGCTTCTCCTTAGCAGGCCTATAAGCCGGATCTTGTCAAGAGCAGTCATCCATCTGAGCGGCCTACCCGGACCTTGGCGGGTCACCTACGAACGGTCCTGCTTGGCCTAGCATCAGGTGGGGTTTACCTGGCCGCCGCGTCACCGCGACGCCGGTGCGCTCTTACCGCACCATTTCACCCTTACCGGCCTGAAGCGCTGCAGCGGCCCCAGGCTTAGGCGGTGTCTTTTCTGTGGCACTTTCCCGCGGGTTTCCCCGGGTCGGCGTTACCGACCACCCTGCCCTGCGATGTCCGGACTTTCCTCGAAGGCATTCACCTCCGCGACTGCTCAGCCTGCGCGAGCGAGCATAGCGCCCCGGGCCCCGGCTGACGAGCAACCGTCCCACACTGGGCGCTGTGTCCGGGCCGTCCCTGGTGGTCGTCCCCGTGAGTACGGTCGCACCGAGAGCGGCCTCCGGCGGCGGCCACTCGCTCATGTGAGCCTCGTCCCGCAGCTGCGACAGCGACCTCCGATCGGCAGCGCGTGCGCCCCGTACTCCGGCCGCATCTCATCACCGCAGGCCGGGCAGACGGCGGACTCGTGGGCGACGAGTCCCTCCCACACCCCGGCCACCAGAGCGTCCAGGGTGGGCTCACCGCCCACGTCCGCCGATCCCGTGCTCCTGCCCTGGTCATGCTCGCGGTCGCGGCCCGGAGCGCTCCGTGGCGACACCGCCGGGGCGCTCACCAGAGGCGGCACTGCCAGGGCGCTCACGAGATGTTCCTCATCAGGCCGACCACGCGCCCCAGCACGCGCACGTCACGACTGCGGATCGGCTCCATGGAGGCATTCTCGGGCTGGAGGCGTACGTGATCAGGCTCCTGGAAGAACCGCTTTACCGTCGCCTCCTCGCCGACCAGCGCGACCACGATATCGCCGTCGTTGGCCGTCTCCTGAGGACGGACGACCACCAAGTCGCCCTCGATGATGCCGACATCCTTCATCGACTCGCCGCGGACCCGCAGAAGGTACTCCCCGTCCTCGCCGCCGGCGAACGCCGGCGTCTGGATGTACTCCTCGATGTTCTCCTCGGCGAGCAGCGGCTGGCCGGCGGCGACCTGGCCGACCAGGGGCAGCGCCGGGCGCACGAACGCGGAGACTCCGGCTTGGACCCCCTGCGCCGCACGATCGAGCAGCTCGATCGCCCGCGGCTTGGTCGGGTCGCGCCGCAGCATCCCGATCCGCTCCAGGTTTGCCAGGTGCGCGTGAACCGTCGAGGATGACGCCAGGCCAACCGCCTTGCCGATGTCGCGCACCGTCGGCGGATACCCGTACTTGGCCGAGTAGCGCTTGATGAAGTCGAAGATTTCCTGCTGTCGCTTGGTCAAGTCCATGCGGTCAACTCCTTGATCGGGTCAGCGCGGGAGGCCGCCGGCGAACATGTGTTCGTAAATCTAGCGCCCCCTCCGGACGGACTCAAGCGGACGGTCTCGTCGTTCGCCACACTCGAGCTGCTGTGCCGCCGAGCAATGGGCATCCCGCGTCTATACTGGCCGCCCACGCGCCTGTGGCGGAATTGGTAGACGCGCAAGGTTGAGGGCCTTGTGGACTGAATGGTCCGTGGAGGTTCGAGTCCTCTCGGGCGCACTGAAGAACCCCGCGTCGCGGGGCATTCACTTCGCGTGGCCCTGTCACGATGAGCACAGTCTCATCGCGGGCTTAGCGAAGTCTTTCGCGGATTCCAGATACTCCCACGTCTGATCGCGATCGACCTGCCGGGCTCGCCCGTCAACTCGCACTACCGCCGTCGCGGGCGCACTCAGGACTCAACTCGGGAAACCAAGCCTCGCTCAGCGATGACCACACAGCCACCCAGTCGCGTTACACAGCCACCCAGTCTCGGATCTTGAGCCGGTCATCACCAGGCACGGCCGGACGAGATCGAGCTGCTCGCCCCCGAGCCCGGAGCGTCGACGACAGGCGAACGGCCGAGTCAGACGCCCACCGGCTCGGCTGGGCGCTGCTCCCGGTCCGTCTGTTCCTGGGCGTGACCTTCGTCTACGGTGGCATCCAGAAGCTCAGCGATCCGGGCTTCCTGCACCCGGGGGCGCCCACCTATATCGGAACGCAGCTGCGCGGGTTTGCCCACGGCACTCCGGGGGGATTTCTGTTGCGGGCGCTCGCCATTCCGCATCCCGCGGTGTCCGGGGTTGGGGTTGCCCTGGTGGAGATCGCGGTCGGGCTCCTCGTCACCATCGGACTCCTCACCCGTCCCGCCGCGACGGTCGGTCTGGCGCTCAATCTGCTGCTGTTCCTGACCAACAGCTGGCACACCTATCCGTACTTCCTTGGTTCGGACATCGTGTTCGTGTTTGCCTGGCTGCCGTTCGTGCTGGTGGGCGCCGCCCGGCAGCCGGCGCTGGATCCGCTCTTGCAGCGAATCGCGCTCACCCGGACTGACCCAGGCTGGTCACCCGGCCGCGGCGCCCGCGGGCCGGCGGTACCGCCTGCCCGGCCCGACGCTGCCGAGGCGGAGCTCACTCGCCGCGGCGCGATCGGGGCGGCGCTCGGCTTGGTGGCGGCGGCGACCGCGGCGATCGCCGGAGTGTCCCTGCTTGTCCGCGGTGGCTACCACCCGCCCCGAACGCTCAACGCCTCCGTCCCGCCTCGCAGCCCCGCGACCCGGGCCAACCCGCCGCAGAGCACATCGACGAAGGTCGCGCCCAGGGCACGGAAGGCCGCCCGCGGCCTCCCCGCGGGAGCCGTGAAGCTCGGCGCCGCCAGCCAGCTGTCGGTAGGGCAAGGAGCCACCTACGCAGATCCGGGTAATGGTCAACCAGACATCGTCATCCGCCAGCAAAACGGGACCCTGGTCGCCCACAGCGCGGTGTGCACGCATGCCGGCTGCACCGTCGGGTATCAGGGAGGGCAGATCGTGTGCCCCTGTCACGGCTCGGTCTTCAACGCGCAAACCGGCGCGGTGATCACCGGGCCGGCGGTGACGCCGCTGGCCCCGCGCGACGTGATCCAGCACGCCGGCGAGATCTACGCCCTCCCGGCCTGAGATTCTTGGCTGCGGCCGGGACCATCGGACACCGAGACCGCGGCGTTGGACGTCGCATCGCGGCGTTGGACGTCGCCGGCATCGCGGTCACGATCGGGCGACGCTTGAACCGTTACCGAGTCACCGAGTGCGCATGGTGAAGAAGTCGCGGCTGTAGGGAACCAGGAACTGTCCGGGGACCCCTGGCTGGCCTGGCACGATCGGCACCGCTATGGGCGGGCGGTGCCCGCTGCGGTGGGCGTAGAGATAGGCGGCCACCCACTCGGGGTTGATGTCAAGCTCGACCGCCCGCACCACCCCGGCGCCGAGGAGAGCATCGGCCAGTTGCTGGACTGTGAGCTGCTCGCCGCCGGCCCATATCAGGCGGCCATCGCTCGTGATCCCGAGCGCAGAGCGAGCGGGATCGATTACCCCGCCGAGGGTCGCGCCCCAACAGCTGACGCAGCTTCCGCTCGCGGCGAGCTGGTGGTGATCGATCAGCAGGGTCAGGTTTTGCCGGACTGAGGCGACGGCCTTGCCCGCGGCCGGCAGCCCCCGATGCCAGGCGCCGATGTCCGTGGACCCGTCGGTGTAGGTGACGATCGAGCCGAGTCCAGCCTGCAGTGGCGTCGCGGTCCGTCCGTAGGACATGAACCCGCCGGCGCCGGTGTCGAGCCTGAACCCACTGTTGAACGCGGCCACGAGGTGCCGACGCTCAGAGCCCGCGATCGTCGGGCCTTCGCGCCAGCCGCTCTCGCCAGCGTCGATGGTGCCCGAATGCAACGTCAGGCGCAGCAGCCGCTGATCAAACCTCAAGAGCGCGACCCCTGAGGCCGAGCGAGCGATCCAGACCGCCGGCCGACCCCGCCACACGGCAGCCGGAGCGAATCCAGTCGACCCTGAGCCGTGGGCGCTGGCGAGCAGGCGCGCATAGGGGGCCAGTCTGCGTCTCGGCGCGGCCTGAGACCTCGAGCTGCGCGCCGGACGGTGCACTCGTACGGCGGTGCTGTCGCTCCGGGTCGTGGCAGTCGTGCCGCCTCCGCCTCCGCAGGCGGCGAGTGCGAGTGCCACCACACAGCCTCCGACGAGCACCGTCAGACCCCTCACGAGCGCGAGGGCTCGAGCACGAGCGGTCGGGCGTGCGAACACGCCGGCGAGTCTGCGAGCGCTAACGAAGACCACGATAAGGCCGGCGTGAGACTGCGCTCACCTGCGGTTGCCGGTACTTCGGCGACGCGCAACGCCGTCAAAATCCTCATCGCTCAATGAAGGCGGCCTCGCGACCGGGGTAGGTAATGAATATGCGTCGTCGCTGCACCGGGATCTTGATGCGTGGTCTTATCTGCTGGTGCCTGGGGATCGTGGTGGCGTGTGGGGGATCTTCGTCGTCGGTGCGGCACTTCCCGGCCGCGTCAGCGGCAGGGCTGGTGTCCTGGGGAGGATTAGCGCACGTCCGCGGGGTGGTCGACCTGACCGCGCCTTTGTCGCGGACCGGCGCGATCCGGGTGGCCGCGCGCGGGCGCCTGGAGACGCTGTCGGGCGCCGGGGCGCTGGAACCGTTTCGCTCTCGGTATTCGGCGCCGCTGGGTCTGGAGCCGTACATCGCGCTGTCGTCAGGGCAGCGCGTCGCGGGCGCCGGTTGCCGGTTTGCCCGGGGCGGGCTGTATGCGCTCAGACTGAGAGACGGGCACGGCGTCACCGTCGTCGACCCGAGCGGGCGGGTCCGCAGGTTCGCGGCGCTGCCCAGCGGTGGCCTGGAGAATGGGATCGCCTTCGACCTCACGGGTCGCTTCGGCCATCGCCTCCTGGTCACCAATCACGCGCGGACGGGAACCACCGTGGACGCGATCGACTGCCGCGGGCGAGTGAGCGTGCTCACGCGGCATGGGCCGCGCGTCGAGGGTGGGCTGGCGGTCGCGCCGGCGACGTTCGGACGGTTCGCGGGCGATCTGATCGCGCCGGACGAGATCACCGGCAACCTGTACGCCATCGCCCCCAGCGGACACGCCGTGCTCATTGCCAACTCTGGCCTTGCCCACGGACAGGACGTTGGCGCGGAGAGCGAGGGCTTCGTGCCCGCTCGATTCACCGCCGCGCTCGTGGCCGACCGCGGCACGCCCCACAATCGCCACCCCGGCGACGACGAGATTCTCGCGCTGCCGCGACGATCGCTGCTTGATGCCGGGGTCACCGCGGGGGACCTGCTGGTCGTCGACGAGGGCGCCGCCGGGACGATCGCGGTTACGTGCCGCTCCTCGTGTCGCGTCCGTCACGTCGCCGACGGGCCGATCCGGGCGCACATCGAGGGCCATATCGTGTTCAGTCGGGCTTCCTGAAGGCAACCGCACCCCAGCGACTCAGCGGTCGGCCTCCAGCAGCGACGTGCCTGGGACGTTTCCGGCCTGGATCATCCGGTGGATCGCGCGGGGACCGCTCTTCAGGTACCGGTCCAGGAAGGCGATCGTCACCCGTTCGACGATCGAGAGCTGGGGCTGCTCGTAGGTGTAGGGAGGCAGGTGGCCGGCCCCGAGCAGCCTGAGCAGGTACTTGGGCCGCCTGGCGAAGCGGAAGAAGTCGTACGTGAACTGCGGCGGGTTGATGGTGTCCGCGGTGCCCTGCACAGCCAGCAAGGGAGGGCTCGACGGGGGGAAGTAGAACGGGCCGGTTCCCGGTAGCCGGGCGCCCGAGAGGATGATCGCGGCGCGTACCCGACGGTCGCGATAGTTCGAGTAATAAGCGGCCGCGAGCGCGGTCTCGCCGCCGTCCGATTGCCCGCTGACAGCGATCCGGCGCGGGTCGATCATGCCGGCGAGCGGACCGCGGCGGTCAGCGCTGACGGCGAGCAGACGCGTGATCACGAAGCTCATGTCGCGGGGTTGGTTGACGATGTCGGCCTCGTCCGGACCACCTGGCGCATTGGCGTTCTCGAGCGGGAACACGGGCGCAGCGACCACATAGCCGGCATGCGCCCACGCGTTCAGCAGCCGGGAGTAGATAGCGGGGGTGACGGCGAACCCGTGGCCGAAGACGACCAGCGGAAACGGGCCGGCGAGGTGCTCGGGATAGCGAATCACCGTCACCAGTCGGCGCGGTTGCGGAGGGCGGCCCGGGAGCCGGATCAGGCGACTGTGGTCAACGAACGTCATCACTCGCCGGCCGATGACCGTCGCGCTCACCCGCTGGCGCGGCGGCGCCTGAGTCGCCGCGGAAGCACGGTGCCGGGCGGCCCTGGCCGCCACGGCGGCGCTGGTATGGGAAACGGAGCTCGCGGACCGCCGCGAGGCGGCGGCGCCGGCATCGGAAACGGAGCTCGCGGACCGCTGTGAGCCGCCGCAGGCTGCCAGGATGGTCGCTGCCGCCAGCGTTGCCGCGACCGCCAGCGTGATGGAGCCCGGCCAGCGGTCAGCGGAGGTAGACCGCGAAGAAGTCTCGGTCATCGGGTGTCAGGTAGCGGGTTACCGGCCGGGTCATGCCAGGCAGCAGGCTGCTGGCAGCACCGGCGTCGGGCTGAGCATAGGAGATGAACGTGTCCCAGTAGGAGTTGATGTCGAGCTCCATCGCCCGGATCGATCCCGCCCGGAGCAGGATCTCGGCGAGCGACGCGACGGTCTGGTCGTTGGCGGCGGCATAGATCAGGTCGCCCTGCGCGTCGATCCCGATCCCGGAGCGCCATACGCGGATTGCGTTCCCGAGCGTCGCCCCCCACGCGGGACCGTCGCTGAGGTTCGGGTTGGCCCGTCCTCCCGAGACGATCAGGGGCAGGTTCTGACGGGCGTAGTCCACACCGGCCGGGACCTGCGGTCCGCCCTGCCAGGATTTGATGTCGATGCGACCGTTGTCGTAGCGGACGAACGTGGCCATTCCCGGCTGCATCGGGGCGTACGTGACCCCGCCGAGGGCGAAGCCGCCGTGGGAATCCTCGAGCTTGAAGCCGCTGTTGAAGGTGGCGAGCAGCCGCGGGCGCAATGCGGGCGGGACCTCCATCATCCCTCGGGGAAGCGACACCGACGGCTCGAGTCGACCTGGGTAGAGGGCGATCGTCGTGCGCCGCGGGTCGATCCACGCCACCCCAGCCACCATTTGCGGGTAACTCAGGTCGCTGCGAAACTGAGTGATCTGGACCGGCGGGCTGGCCCCGCTCCAGGTTTCAGTCGGCGCCCAGACGCCCTCGCCCGGCAGGGACGGCCGGATCACCGGGGCGATGTCGTCGGGGTGCACCGTGGCGACGGTTCGCACGTGGAGAGGTAGCTTGTGCAGTGGCGGGCCGCCAGTCGACGGTGCATTCAACGTGTAGTAGATGCTCTCGATCTCGGAGGCGATCTGAGCCGCGCCGTGGTCGCGCAGCCATTCGAATGAACGGATCGCAAAGCTCGAATTCGAGGGTCCCGCGAGTGTCGTGCCAAGGGAGATCGCGATCGGCACCAAGCCCATCGCGAGGGCAATCATGGTCACTCGACGGGCCCGCCGCCAAGGGTTCAGGCGCGGCGGGAGCGGCCGCGGACCGGCGGTCTGACGCATCACGGCGGGTGGGGGCATGGATCAGGGCAATCGAGACGACGGTTCCTAGCCGTCCGGGTTCGAGGTGGCCGACGACCGTCCTGCCGTCGGGCGGTTTAGAGAAGTCTCATCGGCACCCGGGAAGGCGATCGTCCGGCATCGGAGAAGTGTGTGGCGGATGTTTTCGAGAGTGGCTAGAGCGCCGGTGCCGCGCACACCAACCGCAGCAGACGACGACTCCCGGACAGGCCAGGCGCGGCGGGCGCTGCTGTCCGGCAGCCCGCGGGCGAAGGTGGTCCAGTTGCCGCCATCTCCCCGGCGGATCACCACCTGGGCCCGCGCCGTGCGCGTCCGGCAGTGGCCCAAGAACCTGCTCGTGTTCAGTGCCCCGGCGGCAGCCGGTGCGCTCGGGGCTTGGCACATCCTCGCCCGTGTCACGGTGGCGGCGCTGGCGTTCTGTCTGCTGTCGAGCGGCGCCTATCTGCTCAATGATCTGCGCGACGCGCCCGAGGATCGGCGCCACCCGGTCAAGCGCCACCGTCCGATCGCCTCGCGCGCGATCGCTCCCGGAGCGGCCGTCACCGTGGCCGTTGTCGCAATCGGAGCCGGGCTCGGACTCTCGGCCGGCCTTGGCACAGTGTCGTTTGGGGTCGCCGGCGCCTACGCCCTGCTCAATTTCTTCTATACGACATGGCTCAGACGCATCGCGATCGCCGACATCGCGGCGATCGCTGGGGCGTTCGTGATCCGGGCCGCCGCCGGCGCCGTCGCCGCCGGGGTCCCGATCTCGCGCTGGTTCTTCGTCGTGGTGTCGTTCGCCGCCCTCTTCGTCGCCGCCGGCAAGCGCTACGCAGACTTCCTCGATCCGGCTTCACGAGACTCGCGCCAGGTGCTGGCCGAGTACAACGCCGACTTTCTGCGGATGGTCATCGGGGTGGCTTGTGCTGTCGCGCTGGGCGCCTACTGCCTATGGGCGTTCCAGGCAGGTGCGTCGGGGGCGGGTGGCTGGCGGGAGGCGACGATCGTCCCGTTCAGCATCGCGCTGCTGCGCTATGGGCTGCTGGTCACCGGGGGGCGCGCCGGAGCGCCGGAGGAGGTCCTGTTGCGCGACAGGTTCATCCAGCTCACGGGCCTCGCCTGGCTACTCACCTTCGCACTCGGGCTGTGAGCGCGACGCCCAGTCACCGGGCCAGGCCCCGGGATCCGCCGCGACGGCTCAACGCGCCGGGAGCGGACCCTCTCCCGGCGGGCGTCGCGGCCCGTGAACGCAAGGCGGAGCGCCGCCGCCGAGAGCGTCATTTCCGACGCCGCCGCCGGGACCTGCTCGAGGACACGGGGATGGCGCTGGGGGTCACGCTCGCGCTGGTGAGCCTGACGGCCGGACTCGGCGTTCTGGCGCTGCTCGAAGCGGCGCTGGCCGTTGCCCTGATCGTCTCCGTGATCGCCGAGCGAGCGGCTGCCTCGCGGGCAGGCCGAAGGTCGCCGCCGTCACCGGCGGATTGCCCGCCCTGGGGCCATCAGCACACCTCCCGGGAGCGCCGCACGCGCGTCAGGTAACCGAGGGTCACGGAAGGCCGCCCGCGCAGCTCGGGCTCCCGCTCCCACAATCCCGCGATGCGCTCCAGGATCACCGTCCGCTCCTCGGTAGACAGCATCGCCACGTTGCTGCGCGACAATGCCAGGTCCAGCAAGCGGGCACGATCCACTGTCTCGTCGTGCCGGAAATCGCGCTCCTCAACGTCGCGGAAGCGCTCGCGCAACTCCTCGGCGTCCGGCCAGCGGCCAGCCCCGCCAAGCCGCGAGCCGCGCAGCGCCTCCCGGAGCCGGCCGACCCAATGGGCAGAGTCGTCAAACCGGTTGCCGAGTAGCCCGAGGACGCCGGGCCGGCGCAGCACGCGAGCGATCTCCGGGAACGCGCGGGATCGGTCAAACCAGTGAAAGGCAGCGCCCGCCACGACCGCGTCGGCGCTCGCGTCCGCGACGCCGGTTTCCTCCGCGGTGCCCGCGATCACCGTCGCCTCGGGAACGCGCGCGGCGAGGAGCTCCCGCATCTCGGGGAGCGGCTCGACCGCCACCACCCGGTGACCCTCCGCCACCAGCGCCTCCGTCAGCTTCCCCGTGCCCGCACCGAGATCGATGACGTCGATCGGCTCCTCGCCCAGCAGCCATCGGACCGCGGAGGCCGGATATCCGGGCCGGCCGCGGTCGTACTCCTCGGCCACCAGGCCGAAAGCGTAGGCTCGCTCCACAAGCTGAGCATGCCAAACCGCGCCGTCGCGACGATCCGGTGTCTGGCTGCGTCTCTCCACGAACCACCACTCGCGCCCGGCACGAGCTGGGGGCGGGTGGTGCCCCCAGCTCGTCTCGGTATCGGCGGACCCGGCTCTAGTTGACGGCGATGCCTGCGGGCGTGGCGCCGACGGGCAGCGGGGTCGGGGAGCTGGCCAGCTCGGTCAGGTCGCCGCCGTTGACGGCAAACGTGCCCACGGCGTGGGCCCCGCTCTCGTCGAGGTACAGCTTGCGCCCGCTGGGGCTGAGACCGGGGTCGACCGCGCCGATGCCACCGGCGCCGGCGACCGCCGTGCTACCGAGCAGCGTCAACTCGCCACCGGGGGCGATCGAGTAGCGCGAGATCGATCCGGATCCGGTGTTCACGGCAAACAGGTATCGACCGTCGTGGCTGATCACCAGCCAGCACGGGGCTGTCTGCAGGTCGGCAAACGGCGAGGACCCGATGGGCGACAACGTGCCGTTGACGGAGTCGTGGAACGCCGACACCGTTCCCAACCCGGCGCCGTTGTGAGCATTTGTCACAAACAGCTGATTCGCATTCGTCGGCCGGAACTGGCTGCCGAACGGGCCCAGTCCCTGCGCCGTGAACGGCGAGCCCGGCGCCGCGGTCAGACGACCGTCCCAACCGACTCTAAAACTGTCGATCGCCGAGGTTCCGACCTCGGTGCCGACGAGCCTGTCACCGTCACTGTTGAACAGGACGTCACCCGGAGCTGATCCATCGGGCAACGTGACAGTCGAGCCGCGTAGAGGGTACAGATGGCCCCAGGGAGCGAGGATGAACCCCGTGTAGTTACTGCCGCCGGCGCCGGAGTTGGCGACGTACACGAGATTGCCATGCACGGCGATGCTGTCGGGCTTGATCCCGCCCGAGGAAACGGTGCCACCGGAGACGCGATCGAGGGTTCCGCCGTAATTGATGCGAAGCACCGAGATCTGATTGCTGCCGGCATCGACCGCCAGCAGGTACCGTCCGTTATCGGCGATCTGCACTGCACCCTGCGATGGGAGCCCCGTCCCGGTGCCGACACCGCCGGCATCGAACGGAGACCCCGCGGCGGCTGTCAACATGCCGTCACGGTGGCGATCGAGCACCGCGACCGTGTTGGACGGGGTCGTGTTGTCGTTGACGTAGACATGTCCGACCACGGAATCCGTCCAATGAGACGTATTCGCGGACGCGACAGCCGGCCCCGCCAGAGCCAACGCGAGCAGCGTGACGGGCAGGGACATGCGCAAAGGCAGGCGCATTGTTTCTCCTTACTTTTGGGGATTGCCCTCGGTCGGTCGACGAGCAGGGTGCATCGACGGCTGGCACACATGCTGGACCGGAGGGTCCAGCCCATTGGAGCAGGCCGGTGCCGACCCGTCAAGGGCGCGGAAACGAGTGACCCAAACTGTTAAGAATGGGCCCCGGCAGGTCCGCTGACGAGCACCACCGCTGCGGGGTGGTGGAATGTGGTTCAGGTGAGGCGGGTGCGTCGGAGAGAGTCTCCGGATTCGCTCGGCCGACGCCGATCTGGAGCTCGAGCGACTTGTCGCCGAACACGCTGCTGAGTTCGCGCCCAGACGGGTGCGGAGGACCCGGGCGATGCTCGCCAAGCCGCGCCTCCACGAGCTGATGCGCAGGTATCGCGTCACGCTCCAGCACAACCGGCGGGTGCTGCTCGAGCAGTATGAGATCGCCGGCTTGCGCGCAAGGTCGTCGGCGTTGGCAGCGTCGGCACTCGGGCGTTCATCGTGTTGCTCATCGGTCGCGATGCCCGGGACCCGTTGTTCCGGCAGGCCAAGGAGCGGAGGCATCGGTGCTCGAGGCGTTCGTCGGCGGCAGCCGGTGCCGGGACCACGGCGAGCGAGTGGTGACTGGCCAGCGAACCATGCAGGCCACCAGCGACATCTTCCTCGGCTGGCTGCACGTCGATGCCGGACTCGACGGACAGGCTCGCGATTTCTACCTCCGCCAGCTCAAGGACTGGAAGGGATCGGCGGACATAGAGCACATGACCCCGCGCGGACTGGCGACCTATGGACGCCTGTGCGGCTGGACGCTGGCGCGCGCCCATGCCCGCAGCGGCGATCGCGTCGCCCTCGCCGCCTATCTCGGCACCGGGACCCGCTTCGATCAGGCCCTGGTGGACTTCGCGAAGGCATACGCGGAACAGAACGATCGCGACTACCGGCGCTTGGCGGCGGCCGTCAAAGCCGGGGAGATCACGGCCGAGCTCGGCATCTGACCAACGCGGCCGCGTGGCGGCCGTGACCCGGTGACCAGCTCTGCCGAGCCGGATCCAGCGCTTGCGTCGGCCGGCGGCCGGCTGATCGGTGTCAGCCGGGCTTGCTCAACCTAACCCCACCCATGCCTTGAGAATCAGCCGTGCCAGCGCGATCCAGATCGACCGAGTCGCCGAAGTTCCGCGCGACGGTCGCGTCGAGGCGCGCCAGCTCGTCGCGCACGGCGGCCAGATGCTCCTCCCGGACCTCCCCCAACAGCTCTTCCAGCATCGAGCGCATCCGCCGCATCACCTGAACCGACGCCGATCCGTACTCGCGAATCTCGGTGGTGGCGAGCGCCAGGTAGTCCTCCCAGCTACGGACGGGCATGACCAGACCGCGGCGGCCGGCCGCCGAGCCCTCAAAGCGCGAGCCGGACACATCGACGGTCCCGATCAGGCGCAGGCTGTCTCCCAGGTAGTTGAGCACCTGGACCGCCGTGGTCGGGTCGTTGATGGCCGCCGACAGGGCCTTGTCGGCAATGTCGACCATGATCCGCAGCGCGAACGCCGGATCCTGCTCGATCGTGCGCTCCGCCCCCAGCACCACCATCCGGCGCAGCTTCTCCGCGTCGCGCGGATCAGCCACACCGGCACCGTGGGCCTCGACCAGGACGGCTCCGGCCGGTACGAAATCCCCGACCGCGTGGCGAACCACCACCAGCAGCTCGTGCGCCCGCGCCCAGCCGAGCAGCCCGTCGACGTCGATCGCCTGGACCGCGCCGCGCCGCTGGCAGCGGGCGACCAGCAGCGGGGGCTCGGCATCGTCCTCGAGCTGCCCCCAGAAGATCTCCGGAGCGGCGAGGACCGCCACGAGGCGACGGAAGTCCCGTTGCAGGTAATCGGCAACCAAGACCGCCACCGCCACCGGACGCAGCCGGTGCAGGAACCGGTCCAGGAAGATCACGAACAGCATCAGCCCGAGCAGCAACAGCAGCCCGGCCAGCGTCGTCCCCAGGTTGGGAACGTAGTTGCTCTCGACGTGGCGCAGCACCGTGAACGAGAACGAGAGCGTCCCGATCAGCAGCGCCAGCAGCGCCTTGAGGACTCGGTCGCGGTACCACAGCCGCATGTACCGCGCGGAGAACGTGCCGGTCGCCATCTGGACGACCAGCACCGTGACCGTGACCACGAAGCCGGTGAGGGCGGCGATCGCGCCCACGATCGAGGCCAGCAGCGTGCTCGCCGTCGAAGACGAATAGGTGAATTCGACCGGAAGGTGCACCGACTTGTCGACGAGAACGTCGGCATACCCGAGCCCCACACCCAGGACGGCGCCGAGCAGCGGGAGCACCCACAAACTGCCGCTGAGGTACTGCCGGAGCCGAAATCGCCTGGACCAGCTCATGAGGACGACCCTGCTCGCTCCGGGCGGCGCAGTCGGCAGATCAGACGGCCGCGGCCTCGGCGCGGTCCAGCGCCTGCTCGAGCTCTCGGTAGACGCGTACGTTCACGGCCATCCCACAGTGACTGCCATCGACCTCGACGCATTTCGCGCTCGGATCCAGGCAAGCGTGCCAGTCGACGATCGCGTCGCTGCGGGAGTAGACGGCGAGCGCGACAGTGGACGCGTCCAGCGGCGTTCGCAGCAGCGCGTTGTAGTCGGCGCAGCAGTTCCCGTCCCGGCAGCCGGTCGAGAACATCCCGGGGAACCCGAGATCGCCGAGGCTGGCGACCGAGCGAACCGTGCGCAGCACCCGAGGCGACACCGCCAGGATGTCGAGCACCGGAGAGCCGAGCATCACGACCCCGGCCACAGCGTCGCAACGGCGAGCGGCCAGCGCCCGGGCGAATGTTCCCCCACGGCTCTGGCCGATCACGAACGCGGGGCGACGGAATCCGGCCAGGATGTGCTCGAGGCGCTCCAGCGCCCGCCCCGAGCAGTCGGTGTTGATCAGCATCCCGCTCCCCCGGACCTCGTGGCCTCGCCGCCGCAGCCATCCCGCCAGGAGCGTCATCGATAGATCGCCGGCGAGAAAGCCCGGGATCAGCAGGACCGGAGGTGGACGCCGCGCTCGCCGCGGCGCGCGAAACCGCTGGTCGGCGAGGAGGCGACCCAGCTCCGGCCAATACCGCAGTTCGCCGCTGATCGGAACGCTCGTGCTCCCGGTCCTGTCTCGCAACCACCTGTCACCGTCCATGACGGCAGCAGACCCTACTCCTCCATCAGGTCGGCGATGCCAAATTCCGTGCGGCCCGTTACGCCGCCAGCGGAGCTCGCCGGGCCGCCGACAGCGTGTAGGCGCCAGCGTCGAATCTCGCGCACTGCTGCCGGAAGCGCCAGGTCCAGTCTGGCCACAGCGTCGCGTTGCGGCCGGTCGCATCCTGGTAAAAACTGGCGCAGCCGCCGGTATCCCACACCGTGCCCTGCAGCCGGGCGTCGATATGGCGGTTGTAGGCGTCGTGGGCTGCGAGCCGCACCTCGATGGTGGCCGCGCCGCTACCGATGAGCGCCCGCACCGCCTGCAGCGCGTGCTCGATCTGGGACTCGATCATGTACACCATCGAGCTGTGGCCCAACCCAGTGTTGGGACCGAGCAACATGAAGAAATTGGGGAACCCCGGTACGGCTGTCCCGAAGTACGCGCGGGGACTTCCCTGCCACACCTCCGCCATCAGCCGGCCGTCGCGGCCACGCACGTAGTCGGCCACCGGCGGATCGGTCACGTGATACCCGGTGCCGAAGACGATCGCGTCCACGGCGTGCTCCTGGCCGGTCGTGTCGATCACCGAGGCTGGGCGGATCTCTCGCAGACCGGCGGGCACCAGCTCCACGTTGTCGGCCGACAACGCCGGGTACCACCGGTTGGAGGGCACGATCCGCTTACAGCCGAGCGTGTAGTCGGGAGTGACCTTCGCCAGCAGCTCCGGGTCGGAGATCTGCTTGCGCATGTGGGCGCGCGACAGCTGCTCCAGGCCACCCATCAAGCCGGGACGCTTGACGAAGCCCAGGATCAGCAGCTCGCGGCTGGCATAGACCCCGGCGCGCACGGCGCGCTGAGCTGGCGGAACGCGGCGGTACAGGGCGCGTTCCCAGTCGGTGATCGGGCGGTTGCCGTGCGGCATCACCCACGGCGCGGTTCGCTGGAGCACGTAGAGCTTCTCCACCCGCGGCTGGATCTGGGGAACGTACTGGATCGCCGACGCTCCGGTACCGATCGAGGCGACTCGCTTGCCCGTCAGATCGTAGTCGTGATCCCACCGTGCCGAGTGCATCGTCTTGCCCGCAAACTCGTCCAGACCCGGAACGTCGGGCAGCTTCGGCTCGGTCAGCGGCCCCATGCCGCTGATCAGCACGTCCGCGGTGAGGCTTCCGGCGCTGGTGTGCACCTGCCACCGCTGCTGGGCCTCATGCCAAGCCGCCCCGGTGACCTCGACGTTGGTCCGCAGGTACGGGCGAAGCCCGAAGCGGTTGGCACACCGCCGCAGGTACTCCCGAATCTCCACCTGCGGCGAATAGGTATGGGACCATTCCGGGTTGAGCGCGAACGAGAACGAGTACAGGTGCGAAGGGACGTCGCACGTGCAGCCGGGATAGGTGTTGTCCGTCCATGCCCCGCCGGCGTCGCCGGAACGCTCGAGTACGACGAAATCGTGGACGCCCTCCCGCTTGAGCGCGATCGCCATGCCGAGGCCCGAGAAGCCGGCGCCGACGATCACCACCCGCGCGTGTTCCGGCACCCGGCGTTGCACTCGTTCTGCGTCACTCACAGCAAGTGGCGGCATCGTTAGTGACGGTAGCGTTAATCGCGCTGCCCCCGAGCGATCCGCCCGCCGGCGGCCGACAGGAGCATCCCCACGACCGCGGTGATGACTACCAGCAGAGGCGGAAAGCTCCCCAGCGACACCTTGGCGTGAGTGCCGACCAGCGCGTGGGTCACCAGCAGCGCGACGCCGTAGAAGATGCCCGCGAAGAAGCCACGATCGGCGCCGCCCCATCCGTCCCGGTGCTCGAACCCGGCGACGAATGCGCCGGCGGCGGCCACGATCGCCAGGACCCAGTAGGCGCCGGCGGAGACGCCGATCAGGATCCCGGCGAGGGCGCCGAGCGCCGCCGGCACCACCCCGGCGACGACGATCTGGGCTGGCCGGCTCCGGTCGCGCAACAACACTGGCGAGTACATCGCCCTCCCCTCGCTCGATCTTCGTCAAACCCGAGCCGTCGCCTCGAGCCGTTGACAGCATCGTTAGTAACGGCAGCGTAACATGCGGTACGCCATGGCCGTCTCACCGCGCACCTCCACTCGCATGACCGCCCCGGCACGGCGGGAGCAGCTTCTCGACGTAGCCACCGAGCTCGCGATCCAGCGCGGCTTCCATGCCGTCTCGATCGAGCTGGTGGCCAAGCATGCCGGCGTCACCCGCGCGCTCATCTACCAGCACTTCCGGGACCTCCGGGCCCTGCTCGAGGCGGTGATAGAGCGGGAGATGGCCCGGGCCCTGGCCCAGGTGTCCGAGACGACGCCGTCCGCTCTGACCTCAGCAGATCCGCGCCAGGAGTTGCTCGACAGCCTGCGCGCCTATCTGTGCGCAGTCAAGGATCACCCGACCACGTGGCGGCTCGTGCTGATGGCACCCGAGGGAGCCCCCAGGAGCCTGCGCAAGCGGATCGCCCAGGGGCGAGCGACCGTGCTCGCCAAGCTGACCCAGGCGGTGCGCCCCGCGATGAGCGCGGACGCGGAGGAGGCCGACGCCGATCTGACCGCCCGGATCCTGTCGGCGATCTCCGACGAGTACGCGCGCCTGGTGCTCACCGACCCGACTCGCTTCGAGCCCGAGCGCTTGCTGCGGCACGCCAGCTGGTGGCTGCATCATCCGGGCTTCGGCGACGATCGCGACTGACCGACCCGCGCCAGCCGCGGCAGCCGCGCCTCCAGCATGGCAGCTCGCGCCGCCGCCCGTCCCGGCACGCCGTGTACCGCCCCGCCCGGGAAGGTCGCGGCGCTGCACAGGTACAGGCCGCGCACCGGCGTGCGGTACGGGATGAGGGCCGGCATCGGCCGGAAGATGAGCTGGTCCAGGGCATAGCTGCCCCCATTGACGTCGCCGTGGACGAGGTTGGCGTTGCGCCGCTCCAGGTCGCGCGGCCCGAGCACGTGCCGGGCAAGGATGAGCTCACGGAAGCCGGGCGCAAACCGCTCGATCTGGGCCTCCATCCGGCCGACATGCGCCGACGCCGCCGCTGCCCAGTCGACGCTCCCCGGCCCGTGCGTGTAGGCCCAGGCGGTGTGCTTACCCACCGGCGCCCGACTCGGATCGGCGATCGTCTGCTGTCCGAGCAGCATGAACGGGCGCTCCGGAAGCTCACCGGTCAGGGCGCCGGCCGCCAGCAGCTCCTCCTCGGCGCCGCCGACATGCACCGTCCCGGCCAGACGCGCCTCGGGCGCGACCCACGGGATCGGTCCGGCCAGCGCCCAGTCGATCTTGAGCGTCGCCGGCCCCGCGCGATACCGGCACAGCGCGCGGGCGTACGCCGGGGGGAGTGCCCCGTCCGCCAGCCTGACCAGAGCCGCCGGCATCACATCGGCGATCACGATCGCGCCGGCCACGGCCTCGCCGCCCCTCAGCCGAACGCCGGTCACCCGTCGCCGGACGGCGACGATCGCCGTCACCTCGGCTCCGGTGCGGACGGTTGCCCCCAAACTCGTCAGATACGACACCAGCGCGGCAGCCAGCTGGCCGGCGCCCCCCGCCGGGCTCGGCCAACCCACCCCGTGTCCGAGGAGATTTAGGTACGCAGCGGCGACCGCGCTGCCCGACGCGGTGAGCGGGACATCTCCGTGCAGCGCCGACCCGTACAGCCAGGCACGCGCTCCGGGGGTGCGGAAGATCTCGCCGGCGAACGCCTGCGCCGGCATCAGCGCCAGGCGGGCGAGGTCCAGTCCCGCCCGCGGTCCCAACCCGGCCAGCAGTCGGGCCGGCCCCGCCACCGGGGGAAAGCCCGCCAGCAGCGTCCGCCGCAGGGCGTCGAAGCGGCGCACCAGCGGGGCGGCGAACCGAGTCCAGTGCTCGCCCTCGCCGGCCCCGAACTGCTCCAGGCTGATGGCGGTGCGCTCCAGATCCAGGTACAGCGCCGCGCCGCGTCCGTCCGGCAGCGGATGGGCATAGCACGCCTCCGGTTCAATCCACCGCAGGCCGTGCTCGTGCAGCGGGAAGCGCTCGAACACGGGCGACGCCGCCGCCGCCGGATACACCGCCGAGAACGTGTCGTGGGCGAAGCCGGGCAGTGTGAGCGCTTCGGTGGCCACCGCCCCGCCGGGCCGCGGCGCCGCCTCCAGCACCGTGACCGGGTGCCCGGCGTGCGCCAGCGTGATCGCCGCCGCCAGACCGTTGGGGCCGGATCCGATCACCAGCGCCGGTGCCGACGCCTGGCGACCGCTCACGCCGTCCGCATCGACGCGGTCGTTCCCAGGCCGAGCTCGCCGATGGCCTGCTCGCGCATCTTGAACTTCTGCACCTTGCCGGTGACCGTCATCGGGAAGGCGTCGACCAGCTTGACGTAACGCGGCACCTTGTAATGGGCGATCCGCCCTTCACAGAAGGTCCCGATCGTCTCGGCGCTGAGCGCGGCGTCGCCGCGGGGGATCACCCAGGCCATCAGCTCCTCGCCGTAGCGCTCGTCGGGAACGCCGATCACCTGGACGTCGGCGATGTCCGGATGGCCGTACAGGAACTCCTCCACTTCGCGTGGATACACGTTCTCGCCGCCGCGGATGACCATGTCCTTGCTGCGCCCGACGATGTTGACGTAGCCCTCGCCGTCCATCGTCGCCAGATCGCCGGTGTGCATCCATGACTCGGCGTCGATCGCCTCCCCGGTGCGCTCCGGGTCGTTCCAGTAGCCGGCCATCACGCTGTAGCCCCTGGTGCACAGCTCACCGGTGTCGCCCCGGGCGACGGTCTCCCCGCCGGCCGGGTCGACGATCCTGACCTCGACGTGGGGATGTACCCGCCCCACCGATCCGACTCGCTTGGACAGGGGGTCGTCGAACCTGGTCTGGAGGCTGACCGGCGAGGTCTCCGTCATCCCGTAGGCGATTGCAACCTCACGCATGTGCATGAGCTCGATCACTCGCTTCATCACCTCCACCGGGCACGGTGAACCGGCCATGATCCCGGTGCGCAACGAGCTCAGGTCATACTCGGAGAAGCGCGGGTGATCGAGCTGGGCGATGAACATCGTGGGGACGCCGTACAGCGACGTACAGCGCTCGGCGGCGCAGGCGGCCAGGGTCGCCTCCGGGTCGAACGCCGGCGCCGGGATGACCATCGTGGCGCCGTGCGAGGTGGCCCCCAGGTTGCCCATCACCATGCCGAAGCAGTGGTAGAACGGGACCGGGATGCAGACCCGGTCGCGCTCGGTGTAACGGCACAGCTCACCGACGAAGAACCCGTTGTTGAGGATGTTGCGATGCGTCAGCGTCGCCCCCTTGGGAAAGCCGGTGGTGCCGCTGGTGTACTGAATGTTGATCGGGTCATCCGGGGCCAGCCGCGCCGATCGAGCCCGCAGCTGCTCTGGCGCCGTCTCACCGGCGCGCGCCAGCAGCCCTTGCCAATCGGGGTCATCCAGGAACACGACCTGTTCCAGGGCGTCCATCCGCGGGCTTACCTCGTCGATCATCGATCGGTAGTCCGAGCTCTTGAACGCCGGCGCGGCGATCAGCATTCGGCAGCCGGACTGGCGCAGCGCGTACTCCAGCTCCGAGGTGCGGTAGGCCGGGTTGATGTTGACCAGAATCGCGCCGATCCTGGCGGTCGCGTACTGGACGAGTGTCCACTCGGCGCAGTTCGGGCTCCAGATCCCGATCCGCTCGCCCTGCCCGAGGCCGGTCGCGATCAGCGCCCGTGCCAGCTCGTCGACGGCGGCTCCGAGCTCGGCGTAGCTGTAGCGGCGCTCCTGGGCGCGGGAGACGAGTGCCTCGCGGTCTCCGAACCGGCCCACGATTCGCTCCAGGTTGGCGCCGATCGTCTCCTCCAGCAACGCGACATCGGTATCACCGCGCGCGTACGAATCGGTCATCGCCTGCCCTCCTGGACGGTTTCCCGGCGATTCTAAGTGGTTGCGTTCGTAAGTACGGCGACACCGAGAGTGGTCGCCGGCGGTGCCTGGCGCGGACGCAGGATGCGACGTGCAGCAGCGCTGCACGAGCATCCGAGGACAAAGCCAGGCGCCCGCCGGAGGCCGCTCGAATGTCGTCGTATTTGCGAACGGAGGCACCAAGTGGTCGGTGATCCACGCCGACGCCGCCTGCGTAGGAAGGAATGCGAGGGCTTTGGGCGACCGTGATCCGCCCGGACCGATTACAGGTCCTCGCCCGCGGTTGGCGAAACGTGATCCACTACTGACAGCTAGTGTTCCGTTCACCGCTCAGCCCGCGCAGTTCGCGTGCCGACCTGCGAGCCCTCGCCGACGAGGATCTCATGCCGCTGGTCCACGACGGCGACGCCAAGGCGTTCGAGGTCGTGTTCGATCGCCACGCCGACGCGGCGTTCTCGCTCGCCTATCGCATGTGCGGGCGCCGCGGGATCGCCGAGGACGTAGTTCAGGAGGCGTTCCTCTCCTTGTGGCGAAGCGCGGCACGGTACGACCGGACCCGGGGAAGCGTCCGCTCGTGGGTGCTCGGCGTAGTTCGCAACCGAGCGATCGACCTGTTCCGTAGAGATGTAGTGAGGGCAGGCCGCGACGTAACCGCTGAGGGAACGATCGAGCAGCTCGCGTCCGTCGAGGACATCCCCGACGATGCCGAGCGCCGCCACGACGCGCAGCAGGTGCGGACCGCGCTGGCTGACCTACCGCCCGACCAGCGACAGGTGATCGAGCTGGCCTACTTCGGAGGATTCAGCCACAGCCAGATCTCAGAGATGCTGCAACTTCCCTCGGGGACCGTGAAAGGGCGCATGCGACTGGGGCTGACCAAGCTGCGCCAATCGATGCAGGGCCCTGCGGAGGCGGTGCTATGACCGGAGCAAGGCCATGAGCGATCTAGACCGGACTACCGAGAACCGAGACCACGGCGCCGACGTCGCCGCGTACGCCCTCGGCGCGATGGAGCCGGCCGAGGCCGAAGCCTTCGGTCATCACCTCGAGACCTGCGTTTCCTGCCGTGACGAGCTGGCCGCGTTCCAGCGAGTGGTCGAGACGCTCTCGTTGAGCGCGCCGGCGCATCCGGCGCCGGCGAGCCTGCGTCGGCGGGTGCTGCATGAGGTGGCACAGCAGCCAATTGCCGGCGAAGATCGCCGGCCGGCTCGCCGCTCCCCGGCCGCGGCCCGCTGGCGCTGGCCCCGCCTGCTCACCGGCGTGGCCGGGGCGGTGGCGGTCGCCGCGGTGGTCTTCGCCATCGTCTCGCTGACCTCTTCCTCCGTCGGTCGCACCCGGATCATCGAGGCCAAGGTCACGGGTCCAGGCTTCGTCCATCTCCAGGTCAATCGCGATCGCGGCACGCTAATCGTCCGCGGCTTCGCCTCCCCGCCCAAGGGCAAGATCTACGAGGTGTGGACCGAACGCGGAAAGGCCCCCCCGGTCCCGACGACCGCGCTGTTCGATGTCACCCACAACGGGGATGGAGACGTCGAGGTACCGGGCAGTCTCCGCGGTGTCTCCGCGGTGCTGGTGACGCCCGAGCCAGCGGGCGGCAGCCAGAAGCCGACGCATTCGCCGGTGATCGTCGCCCCGCTGACCTGAGTCTCCGTGTCCGCCGCCTGAGCCTCGCTGAGCCGAGCCCAGCCTCTGCGGCTGCGATATTTGGGGGCGAGCGGCAAACATGATCCGAAGATGGCCGCTCGCTCGTATATCCATCGACCCCGCCCGCATCGCCAGCCAGAACGGAGCAGCCTCAGATGATCGGACTCGACAATCCTCTGCACAGCGCCATCGTGCGGGTCGTCGTGCTGCTGGTCTTCGGAGCCAAGCGGCTGCCCACCCCTGATCCGCCCGCCGGGCGGCCCGGCCGCCTGAAGCGGTCACCCGCCTAACCTTTGCACTTGGAGAAACGGTTGCGAATTGCGATCGTGGGCGCCGGCGTCTCCGGACTGGTGGTGGCCCACCTACTCGATGCCCGACACGACGTCACCGTGTTCGAGGCCAACGGCTACGCCGGCGGTCACACCAATACGGTCCGCGTCGACACGCCCCACCAGACCCACCACGTGGACACCGGGTTCATCGTCTACAACGATCGCAACTACCCCAATTTCGAGCGCCTGCTGAGCCGGCTCGGGGTGGCGACGAAGGCCTCCTCGATGACGTTCAGCGTCAGCGACGGATGCGGCGACTTCGAGTACAACGGCTCATCGCCCAACGGCTTGTTCGCCAAGCGCGCCCATCTGGTCACGCCCTGGTTTCACCGCATGGTGGCCGACATGGCCCGCTTCAATCGCGCCGCCCGAGAGTTGGTGGCCCAGGGCGGGCGCAGCGACGAAGGCCCGTCGCTGGGCGATTGGCTGGAGCAGCAGCGTTTCTCCCGGCCGTTCATCGACCGGCTGATCGTCCCGCAGGCGTCAGCGGTGTGGTCGGCCGATCCGCGGCAGATGTGGGCCTTCCCGGCTCGATTCATGGCCGAGTTCTTCGACAATCACGGAATGCTGTCGTTCCGGCAGCGACCGTGCTGGCGGACGATCAGCGGCGGCTCGGCGCGCTACGTCGACGCGCTGCTCGGCGGCCTGCGCGGACGCCTGCGCCTGCGCACGCCGATCCAGGCGGTGACCCGTAACGCCGATCATGTGCTGATCACCCCCCGGGGCGGCGACCCGGAGCGTTTCGACGAGGTCGTGCTGGCGACCCACTCCGATCAGGCGCTCCACCTGCTCGCCGATCGCACCGACCGAGAGCACGAGCTGCTGAGCGCCATCCCGTACCAGGCCAACGAGGCGGTCCTGCACACCGACTCACGGCTGCTCCCGCGGCGGCGGCGGGCGTGGGCGAGCTGGAACTATCACCTGCTCGGCGCCCACCACGAACGCACCACCGTCACGTACCACATGAACCGGCTTCAGGCTCTGGACGCCGAGCGAGAGCTGTGCGTCACGCTCAACCGCACCCCGGAGATCGATCCGGACAAGGTGATCCGCAAGATCGCCTACGCGCATCCGGTCTTCTCCAGCGAGGGGGTGGCCGCTCAGCGCCGGTTCGCGGAGATCAGCGCGCAGCGCCACACGCACTTCTGCGGCGCCTACTGGGGCTGGGGCTTTCACGAGGACGGGGTCGTCAGCGGCCTTCGCGTCGCCGAGCGCCTTGGGGTCAGGGTGTGATCGCGCTCGCCGCCCGTGTCGGAGCGTGGCAATGACCGCCACCGCCAGCTGGGTGTGGCGATGACCGCCACCGCCAGCTGCATCTACGCCGGCACCATCCGCCACCGCCGCCTCGATCCCCCCCGGGAGTTCCGCCATCGACTGGCGCTCGCCTACGTCGACCTGGCCGAACTGCCCTCGCTGTGGGGCGGGCGGCTGCTGGCGCGCGGCCCCGGGCTGCTGCGCTTCCGTCGTCGCGACTACCTGCGCCCGGCGTCGGTGCCGCTGCACGTGGCCGTGAGCGACCGCGTCCAGGAGCTGTCGGGCTCACGCCCGGGCGGCCCGATCCGGATGCTGACCCAGCTGCGATCGCTCGGGCTGTGCTTCAACCCCGTCACCTTCTACTACTGCTTTGACTCCGGCGGGGACGAGCTGGAGAGCGTTCTCGCCGAGGTCACGAATACCCCGTGGGGCGAGCGCCACAGCTATCTCCTGGCCGACCGAGGCCCCCGCTCCGCGGTGCTGCAGGGAAGCTTTGCCAAGGAGCTGCACGTGTCACCGTTCATGGGCATGAACCACGTGTATGAGGCACGGGCGACCCCGCCCGCGGGCACCCTCTCGGTCCACATCGAGAGCCGGCACGACGGGACGGCGGTGTTCGACGCGACCCTGGCGATGGAGCGTCGCGAGCTGACCCGGGCCACGGTGGCCCGGATCACCGCCCGCCATCCGGTGGCGACCGCTCGCGTGCTGACGCTGATCTACGGCCACGCCGTTGGCCTCAAGCTGGCCGGCGCGCCGGTGCACCGCCATCCCCGGCCAGCGGCGTCGTGAGCTGCGCTGCACCCACCACCTGGCGGACGACCGCGTCGTTCCTGCTCCGCCAGATCAGGGTCGGCAGCCTGACGGTCGTCGAGCGCGGCCGGCGGCGGCGGTTTGGCACCGGTGCGCCGGCGGCGACGATCGAGGTTTGCGACGAACGCTTCTGGCAGATGCTGATGCGCGGCAGCCGCGGGCTGGCGGAGTCCTATGCACGCCACTGGTGGGACTCGCCCGACCTCGTGGCGGTGATCCGCCTGGCGGCGCGCAACGCGGTGCTGATCGATCGCGTCCGTTCGGCGACGGCGCCGCTGTGGACCCCCCACCAGTGGATCCGCGCGCTGCGCCAGCACAACACCAAGCAGCGCAGCCGTCACTACGTTGCCGCCCATTACGACCTCGGCAACGAGCTGTTCGAACGGATGCTGGACCCGACGATGATGTACTCGTGCGCGCTCTTCGACCGGCCGGGGATGACGCTGCAGGAGGCGTCGGTGGCCAAGCTCGAGCGGGTGTGCAACCGCCTGGCGTTGACGCCGGAGGATCACGTGGTGGAGATCGGCACGGGCTGGGGTGGGTTTGCCGTCCACGCCGCCGCCACACGCGGCTGCCGCGTGACCACGACCACGATCTCCTCCGAACAGCACGACTACACACTTGACCGGGTGAGACGGGCCGGACTCGCCGACCGGGTGACCGTGCTCATGACCGATTACCGGGATCTGCGCGGCCAGTTCGACAAGCTGGTCTCGATCGAGATGATCGAGGCGGTCGGCTGGCAGCACATCGGCCGGTTCTTTCACCGCTGCTCCGACCTGCTGACGCCGCACGGCGCGATGCTGCTGCAGGCGATCACGATCGACGACCGTGCCTACGAGGTGGAGAAGGCCTCACGCTCGTTCATCAAGGAGTACATCTTCCCGGGCGGGTGCCTGCCCTCGATGGAGGTGATCATGCGCCACGTCGCTCGGCGGACCGATCTGCAGGCCGTCGGACTGGAGGACATGACCCCGAGTTACGTCGAGACGCTGCGCCGGTGGCGCCACAACTTCAACTCGGCCGCGGGCGAGCTCGCCGAGCTGGGCTACGACAATCGCTTCCGGCGGATCTGGACGCTGTACCTGGCCTACTGCGAGGGCGGCTTCTCCGAGCGCCGCATCTGCGACGTGCAGCTGCTGCTGGCCAAGCCGCTGTGGGCAGCCCACGCCAAATCCGGCGCCGGCAGCGCCGCGGTCACCGCCGTCGCCCGCTGAGCAAGGGTCCTGAGGGCCCTGAATGTCAGCTCTCGGACATCCCTGACAACCACTCACTCATCAGTCCCGCAGGACTGAGCAGAGACTTGTCAGGGGGAGCGCAGTTCACGCCGTACCGGTGCCGGGTGGATCGCCTGATCCACCCGGCGCCGCCTCGGTCTCGAGCACCCGCTGGGCGATCCCGAAGGCCGCGTTCGCCGCGGGAACCCCGGCGTAGGCGGAGGTGTGAAGCAGCACCTCGGAGATCTCGGCCGACGTCAGTCCGTTGCGCAGCGCGGCGCGGACGTGGAGCTCGAGCTCGTTGTCGCGTCCGAGCGCGGTGAGCACCGAGAGGGTGATCGCACTGCGCATCCGCCGGTCCAGCCCGCCTCGCGTCCATACCCCACCCCAGACGCAGCGGGTGATGTGCTCCTGAAACGGCGCGGTGAATTCCGTCGCGCGCCGGATCGCGCCGTCGACGTGCTCGTCTCCGAGCACCTCGCGCCGCACCTTCATCCCGGCGTCATAGCTGGGGTCGTGGCTCATCGATCCCTCCCTCACTCGGTGTTGGCACGATGTGCCTGTAGCGCGCGCGCAATCAGCTCCTCCGCGCCCGCCGGCAAATCCGCCCCGGCGACCGGAGATGCCTGAAGGTTGGCTCGCATCCGCCGCGGATCTACGGTCAGGCCCTCGAGCAGCTCCCGGGTCCAGGCCGTCGCCGACCCGGTGAGCCCGAGCAGGTCCGTGTAGGTTCCCCACTCGGCCTGCCACGCCCCCGCGGCCCGCTCGTGCTCCTGCTCCATGCTGGCCAGTGCGGTCGCCACCAGACCGGGGGTGCGCTTGGCGCAGGCCAGCGCCGACACCGCGGCCACCGGGTTGCGCTTGTGCGCCATTGCGCTCGACCGCCCAGTGGGGTGGGCGGGGTCCGCGTCCCCGTCCTCGCGGCCTTCACCCACCTCCTGCTGGGCCAGCAAGGTCACGTCGCGCGCGATCTTGGCCACTACGCCGCTCAACGTTCCCAATGCCGTCCCCAGGTTGACGGGGCGAACGCGAATCGCCTGCCACGGCAGCACCGGAGCGGCGAGCCCGAGCTCGCGGGCAACCCGCGCCGCGATCGCCGGCGATCGCGCTCCGACCGGCCCGCCCATCTGCACCGCGAGCTCGCGCTCCCGGATCTCCGCAAGCCGCGTCCCGGCGGCATCGATTCCGACCAGCCATCCGGCGGCACGCAGCCCAAACGTGACCGGCAGCGCCTGCTGGAGCAGGGTGCGCCCGATCATCGGCGTTGCCCGGTGCTCGTCGGCCAGGCGTGCCGCCACATCGGCGGCGCCGCGGGCATCGGCCAGCAGCGGCCCCAGTGCCCGGTGCGCCACCAGCATCAGCGCGGTGTCGCTGATGTCCTGACTGGTGGCGCCGAGATGGACGTGGTCCCGCGCCGGCTCGCTGACCGCCGCGCGCAGCGCGTCCACCAAGCCGACGACCGGGGTGGCATGGGCGCCCGCCTGGACGGCCAGGGCGGCGAGATCGAAGCGGTCGGCGCGACAGGCGGCGGCGATCTCGTCGGCCGCGGTTGCCGGGATCAGACCCTCCGCGGAGCAGGCGACTGACAGCGCTGCCTCTACGTCCAGCATCGCCTGCAACCAGGCGACCTCGCTCACCTGCGCCGCCACCGGACCGCGTTCGTAGATACCGGCGAACAGCCCCGGCTCAGATGGCAAAGAAGGCCGTTTCGTCGGACCCCTGCAGACGGATGTCGAAGCGATAGCCACCGTCCTGCGGGATCGCGATCAGGGTGTGGCGCCGATCGGCGGGCACGCGGGCCAGGATCGGATCCTCGGCATTGGCCGTCTCCTCGTCGCCGAAGTAGATTCGGGTGACGCAACGGTGGAGCATTCCGCGGGCGAAAACGCTGACGTCGATGTGGGGCGCCTGCAGCCGTCCGCCGGCCTCCTGTACACGGCCGGGCTTCACGGTCAGGATCTGAAAGCTCCCGTCTCCGACCTCGACGCCGACCCGGGCGAACCCCGTGAACCCCGCCATCTCGGAGGCGCCGCCGTGGCCATACGCGTCGGCAAACCGGCCCTCGGGATCCGGCTGCCAGGTCTCGATCAGGTGGTCGGGCACCGGGGCGCCCGCGCCGTCGTAGACGGTGCCGGAGATCGTGATCGACTGCGGGGTGCCCTCCACTACGGCATGCGGGCCGTCCGGCCACGGCAGGCCGATAGCGAAATACGGCCCGACGGTCTGGGACGGGGTGGTCTGGAAGATCAACCGGCCTCCTCGAACGGCGTCGCCGCCGGCCCCCGGAGGTAGATGTCGAATTCAAACGCAGTGGCCCAGTCGGGCTGGGTGCCGTGGATCGAGAAGGTGGAGATCATCCGCTCGCGCGCCGGTTCGTCGCGGACCGAGTTGAAGATCGGGTCATACGGGTGCAACGGGTCGCCCGGGAAGTACATCTGGGTCACGAGTCGCTGGGTGAACGCCCGGCCCATCAGCGAGAAGTGGATGTGGGCGGGACGCCATGCGTTGTAATGGTTGCCCCACGGATACGGGCCCGGCTTTATCGTCAAGAACCGATAGCGGCCGTCGGCATCGGTCAGGCACCGACCGGCACCGGAGAAATTCGGGTCCAGGGGTGCCGGCCAGTTGTCCCAGCGGTGGCGATAGCGCCCGGCGGCGTTGGCCTGCCAAACCTCCACCAGCGTGTCGCGCAGCGGCTTGCCCTCGGTGTCGTAGACGCGTCCGGAGACGGTTATCCGCTCTCCAATCGGCTCGCCCTCGTGCTGGCTGAGCAGATCGGCATCGTCGGAGGAGATCGGCGCAAACGCTCCGAGCGCGGGCCCGGTGATCTCCGTGACCGTATGCGGCAGGTAGATCAGTGGCTGCTTGGGATGTCGCAGCGAGGTCGATTTGTACGGCGGGTAATCGAGCGGCGGGTGAGCGCCGGCCGGCTCGCGCACGTAGTTGCCCGGTGTCTCGGCGACCGGCGCGTAGATCTTCTCGGTTGTCTCCTCGGTGCTCATTGCTCATCCCGCCCCGTCTGACCGTCGGTCCCCGCGTGATCTGCCGAGCAGCTCTCGCAGGGCGGCGAGCTCGGAGTCGCTGGGCGGCGGCGTGACCGCCAGTGCGGGCGCCACGGCCAGCTCCCAGCCGGTGGCTTCGCGCACCTGATCGAGCACCACCCCGGGATGGATCTGGGTCAACCGCAGCTCGTCGCTGTCCGGATCGGGCTCCAGGACCCCGAGGTCGGTGACCAGCGCGATCGGCCCGCGGCCCCGGAAGCCGAGTCGCTCCCGGTCTCCGCGACCGTCGCCGTAGCCGACGGTGGTGCGGAAGTCCAGGCGCGGCACGAGCGTCCGCTTGCCGTGGGGCGCGATGATCACCACCTCCTGGCAGCCGGCCGCGATCTCGGGCGCCCCACCGGCGCCCGGGAGCCGGGTGTTCGGGTGCGCGTAGTCGCCGATCACCGTCGAGTTGAGATTCGCGAACCTATCGACCTGCGCCGCGCCGAGGAAGGCGACCTGGACTCGGCCGGGTCCGATCCAGTAGTTGAACATCTCCGGCACCGACACCACCGCGTCCGCGGTCTCCGCGAGCTCTCCGTCGCCGATCGACAGCGGAATGCGAAACGGCTTGGCGCCGATCGTGCCCGACTCGTAGACCAGCACCAGGTGCGGGTTGTGGACCATCCGGGCCAGGATCGCCGCGGTGCTGGGACGGCCGACGCCGATGAACACGGAGCTGGCGTGCTCCAGGCGCCGCGCGGCGACGACGGTCTGCACCTCCCCCGCGGTGAACGGTTCGGTGGTCGCGCTCACCGGCTGCTCACCTCGCGCAGGACGTGCTCGTGCATCCAGGTCGCAAACGCCTCGCGGTCACGGCTGAGTCCGTCCCAGAAACGGTAGAAGTCGTTGTCCCGCATGGTGATGCCGAGGCTGTAGGACGGCTGTGACCCTCCGGGCGCCTCGGCCACCGCGTCGACGACCCAGCCCGGGATCACCACGCCGCCGGGTCGGGGCTCCAGCTGGTCGACGATCCGCTCCACGGTCACGATCGCCCGATCGGCGGCGAGCACCGCTTCCTTCTGGACACCCGGTATCCCCCAGAGCTGGACGTTGCCCTCGCCATCGGCCTCCTGAGCGTGCACGATCGACACGTCGGGGGCCAGCGCCGGCACCGCCACCAACGACTCGCCGGTGAACGGGCAGGTGATCGGCGCCACGCGAGTGAGGCTCTCCAAATCGGTTCCGACGTAGCCGCGCATCACCGCGAACGGCAGCCGCGCCGCACCGGCGGCGTAGCGGTTGGCCATCCCGGCGTGGCTGTGCTCCTCGAGCTCGATCGGATGGGGCCAGTCGTGCTCCACCGCGTCCCGGAAGCGGTGCAGCGAGCCGACCCCCGGGTTGCCTCCATAGGAGAACACGAGCTTGCGCGCCGCGCCCATTCCAATCATCTGGTCGTACAGGATGTCCGGCGTCATCCGGATCAGCTCGAGGTCACGGCGGCCCTGGCGCAGGACCTCGTGTCCGGCGGCAAACGGGATCAGATGGGTGAACCCCTCGATCGCGATCGCGTCGCCATCGCCAACGAGCTCAGCGATGGCCTCAGCGAGCGTCGTCAGCTCAGCCATCGAGACTCGCCACCGTCTGGGAGAGCGGGAGACCGACGTAGTTCTCGGCCAGCGAGGTGGCGGCCGCGGCCGAGCCGGTGACGTAATTCAGCTGCGAGCGCTGCAGCCGGCGGGCGTAGCCGTCGTCGGCGGGATCGATGTGCAGCATCGTGGTCATCCACCATGAGAAATGCTGGGCCCGCCACACCCGGCTCAGACAGCGCTCCGAGTATTCCTCCAGGCCGGTGTCCGAACCCAGCCGGAAGTGGTCGACCAGCGCCGCGGCGAGCACGGTGACATCGGCGACCGCCAGGTTCAGTCCCTTGGCCCCGGTAGGGGGCACGATGTGGGCCGCGTCGCCGGCCAGGACCAGCGATCCGTACCGCATCGGCTCGGCGACGTAGCTGCGCATCGGCGTGATCGACTTCTCCAGCACCGGCCCCTCGGCCAACTCACGATCGGCGTAGGCCAGGCGCGCGTCCAACTCGCCCCAGACGCGATCATCCGGCCACTGCGCGATGTCCTCGGCGGGATCCACCTGCAGGTACAGGCGGCTCAGCGTCAGCGAGCGCATGCTGTGCAGCGCGAAGCCGCGATCGCAATAGGCGTAGATCAGCTCGTCGGTGGAGGGCGCCACGTCGGCGAGGATGCCGAGCCAGGCATACGGATACTCACGGCTCCACACCTTGCGGACACGGTCGGGAATCGCCTCTCGGCTCACCCCGTGAAAGCCATCACAGCCGGCCACGATCTCGCATCGCAGCTCGGTTTGCGCACCGTCGTGGGTGTAGCGAACGATCGGCTCGTCCTGCTCGATCCCCTCGACCGACACGTCGCTGCACTCGAAGCGCAGCGGAGCGCCGGCGGCCAGCCGGGCCTCGATCAGATCCTTGACCACCTCGGTCTGCCCATAGATCATCACCGCCCGGCCGTGGGTCAGCTCGCTCATCGGGATGTGGTGGCGAGCGCCGTCGAAGCACAGGTAGATCCCCCCGTGGAGCAATCCCTCGCGATCCATCCGCTCCCCCACGCCGACCTCGCGCAGCACCTCCATCGTGCCCTGCTCCAGTACACCGGCCCGGATCCGCGCCTCGACGTAGGACCGGCTGCGCGCCTCCAGGACGATCGCGTCGATCCCGTGGCGGTGCAGCAGCTGACCGAGCAGCAGCCCGGCCGGACCGGCGCCGATGATCGCAACCTGCGTTCGCTGCGACAACACTGGCCGACAAATATATTGATTTGGGTACGACCGCAAAGCGACCGATTGATCGCTGTGCGAACAGATCTCCCGCGCCGGACGCCCGCTGGGCCGCCCGCGGCCCTGTGGTCAGGTTCGACTCGGCGCGCTCGGAATCCGGTGCGACCGGACCTCGCCGCGCGCGGAAGCGAAAGACCTCTCCCGTGCCGGCGAAGCGACAGGCGTTTGCGTCCCCAGCGTCGGCAAACGTCCGACACCGACCGCGCCCGATCCGCGGGTGGACGTTTGCGTCCCCAGCGTCGGCAAACGTCCAACACCGACCGCGCCCGATCCGCGGACGGACGTTTGCGTCCGTCGAAACTAAGGCCAGCAAGACGTGGGCGTCAGGACTCCTGGATAGGCTCGGCCCCGTCGGCTCCACCGAACGGCCGCGTCTGGCAGAAATGGTGACCGCCGTCCTGGCGCAAATGTCGGCCCAGGAGCGAGCCGACGTCCGTCGGCGGTCAGTGAGACCCGGAGCTGGGTGTGGTCCCGGGCCCGCCCGAGGTGGGCGCGGAGCCGGCGTCTGCACTAGGCGAGCCGGCGGTTGAGCTTGTGCCCGTGGAGGGCGGTTTCTGGTCAGAACCGGTCGGGACGGTGCCGGAGGAAGGCTGCTGCGGGCTGGCTGTCTCGTCGGAGGCCGGCGCGACGCTGGTTCCCGCGCACGGTCCCGACTGGCCCGGACTGCCGCCCTGACCCGAGCCGCCCTGACCCGAGCCACCCTGACCCGAGTACCCCGAGCCACCCTGACCCGAGCCGCCCTGACCCGAGCCACCCTGACCCGAGCCACCCTGACCCGAGCCACCCTGACCCGAGTACCCCGAGCCACCCTGACCCGAGCCACCCTGACCCGAATACCCCGAGCCACCCTGACCCGAGCCACCCTGACCCGAATACCCCGAGCCACCCTGACCCGAGCCACCCTGACCCGAATACCCCGAGCCACCCTGACCCGAGCCGCCCTGACCCGAGCCGCCCTGACCCGAGCCACCCTCACCCGAATACCCCGAGCCACCCTGACCCGAGCCACCCTGACCCGAATACCCTGAGCCGCCCTGACCCGAGTACCCGGAGCTACCGCTCGATGGGCCCGGAGAGGAACCCTCACCACCGGACGGGTAGGTGTGGTGATGCCCGCCGCCAACCCCGGACCCGATGGCCGTCGAGCTGCTGCCGGTCCCGGTGGACCCGACGCTCGGCGACGTCGGACTGCTCTGACTCGACGACGAACCCGTACCGCCCGACCCAACGCTCAGCAACGTCGGACTGCTCTGACTCGACGACGAACCCGTACCGCCCGACCCCACACTCGGCAACGTCGGACTGCCCTGACTTGACGACGAACCCGTACTGCCCGACCCCACACTCGGCAACGTCGGACTGCCCTGACTCGACGACGACCCCGTACCGCCCGACCCCACGCTCGGCAACGTCGGACTGCCCTGACTCGACGACGACCCCGTACCGCCCGACCCCACGCTCGGCAACGTCGGACTGCCCTGACTCGACGACCCCGTACCGCTGGAGCCGTTGCTCGGGGTCCCGATCACCGGAATCGACACCCCGACACCGCTCGTGGGCGCCGGCGTGATCGGCGTGACCGGGACGACCGGTGTGACCGGGACGACCGGGAGGACCGGCAAAACCGGAGTCACGGGCCTCGTTCCGCTATGACCGCCGCCCCGGGTCGGGGAGGGGGTGAAGGCGACGCCTCCCCCGTGGGCGCCGCTCAAGCTCGCGCCCAGCGGGGCTGGGCCACGCGGGGTCGTCGTCCCAAGCGTGCCGAGGGCTCCCGCGGCTCCGCCACCGCCGGTGGCGCTCAGAGTGGTCGATGCGCCCGGAAGCGTGCCGAGGACACTGGGGGCCGTGCCTGCGGCCAGCGCTGCCGCACCCGGCCGAGCGGCTCCCGCCCGCCGGCCGAGACCATTTGCGTGCCCCGAGCCCGAGCTTGGTCGAGAAGAGGTCTGCGGGGACGATTGGCTGCCGGGGATCGTGGGGCCCGTGAACAGCTGGCCCAGGTCACTGATCCGGCGCAGGCCGCCGCTCGTAAACACCAGCAGGGCGACGATGATCGCGGTTGGGATTAGAACCGCTACCAGGGATGCGCCGTAAATCTGTCGCGTCCAGGCGCGGGCCAGACTCACCATGAGGGGATTATCGGCGGCTCTTCGAAACCCTTTAGCATTCTGCAGCTTTTCTTCCCGATCGCCGCTGTTAACTGCGCTAAAGCGATGATCAGGACTTCCGCCGGTACGATCGGGCGCCACTGCGCCTCGCGTTTGTGAACCTTATGGGCCGTTTTTCGATCGCACGCTCGCTGCGCCTCGCGCTGATCGGCTTGGCGATCCTGCTCTCGGCGGTGGCGGCGGTGGGGATCGCGGATCTCTACAACACCAGGCAGCACTACGAGAACATACTGGTCGACAGCTCGGACCTGGCGACCGCGGCCGCCAACCTGACCAGCGCTGGAGTGGTCCAGGTGGAGATCTTGCACGATGCCAGCGGTCCGGCCGCCCCGGCGGCGCGCCGCCAGGCGACCACCGCCTGGCTGCGCGCGGCGCAGACCGCCCGGACGCTGGCGGCCTCGGATCCGGTAAGCGCGGCCCTGGTGTCCCAGCAGATCTCGCTGCAGCACCTCGCCGCCGGGCTCGCCGCCCGGGGCAGATTGAACGCGGCCGCGGCCGGGGGCGGGCCCCTCGCCCGAGCCGGGGCCACCGCCGACCAGCTACAGGCGCGTCAGCGAGATCGCGAGCTGGCCGCCAACCGTCACGCTCGCGCGCAGTCACGCACCTCGATCATCGTCGTGATCGTCGCCGGCCTGCTGGCGCTGCTGGCCGGACTTGCCCTGATCACCATCCTCGTGCGGTCGATGCGCCGCCCGCTGGACGAGCTGGTCACCGCGACCGCCGAGCTCGCGTCGGGCAAGCTGGGCCGGCGCGTCGACCCCGCCGGTCCTCGCGAGCTGCGCGAGCTCGGCACCGCCTTCAACGCCATGGCCGAGGACCTCGCCGATGCCCAGCGGCGAATCGAGGACGAGCGGCACCGGCTGGCGGTTACGGTCGAGAGCCTGGGCGACGGGCTGATCGTCACCGAGGCCGGATCCAGCAAGATCGAGACGGTGAATCCCCGCGCCGCCGAGCTCGTTCCCGAGCTCTCGCCCGGCGGCCGTACCGATGACCCGGCGGGCCTGCTGCCACCGCTGAGCGAGGCTCTGGACAAGGAGGTGGTCCTCGATCACTCCGGGCGCATCCTGTCTATCACCGCAGGCCGGCTGGGCGGGATCACCCAGGGCGTCGTCTGGACCGTGCGCGACGTGACCGAGCGAGCCGCGCTGGAGCGGGCGAAAAGCGAGTTCCTGGCCACCGCCTCGCACGAGCTGCGCAGCCCGCTCACCTCGATCAAGGGCTTCGTCGAGCTGCTGCAGCGCAGTCCCGACTCCATGACCGATCGCCAGCGCGAGTTCGTGGACATCATCAGGCGCTCCACCGAGCGGCTCGTCGAGCTCGTGAACGACCTGCTCGACGTGGCGCGCATCGAGGCCCACCACACGGCCATCGATCCTCGCCCGATCGACATCGGCGAGGCGGTCCGCGAGATCGCCGAGCTGATGGGCCCCCGGATCGAAGCCAAGCATCAGCACCTTGGCGTCTTCATCGCGCCCGCGCTCCCGCTGGCCCTTGCCGATCCTGACCGCATCCGTCAGGTGATCGGCAACCTGCTGACCAACGCCCACCTCTACACGCCCGAGGGCGGCCGGATTCACCTCGGCGTCGAGCCCGACCGGGCCCGGCTGAGGATCGTCGTCGCCGACTCGGGGATCGGGATGACCGCCGAGGAGACCCGGCGCGCCTTCGACCGCTTCTACCGAGCGCGGAGCGGCAGCACCGCGGGCCCCGGGACCGGCTTGGGCCTGTCGATCGTCAAGTCGCTGGTCGAGCTGCACCGCGGAGAGATGGAGGTGGAGTCGGAGCCCGGCCGGGGGACCACCTTCCACGTCCTGATCCCGGCCGCGGTCACCGCTCCACAGCTGCCCGACCCGCTCGACGTGATCCGTGGCCGTAACGTGCTGATCGTCGACGACGAGGCCGACATCGCCGAGCTGATCAGCGATCAGCTGGCGTCCCTGGAGGTGACGTGCAGCGTCGCCGGCACCGGCGCCGAGGCCATCGCCCGCCTCACCGCCGAGCACTTCGACGCGGTCACGCTCGACATCCTGATGCCCGACATGGACGGGCTCGACGTCCTCCGACGGATCCGCGCACATCCCGAGCTCCGCTCCACGCCGATCGTGTTCGTGTCCGTCTTCTCGGCGCGCAGCGATCTGGCCGGTGAATGGGTGGTGAACAAGCCGATCGACGCGGATGAGCTGCGCAACGTGCTGGCGGCGGCGGTCCGAGCGAGCCGGTCGCGAGTTCTCATCGTCGGCCGGGAGCATCTGCAGCCGGCGCTCGAGGCCTCGCTGGACGATCTCGGCATCGAGCACCACTGGGAGACGTCTGGCAGCGATGCCGCCCGGGTGTGTGGCGAACGCCGCTTCGAGGTGGCGTTGATCGACGTCGGCATCCGCGACCCGGAGGATGTGCTCGAGGCCCTCGACCTCCGCGGCCGGCGACTGCGACGAGCGGTCCTTCTCTTCTCAGATGGAGACTCGGCGGCTCCCTCGGGTATCGTCAACCGTGGGATAGAGGTCGTGCCGGTGCACGACGCGGCCCAGGCGCTACTTTCCGCATTGCGGGGGGATTTTGAACAAGCCAGTCGAGTTGCAGGCGGAGCTGAACACCGAAGCTGAACTCACCGGAGAGGTCACGCGACTGCGCGCCGAGCTCTCGCGCCGAGAGCGCGAGTCCGCCGACAAGGAGCGTCAGCTCGAGCGCTACGCCGCCGATCTGCGCGACACCTTCAAGGAGGAGCGGACCCTGACCCACCGGCTCACCCGCTCCTATCGCGCCACCGTGCGCGCGCTGTCAAATGCGGTCGAGGCGCGCGATGCCTATACCGGTAAGCACGCCGAACGGGTGGCGGCGTACGGCATCGAGATCGCCCGCGCGCTCGGCCTCCAACGCCCCGACGCGCCGGAGCTCGAGTTCGGATTCCTGCTGCACGACATCGGAAAGGTCGCGGTACCCGACGCGATCCTCTACAAGCCGGGTGCCCTGACCGAGGACGAGCGCGCTCTCATGGCCCGCCATCCGGCTGTCGGCGCCGAGATCGTGGGCGGGATCGAGTTTCTCACCGAGGCCGCCGAGATCGTCCGCTTTCATCACGAACGGTGGGACGGGAGCGGCTATCCGGACGGGCTGGCAGGCGAGGAGATCCCGATGGCGGCGCGGGTGTTCGCGGTGGCCGACGTGCTCGACGCGCTGACCACCGACCGGCCCTACCGGCCCGCATTCTCCCTGCGCCAGGCGCGAGCGATGATCGCCGAGGAGTCGGGCACTCACTTCGATCCCGAGGTGGTCGACGCGTTCAACGCGATCGACGACGTGACGTTCGTGCGGATCGGAAGGGATGTCTGGTGAGAGACGGTGGCCTGCGGGCGGTGTGTCGATGACCCGTGGCGTGCTTGTGGTCGACGACGACCCGTTCATCCGCAAGCTGGTCTCCACGACGCTGGAGGACGTATCCGAGTTTCGCCTCTATGAGGCGGGCGACGGGGTGCAGGCGCTCGAGATCGCCGAGCGCGAGCATCCGACGATCGTTTTCCTGGATGTCGACATGCCGCGGATGGACGGGATCGATGCCTGCCGAGAGATCCGTTCCAATCCTGCCACCGGCGCGGCGACGATCGTGATCCTGACCGCCGCCGACGGCGACGGGATCCAGGCGGAGGCCAAGCGCGCGGGCGCCGATCTGTTCCTGACCAAGCCGTTCAGCCCGCTCGACCTGCTGCGCCTGGTCGATCGCATCGGGGCCGAGGGGCATCACCGCTGAGCGAACGGTCAGTGTCCGCAGGGAATTTTCCTGCGGGCCCTTAGCTGATCTTGATCAGCACGATCGTGTTGAGCACGAACAGAACCGCGAACAGCATCGTCCAGCGGTTCAAGTTGCGCTCGACGAGCGAGCCGCCGCCGAGCGGCCCCGCGCCGGTGCCGACGCCGAACGCGCCGGAGAGCCCGGCGTCCTTGCCCGAATGCATGAGGATGAGGAAGATCAGGCCCACGCAGAGCAGCACCTGAACCACGTCGAGAATCGCGGTCACCGGCCCGATGGTACCCGCTCGACATCGTGAGCTTCATCCAGGCGATGCAGGATCTCCACCGCCTCGGCGCGGAGGCCCGAGTCGACTGCCGCATAGTCCTCGTCGGAGAGCTTGCCGGTGCGCAGGTCGAGCTCGGCGTCGCGGATCTCGCGGTACTTCGCGTCCCGGGCCGCCTCCAGCTCGGCGACCTCGGCCGCCTCATGGTCCGACGCGCTGTCCCGTCGCACGGACCGCAGCGGCGCCGAGATCAGGTACACGGCGACGGCGAGCACGACGAGCACGAGCACGTAGGCCACTACACGAGCTCCCGCTCGCGGGCGGGCTCGGGCGGGGCCGTCGGCCGGCTAGGCCGGCGCGAGCCCAAGCGGCGGCGTCGGGTCGCCCGCACCCGCAGCGGCGCTCGGCGTGGTACCGGCCAGAGCGCGATCAGCCCGCCGAGGGCGGCGATGATCGCCCCGAGCCACAACCAGGTGACCAGCGGCGAAACCTCGATCCGGAACGTCGCCGGCCACGGGTGGCTCACGTATCGCTGGGTGAGCTCCCGGATCGCGATGTCACGCAGGGCATACAGCCGGTCCAGCTGCGCCGTCTGCTCGGCCGCGGGCAGCTGCTGCGCCGCCAGCAGCGCGCGCCCGAACACCAGGTCGCCGTGGGCGATCTGGCCCTGCAGCGGCGTGATGTTGGGTGAGATCACCACCCACAGGTCACGCAGGGCCCCGGCGTCGAGTCCCACCCGGCTCTCGGTGGAGGCGCCATCGCTGGTGGAGAAGAAGCGGCCGATGGGATGCATCGGGTCCTGCGACGGGTACAACCCGTAGCTGGTCGCCAGCGTGGTGACGCGCTGCCCGCCCTTGGTCACCGCCAACACCGCCCCCAGCGAGATCTTCTGCGGCGACGCGGCGGCCGTGGGCCGCAGGTACTTGAACCGGTAGCCGTCGAGGCGGATGCTGTGCCCCGGGGCGAGGGTCGCGTCTCGCTGGTGCTGGAAGGTGGTCGAGGCGGCGACGCCGATCAAGGCGATCGCGACGCCGGCGTGGACGATGTAGCCACCGTAGCGCCGGCGATTGCGGCGCACCAGCGCGATCAGAGCCGCCGGCGCCGACTCGGAGGTCATCGCCTGGCGGGCCCGGGCGCCGCGGAAGAACTCCTGAGTCACCGCGGCCACGACGAAGGCGCCGAAGCCGAACATCAGGTACGCGAACACGTGCTGGTGCACGCCGGAGACGAACAGCAGCGCCGCCAGCACGGCGACAGCAACCGCGGCCGGGAAGGCGAAGTTGCGGCGCAGCTTGCCCAGCGTCACCCGCCGCCAGGCGATGATCGGTCCGACGCCCGACAGTAGGACGACGATCAGCGCCAGCGGCACCACGAACGGCCGGAACGCCGGCGGCCCGACCGAGATCTGCGTCCCGGTGATCGCCTCCGAGATCAGCGGAAAGAAGGTGACCCAGAAGATCACCGCGGTCAGCGCGACGAGGAGGAGGTTCTGGAACAGGAACACGGCCTCGCGGGAGAACAGCGAATCCAGAGCGGCGTCGGAGCGCAGCGCCTCGCGCCGCCAGGCGACGAGGCTCACCGAGGCGATGACCATCACCGAGATCAGGGCCACGAACGAGATGTTCAGGGTCGGGTCCGAGACGAAGGCGTGGATCGAGCTCAGGATCCCGGAGCGGACCAGGAACGTGCCGATGATCGCCAGCGTGCCGGTGGCGAGGATCAGCGAGGCGTTCCAGACCTTCAGCATCCCTCGTTTTTCCTGGATCATGATTGAGTGGATGAAGGCGGTGGCGCACAGCCACGGCATCAGCGCCGCGTTCTCCACCGGGTCCCACGCCCAGTAGCCCCCCCACCCCAACTCGGTGTAGGACCAGCGCGCGCCGAGCAGAATCCCGACGCCGAGACACAGCCACGCCGCCAGCGCGAAGCGCCGCGTCACCTGGATCCACTCCGCGCCGAGCCGGCCGCTGATGAGGGCCCCCACCGCGAACGCGAACGGAACCATCAGCAGCGTGTAGCCCGAATACAGCATCGGGGGGTGGACCATCATCGTGGTGTGGCGCAGCAGCGGATCCAGGCCCGCGCCCTCCGCCGGGGCGGGGGAGCTGGTGGCGAACGGGTTGGCGAACAGGACGTTCAATCCGGTGAAGAAGATCGTCATCCCGAACAGCACCGCCTGGGCGTAAGGCACGATCTCCCGCACCCGGCGACGCGTCAAAAACAGCGCCAGGCTGGACCAGCTCGAGAGCAGCAGCACCCACAGCAGCAGCGAGCCCTGCTGAGTGGCCCAGATCGCCGCCGCGCGATAGAAGAGCGGCGTAGTCGTGCTCGAGCCGCTGACGACGATGTTGTATGAGAAGTCAGAGGTGATGAAGGCGACGTCGAGGATCACGAATGAGATCGCCGCCAGCAGAGCGACCACGTACATCGCGCGGCGCCCCGAGTCGACCCACTCGCGCCGGCCGGCGCGGGCGCCGTACAGCGACGCGAACAGCCCGTAGCAGCCGCCGATCAGGGCCAGAACCAGGAGAGCACGGCCGGCTACGGCCATCGGCTCGCCCCCGTCGTCGGTGTCTGGCCGTCCACGGCCATCGGCTCGCTCCGCATCAATACGAGCCCGAAGCCGCCTGGTACTTGGAGGGGCACTTCGTCGTGAGGCTGTTGGGCTGACCGACCCACGTGGTCGAACCGCCCTCGCGCACGTCCACCAGCACCCCGCGTCCCGCGGCGAACGGATCGGGCACCTCGCCGGTGTAGCGCACCGGCACTGAGACCTTGAGCTTGGGATCCCGCACCCGGAACAGGAGCGTACCGCCCTGATTACGCACGGAGCCGGTGAGCACCGTCCCCGCCAGAATGTACGTCTGGCCCGGCTTGGCTCGTTTGAGGAGCTGTGATGCGGTGACCTCGTCACGGCCGGCGGCGAAGCTGGTGTAGACGAGCGCCGTCGCGAGAATCAGCGCGACGGTGAGAGCAACCGAGAGGCGGATGGCACGCTTGCGGCTTGGATCCATGCCGCGATCCATTGTCACACAACGATCGCGCCGCGGCCCCCGCACCCGCCGGGGACGGCGCCCGCTCAAAGCACCCGGGACATCGCTCGCCCGGCGCCCCGACGCGGCTCGTTAAGTACGGATTAAGCTCGAGGACTTTATGGCGGGGACGCGAAACCTTTTGGCATCGCTGCCGTTACAGACCTATGACTGTGCTTGCAAAGAGCAAATCCGGCGCCGGCAGGATCCGGCGTCACCGTGCAGGGCGAACGGAGCGTGCCGCCGGCAGGGGAGACATCCCAGGCACCGCTCAGGAGCCGACCGTGACCAACCAGACCCCGAACGCGGCCCGCCGCCGCCGACGGGAAGCCGGCGCCACGGAGGACGCGGCGATCTACGCGTGTCAATGCGGCTTCGTGTTCCGGGCGCTGGTCTCGACCTCGGTCGACTGCCCCAATTGCGGCGGCTCCCAAGCCTGGTAGGTGGCTCTCATCGACGAGCCCGTGCGGTGAGGTCGTCCCGTTCGGGTTCGTAAGTATGGCGTCACCGAACGGAGCCACCTAGCCGGAGCACCGAGTACCGTCACCTCAGCGCGGGGTACTCAACCGTCGTCTGATCCCGAGGCCCGCGGACGCGATCGCACTCTGGTGACCAGCAAGCTTGCAAAAGGCCGAACGTGACTGAGCACGGAGACCGCGGCCCCGTGCTCTCGCCCAGCTTGCTGCAGACGCGCCGTCGGGCCGCGCGCCGGCGCCGCGTGCGTCGCCGCCGGGCAGTGGCCGGCTCGGTGATCTTGTTGGTCGTCGTGGTGGCTGTCGTCGTGACCACCGGCGGCTCGTCCACCTCCGGGGTCACCAGCCGGCGGCGGCTGGAGCAGCGCAAGTCCGGTTCGACCGGGCATCGCTCCGGCGCTGCCGGCGGCGGGAAGGCTGGGTTGGTGGCGCGCGAGAACGCCGCGATCGACCGGCTGCTCACCCGGCAGCAGTTCATCAGCGTCGGTGGCCGCGAACGACGCGACATCGCGCTGACCTTCGATGACGGCCCCGGCCCCTACACGCCCGGGGTGCTGCACCAGCTCGCTCGCCTGCACGTGCCCGCGACGTTCTTCGAGATCGGCTTCATGATCCATTACTTCCACGACTCGCTCACCCGCGAGCTGCACATGGATACCGCGATCGGGGATCACACCGAGACTCATCCGATGATGGCCGGGCTGTCGTCGGCCGTCCAGAAGAGTGAGATCCTCGACCAAACCCAGCAGCTCCACCGCTACAAGGCGCCGTTCCCGCGTCTGTACCGGCCGCCGTACGGCTCCTTCAACCAGGCAACGTTCTCGATCCTGCATCATCTGCGAATGCTGATGGTGCTCTGGACCGTCGACACCAGCGACTACCTGCAGCCCGGCGTTAACGCGATCGTCGACCGAGCGGTCGACGGTGCCCGGCCCGGCGCGATCATCCTCATGCACGACGCCGGCGGCCTGCGCACGCAAACGATCGCCGCCCTGCCGCGGATCGTCCGCGCTCTGCACAAGCGCGGATACAAGCTCGTCACCGTCCCGCAACTGGTGCTCGAAGATCCACCGACCGGACCCGTTCCGCGCCGTCCGACCAACCTGAGCGGCGTCGGCTGACCACACGCCGTCACCACGCACAGCGTGGGCGGATGTCGCGGGTGCAAAGCAGTTTCCGCAAGTTTCTCCGGACGGCCTCGTTACCGCTCTCAAGTGTCCATTCGGATCTGCCGATGAACGGACATCGACGACGGAAGGCTTGACTCCGATCCAGGGGGCGCAAGCGGCGGTACCACCGCCGCCCTGACCGATAAGGGGCGCAAATCAGCGATGCCCGGACGCTGCGGCAGGCGTCCGGGCAGCGCGGATCGGAGTCAACCCGTCCGCCGCGAGCGTGGTGTGCGAGCATCGCCGGCATGAACACCGCCAACGTCTTCACCGCCGAATTCGAGTACGACGACGCCGATCCCGACGGCTACCGGGCGGGCACGGCACGGGTCGGGCAGCTGGCGGGCGGGAAGGACAACGCCGTGAAGGCGTTCGAGATACCGCCCGGTCAGAGCATCTGCCCTTACCACTACGAGTACGAGGAGGAATGGCTGCTCGTGCTCGCGGGCGAGGTCGTGGTGCGAACCCCAGAGGGCGAGCAAACCGCCCGAGCGGGCGACGTCGTCTGCTTTCCTGCCGGACCAAGCGGTGCCCACAAGGTCACCAACCGCGGTGACGAAGCAGCACGGGCGATGATGTTCTCCAGTGCTCGCGAGCCCTCCGTCGCGGTGTATCCCGACAGCGACAAGATCGGTGTCTGGCCCGGCCACGACGGCGACCAGTTGATGTTGCGCCGCGCCGACGGGCAGCGCGACTACTACGACGGAGAGACCTAGTCTCGCCCGCCCCTCCCGGCCTCCGGCTGCGCGAGCCGCCCGACGCCCCAGAAGAACGGCGCCAGTTCGCGCATCTGGAAGTGCCAGCCGAGCCCCGCGAGTTGCCGCTGCAAACCGGCGGCGGTGTGGGTCATCTTCACGATCCGATGCCGGCTCCCGTCGGCGAGCGTGCGCTGGATCACGCTGGCGTCATCGCCGTAGACCAGCTCGTCCGCGGATCGGTAGGCGTCGTCGACGAACACCACCCACCCGGCGGGTGTCAGGCAGTCGGCGAGCTTGGCCCAGAACGCCGCAAAGCGCGCCGCGGGAACGTGCGACAACCAGAACCCGAAGAAGACGCCGTCATAGCGCCGGTCAGGCCGCCAGTCGAAGATGTCGGCCTCGACGAACCGGACGTTGTCCTCGGGGCGGGCTGCCCGGGCGATCGAGAGCATCTCGGGAGCACCGTCCAAAGCGGTCACCGACGCCGCCGACCGTGTGAGCATCCCCGTCCAGGTGCCGGGTCCGCATGCCAGCTCCAGCACGTCGCCGCGGAGATGGCGGTCGCTTGCCGAGGCCAGCTCGGCCTCCAGCATCGCCGCCGAGGCTTCGCTTAGAGCGCCTTCTTGATAGCTCGGCGCCCGCGCCCGGTAGTAGCGCTGCTGCTCGGCCAGCAGCTGGTGGCACTCGGACTCGGCTGGGTCGCCGCTCACCGCCGCATCTCATTCCTCGGATTTGGTGGCCCCGTTCGTTAGCACGCCGACGTTCGGGCGGCCTCCGGCGGCCCGAACCACTCAGACGCCGGCCATCGTCACCTGGGTCAGCCGCAGGTGATTGCCCGACGGGTCCCGGAACCCAGCATCGATGCCGTAGGGCCGCTCCTCGGGCTCCTCGATGAACTCGACCCCGCGCCCCTTGAGCTCCTCGAAGCTGGCCCGGCAGTCCTCGGTGGTGAGAAACACCGTACCGGCGACGCCCTTGGCCATTACGGCGTGGATCTGGTCGACCGTCTCCTGCTCGAACGCCGGCGGTCCGGGGATGGCCATCAGCACGATCGACACGTCCTGTCCCGGGGGCGCGACGGTCAGCCACCGGAAGTTGCCGAGCTCGGGCACGGTCACGTCTGAGGTGACCTCCATGCCGACCTTCTCGGTGTAGAAAGCGAGCGCCTCCTCCTGGTCTCGCACCCAGAGCTGGGCGTTGGCGATCCTGATCATCGATCCTCCTCGGGTGTTGTCAGTGACGCGACGCCCGTCAAGCTATTGACCGCGCCCGGCGCTGTCTTCTCGAAACGTGCGGCGTTGCGGACGGCCGTAGGCGCGGGTGATGCAGCTGGGGATCACCGCCAGGTGCGATGCCGGCGGAAACGCCTGACGATAGGCAGTGGGCGACCTCCCGTAGGTCCGAGTGAAGCTGGAGGTGAACGACCCGAGGCTCTGCAGGCCGACGTCCAAGCAGATCTCCCCGACCGACCGGTCGGTCGTGCGCAGCAGGGCCGCCGCCCGCTCCAGGCGGCGGGTCATCAGATAGGCGTGGGGCGACTCGCCGAAGGCCCGCCGGAACTCCCGGCTGAAGTGAGCGCGCGACAACCCGGCCGCGTCGGCCAGATCGTCGACCTCGAGCGGGTCGTGGTAGCGCGAGTCGGCGAGGTCCTTGGCGCGGAGTAGGTGCCGGGCGGTCGGGGCGTAGACCATGCTGTGAGCGAGTATTGCGTGGCCGAGCGGCTCAGTCCACCGCGGTGGGCAGCGCCGCCCGAAGGATCTCCGCGGCGGCGTCGCCCTCCACGAGCGGCAGCACCCGCACCAGATCATCGGCGGGCGGACGGTCCTGCGCCAGCACGGGGACGCGCTCGCGGACCGCGGCATGCAACGCCCCCACCGCCGTCCCCGCATCCCCCGGATCGCAGTCCAGGGCCTGGCAGGCACACAACAGCTCGATCGCGACCACTCGCTCCAGTCGCGGCACGGCGTCTGAAGCCATCAGCGCCGCTGTCATCCCCATCGAGACGTGGTCCTCCTGGTTGTCCGACGTCGAGATGCTGTCGATGCTCACCGGCTGGGCGAGGGCGCGTAGCTCCGCGACCAGAGCGGCCGCGGTGTACTGGATCACCATATAGCCGCTGGAGGCCCCGGCGTCGTGGGTCAGGAAGGCCGGCAGGCGCCCGTTCAGGCTGGGCGACAACAGACGAAACGTCCGCCGTTCGGAGATGGAGGCGAGGTCGGCGAGCACCAATCGCAGCGTGTCGAGCGCCAGCGCCAGGCTCTGGCCGTGGAAGTTGCCCGCCGAGATCACTTCGGGAGGCTGTCCGAACACCAGCGGGTTGTCGGTGACGGCGTTGAGGTCGGCGACGACCAGCTCGGAGAAGAAGCGAAAGCCCTCGCGGGCGGCACCGTGGACCTGGGCGGCACAGCGCAGCGAGTAGGCGTCCTGCAGCCGTGACGAGCCCGGCCCAGCGACGCGCTCAGACCCGCTCAGCGCGGCGCGGATCCGCGCCGCGGACGCCTGCTGCCCGGCCAGCGGCCGCAGCCGGTGAACGCGTTCGTCAAACGCCGGCAGGGCCCCCCGCAGCGCGTCCACGGTGACCGCGGCCACCATGTCGATGGTGTCGAGCAGCCGCCCGACTCGCACCGCCAGCAACGCAGCGATCGCGCTCATGAAGTGAGTGCCGTTGATCAGCGCCAGGCCCTCCTTGCTCTCGAGCGCCAGCGGCTCGAGCCCCAGCGAACTCAGCGCCTGCGCCCCGTCCACGAGCTCTCCGGTCAGATCAAGCACGTGGCCCTCGCCCAGCAGCGGGAGGAACGCGTGTGCGCTCGGCGCCAGGTCGCCGCTGGCCCCCAACGATCCGGTCTCAGGGACCACCGGGATAAACCCGCCGTTGAGCAGCTCGGCCACCCGCTCGAGGACCACCGGCCGCACGCCCGAGTGGCCGAGCAGCAGCCCGTTGAGGCGCACCGCCATGGCGGCACGGACGACCTCGGCGGGGAGCCGGTCGCCGGTGCCGGCGGCATGGCTGCGCAGCAGGTTGACCTGGAGATGACGCTGCAGCTCGGGGGCAACGGTGTTGGACACCAGCGCCCCGAACCCGGTGCTGATTCCGTACACCGCCGTGCCGGCTCGCAGGATGCGCTCCAGCGTTTCGCGACTGTGCGCCACCCGCTCCAGCGCCGAAGGGTCCAGGCCGATGCGCGCGCCGGCACCGATCGCGGCGACGTCCTCCACGGAGAGCTCTCCGCTGAGGATCACGAGGTCAAGGGAGCGGTCCTGCGGCATGCGGCGGCGAGGATAACCGCCCTGACCGCGCCGCGGCGGCGCCCCGGTCACCTTTCAGGTCCTGCTAGGTTCGGTGCAGCGGTCGGTCCTCGGCCGCGAGGCAGCTCGCTTGGGTCCCGCAGACAGCGGTTCGGGTCAGCCATAGCCTCCCGAATCGTTCGCGGCCCACCGTGCCGCCAAGGAGTGATCAATCTTCATGCAGTCATTCGCCGACCTCGGCGTGTCCAATGCCGTGGTCCAAACGCTCGCCCAGGAAGGCGTAAGCGAGCCCTTCGCCGTTCAACGCCTGGTGATCGGCGACATCCTCGCCGGGCGCGACGTGCTCGCTCGCTCCCCTACGGGCTCGGGCAAGACGCTGGCGTTCGGCATCCCGCTGGTGGACCGCATTCCGTCAGCCGGTCCCCGCCCGGCGGGTCTGATCCTGGCCCCCACCCGAGAGCTCGCCAGCCAGATCACCGCCGACATCCGTGGCATCGCTCACGCCCGCGCCCTGTCCGTCACCGCCGTCTACGGCGGCGTCGGGCTGATCAAACAGGCCCGGCAGGCGGCGCGCTCTCACATCCTGGTCGCCACCCCCGGTCGTCTGGAGGACCTGCTCGCCCGCGACGCGTTCACGCTGGATGCGATCCGGATGCTGGTGCTCGACGAGGCCGACCGAATGCTTGACATGGGCTTTCTCCCCGCGGTCGACCGAATCGTTCGGGCCTGCCCGAACCGTCGCCAGACCCTGTTCTTCTCGGCCACGCTCGACGGTGAGGCCGGCGTCACCGCGCAGCGCTACACCAGCGAGCCGGTCCGGCACGAGCACGGGCCGTCGGCGCGCCGCGCCGCCGCTGCGGTGGAGCACCGATTCGTCCCGGTCAACACCGACAGCCGAATCGACGCGCTGATCGCCGAGTTGGAGGCCGAACGTGATCTGGCGCTCGTGTTCGTGCGCACCAAGCGGGGCGCCGACCGGTTAGTCAAGCGGCTCGGTGCCCGCGGCGTGACCGCCGTGGCGATGCACGGCAACAAGTCCCAGCGCCAGCGTGAAGTCGCCCTGGCGCGGTTTGAATCTGGAGCGGTCGACACGCTGGTCGCCACCGACGTCGCCGCTCGCGGCATCGACGTCACCGGGATCTCCCACGTGATCAACTTCGAGCCGCCGGCCGACCACGAGACCTACGTCCACCGCGTGGGTCGGACCGGCCGCGCTGGGCGCACCGGGGTCGGGATCACCCTGGTCGACCGGCACGAGCGGCGGGACGCGGGGCGGCTCGCCGACCACCTCGGCATCGACCACGGCCTCGGGATCGGGCACGACCTCGGCGGTCGGCACGAGCGAGCCACCGTCACCACCGCCCCCGCCCGGAACGCCGATGCGTCGCGGCCGCCGCGCCGGCGTCGCTCAGGGCATCGCCGGCAGCGTGACCGCGGAAGGGTGCGCTGAGTCGCGCAGGAGCTCGAGCGCGACCGCTCGCATCCTGTCGGGCGTGGCGGAGGCCGGATCCTGCCCGGTTCCGAGGTTGCGGGCGTAGCGCGGGTGGGCCCCCGATGAAACCTGCAGGCGGATCCGGTGCCCAGCGGCAAACCGGTGGGCGATCGGCCACAACGCGAACGTGACGCTCCAGCTGCCGTCCTGCGCCTGCTCGCACCTTCCGGGCGCGACCGAGTACAGCGCGTCGCAGACATTGCGCGAGACGCCCTGCGCGTCGACGTCGCACACCCGGGCGAATACGTCGAAGTACGGCCCGGAGGCGCGCAGCCACAGCGCCACCGAGACGTGGCCGATCGCTTCCAACGTCGCGCTCAAGACGCCGCCGGTGTAGGTGAGGACGTCGGCGCGAGCCTCCAGCGGCGCGTTGTCGACCACCGGTTCCCGGGAGAGCAGGGTCGGGCCTCCCAACGACGGCGTCGGGCTCGCCGGGTCATACCGGTACCCATCGCCGGCTATGCCAGGCTCCGCCGCGGGCCGGTCGTGCAGCTCCCGCCCGGCGGCGAGGTATAGCCGGCGCTCTCTGACCCCGGCTGGCGGCCAGCTGCGCAGATCACGCCAGCCCGCACCCTTGGCCTCGCCGGTGACCAGGAGCCGGACCGGACTGCGCCGCACGAGCCGGTCGTCACCGAGCAGGTGCGCCCGCATCCAGGCCAGTCCCTCGCGCTCGCCCGCTGCCGTCAACGCCGGGGCGGTGTGGGTCCAGGGTCCGATCAGCAGCTGCGGCGAGCGTCCGGCCGCCTGGAGCGCCTCGTAATCCTGGAGCATCCAGGGCAGCAGGATGTCGTACCAGCCGCCGACGAACGACACGGGCGCGCTGACTCCCGGCACCGCGACGGATCGATGTGACGCGCGCCCCACACGGTGACCCAGGATCGCACGGCGCTGGTCGCCGCGCGGCGGGGCAGAGATAATGTCGATATGCCCAAGGAGGCCGCCATGCGGCGGACCGCCGCCGGCCTGGTTCCGGATGGCGAAGGCTGGTTCGTGCTCAACGCGCGAGACGCACGCTGGCTGGTGGGCGTGTTCGGCGCCTACACACGGTTCGAGGGTGAGCACCCGTTCGCGAGCCTGGGCGTGAATATCAGCGTTCTGGAGCCGGGCCAGCCGGCCTGCTACTACCACGCCGAGGACGAGCAAGAGGACTTCCTGGTGCTCAGCGGCGAGTGCCTGCTGCTGATCGAGGGCGAGCAGCGGCGGCTGCGCGCGTGGGATTTCGTGCACTCACCGCCGTGGACCGAGCACGTCTTCGTCGGCGCCGGTGACGGACCGTGCGCGGTACTGGCGGTCGGCACTCGCCTCAGGGATGGCGTCGTCTATCCGGAGTCCGAGCTGGCGCAGCGACACCGCGCCGGCGTCGCCCGGGAGACGCGCGATCCCGCCCAGGCCTACGGCGACCTGGAAGATGACGTCGAGACCCCTTACCGGAAGGGTTGGCTGCCGGAACGCTGACGCGGCCTAAAACCGCGGTCGCAGACCGCCGGCTGGCGGAGCCGTAATGGGAGACCTGGACGACAAGACCATCCTGATCACCGGCGCCAACACCGGGATCGGCCGCGCCACCGCCGCCGTGCTCGCTGGTCGCGGAGCGACCCTGTTCCTGGCCGGCCGATCCCAGGTCAAGACGCAGACGGTGATCGATGACATCGCCGTCCGGACCGGCAACCACCGGCTCACCTTCCTGGCGCTGGACCTCGAGGATCTGAGCTCGGTGCGGGGCTGTGCCGACGGGTTCCTGGCCCTGGGCTCGCCGCTGCATGTGCTGATCAACAACGCGGGCCTGGCGGGCCAGCGCGGCCTCAGCCAGAGCGGGTTCGAGCTGGCGTTCGGCACCAACCACGTCGGACCGTTCCTGCTCACCAGCCTCCTGCTCGGCCGCCTGCGCGAGAGCGCCCCCGCTCGGGTCGTGAGCGTCGCCAGCGACGCCCACTACCGCGTCTCCGGAATCGACTGGCGGGCGGTCCGCGAACCGACGCGCACCCGCACCGGGTTCGCCGAGTACAGCGCCTCCAAGCTGGCCAACGTCTTGCACGCGCAGGAGCTGTCCCGGCGCTTGATCGGTACCGGCGTGACCACCTATTCGCTTCATCCCGGCGTCATCGCCTCCGACGTGTGGCGTCACGTGCCGTGGCCGGTCCGGCCGCTGATGAAGCTCCGCATGAGATCACCCGGGTCGGGCGCGCAGACGCCGGTGTACTGCGCCACCTCGCCCGACCTCGCCGACGCGACCGGGCTCTACTACGAGGACTCGCGACCCAAGCCGCCTGGGCAGGCGGTCACCCCGGAGCTGTGCGCCGAGCTGTGGGAACGCAGCGAGACGTGGGTAAGCGGCTCAGGCTGAGCCGTCGCCGCTGCCGTCGGGCAGCCGCCAGCCGGGACCGCGCGGCAGATCCAGGGCCGCTTTCGGCCCCCACGAGCCCGGCGCGTAGGGCGCAGGCGCCGGCGGCTGGTCGATCACCGGCGCGCACACCGCCCACAGCTGCTCGATCTGCTCGCTGCGCGTGAACAGCAGCCGTTGGCGCAACATCACGTCGTGCAGCAGCCGCTCGTAGGCCTCGAGTCCGTCAGCTTGATCGAATGCCTCCTCGACGTCGAGGGTCAACGCCGCCCGGCCGAGCTGGATCTCCGGCCCCGGGACCTTCGCCTGGACCTCGATCCTCACCTTGGGGTCGTCGGAGAGCTCGAACACCAGCTCGCTCGGGCGCACGCCCGAACCGGGGTCCTGATCCGGGAAGATCCTCAGCGGCGCCTCGGTGAATCCGATCGTGACCGTGCGCCGACCCTCGGCCAGGGACTTGCCGGTCCGCAGGTAGAACGGCACCCCGCTCCAGCGCCAGGTGTCGACGTACACCTCGAGCGCCGCAAACGTCTCGACGGTGGATTCGCCGGCGACCCCGGGCTCATCGCGGTAGCCCTCGTACTGGCCGAACACGACCCGGTCGCGATTCAGCGGGCGGATCGCGTCGAACAGCTTGGTCCGCTCCAGGTGGACCTCCTCGTCCCGGACCCGTGATGGCGGCTCCAGGGCGACGATCCCCAGGATCTGCATCAGGTGGGTGACGACCATGTCGCGGAACGCGCCGGTCTGCTCGTAGAAGCCGCCTCGGCCCTGGATGTCGAGCGCCTCGGGCACGTCGATCTGGACGTAGGCCACGTGATCGCGGTTCCAGATCGGCTCGAACATCCCATTGGCGAACCGCAGCGCGAGGATGTTCTGCGCCGCCTCCTTGCCCAGAAAGTGGTCGATCCGGTAGATCGAGTCCTCATCGAGCACGCGCTGGAGGGCCTGGTTGAGCTCCCGGGCGCTGTCCAGGTCGTAGCCGAACGGCTTTTCGACCACCAGCGAGCAGTGCTCGGCGATCCCGGTCTCCCCCAGCATCGCCACCATGTCGTGCATCGCGTTCGGCGGGACCGAGAGGTAGACGAGACGCTCTCCCTCGGCGCCGATCTCCTGCTCGGCCTCGTCGACCGACGCGGCCAGGTCACGCCCATCCTCAGCGCTGGCCGCGACGAAGCGCAGCCGGACCGCGAACTCGTCCCAATGCTGGTCCAGCTCGCGGCGACCGTGTTGCCGCAGCTGCTGATTGACGTGTTGGCGAAACTCGTCGTCTGAGCTGGGCGAGCGGCCCGAGCCGATGATCCGGAACTCGGCGGGCATCATCCCGGCCACGAACAGGTGAAACAGCCCCGGGAACAGCTTGCGACCGGCCAGATCCCCAGTCGCCCCGAAGATGACCACGACACGATTGGAGGGGCGCGTTCGGGCGCTCATCGGCGTTCTGGTGCCGCCATGTCCGGCAAATTACATGGTGTCAACTCGGGGCCACGGCCTCCCCCGCGGGCCACGCGGCGCGCACACGGTGCAGTGCCGGTACCAGCAACGCAGGCAAGCCGCCCATCCACATGATGATGGCGGCGAGGCGCTGGTCGTGCAGTGCCGCCGGACCGAGCGTCGCGACGTAGTGGCCGTAGACCGGCCCGGGCGTCGAGCCCAGCCATATCGCGATCAGCAGCATCGGCAACATGCACCCGATCAGGCACGTGAGCTGTCCGCGGGTACCCAGGCGGTGCGGCAGCGGATCGACCCCCAGCACCGTGGCCCACATCAGCATCGCCGAGCTCAGGTAGAGCGCATGCTCGGCGACGTGCGCATAGTCGTTGCGCAGCGCCAACCCATACACGACCGGGATGTGGGTGATCAGGATGACGACCGCGAACAGCGAGACCGAGCCGACCGGGCTGGTCGCAGCCGACAGCGGCCGAGAGCGCAGCCAGCCGACGAGCCGCCGCCGCCCGGGTCGCGCCAGCACGAACAGCGCCAGCCGCAAGGGAGCGCCCGCGGCCAGCAGCGGCGCCACCACCACCCAGATGACCATGTGCTCCAGCATGTGCACCGACAGCTGCGCGTCGGCCCGGTTGCCGATCCCCGAGCAGAGATCCACGATCAGGACCGCCAGCCCGGCGATGAAGCACGCGGCTCGCCGCCGCGGCCACCGGCGGTGACGCCGATCCCTCCGTCGGCCGATCGCCGCCGCCGCCAGGTAGACCGCGCCGGCGGCGACGGTCAGGATCAGCAACGCCGTCCCGATCGCGCCGTCGACGCTCCAGTCGAGCGCCAGCGCCCGCAGGCTCATGCCCTACTGAAAGATCTCGGTGGTGCAGTCCCCGCCCGGAAAGTGGATCTCGTGCGGCCGCGCTCCATCGGCCTGCTCGTGGAAGTCCACGAAGAAGTCCGGGTCGAGCGCGTAGCTGCCGTCGGACTGCCGGTCTAGCTTGGTCAGCCAGCCTTTCAGGTCCGGGTAGAACTGGTTGTCCCACGTCGAGTACAGCGAGTTGGAGACATAGACCCGGTGTCCGTCGAGCGAGTTCTGGAGCATCTGGGGACCGCCGGTCAGCGTCGCGGTCGCCTTGGGATGGCCGCCGTCTCGGCCGAGGAGGCCGCCGAGCCAGGTCTGCGAGCGCAACACCGGGCTGGCCGGATCCGAGACGTCGTAGTGACGCAGGTCGCCATGCAGCCAGTTGGAGAAGAACAGGTCCTTGTCGTCGAGCGACAACACGATGTCGGTGATCAGGCCGGGAACGCCCCCCTCCAAAGGCCAGCCCCCAAGCTCCTCGTTGCCCACGTCGATCACCTTGTCCGTCGTCCAGCTGCCGTTGTCACGCCGAAAGCGGATGATGTTGCTGGAGAGGGTGGCGCCGACGAATCCCTGGGCCGAGTCGGGGTCGTGCTGCCAGCGGAGCTCCAGCGGGATCCAGCCGTCATCGCCGAGATCGACGGTCTGGACCAGCGTGTGCTGCTCCAGGTCCCAGAAGTGGAGCTTGCGCCCGTACTTGCCGGCGGCCACATCGGCCGGGTTGAACCCGTCCTTGAACGTGTTCGGCGCGCCCCACTCGCTGGAGACGAGCGTGTTCTGGCGCGGCTGATACCAGAAGTCGTACATGAAGTCATAGCCGTTGCTGCCTCGGTCCCAGCGCTCGGCCACCGAGAAGTCACGGGCATCGAGCACCGCGAAGCCGCCGGGGGCGTTGCCGTCGGCGTCGCCGAGCATCGAGATCGTGATCATGTCGCCCGGCATGCAGTGAACGGTGTGCGGCGCGGTCAGCCCGAGCTTGTCCTTGAGCTCCTCGCCCTCGATCACATGCTTGATCCGGGGCGCCCGCGGGTCGGAGATGTCCAGAAGGTGAATCCGCGAAGACCTGAACCCGGGAACGATCAGGGTGTCGCGCTGAAGCTGGGAGTGGCAGGCCGACGAGCAGGCGTTCCACCCGAAATGGTGCAGCTCGTCGCCGACGTTCGGCATCTCGGTTCGGTGCACGATCTGTCCATAGGTGTCCGAGCCGGGATCGACGTCGACGACGGCGATGAAATCGGGACGGTTGATTCCGGTCCCCTCGTACAGCGAGGCTACGTAGGCGACCTGCTCGGGCGGCTGCTCCCGCGCGACCTGGGGCGATGCGTAACCCGGGCCGCCGGACTGATGCGAAGAGTGTTCGTGGGCGCTCATCATGGGCTCCTTCCTGGTAAGGCGCCGCCGTCCCCCAACGGCCGGCGAACGCTTGCCGTAGACAGGCTATTGGGCGAGGCCGGCCAGGGCAATGTCGCGGGGTCCGCTCAACCCCCAGCACCGCCACCGTCGCCGTCACCGCCACCGCCCCCCCCTCCCCCATCCACCATCCGCGATCCGCGATCCCCATCCGCCATCCCCCATCCCCGATCCAACGTGAGTTTTGCGCCAAATTCAGGGACGCACCCCGGGTTTGTTGCGTTAACCACGCTGAGCGGCAGGCTGGTGACAAATCCGCACGGCCCACCACAATTTGTCACCTTTTCCCCGTCGTCGGGGCAGTAGCCGCGGCCCACGCCCGCGGCAGGCCGGGCTCCCCGGTGAAGTCGGGGAGCTCTTGGGCTGTTGGCGACCGGAGAGGCATGCCCGCCACGAAACCTCCGAGCGAAACGATCGGGTATGCACCCGTCGCCTTTCCGTGGCGGCTTCGGGTGGTTGGCGGCCAGGCGGAGGCCTTCTCCGGCGACGCGCTTAGGGCGGTTGAACTGGACCGAAACCGATCCTGGCGGGTCCCACGCGACCGTCCCCCTCCGCCGCCAACGCCGGCGGGATACGCTCACGAGGCGACCCCGCATCGACTCCCGGAGGCCTTTCGATGAGCACGACGACGAGCATTGCATCGCTGCGCGACCGCCGGGCATGGGGCGCGCTCAGAGACCATCACGGGGAGATCGGCCGCCATCATCTTCGCGACCTGTTCGCCGAGGACGAGGGGCGCGGGGAGCGTTTGGTCGCGGAGGGGGCCGGCCTGTTCCTGGACTACTCGAAGAACCGGATCACCGACGAGACCGTCAGGCTCCTCGTCGCGCTGGCGCAGGAGTCGGGACTCGCCGAGCGCACCCAGGCGATGTTCCGCGGGGACCGGATCAACGTCTCCGAGAACCGGTCGGTGCTCCACGTGGCGCTGCGCATGCCCAAGGGCAGCTCGCTGATGGTCGATGGCGTCAACGTGGTCGACGAGGTCCACGAGGTGCTGGACCGGATGGCCGCCTTCGCCGATCGGATCCGCTCCGGCGAGTGGACGGGGCACACCGGCGCAGCGATCCGCAACGTGGTCAACATCGGCATCGGCGGCTCGGACCTCGGCCCGGTGATGGCCTACGAGGCGCTGCGTCACTACTCCGACCCCACGATGACGTTCCGGTTCGTCTCCAACGTCGACTCCACCGACTTCGTCGAGGCGACCCGGGACCTGGATCCCGCGGAAACGCTGTTCATCGTCTCCTCCAAGACGTTCACGACGCTTGAGACGATGACCAACGCTCGGTCGGCTCGCGAGTGGACGCTGGCCGCGCTCGGGGACGAGTCGGCGATCGCCAAGCATTTCGTGGCGGTGTCGACGAACGCGGAGAAGGTGACCGAGTTCGGCATCGACACCGACAACATGTTCGGCTTCTGGGAATGGGTCGGCGGTCGCTACTCGATGGACTCGGCGATCGGGCTGTCGACGATGCTGGCGATCGGCCCGCAGCAGTTCGAGGAGCTGCTGGCCGGCTTTCACGAGATGGACGAGCACTTCCGGGACACGCCGTTCGCGCGCAACCTCCCCGTCCTGTTGGCTCTCCTGTGCATCTGGTACGGCGACTTCTTCGGCGCGCAGACGGTCGGGGTCATGCCCTATGAGCAGTACCTGAAGCGGTTTCCGGCGTACCTGCAGCAGCTGACCATGGAGTCCAACGGCAAGCATGTGACGCTCGACGGCACCCCGGTTGACTACGATACCGGGGCGATCTTCTGGGGCGAGCCGGGGACCAACGGCCAGCACAGCTTCTACCAGCTGATCCATCAGGGAACGAGGCTGATCCCGGTCGATCTGATCGGGTTCGGGCAGTCCCTGAACCCGCTGCGCAATCACCACGATCTGTTGATGTCCAACGTGTTCGCCCAGGCCGAGGCGCTTGCCTTCGGCAAGACCGAGGGGGAGGTGCGCGCCGAGGGCACTCCGGACGCGATCGTCCCCCACCGGGTGATGCCGGGCAACCGGCCGACCAACGTGATCCTCGCCGAGCGCCTGACCCCGCACACGCTGGGCGTGCTCGTGGCCCTCTACGAGCACAGCGTATTCACCCAGGGTGTCATCTGGGGGATCGACTCGTTCGATCAGTGGGGGGTGGAGCTGGGCAAGGCCCTGGCGCAGCGGATCAGTCCCGAGCTGGACTCAGACGCGGAGCCCGACCTGGGCCACGACAGCTCCACCAACGCGCTGATCCGCCGCTATCGCGGGATGCGCTGATGTTGACCTGCCTCAGCCGGTTCGACCATGGCGAGACGATGCACCGGCTGGCCGACGCGGTGGCGCGCCGGGACCTCACGGTGTTTGCCCGGATCGATCACGCCGCCGGAGCGCGCGAGGCCGGGCTGGAGCTACCCGAGGAGCAGGTGTTGATCTTCGGCAGCCCGAAGGCGGGCACGGGTCTGATGCAGTCAGACCCCAAGGTCGGGATCGAGCTGCCACTGCGCATCCTCGTCTGGGCGCAAACGGACGCCGTGCACCTCGGCTACAACGATCCGCGCGAGCTCGCCGATGGCTACGCCCTGCACTCCCAGCGCGCCACGCTGGACGCGATGTCCGAGCTGCTGGCTGACCTCGTCGCCGAGGCCGCCGGCGCGTCGGCGGTTGCCCCGGAGAACACCCCGGCTTGAGCGCGGCCCGCAGTTCTACAGGCGCTCGGCGCCAGGTGGTCAGCTATCGTCGGGGCGGATCATGATGTGCGCTGATCGGCGGTCAAGTCGCCCGCTAGCTTGCTCCGGGCCAGCTCCTTTCAGCAGCGGCGGCCACTGGAAGACGGCCGCGTGAGCGACCAGTCCGGTCGGGTCCGGCGTCCGCTCACCCGTCGGCGCTTCTTCGTCGGTGCCGCCGGGCTCGCCGCCGGCGGCGCGGCGGTCGGCGTTGGGCTCGATCGTGCGCTGAGCTCGGGCGCCACCGCGGCGGTGCCGCGGGTGGCTCTCGCCCCCGCGGTCGCCGGCCTGCCGGCGCGCCAGCATGCCTGGGTGGCGACACAGGCACGCGACAACGACGGCAACCCGATCGCCCCCCGGTTCGACCGCCTGCTGTTCTTCGACGTGGTGGGCACCCCCACCCCGGCCCACGCGCGTCTGCTGGAGGCGTCGCTGCGGACCCTGGAGCACCGGTACCGGTGGGGTCCCGGCGGCCTGCTGTTCACCGCGGGCTGGGGCCCTGACTACTTCGAGCGCGTCCTTCGCGTAGCCTCGCCGATCCCCCGGGCGAGGGCTTTGTCGGATTTCGAGCTGCCGGCGATCGACGACTACCACCTGTGCCTGCACTTCGCCTGCGACGACGAGCGGCGGCTGGCCGATATCGAGGCCGCGCTCGTCCACGGAGTCCCGCTGGCGGGCGCCGCCGGCCCGCTGCAGATCTCCAGCGCGCTGCGCTGGCGCGAGACCCGCTCCGGGTTCGTTGGCGCCGGACTGCCGGCGGCCCACCAGAACGTCGGCGGGATTCCCGCCGGTGATCCTGTGGCCAAGGGGTCGCCGCTGTTCATGGGCTTCAAGTCCAATCTGAAGCGAAATCAGGCGACCGAGGACGCGGTGTCCCTGCCCGACGGGCCGTTCGCGGGCGCCACCACCATGCAGGTCAGCTATATGCGGCTGCGTCTCGACAGCTGGTATCAGGATCTCAGCGAGCGCGAGCGCGTGGCGCGCATGTATGCGCCTCAGGTTACGCCACAGCAGGTGAGCGGGTTCACCACCGATGCGCCCAGTGACCCCAAGCGGCTCGGGCAGGCGATCAGCCGCTACGGGGTCATCGGCCACGCCCAGACCTCGGCCACGGCGCGTCGCCACGGTCGGCCGCTGATGATCCGCCGTGATTTCAACACCACCGACGGCGGCCAGGCGGGGCTGCATTTCGTGTCGGTGCAACGATCGATCGAGGATTTCGTCCGGACCCGGACCGCGATGAACGCCAGCGGCGCGCAGCTGCGCAACCCGGCGATCACCGACACCGTGAACAACGGGATCAACGAGTTCATGTTCGTCCTCAAGCGCGCCAACTACATCCTCCCGACGCGCGCCGAGCGCTCGTTTCCCCAGCTGCCCAATCGGCAGGCCGGGCTCGACCACAGCGCCTGACCCTGGTCGACCGCATACCTCCGGCCGACGGTCGGCGCGCAAACCAGGTGTGGAACTCCACCCCCTAGGGTGGGCTGTGACACGGAACGGTGGGGTCTAGTGTGCGTGACCACGATCGCCGCCAGGACCGTGACCATCCAAATCATTGACCACCGCCGCGATCAAGCCCCTCGGCGGGGGCGCCAGACCGGGACGCCGGCGTGTTGGGGCCACACCAGATCGCAGGGACACGCCCGGATGTGGGGGCACACCGCAGCAAACAGAACCCCGGCGTGTGCGGGCACGCCGGGGTGCGGCGGACGCGGACATGCCGCCATCGACGAGGCAGCCGCGTCTCAGTAGGCAATCGTCAACACCGTCGCGCCGAATGAGCGCGTCGCCGGCGGGATGATTCGGCATTTGCGGCGATGCCCATCCTGTCGGTCCGATCGAGCCGATCGCCGGGGGCGCGGCGATCGGCTCGGTTACTGCCGGTCAGAACTCCTGGGCGCTCGGTGCCGGTCAGAACTCCTGGGCGCTCGGTGCCGGTCAGAACTCCTGGGCGCTCGGTGCCGGTCAGAACTCCTGGGCGCTCAGCACGCGGACAGAACTCCTGGGCGCTCGGTGCCGGTCAGAATTCCTGGGCGCTCAGCACGCCGGACAGCAACACCGTCGCCACCAGTCGCGCGCGCTTCTCGTTCTGGGCCAACCCGGCGAGACCGTAGCGCTCGAACAGGACCCGCAGATGGGCCTTGACGGCGTCCACCGTGAGATGGACCTCTGCGGATATCTGCCGGTTGGTGGCCGGCGTCGCGGTGTCCGATGCCTGGACCGGCCGACATAGCGCGATCAGGATCTTGCGCTGCATCGGAGACAGGGGGAGAACGGGCGCGACGCCCTGGCTGGACACGGTCGAGTCGGCGAGCGAGATCGCGGGCGCGCGGAAGATGATCTCGGTGGCGCCGCATCCGATCCGATCGTGGTCGGCCAGGCGGCGGCGGCCCAACGCGCGGCCGTCGTTTATGTAGGACCCGTTGCGGGAGAGTCCGTCGTCCACGAACGTCCACCCCTGGCCGACCCGCTCCACCAGCGCGTGTGCCCGTGACACCTCGGCATCGCCGGGCAGAGCCACGTCCGCCTGCGGATCGCGGCCGATCGTGACCCTCCAGCGGTCCGCGGCGAGCGGCATGATCCGCTGGTGACCGCGGTGGTCGCGCCAGACCAGGAACGGGTTGCCGGCACGCTCGGCGGCGATCACCTCCTGCAGCTCGGCGGGGCTGCGCTCGAACCGGCCCGCGGCTGCTGAGCGGCGGCTCGGGAGCGCGCTGGCCCGTCGCGTCTCGGTCATGGCCACCAATCCAGGGACGTCATTGCGTTTGGGAAGCTACCTAAAGGCTTTCGCTTCCGGCGTGATCCGTGGCACGATTGGGCCGTGGTCGCCCGTTCGGACGTTGGGGCCGCGTTCGCGGACGCGGGATATCAGATCGAGGCGGTGATCGGCCGCGGCGGAGTCGGCACCGTGTATCGCGCGGTCCAGCTCAGCCTGAGACGCGATGTCGCCCTCAAGCTGCTGACGCCGAGCGGCCAGACCGAGCCGGCGTTCCGGGAGCGCTTCCTGGAGGAGTCGATCCTCACGGCGAGCCTGGAGCATCCGAACATAGTGCCGGTATACGACGCCGGCGAAGTGGACGGAACCCTGTATCTGGCGATGCGCTACATACCGGGCAGCGACCTGCAGGGAATGATCCGCCGGGAGGGCCGCCTCTCCCCGCACGCCTCGATCGGGATCCTGGAGCAGGTCGCCGCCGGACTACAGGTCGCCCACGACGCCGGGCTCGTGCACCGCGACGTCAAGCCGAGCAACGTCCTGATCGCCGGCGACCACGGGCCGGAGCAGCCGCTGCATGCGTGGCTGGGCGACTTCGGCCTCAGCCGGCGGATGGCCGACCCTGAGGAGGCATCCACCGAGCGTCCCCTGGGAACGGTCCACTACGTCGCCCCCGAGCAGATCCGGGGGGAGCCGGCCGACGCTCGCTGCGATGTCTATTCGCTCGGCTGCCTGCTCTATGAGTGCCTGACCGGCACGGTCCCGTTCGCCGCGCATTCGTCGGTCGCGGCGGTGCTGTTCGCCCACCTGAACTCCGACCCCCCGCGGGTCACCGAGCTCGGCCTCGGCCTCCCCGCCACGCTCGACGACGTGCTCGGGTGGGCGCTGGCCAAGGATCCCGCGCAGCGACCCGAGTCGGCGGCTCAATTGGCTCGGGTGGCGGCGGTCGCGCTCGCCGGCGAGGTGTCACGAACCGAGCCTCGAACGGTCGCGCTCGCCGGTGAGGTGTCACGAACCGGTGCTCGAACCGGGGCGAGCCCTCGGCTCGGGGCGTCCACGCCGCGCCGCCGCCGCGCCAGCCGACCGATCGTGGGGCGGCTGGTCGAATCCGAGGACCTGGTCTCGCTCCTCGACGACGCCGTCGCGGGCGCCGGCGGGGTCGCGATGCTCTCCGGCGACCCCGGCATCGGCAAGACGACCCTGGCCCGCGAGCTGTCCACGCTCGCCGAGCACCGCGGAATCCCCGCGGTGTGGGGCGTCGGCTCCACCGCCGAGGCGGCGCGGCCGTACTGGCACTGGATCCAAGTGATTCGGGCTGTCGCTGGCCGGCGTGAGGGGCGCGGGGTCGTGGACGGGCTCGGCGCGGCGGCCGGCTGGCTGCGCACGATCGTGCCAGACCTAGACCTGGAAGTCTCGGCGGCGCCGTCCACCGGCTCCGACGAGGGACGCTTTCACGTCTACGACGCGCTCCGGCAGCTGCTGGAGAGCGCCGCCGAGCGCAGCGGGCTGCTGATCGTGCTCGACGATCTCCACCTCGCCGACGAGGCCTCGCTGCGGGCGTTGTCATACATCTCCCGATCGGTGGCCGGCCAGCGGATCCTGATCGTCGGCACCCAGCGAGACCTGGATCTCGAGCATTCGCGCCGAGGAGCAGTGCCGTTCTCGGAGCTGGTGCGGCCCACGCTGGGGATCGCCGTCAAGGGTCTGGCGGCCGCCGACGTCCGGCTCATGATCGAGGCTCGCCGCGGGTCGCCGCCACCGGAGGAGCTCGTCGCGCGGATTCATGGTCTGACCGCCGGCAACCCGCTGTTCGTCTCCGAGCTGCTCAGCCTGATCGAGGCCGAGCGGATAACCGATGCCTCGATCACCCGGCAGGGGGCGCTGCCGCTGCCCACGGGGGTGCGCGATGCGATCGCCGCCCGGCTGTCACTGCTCTCGCCGCCAGCCCGCGAGCTGCTGGGGGTGGCGTCGGTGATCGGGCAGCGGTTTTCCACCGGCGTCCTCGCGATCGCCTCCGACACCCCGGCGGTGGAGGTCCTGGAGCGGCTCGACGAGGCCGTCCGGATCCGTCTCATCCGTCCGGTAACCGACTCTCCCGACGCCTATACGTTCGACCACGGCCTCGTCCAGGCCACCCTGTATGACCTGATCGGCCGACCGGAGCGGATGGCCCTGCACCATGCGATTGCCCTTGCGCTCGGAAGCGGTGAGGACGTGACCGCAGGCGAGGCGCTCACCGAGATCGCCCGGCACCACCTCGCGGCGGCGCCGGCGCACGATCCGGGCGCCGCCGTCACCTACGCTTGGCGCGCCGGCGATTGGGCGATGTCCCGGTTCGCCTACGACCAGGCGGTGATGATGTATCAGCGCGCGCTGGCTGTGGACGCGGTCGGTGAGACCGAGCGCGGGGCGTTGCTCCAGGCGCTCGGCGAGGCGCAGATGCGGGCCGGCGACACGAGCGGCGCCCGCCAGACGCTGATCGAGACGGCCGATGCCGCGCGGGCGCGCGACGACGCGGTGGCGTTCGCTCACGCCGTGCTCGGCTGCGGCATCTGGGGGCTGACCAACGGCATCGACGTGGAGATCATCGGCCTCGCCGAGGAAGCGGCGACCCGCCTGTCGGCAGTCGACGAGCCGGGCCAGCTGGCCCGCGTCAACAGCTTCCTGGCCGCCGCCATCTACTGGTCAAACGAGGTGCAGCGCCGCGAGCGGCTCGCCGACGACGCGCTGAGCACCGCCCGGGCCCAGCATGCCCACCGTGCCGACTCCGATTCGGCCGCCACCCTCGGCTACGTGCTCGGACGTTTCCTGCTCGCTCGCTGGGGACCGCTCTCGGCGCAGCGGGACCTGCACCACTCCGACGAGGCGATCAAGCTGGCGCGGACACTCGCGGACGGCGAGCTGGAGCTCTTGGTCCGCAACTGGCGAATCACGGAGCTGTTGGGACTCGGGCGGTTCGCGGCGGTCGACTCGGAGATCGCCCGGGTGGAGCAGATGGCCGGCGAGCTGCGCCAGCCGCGCGCGATGGTGTTCCTGCCGCTGCACCACGCCATCCGGGCCGCCACCGCCGGCCGGTTCGGCGAGGCCGAGGAGCTCAACGCCCGTTCTGCGGAGATCGGACGCGAGGTCCCCGGCTCGGTGAGCGAGCTGGCCGGCTCGGCCCAGCTGCTCATGATCCGCCTGCTCCAGGGCCGGCTGCCGGAGCTCGAGCAGCCGCTGCGGGCGATGACGGCGTCGCGCCCGGAGCTGGTCGGCTACCGCTGTGCGCTGGCGGCGATGCTGATCCAGGCGGGACGCCCGGCCGAGGCCCGGGACGAGCTGGAGCGGCTAACCGAAGACGGCAGCGACGGCCTCCCCAAGGACTGCACCTACCTGCTGATGCTCGCTCTGACCGGCGACGTGGCCGCCGAGCTGGGCGACGCCGAGCGCTCGCACCGGCTGTATGGCCGGCTGGCGGACTACAGCGGTCGGTGGGTCGTCTCCGCCGGCGCGTTCGCGCTGTGGCCGGTGGATCGTTCGCTCGGGCGGCTGGCCATCACGATGGGCTCGCCAGAGATCGCACTGCAGCACATCGCCCAGGCGCGCGCACAGAGCGAGCGAGTCGGCGCCGCCCCCTCGGTGGCCCTCGTGACCTTGGATGAGGCCCGGGCCCGGCGGGCCCGCGGTCGCCCCGAGGACCTGGCGCGGGCCCGGGAGCTGGCCGGCGAGGCGCTGGGTCGCGCTCAGACGCTCGGGATGGGCGTGGTGGTGGACGCGGCGATATCGCTTGACGTCGAGCTGGAGCTCGGCGTCGAAGCCGACGCGTGAGCGGACGGGACGCTAGGCTCGACCGTCGGCGATCGCCCGCAGCGCCTTCATCCCCGGCACGAACAGGTAGTAGCCGCCGCGGACGGTGACGAACTGCCGGTCGCGGGTGACGATCGCCGGGGGATCGTGCCGGTCTCCCGGGATCAGCAGCCGCTCTGTGTCACCCTCTCGGCGCAGCCCGCCGGTGAGGAAGTCGCGATCGGCGCCGAGGCCGAAGGCATCCCCCTGCATCAGCCAGTTGCCCTGAATCTGCTCGAACTGGCGGCTGATGCTGGCGTTGAAGCCGACGAAGATCAGCCCGCGCTCGGTCCCGTCGGTGTAGGGCATGCCCCGGCGGATGATCCGGTTGCGCCGCGATCGCTCGGTGCGAAAGCCGAGCGCGTCTCGCGGATAGGAGCGCCGCACGTGGGCGCCGAGGGGACACTGAAGCCCTGCCGAGTCATCGCCGTAGACGAAATCGTTGATCTGGGAGGGGTCGGGTGACGGAGCGGCTTGCGCCCAGCCCTTCCCGGAACCGCGCGATCGGCCCGACGGCGGCCGGCGGATCAGCGAGGTGCCATCTCGCCACCGTCCCACGATGCGCGCCGCGAGCAGCTCCTGAGCCGCCGGATCGGGACCCGCCTGCTCGCGGACCCACTCGTGAAACACCTCGACGTGCTGCGCAAGCTTGCGCCACACCATGAACGTCGCGTTCGCCAGCAGCGGGTGATCCTCGCCCGGGACAACTCCGTCCTCGTCCTCGTGGCCGAGCACAAATTCCCCCAGCCGGATGGGCCGCCACTGGTCCCCGAGCAGCCGCCACCGGGCGCGGCGCTGCATGCCCTCGGCACGGGCCGGTCGCCGATCCGGCGACGCCCCGGCGACGGCCGGCTGCGAGAAGCCGTCGCTGAATCCGAAGTGCTCGCGCGCATCCGGGAGTGCCTCCGCGGTCTGCACGCAGATCGTCTCCATCCCGCCCGCCGAGAGCTGGTCGCGCAGAGCCCGGACCTCCCGGTCGCGGATGTCCGAGTCGTCGCCGTAGAGAGTGAACAAGAGGTGGGCGCCGTCGGTGAGCTCCGGCGTCCAGTGGTCGGGATCGTTGGCCCCGAGGTCACCCAGCGCCGCTCGCGCCCGAGCCGACATGCCCTGGCGAAAGTCGCCGTAGTCGGCAAAGGGGTTCATCGTCACCCCGAGCCGCTCCAGCCCCGGGGCGCTTAAGGCAACGTTCAGGCACGAGGTCGGCCGGTCGCCCCAGTGCTCTGCGGTCGTGATCCGGGGGATCAGATCGCCCAGCAGCCGGCGGGCAGCGCCGGGCTCGGCGACCCCCGCGAACACATACCCGGCGTGCTCGTGCCTGGCATAGCCGCACAGGATGTTGCCCTGAAGGTCGCTGCGGAAGCTCACTCGCCCCCCGTCAGGCGCCGGATCGCGGGCAGCTGGCGGAACTCGTGAGCCAGGTCGGCCGGGTGGCGTCCGGCGGCGCGGGCGGCGAACCGGGCCAGCTGCGAGCGCAGGGTCAGCGCGGCGTTCACCTGCCCAACGGTGACCTGGGGCGGGAACGCGCCAACCACGTACGGGCTCCGGCAGTGGTTCCCGGGGTCAGACAGGTAACGCATCAGCCCGGCGCGGTCCACGGCGGCGCCGCCCGCAGGCAGCACACAGTGACCCCAGATCGTCACTGCCTCATCGGTAGCGGCGAGCGCGGTCAGGTAATCGTGCAGCCGCCCGTCGAAGCGACTGGAGAACATAAGGTACTTCTCGTCGTGAAGCTCGATCACGACGAACCGCGCGAAGTGCGTGGGCGGCAGGGCGGCGCTGAACGGTGACCGGCTCGTCTCGCCGGAACCGGCGACCGACGGGACAGGATCACGCGGTAACTGCTCCAGATAGTGAGCGAGCGCCTCGTCGTGGCCAGGCTTGACCGGGGTGATGATCAGTACCTCGGCCATGGCTACAGCAGCCCTTGCACGCTGACCAGCAGGTCCTGCCAGCGGCGCTGGAACTCCGCCGACGACACCCCGGCGGTGGCGGCGATGAAGTGCTGTATCCGCGACTCCAGCTCCAATGCCTGCTCGATCACCTGAGTGGTGCCCCCATCGTGGTAGTCGGTCCAGAAGTGCCCGACGCCGGCATCGATCTCAGCCACCCAGTCGGTGAGCCCGGTGGTCGGCACCGCCCCCGGGAACTTGGTGGTCGCCCCCCAGATGCTGCACCACTGAACGGGCATGATCCGCCCAAAGTCCGGTATGTAAGTCTGGTCCGCGCCGCTCCAATTGGTTTCGAACAGCAGATAGGTCGGCTTGTCCGCGTCCGGCCACAGCGTCCAGCGCGCGAGCGCGATCACCTTCATCTTCAGCAGTGGCCGGATCGCGATCGTGGTCATGTTGCCGAACGCGAACACCGCCCGCAGGCGCAGCTTCTGTCGTGGCTTGAGCTCGGTGACCGCGGTGACCGCTCCCCAGCGCCGGTAGGTCGCCTTCACAGGTGAGCCAGGGTCCGCTGCGATGTCACGCCCGATGGCCACTTGCCAATTCAACTACAGTGCAGGGCGAGGCATGTGAAATCGGACAGGGGGCACTACGACGCGGTCGTCATCGGCTCCGGCTTCGGCGGTGCCGTGGCGGCAGAACACCTGGTCCGCGACACCAGCCTGCGCGTGCTGATCCTGGAGCGCGGGATGCCCTACCCCCCGGGCTCGTTTGCCCGCACCCCGCACGAGATGCGGCGCAACTTCTGGGATCCGTCGGCCGGACTGCACGGACTGTTCGAGGTGTGGTCGTTCTCAAAGGTCAGGGCCCTGGTGGCCAGCGGTCTCGGCGGAGGATCGTTGATCTACGCCAACGTCATGCTGCGCAAGCCGCCGGATACGTTCGGTGCCGATGCCGGCAACGACTTCCTGCCGTGGCCGATCGATTACGACGAGCTGGCGCCGGAGTACGAGGACGCCGAGCGTGTCCTGGCGCCCAATCCGCTGCCGGCGGAGTACCTGAGCGACGATGACGGCGTCCCGAAGACCCGGTACTTCCTTAAGGCCGCCGCCGACGCCGGGCTGAAGGCCACCCTGGCGCCGGTGGCAATCACGTTTCGGGCGCACAACGGGGCGGGCGCCACCGACGAGGCCGCCGCCCCCAATGTCCCGTTCGGCCTGCCCAACCTCCACGGCCGTCCTCGCCACACCTGCACGCTGGTCGGCGAGTGCGATCTCGGCTGCAACCAGGGCGCCAAGAACAGCCTCGACTACACCTACCTGGAACGATTCCTCGCCGACGGGGGGGACCGCGCCCGGATCTTCACCTGCTGTGAGGCGACGCGAATCGAGCCCGCGCCGGACGGATATCGCGTGCACTACTCAGAGCACGCCGCGGCGCGCGCGGCGGTGCGGCGTCGTGAGCGACTCGCGCCCGGCGGCGCCCCGCTGCTCGATCCCGACACCGATGACAACGGCGAGACGTGGACGCGGAGCGTGACCGCGGGGGTGGTGATCGTCGCCGCCGGCACGTTTGGCTCCACCCGGCTGCTGCTCTCCAGCCGGACCTCGTTGCCGGCGCTGAGCCCGCAGCTCGGTCGTCGGTTCTCGACCAACGGTGACCTGCTCACGTTCGCGCGCGACTGTGCCGACGGCCAGGGGGATGGGTGGCGCGATCTCGACCCCAGCCTGGGCCCGGTGATCACCGCCTACGCCGAGCACCGGTCAGGCGGCCGCCGGATGTGGATGCAGGACGCCGGCGGACCCGCCGTCACCGAGTGGGCGTGGCAGACCGGCGAGATGGCGCGCGACCTGTGGAAGGCACGCCGGCTGCTGCCCAGCCTGCTTTGCGGGCAGCGCGGCGGCCGGGTCAGCCGCCTCGTCGCCCGGGCTCTGGGCACGGCGCAGGCGTCGGCGGCGATGCTGCCGATGCTGACGATGGGACAGGACTCGAGCGGCGGCCGGTTCCGCCTGGAGGGCGATGGCCTATCGCTGGACTGGAGTCCCCGGGGCGCGTCGCGGCCGTACTTCGAGGCGGCCGAGGGCCTGGCGGAAACGCTGGCGCGCCACCTGGGGGGGCGGCTCGGGCCACCGGGGTTCGCGCGTCTCAGCCAGGGCCTGACCGCGCACCCGCTCGGTGGCTGTCCGATGGGTGCCGACCGCAACACCGGCGTGGTGAACAGCCGCGGCGAGGCGTTCGGCCACCCCGGCCTGTTCGTCGCCGACGGCTCGATCATGCCCGGCCCGGTAGGTCCCAACCCCAGCCTCACGATCGCCGCGCTGGCCGCCCGGATCGGCAAGGCGGCGGTGGCGAGGAGCGCGGGGTGACGGCGACTCAGTCCCCGGGAGTCAGCTGGAGCGAGGGCTTCACGGGCTGGCTGGCGTTCGGCCAGACCGACTTCAACCAGGCGATGCGCAGCTGCCATGGCGAGCCGGCCCGGGCCAACCTGAGTGTCAGCATCCCGAGCCTGGACGACTACCTGGCACGGCAGTCCGACGGTGGCGTGTCCGCGACTCCGGCCCGCCCCGGGATCGTCACCGGCGGGTCGATCGAGTGTGCCGGGTTCGACGGGACGGTCACCATCACCGGTGGCACGTTCCTCGCGTTCGTCACCGCCACCGATCGGGAGCCGCGGGACGGATTGCACCTGCGCATGCGTTATGACCTGGACCTCCGGGGGCCCGATGGACAGTCACTCCGGTTCAACGGCTTCAAGCTGCTCGAGAACGACCCCGGGTATGACTCGTGGTCGGACACCACCACCCTGTTCGTGCGGATCTTCGCGGACGGGGATGCCAGGCCCGCTGAGTCTGGTACAGAGGCGGCCGCCGCCGGCGGCGGCGAGCCGCTGTGGATGACGTCGCCGGTGGCCATCGGCGTGCTCTGCATCACGCCGCTCGCCTTCCTGCGCGAGCTGGCGAGCTTCCGTGGCAGTGGCCGGTCCATCGCCCAGCGGGCCAAGGCGGTGGCTCGCTACCAGTGGTTCTTCGGGTCAAGCCTGGCCCGCGTCTATGCCGGGTCGCCGGTCAGCGATTCGCGTCCCAGCTTCCCGCGCGACCGCCTCGACGTCCCCTGGGGCCTGGGCGGGGGAGCGGCGCCTGGCGACGGGCGGTTCGAACCGGTGCCCGGCACGGCGCTTGGCCGCGCCATCATCCCCTTCTCGGTTCCGGACCTCGACTTCCCGCTGAACCTGCACCGGTTGCGCCGACTGGACCCCGATGGCCGGCCGGTGGCGCCGCAGCGGGGGCCGGTGCTGCTGGTTCCGGGCTCCGGAGTGCGGGCGCAGATGTACTACGGCCAACCGATCGGCCCGTCCTGCGCCGAGTTTCTGCTGGACGCCGGATATGACGTGTGGGTAGAGAGCTGGCGCGCCTCGATCGACCTCCCCCCCAACCCGTACACGCTGGATCACGCCGCGATGATCGATCACCCGCGTGCCGTGGAGACGATCCTCGGGATCTGCGAGCGCGAGGGCGGCGGCGGAGAGTGCAAGGCGGTCGTTCACTGTCAGGGCTCGATCAGCTTCATGATGGCGGCGGTGGCGGGGCGACTCGACCGCCGCGTCACCCAGATCGTCTCCAGCGCGGTGTCGCTGTTCCTCGACGTCACCGGCTCCACCTGGCTCAAGCAGCGGCTGGCGATGCCAGTCGTGTCCCGGCTGTTCACCGGACTCGACGCGCAGTGGGGGATCCGCCCGACGACTCCCCCGGCCGGGCTGTTTGCGGCGGTCGGCCGGCGCCTGGAGCGCCCGTGCGGCAACCCCTCGTGCCAGGTGGCCAGCTTCATGTACGGGTCCGGCTGGGACGTCCTCTTCCGGCACGTGGATGATCACGGCGCCCCCTGGGTGGCCGACCTGGTACACGAGTGGACCAGCCGCGAGCTGGGCTATACCCCGCTGACCCTGATCGGTCAGGTGTCGGAGTCCAGCCGTCACGGTCACATCGTCCCGTCATCGCCACCGCATCCGCCGGACACCCCGGCCGAGTACTTCACCGGACCGCCGCAGACCGACGCCCAGATCACCTTCATCGCCGGCGACCACAACAACATGTTCCGCTGGCAGGGCCAGCGGCGGGCCAAGCAGTACTTCGACGAGGCGGCCGGCCCCGGGCAGGCGGATTTCGTCCTGGCGCCCGGTTTTGGGCATCTCGACACGTTCTGGGGCCGCCGAGCCCCGGAGGTGGTCTTCCCGGTGATCCGCGACGGCCTGGAGTGGCAGCGGGGTGAGCCTGCGCCCAGTCAGCGCGAGGACCGCCTGACCGCGGGCGGATCGCTGCCCCCGCGCCGGGGCCGGCTGCTCGGACGGTCCGGCCGGGCCGCGGCTTGAGCCGGCTCGACGCCCGCGAGTAGGTATTGCCACCGCCGTGGGGCGCGCCGGTGTGAAGCTCGCGTGGCCGCGATTGACGCAGCGGCGATCGGAGAGTAGATTCGCGCCCGGCATGGGGTCCCTGGAGGCGCGCGAAAAGTGACCGGGCTCAGTGGCTGAATCAGTGGAGATAGCGCGGGGCGGCAGCTTCGCCAAGATCCGTAATCCGTTGGGGGTGATGGTTCTCTCGCTGGTCACCATCGGGATCTACTACCTGTGCTGGTACTACTTCATCAATCGCGAGATGCGGGATCTCGGTGAGGCGCGGGGCGTCGACATCGGCCACAGCCCGGCCACGTCGCTGGTGGCGATCACGATCGGCGGTCTCGTCATCGTCCCCCCGTTCGTCTCGCACTGGATGGTCGGGACACGGATGGAGCGCGCCCAGCAGGCCGTCGGCGTGTCCGGCGGCAACGGGGTCATCTACTTCATCCTCTGGGTGCTCCCACTGGTCTCGATCGTGTCGCCGTTCTACATGCAGACTCAGCTCAACGAGGTGTGGCGCGCGCTGCGGGACGAGGGGCACCAGGCGCCCGACGCGCGGGTCGCCTCCGTGAATTAGGCAGCGGCCGACGCCGAGCCGCCGGGCGCGAGCTCGCCGCGGCGTGTCCTCACGCCGAGAGCAGCCGCAACACGTCAGCGCGCATCGGCTGCACGAACACGCGCTCGCCTGGCTGCTCGCCGGGCCCCCCCAGCCGCTGGAACGCCGCCGCGATTTCTTCGCGGCGGGCGTCGAAGACCGCCGCTCGGGCGGGGTCGACGCTGACGATCCGATCCCGGTAGGCGTCGACGCCGGCGAGACGCAGCCGGACGTCGTAGCCGACGCTGGTCTCTCGCCTCAGGCCGGCCGCGGCGGCGTCGGCCAGCGCCTCCTGCGCCGCCCGCCTGACCGCCGATTCGTTCTCGACCAAGCTGGTGAGGGCGAAGTAGTCTCCCTGCGCCAACGGCTCGGCGACGTACACGCCGCCGTCAGCACGCAGCACCCGGCGGGCCTCGCGCAGCGCCGCCCCGAGCTCGGCGGGCGCCACGTGGTGCAGCGTGCGCATGAACAGCGCCAGATCCATCGACGCGTCGGCGAGCGGGAGGTCCTGGGCCGTCCCGATCTCATACCGGGCGCCGCTGCCGCCGTCCCGCGCCAGCGCCGCGGCCAGTTGGGCCGCGGAGACCTCCACGCCGACGACGCGCGCCCCCCGAGCGCTCAGCTCCCGGACCAGCCCACCTGCGCCGCAGCCGACGTCGACCACGTCCTTGCCCGCCGGCGCCGCCAGGCGCTCGAGCATCGACAGGTCGGTGACGACCTCACGTACCACGCGACGATCGTAATCCGTTGGTCTTACGGCGCGGGATGGGCTGGTGCTGGTCCGAGCTGGCGCCAAGCGTTGACGACTCCGCCGTAGCGGCGACGGAGGGTGACCGGGTGCGGGCCGGGCCAGCCTTCCCCGGCGGCGTCCGCGGGCTCAGGGGCGCGGCCGGTTTGTACCCAGAACCCGGCGAGGCTGGCTCGGGTGGACTCGTCGCTCCAGCGTTGGAATCTGATCGGGGCTCCGGCGTCGCGGAGGGCGGCGTTCCAGGAATTGTGGGAGTCGCTGTAGAGCGCGCAGACCACCGCCGCGCTGGGCCAGCGGGGACTTTCGGCTTCCCATCGTCCTGGATGCTCGCGTGAGGGCGTCCACTCGTGATACGACGGTCCGCGCCCGTGCTCGGCGTGCCACTGGCGGATGGCGTCGCGGACGCGGTCACGCGTCCAGGCGCGCGGCGTGGTCGGTTCGGTTGCCGTGCAGGCTCGGCAGCGCCAGGCCCGTGGATTGGTGACCGGCTCGCCGCAGCCGGGGCACGCGCGTGCCCGGAGATAGTTGTGCACGCTCGACACTGAGACGCCGAGATGGGCGGCGATGGCGCGGATCGCGCGACCGTTGGCCGCGAGCTGGTTAGCCGCCTGGACGCGCTGAGCGACCGTGCTCTGAAAGGTCAACGGGCGGGCGGGGAGATCGGCCGCCTGGTGCAGAGGCTCCCGAGCCGCTCGGGGCCGCAGCGAACCGTCCTGGAGATAACCGAGAACGGACGGGCAGCCCTCTTGCAATGGCTGCACCAGCCAGTCGACCGCGTCCGGGACGCCCGCTCGCTGCTGATGCTCAAGCTCCTGTTTCTCAGCCGCCGCCACGCCGACCTCGAGCCCCTGCTCGCCGCTCAGCTTCAACAATTCTCACGGCTCGGCGAGAACCTCTCCGCGGCCGCCGAGAACGCGGTGGGGTTTGACCGCGCGCTGCTGCTCTGGCGCCTGCAGAGCACGACGGCCGCGATCCAGTTCACCGAGACGATCCTCGCCGAAGGGACTCTGCAGCGGTGTGACCCCGCCGCACACCGAGGCCCTGCTTAGCGGGTGCCTCCGTCCTTGGTCAAGAGTCGGACGAACGCCACCGTGCCGACCATTTCACCCCCCGGCCTGATTGTCGCAGCCGGGATCGGGGAAGCCATGCAGCGGTCGTTTGAACTTCATACCAACGGGAGGGTCTCCAATGGCGGACACCGTGTATCGCGTCACCGAGGTGGTCGGTGTGAGCAGCGAGTCTTGGGAGGCGGCCGCTCGTGTGGCTGTCGAGACGGCGGCGAAGAGCGTGCGCGAGCTGCGCATCGCCGAGGTGATTCGTCAGGACCTGACGATTCAGGATGGGGCTGTGGTCAACTACCGCGTCCGCTTGGGAATCTCGTTCAAGTTCACGCCGTGATGGGCTAAGCGGCCCCACTGAGACGGACCGCGCTCGGTCCGTCGTCGCCGGGCGGTCGCGGCTGAGTCGCTCCTGCCGGAACTTCATTCACACCCTGATAACGAGCCCCGGCCTGCTCTAATGCGCCGTGCTCCGTAAGTCCGACCCCAAGAGAGGACGAGATGAACGCAGACGGCGCCGATCCCCGCGCGGGCCAACTGGCTGACGCCGATGACCTGGTCGATGTCGATCGTCTGTTGGCCGCGTACTACGACCGCCGGCCGGACCACTCGGACCCCGGCCAGCAGGTCGCCTTCGGGACGTCGGGTCACCGAGGCTCGTCGCTCGGCGGTACCTTCAACGAGGCCCACGTGCTCGCCATCAGCGAGGCGGTGTGCCGGTACCGCCAGGGACAGGGGATCGACGGCCCGCTGTTTCTGGGGCGCGACACCCACGCTCTGTCGGAGCCCGCATTTCGCACGATCCTGGAGGTGCTGGCCGCGCACGCCGTCGATGTGGTCATCGATGCCGATAACGGCGCCACCCCGACGCCGGTGATCTCCCACGCCATCCTCCGCCACAACCGCGGCGGTGGGCGCGGCCAAGCCGACGGCATCGTCGTCACCCCCTCGCACAACCCCCCGCAGGACGGCGGCTTCAAGTACAACCCGACCCACGGCGGCCCTGCGGACACCGACGTGACTGGTTGGATTCAGCGCGAGGCCAACCGGCTGCTCAGCGACGATGTGCGGGATGTCCGTCGCGTCGCCTTCGATTCCGTCGAGCCCCGCCGCCGCGACTATGTCTCCGAATACGTCGACGACCTCCCGGCGGTCGTCGACCTGGAGGCGATCCGCGAGTCCGGAGTGCGACTCGGCGTCGATCCGCTCGGGGGAGCGTCGCTGGCGTACTGGTTCGCGATCGCCGAACGCCACCGGCTCGATCTGACCGTCGTCTCCGATGCCATCGATCCGACCTTCCGGTTCGTGCCGCTCGACCGGGACGGCAAGATCCGGATGGACTGCTCGTCGCCGTGGGCGATGTCTCGACTGCGGGAGATGGCGGGCGACTTCGACGTGGCGTTCGCCAACGATCCCGACGCCGACCGCCATGGGATCGTCACGCCCGGCGCGGGCCTGATGAATCCCAACCACGTCCTCGTCGCGTGCGTGTCGTATCTGTTCGGCGGCCATCGCCGCTGGGAGCCCGAGGTGGCTGTGGGTAAGACCCTGGTGAGCTCCAGCGTGATCGACCGCGTCGCCGCCGAACTGGGTCGCCGGCTCGTGGAGGTGCCGGTCGGCTTCAAATGGTTCGTCCCCGGGCTCCTCGAGGGCACGCTCGGCTTCGCCGGAGAGGAGAGCGCCGGGGCCACGTTCCTGCGCCGGGGCGGAATCACCTGGACGACCGACAAGGACGGCCTTATCCCCTGCCTCCTCGCCGCCGAGATGAAGGCCAAGACCGGTGACGACCCCGGAGAGATCTATGCCGACCTGGCCTCCCGCTTCGGCGAGTCGGCCTACCAACGGATCGACGTCGCCGCCTCGCCCGAGGAGAAGGACGTCCTGGGGGCGCTGTCCCCGGAACAGGTGCCCGGTTCCGAGCTGGCGGGCGATCGGATCACCGACGTCCTCACCAGCGCCCCGGCCGAGCCGCACCCGCCGATCGGCGGGATCAAGGTCGTCACCGACCGCGGCTGGTTCGCGGCCCGCCCCTCCGGTACCGAGGACGTCTACAAGGTCTACGCCGAGTCGCTGGCCGGCGAGGATCACCTTCAGCAGATCCTCGCCGAGGCGCAGGAGATCGTGTCCGGCGCTCTGTCGGCGGCGGGAGCGACGGCGCGATGATGAGCCCCCACGCGGCGCGATGATGACCCCGACGCGGCGGCGATGATCACGCCCGACGCGCCACGATGATGGTCCCCGACCAGACCCGCGTGTTCGCGATCGTCCTCGCCGGCGGGGAGGGCAAGCGGCTCGCGCCGCTGACGCTGGACCGGGCCAAGCCGGCGGTGCCGTTCGGCGGGAACTACCGGCTGGTCGACTTCGCGCTCTCCAACCTGGTCAACGCCGGCTACCGCCGGATCGTCGTGCTGACCCAGTACAAGAGCCACTCGCTCGACCGCCACATCTCCACCACCTGGCAGCTGTCCCCGCTGCTCGGCAACTACATCGCTCCGGTGCCAGCTCAGATGCGCCGCGGCCCGTACTGGTTTCAGGGGTCCGCAGACGCGATCTACCAGAACCTCAACCTCCTGCGCGACGAGCGGCCCGAACACGTGATCGTGTTCGGCGCCGATCACATCTACCGAATGGATCCGGCGCAGATGGTCCGCCAGCACATCGAATCAGGCGCGTCGGTGACGGTGGCGGCGATCCGCACACCGATCGAGCAGGCTGACCAGTTCGGAGTGATCGAGACCGCTGCCGACGGACGCACGATCACCGCCTTCCGGGAGAAGCCCACGGACGCCGTCGGCCTACCCGACGCGCCCGACCAGGTCTATGCCTCGATGGGCAACTACGTGTTCCGCAACGACGTTCTGGTGGATGTGGTCAGCCAAGATGCCAAGGCCCGGGAGTCATCTCACGACATGGGCGGCAACGTCATCCCGATGCTGGTCGACTCGGGGACGGCCGAGGTCTATGACTTCTCGGCCAACGAGGTGCCGGGGGCGACCGAGCGCGACCGTGGCTACTGGCGCGACGTCGGAACCCTCGACGCCTTCTACGACGCCCATATGGACCTGATCTCGGTCCATCCCGTGTTCAACCTCTACAACATGGAGTGGCCGATCCTCACCCGCCCCGATCCCCTCCCCCCCGCCAAGTTCGTGTTCGCGCAGGACGCGCGCGTCGGCCACGCGCTCGATTCCATGGTCTGTTCGGGAGTGATCATCTCGGGCGGCGTGGTCAACCGGTCGGTGCTGTCGCCAGCGGTACATCTGCACTCCTATGCCGATGTGGAGGGCTCCGTCCTGTTCTCCGGCGTCGAGGTCGGACGCAACGCCGTCGTGCGCAACGCGATCCTCGACAAGGACGTGATCGTCGAGCCGGGCGCCGAGATCGGGGTCGACCTTGAGCGCGACCGCGAGCGCTTCACCGTGTCCGCCGGCGGGGTCGTGGTCGTCCCCAAGGGGGCTCGAGTCGCCGCTCTCGTACCCAGTTGACGATGCGCGTCTCCCTGCTCACCCGGGAATATCCGCCGGACGTGTACGGCGGCGCCGGAGTGCACGCGGAGTATCTCGGCCGCGAACTGGCCCGCCGCGTCGATCTCACCGTTCAGTGCTGGGGAGCGGATCGCGACGACCCCGCCGTGCTCGCCTACCGCCCATGGGAGGCGCTGGACGGGAGCTCGGCGCACCTGGCGGCACTCCAGGCGATGTCGATCGACCTGACGATGGCCGCGGGCGCGGCGACCGCCGACGTCGTCCACAGCCACACGTGGTACGCGCAGCTCGGCGGGCACCTCGCGAAGCTGACCTACGGGATACCGCACGTGACCACGGTGCATTCGCTCGAGCCACTGCGCCCGTGGAAGGCCGAGCAGCTCGGCGGCGGCTACGCGCTGTCGAGCTACTGCGAGCGCACCGGGATCGAGAGCGCCGACGCGGTGATCGCCGTTTCCGAGGGGTCCAAGCGCGACATCCTCGCCTGTTACCCCGCCGTCGACGAGCGCCGTGTGCACGTCATCTACAACGGCATCGACACCGAGCAGTACGCACCGGACCTCGGCACCGACGTGCTGGAGCGCTTCGGGGTGGACCCGGGGCGACCGTCCGTCGTCTTCGTCGGGCGGATCACGCGACAGAAGGGCGTCCCGTTGCTCCTTGCCGCGGCGGTCGATTTCGACCCGGCGGCGCAGCTGGTGCTGTGTGCGGGCGCGCCCGACACCCCTGAGATCGGGGCCGAGGTGGCCGCCGGCGTGCAGCGGCTGCAGCGGATGCGCGATGGGATCCTGTGGATCGACCAGATGCTGCCCAAGACCGACGTGATCCAGCTGCTCAGCCATGCCACGGTGTTCGCCTGCCCGTCGATCTACGAGCCGCTGGGAATCGTCAACCTGGAGGCGATGGCATGCCAGGCGGCCGTTGTCGCCTCGGCGACCGGCGGGATCCCCGAGGTGGTGGATGACGGCGTGACCGGATTGCTGGTCCCCCTGGCGCAGCGACCTGCCTCGATCGACCCAATCGACCCCGCGGCGTTCGCCGCCGACTTCGCCGGCCGCGTCAACGAGCTGATCGCCAATCCGGGGCGGGCGCAGGCGCTGGGCGCAGCCGGTCGCCGGCGCGCCGTCGACCACTTCGGCTGGCCGGCGATCGCCGACCAGACGCTATCGGTGTACGAGACCGTCACCACCGGCGCGAGCGCGATGGCGTGAGCGCTGCCCCGGTCCCGTCCGCCGGCGCCGAGGGCGAGCCGCCGCCGGTCAGGTAAGCCCGTGCCGTTCACGATCGTCCAGCTGAGCGACCCTCACATCGGCGCGCCCTGGACCCCCGACCCAGCGGCGGCGCTGGCGACGGCGGTCGCCGCCGTGCGCCGGACGCTGCCGGTGGCCCCGGCGGCGGTGGTCGTGTCGGGCGACATCGCCAACACCCCCGTGGAGGCTGAATACGCTTGCGCCCGCGGGTTGCTCGCGGAGCTGGCGGTTCCGGTCTATCCGCTCGCCGGAAATCACGACGACCGCGCGGCGCTGCGTCGTCACCTCGTCGTGCCCGACGGAGACGAAGGGAGCTTGAGCTACGCCGCCGACCTGGGCCCTGTTCGTCTCGTGGCGCTCGACTCCACCCGCCCGGGGAGCGCCGGCGGCGAGCTCGGGCCCGCCCGGCTGGAGTGGCTTCACCGTACGCTGAGCGAGGACCCGGCCACCCCGACCCTGCTCGCCACGCATCATCCTCCCCTGGTGACCGGGCTGGCGGCGATGGATTCCATCGGACTTCCGCACGCCGACCGGCGTGCGCTGGGCGAGGTCGTGTCGCGGCATCGGCAGGTCCAGACCATCGCGGCAGGCCACATCCACCGCACGATCGTCGGTGAATGCGGTGGCGTGCCGGTCCTGGTCGTCCCCGGCACCGGCGCCCAGCTCGCGCTCGACTTCGACGCGCATGATGTGGTGATTACTGATGAGCCGCCCTGCTTCGCCGTACACGCGCTCGTGGCGGGCCGGATCGTGTCTCACATCCAGCCGATCCAGACGGAGCGCCGCTGAGCTCGGGTCTGTCCGAGCGATCCCAGGAATTCCCGCGCCGGCGGCGAATCGAACGTCACGGATCACGGTTGGCGGGCGCCCAGGCTGGAAGGGCCGCTTCGCGGGTGAGCGTCGGCGCCTCACCGTCCGCCACCCAGCCGCCCCTGCGGGGGCTGCGCGACCGGGCTCTCGATCGGCGGCGTCCCTGTGCTCGGCCACAGGCGACCTAGACTTCGCCCCGTGACCGCGCCGACCGCCGCCCAGATCGAGAGCTACCGGCGCGACGGGTTCCTGATCGTCGAGCGGTTTCTCAACCCGGACTCGGTCGCCGCCGCCCGCGAGCACTTCATGCGCGTGTTCGACCACGACTGGGAGACCGGTCTGGAGCCCGACGAGGTCAACTACGTCCCCGGGGTCACCGCCCCGGACCTGACCCGTCAACTGTGCAACGTGTGGAAGTCGGATCGAGTACTGGCCGGCGTCGTCCTGGCCCGGCAGGTGGGCGAGTTCGCCGCCCGGCTGGCGGGGTTGCCCGGAGTCAAGCTGGCGCAGGACAACGCCATCTGGAAGCCCCCGTCGGGGAAGGCCCTGCTGTGTCATCAGGACGCCGCCTACCTTGACCATCTCGATCCGCCCAACATGACGACCTGCTGGATGGCGCTCGACGACACCGCCGCCGACACCGGAACCATCTACTACGTGCGGGGGTCCCATCGGTGGCCGCCTGCGACGCTCGGCGGCACCTTCCACGCTCCCGACGATTGGCTTGCCCACGTCCGCGCCTGTATTCCGCCCGACGCCGAGCTGGAGCTGGTGGGGATCGAGGTCCCGGCCGGAGGCGCTGCCTTTCACGACGGCTGGAGCTTCCACGGCAGCCCCCCCAATCAGCGCGCCGACGCGCAGCGCCGTTCGATCATCAGCCACATGATCTCCAGCGAGACTCGGTGGAGCCCGGACCACGTCCACCCCATCTACTCCCGCTACCGCCGACCGGGCGAGCTGGAGCTCGACGAGGCATTCTTCCCGATCCTGTGGCGTGACGGGTATCGCAGCCCGTGGTTGCAGGGCTACTCTCAGGCTCTGGCCGCGTGACCGTCCGCCGGGGGCGTCCTGGGCGAAATCAACCACGCCCTGGCCTGACCTGGGGCCGGTGCATGCCATGATCGGCCCATGTCACGTGACGCGAGGGCGGCGCGGCAGCCGCTGGCCCTGATCGCGGCTCTCGCGGTTGCGCTGGGGGGATGTGGGGGCAGCGCAAAGCTGCTGCACCCCAGGTCGGGCCACACCGTGACCGATGCCTCTCCCGGCGTCCCCGCGGACACGGTGCGGGTGATCACAGGCTGGTCCGATGCCCTGCGCAACGGCCACGTGGCCGCCGCCGCTCACTACTTCCGGATCCCCAGCGTCTTCTTCTCCGGTTCGGGACCGCCGGTGTATCTGCGCAGCCTCAGGCAGGCGGAGACGGTCAATGCCGAGCTGCCCTGCGGCGCCAAGCTGCTGTCGGCGCGCGCGCGCGGCCGCTATGTCAACGCCCTGTTCAGGCTCACCAACCGATCCGGTCCGGGCGGCGCGGCGGGCTGTGGGTCTGGCACCGGCCAGACCGCGCGCACCAACTTCCTGATCCGGGACGGACGGATCGTGGAATGGTTGCGGGCGCCCGATGAGCCCGGCGACAACAGCTCGCCGCGTTCGACGCCATCGACACCGAGCCCGACGCCGCCCCGCACCACCCTCGGCGGCGGAAACCCGGTTGAATGAAAGCGGGACTAGTGGCCGCTAGCGCAACACCGAGCGGACAATCGCCGGCGGCCGAGCCCCGAGGAAGAAGATTCCGGCGAGGCCGGCGGTCTGAAATCCGGCGTTGCGGTTGTGCTCCAGGGTGCTGTCGGCGATCCTCATCGTCCCGGTCCGGTCATCGCTCACGAAGAAGATCGCGCCGCCGCCCGCGTTGGCGTGGTTGTCGGTGAACCGGCTGCCGGCGATCGAGAGCGTCATCCGATCGCCGTCGTTGTAGATCGCTCCGCCGCTGCCGCCGCCGGGAGTGCCCTCCGCCGCCGGGTTGGCCCCGTCGCCGATCGCGCGGTTGGCGTGAAAATCGCTGTTGCGTACCGTCCAGGAGACGCCGATGCTGCTCAGGGCGCCGCCGTTGCTGCACACGTTCGCTCTGAATCGGCTGTCTGAGACGTACACGGGAAGGCCGTGGTACTCAGACAGGGCGCGGACGGCTCCCCCTCCGATGTCCGGTCCGTCACGGTCACAGCGGTTGCCGGCGAACACGGAGTTGACGATCCGCAACCGGCCGCCGCGCGCGAAGACCGCGCCGCCGCCGCCGCCGTCGAAGCGCTGCCCGGTCGAGTTCCCATCCCGGAGGGTCAGGTTCTGGATGACGAGCTCCGGCGAGGGCTGATCCTGGCAGTGCGATGTCGTCCACACCTGCGCCGGATCACACGTGTCCAGGTAGAGGATTCGACGCCGGCCCTGTCCGCTCAGCGTCACCCGCCCGCCGCCATCGATCACGACTCGCCGGCTGGTGTTCTTGACCGCCGCGGTCGCCCTCATCCGGATGACGACTGGCTTGGGTCCGCACGAGAACCGGATGACTCCGCCGGCACGCACCGCCGCCACCACCGCCGCCGAGGCGCAACTGGCGGCCGTTCCGTGGCCCACTACGTGATTGGGATGCGACGTGTCGACCTCGGAGCCGGCGGCGACGACCGGCACCGGTCGCACACCCGTCGCCGCCAGGGCAAGCCGAGAGGGCGCGGCCGACGGCGCGAGCTGTGAGTGGGCGCCCGGCGCCACCCAGCCAGCGACCATGAGCAGGCTGAGACATCCGATCACAGCGGGCGCGCGGCGTGGCACGCCGGGAAGCGTAGACGTACGACCGCCACGGGACGGCGCGGCTCAACGCCGATCCGGGAGCAGCGAGCGCAGTTCGTCGATCGTGTCGGCTTGGTCGGCGCTCTTGTCCGGCCGGTATCGCTTGACCCGGGCAAACCGCAGCGCCACCCCACCCGCGTACCGGCTGGAGGACTGGACACCGTCGAGCGCGATCTCGATGACGAGCTCGGGCGCCACCAGGACCGTGATCCCGCGCCGTTCGGTCTCGCGCTCCAGCAGCGCCGCCGTCTGCCACGTGAGCAACTCGTCGGTCAACCCCTTGAAGGTCTTCCCGACCATCACGAATCGACCCGAGCCGGGGTCGCGGGCACCGAGATGGAGATTCGACAGCCAACCCCGGCGGCGGCCATGGCCCCACTCGGCGCCGAGCACGACGAGGTCGTAGGTGCGGACCGGCTTGACCTTGCGCCAGGCTCCACCCCGCCGACCCGCCACGTAGGGCGACCCGGCGTCCTTGACCACGACACCCTCGTGACCGGCGCGCAACGACTCGGCGAGCATGCGCTGCCCTTCCTGCGGGTCAGACGTGATCACACCCGGGATCTTGAGCTGGGGCGCAAGCGCCTGCAGCCGCGCGGAGCGCTGCGCCAACGGCGCGTCCAGGAGGTCCTCGCCGTCGACGTGCAACAGGTCGAACAGGAAGGTGACGACTCCCTCCGGGGGCGCGTCGCTGTCGATCTGCGACACCGTCTCCTGGAAGGCGGCCGGTCCGTCAGCGCCCATCCAGAGCGCCTCGCCATCCAGGACCGCCTGCGTAACCGGCAGGCGGAGCAGCGCGTCGACGATGCCCGGGAGGGCGGCGGTGATGTCGTTGAGGTTGCGCGTGTAGATCCGCACCTCGGCTCCGCGGCGATGCACCTGAATCCGGATTCCATCCAGCTTAAACTCGACGAGCGCCCGCTCGAAGCCGGCGACGGCCTCGGTGACGCTGGCGCCCGGCGCGGCGAGCATCGGGAGGATCGGCCGGAAGATCTCCAGGCCGATCTCCCGCAACCCGTCCTCTCCCCGCGTCATCGCGGTCTCCGCCATCTTCGGCAGGTCGCCGGACAGCATCAGGGCGCGCCGAGCGGTGGCGCCCGGCACGCCGGCCGCCTTGGCGACTGCGTCCGCCATCAATCCGGACAGGGCGCCCTGTCTCAAGCCTCCGGTGAACAGCCGGCGCAGGAAGTCGGCCTCCGGCTCCGTCGCCCGGTGCAGCAGCTCGGTGAGAAGCTGCCGGCGTGCCGCCGCCGATCCGCTCCCGGTGGCCGCCTCGATGCCGATGATCACGCGATCGACGTCGTCGATGGTCAGACACGCCTCCCCCGCGGGCCGGGGCGGGCGAGGCGGGCTGGGCGGGCGGGAAGCGATTTCATGGATCGTTGAGTAACCGATCCCGACCCGACCCTGCCGCGGGACCCCTGACAACAGGCCCACGCAGATGGCCACCTCGTCGACATCGAGCGTCCTGAGAAGCTCGGCGAGTATCGCCACCTTCAGCGAGCGAGAGCTCGTCACCCCCACCTCCTGCGAGGCGGTCACGACGTCTAGAAACCGGGTCATGCACCTCCCATCGAGACGATAATGGACACATGCCGAAGGTCGTCGCCCCGGTGGTCGCTGCGGGCGCGCTGGGCGCCACCGATCAACCCGAGCTCGTCTGCGACGAGCTGACCCTGCGACCGTGGCGGCAGACCGACGTCGCCGCGCTCATCTGCGCTTACTCCCAGCCGGACATCCACCGGTGGCATGCACAGTCCCTGGACGAGCCGGAGGCGCGGGCGTGGGTGGCATCGCGCTCGCAGCGCTGGCGGCACGAGCGCGGGGCGGATTGGGCGGTGGCGGATCGGGGCGGGGTACTCGGGCGGGTTGGGTTCACCCGGTTGCAGCTGCCCGAAGGCTCGGGAGAGGTCGTCTATTGGGTGCTGCCGCAAGCCCGCGGCCGGCGCGTGGCGGCCCGAGCGCTCGGCGCCATCTCGGAGTGGGCGTTCGCTCAGATCGGGTTTCATCGTCTCGAGTTGACTCATGCCACCGCCAACCTCGCCTCGTGCCGGGTGGCACGGACCGCGGGCTATGAGCTCGAAGGGACGATGCGCGCGCAGGCCCTGCACGCCGACGGCTGGCACGACATGCACCTGCACGCCCGTCTGGCTGGCGATCCTCACCCGGGAACCGTGCCGGCCTGAGGCCTGAGCGGCTACGCCTGACCGCCGCCGCGCGACCGCAGCACCACGTGCAGGTCACCCCAATGGATCACGACTGGCCCGTCGGCCCACGTCGCCTCCCGGTCCGATCCCGCGTCCAGGCGCAGCGGGTGCAGCCCGTACAAACGATGGGCGTAGCGCAGCGCGCGCAGCCGAAGTGTGCGCTGAGCATGCAGGAGGTTGCGCCTCCATCCCGCGGCTAGCAGCTGAGACCCGTGCCACAGCTCCCAGCGCCAGCGCTGGAAGGGAACCCGCCCGACCGGCAGCCGGTGCAGGACATAGTTCAGCTCGATCGGTTCGGTGATCATCTCCGTGTCGCGGCGGCTCCGAAAGGACTCCGCCACCGTCCGATGCTAGTGGTCGAGCGCTCGCAGCTTTAGACTCCAACGATGCCACGGTCACTGTCGCCCGCCAAGACGTCACCCGCGACGAGGCGATGCAAGCGGTGCCAGGAGCTGGGGAACGAGTACACCGTGAAGCCCGGAAGCAACGAGGGGTGTTCTCTGTGAGTCGTGGCACCTTGACCGGAGCCAAGGTGCATCTCCGGCCAGGTGGAGGTGCGACCAAGTTCCATGTCCACGGGACCGGCCTGATCATCGGACGCAGCATCAACGAGCTCACCATCGCGCGCCGCGTCGCGGCGGCGATCGCGAAGTGGTTTCAGTTCGTAAGTACGGCGACACCGAGAGTGGTCACCCGCGGTGCCTGGCGCGGACGCAGGATGCGACGTGCAGCAGCGCTGCACGAGCATCCGAGGACAGCCGGATGACTTGGATCCCGCCCACCCGGCCCGATCAGGCGAGGCTGGATGCCGAGCGGGTCGCAAGCCCGAGCAGGCGCCGCCAGAGGCCGCTCGAATGTCGTCGTATTTGCGACGGAGCCACTAAGGCCCCGGTCGCCTGAGCCGGCTCGCCCTCGAGCCGGCCGGTCGCGCCGACAACCGATCGGCATGGCCGGCGGGCGCGTTTGCGAACCGCCGACGGGGTAGATTGAGGCGTAGGTCTCCCCGAGGAGAGGGTTTAGTGATGCAAGGTTTCGTTCTCTGATGGCGCAAGAGCGTGACGCACCAAGCGCCACCGAGCAGGTGGCCCGGCTATACGAACAGGCTGAAACCGACGCGGCGAAGGCGAGCGAGCGGCTCGTCGGTTCTGGGGGCTTTGCCTCCGTGCTGGGTCAGATGGCCGAGAACAGCGCCGCCCTGACCAAGCTCAGCAGCGACGCGATGGATCTCGTCCTGCGCAATCTGCGCCTGGCCGGCCGGCGTGACGTGGTGCGCCTATCGCGGCAGTTGGCGCGAACCGAGGACAAGCTGGAGCGGGTGTTGCAGGAGCTCGAGCAGGTCCGCGACGAGCTCGCCGCGGCAACGCCCACGCGTTCTCAATCACGCGGCAACAGCGGCCCGAGCCGAGCCGGCCGGGGCAACGGAGCCGCGTCGAGACGGCAGAAGACCTCGTCATGAGCGCACTGGACACGTTCACCCGGCTGCCTCGCGCGACGGTCGAGTTTGCCAACGTGATCCTGACCACGCCGGACGCCAAGACCGGCCCCACGCCCCGGGACGTCGTGTGGACGCATCGCAAGTCGACCCTGTACCGGTACCGCTCCAGCCGGCGAGAGCACCCGGTCCCGATCCTGCTGGTGTTCGCGCTGATCAACCGGCCGGAGATCTTCGATCTGCGCAGGGGCAACTCGTTCGTCGAGTTCCTCCTGTCCGAGGGGTTCGACGTGTTCCTGGTCGATTGGGGCGTCCCCGACGAGGAGGATGCCGACATGGGCCTGGCCGAGTTCGTCTGCGATGAGCTCGACTGGGCGGTGCGAGAGACGCTGCGCTGCGCCGGTCAGGAGGAGCTCACGTTCCTCGGCTGGTGCATCGGAGGCACGCTGTGCGCGATGTACTGCGCGCTTCATCCGGAGGGAGCGGTGCGCAACGCGGCGCTGCTGACCACCCCGATCGACCCGTCCGACTCCCTCTATGCCCGCTGGGTCGGCCCCGACGAGTTCGACGTCGATCTCATCGCCGACAGTTATCCGGCGATCCCCGGCGGCGGAATCGACTTGGCCAACAAGCTGATGAAGCCGGTGACGAACTACGTGACGACCTACCGGCGCCTATTCCAGGGAATTCTGGAGGGTAAGGATCAGCGCGAGGCCTACCAGGCCATGGCCAAGTGGGTGGCCGACAATCCGCCCTTCCCCGCCCGCGCCTACCGGGAGTGGATCACCTGGATGTACAAGGAGAACCGCCTGGTCTCCGGCCGCCTGTGGCTCCGCGGCCGGCGGGTTGATCTCTCGGCAATCGAGCAGAACCTGCTGGTCGTCACCGCAGGTGCCGACCACATCGCTCCGCCCGGCGGAACCGTCCCCCTGCTGGATCTCGCTGCCAGCGAGGACGTCTCGCACCTGGATCGGCCGGGCGGCCATATCGGCCTGATGGCCGGATCCAAAGCCAAGCACGAAATCTGGCCCGAGCTCGCGGACTGGCTGAGCGAGCGCTCGGACCCCTGAGGAGAGGTAGAGAACCATGTCAACGGTCACCAGTTCGGGTCAGTCGTCGATGCAACGCCCTCGCCTGCACGATCACGTCGCCTTCGTGACCGGCGGCACCCGTGGAATAGGCGCGGCGATCTCTCGCAGCCTGGCCGAGCAAGGGGCCGAAGTCGCGGCCGGCTACGGTCGCGACCAGGAGACCGCCGAGTCATTCCTGGAGTCGCTGACCAAGGATGGGCTGAAGGGCAGCATCCACCAGGGGAACATCGGCTCTGGCGACGATTGCCGGCGGACCGTGACCGAGGTCATCGACCAGCACGGACGCCTTGACATCCTCGTCAACAATGCGGGCATCACGATCGACAAGACGGTGCTGAAGATGAGCGACGACGACTGGAACAAGGTCATCTCGGTCAACCTGTCCGGCGCCTTCTTCATGAGCCAGGCGGCGCTGCCGCACATGATCGAGCGCGGCTCGGGCCGGATCATCAACATCTCGTCGATCATCGGCGAGGTGGGCAACATCGGCCAGGCCAACTACGCGGCCTCGAAGTCCGGCCTCTTCGGCCTGACCAAGACACTCGCCCTCGAGGCCGCCCACCAACTGCGCAAGAGCGGCAAGCTACAGGACGACGGCATCGGGCTGACCGTGAACACGATCGCGCCCGGGTTCATCGCCACCGAGATGCTCGAGGGCGTCCCCGAGAAGGTGCTCGACGGCATCAAGGCCAAGATCCCGCTGGGGCGACTCGGCCGCCCCGACGAGATCGCTCGGGTGGTTCATTTCCTCGCCGCCGATCAGTCCGCCTACATCACCGGAGCGGTGTGGGGGGTCAACGGCGGCATGGACATGTGACCACCGCGCCGTTGCCGGCGCGCCCGGGGCGCTGTCAGGTTGACCGCTCCCGGATCGCCGCCAACAGCGGCGGCCAGTGTTCGCCGAGCGACTCGCGTCCCATGAACAGCCCGAGGTGGCCTCCGCTGCTGGTGTCGCGCAGGACGTCGCGCTCCGGCGTGGAGGCGTAGTCGGCGAGCGCGAATACCTGATCGGGCGGCGTGATGTGATCGCTGGCCCCGGCGAGAAGGTTCAGCGGGCAGTTGATCGTACCGAGGTCGACGTGCTGCCCGCCGACCTCGAGCTTGCCCTCGATCAGCTCGTTGTCGCGGAACAGATGCTCGACGATCCACAGGTAGAACGCCCCGGGAATCGGCTGGGTGTGCTTGAACCAGTCCTCGAACTCGCGGTATCGCTCCACGTGGTGAACGTCGTTGATGTTGGCCAACAGCTGAAGCTGTCGGCCGAGCTCGTTGTCGGGCTGGATCATCACGAAGCCGGCGAGCATCGCGTCGCCCGTCAAGCGGCCACCGCCGGCATCGACGAGGGCGCGGTAGAAATAGAGGTTGCCATCGGGCGCCAGCGCCTTGAGCGCGGCATGGATCACGGGCTCTCCGCAGTGAAAGTCGATCGGCGCTCCGGCGATCGTCAAGGTGTTCACCCGGTCGGGACGCAGCGCGGCATAGATCGTCGCCAGCCATCCTCCCTGGCAATCGCCGATCAGGTTCGCCGATCCGCCCAGATGATCGATGGCCTGATCGATCACCGCCAGGTAATCGTCGATCCCGGCGTACCTGGTCTCCTCGGTGGCGCCGATCCAGTCCAGGGTGAAGGCGCGCGTCAGCCCGGCCTCCAGGATCGCGCCCATCTGGCTCTGCTGCGGCGAGTAGTCGACGATGCACGAATCGTGTCCGGCCTGCGGCGGGAGCACGAGCGTGGGGACGAGCTCAGCGCCGCCTGCGTTGGTGGAGAAATCCCGCAGCCGGGCCACCGGAGCCTCGAACACGACCTTGTGAGGTGAGCTCCAGCTCGGCCGCCGCCGGTAGGCGACCTCTTCGTACCAGCGCGCGCACTCCACCATCAGCTCGGGAGGCGACGCGCGCCGGCGCAGCGCTCCCGCCCACCATGTCGCTACGCCTTCCACCACCGCCGCCCACGCGGTTACGGAGTCCGTCAGGGCGATTTCCTCAAACGATGGGGCACATCCTGTGACCACGTCGCTCCTTTTCGGTTAATCGGTCCTAGATCAGGACAATATCAAGCGGGGCGGCGGAACTGCGCTTGCGCGTTTGCAGAGACTCTGCTAATCTGCAAGCACAACGTTCAGCACCCCATCTGGAGCGACACTCATGGCTACATCATCAAGCAAGCAGACCAACATCTACCCCGACTTCGAGGCCGCCAACGACCGTGCCCGCGAGGCCAACGAGCGCTTCCTGGAGGCGGGCCGCAAGGTCACCATCGCCTACCTCGACGGCGTCGAGCGCTACGTCCACGGCCTGGCACAGTTCGAGCGTAAGCTGGGCGAGCAGAGCCGGCTCGAGTCGTTCTCCGGCGTCCTCAGCGCCCACGCGAAGATGACCGAGGATCTGACCACCGCCAGCGTTTCGGCCACGCGCGAGCTCATCGCCGCTTAGACCGCTTCACGTCGCCGACGTCGCAAACGGAGCACGGGCGCCGAGTGCGCCCGTGCTCCCTGCGTTAAGGCGGGTGTTCAGGACGGCGTCCGCCGCGCCCGCGTCGCCTGCGGCCCGGTCGCCGCGAACGCCTCGTAAACCTGGATCAGGGCCTGCCGCTGGCGGCCGGTGAGCCTGACGTCCTCGCGGATCGCCTCGATCACCGTGGACGGGGCGTCATCGTCGGCCGTCACCCCTGCCTGCTCGTAGAGCGTCTCGGCGGAGACCTTCAGCGTGTCCGCGATCGCCTGTACGACCTGCTCAGACGGCGCGCGCAACCCTCGCTCGATCTGCGACAGATACGGATTCGAGATGCCGGCGAGCCGGGCGAACTCACGCATCGACATCTCCGACAGCTCGCGCTGCCGGCGGATGAAATCTCCCAGGGAAGGCGTCGGCTCGGCCACGCCCCAAGCATAGGCACGCCGACGACCGACAGCATAGGCGCGCCGACGACCGAGAGGGCGCCGTTTAGTCATCATGCCCCCAGAGGGGGCTCCAACCTGCCCGCCAATCGGAGGAGGCAAGCCTTGCCCGAATCAAATGAGGCGACGCTGCGTGCCGCCGTCGAGGCGTTTAACGACCCGCCTCGGCGAGAGCACTACCTGGATCTATACGGCGCCGAGGTCGTCCTGCACGGCTATCCGCGCGGACTGGCCGGCCTCGACGGCGTTCGCAGCTTCTACGGCCAGCTGTGGGCGGCGTTCCCCGACGCCCGGCTGATCCTGGACGATGTGCTCACCAGCGGCGACCAGCTGGCGGCTCGATATCGACTGTCCGGAGTTCAGGCTCGGGACTTCTACGGCGCCCCCGGAACCACGCGCCCGACCGAGCCGGAGGGAATGGCGTGGTTGCGCTTTCAGGGCGGGCGTGTCACCGAGGTATGGCAGACCTCGGGCACCCTGGACACGATCCTTCGGCTGGCGGCGCGGGCCTCGGAGGCCCCCCGGCGCTCGGCCAGCGCGGAGGCCGCGGCCCTGCGCTGGGAGGAGCGTCACGCAGAGTGACCTATCCGAGCTCCGGTTCGGGGCCCGGACCCGCGGGCTCGCTGGCCGTGTGACACCACCGGGTGAGCGCGTGCCGGCCGACCAGCGTCAACGCTCCATCGGCGGTGATCCAGTCGCGGGCGCGCAGGTCGCTGACCACGTCGGGCGCGGCCAGCGCGTCGGTCGGCGCCGGCCCCGCGCCGGTGTCGGCGAGCTGATTGCTTCCGGAGCGCACCGTCCAGCGCCCGGAGTCCAGCGCGCTGAGCACCAGCCCCTGCCGGCCGGTGGGAAAGTCCAGAGGGTGCGGGCCGGGTCTGGCGCCCGGCGTGGCGACAGGGGCCACCGGCGGTTCCGAGTCGGCACCGGAGGCGGGGGCTGCCCTGTCGTCGTCACCGCGCCGGCTTTGACCGAACAGCGGCTCGTTGCCCGCCAGCCGCTCGTTCAGCCATTGACCGGCCGCGCCGGCCACGGCGCGAGCCTGGTCTGCGTCAATCCCAACCCTGTCGGCCAGCTCCTCCAGGTCCACCTCGGACAGGCGCTGCATCGACCGGCTGATCTGCTCGGCTATCTCCTGCAGCCGATCCTCGAAGCTGTCGTGATCGCTCATGTTCTAGATCTTGGCAGGTGCCGATGGTCGGCGTAGCCGCATTGGTGGCGATCGCGGCGTCGGGGCGTTCGCGCCGCGACGTGGCCCGGCGGCGTCAGCGGGTGGCGATGGGCAGAGAGGCGTAGCTGTGGATGGCGATGCCGGGCCGATGCCGGGGTTCCCCCGCCAGCCGGAGACCCGGGAAGCGTCTGAGTAGCCTGGGCAACATCACCTGGCCCTCCAGGCGGGCCAGCGCGGCGCCGAGACAGTGATGGATGCCGGCGCCGAACGACAGCAGTGCACCCTCGTGGCGGTCAAGGATGAGCTCGTCCGGTGAGGTGAACATCTCCGGATCGCGGTTGGCGGCGCCGAGCACGGTGATGACTCGCTGTCCGGCGCGCAGCGGCAGGTCGTCAACGACGATGTCGTCGACCGCGGTGCGCCCGTAGATCATCTGGACCGGGGCGTCGTAGCGCAGTAACTCCTCGACGGCCGGCTTGGTGAGCGCGGGCTCGCGGCGCAGCCGGTCAGCCTGGGCGGGATGCCGCAGCAGCGCGACCAGTCCGTTGGCCAACAGGCCGGTCGTCGTCTCAAACCCGGCGGCGAGGATCAACGCGGCCGTTTCGACGAGCTCTTCATCGGTGAGAGCGCGTCCGTCCCGGTCGCCCGCTGACGCCAGGGCCGAGACCAGATCATCTCGCGGGTCCTCCCGCCGTCGCGGTGCGCCGGTCGCTGTTTAGACGTCATCGGATTGGCTTTAGGCCTCACCCGCTCGCCGCGGGGCCGAGGAAAGCCCCGGAAGATCCGGGGCTTTCCGCGAGCCATCGTTTTGCATCTAGAGTCCGGCGCACTGACCGATCTTGCGACCACCGACGGTGTTCGGAGACCCGCCGGAGTCGCCGATCTGCGCCGGCGGCCGGTTGCCGAAGCAGATCAGGTTGTCGGAGATCGTGTTGGTGACCACCTCCGTCGAATCAGGCGTGCCGGAGTCACCGGTTGTCACGCCGACGTTGTTGGTCAGGATGACGTTGCGGGATGCGACGTTTCGGATGAAGCCGAACCACGCGCCCTGCCACCCGTTTATCCACACGTTGCCGTGGATGACGTTGTCCTTCACGGGGAAGTTCACATACGGGTCGAGCGTCGGACCCGGACCCCCGCCGAACGAGATGAGGCTGCCCCAGATCGTGTCCCCGTCCAGATACATGGTCCACGGATGGTTGGCGATGATGTTGCCGCCGACTGTGTCGGTCGTGGTCTCTGTGTTGCAGGGCGGCACCGGCCCTTCCGAACCGGGCGTGCATCCCAGCGCCAGGATGGCCCCGGGATCGACGCGCACGTTGCCGCGAACGGTGACGGTGCCCAAGGTGAACGCGTCGAGACATGAGCCGCGCGCCACCGTCAGGTCGCCCCTGACCCGGAGGGTCGTCCCACTGGCGACGTAGCGGTCGCCCCAGATCCGGAGATCACCTCGGTAGTTGCCGGCGATCGCCGTCTCCGGTCCCGTGCAGATCGGAGGCCCCTGGGTCGGATCGGCCACCGCCGACCCGCACAGTCCGAACAGAAGCACTCCGCAGAAACCGAGCAGAAGTAGCGGTTTCCTCATTTCCTTCTCCTTTGGTTGGTCCCGAGATCCGCGCCTCGTCGAGGCCGGCCGTTCCCGGCCTGACACTTCGCCCTCGCGGACGCGTCCTTGCCCTGCACCTTGAGCTGCTGCACCTCCTTATCCCCGAGGCTCCAGTCCGATCCAACCTACCCCCTGATCGGGTGCCCGTCAAGGCCGTCGGCTCTGTGCCGGCAGGTGAACGTCTCCGGCTCGTCCCCTGAGCCGTAGGATGACCTGATGCGTCGGCATGGTCTGCGTCGGTCGTTGGTGGCTGTGCTGATCGCTTGCGGGCTCGCCTTCGGGGTCAGCGCGTCGTCTGACACCTCGCCGGCGGCGAGCAGCGTCCGACCGACCGTCGCCGCCGTGCCGGCGCGCTGTGCCGGCTCGCCGTCCTCGGTGCTCACCCTGGGCTTGGCCGGATCGGTCAAGCTGCTGTCGCAGACCGCGATTCCGGTGTGCGCAACCGGAGGCCTCACCGTGAGCTTCGACAGCACGGCGGCGGGCTGCGCTGCTCAGGGACCGTGCGGCTATGCCGGCACCGATTCCTGGCGTCCGTCCGCCGGCGGGGTGCTGGAGCTGGTGGCCTACCGCCAGGCTCACCGTCGCCGCTACGCGGCCATGCTCCTGCTCGGCCAGGACGACCCGGTGGTGGCTGCGGTGCAGCACACCGGCCCAGCCGGCGTCACATCGTCGTGTCGCGACAGCGATCGCGCGTTTTCGGGGTTCTTGTCGTCCGAGGTCCGCCAGGATCGCCTGACGGTGGATTTGGATGGTGGCCAGCCGCCGCTGCTGGGGACGCGATGCGCCGGCCCCCTCAACGTCGACCTCGGAGCGGCCCTCCCGGGGTCCCAACTCGCACTCTGGGCGGCTCTGCACGGCCGCGCGACGGTTGACCTGTCGGGCACCCGCGGGTTTCGCTCACGCGACTTCACCGGCGATGTGAGCTCCAGTCTGGTACTGCGCTTGGGCCGGCCGCGGACGTCGCCTGTCAACGCGCCGCTCCCCGGTCCCCGCGGCCCGCTGACCAGGAGCGTCGATGACTTCTATCGCCTGCAGAGCCTGCGCGGTGGGCTCACCGTGGGCCTCAGAGCGTCGTCTGACCCGACCGTCTGCGGCGCGCTTGATGCCTGTGGGGTGGCCGGTGCGATCGCCATCGCGGCTCGGTCTGCCCCCCGCAGCAACATCCTTCTCGACGCAACCGGGCCCGCCAAGCGGCCCTACCAGGACTTCCTCGCTGCGCTGGGACATGGCCGGGGCGACCCGCGCGGCATCGACGTCGGCGGGGGCGGCCAGCTGTCGGTGCACGGCACGGTCACCGCCCAGCTGACCACGCCCACCATCTGTCGCGATGCGACCCGGCTGTTCAGCGCTGAGGTGCTGTTGCAGGCGAGCGCCGGGCGGCTGCGCGTGTCTCTGTCCCCGGCCGGCTCCCAGGCGAACGATCCGCTGCGCACTCGCTGTCCCGGTCCGGCCGTGGGCTCTGACCAGCTCGCGGCCGCGACGGTGCCGCTGAGCACACTCAGGCATCGGACCTTCACCGTCGCGCTGCACGGCGCTCGGCGCCAAGCCGGGCCCTACCAGCTCACCGCCGAGTCCACCATCAGGCTCACGCTACGCCGCACGCGGCAGACCACGCAGACGTTCCGCGTTCCCGTGGCCCCCCGGTAGTCAACGACCAGCCGGCGATCCGGAGTCGCCGGGCTCGACGACGCTCCCGTCCCCCGTTCATCGCGCCGGCGGGCTAGCGCACCGGGTCGCCGGCAAGGCGGAACGTCGGCCTGAAGTCTGGGTCGGTCAACGCCGGGCGGTCGAGCGCGAACGGCGCGATGGGGTAGTCGCTGGCGCCGGTCAACGACAGCTGCGCGAGCGCCTGGCCGATGACGCCGGCGAACTTGGCGGCGTGTCCGGCGCCGATGCCCAAGGCGATCCGGGGATGGCCGGGGACGAGGTCAATGACGAAGTCGCGGTCGGGCGGCATGTCATACACGCAGCTCTTGCTGTACAGGACCGGCCCGATGGCCTGGGGCAGGTACTGCTCGGCGAAACGCTGGAGGTAGCGCTCCTCGTCGTGATCGATCTCATAGCTGCGCTCCTCCAGCGTCGTCCACGCCCCGCGCAGGTCACGCGCGAGCTTGACCGCCACCTCGCCGTACACCGGGAAGCCGTAGAACAGGTCATCGCCGTGCCAGATGAAGACGGGGAAGCGTTCGGGCGCGAACTGGCGCAGGTGGGCAGTGGCGAAGTAGGTGACCTGCTCCTCTGACAGTGTCATCGGCCACGTCAGTCCGAGTGCCCCGGCGAGCCGCGGCAGCCACGACGCCACGCACACGACGGCGCTTTCCGCCGTGTAGATGTGGTCATCGGCGACGATCGTCACCTCGCTGTCGGTGCAGCGAATCTCGGTCACGCGCGTGTCCGGCTGGACGGTTGCCCCCATCTGGCGCGCCCGGGCGAGATGCGCGGCAGTGGCGCGGCGGATGTCGACGAGGCCCGTGTCGCGCTGATACATCGCGACCACGTCATCGTCTATCCGCCACTGCGGATAGCGCCGACGGACGGTGGCGGCATCGAGGTCGTCCCAATCGATGCCGGCAACGCGCAGCGAACTGCGGTAGTTCTCGATCTCGTGCACCCCGTCGGTGCCCTGACGGGCGAGATCCAGCCCGCCGGTCTTGACCACCAACTGCAGGCCGGTCTCGTCCTCCAGCTCGGCCCACCTGGCGTACGCGGACGGCGTCAGCGCGGTGTAATCCGGCGAGTGATAGGAGTGGCGGATGATCCGCGAGTGGTCCTCCGACGCTCCCCACTCGTGCCCAAGTGCGAACTGCTCGAGCACCAGCACATCATGGGCGCCCGATCGCGCCAGCCAGTACGCCGCGGCCGCCCCCAGGGCACCGGCGCCAACGACGATGTGCGTATAGCTCCGCACCGCCCTGCGAGCATACCGGTGCTCCCAAGGGTTCAGCGAGCTGATGGGCGCTTCGTAGGCGCGGCCTCCGGTCGCGCGAGGGCGCGCCCCTCGGCTCCAGCCATCTAAACTGCGGGGCCGTGTCCGCAGCGGAGATCGACGCCTACCTGTGCGCTGTGGAGGAGCCGAAGCGCAGTGTCCTTCAGACGCTGCGTCGCACGATTCTCGAGATCGTTCCGGAGGCGGAACAGGTGATTTCCTACGGCTTGCCCGCTTTCCGTGTCGGGGACCAGACCGTGGCCGGCTTTGCCGCGTTCAAGAGTCACCTCAGCTACCTGCCGTTCAGCGGCTCGGTCCTGAGCCAGCTTGGCGATCGGCTTGACGGCTACACGATGACCAAAAGCGCCCTGCACTTCCCGGTCGACCGCCCCCTGCCAAAGACGCTGGTGCAGGAACTCATCGCGGTGCGTCTCGCTGACGCCGGCCGGCCCTCGCGCTGAGCCGCTGCGGCGGCCTCGGGCCAGACTTCGTGCGGCCGATCGAACAGCAGACCATCCTCGTCACGGGCGCAACGGACGGGCTCGGGCGCGCGGTCGCGGACGAGCTTGCCGGTCAAGGCGCGACGGTTCTGCTGCACGGCCGCAGCGAGCAACGCGGGGAGCAGACGCTGTCCGAGATCAGGGCGCGGACGGGGAACGCCAAGCTCAGGTACTACCGGGCTGACTTCGACTCACTGTCTCAAGTTCGCGGCCTCGCCCATCGCATCAGTGCCGAGCAGCGGCAGCTGGACGTCCTGCTCAACAATGCGGCCCTCGGGATCCATCCCGTCCGACGCGTCACTCGCGACGGGCATGAAGCCACGTTCCAGGTCGACTACCTCGCTCCCTACATGCTCAGCTACCTGCTCGAGCCCCTGCTGATCACGTCTGCACCCAGCCGAATCGTCAACGTCGCGTCCGCTGGCCAGGCGCCGATCAGCTTCCACGACATCATGCTCGAGCAACGGTACGACGGCATGCAGGCCTACTGCCAAGCCAAGCTCGCCGAGATCATGTTGACGATCGACCACGCCACACAGCTTGCGGGGACAGGGGTCACCGTCAACTGCGTACACCCAGCGTTCAACATGCCGACCAAGATCGTGACCCACATGTTCACCCCCCAGAGCGAGATCGCCGACGGAGTGCGCTCGACCCTTGCGCTCATCACCGATCCGGCACTGGAGAACGTCACCGGCCGCTACTTCGACCAAATGCAAGAAGCTCGTGCTCTTCCTCAGGCCTACGACGATGAGTCGCGCGCCCGGCTCCGGGCCATCACCGAACAGCTCACCGGCGTGCGCGCTGACTCATATTGAGCCAGGGGCGGGCACAAGCGTCGCCAGGGCTTGGTCAAGCGTCAACCGACGGTAGGTCTCGACCGGGCGCCCGCGCTCGCGGAGCTTCTCCCGCTCGGGCCGCAGGCGGGCATGCAGCTGCGGCGGCACCTCTGCCGCGCGACGCGCGCTCGCCGCGGCGTCAGGAGCAGCCGGATCGCCGATCGATGCGATCAGTCCGTCGGGGTCGAGCACGGCCCGGACGTAGGACTCCGTCATCTCGCTGCCAGCGATGCGCAGGTCGCTGTCGACGACGCGGCCCTGAGGCGAGTACGCAAACGCCCCCCGGATACGGCTGCGCGCGCTGGCGAGCGTTTCCCGCTGCAGACTCGCCGGGGCCGGCTTGCCGTCCTGCACCAACAGCCACGTGATCGCCCGGTCGTTGATCGCCTCCAGGAGCGCCTCCGGATCGTCGGGCACGACGACCTCCTTGTGCGAGGGAAACACATCGAGCATCGAATGGTCGCCAAGGCGGCCGCCGACGTGAAACAAGAAGTAGTCGGGGTAGATGAAGAACTCGCCGCCGCGTCCCCTCTGCAGGTCATAGAAGGCCGTGATGGCAGCGAGCAGCAACGTGCTGGCGCCGACAGCGCCGTAAGGATGGCGCACGACCACCCCGAGCCGATCGCGCTCCCCGAAGCCGGGGAGCACCTGCACGATGCTCGCCGGCTCGCCGTCGAGCGTGATCGCGAACGCGTCGCTGCGCAGTTCGCTGGACGAGTGCATACGTGCCGCCACGATACCCGCCGGGCCGCCTGACGCCCACGCACAGCTGGGCGCTGGCAATGGTCTCGGTTCGAATATCGACCGGCGCCGCGAGTACTATATTCTTATCTAGATCGAATTAGTGCTCTTTACCGAAAGAAGGAGATCTGCAGGATGCGGGCATATCTCGTCTGCGCCACGCCACGCAGTGGCAGCACGTTACTGTGCGAGATGCTGCGCGAAACCGGCCGAGCGGGGCGTCCGCTTGAGCATTTCGAGGCCCTGCGGCACTCGAGCCTCCCTCGCCAGCCGCGCGAGTACTTCGAAGATCTGTCGCGGCCCGAGCTGCTGGAGCTCCTCCCCCAGCCGCAGTCACACGGGCCCAGTGGCGAGGCGCCGGATGTCTGGCGGGCGCGGATCGTGCGCGAGGGCAGCGGCGCCAACGGTGTATGGGGCGGCAAGCTGATGTGGGGCCACGTCGACGATCTGGTAGCTCGGGCCCGCGAGCTGCCCGCGCTCGCGGATGCCGACCTTAGGACCGTCCTTCACGAGCTGCTGGACGATCCCGAGCTCATCTCTGTCACCCGGTCTGACAAGGTCGCGCAGGCGGTGTCGCTGTGGCGAGCGATACAGACTCAGAGCTGGCGGGCCGGAGACCTGCACAGCTCGCCTCCGCTGGTCTACCACTTCCACGCGATCGACCATCTCGTGTCGCAGCTGGCGTCCGATGAGCAGGCATGGCGCGAGTGGTTCGCCCGCACCGACCGGTCCCCGATCGAAGTGACCTACGACGAGCTCGACTCGGCTCCCGAGGCCACCGCCACAGCGGTGTTGCGCTCGCTTGGGCTCCCGGACTCGGGGGTGGCGGTCCCCAGGCTGTCTCGCCAGCGCGACGACCTCTCGGCGGCATGGGCGGAGCGCTACCGCCGCGACCGGAACCCTGCCGTCGCATGACCGCGACCGCGCGGCGTGTCTCGCAGCTACGCGCACTGGAGGCCGAGGCGGTGTTCGTGATCCGCGAAGTGGTCGCCGAGCTGACCCGCCCGGTGCTGCTGTTCAGCGGCGGCAAGGACTCGATCGTTCTGCTGCGGGTCGCAGAGAAGGCGTTCTCCCCCCTCCCGCTGCCGTTCCCCGTCCTGCACGTGGACACCGGCCACAACTTCCCGGAGGTGATCGAGTATCGGGATCGACGCCTGGCGCAAGCCGGTCACCGGCTGATCGTCGCCTCGGTGCAGGAGTCGATCGACGCCGGACGAGTCAACGAGGATGCGCCGGGGAGCTCGCGCAACCGGCTGCAGACGGTGACGCTGCTGGACGCTCTCGAGCGGCATCGGTTCGATGCCGCCTTCGGCGGAGCCCGGCGCGACGAGGAGCGAGCTCGGGCGAAGGAACGCGTGCTCTCGTTCCGTGACGAGTTCGGACAGTGGGAGCCGCGGGCGCAGCGCGCCGAGCCCTGGACTCTCTACAACGCCCGAATCCGCCGTGGCGAGCACGTCCGCGTGTTCCCGCTCAGCAACTGGACCGAGCTCGATGTCTGGAACTACATCCAAGCTGAAGCGCTCGAGCTGCCGTCGATCTATTTCGCCCACCGCCGCCGCGTGCTTGAGCGCGACGGGATGCTGCTCGCCGAGTCTGAATGGATCACACGGCGCGACGGCGAGCAGGTGCAGGACGCGACCGTCCGCTACCGGACCGTGGGTGACCTCTCGGTCACCGGTGCGGTCCGCTCAGAAGCCGCCGACGTCGCGGCGGTGATCGCCGAGACCGCCGCGGCTACGATCTCCGAGCGCGGGCAGACCAGAGCTGACGACCGGACCTCCGAGGCGGCCATGGAAGACCGCAAGCGCGAAGGGTATTTCTGATGTCAGCCACAGCGCTCACCCGGGAACGCGAACTCGTGCGGCTCGCCACCGCTGGCTCGGTCGACGATGGGAAGAGCACTCTGATCGGACGTCTGCTGCTGGATACCGGCTCGCTGCTATCCGATCATCTCGAGGACGTCTCCAGCAACGGCGCCGAGCCCGACCTGGCCGGGATCACCGACGGCCTGCGCGCCGAGCGCGAGCAGGGCATCACGATCGACGTCGCCTACCGCTTCTTCTGCACCGACTCCCGCTCGTTCATCCTCGCCGACACTCCCGGCCACGAGCGCTACACGCGCAACATGTTCACGGGTGCCTCGACCGCCGACGTCGCGGTCGTGCTGATCGACGCCCGCACCGGGGTCGTCACCCAAACGCGTCGCCACGCCAACATCGCGGCCCTGCTCGGAATCGAGCACATGGTCGTATGCGTGAACAAGATGGACCTGGTCGGCTGGGATCGGCAGCGGTTCGCCGAGATCGTGGATCAGGTGCACGACCTCACGCGCCGCCTCGACATCCTCGATCTCAAGGTCGTGCCGATCAGCGCACTGCACGGCGACAACGTCGTGTTGCCCTCCGACCGGGCGCCGTTCTACCGCGGGCCGACTCTGCTGCAGTACCTCGAGGAAATCGATGTTCAGGCCGATCGCGATCTGGACCATCTCCGGCTGCCGATCCAGTGGGTCGGGCGCCCGCAAGACGGCGACCGGCTGTACGCCGGTCGGGTCGTCGCCGGCACGCTGGCGGTAGGTGACGAGGTGGTCGTACTGCCCGCCGGGGTGACCACCACCGTCACCAGCCTGGACACGCTCGACGGCGGCGGCCCGGCGGTGCCGCCCATGTCCGTCACACTCGGGCTTGGCGATCGACTCGACGTCGGCCGCGGCGACATGCTCGTGGGCCCGGGAGGGCAGCCGTCGGCGGCGCGCCAGCTCGACTGCACGCTCTGCTGGATGAGCGAGGAGCCACTTCACCCGGGCAGGCGCTACGCGCTCAAGCACACCACTAAAACCGTGCGAGCGACCGTGTTGTCGCTCCTGGATCGGATCGACCCCGAAACGCTCGAGCGACAGATCGAGCCGACCGCGCTCGCCCTCAACGACATCGGTCAGGTGACCCTGCGCACGAGCTCAGCGGTCGTGGCCGAGCCGTACTGCACCAACCGGGTCACCGGCGCGTTTATCTTGATCGACGAGAACAGCAACGACACCGTCGCCGCCGGGGTGATCCGGGAGGGGCACCCGCTCCGTCCCGGATCCGAGAAGCGCCGGGATGTAACCTGGCAGGACTCGGCGTTGGACCGCGACGAGCGCTGGCTGGCAATCGACCAGCGTGGTGCGACCGTCCTGCTGACCGGCCTCTCGGCCTCAGGCAAGTCGACCATCGCCGTCGCGCTCGAACGCCGACTCGTCGACAGCGGCCAGTCGGCCTATCTCCTCGACGGCGACAACATCAGGCACGGGCTGTCTGACGACCTGGGATTCACCGCGGGTGACCGCACCGAGCACATCCGCCGCGTCGGACAGGTCGCCCGCCTGATGGCGGACTCCGGAACGATCGCCGTCGTCTCGCTGATCTCGCCGCTGAGCGCCGACCGCGACCACCTTCGCAAAGCTCACCAGCAGGCCAACCTGCCCTTCGTTGAGGTGTTCGTGGACACCCCGCTGCAGGAGTGCGAGCGCCGCGACCCCAAGGGCCTCTATGCCCGCGCCCGCGCCGGCGAGATCAAGGGCTTCACCGGCATCGATGCGCCGTATGAGCCCCCGACCGATCCCGAGATCCGGATCGACACCGCCACCACCAGCGTTCGGGAGGCGATCGAGAAGATCATCGAACTGTTGCGAGCCCGGCCAATGGCGCTGGCCAAGGGGGCCACCATGAGAATCTCCGCGAAGGCCGATTATGCGGTCCGCGCTGCCGTCGAGCTGGCGGCGGTGCCCGACGAGAAACCCGTCAAAGCCCAGCTGATCGCCGCCGCGCAGGGCATTCCGCTCAGGTTCCTGGAAAACATCCTGTCCGAGCTGCGCAACGCACAGATCGTTCGCAGCCAACGGGGCGCGGACGGCGGCTATCGGCTCGCCCGGGGCCCCGACCAGGTCACGATCGCCGACATCATCCGCGCCGTCGAGGGTCCCCTGGCCACCGTCCGCGGCGGCAGACCCGAAGACGCCGAGTATCCGGGCGCGGCCGGCCAACTCCCGCGCGTGTGGATCGCGGTGCGCAAGAACCTTCGCAGCGTCGTCGAACTAGTGACGGTCGCCGACGTGGCCAACGAGAGCCTGCCCACGTCAATCGTCACTCTCGCGGACGATCCAGAGGCATGGGTGACGCGCCACGTCGGTAGCGAAATCCATGGCTAGCTTGGAGCGCTGACTGGCGTGGGGCGACGCAGCGACGGCAGCGAGGCAAATCCGATGCCTGCCAACAAGAGCAGCCCGCCGACGAGCGTGAGCGCCGCGAATCGCTCGCCAAGTATGAGCACCGCGAGGACGACGGCAATCAGCGGTTCGGCCAAGCTGAGCGTGCCCGCCGTCGTGGCGGGTATCCGGCGCAGACCCTGGACGAACAGTGCGTAGGCGAGCGCGGTGGAGATGAGACCGAGCCACGCCACAAGCAGGAGTCCCTGGGCGCTGAGAACCGCCGAGGAGTGAAAGGTGAATGCCGGCGCGAGCATGAGGCCACCGCCGAGCAGACTGGCGGCGATCACACCCTCGATTGGACGATACGCCCGAAGGAGCTGCTTTGCGGCGACCGTGTAGCCGCCGTAGCAGCCGGCGGCGAGCAGCGCCAACGCCACACCGAGCACGTCCGGCAGGTATCGCGCGCAGACCCCGGTTGCCACTGGCGCCGCGCCGAGGGCCACCAAGGGGCGAGGGCGGCGCCAGTCCTGTCGACGGCGCCGAAGAGGGCTGCTTGGAAGACCCCGGTGCGCAGGTGGACCGATGAACGGGCTCCAGTCAAGTGAGCGACCTGAAGTCCTGATGTCAACACTTCGGTCGTCTACGAGCACCTCCGCAACTTCATCATCCAGGCGCTCTGAGGCAGAGAGCGTGGTAGCCGCCACAGCTCATCGCCAATCTCGAACTCGTCCCGTCCTGAGTCCCCGAATGCGGTAGCGTCGGGCGGCGGCGTTGAGCACCGAGTTGGGCTGGCGCGCCTGCGGGTGCGTCGCCTTCTCCGGGGCATCCCCGGGGATGAGACGGTAGGTCGTTCAGTGCATCGCGAGCCCTACGGTGCATCCCGCGGGAGGCACGTCCGGGCACGCACGACGAGAGCAGTCGGGGCTCGGCGCCGCGATCATTGCCATCGTGTACGACGCCGAGGACCGACTAGCCCTGGCCGAGGAACTGGCCGACGTGTTCCTCGATGGACCCTGGAAGGCGGAGGCTCTCGCCGAGCGCGGATCGGGCTGTCTCGACCGCTGGCCCGACTGGATGGATGCGCTGGCATTCTCGACGGTGGCGTTTGATCGGGTGGTCCCCGTGGACCGCCGGGCTGAACTGGTGAGGTTCATCGACGCGTTCTTGCGCGGCCGCTCGGCTGGTCGCGGAGGCGACCGGCCGCCGCAGATCGTGAGGCACCTACGGCCACAGCAGCCGGCGCTGGGGCACGACTGGCCGGTCACTGGGATCCCTTCAGTGGCGTGGCTGGCGCAGCGGCTGGAGTTGAGCGACGGGCAGCTGGCGTGGCTTGCTGACGTGCGCGGCTTGGAACGGACAGTCGGCCGCGAGCAGCTGCGCAACTACCGGTATCGGTGGCTGGCGCGGCCCAGCGGCCTGCCGCGCTTGATCGAGGCCCCGAAGGCGAGGCTCAAGGAGATTCAGCGCTGGGTGCTGCACGCGATTCTCGATCACGTCCCGCCGCACGGTGCTGCGCATGGCTTTACCCGCGGGCGCTCAGTGCTCTCCCACGCCGCCGTGCATACCGGGCAAAGCGTAGTCCTGCGTCTTGACTTGCGAGATTTCTTTGCCTCGGTCTCCGCCGGCCGTGTCTATGGGCTGTTTCGCGCCGTCGGGTACGGGCACAGCGTCGCGCACGCTCTCACCGGTCTGTGCACCAACACCACCCCGACGATGATCTGGAACGCGGCAGAACGGCGAACCGAGCCCTGGCTGATCCAACCGCACTTCTGGCTGGGACGACAGCTCGCAACGCCTCACTTGCCCCAGGGCGCTCCGACGTCACCCGCGCTCGCCAACCTGGCCGCATTTGCGCTTGACCGCCGGCTGATTGGTCTGAGCGCCGCGTTCTCCATGCGCTACTCACGCTACGCCGACGACCTCACCTTCTCCGGACCCCGCATGACAGGCCGCGCGAACCGAACGCTGATTCAGCTCGCCGCCCGCATCATCGGTGACGAGGGCTTCCGCCTGCACCACGACAAGTCGCGCCTTCGCAGCGCCGCCCAACGGCAGCTCGTTACCAGAATCGTCGTCAACCAGAGGCCCAACGTGCCACGAGACGACTACGACCGTCTCAAAGCCGTGCTCCACCGCCTCGCGACCGACGGCCCCGATCCCGACACACCGGGGAGGCCCGTCGATTTGCAGGCTCACCTCCGTGGACGAGTCGCCTGGGTCGCCGCGCTCAATCCCCGTCGTGGTGAGAAACTACGCCGCCTGCTGGACGCGATCGACTGGGATCACCGGCGCCAAGTCGAGCAATAACCGCACAGCAACCAAGACCCGGTTGGGCGGCGCCGTCCTCCCGCTTGCGCGCCAAATCCGCCGGCCACCCTGCCCGACCGCGTCTGCCGACGTTCGTCGTCAGCTTGCGCCTTAGTCCTATTTGGACTAGTCTACCGAGCGGCGTGTCGCTTGGAGCAACCTCGTATGTGGTGCTTGGACTTGTCTCGTTGCGCCCTCGTGCCGGCCACGAGTTGGCGCGGTACGCAGAGCGCTCGATCGGGAATTTCTTCACGCTGACCCGCAGTCAGGTCTATGTCGAACTTGATCGTCTGCGCCACCTGGGGCTGCTCGAGGCGACCGAGGTCCCCCAAGAGCGTTTGCCGACTAAGCGGGTGTACGAGATCACCGCCGAGGGCGACGCCGTGCTCGGTCAGTGGCTAGAGAACGCGCCGCTGGTCCCTGATCGTCAGCGCAACCTGTTCTTGGTTCGCGTGTTCTTTGGCGATCGTTTGTCGTCGGCGGGCTTGGCGGCGATCCTCGATGAGTATGCCGTGGAGGCGACGAGGCGTCGCGATCGGCTGCAGGGGATCGCAGACCGGTTGGTCGATCGGCCCCAAGCCGCGTTTCGGCGGGCGACGGCGTTGTTCGGTGCGCGCCGCGAGCAGGCCAAGCTCGACTGGGTCGCCGAGGTTCAGCCGCTGCTGCTCGCCCCCACGCTGAGTACCGGGCCGCGGGAAGAGGACGACGCTTGAGCTGTCACCACATCCGCGAGGCGCTGGCGGTCGGCTCGTGAGACTCGCTCGAGCGCAAGCAACTGACGGGATCGCTGCGCGGTCGTTTGCCGCAGTTCTCTTGGCGGGCGTGCTCACCGGCAGCGAGCTGACCTCGTGGGGGATCGTCCATCCAACGCTGTGGAAGCTCGACCACGCCGAGCAGGTCCGCGCCGAGAAGCTCATGTACCGGCGCTTTGGAAGCGTCGACCCATTCGTGATGACGGCGACGATCACGGCGTGCTTTGTGGCCGCCCACGGCCGGAACGGCAGACGGTCGACACTCGCCACCGGTGCCGGCGTCTGCTACTCGCTGATGCTCGCAATCACCCTGGTGGGCAACATGCCGATCAACCTGCGCGTCTTGCGCTGGGACGAAGCGCACGACGACGCCCATCGATGGCGCGCGCTACGTCGCCGCTGGGATCGACTGCATGACGCCCGAGTCGCGCTGGACTGCGCCGGGTTTGCCCTGATCATCCTCGCCGCTCTGGATGTCTAAGCGAAGGAGGCCGCATGGCAAGCCCTCAAAACTCCGGTCGTACGCGCTACAGCCAGGCCCTCGCCGCCTTTGACCCCGACGCGATCGCCGCCACGCTGAGCGACGAGGTCACGATTCTGGTCGCGGTCCACGACCAGCCGCTGCAAGGCAAAGACACGGCGGCATTCTTGTTCGGAGTCCTGACTCAAGAGCTGACGCCGTTTCAGCTTGTCAACGAGATCCTGGAGGGCGATCACAGCGTCGTTCTGTTTGAGACCACGCTTCGCGGACAGCGCGCCGACGGCCTGAACGTCGTTACCCTCGGCCCCGACGGCTTGGTGAGACAGCTGACGGTCTTCTTCCGCCCGCTCGCGACGCTGCAGTTGATCGCCCAGGTCATCGGCAGCCACATGGCCCAGCGGTTCGGTCCCCCAGAGGGCCTCGGTTGAGGAACCAGCGGATCCTGGTCCTTGGGGCCGCCGGACTGATCGGCGCCCCCCGTCGCCCGTCAGCTACTCGCTGACGGCCATCACGTCCGTGCCCTGGTGCGCGATGTCGATCGGGCCCGCACGCGGCTCGGATCAGAGCTGGAGTACGTAGCAGGCTCGGTCACCGACAGCGCGGCCGTGGATCTGGCGGTGCGCGGGGGGCGGCGGCGACGGCGGCCCGAACCAGTATGTGAGAGGCCATCCGCTGCAGTCGGGTTTTTATGTGTCCTACTTGCAATCGACCACGACGTTGCAGTGCTTTGCCTACTTTGGGCCGTCCCCCGGTGCGGCCGCGAGCCCGAGCCGCTTCCAGGCCGGCGCGGGTGGGTGGAGACGCGCGCGTAGCCGATCACCTCGTTCATCGCGAGAGACGCTCTCAAAACCCTCGGACTGCATCGACTCGCGTTCGGTCGTTTCGAGAGACCTTGTGGGAGCCACCCGCCGCCCGCAGCCACCGGATTTCGATGTCGATTTTGCGCACTCGGCTGCACGGTCACCCGCCGCGGCGCACGGACCGGACGTAATCCCGCCACCGGCGAGCAGATCAAGATCAAGGCATCCAACGCCCCGAAGTTCTCGGCCGGAGCGACGCTCAGGCAGGCCGTCAACGGCACGAAACGCTGAGCAGCAGCTGGGCCTGCGCTGCTGCGCGGCCACGCGATGCCGTGTCAGTTTCGCCCAAGGCGGGGCTCAGCCGGACGGAATGGGGACCAGCTCGGCGACGTCTGAGGCGGTCAACGCGAAGCCGTGGTCAAGCGTCGCGACCCGTCCCTGACGCGCCCTGGCCAAGCCGGCAAGGTACGCGTCGGTCACCTGTCGGTGCCCGAGAACGCGCGACAGGTCGATCTCGAGGTACGTGAGATCGTCTAGCCACTGCTCGTGTCGGGCGTGTCCGGTGAGGACCGACAACGCCTCACGCGCGTCGGTGCGGCTCATGCCCTGGCGGATGAGCAACCTCAACAGGGTGCCCTGGACGGTCGGGCAGGTGGCGAACCGGCCGGCTCGGGGAAACCATGCCCGGGCGGCCGCGTGGTGCACGTGCTCGGCCACGACCAGCGCCACCAGCACATTGCCGTCCAGCAGGCACGCGCCGCGGGCGCGCTCAGCCATCCTCGTCTATGGCGGCGACGTCCGCAGCGGTGATCCGGCGGCCGATCCGCACCGTCGGCAAGCCGCTGTCGGGGTCGGTCTCGATCGTGTTGTGCTGCTGACCGCCGGCCAGAGCTGAGCGCAGCAGGCTCGAGACCGTCCGGCTCAGCGTCTGATGCCGGTCACGGGCGATCAGCGTCGCCGCTTGATGCAAATCATCGGGGAGATCGATCGTTGTGCGCATCACTGCATCATAGATCGCATCAGAGCACGCCGCAAGCGGGTCGCATAGCGGACGCGACGTGCTCGGTCGATCAGGTGCCGCGAGCGCTGGCGATCAGCATCTCGGTCTCGAACCACCCCCAAGTAGATCCGGTGGGCGGCGATCCGCCGTCCGCGTAACTGCATGAACTCGGCGATGTCGACCTGATCGCCGTCGGGGGCGCGCGGTGATACTCCCAGAAGAGGGTTCGGCGATCCCAGAGGTAGGTTCCGTCGCGGCGCTAGCGCACCCGCTCGTCAGGGCCGACCGGCGTCCTCCTCGCTGGCAGTCGGGGCGCGCGTCATAGCCGTCACGATAGATGTCGTTCGTTTTGCCGCAGGCGCCGTTGGCGGCGACGCTCGGCCCGGGACGGCTGCTCGACCGTCATCGGCTCTTCCGCGACAACCCCTTCGACGAGGCAGCGTGGTAAGAGGGCCGCGCCACCCGAGCGAATCCAGGCCGCTGTGAAGAAGCGGTCGCTGGCCACTGAGACTCGTCGCAGTTGCCAAGCGGTCTGCTCTACCCGGTGCGGTCGGGGGTGCGGTGGACTAGGAGCTGGGTCGGAAGGACAGATCCGTGGTTGGCGTAGGAGCCGGTCAGCCACCAGAACCGGTCCTCTTCCCACAGATACCAGACCGGGCGCACGCTTAGCCCCGCGGCGGCGACGCGTGCTATCAGCGGCTGAGCAAGGAACGCATCAACGTCGAACGGGTCAGCAGCCCTCTGGGTCGTCATTCCGGCTTCGCACACTCAGACAGGCGCCTCCGAGGCAGCGCGCCCCTTGAGGAACCCCTGCCGGCGACGCGGCCCAAGCCGACGCCGCGCCGCCGTCGTCACGGGTCCCGATTCCCGCAGACCCGCCCGGAGGTCGTCACCGGTGGTCCAGCCAGGCACGCTGCGAGGTCTTTCGAAGCGGACGACGAGACTCGAACTCGCGACATCCGGCTTGGGAAGCCGACGCTCTACCAACTGAGCTACGTCCGCGGCATTCCCACGCAGTCTAGGGATTCGGGCCTATCCTGCCGGTTGCGCCGCAGCCGTTGTCGTTTCGAGAAGGTTGTGTGTGATCGCTGCGTTCAGCGTGCCCTGCCGAGTGTGACGTCGCGGTTGACGCTAGGTAATCACCGGCCAGACCGCTCAGATAACCGAGCTCGAGCGTGATCACCGCCCGGCAGCGGCGCCTGTCTCCGAGCACATCCGGAAACGGCAACAGCTTGGCAGGCGCACCCCGCCATTTCGCGGTTCGGAGGCGGCAGGTCCGGCCCGGACTGCCGGCGTCCCCCCGAGCTGGCGGTGATTACCATCAGGAGCGTATGCGCCGGTTCGCCCTCCCCGGTCTCATCGCGGTCGCCGCAATCGCGTTGCTGGCGTTGCTGACGTTCGGCGTCTCGCATCAGAGCGACGCCTCGTCGATCGACGCCCTGGTGGCCCACGGCAAGTTCCCGGTTGCCCCCAGCGCGCACCAGAACCTGCCGGTGCTGGGCCGCTCCGGACGCATGGACCTTGCCGATTTCCGGGGCAAGGTGGTGGTGCTCAACGTGTTCGCGTCGTGGTGTCAGCCCTGCCAGTCGGAGGCCCCGCTGCTCTCCCGGGAGCAGCAGACGCTGGTCAAGAACAACGCGACCCTGGTCGGCGTCACCTACCTGGACAACTCGTCCGCGTCGGAGCAGTTCGCGCGTCAATATCACATCTCCTATCCGGTGCTGCGCGACGTCAGCGGCGACTTCGTCCGGTCCTACGGGACCACCGGCGTGCCCGAGACGTTCGTAATCAACCGCCAGGGCCGGATCCAGGCGCTGCAGCGCTTCCCGGTGACCAACCAGTGGCTGAGCCAGACGCTCCCCCATATCCTGTCCGAGCGCTCGTGAAACGTCGCCGCGCTGCACTGAAGACGCTTTTCGTCGTCGGGCTCACGGTTGCGCTTAGCGGCACGCTGATCCCAACGGCGCCGGCGGCCGTGCCGCGCGCGTCGTTCACCCAGATCGAGAACGACGTGATGTGCGTCGCCTGCCACGAATCCCTGGCGGTCGCCAATTCGCCCGAGGCCTACTCCGAGCGCCAGTACATCCGTACGCTGATCGGCCAGGGCGAGACGCGCAGGCAGATCGAGAACAACCTGGTCGCGCAGTACGGCCCCTCCGTGCTCGCTCTGCCTCCCGCCCACGGCTTCGACATCCTGGTCTACGTGATCCCGCCGCTGGTCCTGGTCCTCGGCATCGCCTTCCTGGTCGTCACGATCCCGAAGTGGCGCCGCCGGGCGCGCGCCACCGCGGCCGAGCCCGGGAGCACGTCGACCCCCCTCGACGCCGCCGACGCCCGCCGCCTCGAAGAGGACCTCGCGCGGCAGACCTGAGGGGGTGCATGCCGCCGGCCGCCCCGCCCCGCCCCGGGCCGCTCCCCGCCCCGGACCGCTCCCCGCGCCCGGACCGGCTCCTACATCGAGTCCGGCGCCCCCACCCCCAGCAACCACAGCGCCAGCTTGATCGTCTGGCGCGAGCCCTGCGACAGAGCGATCCGGAACGACTCCATCGACGCCGGGTCGGCCCCCACCACCTTGCAGTCGCGGTAGAAGGCGGTGAACTGCTGGGCCAGCTCCAGCGCGTAGGCGGCGATGCGATGCGGCGCCCGGCGTTCGGCCGCCTCGGCGACCTCGTCGGGGAACGCCACCAGCGCCTGAATCAGCCCTCGCTCGGCGGGGTGCAGCGCCCCCGAACCCGAACCCGAGCCCAAACCCGAGTCCGAGTCCGCGCCCCAGCAAGCCCCAGAGTCGAGGGCCTCCCCCACCCGCTGGGCCGACAGGCGGCCGAGCATCGACACGATCCGGGCGTGGGCGTACTGCACGTAATAGACGGGGTTCTCCGGCGACTCCCGGCGAGCCAGCTCCAGATCCAGGTCGACGGTGCGGTCGTGGGAGCGCTGCAGCATGAAGAAGCGGGTGGCGTCGACTCCGACCTCGTCGAGCAGATCGTCAAGCGTGATGAACTCTCCCCGCCGCTTGGACATCGCGGCCCGCGCCTGACCGTAGATCAGGTGCACAAACTGAAGAATCGGCAGCTCCAGGACCTCCGGATCCCCACCCAAGGCGGCGTAAGCCGCCTTCATCCTGGCTACGTAGCCGTGATGATCGGCGCCGACCGGCAGCAGCTGCAACTCCACCCCGCGCTCCTGCTTCTCCAGCAGATACGCGAGGTCCGCGGCCAAGTAGGTGGGGGCGCCATCGGACCGACGCAGGACCCGGTCCTTGTCGTCGCCGAAGCTGGTGGTGCGCAGCCACAGCGCCCCGTCGCTCTCGTAGCTGTTGCCGCCGTCGGCGACGACGGCCAGCGCTCGATCCAGGTAGCTGGGAGAACCCTCGTGCAGGGTTCGCTCGCTGAAGAACCGGTCGTAGTGCACGCCGTAGCGCTCGAGCGTGGCCTTGATCTGGGCCAGCAGCTGTGCCACCGACTGCGCCGAGGTCTCCTCCACGGGCAGCGTGTCGACGTTGGCGATCGCGTCCGCGAGCTCGCCGACGTACTCGCCCTGGTAGCCGCCTTCGGGCACCGCCTGCCCGCGCGCCCGCGCCTGCACCGACTCGCCGAGCAGGCGGATCTGCGAGCCGGCGTCGTTGAAGTAGTACTCGCGCCAGACCGTGTGGCCGTGGTGGCCAAGGATCCGGCTGAGCGCGTCGCCGTAGGCCGCGTGCCGGCCGCTGGCCGCCACCAGCGGACCCGTCGGGTTGGCCGACACGAACTCCACCAGGACCCGTCGCGGCGGCGCGGCGCCGCCGGCGCCGAACCGCTCTCCGGCCTCGAGCACGGCGCGCAGTGCCCGGCGGTGCCAGTCGTCGGACAGAAACAGGTTCAGGAACCCGGGGCCCGCCACCTCGAAGCGGACCAGCTCGCCGCCCAGGCGCTGCGCCAGCGAAGCGCCGACGAGGTCGGCGACCTCCCGCGGCGTCCGCGCCAGCCGCGGCGCCAGCAGCATCGCCATGTTGGTGGAGTAGTCACCCAGGCCGGTTCGCTTGGGGCGATCCAGCCGGACCGGCGACGGCACCGTCGCGGCCCCATCGAGGATCGCTCCCGCCGCGTCCATCACCGCGGCGCGCAGCTGCGCCAGTGGCGGGCTCACGCGCTCGGCACCGAAACGGGCTGAAACAGCGTCTCCAGGCGCTCGAGCGCCGCCGGGGCCCCGATCGCCACCAGCATGTCGCCGCTCTCGATCACCGTGTCGGGAGCGGGCTGCGGCTCGAGCTGGCCGTCGGTGTGACGCACGGCCACGATCACCGAGTCGCCGCGGACCTGCTCGACCGTCTGCCCCACCCCCACGCACGCCGCCGGCACCTCGATCTCCTCCATCCGGTAGTCGGCCACCTGGACGGCGCCGCCCACCTGTGGATGCAGCGCCACCCGGGCCATCTCGGAACCGGAGGTCTTGTAGGGCGAGATCACGCGATCGGCGCCCGCCCGCACCAGCTTCTTCTCGGAGTCCTCGGCGGAGGCGCGGGCGATGATCAGGATGTCGGGCCGCAGCTCCCGGGCGGTGAGCGTGATGAAGATGTTGTCGGCATCGGAGTCGACGCAGGCGATCACCGCCCGCGCCCGCTCGATCCCGGCGCCCAGCAGCACCTCGTCATCGGCGGGGTAGCTCTCGATGTAGCGCACCCCGAGTGACTTCGCCGCTTCCCGGTGCGACGGATCGCTGTCGATCGCCACGTAGCGGACGCCGGCCAGCCGGAGGTCACGGGCTGCCTGGCGGCCCACCCGGCCGAAGCCGCAGATGATGAAGTGGTCAGAGTAGGAATCGATCATGCGCTGGTTGCGGCGCTCCTCGAGCAGGCCACTGAGCTGGCCCGAGACGAAGAATTCGGCCACGGTGGCCAGCCCGTAGAAGAGCGTACCTATGCCGAACAGCTCCAGCACCACGATGACCACCCGGCCGGCGGTGTCGCGCGGGTCCGCCATCGCCCCCAGCGTGGTCACCGTGTCCATCGCCCAGGAGAACGAGTAGGCCAGCGATGTGCCCTCGGTGAGCGAGAGTGCGACCGTGCCGAGCACGACGATCAAGACCAGCGCCGCCAGCAGGAAGACCAGCCGCGCCACGAACATCCGCAGATCGCGCCGCGTCCGGCCGCGCTGCTCCAGCGCCTGACGATGCGTCAGGCGGGGATGGCGCTCGTGTGTCGGCAAGGGCATCCCGGCTCCAACGGCTCCAGAGGGTCCAAAGGCTTCAAAGGCTTCAGAAAGGCCTCAACGGCTTCTAATAGTGATAGGGCTGGCGGGCGAGGATCTTGTGGCCCCGATACAGCTGCTCGAGCAGCACCACCCGGGCCAGCTGGTGGGGCATGGTGATCTCGCCCAGCGAGAGGTGGTGATCGACCTGGTCCAGCTCGAGCCCGAACGGGCCGCCGATGACGAAGCACAGGTCGCGACCGCTGCGCCGCCGCTCCTCCAAAAAGCCGGCGAACTGCAGCGAATCGGGCGTCTCCCCCCGACGATCCAGCAGCGAGACGAACGACCGGTCGGGCAGGCGACGGTGGACCTGATCGTCCTCGCGCACCTCCACCAGTTCCAGCCGGGTGTGCCCCGCCAGCAGCTTCTGATAGTGCTGCACGTCGTCGGCGAACGGAGGACGCAGCCTCCCCACGGCAACGACGACGATCCGCACAATGGGATACTACGGCCATATGGACGATCCCAACACGCCCGAACGCCACATCAACATTCACTTCTCGCCGGACATCATGGCCGGCGTCTACTCCAACTTCGCGAACGTGAGTCACTCCGACTACGAGTTCACGATCACGTTCGCCCGAGTCGATCACGAGGTCGAGGACGAGGAGATTCCCGGCGTGGTCGTCAGCCGCGTCAACCTGTCGGCGAGGTTCATGCGCGAGCTGATCGACGCCATGCAGGACAACTACTCCAAGTGGCAGACCCGGGAAGGGATCAAGAACCTGCCGGAGTTCGGCCCGGGCGGCGTCGAGAACGCCGGCGCGCCCGAATCCGGTGCCGACGAAGAGGCGTAAGCCTCCGCCGGCGCAAGCAGCGAACCAAGTGGACGCGATCGACGCGGGCGGTGAGCCCGAGAATCCGATGACGATGGGCGGGCTGCCGCGCTGCGGGATCCTGCTGCCCACCTTCGACGCGGTGCGCGCGGGGGGATCGCCGCAGGTCGTCGGCGCCGCGGCGCTGGCCGAGGAGCTCGACTTCGACGCGGCCTGGGTCGGCGACCATCTCGCGTGTCCGGCGCCCGGCCTGGATGCGCCCACGTGCCTGGCCGCGGCGGCCGCGGTCACCCGCCGGATCGCGCTCGGCCTCAGCGTGATGCTGCTCGGCCTACGCCCGCCGGCGTGGACGGCCAAGCAGCTGACCACGATCGACGTCCTGTCCGGCGGACGGCTGCTGCTCGGCGTCGGCGTCGGCGGCGAGTTCCCGCAGGAGTTCGCCGCCGCGGGCGTGTCCGTGCGGCAACGCGGGGCGGCGCTGGACGAGACCCTTCACGTGATCGGCGACCTGATCTGCGGCCGGCCGGTCGATTATCAGGGGACGTGCGTGCGCGTCACCTCGCCCGGCCTGGAGCCCGCACTGCCCGCGCTGCCACCACTCTACGTCGGCGGCCGCAGCGAGCCGGCGATCCGGCGCGCCGCCCGCCACGCCGACATGTGGCTGCCGATGTGGCTCACCCCGCGGCGGCTGGCCGAGCGCTCGGCGCTGCTGGCGGCGCTCGCCGACGAGGCCGGCCGGCCGTGCCCGGGGACCGCCCTGCTGGTGGGAGTCAACGTCGACGACGATCGCGGCCGGGCCCGCGCCGAGGCCGAGGCCCACATCCGCGGCCAGTACCGGATGGGCCTGGAGAAGGTCGAGCGCTGGACGCTGCTGGATAGCATCGACGGCGCCGTGGAGCAGCTCGATCGCTACCGCCAGGCCGGGGTCTCGGAATTCGTGCTGATGCCGCTCGGGCGAGCCCCGCTGGTTCAGTACGAGCGGCTGGCCGAGGTCCGCTCTCGCCTGTACGCGGGGCTCCGGCCGGCGCCGGCGGAGGCCCGCGGTTGAGCGACGGCAGCGCGTACCGGTATGACCCGTCGTCGTTCCGGAAGGTGTTCGAGCGGCATTTCACATACCTGGCCGGCGTGGCCCGAAACAGCCACCGCTTCGCCACCCGCCATGCTCTGCACGACCCCGCCGCCGGCCGGCGCTGGACCTACGCCGAGCTGTGGGCGGACTCCGGGCGACTCGCCGCCGGTCTGGCGCAGGCGGGCGTGCGCCAGGGCGACACGGTCGTGTTCTCGCTGTTCAACGGCGGGGAGTTCGTGCTGCTGTGGCTGGCGGTGCAGCGCCTGGGCGCGATCGCGGCGCCGATCAACTTCCGGCTCTCCCCCGGGGAGGTGGCGCATGTGCTGGACGACAGCCGCCCGCGCGGGTTCGTCTACGACGTCACGCTGACCGACACCGCCGCCGCGGCGCTGGCGCGAGCCGACCACGCGCCCGGGCTGATCGCGGTCGTGGGCGAGCACCCGACGGCCGTCCACGTCCCGTTCGGGGAGCTCTTTACCGGCCCGGCCGCGCCGTCGCTCACCGAGCCCGATGTCAGCACGTATGCGGAGACAACCCGTCTGTACACCTCGGGCACCACCGGGATGCCGAAGGGCGTGTCGCTCAGCGGGCTCGTCGATGCCCTCTCGGCTCACGACGTGATCATGCACTTCCCGCTCACGCCCGAGGACCGGACGCTCAACATGACGCCGTGGTTTCACCGCGGCGGCCTCTACTCCGGGGGGCCCAATCCGGTCCTCTACTGCGGCGCCGAGGCGGTCGCCCTGCGCCAGTTTGATCCGGCGACCGTGCTGGACTGGGTGCAGGAGCACGGGCTGACGTTTCTGATCGGCGCGCCCACCAACCTGGCGCTGCTGACCGCCGAGCAGCAGGCGCGTCCCCGCGACCTCTCCACCCTCAACGGGATCGTGACCATGGGCGCTCCGCTGGACCGTGATGCCTGCCTGCGCTACCAGGAGGTGCTGACGCCACGGATCTTCAACGGCTACGGCACCACCGAGGGCTTCTGGAACACGTTCCTGCGGCCGTCTGATCTGCCCGAGCACGCCGGCTCGGCCGGTCGCGCCTGCACCGACGACGACGTCGCCGTCGTCCGGATCTACGAGGACCGCCCAGCCGATCCCGCCGACCACGCCGCCCGGGATGGGGCCGAAGTCGGCGAGGTCATCGTGCGCTCGGTCAAGGCCGGCTACGCCTACGTCAACCAGCCCGAGGAGCAGGCCGCTCGATTCCGCGACGGCTGGCTGTACATCGGCGACCTGGCCACCTGGGACGAGGACGAGTACGTCACCATCGTCGGCCGCAAGGACGACATGATCATCTCCGGCGGCGAGAACGTCCATCCCACCCAGGTCGAGGCCGTGCTCGCTGAGCATCCCGGCGTCAGCGACGCGGCGGTCGTCGGAGTGCCCGACGAGCGCTGGGGCGAGCTGGTGGTGGCGTATGTGGTCGCCGCCGACCCGGAGCTCGACGCCGCCGCCTGCGAGGCCCATTGCCACGCTCATCCGATGCTGGCCGCTTACAAGCGGCCCCGGGCCTACCGTTTCGTGCCCGAGCTGCCGATGACCGCGACCGGCAAGAAGGTCCACTACCAGCTGCGCAAGCAGGCCGTGCGCGATGCCGCCGAAGGCCGGCTCGAGCGGCCGTGACCCGGCACCAGCGGCGGCCGTGACCGCGCGCCGGCAGGGCGACGACCCAGTCGTTACCGGGATCGGAGCGGTCACTCCGCTGGGGTTGACCGCGCCCGAGACGTGGCAGGGGCTGGTGGAGGGACGCTCGGGAGTCAGCCGGATCGAGAGCTTTGATGCGTCTGACCTGCCGGTGCAGATCGCCGGCGAGGTGCGTGGCTTCGACGCCGAGGCGCTGCTCGGCCCCAAGCGGACTCGGCGCTCGGCACGGTTCAGCCAGCTGGCGGTGGCCGCCGCGCGTGAGGCGGTCGCCGACGCCGGGTTCCAGGCCGCCGCCGAAGCCGAGCGCACCGGGGTGGTCGTCAACGCCGCGGTGGCGGGCGGCCCCGAGACCGAGCGCAACGTGCGCGCCCTACTGGAGGGCGGCCCGCGCGAGCTCAGCCCCTACTTCGTGCCGTCGACGATCCTGAACATGGCGGCCTGCGAGGTGGCGATCGACCTCGGCGCTCACGGCCCGGTGAACGCCAGCGCGCTGGCCTGCGCCAGCGGCACGGCGGCGCTGCTCGAGGCACGGCGGCTGGTTCTCGGCGGCGAAGCCGATGTGGTCATCGCCGGCGGCACCGACGCCGGGATCGCCAAGGCGATGTTCGCCGGGCTGTCGCTGATGGGCCCGCTGTCGGAGCGCAACGACGACCCGGCGCAGGCGAGCCGCCCGTTCGACGCCGATCGGGACGGGTTCGTGTTCGGCGAGGGCGCGGTCGTGGTGGTGGTGGAGTCCGCCGGACACGCCCGCGCGCGCGGCGCCACCGCGTACGGCACCATCGCCGGCGGCGCCCTGACCTCGGACGCGTTTCACATCAGCGCCCCGGAGCCGTCAGGGACCCACGCCGCGCGCGCGATCGAATTGGCGCTGGCCAGCGCCGGCGTCGGGCCGGCCGAGCTTCAGTACATCTGCGCCCACGGCACCGGGACGCGCGCCAACGACGCCTCCGAGACCCGGGCGATCCGCATCGCCCTCGGCGAGGCGGCCGACAACGTGCCGGCGAGCTCCCCGAAGTCGATGGTCGGCCACCTGATCGGCGCCGCCGGCGCGCTCTCGGCCATGGTCTGCCTGCTCGCGATCCGCGACGGGGTGCTGCCGCCGACGATCAACCTCGACACCCCGGATCCCGTCTGCGACCTCGACTACGTCCCACTGCGGGCGCGCCGGACCCAGGTCAGGGTCACCGCCGCCAACGCGTTCGGCTTCGGCGGGCAGAACTGCGTGATCGTGCTCCGGGCTCTCGACTCCGGGCAGCCGAGCCGAACGCCGCAGCAGCGTTAGCTCCGCCGCTCCCGAGTCCCGTGATCGTCACGGAGTCTCGTGATTGGTTCGCGACCGCTGAGGCCTGCCGGGCGGCAACCCAGCCGATGGACACGGCCGCGGGCGTGCTTTACACGACAGTGGGCTATGCACTTTGCCCCGCTGCCCTCTCGCGCCGTGCGCAGCCCGTCATCACGATGCGGCGACGACAAATCTGCGAGGGCGGAGCCAGCGGACGTTTGCATCGACTGGGGACGCAAACGTCCATCTCGCGGGGCGGCGAGAGCGCCGGCGGACGTTTGCCGACGCTGGGGACGCAAACGTCCGTCCCGCCCGGCGGCGACAGCGCCGGCGGACGTTTGCCGACGCTGGGGACGCAAACGTCCGTCCCGCCCGGCGGCGACAGCGCCGGCGGACGTTTGCCGACGCTGGGGACGCAAACGTCCGTCCCGCCGGGCGGCGAGAGCGCCGGCGGACGTTTGCGGCTCAACCGATCGCTCGCCGCAATTCCCGGCCCCGCCAGCCCCGGTCAGCCTCGCGCCTCAACCCAAGCGGGCTACCGACATCGGTCTGCCTCGTCGTCTCGTGCCGTGCGCCGCCTGCCGCCCGCGACGCCAAAGGCGGACCCTCCGAGATGCGCGCGCACCGGCTGAGGATGGATCTGACGCGGTCCCCGCGCCGGGACGAAACCCCTGCGGTGGCGGCCCAAGAAAGCCGGCGGGGTCTGCTCCGAAGCCGGCTCTGCCGCCACCCACCCGCCGCCGCCTTCCGTAGCCCACGATCTCGCCCGAGCAACCGCACGCGCCCAGACGTTGCTCCGCCCCTCACCCCAGCCGTCGAGCTACAAGCAGCGCGTTTGTCGACGCCGGGGATCGTGTCCAGCAGTTCGATCTCACGGGAGAAAGGGCGCGTCAGCTCCTCGACTCGTGCCGACAGCGTCTGGATCGTCTCGTCCAGGAAGTCGATCTGCGCGAGCATCTGCCCGACCAGCAGCGCGTGATGGCCGGTGAAGCGGCCTTCGAGCGCCTCCCTGAGCGCCGGGATCTTCTTGCGCAGCGCGCCCTTGGCCAGCTCGGCCAGGATCTCGGGGTCGTGGGTGCCGCAGATCAGCGCGTCGAGCATCAGCCGCGCGGACACGCCGAGCACCTCAGACGCGACCGAGGACAGCTTGATCCCGGCGTCCTGCAACGTCTTCTCGACGCGCTGCACCTCGCGTCCGCGTTCCTGGATCTTCGCCTTGCGGTAGCGGACCAGGTCACGCAGCTCGCGCAGCGGCCGGGGCGGCACGAAACTCGAACGGACCAGGCCGTGCTCGACGAGCTGGCAGCCCCACTCGGCGTCTTGGACATGGGGGCGGTAGCGCCGGCGGCCTCGACCAGCAGCCGGCGGGCGTGCCCGGACCCGGTCTTGGTGATCGACCCCAGCCGCCGCTGTTGCCCGGTGGTGTTCTCGCACGAGACCAGTCCGATGTAGTTCATCAGCTGCTCGGCCTTGGCGAAGCGCTCAAAATTGCCGATCTCTGAGCACAGTCCGACCGCGGTCAGCGTGTCGACACCGCGCAGGCATCGCAGCCTGCCGAGCTGGGTCGCCCACGGCGAGCCGGGGAGCAGCACGACGATCTCGCGCTCCAGAGCGTCGGGCGGTGACAGAGCGCGTTGATCGCCCCGTGGCAGTCCAGCAGCGTTGACTGCGCTGCCGGCCAAGGGAGCGTGATCGTCGCCAGCCAGGCGCGGTGACGATCGGTCCACGCCTTGCCGTCATCGAAGCGGATCCCGTGACGCAACAGCAGCTTGGAGAGCCGGTGACGCGAGCGCATCAGATCCACCCGCACCTGCTCGCGGGCGCGGACGAGATCGCGCAGCGCCTCCTCCTCGGGCCCCGGCACCCGCACGGGATGCAACTTGCCAGCGACCAGCAACCTGACCAGATGCTCAGCATCACGCCGATCAGTCTTAGCCCGATCCCCCTACGCCCGCGGGATCTTGCTCGGCGCCGCGACCACACACTCCACACCCCGCTTCGCGAGCTCACGCGCGAGCCCATACCCCGTTGGTCCCGCCTCATACGCCACCGCACCGGCCGCGGCAACCCAGCGCAGAACCCGGCTGCTCCGCCTGCCTCGCCGCTCATCGAAAACCGCGACAGCTCTCCAGTCTCGACATCCAGCACCGCCGCGACAACCTTCGTCGCGTGCACATCCAAGCCGACGACAGACCTAGCCTTCGTCATGGCTGGTTCCTCCTATGCGATTGTGGGCCGCCGCGCGGGTACCAGCCGCGCGGCAAGAACGTTCACCCCACGAACAACACGGAGGAACCAGCCCCTTCTACACCTCGGGCCAGACGACGCTCAATCCATATTGGCTAGGCGGCCTGAGCGAACGCCACCGCTGCCCCGATCCGCTCGACGGTCGGCGGATGGGTCGCCAGCAGCCGCGTCACCCAGCGCGGCGGGTCCAGATCGGCCACATTCTGCAGGGCGATCGTCCGCTCGAACGAGACGAACGCATCCGGTGCCCCGGCCAACTGCAGCGAGAAATGATCGGCGCGACGTTCGATCGCCCGCGACAGGCGGTTTCCGATCATCCCGATGGGCGCGCCGACCAGCGCCGCGGCCAGCGCGATCGCGGGCAACGCCGCCGCCGTCCCCCGCTCCGCGGACAGCTGCTCGCTCACCCGCTGAACGGCCAGCGCCGTCGCCGGAGCCACGATCGCGGCATAGAGAACGTTGCGCGGCACGTCGCGGTGACGGACGTGCCCGAGCTCGTGGGCGACGACGAGGCGGATCTCGTCACGGCCGTAGCGATCCAGCAACGTGTCGTAGAGGACGACCCGCTTGGTCGGACCCAGGCCGCTGACGTAGGCGTTGGCGGCGGTGGTCCGGCGGCTGGCATCGACCGAGTAGACCTCGCCCACCGTCACCCCGGCGTCGCGCGCCAGCGCCAGCACGTCGCTGCGGGTCTGGCCCGCGGGCAGCGGGTCGAAGTTGTTGAAGATGGGCTCCAGCACCACCGGCGCCAGCGCCGTCAGCACCGCCCCGAACGCCACTGATCCCGCGCTCACCGGCGCCCACCAGGCGCGTGGGTAGCGCCGGGTGGCGGCGATGACGGCGCCGCCGCCGGCGGCGCCGAACACCGTCTGGATGGCGCTCGCCTTGGCCAGGTCGGTGCCCCACCCGCCCCAGGACTGGGTGTCCAGCCCGACCCGCATCGCCCGCCGCCGGGCGATCGCCCGCAGCGGCAGCGACGGCAGCGACAGGGCCAGCGACAGGCCGGCCGCACCGGCCGCGCCCCCCAGCGCCGGGCGCGCCCACCGGCGGCGCAGCGGCAGCGGCGACCGTCGGACGACCAGCGCCAGTGCCCCGAGGTCGATCGCGCTTCGGGCCACGCCGAGCGCCAGCTGCGGTCTGGCGAAGCGACGGCCACGGGCGATCTCCGCGGCGCTGAAGTAGGTGCTCGGATCGACCCGGATGGGCGCCAGCGGCGGAGTCCGCGGGGTCAGCACCCGGCGGCCGCCGTCGGCCGCCGCGGCGGCGGCGAGCACCGGCCAGAGGGCGTTCCAGCGCGAAGCACGGCTCACCCGCGAGACTGTAGCCATGCGAGTCGCGATCGTCTCCGACATCCACGGCAACCGGCAGGCCTTCGATGCCGTGCTCGACGCCATCGCCGACACCGACTGTGCGGAGATGTGGTGTCTGGGCGATCTCGTCGGCTACGGCGCCGACCCGGACGCCTGCGTGGCGCTGGCCCGGGAAGGCGCCGCGATCTGCCTCGCCGGAAACCACGATCTGGGTGTCCGGGGCACCATCCCGCTGGAGCAGTTCTCCCGCGGGGCGGCGTTGGCGGCGACCTGGACGCAGCACGAGATCGCCGCCGAGACGCGCGCCTACCTGGATGCGCTGGAGCCGGTGAACGTCGAGGAGCCGGTCGCGCTCTACCACGCCAGCCCTCGCGACCCGGTGTGGGAGTACGTGCTGTCGCCGCTTCAGGCGGAGCTCTGCTTCGACGTCCAGCGGCGCCGGGTGGCGCTGATCGGCCACTCGCACGTCGCCCTGTCGTTCTCGCGCGCCTCCGGTGAGCCGGCTACCGGCCAGACCCGCGGCGACGGTGAGGAGATCGACCTCCGGGAGGGCGAATGGCTGGTCAATCCGGGCAGTGTCGGGCAGCCCCGGGACGGTGACCCGCGGGCCGCCTGGATCGAGCTGGACCTATCGGAATGGCGGGCGATCTACCGCCGCACCGACTACGACATCGCCGGCGCCGCGGCCGCGATCCGCGCCGCCCGGCTGCCCGACTCGCTGGCGGAGCGCCTGCTCTACGGCCAGTAGTCGCCGCTCAGGCCTAACTTCAAGGAAATCCGACCAGCCTCTAAAGTCAGGCGGCTGATGGGGTTTGGCACCCGAGCATTCCTGGCCGGCGGCCTTGGGTTCGCGGCCGCGTTCGTCGTCGCCTGTGGCGGCGGCGCCGGCCTGCTCTCGGCGCAGCAGGGCAGCAGCATCAACAGCCAGCTGGACTCGATCTCCTCGGCGCTGGCTTCCGGCGACTGTGGGACCGCGGCGAGCGCGGCCGCGGCGCTGACCAACGCGGTCACGAATCTTCCCTCCGACGTGAACGCCACCCTGGCCAAGAACCTCAGTCAGGGCGCCGGGACGGTCAGTCAGCTCCAGGGGCACGACTGCACCACCACCACATCGACGACGACCACCAGCACGACGACGACGACAACCAGCACTCCGACCAGCCCCACCGTCACCTCGACTACGCTCACAACGCCCACTGGCACGACGACCACCACCACGACGACGACGACGACCCCGACCACTCCCACCTCACCCCCACCGACCAGCACCACGACGACGTCCAACGGCGGCGCCGGAATCCCGCCGGGCAACGGGAACGGTGGCGGCGGCAACGGAGGCGGCGGCACCGGCAATGGCAGCGGTGGCAACGGCGTGGGCGGTACTGGACAATGACGGGCACGACCACCATCGCCGGCAGATACAAGATCGAGGGTCGCCTGGGCGTGGGCGGGATGTCCACCGTCCATCTCGCGTTCGACAATCGGCTGGAGCGTTACGTGGCCCTCAAGCTGCTGGCCGAGCACCTGGCCGACGATCCCACCTTCGTCTCGCGCTTTCGCCGCGAGGCGCTTGCCGCTGCCCGCCTCGTGCACCCCAACATCGTGCAGGTGTTCGATTTCGGCTTTGACTCCGGGCATCACCAGCACTTCATCGTGATGGAGCACGTGACCGGCAACTCCTGCGCCGAGCTGCTGCGTGATCGCGGCCACCTTCAGGTCGGTGAAACGGTGGACATCGTCACCCAGGCGTGCCGCGGGCTGGACTACGCCCACCGCAACGGGGTGGTGCACCGTGACGTGAAACCGGGCAACCTGCTCGTCTCTGACTCGGACGTGGTCAAGCTGGCGGACTTCGGGATCGCCCGGGCGACCGACCAATCGAGCATCACCCAGGTTGGCTCGGTCCTCGGGACCGCCGCCTATCTGTCACCGGAACAGGCACGGGGCGACGAGGCGGGTCCGCAGGCCGACCTGTACTCACTGGGGGTCGTCACCTACCAGCTGATCTCGGGACGCCTGCCCTACGAGGCCAGCTCGCTGTCCGAGCTGGCGCTCAAGCAGCAACGCGAGTCTCCGATCCCGCTGGATGACCTCTGTCCCGACGTTCCGCACTCGCTGGCTCAGGCGGTGGCGGTGGCGCTGGACATCGACCAGCGGGGGCGGCCCCGCGATGCGATGGTCCTCGCCGCGTCGCTGCGAGATGGAGCCCGCGGAGTGGCGCCCGCCGCCGCGACCGGGCTGGCGACGAGCGCGACCCGGGTCACCCCCGAGGCGCGCACGGCGGCGACGCGGGTGGCTCCCCGGCCGACCGATCCGGCGACGCCGGTGGCCCGGGCCCCCCGTCAGGCTCCGTCGCGGCCACCGCAGCGAGCGCAGGCGGCGCCGACGACGCGCCGTTCCGCCGCCCCGCCGCGCCCCGCCCGTGCCCGCCGCGGACTGCGCCGCTTCATGGCGCTGCTGGCGCTGGTCGTCGTGCTCGCCCTGATCGTGATCGCCGCCCTGTTGATCTCCAACAGCACCTCGAGCACGGTCGTCCACTATCAGAAGGTCATCTCCCAGGACGCCCAGTCGGCGATCAATCAGCTGCGCGGCCTCGTCAACAAGTACACGAAGTAGCCCCCGGCGCGGCGCCGGCGCGCAGCTGGGCGGAGACCTCCTCCAGCCGGCCGGAATCGATCGCAGCGCGCAGGTCGCCCATCAGCCGGGCGATGAACCCGAGGTTGTGGAGGGTCACCAGCCGCAGCCCGGTGAGCTCGCGGGCGCGCAGCAGATAGTGGAGGTAGGCGCGGGAGAATCCGGCCGCGCACGCCGGGCAGGGACAGCCGTCCAGGATCGGCTCGGCGCAGCTGCGCCAGCTTCCCTTGACGAGGTCGACGCGCCAGCGCGTCGCTGGATCGGGGACGAGCGCCACCCCGTGGCGACCCAGCCGGGTCGGCATCGCACAATCGAACGTGTCGATGCCCTGGCCGACGGCCGCGATCAGATCGTCGACCTCCCCGATCCCCAGCAGGTGGCGCGGGCGCTCAGATGCGAGGCGCTCCAGCTCCGCCGTGCTCCAGTCGACCACCTCGTGCATCTGCGCCTTGTCCTGGCCGAGCGAGCCCCCGATGGCGATCCCGTCGCAGCCGCTGGCGGCGACGGCGCCCACGGATGCCATTCGCAGGTCGTGCTCCACCCCGCCCTGGACGATGCCGTAGACCGCCTGGGCGGGCGGGCCCTCGCGCTCGTGCCAATCCAGGCAGCGCGCCAGCCAGCGGTGGGTGCGCTCCATCGCGCGTGCGGTGTAGTCGCGGGTGACGTGAAACGGCGTGCACTCGTCGAGCACGAGCGCGATGTCGGAGCCCAGCGCGGCCTGCACCGCCATCGACGTCTCGGGTCCGAGGAAGCGCTCGCCCCCGTCCACATAGGAGCGAAACCGCACCCCCGCCTCCTCGATCGCGAGGATCGTGCCGGTGGAGTCGGCGCCGGGTCCGGCGCGGCGGCGGCCCTTGATCTCATCGGCGACCCCGCCGTGGCCCATCGAGAACACCTGGAAGCCACCCGAGTCGGTGATGATCGGGGCGTCCCAGCGCATGAACTCGTTCAGGCCGCCGAGCTGCGCTACCAGGTCGGGACCCGGGGCCAGGAACAGATGGAAGGTGTTGCCGAGCACCATCTCATAGCCGAGCTGGGTCAGATCGCGCGGCTCGAGCGTCTTGACCGCGCCGCGGGTGGCCAGGGGCACGAACGCCGGGGTGCGGACCGCGCCGTGAGCGAGGTGCAGCGTGCCGGTGCGGGCGCGGGAACCGGGGCAGCGGGTAGCGACGGTGAACATGAGACGGACCCTATCCGGGGGCGTCGCCGCGTAGCCTCAGACGATCGCGTTCCACGCCGCCATAAGGCTTTTGGGTGCGGCCGCTTGCGCGGCCGTGTGTATGGCGTCGGCGGCGTGCGGCTCCGCGCGGTCGGGGGCGCGATCGGACGCCGGCACGGGGCGAGCCGTGTTCGCCGACGCCTGCTCCGCCTGCCATTCGCTCTCTGGCCGGGACGATCCCCAGCTTCAGGGCGGCGACCTGCTGCACTTTCACTCCTCCCGCGCCCAGATGACCCAGCTGGCCGGCGAGATGCCGGTCCCCCGCCCCCTCACCCCCTCAGCGCTGCGGGCGGTGGTCAGCTACGTGATCGACGCCGAGCGCGCCCGCGGCTCTCGTTGACCCGCCGCCGGTCAGCGGGCCCCGACCGGGACCAGTTCGCCGACCGCGCTCAGCGTCGCCGTCGGTGACTGGCCACCGGCCACGAGGATCGCGTGATCGATGGTGATCGCCGTCGCGTCCGAGGTCGGGGCGGGCAAGCGTCCGGCGGCCCGAACCCGGCCGGTGACCGGATCGATCGCGTACACGGCGGCGGTCTGAGCGTTGAGGAGATCGCCGCGGCCGCCGATCAGGTACACGCTGGCTCCGAGGGTGGCGGCGTTGCCGTGGGTCGTCGGGTGGGGAAGCGTCCCGATCCGTCGCACCCGGTGGGTCACCAGGTCGAAGCGGTAGATGGCGTCGCTGGCCGCCTCCGGGGTAGAGCCGCCGATCACCAGCAAGTCCCTGCCCGCCACCGCCACCGCGGCATAGCGGAGCCCGACGGGGAGGTGGGCCTGCACTCGCGGCGTCGATCCCGGATGCCAGGCGACGATCGTGTTCAGGTAACTGGTGCCGTCGTAGCCGCCGACGATGTACGCGGTGCCGCCCGCTTGGGCCACGGCGACGTCCGACTGCGCCACCTGCAGCGCACCCGCCTGACCCACCGCCCCCGAGGCCGGATCGTAGCTGAGGATGTGATCGAGCTCGGTCGTATAGCCGCCGCCGAACACGTAGACCTTGCCGGCGAGGGCCGCGGCCTGGGCGTCGTGCTGGGGGCCCGGCAGCGCCCCGGTGTGCAGCACCCGCTGCCGGTCGGCCACCAGGATGCCGGCACTCGAGACGTCGGCGCCGTCCAGGCCGCCCAACATCACGAACCGACCGCCGCCGAGCGCCGCGGTCGCCGGATCACGCAGCGGGGCCGGCAGGGAATACAGCGCGCGATAGGTCAGCCTCGGGTCGGTGGCCACTGGGGTCCGCGCCCGCTTGGCGGCGCGCGTCGTGGTGGCGGTGGTGGAGCCGGCGCCACCGCACCCGGTCAGGAGCAGGGCCAGCCCGAGCACCCCCGGCAGCACCGCCTGCTTGCTGGCCGTGAGAGCAATGATGGCGCGAGCGTAGCCAACGCAGGCGAGCCTCCGGTGTGAATACTCTCACCGGGCGCAGGCGCCGACTTGATCGGCGGGGGGAAAACTCGGGGCGTGTCCGCTCTCCGCGTCGTTGCCCTGCTCGGGGTCGCCGCCGCCCTGGGCCTCGCCGGCTGCGGGTCGAGCCCGGATCGCGCCACCACGAGCACCTCCGCGTCCGCGCATCTGCCGAATCCCGCCTCGCCGGCGCGCCGCGATGCGACGGCCGCCGTTGATGTCTACCGCGCCGACGCAGCCGGCAACCTAAGCCCGGTCATCCGCGGCGATCCGGCGTTGGTCTACGTGCCCAACAGCCTCAGCAACACCGTGGACGTGATCAGCCAACGGACGCTGAAGATCGTCAGTCAGTTCCCCACCGGCGCCCTGCCCCAGCACGTCACGCCGGCGTGGAACCTGAAGACGCTGTACGTCGACAACGACCTCGGCAACACCCTGACCCCGATCGATCCCCGGACCGGGGCTCCGGGGCGCCCGATCCCGGTGCAGGATCCCTACAACCTGTACTTCACCCCGGACGGGCGTTACGCGATCGTCGTCGCCGAACGGCTGGCGCGCCTGGATTTCCGGCGCCCGGACACCATGGGCCTGGTCCACTCGCTGTTCATCCCGAGCTGCCGCGGCATCGACCACCTGGACTTCTCCGCCGACGGCCGTTACGCGTTCGCCAGCTGCGAGTTCAGCGGCATGATGGTTGAGGTCGATCTCCGCACCCAGCGGGTGATCCGCACGCTGGTGCTCAACCATGGGGACTCGAGCCCCCAGGACGTGAAGCTGTCGCCCGACGGACGCACGCTGTACACCGCCGATCAGCTGGCGGGCGGGCTGTGGGAGATCGATCCTGAGCGGTTTCGCGTGATCGGCTTCCTGCGCACCGGCGCCGGCGCCCACGGCCTCTACCCGAGCCGCAACGCCCAGGTCCTGTACGTGTCCAACCGCGTGGCCGGCAGCGTCTCGGTGGTGAGCTTCCGGACCCGGAGGGTGATCGATACGTGGCAGCTTCCGCTGCCGGCGAGCCCGGACATGGGCGGTGTCTCGGCGGACGGCTCCACCCTGTGGCTGAGCGGCCGTTACAACGCCGTGGTGTACGCGATCAACACGCACACCGGTCGCCTGCGGGCCGCGATACCGGTCGGCGAGGGGCCACACGGCCTCTGCGTCTGGCCGCAGCCGGGTCGGTATTCGCTCGGCCACACCGGGATCATGCGCTGAGTCGCGGGGCTCGGAGCGACACGGCTCCGAACCCCGCGAAGCCCCCCGGACCTACGCCTCGGCGGTCTCGTCGGTCTCAGAGGCGGCGTGCTCGGCGCCCTCGATCGCCTCCGGCTCGCTACCGGCCGCGCCGACCGAGATCTGCACCTTGCGTGGCGTGCGCTGCGCCGGCTTGGGAACCGTCACCTCCAGCACGCCCTTGTCGAAGGTCGCGCGGACGGACTCGGGATCCACCCCTTCGGGAAGGGTCAGCGACCGGCGAAACGAGCCCGAGCTGCGCTCGACCCGGTAGTAGCCGGCCTTGCGATCCTCGTGCTCGGACTTGCGCTCACCTGAGATGGTCAGCACGTTGTCGTCGAGCTCGAGGTTGACGTCGGACTCCGACATCCCGGGCAGGTCGGCCCGGAGGACGAAGTCGCTCTCGGTCTCGACCAGGTCCATCGCCGGCAGCCAGCGGCGCAGCGACCCGCCGTTGGTGGCGGTGGGGGTGTCGAAGTAGGTGTTGAACAGCCGGTTCATCTCGTTCTGGATCGTGCCCAGCTCACGGACCGGCTCCCAGCGGATAAGTGCCATCAGAACCTCGCTTTTCGAAGACTCAAACTGCTGTTGCCAGCATTATGAAATCTCAGTCTAGCAATGTCAAGTTTTCGGATTCCGGAGGCGCACCCGGGGCTGACGGCGCTCCGCCACCACCCGGCTACGGCCGGCTGAGGGTCGAAGTCGGACGCTGGCCCGCACAGCAGGTGCTCGCTGGCCGCGGCACCTGGCTGGACCTCGACCTCCTCCGCGCCCTCGGTACCAGCCTGCCAGCTCGCGTGGGTCGCCCTTGAGGCCGCCTCGGCCTCGGTCAGCACCTCCGGCGGGCGCCGGCGAGGCCTCGCCGAGGAGAGAGAAATCGAGGCCCCCGCCGGCGGCTCGATCATCGCGCGCCAGCCGCAGGGCGCAGGCACGTCGGACACTCACACCCCCGCCCCCGCAGATCCGGCCGATCGCGGTGCAGGGCCACGATGGTCTCGCGGCCCACCCGGTTGTCGTCACGCAGCCGCGCGGCGTAATCGGTTGGCTCAGCCAGCGTCCTTGGCGGACCATCTGTGAGTTCGCGATCTGGGCTCACGCCCCTGATCTTTTCAGGCCCCCAGACGGAATGATCACGTTTACGTGCCTAAAGGTGACCATATGGACCACATCGGATGGAAGCTCGAGGCGGCAACGCTAGGTCTCGAACTGCGCCTGCAGCGCATCAGAGAACTCAAACACGAACGGCATCGCGATCAGCTTGTCCTCGGTCACAGAAACGCCTCGCTTCGCGAGCAGCTCAATCAGCGGCTCCCACGCCAGCCGCGGTGGACGGTGCTGCTCAGGATCGCGGCCCAACAGCTGGTTGACCGCGTCTTCGACGTCATAGCGCTGCACCCGGTAGCCCTCAAGCATGCGCAGCTGCGCCTGCTCATCCTCGGGCAGCGGTTCAGGCCTTTGGTAGCGCTTCCAGATGGCGCCGAATCCCCGCCGCCACATCCCCGATCCCATCGTGCTCCGAGCAACCTCAATCCGTTCGCCGTCGTCGCCGTCGGCAAACAACCGAGCAGAGACGCTCAAACGCTCTGAATCGCTCTCCTCGTCCAGATCGACGACCACGCCAACCCGCTCAATGATCACGTTTTGTCCAAGAGCGTGACCGTATCGACAGGGTTCGAATCATCATCTACCGGGGTTGCTGTGGGCTATCCGCTGTTTGCTTTTTGAGATCGGGGTGCCATCATCGGGGGGGTTGATCAGCCTCTGCACGAGGCCCACGGCGTGTCCGACTTGGATTTCCCTTCCGGCAGCGGCGCTCCCACGGGGGGCGGGGAGCCATCGAGCGCGCAGAACCCGATGGCTCGCGCACAGCATCTGGTCGACTCGCCGCGACCGGTGGGCGGCTATCCCCTGGCATGGCATGTCGAGGCATGGCTTGTCGGCGACCTCACGGCCGCTGCTGCAGTCGCTCTCCGCGAAAGGGAGAAGGCGAGGAAGTAGGCCCGCCGGCTCACCAGCGCGGGCACGGATAGTCACGTTTCAGCTCATTTTCGTGACCGTATGAGCTTCGCCGGATGGATTGCGCTAAACGCCAGCGCGTCTGAGCAGCAGCCCGGTGACGAGCTTGTCGATCAGCTCGGCGTACTCGTCGGGCGTCCAGCCGCACTCGTCGATGAGCCGAAGGAAGATCGTCTCGTTGGCGCAGGTTGCGAACAGGATCGCCGCGGCTTGCTCGACGTCGAGGCCGGGCGCGAGCGCCCCGCGCTCGGCCAGGGCGGCGGCGAACTCGCGCATGTCGCTGCGGATGTTGGCGTGTCCGCGCTTGCGGGCCTCCTGCAACTGGCGGTCGCTGGCGGCGTTGGCCTCGCCCAGCCACAAGGCGCGAGCGGCGCGCGACATCAACTCGGCGCCGCCGGCGGCGAAGCGCGACACGACCTCGGGTACTGAGGCGGCGCCCAGCATCTCGGTCCACGGCGCCCGGCGCGTCAGCGGCTGCTCGCCCTCGCCGCCGCGCACGCCGACGCGGATGATCTCGCTCAACAGCGCGGCCTTGGACGGGTAGGCCAGGTAGAGCGTCTTCTCGGCCACGGCGGCCTCGGCGGCGATCCTGACCATTGTCGTCGGCTCATAGCCGTCGCGCATGAACAGCTGCTCGGCCGCGGCGCGCATGCGCCGGCGCCGCTGCAGCGCCGCCTGCGCGCGCTTGGGCGAGTGGTAGGGCCGGCGAGGAGGACCGCCGGGGTCGGTCTTGACACCGCTCATCTCATTCTTTACAGTAGAACTGTAGCCATTTGCACAACCATCTCGGGAGGGACCGATGCTCGCACGCCTGGCCACCTTCAACTCCCAGCCGGCCGACCCCGAAGACGCCAACGTCCAGTACCTGCGCGACACGATCAAGTCCGTCCCCGGGTTCGTGGCCGGCTTTCACATGCTCGATGAGCAGTCGGGCAAGGCCTACTCGCTCGTCGTCCTGAAGGACGAGGCCAGCGGCGCCCGGGTCCAAGAGGCGCTGGCCCAGCGTCCCGCCGAGCGGCGGGTTGGCGTCGATCCCGACCACGTGCAGTTCATGACCGCGAGGGCGTTCTAACGCCAAGCGGGCAAACACGCGGAACGTTCCAGATCCACACGCCCCAGGGGCTACAGGCCGCAGGGGCGCTACAGCGGCGACGTGCGGCGTGAGAATCCGGCTCGAGGAGACGCCGGGCGAGCGGTAAGCAAACAGCTCGCCCCGCAGTCCCACGACAGCCGCTTTAGTCACGTTTTGCGTCAGGAACGTGACTCTATGTGAGGTTCTGGCGAGACCTTGTGCGAACACCCGCGCCGGGGACCGGGGGCATCTGGAAGCAGCCAGCCCGAGATGCGCTTCAGGGGATAGTCAGTGGCGGCGGGCTAGCGGGCGCGGTGAACGTTCCCGTCTGCCCTGCCGGATTGGCAAGGAAGCTGAGCATAGGAACGATGGTCTGAACTGGCCCCACTGCGATGGTCTGAACTGGCCCCACCTCCGTCCGATCGGCGGCCGACTGTTCGAGCTTCTTCGAGCTCGAGCGGGAGGCGCCAGAGGGAATGGGATCCAGGGTGGAGCAGTTCGAGCAGATCAGACGGGATCGTGATCGGGAGGGCCTCTCGATCCGGGGGTTGGCGGTCCGGCATGGGGTGCATCGCCGGACGGTGAAGCAGGCGTTGGCGTCGCCGGTGCCGCCGGCGAAGCGCTCGCCGGTGAGCCGGCCGGCGCCGAAGTTGGGGCCGTATCGGGCGGTGATCGATGAGTGGCTGCTGGCCGATCGCGACGCGCCACCCAAGCAGCGGCATACCGCCAAGCGGATCTGGCGGCGGCTGGTTGATGAGCACGGTGCCGATGTCGCCGAGGTCACCGTTCGTCAGCACGTGCGCGCGCGCAAGCGCGAGCTGGGGTGGCCGGTCGGCGAGGTGTTCGTCCCGCAGGTCCATGCCCCGGGCGTGGAGGCCGAGGTTGACTGGGGCGAGGCGCGGGTGGTGCTCGGAGGGGTGTCGGTGAAGGTGCATCTGTTCGTGATGCGCGCATCGTTCTCGGGCGCGGCGTTCTGCCAGGCGTCGCTGGTGGAGACCCAGCAGGCGTTCCTGGAGCTGCACGTGCAGGCGTTTGAGTGGTTCGGCGGCGTGTTCCCGGAGATCCGCTTTGACAACCTCAAGTCGGCGGTCAAGAAGGTGCTGAGGGGCCGCCGGCGGGTCGAGACCGACAGGTTCGTCGCGTTGCGCTCGCACTATCTGTTTGCGTCGCAGTTCACGACCCCCGGGCTGGAAGGGGCCCATGAGAAGGGTGGTGTGGAGGGCGAAGTCGGCCGCTACCGCCGCAACCACTTGGTGCCAGTCCCCGAGCTGCGTGATCTCGCCGAGCTCAACGCGATGCTGCTCGCCGGCTGCGAGGCGGATCTCGGCCGCCGGATCGACGGGCGGGCGGTGACGGTCGGGGAGGCGTGGGCGGTGGAGCGCCCGTTGCTGCGCGACGTGCCGGTCGAGGCGTTTGACGCGTGCGAGACCGCCGTGCCGCGCGTGGATACGAAGTCGTTGGTTACGATCCGGCAGAACCGCTACTCGGTCCCGGTCGCGCTCGCGGGGTTGAAGGTTTCAGCCAGGATCGGCGCCCGAGAGATCACGATCAACCATTCAGGCCGGGAGGTCGCCCGACATGAGCGGCTGCACGGCAAGTTCGGGACCAGCGCCCAGCTCGACCACTACCTCGAACTGCTTCAGCGCAAGCCCGGCGGACTTCAGCACTCCGTCGCGCTGGCCCAAGAACGCGACCGCGGCGCGTGGCCCGAGTGCTTCGACGAGCTGTGGGCCGGGCTGACCGACCGCTACGGACGCTCGGACGCCGCTCGGCAGATGGTCGACGTGCTGCTGCTGTGCCGCGACCACGGGCCCGCTGGCGTCGAGCTCGCGGTCCGCGGCGCGTTGACTGCCGGCGCGATCGACGGGCGCGCCGTCGCGGTGCTCGCCCGCCGCGCGCACACCATCGGGCGCCTCGCGCCCGAACCGCTGACCGGACTAGACGCGCGCCTGCAGGCGCATCACCGCCCCGCCCCTGACCTCACTGATTACGACCAGCTGCTGGGAGGATCCCGATGACCAACACTCCCGCCCGCAACGCGCAGACCGCCGCGCTCGAGGCGCTGATCGAAGCGCACGCGATCGAGCTGAAACTCCCGACCGTCCGCCGCCGGTTCAAAGCCTTGGCCGCTGAGGCGCTGCGTGAGCAGCAGACCCCGGTCGCATACCTCGGTGCGCTGCTCGAGGCCGAGATGGCCGAACGCGCCGAGCGCCGCGAGAAGCGCCGACTGATCGACGCACGGTTCCCGCAGATCAAACGCCTCGAGGACTTCCGGTTCGCCGACAACCCCAAGATCCCGCAGACCACGATCGCCGCGCTGGCCGAGGGATCGTGGATCGATGACCGCGAGTCGGTGATCTTCATCGGCGACTCGGGCACCGGCAAAACGATGCTGGCCACGGCCCTGGCGGTCTGCGCCTGTCACCAAGGACGCCGCGTCCGGTTCACCACCCTCGCCGCGCTCGCCAACGAACTCCAAGAAGCCCAGGGCAACCGCGAGCTCGAACGCGTCGTCGGCCGCTACGCCCGCATCGAGCTTCTCGTCTGTGACGAGCTGGGATACCTGGCGTTGCCCGACGGTGCCGCCGAGCTCGTCTTCCAGGTCCTGTCCGCGCGACACGAGCGCGGCAGTCTGATCGTCACGACGAACCTCCCATTCGGGGAATGGACCAAGGTGTTCCCCGACCCGCGGCTCGCGAAGGCGGTCGTTGACCGGCTCACCCACCGAGCGCACATCATCGACACCGGCAACGAGAGCTGGCGCTTCCGGCACGGCCTCGAACGCCAAGCCCGCAAGAAAGCATGACCCCCGCGCCGACAGCGCGCCCGCGGCTATCGCCGCAAAGCCCTTCGCGCTACGCGCTCACGCCTTCGCGACGACAACCGCGCATGCGCTCCGACAGGCGATCAGGCAACATCAACACCAACAACAACCCGACGCCAGGTGGGGCCACTCCAAGCCATCGCGCCGGGGCCAGTGCAAGCCATCGTTTCTATGAGCACGTGCGGCCAGAGGCGGGCGTCGGAGTTGACGTTGGCCAGCGGGCTGTCGCCCTGATTGTTTACGTTGCCCGTAGCGAAAAACGAGGCTGGCTCGTAGGGGATCAGATCACCGACGAGGTGGCCGCTCCGCTGTAGCGATACAGGACGTGGGGGTAGGGTCGCGAGCTGCGTTGAGGCGGCTCTAGATGGCCTGCGCGTAGGCGCAGGAGGTCCAGATCTGGTCGTCGGTCCCGCAGTCAAGCAGCACCGGTCCATGGATCTGCTGAACAACGATCTCGGCGGCGGGTCGACGATCGGCACAACCGAGCTGAAAGCGCTGCTATAGGGAACGGGCTTGCCGTGGTAGGTCCACGCCGCCGACCCGGGTGCGGGATAGGACCCGAACGAGAGGTCGCTCGGCGAGGAGGCGATCACCCCATGCACCAGGTCGGGATAGTGCACCCCGAGCAGCAGCGCGGCCTCGCTGCCGCGTGATACGCCCGACACGTAGATCTGCTTGGCGATCACCTCGGGTTGACGGGCCAGCCAGCGCAACGCGCCCGCGAAGTACTCCAGGGGAATGTCGCTTAGCTCCGAGGGCAAGCCCAGCTCTCCGAACTACGCGACATCGAGGGTGGGGAATCCGGCCGAAGCCAGCGCTGCACCGAGGAGCTGGCCGTCAAGACCTCCCTCCGAGCCGGCTCGAAACAGTTCGACCGCCTGCAGCGGAACGTCAGCCCAGCGGCCCGGGCGCACAGCCGCCTCCATATAGGCGATCCCACCAACCGCGTCGGGGTGCCGGCGCGCCCAGTCAAAGCCAAGCGCCGAACCCCAGTCGTGCCCCACCAGGATCACGTTGTCGGTCGCGCCCACGATCTCAAACCAGGCGTCGAGGTACTCGCGATGCTCGATAAACGTGTAGGAGCCGGGCCCGGAGTGCGCGAGTTTGTCGCTGTCGCCCATGCCGATCAGATCCGGCGCGAGGCAGCGTCCCGAGTCGGCGACCTCCCCAATCACACGGCGCCACAGATATGACGATGTCGGGTTGCCGTGCAGGAACACGATCGGATCGCCCGTCCCGGTCTCCGTGTACGCCATCCGCGTGCCATTGAGATCCGCGAACTTCTTCTCGATGCGGTCCATCAATGCCTCCTGTGCGCTGACCGGCCCCCGAGGCGCTTCCCCCGGGGGCGGCTTGAATGCTCCCCCGGCATCAAAACCGATCAGGTGCTTTGGCTTGGGACGGTCTCGCCGACCTCCACAGCGCCGCCGTGAGCCAGGCCGGGGCAGCCTTTGGCCAGGGCAACCGCTGCGTCGTAGCTGTCGGCTTTGATGAGCGTGTAGCCCGTCAGGACGGTGCCGGGGGCTGTCTCTCCAAGCGTCGTCGCCCGGCCGACCCGGTTGCCGAACTCGACGATGCTGTCGCCGATCTCACCAAACCACCGGCCCCAGGCAGCCTCCTGCTCAGCATCGGGCGCCCGATCGCTCTCGCCGCGAAACGCCAGTACATAATTGGACACGATGCACTCCTTTAGGTTTGCCCGGCTCGAATGCCGGTTCTACCTCTAAGACGCGCAGCATCGGCGTTCGGGGACATGAAGACCACGAGCGGCCCCAAAAGCGCGGATAGTCACGTTTTTGGTCATAAACGTGACCATGCGGAGGCTCAGATGCTCGTTCGGTCGTCCTCAGCTTGCGTTGACGTGCGGAGGCTCATCCAGCCGCCACCTACGCGAGCTTGGTCGCGCGGGACGTACCGAGGAGCCAGTCGAGGGCTGAGATTCCCACGTGCCCGGTGGCGCGTCTTTCCGAGCCCCCGGGAAGGGATCTCGAATCGCGGCGTCTTAGCCGGTAACCGCGTTTGAGCTAGTGATGGGAGTCGAGGTTTGGCCATGCAACAGACCATTGGACAGTCAGGCCGTGGACAAGACAACGAAACGGCACTGCCTCAGGGAGTGACCAGCCGTCGCTCGTTCCTGGCCACCGCGGGAGCCGGCGCGATCGCCGCCGGAATGCTGGCAGGCGCGCCTGAGGCGTTTGGAAAAGGCAGCTTGACGCACGGTGATGCGGCCATCCTGCGGTTTCTCTCCGCGGCCGAGATCCTGGAGACCGACCTCTGGCAGCAGTACAACGAGCTCTGCGGGATCCAGGACAGCGAAGTCCCGGGGGGGAGCGGAAATCCGGCCTTCACAGCCGCGTTGAGCAAGCTCGACGCCGACATGGCCCAGTACGTCCACGACAACACCGAGGACGAGTTCACCCACTTCACGTTCCTCAACGCGTACCTGAAGTCTCGCGGCGCGCAACCGGTGAACCTCGACCCGTTCCGGACGCTGCCCGGGAGTACGGCCACGGGGGCGGCCAAGCGAAAGCGTCTCACCAACCTGATGGAACTGACCGTCGATACGACCTGGTGGACGCGCTACCGCGCCCGCACCAAGAACCCGGATCTCGGCGACACTTTCCAACCAGCGATCCCGGGGCTCATGAAAGGCCGCTTCCCGGCCATCCCCAGGTCGGATGCCGATCTCAAGCCAGGCAAGCATCTGCAGGCGATCGCCAACACCGCCGGCTTCCATTTCGGGACGATCGAGCAGGGTGGCACCAGCCTCTACCCATCGCTGGCCCAGCGGGTCAGCGACCCTGAGGTCTTGCGCGTCGTGCTCAGCATCGGCCCGACGGAGGCGATGCACTTCCAGACCTGGAGCGACAAGGCCGGTAACGCGCCTCCGCTCAAGGACCCCACCAACGGGCTGGTGTTCCCGGATCTCAACAAGCCGCCGTTCGACGGTCAGAACTTTCAGACCAACCTGATCATGCCCGAGCCGACGAAGTTCCTGAGCCGCAAGTTCCCCGTTGTCTCGATCATCCGCCCCACCGAGACCAAGGGGATTGCCATGGGCGTGGCCAAGTTCCTGACCGACATGGGCCTGTTCAGGGGACAGTCGCCGGCCTTCTTCGCCGCGCTGACCACGCTAGCCCGCCAGGCCGACGCCGCCAGGCGCTGATCGACCGCTCCGCTGGACTCGTCCGCCCCCGCGCCCGCCCGCGGTGCTCGGCGTTGATCTGACCACGATGGGGTGATCGCTCCGAAGGGGGTGCGGTTGCAGCTCGGATCCGGACGGACGCGGAGAGGTTCCTGGACGGGGTTAGCGGGCCGGGTGCTGTGGTCACCGGAGTGCCGCTGTGCTTGCAGGCGGTGCTCGGGCCCCGATGATCCGAGAACCCGGCCGAAGCGCATCCAGTCACGTTTTGCGCCAGAAACGTGATCGGAATGGCGGGGCGGACCCGGGGAAGGACCTGGTAAAGATCGTTCTCCAACGCCCGACGTCACGCCCGGGAGTCGACCAAATGAGCGCCAGATACCAGGACCGCTGGATCGAATGCACCCCTGACGCGATCCGGATCCGCGGGTACTACTTCCCATGGGGCACCAAGGGCATCTCCTACAGCTCGATTCGCTCAGTTCAACGCGTCGAGATCGCAGCGTTCAGAGGACAGGGACGGATTGGGGGGACAGCGAACCCGCGTTATTGGGCCAACCTCGATCCCCAGGGGCCCCAGAAAACGACCGGGCTCATCCTCAACCTCGGACGACCGGTCCAACCCTTCCTCACTCCTGATGACTCCGACGCCGTCGAAGCGGCCATCCGCGAGCACGCCAACCTCGATCCCGGCACCGAAAGCGGCACGCCCGGACCGATCATCTAAGCGACTCCCACAACCTCGGGCGAAACCACGCGGATAGTCACGTTTTCGCTCATTTTCGTGACCATATAGGCGGGTTCGGAATGCTTCGTTTTCGGTCATCCTGCTCGACCTGCTGCCATTTGCCGCGTTCGTCCCCGCGCCGGGTCTCCCGGTGCCATATCGGTCAGCCCTGTCGTAAGGGAATAGTGAACCGGGGGTGGGTCTGCCGCGGCTCGACTACGCGTGCAGCCGCGTGGCACGAGCAAAGACGGGTGAGCTTGCCAGCAGCTCGGGCTGGTGACCATCACCTGCGCCCGTGCGGGATGCGGGGGTACGCAGTCAGGGCACTGGGGTGTCGAGCGTAACCCCGACCCCAGCGACGATCACGCAGGTCAATCCAATGATGCCTAGCGCCCCGACGCGCTGGCCGAGCAGGACGGCGCCGATCAGCACGGCCATCGCCGGATCGAGGCTAAACAAGATGCTCACGGTCTTGGCCGACGTGCGGCGAATGGCTTGCATCTCCAGGGCAAAGGCCACACCGATCCCAAGCGCCGCGGCTAGAGCGAGCTTTGCCCCACCACCCAGCGTCAAAGAGGGCGCCGCCGTCACCGTGAACGGCACGGTAAGTACCGCAGCGACCGCCGTCGATAAGGCGAGGCCATCGATTCCGACCGATCGTTGGCCAACCGCACGACTGGCCAGCACATACCCAGCTTCGCCCACACCCGCGATAGCCGCGAAACCAATCCCGAGCCACGACGCCAACGAAGACGGCGAGGACAACACGATAACCCCCGCCGCAGCCAAGATCACCCACAACACCTCGCGCAGACGACGAACGCCGGCAACGGCAATCAACAGCGGCCCGAGGAACTCCACCGTGACCGCCGTCCCAAGCGGGATCCGATCAATCGCCTCATAAAAGGCGAGGTTCATCACCGCCATCGCCACGCCGAACGCGCCGACAGCAAGCCAGGCCTGGCGAGACCGTTCCCGCAACGACGGGCGCGCCACCGCGAGGAGCAAAACGGCCGCCAGCAAGAACCTCAGCCCACTCGTGCCCGGCGCCCCCAAGCTTCGAAACAGCCCGACCGACACCGACGAGCTCAGCTGGATCGCCGCGGAACTGCCCAACACCATCCCGGGACCCGCCGCTCTGCGCGCTACCGCACCGAGCTGCCCGCGCCCGTGCGGAAAACGAGGCAACCGCACGCGCCAACGACACTCGACCCACGGCACACCAAGCAGAAACTCACCCATGCCCCCCTCCCTTCCAGACCGGCGACGAGAGCTACCAGTGAATCATCGAGATCCAAATCATAGGCCGCCTCGGGCTCTAAGAGCACCTCGAGTGGACGCCGCGGCGGCCGCGGGGACGAGCTCGTGGACGAGCTGCTCGCCGGCGATCGCTCAGCGTCCGCCACCAAGCTGAACGACAAGCGCCATCTGCCGCTTGAGTCACGTTTAGCTCAGAAACACGTTCCATGTCGTCGGCGACGGACGGCCGACCGCTGGTCACTTCGGCCGCGTCTCACCAGTTCTCGAGCCCCGCGCAGCCGGGCCTTGCTGGGTTAGCTCCGCGGTCGTGTCGTGACTGAGGATGTGTCGCCACGCGCCTGCGAGTTCGTGTTTCTGAGTTCTGGTGAGCGGGTCGAGGAATCGTTCGCGCACCCCGGCAAAATGGGTCGGTGCGCTGGCCGCGAGTCGTTTCAGCCCCCGCTCGGTGACGTGCGCGAAGACCTGGCGGCTGTCGCGTTCCCCGTGGCGCCGCTCGACTAGACCGTCGCGCTCAAGGCGCTCAACCAGCCGGGTCATGCCGGCGCGGCTGAGCAACGCCGTTTCGGCCAGCTCGGACATTCGCATCTCGTCATCTGGGGCGAGGCTCAGCTGAACCAGGACGTCATAGGAGCTGAGCGAGAGGCCATGAGCACGCTCGAGCTCGGCGTCGAGCTCTCTGACGATGCTTGCGTAGACGCGCAGGAATCCAAGCCAAGCAGCGCGCTCGTCGGGGTCTAGGCGATGAAACTCGAGCAGATGTGGGCGCACAAAGTGCTAGAATTGCTTGCGCAACTAACTCTATCACCCGGAGGAGTGAGATGAGCGCCTTCACTGACCCCGAGCTCGCCTACCTCACCGGCGAGCGCCGCTTGGCCCGCATCGCAACGGTCGGCAAGGACGGGACACCCCACGTCGTCCCGGTCGGCTGGAGCTACAACCCCGAGCACGACACGATTGACGTCAGCGGGCGCCAGCTCGAGCAGACCAAAAAGTTCCGCGACGTTGCTCGCAGCGGACGGGCAGCGGTCGTGATCGACGACCTAGCCAGTACAAACCCCTGGCATCCCCGAGCGGTCGAGGTTCGCGGACTCGCCGAAGCGATCAAAGAACCCGAGGCGATCATCCGAATCCACGCCGAACACATCCTCTCGTGGGGCCTCGACAGCGCGTAAGTCACCAGCACCGCGATTCGACACGGCGCGCCAGGCGGCGCTCTCGCTCACGAGCGGCTCGAAAGCCGCTCGAGTCACGTTTTCGGCCAGTAACGTAACGTATCGCCAAGGTTCGAATGTCTCGACTTCTTGGATTTCGTCGAGGCCACCGCCGGGAGCCTCCGGCGACTACTGCAAGCAAGCGGCTTACCAAGCTCACAGACAGTGGGCCGATCGCGCGCCGCTGCAGACACGCAACTTCTCGGGATTCACGTCGTTGTGTCGAGCGTATGCACTCGCTTGCGCTGCGGCTCTGTGGTCTGTTGGTGGCCGGGGTCCTCGTGGGCACGGCTGGTGCGCTGTCGCCGGGCTCGGCGGTGGCGGACGGCCCGCCCACGCTGGCGGCGGCCTTCGCTCCGGCGACGGTTCCGGCCGGCGGCACCAGCGCACTGACGTTCACAATCGCGACGGCGCCCGGAAGCCAGGCGACCGGCCTGCACTTCGACGCGATGCTGCCGACCGGGCTAGACGTGACTGGCGCGACCGGCTCGGCTTGCGGAGGGACGCTGTCGACCCACGCCGCCTATCGCGGCCCACCTGGTCCCGTCGGCCAGGCATCGATCAACCTCACGGATGCGACGGTCGCGGCCGGTGCTGTCTGCCAGTTCACGGTCCCGGTGATCGCTGCTGCCCCGGGCAGCTACGCCGTGACCACCGGTCTGGGCGCCGTGGCCGGAGACGCGAGCACGACCGCGACGCTGGCGGTCACGCCCACCGCACTGGCTCCCGCGGTATCCGCCACCTTCTCACCGCGCGCGATCGCGGTTGGCCGCAGCTCGTCGCTGACGCTGAAGATCACCAACCCCAACCGCGCCACTTCCCTGACCGACCTGTCGTTCTACACCCCGTTCACCAGCTCCCCGAATCCAATCCTTCCCAGCCGTGTGGTGGCCAACACCTGCGGGGGATCGATCATCTCCGCCCCTCACGAGGGTGTCGTGCTTCCTCCCTACCTCAGCCTCGGTCAGGGCTTCCTCGCTTCGCGGGCGACCTGCGCGGTCACGGTGCAGATGACAGGCGAACAGCCAGGTGACGGCAGCTTCTGGATCTCCGTCGACTCCGCGCAAGGCGGACCCAGCCTGACCTTAGCTGCGCTCAGCATCTTGGCATCACCACCGCGTCTATCCCTTCGCTTCGCGCCAAGCCGAGTATCGGTCAGCCAAGCGAGCCGGCTGACCCTGAGCATCACAAACCAGCCGGTGCTAGCGCTGACTCATGTCGCCTTCCTCAACACACTGCCTCGTGGCGTCCGGGTCGCCAGTCCGGCGAGGCGACAGGGCTCCTGCGGCGGCAGGGTCTCCGCCGCGGCCGGCTCACCTGTGGTCGGGCTCATCAAAGGAAAAATTGCGGCCGGCGCGACCTGCAAGATCAGCGTCGCGGTGAGGGCCATCCAGCCGGGCAGGTGGCGCGACAGCACCGGACCCGTCACGTCTAGCGAAGCCGCTGACGCAGGTGCGGTTACTGCCAGCCTTCATGTCAGGCGGCGCCGCAACCGATGGATCCCGACTTCAGCTCAGGCCGAATCAGCAGCTGGCTTTTGGCGAGTTGAGTCAGGTTTTGGGCCATAACGTGACTCAATAGCGGGCCTCAGCGGGGCTCTGAGCGTAAACGTGACTCGGCGGGGCGAGAGGCGCCGCCGCTTCGCCATGAGCGTTAGCCGTGAGGTGCAGGCGGTGGGATCACGATCTTTTGGTTGATCGTCGCGCCAGTCGGGCTCGTGAAGGAGTACTCGCGCATCAGCTGCTTGGGGGTGTAGAGGATGACGCCGTTGGCGTTGGGAGTGAGAAGGATCGATGATCCATCTTTGAAGGTGACCTTGACCTTGCTGGTCCCGTCAGGCAAGACGGCCTGAAAGGTCTCCCCGGATGAGACCAGGCCGTATTTCTCGGCTCCGGCGATGCCGATGCAGCCGGCGCCGAAGCCGGTGTCAGCAGGCACACGGGGGCCGGAGTTGACCTCGACGTCGCAGAGCTGGCGGCGAGCGGGCACCAGCCAGACCTGCAGGTTCCGGGTCGAGATCACCCGTCGACTTGCCTGGCGGTCCAGCCCCGAGGGCAGGTGCGGGCGGGCGAGCTCGGCGGACACCTGCGGTGGCAGGCGGTCGGCTGGCCTTGACGGCCGGCGCAGGGCCGCGAACCAGTCCCGCAGGTCTCTGGGGTTTCGTTGAGCCGGCGGTGACAGCGCGGGTTGCGGGGTCGTGGTCGGCGACGGATGTCGATGACCGAGCGCGACGATCGCAAACGCCGCCACCGCCAGCGCGCATCCGACGGCCACGAGGGTGGCCGCGCCGCCGAGCGAGGGCGCCGGCAGATTGCGCAGCCCGCTTCGCCGGCGCCGCCCCCCCCGGGCGGCGCGGTCAAGCTCGGCGCCTAACTCGATCAGGACACGGGGGCGCTGACTCATGAGAGCTCCTCTTGTAGCTGCGGGCGGGCGTCAAGCGCAGAAGTCAAAGCTCGCAGCCCCCGCGCCACCCGCGCCCGGGCGGTTGCTTCGGTGATTCCCAGCAGCGACGCGACCTCCTGATACGAACGCTCCTCGATCACTCTCAGCCGTAGCGCTTGCTGCTGGCCGCTACTTAACGCGCTGAGCTCCTCAGCGATCACGCCGCGTAGCTCGGCCAGGCCAGCCCGCTCCTCAATGAGCGCCCGGTCGTCCTCGTAAACGACCGGCACTTGGATCCCGAGGCGCTGAAGCGCCCTGCGCTCCACCCGCGCCCTTCTCAGATAACGCCCATGCTGTCGACGCGCGACCGTAAACAACCACGCGCGGACCTGCTCTGGCTCAAGGCCACGAAGCCTCCTCCAAGACCCGAGCGCCACCGCGAACGTCTCCGCCGTCAAATCCAACGCCAGCTCTACATCAAAGGTGCGGCGGGCCAGGAACACCAACACCCGCTCCCCGTCCCGCTCATACATCGCCGAGAACGCGTCCGCATCTTCCATCACCCATAGAGTGCCGCGAGCCGCCGATCCCGTGACACGGCTGGGTCGCGTCGACCTTCACCGCGAGCCGCCGACGGGCTGACAAAGCGTCTCGTCGCGTCGGTTTTGGGTGCCCCCGCCCGGTCAGTCAGTGGGGCAGCTGGTGGTGGTAGCGCTCGTGCGCGGCCTGGGGGCTGATCTCGACCGCTGCGCCGACCTCGCGCCAGGTGGCGCCGCTCTTGGCGGCGGCGATCGCGAGCTGGTCGCGGCGCTGGCGGGCCTGCTCTGACTGCAGGTGGGCCTCCCACGCCTCGTCGAGCAGCTGCCGGGTGATGTCGCTGAGGAGCGTCGGGGTCGAGCCACCTTCACAGTTCTATCAAGAGCACCTGACAGAACCGATCAAACCCGGCTCTGACTTGATCCGCAAAGGCGCTCGGTGCGGCGCGCCTACTGCGTTCTCGATTTCATCAGCGGATTGCACCTTGCGTCCGCGGACCGCCGCTGCGCGGCGAACTTGCATCTACATGACGGTCCCGCCTGAGCAGCCCCGTACGGCCGCCCCGGGCGGGCTCGTGGTGGACCGCCACCGAGGTCGAGAACTCGCACCACGCCGGCGTCGTGCAGGAAGCCTGCTGCATCCCTTATGGGAGCCGGTGACGCGCGGAGAACCGTCCGAGGCGGAGTTCATCGCTCGCTGCCTGCTCGGACCAGGCGTCGTCGGCGCCAACCGGCGGCTGTCGATGCTCGACCTGCGCGTCTGGGCCGCCCTGTGTGCGCTTCTGCGCGAGCAGCTCCCAGAACTGCCACCCGACGATCCGACGCTCGCCAACGAAGACACGCGCACCGTTGAAACAACCGGCTACCAGTTAGCCGAGCGAGTCTTTGCTGAAGACGGCGGCAGCGAGTATCGCAAGCTGCGATCGGCCCTCGTGCGCCTGGCGGCAACACGTGCCTGCGTGCGTGTAGTTGAGCGCGACCCCGAGCTCGCGGCGCAGTCGGTGCAAGAGGGATATGTCTCCTTGATCGGCGATCTCTGACTTGCCACGACGAGGCTGAATCTTCGTTCCCCCCGGCAATGGGGCGCGCTCAAGGGCTCGACATCGTCAGTCGATCAGCGACCGTCCGGACATCTCGTCCGGTTGCTCGATCCCGAGCATCTGCAGCAACGTCGGCGCCACGTCGGCGAGCACGCCGCCGTCGCGCAGCGACAGCTCGGGGACGGTCACGATCACGGGTACCGGGTTGAGCGAGTGCGCCGTGTTCGGACTGCCGTCCGGCTCGAGCATGTTGTCAGCGTTGCCGTGGTCGGCGGTTATCAGGCACGCCCCATCGGACTCCAGCACCGCCTCCACGACCTCACCGAGGCACCGGTCGACGGTCTGCACCGCCTCGATCGCCGCCTCGATGACGCCGGTGTGGCCGACCATGTCGGCGTTGGCGAAGTTGATGATCCCGAAGCGATACCCACCCTCCGGCCCGGCCCGCCACGCCTGCGTGAACGCCGCCGCCGCCTCGGGGGCGCTCATCGCTGGCTTGTGATCGTAGGTGGGAACATCGCGCGGCGACGGCACCAGCTCGCGCTGCTCGCCGTCGTATGGCGTCTCCTCGCCGCCGTTGAAGAAGTACGTCACGTGCGGGTACTTCTCGGTTTCGGCGACGTGAAGCTGGCGCCCGCCACCAGCGGCGATCACCGCGGAGAGCGTCGTCTCCGGCCGCTGCGGCGCGAACGCCACCGGATACGGCCAGCCCTCCTCGTACTCGGTCATCGCCGTATACCGCGCCACCGGCTCGGCGCCTCCGCGATCGAACTCGGCGAAGCCCGGCTCGGCCAGCGCGCGGGTGATTTCGCGCATCCGATCCGGGCGGAAGTTGAGGCCGAGAACACTGTCGCCGGGCCGGATACACGCTTCGTCTCCCACCGTCACCGGGCTGATGAACTCGTCGGTCTCGTCGCCCGCGTAGGCGTCGCGGGCAGCCTGCGCGCCGCCGTCGGCCCGATGCTCGGCCTCGCCGTGGACGAGCAGGTCGTAGGCGAGCTTGACGCGGTCCCAGCGCTGGTCGCGATCCATCGCGTAGTACCGCCCCACCACCGTGCCGATCCGCCCGTGCCCGCTCTCCTGCATCCACCCTTCCACCTGCTCCAGGAAGCCGGCGCCCGACGTCGGCGGCGTGTCCCGGCCGTCGGTGAACGCGTGGAGCACCAGATCGGGCACCTGAAGCGACTGCGCGAGCGCGATCAGCGCGCGCAGATGCTCCAGGCTCGAATGGACCCCGCCGTCGGACACCAGCCCGATCACGTGGACCCGCTCGGCGTCCGCGAACGCCTGACGCAGCGCCTCGTTGTCGGCGAACGCGCCGTCCTGCGCGGCGGCATCGATCCGGGTCAGGTCCTGCGCCACCACGCTGCCGGCGCCCAGGTTCAGGTGGCCGACCTCCGAGTTGCCCATCTGGCCGTCGGGGAGGCCGACGGCGCGGCCGCAGGCGGTCAGCGTGGTGGTGGCAAACCGCGACCACAGGTCGTCGAACACCGGCGTCTGGGCCAGCGCGACGGCGTTTCCGGGCCCGGGATCAGCCAGTCCCCAGCCGTCGAGAACGATCAACGTCGCCCGCGGCACGGGCAGGCCGGCCGGCCCGGCCACGCCGCTCACCGCGAAGCCGCGGCCACGATCGCGGCGAAGTCGTCGGCCTCGAGGCTCCCTCCACCGACCAGCGCGCCGTCGACGTCGGGCAACGCCAGCAGCTCGGCAGCGTTGTCGGGCTTGACGCTGCCCCCGTAGAGGATCCGCGTCAGGTGCCCCTGCTCGGTGCAGCGATCGGCAACCAGCGCCCGCACGAACGCGATCGCCTCCTGAGCCTGCTCCGCGGTCGCCACCAGCCCTGTCCCGATCGCCCAGATCGGCTCGTAGGCGATCGCGATCTCACCCAGCCGATCGGCGTCCAGCCGCGCCAGGTCCTCCTGTACCTGGTGGCGGAGCTTTCGCTCGGTGTCTCCGCGCTCGCGCTCCTCCTCGGTCTCGCCGACGCACAGGACGGGGAGCAGCCCGGCGTCCAGCGCCGCCGGCACCTTCAGCGCCAGCGCCTTATCGGTCTCGCCGAACAGCTCGCGCCGCTCGGAGTGGCCGAGGATGACCCCCTGCACGTCGAGCTCGGTGAGCATCGGCGCCGACACCTCTCCGGTGAACGCGCCCGCGTCGTCCTGATGCATGTTCTGGGCGTAGACGGCGACCCGCGAACCGCGGGCAGAGTCGACCATCGCCGCCAGCGCGGTGTACGGCGGGCAGATGGCGACGTCGACCCGGTCGACCGAGGACACCCGGGGCAGTAGCGCCTGGATGAACTCCTCGGCCTCGGCCACGGTCTTGTGGAGCTTCCAGTTGCCGGCGATCAGCGGCGTCCGGGGGGACGCTGATGCCCCGCTCATCGCAGCGCCTCCACGCCCGGCAGGGTCCGACCTTCCAGCAGCTCCAGCGATGCCCCGCCGCCCGTCGACAGGTGGGTCACCTTGTCGGCGAGCCCGAACCGCTGCAACGCGGCCGCCGAGTCGCCGCCCCCCACCACCGTCACCGCCGCGCTGCCGGCGACCGCCTCGGCCACCGTGCGCGTGCCGGCGGCGAACGGCTCCAGCTCGAAGGCGCCCATCGGGCCGTTCCAGAACACCGTACCCGCGGTGGCGATCAGCGTTGCGTAGGCGTCGGCGCTGCGGGGGCCGATGTCGAGTCCCATCATCCCCTCGGGCACGTCCACCCCGTCCAGGGGGACGGCGGTCGCGTCGGCGGCGAAGCGCTCGGCGGTGACGAGGTCGGACGGCAGCTGGATCGTCGCCGTGTCATCGGATTCCGCGGCGATCGCCTGACGGGCGAGCTCCACGTCCTCGTCGGCGCACAGCGACTCGCCCACGGGATGGCCGAGAGCCTTGAAGAACGGAAAGCACATCGCGCCCCCGATCAGGATCGTGTCGGCGACGCTCTGAAACGTCCCGATCACCCCGATCTTGTCGCTTACCTTGGCGCCCCCCAGCACGGCCACCACCGGTCTCGTCGGATTCTCCAGCAGTCCGTTCAGGGTGCTGACCTCGCGCTCCAGCAGCAGCCCGGCGGCGTGGTCGGCGATCAGCTCGGCGACACCCTCGGTGGAGGCGTGGGCGCGATGCGCCGCGCCGAACGCGTCGTCGACGTACACGTCGGCGAGCTGCGCCAGGTCGGCGGCCAGCGCCGGATCGTTGTCGGTCTCCCCGGGCTCGTAACGGATGTTCTCCAGGAGCAGGACGTCGCCGTCGCGCAGCTCGCGCGCCAGCTCCGCAACCGCCGGCCCTCGCGCGCCGGGAGCGAGCCTGACCCGCGCCCGCAGCAGCTCGGACAGGCGCTCGGCGACCGGGCGCAGCGACAGGTCCGGCTCGCGATCCCGAGGCCGCCCGAGATGCGAGACCAGGATCAGCCGGGCGCCACCGTCGCGCAGCGCTTCGATCGTCGGCAGGGCAGACCGGATGCGGATGTCGTCGGTGATCTCGCCGTCGTGCAGGGGGACGTTGAAGTCGACCCGGACGAGTACCCGTCTGCCTCTCAGGTCGCCGAGGTCCGAGAGCTGTCTCACAGCAGCCGTTGGACGAGATCGGAGACGCGGTTGGAGTAGCCCCACTCGTTGTCGTACCAGGCCACGACCTTGACCATGGTGTCATCCATCACCGAGGTCAGCAGCGAGTCGACGATTGACGAGGCCGGGCTCTTGACGATGTCCGAGGACACGATCGGGTCCTCGGTGTAGGCCATCAGGCCGTGCAGCGGACCGGCGTCGGCGGCGGCCTTGAGCGCGCCGTTGATCTCATCCACGCTGGTCTGGCGGGAGGCCTCCACGGTCAGATCGACGACGCTGCCGGTGGGCAGCGGCGCGCGCACGGCGAACCCGTTGAGCTTGCCGTTCAGCTCCGGGATGATGAGGCCAATCGCCTTCGCCGCGCCGGTCGAGGCCGGGATCAGATTGACCGCGGCGGCCCGGGCCCGCCGCAGGTCGCGGTGGGGCATGTCCTGGAGGCGCTGGTCGGCGGTATAGGCGTGGATCGTGGTCATCAATCCGTGCTTGATGCCGACCGTGTCGTGCACCACCTTCGCGATCGGGGCCAGGCAGTTGGTGGTGCAGGAGGCGTTGGAGATCACCTGGTGGTTCTCGCGGTCGTATACCTCCTCGAAGTTGACCCCGAGGGCGACGGTGACATCGGGGTCGGTAGCCGGAGCCGAGATCACGACCTTCTCGGCGCCGGCCTCCAGGTGCTTGGCGGCGTTCTCGCGGTCGGTGAACAATCCGGTCGACTCGATCACCACCTCCGCGCCCAGATCCCCCCACGGCAGCGCCGCCGGATCGCGCTCGGCCAGCACGCGGATCTCCTTGCCGTCGACCGCCAGGCCCGCCGTGGTGGCCTCGACGGTGCCCGGAAACGGCCCGTAGGTGGAGTCGTACTTGAGCAGGTGCGCGATCGTCTTGGGCTCGACGAGATCGTTGACCGCCAGCCACTCGATGTCCGCGCCGCGCTCGTAGGCAGCACGAAACACGTTGCGACCGATCCTGCCGAAGCCGTTGATTGCCACGCGTACAGCCATGCGCACTGCCTCCTTGCCCGCCTGAGGTTCGATCAAAACGTCCGGCGCTGCGCGCCGAAGCCCGGCTGGCGACAGGCTATCTGAAGCAGAGCGGAGGTCCGGGCGCCGCCCGCAGTCGCCTTCGTGGCCGTTGGCAGATACGACGGCATTCGAGCGGCCTCCGGCGAACTGTTCGCAGATACGCCGGCATCGCGCGGCCTCCGGCGAACTGAAACCACTTATCGGCGGGAGACGATCTCGATCCGCAGCCGATCGGGGTCTCGCAGATAGGCGGCGTAGTAGCGGCGGCCGTACTGGGGGCGCTGGCCGGGCGGGCCATCGTCGTCCCCGCCATTGCCCAGCCCCGCTCGATATGCGGCATCGACGGCCGCCTTGCCGCTGGCCTGGAGCGCCAGGTGGCCATAGCCGGGTGCGGGCGGCCGCGCCCGCTCGGTGAAGAAGATCAGCGGCCCGTTGACGCCGTAGGCGACCACGTGCTCGTTGTCGAGCATCCGCCGCGCGCCGAGCGCGAAGAACACGGCGTCGTAGAAGCGGCCGCTGCACTTCAGGTCCGACACCTCGTAGCCGACGTGGTCGATCACGCCGGCTCGTCGATGTCGCGGTCGGTGACATCGATCAGGTACCCGTTCTGGTCACCGTAGCGGTCGGCCAGGTGCCGGGCGATCGCCACCGATCGGTGCCGGCCCCCGGTGCAGCCGATGGCGATCACCAGGTGCGCCTTGCCCTCGGCCAGGTACTGCGGCAGCAGATAGTCCAGCAGCGGATGCAAGCGCTCGTAGAACGCGTCGAGCGCGCCGTCCTGGTTGATGAACTCGACCACCGCGGGATCCGCTCCCGTGAGCGGCCGCAGGTCGGGCTCGTAGTGGGGGTTGGGGAGGAAGCGCACATCGAACAGCAGATCGGCGTCGCGGCTGGCGCCATACTTGAAGCCGAAGCTCTGGAACGTCACCGCCAGGCGGCCCGGGGTCCTGGTTGGCAGTAGCTCGTCGGTCAGCTTGCGCCGCAGCATCGCCGCCGTCAGCTGGCTGGTGTCGATGACGACGTCGGCGCGGGCCCGCAGCGGCGCCAGCAGCTCCCGCTCGCGCATGATCCCCTCGGTCACGCTCCCGCTGGGCGCCAGCGGGTGGCGCCGGCGGGTCTCCTTGTACCGGGTCAGCAGCGTCTCCTCGTCGGCCTCCAGGAACAGAACGCGGTGCCTCACTCCGCTGGCACGCAGACCCTCCAGCATCGCGGCCAGCCCCTCGAAGTAGCTCCCTCCGCGCGCGTCGGAGACCACCGCGGCGCGCGCGACCTTGGAGCCGACGTGCATGAACAGGTCGATCAGCGACCGGATCATCTCCGAGGGCAGGTTGTCGACGCAGAAGTAGCCCTCGTCCTCGAACGCCGCCATCGCGGTCGATTTCCCGGCCCCGGAGAATCCCGTGATGACCACCAGATCGGTTAGCGCCGACGCCTCCATCCATCTGAAGCTTGACGCGTGTGGCGGACGGGGGTGGCGCGTCTCCCCTGCGCACGATCGTCGGACCTGTGCCACTATGGCCCGCGTGCTTCGCCGCCGCGTCTGCATCGCGATCGTGGCGGCGCTCGGATTCGCAGTGTCCGGGGCCGTCGCCGCTCAGGCCGACGTCATCGGCGCGACTGTGGCGACGACGCCGAGCGGCCAGGCGATGGCGCCCGGCTTCGTCGGGGTCTCGTTCGAGTACCGGGCGCTGCATACGTACACGGGCCGCGATCCGCGGGCCGTCGATCCCGTGCTGCTTGGCCTGCTCCGTGGCCTGGCCCCCGGCCAGTCGCCGGTGATCCGGATCGGCGGGGACAGCACCGACGGAAGCTGGTGGCCTATCCGCGGGATGATCCCCCCGGGTGGGATCTACTACCCGATCACCCAGGGGTGGTTGCGCACCACCCAGGCCCTGGCCAAGGATCTGAACGCGAAGCTGATCCTGGGAATCAATCTCGCCGCGGGACGATCGGCGATCGCCGCCGCCGAGGCCCGGGCGTTCAGCGCAGGGATCGGCCGCCGGTACATCGACGCTCTGGAGATCGGCAACGAGCCGGACCTGTACGGCGTGTTCCCGTGGTATCGCGACCGGCGTGGCCACATCTTCCACGCCCGCGGCCGCGGCTACGGCATGAAGGCCTACACCAAGCAGTTCAGCCAGTGGAGCCAGGCGCTGCCGAACCTGCCGCTGGCCGGTCCGGCGACCTCGGGCCCGGCGTGGATGGGCGGCCTGAATCGCTTCATCTCGGCCGAGAAGCGGCTGAAGCTGGTCACGTACCACCGCTACGCGCTGCGCGCCTGCGTGACCGACCCAAGCGACCCCGGCTTTCCGTCGATCACCAACCTGCTGGCCGACAGCTCGTCCGCCGGCCTGGCCGCGCCGATGGCCGGCTACGCGCGGACCGCCCACCAGCACGGTCTGCCGTTCCGGGTCGCCGAGATGAACTCCGCCTCGTGTCAGGGGGGGGCGGGCGTCAGCGACACGTTCGCGTCCGCCCTGTGGGCGCTGGACACGATGTTCAACTTCGCCAGGGTCGGGGTCGACGGGGTCAACCTGCACATGCTCCCCGGCTCCAACTACGAGCTGTTCACCGTCTCGCACACCTCCTCGGGCGCCTGGCAGGCGTTCGTCCACCCCGAGTACTACGGCTTGCAGATGTTCGCCCAGGCATTCCCGCCCGGAGCCCGGCTGCTCCCGGTGACGGCGCCGAGCGGACCCGTCAAGGAGTGGGCCACCCTCGGCTCCGACGGCGCGATCCGGGTGACGCTGATCAACCAGGACACGCTCAACGAGCACGACGTCCAGATCCAGATCCCCGGCGCCACCGCCGCCGGCTCGTTGGAGACGCTCGCCGCCCCGAACGTGAGCTCCACCTCCGGCGTCACCCTGGGCGGACAGTCCTATGGCGCCGAGACGACGACGGGAACCTTGCCGGCGCCGGTCAGCACCCCGGTGGCTCCCGCGGGGGGCGTCTACACGGTGCCGCTGGCGCCGGGGTCAGCGACGCTGCTGACGATCGGGGGGTCGGGTGGCGGCGGGTCGGGCGGCGGCGGCTTGGGCGGGTCGGGCGGCGGCGGCGGGCTCTAACGCAACCGGCCTCCGCCACGTTGATGACAATCGCGCTGCCTAGGAGCGTTTTTGTCATCCACGTCGGCTCTGCCGGCGCTCACACCCCGGTCTTGTGCAGCTCCCGGTACATGTCGCGGGCCAGCTTGCCGGGTACCCCCGGGACCGACTCCAGTTCTTCGCGGGAGGCGGCCAGAATCGCGTCGGGCGAGCCGAAGTGGGCCAGCAGTGCGCGCTTGCGGGCCGGCCCCACGCCCGGCAGGTCGTCCAGGACCGAGGCGGTCATCGCCCGGTCGCGGCGAATCCGGTGGTGGGTGATGGCGAACCGGTGGGCCTCGTCGCGGACACGCTGGAGCAGCTGGAGCTCGGGCGTGTCGTGGGCCAGCACCAGCGGCAGGTCCCGACCGGGAATGAACACCTCCTCGATCCGCTTGGCCAGCGAGATCACGGTCACGCCGCGCTCGCGGAACCCCTCCAGCGCGCGCAGCCCGGCCGACAGCTGGCCCCGGCCCCCGTCGATGACGACGACGTTGGGCAGCGCGGCGAAGCTTGGATCGTAGTCCTTGTCGTGCGGTGAGACGTCGCGCTGGCGCTCCCAACGGTTGATCCGCCGGCCGAGGACCTCCTCCATCGCGGCGAAGTCGTCGGGCGCGTAGTCACCGTTGCCGTTGGCGGACTCGTCGCCGACGCTGAACACCCGGAACCGGCGGTAGTCGGACTTCTTGGGCGCGCCGCCCTCGAACACCACCATCGAGGCCACCGTGTTGGTGCCCATCAGCGTCGAGATGTCGAAGCACTCGATCCGCAGCGGGATGGTGTCCAGTCCGAGCGCGTGCTGGAGCCCGTCCAGCGCCTCCACGCGCTGCTGGCGGCGGCGCTCGGAACGCAGCTTCTCCTGGTCGATGGCCAGCCTCGCGTTGCGCTCGGCGAGCTCCAGGATCCGCCGCTTGTCGCCGCGCTCCGCGGGGCGAATCTCCACGTGACCGCCGCGCCGCGCCGACAGCGCCTCGGCCAGCGCGGGAAGCGAGCCGAGCTCGCGTTGAACGATGACCAGCGGCGGTACCGACATCGCGCTGGCGTAGTACTGCAGGATGAACGCCTCGCCGACTTCGGCCAGCTCCGCCCCCGCCGTGTTGTCCAGGTAGAAGCTCTGGCGGTCCGACAGCACCCCGTCACGGATCTGAAACACCTGGGCGTTGGCCTCGCCCTCGGCCACCGCCACCGCGATCGCGTCCATCGACCCGTCCCCGTCGTGGGCCACCCGCTGGCGCTCGAGCAGCGAACGGACCGCTCGCAGGCGGTTGCGTTCCCGCGCGGCGTCCTCGAAGCGCTGCGCCTCCGCCGCGAGCCGCATCTCGTGGTGCAGGTCGCGCTCGATCTCCTTGTAGCGGCCGGAGAGGAAAGCGATCACGCCGTCGATCGCCTTCCGGTATCCCTCCCGGTCGACGTAGCCGACGCACGGCGCCTCGCAGCGCTTGATGTAGTAGTCCAGGCATGGAGACCCGCTGCGCCGACCCGGCTCGGGCCCGTCGCAGGAGCGGAACATGAACACCTTGCCGAGCACCTCGAGCGTCGAGCGCACGCGCTTGGCGTTGCTGTAGGGCCCGAAGTAGGCGCGGTCTCGCCGGTGGCGCTCGCGGGTGAAATAGACGCGAGGAAACTCCTCATCCAGCGAGATCGCGATGTACGGATACGACTTGTCGTCGCGCAGCCGGATGTTGAACCGCGGCTTGTACTGCTTGATGAAGTTCTGCTCCACCAAAAGCGCCTCGGACTCGGTCTGCACCACCAGCGCCTCGATCTGCTTGATCATCGGCACCAGGTCGCGTCCGGCGCGAGTGCTGGGGTTGGAGAAGTGCGAGGCGACCCGTTTCTTGATCGACTTCGCCTTCCCGACGTAGATCACCTTGCCGCGCTCGTCACGGAACAGGTACACGCCGGGCTCGTCCGGGAGCTCGCGGCGACGGTCGGCGGGAAAGACTGCCATCGGCTGAGTTCAGGATAGGACCGGAGGACCGGGGCGGCCGGAAACGATCGGGCGTCCACTTGGCGCCGATCGCGAGCCGCCGGGTCTAATCAGCCGTGAACGAGATCGCCACCCCGGCCGCGCCCATGATCAGCGCCACCAGCGCGACGATCTCACCCGAGCCCGCGGCCGGGTAGTTCGCCGCGTACCGCGGCGGGCTCGCGCTCGGGTCGAACACCGACACGCTGTTGGTCGGCGGCACCGCGATGGCATGGGCGGTGAACGCCAGGGCGACGGCGACGGCAAGCGCCACCGCCAGCCGGCGTCGGCGTCCGCCCCACAGGGCGACGACGAGCAGGCCGCCGGCCACCAGCGCGAGCAGCACGTCGGCCGCCGAGTAGACCTGCCATGCGTTCGGATCGCGGGGGGTGCCCTGCACCACGGCCGAGGCGCCGTACCGGGCCAGGAAACCTGCCGCGAACTGATGGCTCCAGGTCAGGAACAGTGATCCCAGGAGGATCGGGCCGGCCAGGGCCATCAGCCAGTCGGAGACCATCTCTCGCGTCGCCTTGCTCACGGCGGCGGCAGTGTACGTACCGGCAGGGATGTCCGCGCCGAGCGGCCGCGGGGAGCGTCAACGCCGGCGCGCGGCGCCGACCGCCCCGCGTGGCGTCAATACCGGCGCGCGGACCAGAGCACGGCGCACACGGCGTAGATCGACAGTCCGACCACCACCAGCCAGGCGACCGACCCGGCGGACGTGCTCCACAGTCGGTGCGTGGCCGTCAGCACGACCGCCAGCGCGGCGGCCGCCGCGTAGAGCAGGGCACGTTTGCCGTCGCCGAGCAGGTAGAGAGCGCCGCGATGCTCTCGGTACATGATCGACGCCACCCAGCCCATCGCGCCCAGGAACACCAGGTAGACGGCCGTCAGCAGGACCGACGCCGCCGTGCCGCCGCCGGGGACGATCGCCACCAGCGCGGCCAGCACGAGGATGATCGCGATGTTGCGGAGGTTGGCGGTCATACCGATAGCGTACGCCGCTCCGGGGAGAGGGGCGAAGGCGTCGGCCCAGCTGCGATTGGCGGCGGCGCGACGGGCGCAATCGCGCCAGCCGGCGGGGTCGGCTCAGCTGCGAGCGGCGGTCGCGCGATGGGCGCAGATGCGACCCCCGCGATGCCGTCCACCGCCTCGGCGGCGAACCGATAGCCGACCCCGAAATGCGTATGCACGTACCGCCAGTCCGGCGAGATCGCCTCCAGCTTCTGGCGCAGCTTGCGCACGAACACGTCGACGGAGCGACCGCCGCGCGCCATCGTATAGCCCCACACCCGCTGATAGATGTCCTCGCGCTCCAGGACGCGGCCGCGGACAGAGGCCAGCTGGGCCGGCAGCTCGTACTCCTTGCGGGAGAGCGCGGCGGCAACCCCGTCGACATAGGCGTCGAAGCGATCCGGGCGGATGGCCAGCTCGCCGGCGTGGATGGCCTCATTCTGGGCGGGAAGCTCGTCGGCGCGCCGGCGACGCAGGACGGCCTCAATCCGGGCCACCAGCTCCTCGGGATGGCGCGGCTTGGTGATCCAGTCGTCGGCGCCGGTGCGCAGCGCCCGCACCCGATCGGCGACCGGTGCCGGCCGGCCGCACACCAGGAGCGCGAGACCCGGGATCCGGTCCGATACCCACTCGATGTAGCCGAGCCCGGTAATCGCCAGGTTGACGATCAGCGCGTGGATCTTGAGCGCCGTCAGCTGCTCGGGATCGGCGGCGTAGCCGATCACCTGGCGGTCCCACCGCAGCGCCGCAAATCGCCGGTCCAATACGGTGATCAACCGCTGTCGTCGTCGATCAGCGCGATCCGCAGAGCCGAAGCCTGGGCGGGCTGGGCCATTGGCTGAGAAGTTTAGTTGCGCCCGGTGACGGGTCCCGGCGCCGCCGGAGGCCGCTCGAATGTCGTCGTAGTTGCGAACGGGGCCACTTAGCCGGCGACGGCTTCCCAACGGTCATACAGCTCGGCCACCGCCCGCTTGGCCTGCTCGTGCCGAGCCGCGGAGCGCGCCGTGGCCTGCGGCGTTGACCAGGCGGCGGGATCCGCCAGCTCGGCTTCCACCGCCTTCAGAGTGGCCTCGGCAGCCTCGATCTGGCTCTCCAGGCCGCGCTGCCCGTTCGCCCCGGGCTTCGCCTTCGGCGGGTTGCGCTTCTTGGGGACCGACGCCGGCTTGGTCGGCCCCGCCGGCTTCGCCGCGGCCGGCTTGCGCGTGGCCGGCTTGGGCGTGGCCGGTGCCCTGGCGCGCTCCGCCCGCACCCGGACGTACTCCGGCCAGCCCCCGACGTAGCTGTGCAGCCCGTGGTCCTCGAGCGCGATGGTGCGCGTCCCGATCGCGTCCAGCAACGCCCGATCGTGGGACACGAGCAGCAGCGACCCCGGGAAGCTCCGCAGCGCCGCCTCTAGCGCCTCCCGGCTCTCCAGGTCGAGATGGTTGGTGGGCTCGTCGAGGATCAGGACGTTGGCGCCGGAGTGGACGAGGATCGCCAGCGACAGGCGGCGGCGCTCGCCGCCGGAGAGCCCGTCCAGTGGCTTCTCGGCGTCCTCGCCGGAGAACAGGAAGCGCCCGAGCAGAGCCCGGGCCTTCCCCGGGGTCAGCCCGGTCGCATGCTGCGCCGCCTCGACCACGGTCCGGGCGGTTCCGTTCGCCAGATCGTCGGCGTGCTGAGACAGGAACCCGACCTTGACGTTGTGGCCGGTGCGCAGCTTCCCGTGGGCGAGCTCGCGCCGGCCGGCGAGTGTTTCGATCAGCGTCGTCTTCCCGGCACCGTTGGCGCCGACCAGGGAGACGTGCTCGCCCCGCTCCAGCCACATCTCGGCGTCGTCCAGCAACTGCTTGTCACCGGCCGACAGGTCGGCGTGCTCGAGCTCGAAGATCACCCGGCCGCTGCGCTCCGGCGGCTTGAACGCAAAATCCAGAGCGGCGCCGTCGGTCGGATCGGCGGAGATCCGCTCGATCCGATTGAGCTTCTTGACCCGGGACTGGGCCTGCCGCGCCCGCGTGCCGGCGCGAAACCGGGTCACGAACCGCTCCAGCCGATCGATCTCGGCCTGCTGGCGCTCGATCGCGCGGCCGAGCGCGAGCTCGCGGGCGGCCTTCTCACGGCGCCACTGGTGCCAGGTGCCGGCGAAGAATCGGCCGCGGCCCGCCTCTAGCTCCAGCACAGATGTGCCGACCGACTCCAGAAACCAGCGGTCGTGCGCGACAAGCACGATCGCGGCATCGAGGCTCACCAGGTGGGCCTCGAGCCATTCCAGGGATTCGATGTCCAGGTGGTTGGTCGGCTCGTCGAGCAACAGCAGGTCGGGGGCGCCGGCGAGAGCCCGGCCCAACGAGGCGCGGGTGAGCTCGCCGCCGGAGAACGTATCCAGCGACCGGTCCAGGTCGGCGACGTGGCGAAAGCCGAGTCCGTGCAGCGTCGCCAGTGCCCGATCGCGCCAGCCATAGCCGCCCGCGTGCTCGAGCCGGGCCTGCGCCCGGGCGTAGCGGTCCAGCGTGACCGCATCGTGAGCACCGTCGGCCATTGCCTGCTCCAGCGCGGCCAGCTCCTGCTCGATGGCGACCAGCTCCGGCGCGCCGGACAGGATGTAGTCACGCAGGGAAAGGTCACGCTCGCGCGGCGGCCGCTGGTCGTGCAGCGCGACCTTCGCGCCCTTGCCCAGCACCAGCTCTCCGGAGTCGATCGACGCCTCGCCGGCGAGCATCCGCAGCAGCGTGGTCTTGCCGGCGCCGTTCCGTCCCGACAGCGTCATCCGGTCGCGCCGCCCCAGCTTGAACGAGACTCCGCGCAGCAGGGGCTCCCCGGCCACGTCCTTACCAAGATCAGATGCGATCACCACCGCCACGAGGTGAGATGGTAGGCGGCGAAACCGCCCGGTCAGTTCCGTCCGTAAGTCGTGCGGCACCGAGAGTGGTGACTGGGGGATGCCGCGCAAGGACGCAGTCGCCGTGGCGTAGCGGAGCTAGGCGAGGCGACGAGGACGCCGCGCAGCGCCCCCAGGCGCCGCTCGAATGGCGCAGGACTTGGGGACGGGGCCACTAGCATGGCGGTCTTGCGCCGGCGTACCTATCCTCCGCTGCCGCCCCGCCCGCTGGCACCGGCGCGCACCGTTGTCGTTCCTGGCCGCGGCGAATTCTTCCTGCGCGACACCGGCGGCGACGGGCCGCCGGTGCTCCTCCTCCACGGCTGGCTGGTCAGCGCCGACCTGAACTGGTCGGGCGTCTACGAGCCACTGACTCGAGCCGGCTATCGGGTGCTGGCGCTCGATCATCGCGGCCACGGCCGCGGTCTGCGCCCGCTGGAGCCGTTTGCGCTGCTTGACTGCGCCGACGACGCCGCGGCGCTGCTGCGCCACCTGAACCTGACGGCGACCGTCGTCGGCTACTCCATGGGGGGCACGATCGCCCAGTTGATGGCGCGCGACCATCGCGACGTCGTGGCCGGGCTGGTACTCAGCGCCACCTGCCAGCACTTCCAGGACCCGGAGACACGAAGGGTGTGGAAGTGGATGGGCGCGTTCGGGGTGATGATCGCGATCGCACCACGGTGGTTCTACACCGCCGGTTTCAAGCGCTCCAGGATCGACGTCAACGAGCGCACGGCATGGTGGCTGTCGGAGCTGATGCGCCACGAGGCTCGAAACATCGCCCAGGCCGGGCGCGAACTCGGCCGCTTTGACTCCCGGCCCTGGCTGCACGCGGTGCAGGTCCCGGCCGCGATGGTGCTGACCACGCGCGACACCGCGGTGCATCCCGCCAAGCAGCGCGAGCTGGCGGATGCCGTCGGCGCAACCGTGTTCGAGGTCGCGCTCGATCATCTCGACATGGCCACCGCAACCGCGGACTACAACCCGGCGCTGATCTCTGCGATCGCCGCCGTGGGAGCCCGCCACCGGGTCGCCGCGGCGTAGCGATCCGGTACGCTGTCAAGGCAGATGCGCCGTGCCCGATTCATGATTGCGTTGACGCTGTTCGCCGGCACTCTGCTGGTGTTCGCGCCGGTGGCGCTGGCCGCCGAAGACGGCGGTCAGGGGTGGGCAGGCGAAACCACGGACTCGCAGATCACCAGCGCGATGTTTATTACGATCGCATTCTTTCCCGCGGTGATCATCCTGTTCTCGGTGATCCAGTGGCGACTGGACAAGCGCAAGCACGCGCGTGAGGATGCCGTCAAGGCGCGCGAGAGCAACGCCGATTGGCGCGGCGGCTGGTAGCTGGTCTCGCGCCTGCCGCAGTCACGATCAGAGCTCGCATACCTCGGGATGACGGGGCTGTGCTCACACCCGGAGAGCTTCTATCAGCACGCCTTCGCGGATGCCACCGCAACCGACGCTCAGGCCTGCTCCGAGCAGATCGGCGGTCGCCTCCAGGATCAGCAGCCCGGCGGGCAGCAGGCGCGCCCGCTGCGAATCGATCGCAAACCGTCGCGCCACCGCGGCGGCGGGCTCGTCGGTCAGCATCGCCAGCGACCGAGACAGCGCGGCGGCGTCGAGCTCGATGCCCCCGAGCCGGGCCAGGGAGGTGGCGCTGCCGCCGACCGCCACGGAGACCTCGGGCCGTGGAGGCGTGACGCCGGCGAGTACGGCGGCGATCTGGGCGCGAGCTGCGGCGATCTCGGCCCTCCGAGGCGGATCACTGGCCAGGCAATGCTCGGTCAGCGCTCCTGAACCGATCGTCACCGACGTCCACCATCTGACTTGCGCGGGCACCTGCCCGACCACGATCTCCGACGACCCGCCGCCAACGTCGATCACTCCGAGGTCGCCGTTCGGCACCGTCTCGAGCATCGCCGCGGCGCCGATGAACGCCAGCCGCGCCTCCTCCTCGCCGGACAGGATCTCCACGTCCAAGCCGGTACGGCGAGCGATCGCCTCCACCAGCTCGGTGCCGTTGCTCGCGGTTCGGATCGCGGCGGTGGCCACACCGCGCAACTCCTGCGCGCCACATTCGCGGGCCCGCCCCAGCTGACCTGAGACGACGGCGACGACCTCGCTGATCTTCGCCTCGCTGATCGTGCCGGACGAGGCGAGCCCGCGGCCGATGCGCGTGAATGCACGCTCCTGATGAATCTCCACCAGCCGATCTCCGACGTCCTCGGCGATCAGCAGCCGGGTCGTGTTGGAGCCGATGTCGATGCAGGCGGCCCGCACGCCTATCGATCTTCGCGGTTGCGCACTACACAAGCGACTTGCCACGCTGGGCGGTCGCCTCCACCTCCGAGGAGATGTCAGCCGGCCCTGACTCCGGTGTCGGCGCCGGAAGGCCGCGCCGGAACACGAACGGGACCGCGGCCGCGAACAGCAGCGAGCCGGCGGCCGACACCGCGAACGCGACGCGCGGATTGCTCAGGGCGGTGATCACGCCACCGAGCAGGATCCCGATGCCGGGAGCCAGCAGCGAGATCGACTCGGTCAGGCTCATCATCAGCGTCATCCAGCGGTCCGGCGTGCGCTGCTGGATCGCGGTCCGCGCCGCCACCCATTCGACGCTGTTGCCCGCCCCGGCAAGCGTTGCGCCGGCCAGAGCCACCGCCAGCGACGGCGCGACGCTCATCACCGCGAACCCCATGCCGAGGGCGGCCGCAGCGGCGGCGATCAGCGTCGCCGGCGGCCGGCGCCGCCAGCGCGCGAATGCCGCGCTGCCCGCGATCGCGCCAGCGCCCCACACGCCGAGGAGCGCGCCGTAGCCGCCGGCCCCCGCGCTCAGGGTGTGCTGCGCGTAGACAACCTCGATCGGGACGGTCACCGTGAAGCACACCAGGCCCAGCGCCTGCATCAGCAGCAGCCGGCCGAGCAGCGGGTCGACGCGGGTATGGGCGAGGCCGGCACGCAGCCGGACGGTCACCGACCCTGGCTGGGGCCGGGCTTGCGGCAGTGAGGTCGCAGACAGGACCACGGCCATGAGTGCGAACAAGCCGCAGTTGACCAGAAGCGCGGTTACCGTCCCGCCGGCGACCACGACCAGACCGCCGATCAGCGGCCCCGCCATGAACATGATCGAGAAGCCGACGTTGGTGACGGCATTGCCTTCGTGCAGAAGGTCGCGCGGCTTGAGGATCTCAGTGCGCGTCGCCGACGCCAACGCGCGTGCCGTGGTCGCCACCGCTCCGTCGGCGAGGGTGAGCGCCAGCACCGCGCCGAGGGCGAAATGGTGCGTCGTCCAGGCCAGCCCCGCGAACAGCGCCGCCTCCACCGCATACAGGCCGGGCAGCACCACTCGCGGTGAAGAGTGGTCGAGCCGGGCGGCCAGAGCCGGGGACAGCAACGCCGGCGCCACCATCGAGCAGATGAAGAAGGCGGAGGAGCCGATCGCCGAGCCCGTCTTGCGGTAGACCAGCACCGACAGCGCCAGGGTGCCCACCGCCCAGGCGAGCTCGTTGATCACATACGCCGCCAGCAGGCGCCGGAAGGCGGGAAGGCGCAGGCTCCGCGTCAAGCGCCCAAACTCCTGCAGATCAACTGAGTATGCGACACGTATGGCTCCTCGCGGGCCCGCTGGGCCTCGACACGCCGACCCGCCCCCGCGGTCTCGGGTGCCAGATGCTATTGAACGGCATGGCCGCGACGCTCCGTGCCCACCGGTCGCGGCGGTCATGCTCGTCTGCCGAGATGTCGATCCGAGCTCGCTCCTGGGTGACGTCGATCGGCCGTCCCGACCTCGATCAGTCGGGACCGCCGCCGAAGGCCGCCCGTGCGGCGGCGCCCCCCGCGGCCGAGCCCTCAACGAATCCGTAGGTCCCCTGATCGCGCAGTTCGACGGCCGCCGCGGTCACCGCGGCGATCCCCACGAACGCGAACGCCCCGCCCACCGAGATCCGGCTGACGCCGAGCTTCGCCAGCTCGGGGATCGAAGGAGCCCCGCGCCGGACGAGCACGTTGACCGGACGATCAACGGACGAGACGATCGCGCCGATCACCGCGGCGTCGGTCGGGCCCGGCGCATACAGCACGTCGGCTCCCGCCTCCTGATAGGCCTGCAGTCGGGCGATCGTGTCGTCCAGATCAGGCCGGTCGTGGAGGAAGTTCTCAGCGCGGGCGGTGACCACCAGCTGCGCCGGGCCGCGGTGGGCCACCTCGGCCGCGGCCCGGACCCGCTCGGCCGCCTCCTCCCGTCCGAAGATCGGTTGCGCCGCGTCGCCGGTGGCGTCCTCCACGGAGAACCCGGCCAGGCCAGCGGCGACGGCTCCGCGCGCGGTCTCGGCCACTCCCGCGGGAGCGTCGGCGAAGCCGCTCTCGAGATCGGCAGACACGGGCAGGTCGGTCGCCGCGACGATGACCGCGGAATGCGCCAGCGCCTCCTCGCGAGTCACCGAGCCGTCGAGCCGCCCCAGCGTGGCGGCGAATCCACTGCTGGTCGTCGCCAGCGCGTGGAAGCCCAGGGACGCGAACAGCCGGGCCGAGCCGGCATCCCATGGGTTGGGGAGCAGCAGGGGCCGGCCGGGCTCGTGCAGCTCCCGAAATCGCTGCGCTCGGACCGCCTGGTCGGTCATCGTCGGGAGCCTATAGCCGCGGCGGCCGCCCGGCACCCGCGGCCGCCCGGCACCCGCGGCCACCGGTCACGGGGCGTACGCTCAGACGGATGAGCACTCAAGCACACGCATTCTCCCTCGGGCGCGAGGCCGGCGAGGACGGATCGTTCCAGCGCCAGCAGTCGAGCTTCCGAAACGTCGTCTCCGATGACGGGTCGACCCGGTTTCCGTTGGAGGCCGGCCGCTATCACCTGTACGTCGCCCGCGCTTGCCCGTGGGCGCATCGAACCCTGATCGGCCGCCGGCTGATGGGGCTGCAGGACGCGATCGGCGTCTCGTTCGTGGACCCGCTCCGCGACGACCGCGGGTGGAGGTTTTCGGGCGGAGGCTACGTCGACCCGATCAACGGCTGGCATTACCTGGCTGAGGCGTACGCGACCGCCGACTCGGCCTACGACGCACACGTGACCGTGCCGGTGCTGTGGGACAAGGAGCTCGGCACGATCGTCAACAACGAGTCAGCGGACATCCTCCGGATGCTCTCCACCGTGTTCGCACCGCTGGCCGCCCATCCGGTGGCGCTGTATCCCGAGCCACTCCGCCACCAGATCGACGCGCTGAACCAGCACATCTACGACGACGTCAACAACGGCGTGTACCGGTCCGGCTTCGCCGGCCGCCAGGCGGTCTACGAGGAGGCGGTCTCGGCCCTGTTTCGGACCCTTGACGAGCTCGATGCCCGGCTCGCCGGGCGCCGCTTTCTCTTCGGCGCCGAGCCGGTAGAGACCGATTGGCGATTGTTCACGACGCTCGTACGCTTCGACGCCGTCTACCAGATCCACTTCAAGTGCTCGGTCCGCAAGCTCGTCGAGTACGCCAACCTCTGGCCCTACGCGCGAGACCTGTACCAGTGGCCGGGGGTGGCCGACACCGTCGACTTCGACGAGATCCGCGCCCACTACTACCGGACCCACCCGATGATCAACCCGTCCGGGCTGGTGGCTGTGGCGCCGGCGGCGAGCTTCGACGAGCCGGCTGAGCGGGCATGACCCGGGGGTGATGCACCCTGGTAGCGGATAGCTAAGTGGTTTCAGTTCGTAAGTCGGCGACACCGAGAGTGGTCGCCGGTGGTGTCGGGCGCGGACGCAGGATGCGACGTGCAGCAGCGCTGCACGAGCATCCGAGGACAAAGCCAGGCGCCGCCGGAGGCCGCTCGAGTGTCGTCGTATTTGCCAACGGGGCCACTAAGGGTGCGGGCAGGAATTATTGGCGGAATTAGACGGTCGACCCGTGGATGCTGGCCGCCGCACGCGAGCGCAGGCGCCTTTGGCACGTTGAGCTTCGCGGGTGGCGTCCGCGCCGCGGGTGGCCGGACAAACCGTCAGTAATTCCTGCGTGTGCCCTAAAACCAAGTCGCATCAGGTCGGCTCGACACGACGGCCGGGCCGCCCGCGCTAACGCCGGCGGCGCAGCAGCCGGAGCAGGAACAGGAGCCCGAACCCGACTGCGGCGACCTGTGCCGGGTTGGACTTGGCCCGCGACCACAGCACCGAGCCCATCAGCGACAGCCCCTGGACTGGCTCGCTCGCCGGGGCGGGCGGCGGCGGGGGCGGCGGCGCGGCGGCCGCGGGTGGTGGGGGCGGCGGTGCGGCGGCCGCGGGTGGCGGTGGCGGCGGTGCAGCGCCCGAGGCGGGCTCGGGTGGCGGTGGCGGGGCCGCGGCGGGCGGGGGCGGTGGGGTCACGGCCTCCTCGTGCCCCGGCGCCGGCTCGGAGTCGATCCCCGCCTCGGGCACGACCTCGGCGAGCTCGGCTGCGGCCTCGGCCTCGACAGCCGGCTCGGGCTCGCCAGCCGGCTCGGGCTCGCCAGCCGGCTCGGGCTCGACAGCCGGCTCCGGCTCGGGGGCAGCCTCGGTTGTGGCGGACCCTGCCTCGGCGGCCTGTGCCCCTGCCTCGGCGGCCGGCGCCGCCCTGCCTCGGCGGCCGGCGCCGCCGCGGCCTCCCCACCCGCCAGCATGGCCTGGAGGTTCGAGGCGAACTCCTTGAGCAGCCGGTTGGAGATCTCCTCGATCATCCCCCCGCGCCCGAACCGCGCGAGCCGTCCGGTGATGTGGTAGTCGGTGGCCACGTTGACCTGGGTCGATCCCTCCCCTGCCGGGCTCACCGACGAGACGATCGCCGCTTTGGCCCCGCCCTGGCCACGGCGGTCGGTGCCCTGAGCGTTCATCGTGGCGGTGTGGCTACCCTCGTCGACCTGCTGCATCTCCAGCTTGCCGCTGTAGGCGGCCGCGGTCGGGCCGATCTTGACCTTGAACGTCCCGTTGTAGGTGCCGTCCTCGTTGCGCCCGGTGACCTCGGCGCCCGGCAGGCACGGCGCCACCCGCTCGACGTCGATCAGCGCGTCCCACACCCGCTCCAGCGGGGCGGTGACCTCAAATGACTGCTCTAGCTTCATTTCGGATCTCCTCCAGGTCTTCAGGGGTATCGACGTCGCGCCCCGAGCATAGGTGTCCCACCTCCAACACAGGCCCTCCCCGCAGCAGGGCGCGGGCGCCCGCGTCGCCGTGCAGCGACTCAAGCGCGGCGATCTGCTCGGGGCCCAGCACCACCGGGTGCCCGGGGCGGCCACCGTAGACGGCGCGGGTGCGCGGGGCCTGCACCGCGAACCGCGCGATCACCTCGGGGGTGATCAGCGGGGCGTCGCCGAGGGTGACGATCACCTTCGACGCGGAGCGCAGCTCCGCCAGGCCCCGGCGCAGCGACGCCGCCTGGCCGGTCTCCCACTCGGGACAGACGACTATCTCGGCGCGTCCGAGCTCGATCTGGGCGGCGATCGCGTCGCCGTGAGCGCCGAGCACGACGAGCACACGGCCCAGTGCCGGCACGGCGCACTGGGCGCTGACCGCCCACTCCAGCAGCGGTCGGCCGCCCAGATCGGCGAGCTGCTTCGGCTCTAAGCCGAACCGGCTGCCGCCACCGGCAGCCAGCACCAGGCCGGCCACCCCGCCGGCGGTCGGCACCACGCCGGCCCCAACGCCGTCGGAGGTCATCTAAGTCTGGACCTCCCGGATCGCGCCCACCCCGGCGGTCAGTCGTCCGCCGGCGCGACCGTGATGAACGGCGACGATCTCCCCGAGGATCGACAGAGCGGTCTCAGTCGCGGTGCGCGCGCCCAGGTCCAGCCCGATCGGACCCGAGAGCCTCGCCAGCTCCACCTCGCTCATCCCCGCCGCGATGAGCCGCTCGCGGCGGGCTGTCTGCGTTCGCCGGGAGCCCATCGCTCCGACGAACATCGCCGGTGACCGCAGCGCGATCTCGAGCGCTGGATCGTCGAGGACGGGATCATGGGTGAGCACCGCGACGGCGGTCGTATCGTCGATCCCGAGCTGCGCGAATGCCTCGCCCGGCCACTCCACGATCACGCCGTCGGCGTGCGGGAACCGGTCACCGGTAGCGAACCGCGGGCGCGGATCGACCACGTAGGAACGCCAGCCGAGCGCCGCCGCCAGCGTGCTGAGAGCGCCGGACAGCTCCACCGCCCCGCACAGGATCAGCTTCGGGGGCGACTCGAGCCGGATGAACGCGGGGCCGTGGACCTCGGACTCGGTGAGCCAGTCACCGTCGCTCACATCTCCTCCAGGATCTCCGCCAGCTGCTCCAGCGAGGCCAGGGAGTTCCCGGCCAGCAGCCGGTCGGTGTGGGGGACCGCGGCCTGCATCCCGCGGGCCAGCGGCTGATAGTCAGGGTGGGCGGCGAGCGGGTTGAGCCACACCAGCCGGTGGGCGGCCCGGCGCAGCCGCGCCATCTCGGTGTGCAGCTGCTCCGGCTCGCCGCGGTCCCAGCCGTCGGAGAGGATGACCACCACCGCGCCGCGGCCCAGCCGCCGGCCGTGGACACGGTTGAGCTGCGCCATCGCGGCCCCGATCCTCGTGCCGCCGGAGAAGTCGGTGACCACGGCGGCAGCGCGCTCCAGCGCCTGGTCGTGGTCGCGGCCGGCGAGCTCCTGCGTGATCCGGGTCAGCCGGGTCCCGAACGCGAACGCCTCGACTCGACGCCGCGCCGCCACGCACGCGTGCATGTACTGCAGCAGCATGCGCGCGTACGGCGCCATCGAGCCCGACACATCACACACCAGAACGACCTGCCGGGGGCGGCGGGTGGGGACCCGCCAGCGGCGGCGCACCGGTTCGCCGCCGGTCCGCAACGAGGCGTTGACGGTATTGCGCAGGTCCGGGACGTGACCGCGGTGACGCGACGGCCGGGTTCGCCGGGACAGCCGGGTGGGGTGGCGACGGGCGAGGCGGGCGATCAGCTCCCGCGCCAGGGCCATCTCGGCCGGGGTGTAACGGGCGAAGTCCTTCTCCTGGAGGAGCTCGACATCACTGTAGGCGGCGGGTACCGGCTCGGCGCCGGGCTCCACCTGCCCGCCGCCCGGATCGGCCACGCCCATGCGGGGTAGCACCGCCTTCTCGATCTGGCCGAGCTCGGACAGGGGATCCCCATCGTCCGGGGGTCGGCCATCGCCGAACACGGCCGTGAACGCCAGGTCGAAGCGCTCCAGGTCCCGGCGCGCCGAGCACAGCACCGTCCGCAAGGCCAGGCGCACCTCCTCCCGCGAGGCACAGTCGACCGCGTCCAGACACCGCACCGCGGCCAACAGCTCGCCGACGCCGACCCGCGACCCCTGGGCGCGGAGGACGGCCGCCAGGTCGCCGAGCCGGCCGACCAGGACGTCGCCGCTGGGCGCCAGCGGCGCGAGCGTCATGTCCACCGAGGAGGTCTCAGACACCCTCGAGCACCCCGCGATCGCGCACCCGGAGCACATCCTCGTGCACCTTGAGCGCCACCCCGAGCGTCTCGTCCAGCGTCGCCTCGTCACCCAGCGCCAGCAGCGCCTGTGCCCAGATGATCGTCTCCCCCACCCCGGGCAGCTTGTACAGATCCCCTTGCTCGCGCAATCGCGCCACCGCCTCGACGACGCGCAGGGCGATCGACTCGGGCATTTCGGGAAGCCGGGCGCGCACGATTTCGCGCTCGCGCTCCGGAGTCGGGTAGTCGATCCAGTGGTACAGGCAGCGGCGCTTGAGGGCGTCGTGCAGCTCCCGCGTCCGGTTTGAGGTCAGCAGCACGATCGGGCGACGCTCCGCGGTGACCGTCCCCAGCTCCGGGATCGTGATCGCGAAGTCCGACAGGAACTCCAGCAGGAACGCCTCGAACTCGTCATCGGCCCGGTCGATCTCGTCGATCAAAAGCACCACCGGGCTTGCCGGGTCTGACTCCAGCGCCTCCAGCAGCGGCCGGCGCAGCAGGAAGCGGCGGGAGAACAGCTCGCCTTCGTCGACTCCGCCCTCGGCGGCGCGGAGCGCCAGCAGCTGGCGCGCGTAATCCCAGTCGTAGACGGCGTGGTGCAGATCGATGCCCTCGTGGCACTGCAGCCGGATCAGCTTCGCTCCGATGGCGGCCGACAGCGCCCGCGCCACCTCGGTCTTGCCGACTCCCGCCTCGCCCTCGAGCAGCAGCGGCTGCTCCAGCACGACCGCGAGGCTGACCGCCATCGCCAGCTGGCGATCGGCCAGATATCCCTGCCCCGCGAGGGCCTCGCCCGCGGCTCCGACCGTCTGAAGCTCCGCGAGCGTCACCTTGTCCCCGAGTCTATCCCGCCCCTCCGAGCGCGTCCGTGATCGCCCGCCGCGTGAGCACGCGCGCCAGATGCTGTTTGTAGTCGGCGCTGGCGTTCAGATCCGCCGGGGGGTTGGTGCCCTCGGCGGCGTGCTCGGCCGCCGCGGCGATGGTCTGCTCGGTCAGCTCCTGCCCGCGCAGCGCCTCCTCGGCGGCGGTCGCCCGCAGCGGCACCGACCCCATGTTCGTCAGGCCGATGCGCACGTCCTCACAGGTCCCATCGGTCATCTTGACCACCGCCGTGACCCCGACCATCGCCCAGTCCTCGCTGCGGCGATTGAACTTGTGGTGACCGTGGCCCCAGCCATCGAGAGCCGAGAGACGGATCTCGGTCAGCACCTCGTCGGGGCCGACCGCCGTCGTCATGTAGTCCTCGAACAGGTCCGCGGCAGCCACCGTCCGCTGGCCACGCTGGCCCTGGAGCGTCACCTCGGCTTCGGTGATGAGCATCGCCGCCGGCAGGTCCGACGCCGAGTCGCCGTGAGCCAGCGAGCCACCGATCGTGCCCCGGTGACGGACCTGGGGGTCGGCGATGGTCGCCGCCACCGCGGACACCACCCCCAGCTCGGGCGAATGCTCGAGCACGGAATGCGTGGTCAGCGCCCCGATCCGCCAGTGGCCGTTCTGACGCTCGACCCCGTGCAGACCCGGGACCTTGCGGATATCGACGAGCAGCGAGGGGGCCGCCAGGCGGAGCTTCATCAGCGGGAGCAGCGAATGGCCGCCGGCGAGCAGCTTGGCGTCTTCGCCGCCGTCGACGAGGGCGCTGATCGCGTCCTGAAGAGATTCGGCGACGGTGTAGTCGAACTCGGCCGGGATCATGACTGCGGGCCTCCCTCCGGGCTCGCGCCCTGGCTGTTCGCGATCGCCTCCCACACCCGCATCGGCGTCAGGGGCATGTTGATGTAGTGCACCCCGAGGGGTCGCAGGGCGTCGATGACGGCGTTGGTGACCGCCGCCGAGGCGGCGATCGTGCCGGCCTCGCCGACCCCCTTGGCGCCGAGCGAGTTCACCGGCGAGGGAGTCACCGTCCGGTCGGTCTCGAAGCTGGGCAGCTCGGCCGCCGTGGCCAGCGCGTAGTCGACGAACGTGCCGGTGATCAGCTGACCCTCGGCGTCGTAGTGCACCCGCTCGTACAGCGCCTGTCCGATCCCGTGGACCACGCCACCGTGGATCTGTCCGTCGATCAACAACGGGTTGATCGGCTTGCCGCAGTCGTCGACGGCGACGTAGCGCACCACCTTGACCTTGCCGGTCTCGACATCAACGTCGACGACACAGGCGTGGGCGCCGAACGGGAACACGAAGTTCTCCGGGTCGTAGAACATCGTCTCCTCCAGACCCGGCTCCATCCCCTCGGGCACCGCGCCGACGTAGGCGACGCCGGCGACTTCGGCCAGCGCCATGCCCTTGTCGGGCGACCCCCGGACCGAGAACTTGCCGTCGGCGACGTCGATGTCCTCAACGGCCGCCTCCAGCTCGGCGGCGACGATCGCCTTGACCTTGGCCACGACCTTGTCGGTGGCCCGGGCCACCGCCTCGCCGCCGGTGGCCAGCGACCGGGAGCCATACGTGTTGCGGCCCTCGGGCCCGAGCGAGGTGTCGCCGTGAACCACCTCCACCACCGAGGGATCGACGCCGAGCTTGTCGGCGACGATCTGTGCCATCGCCGTCTCCAGGCCCTGGCCGTGGGGCGAGGTGCCGGTGTACACGGTGACCGCCCCGGTGTTATGGACGCGGATCATCGCCGACTCCCACAGACCGGCCTGCACCCCCACCCCCACCGGCCCGGTGATCCGGGAGGGCGCCAGGCCGCAGATCTCGGTCCACGTGCAGAACCCGATCCCGCGATAGACGCCGGACTGGCGCTGCGACTCCTGCTCGGCGCGGAACGCCGGCACGTCGACGTGCTCCATCAGCTTGTCCAGGGTGGCGTTGTAGTCGCCGGAGTCGTAGACCACTCCGGTGGCGGTCGCAGCCGGGAAGTCCTCCTTGGGGATGAAGTTCTTGCGGCGCACCTCCAGCGGATCCATGCCCAGCTCGTGGGCGAGCTGATCCAGCGTGACCTCGATCATCTGGGTCGCCTCGGGCCGTCCCGCGCCCCGAATCGCATCGGTGGGGCACTTGTTGGTGAACACCCCGGTGATGTCGGTCTTGACGTTGGGGATCTTGTAGCAACCGCCCATCACGAACGCCCCCAGCGACGGGATCAGCGGCGTCAGGATCATGTTGTAGGCGCCGAAGTCGGCCAGGATGTTGACGTGGAAGGCGGTGATCGTGCCGTCGCGTTTGGCCCCCATCTTCACCTGGGAGATCTGGTCACGGCCCTGGTGGGCGACCGACATGTTCTCCGAGCGCGACTCGATCCACTTGATCGGCTGACCGAGCTTGCGCGACGCCCAGCAGGCGAGCAGCTCCTCGCCGTAGACCTGGAGCTTCTGGCCGAAGCCGCCACCGACCTCGGGCGCGATCACCCGGACCCGATCCTCGCCGAGGCCCAACAGCAGCGCCATGAACAGCCGCACGAAGTGCGGCACCTGGGTTGCCGAGTACAGGGTCAACGACCCGGCGCGGTAGTCGGCGAGCACCCCGCGACACTCGATCGGAGCCCCGGCGATGCGGTGGTTGACCACCCGCCGCTCGACGATCACGTCGGCCTCAGCGAACCCGGCCTCCACGTCGCCGCCGGCCAGCGACCACTCGTGCACCTTGTTGGTGCCGAGCTGATCGTGGACAAACGGGCCATCCTCCGCGGCGGCGATCGCCGCCTCCGGATCGACCACCACCGGCAGCGGCTCGTACTCCACCACGACATCCTCGGCGGCGTCGTTGACCGCGTAGCGATCCTCGCCGATCACCACCGCCACCGGATCGCCGACGTGCTTGACGCTGCCGCGGGCCAGCGGCCAGTGCTCGGGATTGTTGACTTCCACGCCCGGCGGCGCCCACGCCATCGGCAGCGGGCCACCGAGGTCGGACATGTCCTCGTTGGTGAACACGGCGCGCACCCCGGGGCGGGCGGCGGCGGCGGCGCTGTCGATCGAGACGATCTTGGCGTGAGCCTCGGGCGAGCGTACGAACGCCGCCCACAGCGTGCCCGGCAGGGAGATATCGTCGACGTAGCGGGCGCGTCCGGTGATCAGCCGTGGGTCCTCCTTGCGCCGCAGCTCGCGGCCGACGCTGCCGCTCGGCGATTGATCGACGACGCTCATGCCGGCACCTCGCGGGACTTGCCGGCCGCGTCGAGCACGGCCTTGACGATGTTGTGGTAACCGGTGCAGCGGCAGAGGTTGCCCTCGAGCGCGTGGCGTACCTCGGTCTCGGTCGGGTCCGGATTCTCGGCCAGGAGCGCGGTCGCGGCCATGATCATCCCGGGCGTGCAGTACCCGCACTGCAGGCCGTGGTTGTTCCAGAACGCCTCCTGCATCGGGTGCAGGTTGTCTTCGCTCCCAATGCCCTCGATCGTGGTCACCTCGGCGCCGTCGGCCTGCACGGCCAGCACCGTGCACGACTTGACCGACTCGCCGTCGAGATGGACGGTGCAGGCGCCACAGTTGGACGTGTCGCAGCCGACGTGGGTGCCGGTCAGCCCAAGGCGATCGCGCAACGCGTGGACGAGCAGCAGACGGGGCTCGACCTCGAGAGCGTGCTCCACGCCGTTCACGTGCAGGCGCACATTGACGGTGCTGCTCATTCACTCCTCCTTGGTTCGATGTCGGCTGACGGGGGAAGATACTCCTCCCCGAGTCTCCGCCGCGAGGGCGCGTCGGTTGCGCACACAACTTTCTGATAAGGTCCTGACATGAAAATTGGACGCCTGATCCTTCGTCTCGCCGTTGGTGGTTTCTTCGTCGGCCACGGCACGCAGAAGCTGTTCGGCTGGTTTGGTGGTTACGGTCTCGACGCCACCAGCCAGATGTTCGAGAGCCTCGGGCTGCGCCCGGGCAAGCGCCACGCCGTCGCCGCCGGCGCCGCCGAAGCCGGGGGCGGCGCACTGCTCGCGCTCGGCGCGGCCACGCCCCTGGCCGCGGCGACGCTCACGTCGGTGATGCTCACCGCCATCAATCGGGTGCACCTCAAGAACGGCCCGTGGGCGACCAACCAGGGCTACGAGTACAACCTGGTCCTGATCGCCGCCGTCCTGTCGCTGGCCGAGACGGGCCCGGGCAGCCCGTCGGTCGACGCCGCCCGCGGCAGCCGGATGCACGGCCCGGTGTGGGCTTTGCTGGCGCTGCTGGGCGGGGCGCTCGGTGCTGCCGGCGCTCACCTGGTCGCCGAGCGGGCCCCAGCTCCCGAGCCCGCGGCCACCCCGGCCGATGACGCGGCACCCGCTCCGGATGCCGCCCCCGCGGCGTCATAGCCGCGGGCGCCTGCCCCCGGTCCGCGGGCTGAGTCTGGCTCAGGCCGGAGCGCGATCCGTCGGGGTGATCGCCCGGTAGAGCTCGGGCCGCCGATCGGCGAACGCGTCGGCCAACTCGGTGTAGCGCTTGTCGTGCGACCGTGTCAGGTCGAGCTTGGCCGTGGCCGCGCCCACGCCGGTCTGGGCCGCCCGCACCCAGCCCTGCTCGTCGATGATCGAGGTGCCGGCGTTCCACTCCTGGCCGCGCTCGGTCCCGGTCCGGTCACAGCAGGCGACCGACACCCGGTTGACGCGGGCGGCCGCCATCGCGATCGTGACCTCGGGCGGCCGCTCCCCCGCCGGGCGCTCTACGAGAGGCCAGTTGGTGGGGACGGCGATCAGCTCGGCGCCGGCCAGCGCCAGCGTTCTGGTCATCTCCGGGAACTCGAGGTCGTAGCAGACCAGCACCCCGATCCGGCCGGCGGACGTGTCGAACACCGCCGGCGGGTCGTCGCCGGGACAGAACCACAGCTTCTCGCGGTCCCACAGGTGACCCTTGCGGTAGACGCCGATCACTCCTGAGCCGTCGACGACGGCAGCGCTGTTGTAGATCGCGCCGTCGGCGGCGCGCTCGCAGAAACCGCCGATCACCACCGCGCCGCCCGGCGCCGCCCGCGCCGCCCACTCCGCGAACAGGGGGTCGGTTGCCCCGATCGCCACCGCGGCCGCCTCCTCGGTCGACTGAAACACGTACCCGGAGGTCACCAGCTCGGGGAGCACCACGATGTCGGCGCCGTCGCCGACCGCGGCGGCGATCGCCTCCAGCGACAGGCGGCGATTCGCGTCCAGGTCGCCGACCACCGGGGCGAGCTGCTGGCAGACGATCGTGGTCATCCGCCGATCGTACCTCCGCTGAGCGCCAATCTCAGCGCGGCCGGTGCGCCAATACCTGGTAGATCGAGGCCCAGCCGGTGGTGAACCCCTGCCGAGCCGCGCGCAAGTACAGCCGCCACACCCGCGCCCGTTGCTCGCCGGCGAGCGCCACCGCGTCGTCGTAACGCGCCTCGTAGCTCTCGATCCAGTGGCGCAGCGTCTCGGCGTAGTCCTCGGGCAGGCCCTCGACGTGCCTGACGACCAGGCCGGTCCGCTCCATCGCCGCGGCGATCCGCGACAGCGGCAACGGCACCCCGTCGGGGAACACGAACCGCTCCGAGAACGCGCCCTCGTCCTTGGTGTCGAAGTCGGTCAGCTTGGCGATTCCATGGTTGAGCAGGCGGCCGCCGGGGCGCAGCATTCCGTTCAGCGTTCGCATGTACAGGTCGACCCGCTCCTCCCCGACGTGCTCGACCATGCCGATGCTGGAGATCGCATCAAACGATTCGCCGGCCAGCTCCCGGTAGTCGGCGACCCGCAGCGTCACCCGGTCCTGAAGGGCCGCGGCCTGTACCCGCTCGCGGCCGAGCTTGACCTGCTCCTCCGACAGGGTCACGCCGAGCACCCGTGCGCCGTACTCCTGGGCGGCATGGATGGCAAAGCTCCCCCATCCGCAGCCGACGTCGAGGACGCGTTCGGATTCGGTGAGCCCGAGCTTCTTACAGACCAGGTCCAGCTTGGCCCGCTGGGCGTCTTCCAGGGTGGTCGCGCCGCCCTTGAAGTAGGCGCAGCTGTAGGTCATCGACGCGTCCAGGAACAGCGCGAAGAACTGATTGCCGGCGTCGTAGTGGTAGCGGACGGCCCGCCGGTCGCGGCCCAGGGTGTGGCGCTCGCCCTTCAGACGCAGCTCGGACGCCGGCGGGCGGGGCGGTGAGACCAGCCCGCAGGCGCGAATCAGCGCGATCCCGAGCCGGCCCAGTTGGGTCAGCGAGAGGCGCGGCGGCACGAATGTGTCCACCACCTGGAGCGAGCGCTCGATGTCATCGGTGTCGATCAGCCCGAGTACGTACGCCCGGCCCAGCCCAAGCTCGCCGGGGGCCCGGAGGACGTGGGCGAGCGCCCGCGGGGACCGGAAGCTGAAGGTAGGGGCACCCGGCTGCGTGGCCGGAACGGTCGTGCCGTCCCAGAAGCGGATCGCGAACGGGCGCTCCGGGAGGGCGGCCATCAGCTCTCGGCGCAGAGGGGCCGTGCGGGCGAGGGACAAGGCCGCGGAAGGTTAGCTTCAGACCTGCTGCGCGGCCAGCTTGCGCTCCACGCGATCCGGATCGATGCGCACGACGTCCCAGGCCAGGCCGGTGAGCTCCAGCCCGCGGATGATCGCCGCCGACGGGTCCAGCTGCCAGCGGCGCAGGCCGTGGCGATACGAGGTGGGGAAAGCGTGGTGGTTGTTGTGCCACGCCTCACCCCAGGTCGGGATCGCCAGCCAGAACACGTTGCGCGACTCATCGCCGGTGTCGTAATCGCTGCGCCCGAAGTAGTGGCAGATCGAGTTGATGCTGAAGGTGGCGTGGTGCATGAAGAAGATCCGGGCCGCGCCGCCCCACAGCAACGCCGTCAGCCCGCCGGTGACGGTCCCGGTCAGGGCGACGCCGAGCCCGAACGCCGCCGCCAGCCCGAGCGCCACCCATAGCACGAAGGTCCGGTCGACGAACTTCAGCCACGGATCGGCGAGCAGGTCCTTGGCGTACCGCGTCTCGTCGGCAACCTCCATATCCGAGAACACCCACCCGATGTGGGCGTGCACCAATCCCCACAGTTGCCCTCGCCAGCCGTCGCCGTGATCCAGGTGCGGGCTGTGCGGGTCACCGGCCTCGTCGGAGTACTGATGATGCTTGCGGTGGGTCGCCACCCAGTCGATGACCGGCCCCTCGGCCGCGGCTGAGCCGAGCGCGGCGAACCCGGCCCGCACCACCCGGCTGGTCTTGAAGCTGCGGTGGGTCAGCAGCCGGTGAAAGCCGACCGTGATGCCGGAGCCGATGACCATGTAGAAGATCGCCAGCACCAGCAGGTCCTGCCAGACGAGCAGGCCGTTGCTCCAGCCGAGCCACATGCCGAGCCCGACTAGGACGGGCGGAGCGCCGGTCACGACCGCGCTGGCGATCCGGTCGACCAGCGGCAGCTTGACCGCGCGGACCTGCCCGGCCGGGCGGCATGTTCAGCGTGGCTGCGGGCGAGCAAGGCGCTGATCGCGGCCTCGGGCATCACGGGCGCCGCCACCGCAGTAGGGGGTTCGGAGCCCATGGCGTGATGTGACTTTACCCGCTCAGCGCACATAAGACTCTTCTGTCTTGCGCCGGGCGCCGGTGAGGGCCGGCCGACCGAGCGGGCGCGAACGGTTCGCGTAGGGCAGGTAGCGCCGGCAGGGCTCGCCGCGCAAGCCGGGGCAGGGCGGCGATCCGGGGGGCACGCCCACCCCCGGCACCACCGGCAAGAGCAACCGCGACGCGAATCTCGCCGAGTGGGCGATCGAGACCCGCGCCGTCCCTCGCGGGCTCGTGTCCGCGAATGCCCACGCCGGCTGGTCACCGCCGGGAGCCTGGATCGTCAGCCGGAGGCGGGAGCCACGACGGTAGGCATGGCCCTCGTAGTAGAGCGGCACCGTCAGCTCGGTGTAGCGGCCCTCGGGCAGCGGCGCCGCGTCGGCCCGGCGCAGGCTCGGGACCGGCTCCAGCAGCGTGCTCTTCGCCGGATCGAGCTTGCGGGCGCTGGCGCGCAGCCAGCCGTTCTGCACGAACGTCTCCTCGCCGTCCGGGCGGACCTCGGACACGGTCGCCTGGAGATCGACGCTCGGCGCCGACGCCTTCACCCACAACTGGACGGCGCCGCCGCCGATGACCACGGTGTTGGCAGTGAGCGGCGGGCTCAGGTAGGCCGCGGCGGTTCCGGGCGGGCTCGGCCGCCAGCGGTAACGGGGTGTCGCGGTCCACAGGCCCCCCGGTGCTGTGTCGTTGCCACCGATGAAGCTGGTCGCCGGTCGGGCCCGCGGATTCCAGACAAACGTATCGCTCTGGCCGCGCGTGGCCCGGCTGGCGGTCAACGCTCCGCCGCGGTTCAGGTACCAGGAGCGCGCCCTGGTGCCGGGGATCGGAAAGCGGGAGAACGATCGCTCGAAGGCGGGATACGGCGCCCCCGCCGTCGGGCTGCCGCCGCCGTTGTCGAGCAGCACGCGGATCGGCGCCAGCCGCTGGAAGGCGGCCAGCGCCGACGCGTAGCTGGGAGCCGACTCGATCGGGTCAGGCGGCAGGGTGACCCCGGCGATGCCCGTCGCCTGCTCGAACAAGGTGGGCGCCAGGGCCCTGACGGTCGGCGAGAGCCGGGGAGCGCGGTGAGCCACGTACAGCGCCAGGAAGTCGAACCAGCGCACGAACGTGTCGGGGTCCAGCGAATCGATGTGGAGCCCGTTGGTGAACGTGAACCACTTGCGGCGAGTCCCGGTGAAGTCCTGGGCAAGGTCGGCGCAGTGAGCTCCGGTCTGTTCGTCCTGCCACTGGCAGGCGAGGAAGACCGGCACGTGGATCCGGTGCACGAAGGTGACCGGCGCCAGCGGGTCGGCGACCGCCGGCCGGTAGTAGCGGTTGGCACCGATCATCGCGATCGGGTTCGGCGCCTCGCCGTGCAGGACCTGGTTGGCCCGGCACGTCTCATCGCCGTCTCGGATGCGCTGCAGCGCCCACGGCTGGCCGCCGGCGGGCGACGCGGGCAGCGCGTCGTGGCGGAGCTGCTGCGCCCACGGGACCGCGAACCCGGTGTTGAGGATGCCGCCCGGGTACAGCGTCGTGGCCGTGTTGTCGATCACCGACAGGGGCGCGATCGCCGCCAGGTGCGGCGGGTCGGTGGCGGCGACGAACAGCTGGCTGATGCCGCCGTAGGAGATGCCGAGCATCCCCACCCGGTGGCCGAGGACCCACGGCTGGCGGGCGACGGTTTCCACCACGTCGTATCCGTCCAGGTTCTGGAGTGGCTCGAAATAGTCGAACGATCCGCCCGAGCAGCCCGTGCCCCGCATGTTCACGTCGACGACCGCGAACCCGAGCGTGGTGGCGATCGCACTGATCCCGGTCTCGGCGCCGGCCGGATCGGCATAGCCGTACCCCGCGTACTCCACCAGCGTCGGGTACGGCCCCCTGGCGGGCGCGGCCGGAAGCCGGACATCAATCGCCAGCCGGGTCCCGTCCCGGGTTCGCAGATAGCCGTAGCCGCCGCGCGGCAGCCGGTGGTCATAGATTCGGGTGCTCGGGGGCGCTGAGCGGTCGGGGAGCACCGTGACCGCGGCCGAGCGCTCGCCCGCGGAGCGAATCCGGTAGCCCGCGCCGGGTGCAACATGCCGGAACACGATCCCGCCCAGCGCGTCGGGTCCGCGATCCGCCACCACCTTCCCCGCCCGGTTGACCAGCGCCACCGTCCGCTGCGGTGCCAGCCCGACCGCGTAGACCTGCTCCACGCTGCCGTGAGCGCGGAGCGCCCGCTTTGCCGCCGCCCGGCTGGGCGCCGCCACACTGCCCAGAACGACCGCAACCGTCAGCCACGCGGCCACTACGACCCCCGGCGTCCACGCCCTCCCCTTCCTCATACGGGCAACCTACCTGCTCGCCGATTGGCAGCTCGCCGGCGGGCGGTCACCCGGCCGCCGGGGGCTACCGGCCGACCGTGCGCACCAGCGACCGGGCCCGTCCCGGCACGGCGGCCAGCATCTCGCGGACCTGGGATAACCCCGCGCGCAGCTGTGGATCCCCGACCTCCACCGGAAGCATCGAGTCCTGCAGATCGGCGATCGACTGGTCGGCGTCCTCGCTGGCGTCGGCGGCTCGCTCGATGAGCTGCTGCACCGACTGCGACTGAAGCCCCGGCGAGTGGGCGGCAAACGATCGCGTGCGCAGCCCGGTGCGGGTCGCGAACTCCGAATGGGTCCGCTGGGCCCGGCCGTACGCGGCCTGGACCGGGCGAAACAGCTGCTCCTCCAGGATGTCGGCGCGCTGCTCGTCCAGCTGCTCGTAGGCCTCGCCGAGGCTGGCAAGGGCATCGGCGATCTGCTCGATGGCGACTGCCAGATCGGTCAGCACCTGCTCTCGGCCTTCGGCGGTCGTGTACGACATGTCCTGCAGATTAGTTGGCTCGCCAGATGACCGAGCGCCACCCACGAGCCGTCACGTTGGGGCGTCGACTTCTGGATCTCGGATGCCGACGCGGCCGCCGCCAAGGCCCCGGGCTGGGCGGCACGATCGTCGTCGCGGCCCACGACGAGCCGATGTTCCGCCGCAGCGTCCTGGCGGCGCCGGACGGAGCGACGTCCTCGGTCAGTCAGTTGCAGCTCGGGGGCTGACCGCCACACGCGACCCGCGCCGCGAGTCAGACAGGCGCCAGCACAGGGCGGCGGTGGCGGCGGCCACCACCAGGACCGACGGCCACGCCCCGATCAGCAGCCCGAGCACATGTGACAGGGCGAACGCGAGCACGCCGGCGACGCTCAGCTGGATCGCGATCCGGCGGCCGTCGCGGCGCAGCCAGATGGCGATGCAGCCCAGCCCGCAGGCGGCAAGGACGACGCCACCGAGCGGCCGCGAGCCGGTGGCGAGCGCCACGGCAAAACCGGCGACGAGCCCGGTGGCGGCGATCGGCGCGGTCGCCACGCGGGCGGTGAGCTCGTCGGCGATCGGTCGGTCGGCGGCCATTTCGGCGATGATCTCATAGATGGCCGGGCGGGCGAGATGATTGACCGGGGCCGAGGTGGATCTGGGGCCGGCCAGCCGTGTTGGGTAGCGTTCTCCCAGACAGCCACCCGCGACAGGAGAACAGATGGGTTTTGATCAGTATCACGAGCCGCCGGAGGAGCTCCCAACCGAGACTCGCACCTTCGCCCGACTGTGCGCGTCGCTCACCGAGGAGGCCGAAGCCATCGGCTGGTACGAGCAGAGACTCGCGGTCGAGGACGATCCCGAGGCATCCGCGGTGATGCGCGACGCCCAGGGTGAGGAGTTCAAGCACTTCAGCATGGACCTCGAGTTCCTCCTGCGCCGGTCTCCGACATGGCGAGAGATCGCCCAGGGAGTCCTGTTTCGCAGCGGCGACATCGTCGCCCACGGGGAGGCCGCCGAGGCCGAGGCCGGAGACGAAGCCGCAGGCGCCGGCGGGGTCGGCGCCGGGCCGGGGTCGCTGGGCATCGGCAGCCTGAAGGGAGCAGGTCGATGAGCACCCATCTGCTTCGCTCCCACGCCCCGATCAGCGACTCCAACTGGAAGCTGCTCGACGACGAGGCACGTGACCGGCTGGCGGTGGCGCTGGCCGCGCGCAAGCTGGTCGACTTCTCCGGTCCTCGCGGATGGGAGTACTCCGCGACCAATCTCGGCCGGATCAGGCCGGTATCCGCCGCCCCCTGCCAGGGCGTGACGGCCGTCCAGCGGCGAGTGCTGGCAGTGATCGAGGTTCGAGCCGACTTCGAGATCTCGCGCTCGGAGCTGCGCGACGACGATCGTGGTGCCGCCGACGCCGACCTGGACTCGCTGGACCGCGCCGCTCACCAGATGGCGGTGGCCGAGAACCGGGCGGTGTTTCACGGCTGGTCGGAGGCGTCGATGACCGGGATCGGCGAGGCGTCCCCGCACCAGGGGCTGCAGCTCGGCATCGAGGCCGGGAGCTATCCCCGGCCCGTCGCCAGCGCCGTCGAGCTGCTGCTGCGCAGCGGGATCGCCGGACCCTATGCCCTGGCTCTGGGCAGCGAGGAGTACAAGCGGGTGGTGGAGACGGCCGAGAACGGCGGCTATCCATTGCTCGACCACCTGCGCAAGATCCTCGAGGGCGAGATCATCTGGGCGCCGGGCGTGGACGGGGCGGTCGTGGTCAGCATGCGCGGCGGCGACTTCCTGTTCGAATCCGGCCAGGATCTCTCGATCGGCTACCAGGACCACGACCGCGAGGTCGTCCGCTTCTACCTGGAGCAGAGTTTCAGCTTCCACATCGCGACCCCCGAGGCGGCGGTCCCGCTCAAGCAGAGCTGACGGAGGGTTTGCCGGCGGCTGGTGGCCGGGTAGGCGGCGCACATGAATCTGCCGCCCACCCGGCGCCGACCCGGTGCCGCCGCGACCATCCCGCCCCGTCGAGTGCGTTCGGTGGTGTCGCAGTTCGCTCAGGACGCGGCCCTGGCGGCGCTGCTGGGCGGGAACCTGTTCGGCCGGGTGGCCATGCACCCCGCGCTGACCGACGTCAGCGACAAGCAGGAGCGAGGCGTCGTCCTCAACCGAGCCTGGCGGCGGTATGGCACCGTCAACTCGACCGCCCTGGCAGCGCTCGTCGCCGGATGGCTGGCCGCGCGCGGCGACGAGACGGGCCGGCTCGTGACCACTCCCCGCCGGCGGCGGCTGATCCTGGCCAAGGACATCTCCGTCGGGGCGGTGGTGATCAGCGGGCTGGCCTCCGCCGCCGGTGGCGTCGGGTTTGCCCAACAGGCTCCGGACGGCGCCGTGCCGATGGATTCCGGCTCCTCGCCGGCACCGGAGACGTCGAACCGCGCCGCCGCGCTCAAGCACCTCGTCAACGGACTCGGCGCCCTCAACCTCGCCGCCGAGCTGGCCTTGGTCGCCGCCAACGCAACGCTTCAGCGCGGCGCCGGCGGACGTCTGCCCTGATGGGTCTCCTTCCGGGAGCCCACCTGCGCCGTCGGGCTCCGCGTTAGGCTGCCGCGTCATCGACGCGCGAGACCGCCGGACGATCGTCTTCTTCCCGGAGGGCGCGTTCGGCCCAACCAACAACTGCGTAGGCATCGGCGACGTGCTGCGGCGGCGCGGGCACCGGATCGTGTTCGTGATCGAGGAGTCGTTCGCCGGCGGTCTGGAGGCCAAGGGCTTCGAGGAGCGGCTGATGCGCCTCGGTCCGCCGCCGGAGGTTCCCGAGGCGCCCGGTCAGTTCTGGAAGGACTTCATCCGCGACACAGCGCCCGTGTTCCGCGCGGGCACGTTCGAGCAGCTGGAGAGCTTCATCCTGCCCACTTGGCAGGCGCTGACCGATGGCGCCCGCTACGTCGACGATCGCCTGCGCGAGATCTTCGGCGAGCTCGAGCCCGACGCGATCGTGGAGGACAACGTGTGCGCGTTTCCGGCGATCCCGGCCGGCGGGCGACCGTGGGTGCGGATCGTCTCCTGCAACCCCCTGGAGGTCGGCGATGGCGCCCTGCCTCCGGCCTTCTCCGGGCTGCCCCTCGGCGACCGGTCCGGATGGGATTCCTTCCGGGCGCAGTACGCCCGCCAGGTTGGGGAGTTGCAGGCCTCGTTCTCGGACTTCTGCGTCGAGCGGGGGGCGCCACCGCTGCCGGACCTGGAGATGATCCACGAATCGCCGTGGCTGAATCTGTACCTGTTCCCCGAGCAGCTCGACTACCCCCGCAGTCGCCCGCTCGGGCCCACCTGGCACAACCTGCAGACCAGCGTCCGCGCCACCGACGAGCCCTGGGAGCCGCCGCCGAGCGACGACCGCCGGCTGGTCTACCTCAGTCTCGGCTCGCTCGGCTCGGCCGACGTGGAGCTGATGCGCGAGCTGGTCAGGCTGCTGGCGGACACTCCGCACCGTTACGTGGTCAGCCGCGGGCCTCGCCACGACGAGTACGCGCTGGCCGAAAACATGCTCGGTGCCGAGTTCCTGCCCCAGGCGTCGGTGCTGCCCCACGTCGACGCCGTGATCACCCACGGCGGCAACAACACGGTCACCGAGTGCCTGTGGTTCGGCAAGCCGATGCTGGTGGCGCCGATCTTCTGGGATCAGCACGACAACGCCCAGCGCGTGCACGAGACCGGTTACGGGATCCGCCTGCCCACCTACGCTCTGGCGCGCGATCACCTGTTCGACGCGCTCGACACCGTGCTGCACTCGGCGCAGCTGCGCGGCCGAGCCGCCACGGCCGGCGAGCGGCTGCGGACACGGCCGGGCACGGTGGCTGCGGCCGATCTGATCGAGCGGGTGGCGAGCACCGGCGAGCCGGCGGCGGGCTGACCGTGCCGTGCAAGCATCTCGATCGATGAGACTGGGGCTGCATGCGCTGGGGATCGGGCCGGGGGCACGCCGTGAGGTGATCGACGCGGTTGCCGTGGCCGCCGAAGCGTGCGGCTTCTCGACGCTGTGGGCGGGGGAGCACGTGGTCATGATCGACCACTCCGAATCCCGGTATCCCTACTCGGAGGATGGACAGATCGCAGTGCCGGCGCACGCCGACTGGCTCGATCCGTTGGTGGCGCTGAGCTTTGCCGCCGCCGCCACTAAGCGCATCCGGATCGCCACCGGCGTCCTCCTGCTGCCCGAGCACAACCCGGTGGCACTCGCCAAGCGGGCGGCGAGTCTCGACGTTCTCTGCGGCGGCCGGCTCACCCTCGGCATCGGCGTCGGCTGGTCACGCGAGGAGTTCGCCGCGCTCGGCGTCCCGTTCGCCCGCCGCGGCCGGCGCGCCGACGAGTACCTGCGAGCGATGCGCGTGCTGTGGCGCGACGACGTCGCCTCGTTCGATGGCGATTTCGTCGCGTTCTCCGCCGTGCGGGTCAACCCCAAGCCGGCCCGGGACCGGCGGATACCGGTGATGATCGGCGGCAACAGCGACGCCGCGCTTCGGCGCGTGGCCGAGATGGGAGACGGCTGGTACGGCTTCAACCTCCCCGGGGTGGAGGCGGTCGACGAGCGGATCGCTTTTCTCAGACGGCAATGCGCCCAGCTCGGCCGCGACGTCGGCGCGCTGGAACTGGCGGTCGCGCTCGACGGAGGTCAACCCGGCGATGTGGCTCGCCTCGCCGCCCTGGGCGTGACCGAGCTCGTCCTGGTGGACATGCCACCCGAGGATCCGCGGATGGCGAACAACTGGGTCGCCCGGCTCGCGGGGCACTGGTCGGTCCCGTCCGTACGCGGTTCCACCCGCTGATTCCAAATCACGCTCGGCCTGACCAGGAGCCCCGCTTCGTAGCGCGGAGTACTATCGATACCAGGTTCGCCTCAACCCTCGGCGGCCACGGTTTTCCGGCTCCAGCAATCGGCCGGCGTGCGCGAGACCTAGCGGTCATCGCGGTACCCAGCGGGTCAAGGACCCAGCCAGAAAGGCGAAACCATGATTGCTGTCTATGTCATCAAGCAGTACGAGCGCGCCGTGGTGTTCAAGCTCGGCAAGGTCAAGGGCGCCGCGCGCGAACCGGGACTGATGTTCGTCGTGCCGTTCGTCAACCGCATTCATCGCGTGTCGTTGCGGATCATCACGATGCCGATCCAGTCCCAGGGGATCATCACCAAGGACAACGTCAGCATCGACGTGTCCGCGGTCGCCTATTACCGGGTCAAGGATCCGATCCGGTCGGTAATCGCGATCGAGAACGTGGAGGCGGCGATCAGCCAGATCGCCCAGACCACGCTGCGCTCGGTGGTGGGGCGTCACACCCTGGATGAGACGCTGTCAGAGACCGACAAGATCAACCTGAACATCAAGGAGATCCTCGATGTGCAGACCGAGGAGTGGGGGATCGAGGTCACGGTCGTCGAGCTGAGAGATATTCAGCTGCCCGAGAGCATGCAGCGCGCGATGGCGCGCCAGGCCGAGGCCGAGCGCGAGAAACGCGCCAAGATCATCGCCGCCCAGGGCGAAGCGCTCGCCGCCGGCGAGCTGGCGGCCGCCTCTGACGTGATGATGGCCCACCCGCTCGCGCTGCAGCTGCGCAACCTGCAAACCCTGGTCGAGGTCGCGGTCGACAAGAACTCCACCGTGGTCTTCCCCGCGCCGATGATGAGCACGATCGCCGAGCTCGGATCGTTCCTGGAACGCGAGAGCAAAGCCGCCGGCGGGCTTCCCGCCGCCCCCGATCTGCCGGCAGCATCTACCAATGGAGAGCTGGTGGCCTCATGACGGGCACCAGCCGGCCTGATCGATGGCTGACCCCCGGGATGGTCGGCGCCTACCCCCTCGCGGGGCCCGAGGATGCTCTGCGCGAGGCTAGATGACCTCCGGCAACCCACGACCGGGGGCTGACCCCCGAAAGCCGATGCCGCGTGATCATCGTGGGTGGCGGGTGGCTCCGGCGCCGGATGGACGCGGCGCGCCCGAAGCACCCAAGCCCAAGCCGCCGCATCGGTCACGCTGGTTTATCTGGTTCGCGGTTGGCTTGCTGGCGTTCAATCTGGCGTCGGTGGTCCTGCTCTCGTCCCGGGGCCAACCGCGGGTGAGGGTCCCGTTCAGCCCGTATTTCCTCTCCCAGGTGCAATCCGGGCGCGTCCTGTCAATCGCCTCCAAGGGCGACACGATCCAGGGAACGTTCAGATCGCCAGTGAGCTACCCGACCGCTGACCGGAAGGCGACGCCGACGACCCTGTTCGCGACCCAGGTTCCGAGCTTCTGGAACAACGACCAGTTGACCGCGATGCTGCGGTCCGAGGGAGTTCAGGTCAACGCGCAGTCGACTACCCAGACCACGCCGCTGATCGTTTCGGTCCTGCTCGGCTTCGGGCCGACGCTGCTGATCGTCGGGCTGTTCGTCCTGTTCGCCCGCCGGGCCGCCAAGAGCGGCGGGATGGGGGCCCTGGGCAATTTCGGGCGCTCCAAGGCACGACGGATCGACCCGGCGACGATCCGGATCACTTTCGCTGACGTGGCGGGGATCGATGAGGCCAAGTCGGAGTTGACCGAGATCGTCGACTTCCTGCGCAACCCGGCGCGCTATGGGCGGCTTGGGGGCCGCATGCCCCACGGCGTGCTGCTCTCCGGCGCGCCGGGGACGGGCAAGACGCTGCTGGCGCGCGCCGTCGCTGGAGAGGCGCACGCCGCATTTTTCTCGATGTCGGCCTCGGAGTTCATCGAGGCGATCGTCGGGGTGGGGGCGTCACGGGTCCGGGATCTGTTTGTCAAGGCCAAGGAGGCAGCCCCGTCGATCATCTTCATCGACGAGCTTGACGCGATCGGACGCTCGCGCCAGGGGTCGGTGTCGATCGCGGGCTCCAACGACGAACGCGAGCAGACGCTGAACCAGATCCTCACCGAGATGGACGGATTTGAGTCCATCGAGGCGGTCGTGGTGTTGGCCGCGACCAACCGCGCCGAGATCCTCGATCCGGCCCTGCTGCGGCCCGGGCGCTTCGACCGTCGCGTGGCCGTGCAGCCACCCGACCGGGAGGGGAGGCGCCAGATCCTGGAGGTTCATACGCGGTCGATCCCGCTGGGGGCCAGTGTCGATCTGGAGGCGCTGGCGGCGACGACGCCGGGGATGGTCGGCGCCGATCTCGCCAACCTCGCCAACGAGGCGGCACTGCTGGCTGCGCGCCGCAACCACCACACCGTCCAGACGTCGGACTTCACCGACTCGCTGGAGAAGATCCTGCTCGGCGCTCCCCGCGGGATCGTGCTGTCAGCCGCCGACCGCGAGCGAACGGCCTACCACGAGGCCGGCCACGCGTTGGTCGGGATGCTCACCCCGGGCGCCGATCCCGTGCGCAAGGTATCGATCATCCCCCGCGGCGCCGCGTTGGGCGTCACCCTCTCCACGCCCGATGACGACCAGGTCTCCTACACCCGCGAGGACCTGCTCGCCAAGGTCAAGGTCGCGCTCGGCGGCCGGGTGGCGGAGGAGATCATCTTTGGGACGATCACCACCGGAGCCGAGTCCGACATCGATCAGGTCACCACGATCGCGCGCCAGATGGTCGGCCGGTGGGGGATGAGCGACGCGATCGGCTTCGTCAGGGTCCTCCCCAGCGACGGACGCGGATCCCTGTTCGGTGGCTCCGACGAGACCTCGGAGGCCACCCAGCGCGTCCTCGACGAGGAGGTACGCCTGCTGATCGACACCGCCCACCGACACGTGACAGCCACGCTGACCGAGCACCGGAACCGAATCGAGACGCTGGCCCACGCGCTGCTCAAGAACGAGACGCTCGACGAACTGGATGCCTACGCTGCGGCGCAGATGCCGCCTCGCACCGGGGATGTCGAGGTATCGGCGAACCAGCCCGTCGTTGATGACACGCGCCTGCCGCGGCTCGGGGACGGGATGCGGCCAGCCTCACGCCGAGCGAAGGCACATGACGGTGAGCGGGAGACACGTGAGTGACGGATGAACATCGCCGCCAAACGCACTGAACCGGACTACCGCCCCACCCGGACGAGCTCAGCCCCGCCCGGGGTCGCGGCTGTCCGGGATGGCGCCCAGTCGTCCCCGGCCGCCGGCGGCCCGCCCGCCAGCGGTGCGGTCACGCTGTTTGACGTCCGGTTCGCGACCGGCATGAGCGAATCTGACGTCGCGCTGCTCGCCCGCGAGTTGGATCTCTGTGCCAACCTCCGGTCTGAAGCGACCCCGGGCACGGACAACCTCGGCTTCGCGCGGCTGGACCACTCCTCCGGCTTGTTTCTCAAGCCGGGCATGGTCGACGGACAGTGGATCCTGCGCGCCCAAACCTGGGGTCGGCCGGCACCGCGAACCGTGCACGGATGGCACGTGCTGGCCGCCGCGGCAGTCCGCCGGCTCGATCCGACGGTGAGCGTGCCCGACCGCCCGCCTGACGAAGCGCCGCAGATCCCCGATCGTCGTGTCGGACGAGCCGCCAACAAGCGCCTGACGCGGATCCGGCGCCGCCTCGTGGGACTTTCATAGCGGGCGGCAGGGATGTCGCCCTTCTAGCGATCCTTAATCGGGCTGAGGGCGACAGGCGCGACGAATGTTGGTAATACGCCCACAAACGCCGCAATAGGAGTACTGTCGGTATTGGCTGGCCCTGTGGCCAGAATTCGCAGCCCCACCGCCCGAATGCCACCAACGGCGCGCCCCGCGCCACGAGGCGAGAGGCGTGGGTGCGATCGGTTCTGACTGTGGGGCCGGTGCCGGACTTCCTATCGGCCTTATCCCACCGTCCGGTGGTCGCGCCCCAAGTCGATGACCGTTCTGGGTCCCCGCCCCTCTTCCCCGTGCGGCGCCAATAAAGGGACGGGAGATCAACGACCGGAGCAGAGGCATGACGCGGACAGAGAACAACCAGAGGGCACGTCGGCAAGACGAGCGGGATCGCGCGCGCAGATCGCGCCGATTCCACAGGGCAATCCATGCCCGAAGAAGCCTCGGCATACGGCTGCAGAGTCGCAGCGAACTCAAAGCAGGCCAGCGCAGCCCCGACGCCATGGCGCAGCCGTGCGCCTCAGAGCCGAACCCCGCGCCGACGATCACGGCTGTCCTTGAGCGAGGCCCGCTGGCGGGGCAGCGCATCGACGTAGCCCTCGTGGAGGGCCGCCCACCCAAAACGATCGACCTGCGGACCGACGACGGGGGCACCTCTCGCTACTGCCTCGCAGACTGGGTCCAGAGCGGTCCGTCCGCCGTATACACGTCTCTATACCTGGTCTAGCGGCCGCCCCCACATACGCGCGCGTTCCTCGCCGCTCGATGGCCGCGAACCCGACCAGCAGACTCACGCCCACCAGCATCAAGCCAGGGTGGCAAATGATCCCCAGCCTGCGCTACCGGCGTGAGAGAAGCGGTACCCGACGGCCCCGGGGGGTACCGCGATGCGTCCCCAGCCGAGCACTTGATCCAGCTTCAGGCTGCGTCGGTGGCGACTTCGGCACGCAGGGCTCCGGGCTTCGGGATTCGCTGCCGAGGTCGGACAGGGTCTGCGCGATCAGCCGACTGCGCGTCTCTGCGTCGGTCGCCTCGGTCCACGCCAGGAGCCACAGCGCTGCGAGGTGGGCGCTCGGCAGGGCCAGGGCGTTGATGTGATCTTCAATCGCGTCAAATGACTGTCCCCGAAGAATCATCATGTTGACCCTGCGGTGCTCGTCGGTCAGCGTCATGGCTTCCTTTCTGCTGGGTCAGGGTGAGTGCGTTGCGTTCGAGGTCAACGCGTACCCGGCCGGGAGCTAGAGCCGAAGACGATGCCCGCCGATTGGTTGAGGCGAAGCGGTCCAATCGTACGCTTCCCCGCAAGAGCAAGGCCAGCATCTCGAGCCAGCGACCACGTGTACCAGGGGATTCGTCGCCGCTGCCCAGGCGCGACGCGGCGGGGCGATATCCGTCGCTGATGCCCCGGCGGTCCTCCGGAACCCAGCAGCGGCTGAGCCTGCCTCGTCAAGACACCGCGAAGCTGAGCGCGGCGACGGCGAGCGCCAGCCCGATGGAGATCGCCAGCGCGGCGTGAAGGCCGGGGACCAGCTGCCCGCCGGCGATCAGTGATCCGTACAGTGCAACGCCGATCACGCTGCCGGTCTGGCGCGCGGTGTTCAGCGTTCCCGACGCGATGCCGGAACGGGAGCGGTCGACGCTGCCCAGGAGGCTGGCGGTCATGACCGGGACGATCAGCCCGATCCCGAGGCCGACAGCGACGAGCTGGACCACGAGCGTGGGGTAGGAGCTCCCTGCGCCGGCTCCCCGCAGCGCGGCGGCACCGGCGGCCATCAGCGCTCCGCCCAGCGCGATCACGCGCCGCGACCCGAGCCTCGCCGCCAGGCGGCCGGCGAGCAGGTTGGCGGCCAGGACCACCCCGGTCATCGGCGCGAACGCCAGTCCGGTGTGCAGCGGCGAGAGGTGCTGGGCGCGTTGGAAGAACAGGCTGAGCACGAAGATCAGGCCATAGAAGGCGACGTTGATGAGCAGCCCGATCGCCGAGGTGGAGCTGAAGGTGCGCGAGCGAAACAGTCCCAGCGGCAGCATCGGCTCAGGGCGCTTGGCCTCCAGCGCCGCAAACGCCGCCCCGGCCGCCACCGCGACCGCATAGCCGGCCAGGACCGGCGGGCTGGTGAAGCCGTGGGCTCCACCCCGGATCGTCGCCGCCGCCAGGGAGATCAGGCTGACGATCGCGGCCAGCTGTCCCGGAAGATCGATCCCGCGGTCGGGCGAACGCGAGGTTTCCTGGGCCCAGCGCCAGGTCACGACGATTCCGATCAGCCCGATCGGCGCGTTGATGAAGAAGATCGCCCGCCACCCCAGCGTGGCGGTCAGCACGCCGCCGACCAGCGGGCCGCCCGACAGCGCGACGCTCGCTCCGGCGGCCCACAGGCCGACCGCCCGCGCGCGCTCGTTCGCCTCGGGGTACGTGTGGTTCAGCAGGGTCAGCGAGCACGGCACCAGGACCGCCGCGCCGACCCCCTGAACCGCGCGAGCAGCGATCAACACTCCCAGGCTCGACGCCAGCCCGCACGCCGCCGAGGCGCCCGTGAACACTCCGAACCCGACGATGAACACCCGCTTGGCGCCGACCCGGTCGCCCATCGCGCCCGCACTCAGGATCAACGCCGCAAACGCGACCGTGTAGGCGCTGACCACCCACTGCAGCGAGCTCACCCCACCGCCCAACGCCGCTCCGATCGGCTTGATCGCCACGTTGACCACGCTGACGTCGAGCTGTACCACCGCGAAGCCCAGGCTCGTGGCGACCAGGGTCCACGCGCGGGCACCCCGGTCAGGCGTGCGGGCCGCGGCCGCGCGGGCGTCAGGCGTCGCCCCACCGTCTTGGGGATGGCTCGTGGGGATACTCACCGGAATCGCGGGGATCGTAACCGGCAAATGCTTCAATCCACGTTGAAGCATTGAGCCCGTATGCTGATCCCCGGTGCTCGCTGATGCCGATCTGTCCGCCGTCGCCGAGTTGATGACCGCCCACCGCGCGTCGATGCTGCTCGCGCTGATCGGCGGCCGGGCGTTGACCGCCGGCGAGCTCGCCGCCCGCGCCGGCATCTCCCGGTCGCTGGCCAGCACTCATCTCCATCGTCTACTCAAGGGGGGCCTGGTCGCGGTGACGCCGGAGGGGCGCCAGCGCCACTACCGGATCGCCAGCCCGCACGTGGCCGAGGTGATCGAGGCGATGCTCACCCTGGCCCCCGTCCGCCCGGCCTCGAGCCTGCGCCAATCCACTCGCGGGCGGGCGATCCGCCACGCGCGCACCTGCTACGACCACCTCGCGGGCGCCGTCGGCGTTGCGCTGACCGACAGCCTGGAGCGCCAGCACCTGATCGCCTCCGCCGACGACTCCTACGTTCTCACCCCATCCGGCGAGGAGCGCCTGGAAGCCCTCGGCCTCGACGTCGCCGCGCTGCGCCGCCAGCGGCGCGCGTTCGCCCGCCCCTGCCTGGACTGGACCGAACGCCGCCCCCATCTCGCCGGCGGACTCGGCGCCGGCCTCGCCGAGCATCTCTTCCAGCGGCAATGGGTCAAACGCCTACCCGGCACCCGGGCGGTGCGCGTGACCGACAGCGGCCAGGCTGAGCTGCTCAGCGAATTCGGGCTCAACCTCGGGGTTGCCCTTGTCTGACCGAGGCTTCGGGTGAGTTAGGACAGACCGGACGCTTCGCCGCTAACCGGAAATCCCTCGCGGCGGCCCGCCTCGGCCAGGCGGTCATCGAGAGTCACCACTTCCAGCGAGGCCGGTTGCCCCTCGGCCGCGACGACCGCCGCCGCGAGTTGCAGTGCGTCCGCGGCGCGAAGGCGATGGACGCGCAGCAGGCGTCGCGCGGTACGTCGGGCGAGCTCGCCGGGCAGCACCTCGTGCCAGCTGCCGGCGAGCGCATCGAGTCGCTCGATGGCAACTGACGTTGCATCGCGCTCGAGCTTCCCGTCCCGTTCGAGCCTGGCGATCGCCGCCTCGCACTCCACCTCGGTGGCCCACCAGACGAGCATCCCGGGATCGTCCGCGGCGATCGCCTGCATCGCTTCGGTGGTCGCCTCGCCGTTCCCACGGGTTGGTTCAGGTGCCCACCGGCCGCTTCATCGTGCGGTAGACGAACTCATCCGTCTGCGCTGACTCGCGCGTCGCGACGACGCGGTCATGATGCGCCGAGAAGCGGCAGACCGGATCGGTGGCCGCCGCGTCGCCGGTGAGCCGCAGCGCCTGGCAGCGGCAGCCGCCCCAGTCCTGGTCCTGCCGTCCCAGCGGACAGGTGCGGCAGGGGTCCTGCATCCAGTCCGTACCCCGGAAGCGCGTGAAGGCGTCGGACTCGCTCCAGATCGTTTCCAGGTCGTGCTCGCCGACGTTGGCGAACGCCAGCCCCGGGATGGTCGCCGCTGCCTGGCAGGGCAGCGCGTCGCCATTGGGAGCGACCACCATCGCCGTCCGGGCCCAGCCGCCCATGCATGGCTTCGGCAGGTCCTCATAGAAATCGGGGAGCACCCAGAGAACGTCCAGCTTGGGGCCGACCCGCTCACGGAAGCGCTGGACCGCTTCCTCGCCGCGCCGGAGCTGCTCCCACGACGGCAGCAGCGCCTCCTGGTTTGTCACCGCCCATCCGTAGTACTGCGTGTTGGCCAGCTCGAGCCGTTGCGCTCCGAGCTCGAGGGCGAGATCGAGCACCTCCTCGATCCGGTCCAGGTTGTGCCGGTGCAGGACGCAGTTGATCGTCAGCGGGAAGTCGAGCTCCTTGGCGACGCGAGCCGCCGCGATCTTCTTGGTGAACGATCTGTTCCCCGCGATCCGGTCGTTGTCCTGCGCGTTCGGGCTCTGGATCGAGATCTGCACATGGTCGAGTCCGGCTGCCTTGAGCGCCTGCGCCCGTTCAGGGGTGAACAGGGTTCCGGCGGTGATCAGCGACGAGTACAGACCGGCGTCGCGCGCCCCCGCGCACAGAGCCACCAGGTCGCGGCGCAGCATCGGCTCGCCGCCGGTGAGCGCGAGCTGCAGGACTCCCAGCCGACTCGCCTCCCGGAACACTCGGATCCAGTCCTCGGTCGGCAGCTCTGAGCGGTACCTGTCGCCGCCGATGTCGAGCGGGTTGGAGCAGTACGGGCAGTGGAGCGGGCACTGGTAGGAGAGCTCGGCGATCAGCGTGAACGGCCTGGGGGGCCTCACTGAATTAGGCGGCGGCATCGACCACGAGTCCCTTCTCCGTCATGGCATCGAGCAGTCCGTGAACGTCGTCGCTCAGGTCAGGGCCGTCGTAGCGCGCCGACAGGGCGTCGACGATGTCGTCGAGCGACCGCTCACCATCGCAGAGCTCGAGCACGTCGGCCGCGGTGCGATTGAGCCGGACGGCACCCTCGGGGACCAGGAGAACGTGCTCGTCGCGTACCTCGTCATAGCGAAGTCGCGCGCCGGTGACCAACCGAGGACGAGTCATGCGCCCGGTGCCGGCGGCTGGCTGTCGCCGCGGTCGATCGCGTCGAGCTGGGCCCACAGCATCTCGGTCTTGAAGCGCAGCGCCGCGACCGCGGCCTGCTGCGACTGCCGGGTCCGGCAACGCTCGACGACTATCCCAAGCGCGTACTCGGCGTCGCGGGGCGCCTTCACCAGACGTGTCCGGAAGTACTCGAGTCCGGCGGGATCGATCCAATCGTAGTGCCGTTCCAGTGCCTGGAGGCGCACCCGGATCGCCGCCGGCCCGAACAACTCGGTGAGCGATGACGCGACCGCTTCGATCCACGGCCTCTGGCGCGCGAAGTTCACGTAGGCGTCGACCGCGTAGCGCACGCCGGGGAGGACGCGCTGCTCGGACACCAGTTGCGCTCGCGAAACGCCGAGCGCCTCGCCGAGTCTCAGCCACGACTCGATGCCACCGGGTGCATCGGTGCTGCCGTCGTGATCGATGATGCGCTGTATCCACTCGCGCCGAACCTCGACCTCAGGGCAGTTAGCCAGGATCGCGGCGTCCTTGAGCGGGATGCACTTCTGGTAGTAGAAGCGGTTGGTGACCCAACGCTGCAGCTCGTCGCGGTCAAGCTGGCCGGCGTCCATCCGCCGGTGAAAGGCATGGAGATCGTGGTAGCGCCCCCCTTGTGCCCGGAGCTGGGCGACGAACTCCTCGGGCGGCGCCGGCCGCAGCTCGCCGGTCGGCTCGGTGGTGGTCACAGCTCGATCTCGAGGCCGTCGTCGCCAACCTCGACGCCGGCGCGAAGCACCGCGTCGCGCTCCGGAGAGCCGTCGATCAGGATCGGATTGGTGTTGTTGATGTGGACGAGGACCTTGCGAGGTCGCTCCAGCGCAGCGAGTGCGTCGAGCGTCCCGCCGGGACCGGAGAGGGCCACGTGCCCCATGTCGCGTGCGCTGCGCGCCGAGATGCCGAGCGCGGCAAGCTCGTCGTCGCGCCAGAAGGTCCCGTCGACCATGACGACATCGCTGGCGGCGAAGCGGCCGAGCACGTCATCATCCAATCGCGCCAGACCAGGCACGTACGTGGCGACGCCGCCACTGGCGCGGTCGCGGAAGACGAATCCGCTCGCCTGCAGCTCCACGTCTGAACCGCTCATGTACCGGGGTGCGTCGCCGCCCGCCGCAAACGGCTCCACCGTCAGGCTCGACCCGTCGAGCGCTCGGCGCCGCTCTGGCTGGAGCGTGTGCCACCGCACCCCGGAGTAACGCTCCAGGATCGGCAACACGGGAAACCCGTGACGGAGCGCCCGCGCGACGCCTTCATCGCCGAACACGGGCACCGGTACCGCCGATTCGCGCAGGAGGAGAAGCCCAGCGGTGTGGTCGATCTCCGCATCGGTCAGCAGCACCCCAGCGACGGGCGATGCGCGAACGTCGGCGACCTGCCGGGGGGTGAGCGCCTCCAGCTGCTGACGCACGTCCGGCGAGGCGTTGACGAGATACCACGGACCGTCGCCCCCCCGGACCGCCAGCGAAGACTGCGTCCGTGGGTGTGCCCGCACGCCCGCGCGCGCCGCCTCGCACGTCTCGCACCGGCAGTTCCACTGCGGGAGCCCCCCGCCGGCGGCGGAGCCGAGAATGCGAATTAGCACGCTGCGAGCGAAGCTGGACGTGGCCCCAGGCGAGCCCTGGAGGCCACGTCGACTTCAGACCTACCGGTGATACAGGTAGGAGGTGACCTCGGAACAAAGATCGACGAACTCAAACTTCGGCTTGGTCCACGCCATGCAGGGCCTCCCTAATAGAGTGACGTAGCCGTACCTTACCGAACGATCGCAGCCAACCAAATGATCCCGGCCACACGATGCAGGTCGAGATAACCGAGGCCGATCCCGAAGCGATCGGCGCCGACCTCATCGCCGCTGCGGCGGGGGCGCGAGCCGCCGAGCTGGGCGCCCCGGAGCGCGCGCTCGCGGAGGCTGATCCGGTCGCGATCGTGTACCGCGACCCCACCCCGCTCGCGCTCCTCGCGCTGTCGCCGGACCTGGACGGACTGCGGACCGGCGCGGCCCGCGCGGTGCGCGCCTGCCCGGGCGGCGGGACGGTCGCGTGGGCGCTCGATCCGTCGCTCCCGGTCCCGGTCGCCGAGCAGGTGCGCGCTCTGGCCGAGGGCGCCGTGATCGGTGGCTACGACGCCCGCCGATGGGCCAGCGGCGAGCCACCCCGCTCCGTCGATCGCTTCGTGATCTGCGGTCCCGGTGACGCGGGTCTGGCGGCGGTGGCCGATCGGGCCGCCCTCGTCGCGCGCTGGACCAATACCGCACGCGAGCTCGTCGACGCGCCGCCAAACGTGGTCTCACCGGCCGGGCTCGCCGAGCGGGCGTCCGGCTTCCCGGGACTCGTGGCCGAGATCATCGATCCCGCCGAAGCGGGGCTCAGTGCCCTCGCCGCCGTCGGCGCGAGCAGCCCGGCCCGCCCGCTCCTCCTCGTCCTCCGCCACGAGCCGCCCAACCCGGCCGGTGGGGCGGACGGGGGTGGGCGGGGGGGAATCGATTGCACTCGCCTGGCGCTGATCGGAAAGGCGGTCACGTTCGACACGGGCGGCTACTTCCTCAAGCCGCAGTCGGACATCGTCCGCCAGAAGGCGGACATGGCGGGCGGCGGGGCGGTGGTGGCGGCGCTGGGCGCGATTGCCGAGCTCGGCCTTCCGCTGTCGGTGACGGGCGTCGTCCCCGCCTGCGAGAACATGCTCAGCGGCTCGGCGATCCGGCCAACCGACGTCATTCAAACTGCCGCCGGGCTCACCGTCGAGGTGACGAATCCCGACGCCGAGGGTCGCTTGATCCTCGCCGACGCGCTGTGGTACGCCCGCCGCGACGGCGCGACCCACCTCGTCGACCTGGCGACCCTGACCGGCGCAATGCGCGCCGGCATGGGCGACCTCTATGCGGGTGTGTTCTCCCCCGACGAGACGTGGCGGGAGGCCGTGGTGGCCGCGGGCAACGCCAGTGGGGATCTCGCCTGGCCGTGGCCGCTCCACGCCCGCTACCGACCGCTCATCGACTCGGCCGTGGCCGACCTGCGCAACACCGCGGGAAAGAGCTTCGGCTTCCCGATCGTCGCCGCGACGTTCCTGGCCCAGTTCGCCGGTTACGGCCCCTGGGCGCACGTCGACATGCTGGGTCCGGCGCTGCTCGACGAGGATCGGGGCGACGCGTTCGGGCGCGGCGCCACCGGCTACGGCGTTCGCCTGCTGATCGAGCTCGCGACCCGCCTCAGCGTTACGCTGGCGCGATGAACGCCGGCGGTCGCGATCCAGAGGATGCGGCCCCGCCCGCGCCCGGACGCCTCGTCGACGCATCCAAGCTCGATCTCGTCGCTGCGGAGCGAGCCGCGCTGGAATTGCTGCGGGCGATCGGCGCCGACGTCGAGAGCCCAGGGCTGCTGGGGACACCGCGCCGGGTCGCCGCCGCCTTCGCCGAGCTCGTCACGCCCGCCGAGTTTCACTCCACCACGTTTCCCAACGATGGCTGCTACGACGAGCTCGTCGTGGTGCGCGACATCCCCTTCCACACGTTGTGTATGCATCACCTGCTGCCGTTCCACGGTCAGGCCCACGTGGCTTACCTGCCCGGCGACAGGATCATCGGGCTGTCCAAGCTCGCGCGCGTGGTCGAGGTGTTTGCCCGGGATCTGCAGCTCCAGGAGCGCCTGACGGTGCAGATCGCCGACCGACTGGAGCAGGATCTGCGGCCGCGAGGGGTGGGCGTCGTGATCACCGCCGAGCATATGTGCATGACGATCCGCGGCGTGCGCAAACCGGGCGCCCGAACGGTCACCTCGGCCCTGCGCGGCTCGCTGCGAGACGACGCCCGCACGCGCCAGGAGCTGTTCAGCCTTGTCGGCTGACGCCGGTGACCCGGCGCCGCTGATCGAGACCGTGGTGACCACGACCGGGCGCGACGGCGCGGTCAACTGCGCCGCCATGGGGGTGCGCTGGGGGGAGGCGGAGGTCGTCTTTTGGCCGTTTGACGCCACCCGCACGCTGGCCAACCTGCGCTTCCGCGGCGAGGCGGTCGTGCATGTGACCGACGACGCGCTCCTGTTCGTGGAGGCGGCCCTCGGCGACCCGCGACCGGCGATGCGACCCGCCAGCGCGATTGCCGGTTCGGTGATCGAGGCGACGACCTCCTGGCGGGAGGTGGTCGTGACCGAGATCATGCCCGGGCAGGCCGTGAAGGCGCGCTCCCGGGTGCGCGCCCGCGTGGTCGCCACCGGCACGGGCACGCTGGCGCCGCTCGGGCTGTGCCGCGCCCGGCACGCCGCCGTCGAGGCGTCGATCTTCGCCTCGCGGCTGAGGTGGCTGGGTGGCGAGCGCGTCTGGGCCGAGCTGGATCGCCTCCAGGAGCTGGTGGACAAGACCGCCGGCGCCCGCGAACGCGCCGCGATGGCCTACGTCCGGCACTACGTGGCGCAGCGCACGTGACCGAGATCGTGGTCAGCGCGCCGGCGCGGCTGCATTTCGGGATGCTCGATCCGGCGGGCGTCGGGGTGCGCCGCTTCGGGGGCTTCGGCGTGGGGGTGCAGTCACCGCGGGTGGTCGTGGCGGTCAGGGGGGTGGAGGGGAACAGACGGGTGGGCGGCGATGGCGCTGACGCGGTCGTCGTTTCCGGTGCCCAGGCCGACCGCGCGACCATCTTCGCCCGCCGGGCAAGGTCGGCGTTCGGCCTGCGCGGCGCCGTCGAGGTCAACGTGCGCGAGGCGATTCCCCCGCACGTGGGGCTGGGGTCGGGCACCAAGCTCGGCCTGGCGATCGCCCGCGGGCTGGCCGGACTGGCGGGCGTCTCGCCGGGGCCGGAGCAGCTGGCGAAGGCGAGCGGGCGGGGCGCGCGCTCCAGCGTGGGCAGCTGGACGTTCGCCGGTCCCGGGCTCGTGGTCGAGGCCGGCCTGCCGTGCCAGGGCTGGATCAGCCCCCTGGTGGCGCGTCATCCGATGCCGGAGCGGTGGCGGTGCGTGCTCGCGCTGCCCCTCGGCGTCGCGGGACTCTCCGGGGTGGCGGAGGAACGCTTCTTCGGTGAGCTGCGCGACCGAGGGACCGCCGAGCCCCGCGTCTCGCGGCTGCTGCTGACCGCCCTGCTGCCCGGACTGCTGACCGAGGACATCGCCGAGTTCGGCGCCGCGCTCACCCAGATCCAGCGCGAGATCGGATCGATATTCGCCGGCCGGCAAGGCGGGATGTTTCATCCGCGTGCGACTCCGCTGGTCGACGCGCTGCTGGCGCTGGGCGTCGGAGCGGTGGGCCAGAGCTCGTGGGGGCCCGCGGTCTACGGGATCGTCGATGACCCGCAGCTCGCCGCCGACATAGCCGACCGGCTGCGGAGCACGGCCGGGGCCGGCACCGAGGTCAGCGTGGTCGACTTCGATCGCCGGGGCGCCTGGACCGTGTCCGGCGCCGCGGAGCAGGCGCCGGCATGAGGTTGCTGGTCAGCGTCGTCTCCGCGAGCGAGGCGCGGCGCGCTCTCGCCGGTGGGGCGGAGATCATCGACGTCAAGGATCCACGCGAAGGGCCGCTCGGTGCCCCGTCGCCACGCGTGCTGTCCGAGGTGGTGGGTGCGGTTGGCGGGGCCGCCCCGGTGAGCGTGGCGCTCGGTGACCTGCCCAACCTCCCGCACACCGCGGCGCTGGCCGCCCGCGGGGCCGCGCTGTGCGGCGCCGACTACGTGAAGGTCGGACTGCGCGGGATGCGCCGGCTCGATGACGCGGTGGCGCTGGTGGGCGCTGTCGCGGACGGCGCGGGATCCGGGACGGCGGTGATCGCGGCCGCCTATGCGGACGCCGCGGCGCTCGATCCGCCGGCTCTGGCTCCCGGACGGCTGCCCGAGCTGGTGGCTGCGACGGGCATCGCGGGCGCGCTCGTCGATACGTTCGTCAAGGATGGCCGCGGCCTGTACGGCTGGCTGTCGGAGCCCGAGCTGGCCGACCTGATCGATCGCACGCACGCGCTGGGCGCGAGCTTCGGCGTGGCCGGACAGCTGACCCGCGGCCAGCTGCGCCGGGTGGCGGCCGACGTCGTCGGGGTGCGCTCGGCGGTGTGTCGCGGTGGCGACCGGGCGGCCGACCTGGACGCCGAGCTGGTGGCCGCCGCCGCCGCCGAGCTCCGGGCCACCCGGGCGCTCGGAGCCACTAATCCGGGCTGATGCGGGTGCCGATTGCGCCGGGCGCCCGCACCACGACGGTCACGCCGGTGCGCCGCACCGCCTCGGGCAGATAGCTGTCGACACCACCCCCGCCGCCACCGAGCCTGAAGCGCCTCCAGCTCGGCGGCGGTCAACGCAGGAATCGGCTCCCACCCGTCCGGATCCTCCGACGGCCACCGCGCCGGCACCCCGGCCACCGGCTTGAGCAGAACCGCCTCCTCAGCGCCGATGGCGGCGGCGGCCAGCACCGCGAGCGAGTCGCTGGTGACCGCCCAGGACTCCGGCACCTCGGGCCGGTCTCGGAACGCCGTCGCCGCCTGCACCACGGCCAGGGCGCGGGGCGCGACCAGGCTCGTGACCAGCTCGGCGGTGGGCAACAGCGGACCCAGCAACAGGCCGAGCTGATCCATTGCCCGCAGAGCCAGCGCGTGCGCGACATCGTCAGCAAGGCCGATCCGCGCGTCGACGGCGCGCACGGCATCGGCGAACGGACCGCCCCCCGGCACGACCAGCACCGGCCGGCGTACGGCCAGCTCGGCCGTCTCCGCGCACGCCCGCCGCAGGCCGGGCAGCCCATCGGCCCGCAGCAGTCCGCCGCCGATCTTGACCACCAGCGGACGTAGCTCATTCACGGCCCAGCACCGACAGCGCAACCGCGGCGGCGACCGCACCGCCCGGGCCGCCGAGCGGGTGCGCCGGCTCCGGGTGGACCGGCAGCCCGCAGCGCTCCGCCGCCTGCCGGGCCAGGAACGCGCCCGCGCCGACAGCCACCACCGCGGTGCCGGCGGGCGCCCGGCTGGCGACGCGGCCCAGCGCGGCGGCGATCGACGCCACTTGCGCCTCCTGCACCGCGGCGGCAACCGCCTCCAGGTCGCCGTCGGCGAGCTGCTCGGGGTCGGCGCAGACCAGGCGCGCCAGCCGGAAACGGACCTCGCCCAGCGAGCTGCCGCGACCGTCGGGAAACGTGCAGGTGCACTGCTCGGAAGTCAGGTTGCCGAGCAGCCGGTGCGCGTCGGCGCTGATCGCAAACAGCTCGGAGGCGATCGGGCAGGGCTCGCCGCCGATCGGCACGCGCGACAGCACCGCCGCGATGTTGGTCCGCAGCGCGCCGGTGTACACCAACTCGCCGGCACGCAGCCGCTGTAGGTCGGTGCGTCCCCGGGCCGCGACCTCCCCGGCCACGATCGGGATCACGTCGGTGGTGGTGCCGCCGCAGTCGAGCAGGATCGCGTCGGGCAGCGCGCGGGCCACCAACATCGCCGTCGCGACCCAGTTGGCGGCGGCACACCGGAGCGGCGCGGCCCGCGCCGCCTCGAGTCCGACCAGCTCGCCGGCGGTGGTCAGGACGCGCAGCCGGCGTCCGGGCAGCGCCCGCCGGGCGGCGTCGAGCACGTGCAGCAACCCCTCTCGCTTGCTCGCGAACACGTCGACCAGCTCCGCCGTCGTGGTCAGCGCCACCGGCGCACCATCGAGTCCGAGTCGCGCGACAACGGAGGCGATCGCCTCGGCCAACGCCTCCGGGGCCCGCCACACCTCAAACGGCTCGGTGGCGGTCCGGACCGGCTCGTCGCCGTCTACCACCGCCGCCTTGGTGTTGGCGCCGCCGACATCGAGCCCGATCACCGGGACCGGCGGCTGTCGCGACGCTGGCATCGTCCGTCATTGCAGCAGCTCTCCCCCGCGGCCGGCGGATATCGCTTGGTATCTTCGGCCCATGGCTGAGCAGCAGCTCGTGCGGTGCCGTCGCTGCACGTATATGTACGATCCCGCGGGCGGGGCCTGCTCGGTTTGTGGCGCCCGAGAAGAGGACTTTCTGCCCTTCGCCGCGCGAGGCCGGCGCAAAGGGGCGATGTTCGCCCGTCCCAGCTTCTTCTCCCAGGTCGTGGCGCGGCTGCAGTGGGACCCGTCGACCATCGACCTCGCACCCGACGCCCGCGCGTGGCCCGAGCTCCCCGACGCGCGTCGCCGCCGTCTCACCACGCTTCTGGCCGGCTTCTGCGTGGCCGAGGAGGCTGTCGCCGAGGACCTCAAACCGTTCACCAAGGCGACCGACGACACCCTGGTGGCCTGGGTCTTCTTCCTGCAGCGCCGCGACGAGGAGCGCCACGCGCAGCTCTTTCACCGCATAGCCGCCGAGGTGCTCAAGCTGCCCGGAGACACCTTGGCGGAGCGGCGCGCGACGGCCCGCGCCCACGTCCCGACCGGGGTGCTCGAGCTCTTCGAGGAGCGGCTGCCCGCCATGGCCGCGGAGCTTGCGGCCGGCCGGATCCGGCTGGAGGAGGGCATCGCCCTTTACCACATGGTGCTCGAGGGAATCGTGTTCACCGCCGGGCAACGTGCGCTGCTCGAAGACCTGGAGGACGGCGCCCTGCCCGGGGTGCGCGAGGGCGTGGAGCATGTCGACCTCGACGAGCGCTGGCACATCGGCTTTGGGCTGCGCAACCTGATCGAGATCCAGCCATCCCCGGAGCTCGTCGAGGACTTGATAGTGCGGACGCGTGATGCCGCCGAGGCCTGGGGCGATGCCGTCTCTCGCGAGATCCGGGAGCACGTTGTGGCCATGTGCACCCGGCGGCTGGCGATCGCCGGCCTGACCACGGCCCGCGCGGCCGCGTAGCCCGGCCATCGACGAGCGCCCGAGCGCATCGTCGCGGTCCTCGATCTCAACGCTCGCCGCCGTCGGGGCCATATGTCCTCAGCCGGTGAATCGGGCGGGCTTTGGCCTGTGTGGTCGCCGGGCGCGCGTCTGTTGCCTTCCGATGATGATGACCATCCGGGTGACTGCGCCGTGAGCCCTCGCGCGCCTGATCACCAAGGTGTAGCGTCCGCTCGTCAGGGGCCGCAATAGCTTGATCACGAGTCGAAAGTGGCGCGCGCCTGGGTGGGCGGCGCGGCCGGTGGCATACACGGTCCTCCCGCGGACGATCTTCACCCGCGGGGCGCCGAGCCGAGGAACGCGGATTGCCTTCTTGACGGCCGACAGCGTGCAGCGCGCCGTCGCGATCCCCCGTGTATGGCGGTTCGTCCTCGTGCAGCTCAGCCGGGCCAGACCCAGCGCTGGGCGGGCCCCCAACCGGCCGGTGCTGGCCGGGCCGGGCCCAAGCTGGCGGACCTTCTGATTACCGGCATCGGCGACGATCAGCAGCGGCCCGGTCGTCACCGCCACCCCGGCAGGACGCGACAGCTCGGTCTGCTGAGCGTACTGGCCGTCGCCGTTGTCGCCGCCCTGGGGCACGCCGTTGGCGATCACGCCGCCGAGATCGTCGATCACGTGGCCCGAGGAGGGAACGTAGGCCCGGATCAAGTCGTTGCCGGCGTCGGCGAACACGACGTTGCCGTTGAGCGCGACCGAGACGCCTTGGGGATCGTTGACCTGGACCTGGTTGCCCGCCAGCAGCGTTCCATAATCAGGATCGGTGTTGCCGTTGTAGCCGCTGGTGCCCGTCCCCACCACCACCGTGGTCTGCCCGCTGGCAAGGTCGACCTCGATCAGGTAGTCGGGGTCGTGAGTGGTGGCGTACAGATCGCCCTGACCGTCCCCGGTGACGGCGCGCACGTCGTAGGCGCCCGGCGGCGGGCCCACCGTGGTGATCGTGCCGTTGGGGTGCACCTGCCGGATGCCGCGCCGGCCGTCGGCGATAAACACGTCCCCGTCCGGGCTCGTCCACACCCCATAGGGGCCGGCCAGCGCCGCCTTGGTCGCCGGACCACCCTCGCCGCAGGATCCAGGAGCCGTCGACGCGCAGCCGACACCACTCCCAGCCACCGTGCTGATCTGCCCGCCGGCCACCAGGGCGCGCAAACCGCGGCGCCGACAGCCCTTAGCGACACGGGAAGCCCGTGCCGTCCGGCACGCCCGCGCTGCCCGCGCTGCCCGCGCTGCCTGCGCGGCGGGAGCGATCACGCGCAGGCGGTGCAGCGCAGGGTCAGCGACGTACAACGAGCCCTGCAGCCCCACGGCCAGCCCGGTCGGCGCGCCCAGCAAAGCGGCGCTCGCCGGACCGCCATCGCCACAGGCCGCGCTCGGCGCCGGGCAGTGACGGCCGGGCTGGCCGGCGAGGACCTGCGCAGGGCCGGCACCGATCAGACGGATCGTCCCGTCATCCAGCGCGACGTCGTACCCAGGCTGCGTAAGCGTCGTCGCCCACGTCGCGGGCGAGGCGGCGGTCACCGCCAGCGGCGACCCTGGCGAAACGTGCAGAAGAGTGGTGGTGCGAGTCGGGCAAGCGTCATGTCCAGCCGCCGAGCACGCCGCCGGGATCGCCGGCGCGTTGCTCGCCGCCGGCAACAGATGCCCGGCACAGCCGCCGGCTCCCGATGGCGGCAGCCCATCGGGGCACGCAATCACGTCCTGCAGCGAGACGCCGGTCAAGTCGGTGCTGGCAAACGGAACCGGACCGAACGTCTCCCCCACCCCGAGCGCCAGCGGCCAGTCCCAGCGCCCCGGACTCGGGTCCGGCGCACACGAGCTGTTCTGAAGATCCCCGCAATACAGCCACGCGCCAGTCATATCCACGCCGGTGAAGTTCTGGGCGCCCGAGAACACCGCGCCCGGCAGATAGGCCCGGGAGAACACCACATTGGCCAGCGTCGAGCCAGTGAAGTTGCAGGCCACACACTGCGTCCCATCGAACTTCGCCCCCGACAGGTTCACATTAGTCAGGTCAAAGCCCCCACCGACGCCGACATCGCCGGCCAGCACCGCGCCCGAAAAGTCCGCGCCCGACAGGTCCCGCGCCCCATCAAACGCCTGCCCATCACCATGGATATGCGCGCCCGAGAACACCGCACCCGCCGCCACAACGGAGTTAAAGTCCGTGTTCGCCGCCAACGCCCCGTCAAACGCCGCCCGCGAAATATCGGCCGACTGAAAGCTCGCGCCGCTCAGCTTGGCACGCACGAAGTTAGCGCCCGGCAGCGAGCTCTTCGGCCCAGCGAACGTCGCCCCAGCGAGATTGGCGTCAGCAAACACCGCTCCCGGCGCCGTCACATTGCTAAACGTCGCCCCCGCCAGATCAGCCAAACGAAAACTCGTACGCGCCAACGACGCCCCATCAAAGTTAGTCCTCTCGAAGTCCACGGGAAGGCCGATGAAGCTCGCCCCAGCCAGGTCGATGCCGCTCAGATCTGCGCCGGCCAGCAGGTTCACGTCGCCAAATCCGACGACGAACTGAGCCCCGGTGAGGTCGACCTTTGGCCCGTTTGTCGGCGCGTCTCTCAGCGCCGGGACTAGTTCGAGCGGTAGCTTGGTGCCGTTGAGCACGGCGTCGCCCAGCACTACGCCGGCCAGGTCGGCGCCACTGAGGTCGGCCGCGCTGAGGTTGGCGCCTGTGAGGTTGGCGCCAGCCAAGGTGAAGCCGTAGAAATTGCCGGTCAGCGTGGCGCCGGTCAAGTCGGCGCCGCTCAGGTCACCCTGGTAGGCGGTGTCGGACGTTGCTGGGCTCGGAGCCGCCGAGAGCGTCGTGCTCGGCAGCGCACACGCGCGGCACGACTGGAACTCGTGCCAGAAGGAGCTTTGAGATTGCACCGTGGCGTCCGTCGTGGTCCAACCAGTGCGACCTGGGAACAGCACCGGGGCGGGGTCGCCTGCGGCGACGTCCTTGGCTCCCCATAGGGAGGTCAGGCCCGCGTTGGCGTCATGGAGCACGATCGCCTGACCGGGAGACACAGCAATCGTGGTTGGATTGGTCATCACCCGCGCTGCACCTTGGGCGCTCCAGCACGGCGACGTCTGGGTCCACTCCGACCCGGCCGGAAGCACTACCACGTTCGGGTCGGTGCTAGTGGGGTCGAGCGGTCGTGCGAACACCGAACCTCCCGGTGGGGGGGAAGGCGGAAAGGCGGTCCGCATACATTCGGGCTGGTTCGGCAAGGTCAGCGTCACGCCAGCCGGTTGACCCGCTCCGGCAATGAAGCTTTGGTTGACATCGCTGCCATCGACGTTCGCCCGTCCGATCGTCCCGGCATCGAAATTCGGCCAATAGAGGTATCCGCCCCCAGCGGCCAACCATCCGCACGCGCTGATTCCCAACTGATCGCAGTCGGGGCTTTGCGGACCGGTGATCAAGCTCATGTCGCGGTCGCTGCCGTCGAGGTTCGCCCGCCCGATCGTCCCCGCGACCGCGTCGTACCAATAGAGGTGCTGCCCGTCGACCGCGACTCCTTGTGCGTCACCGACACCGGTAACAAAACTGTGGTCGACGTCGCCGCCGTCGAGGTTCGCCCGCGCGATCGTCCCGTTCTGCGGCTCGGTCCAGTAGATGTACCGCCCATCGACGGCCAGCCCCGACGGAGACTCGCCGCTGGCGATCGGGAGCGATATGAAACTCTGGTTGGCGTTGCTGCCATCGAGGTTTGCGCGCCCGATGCCGTCATAGTCGGCCCAGTAGAGGTACACGTCGTCAACCGCCATTCCAAGCGCTTGGTTACCGTCGCCCTGCACAGGGAGAAATCTCTCGTTAATGCCGCTGCCGTCCGTATTCGCGCGCCCGATCGTGCCGTAGAAGCCGCTCCAGTAAATGTGCTGGGTGTCGGCTGCCACCGCACTGGGTGGCGCATGGACCGTGACGAACCCTGCATCGACGTCACTGCCATCGATGCTCGCCCGTCCAATCGACCAAGTCGACGCGGCCGTGGGACTGTTGGTCCAGTAGATGAACGCTGATCCAGCCGCTCCCGTCCGCCCGGGCTGGGCCACGGCCGAACTGGCCCCCAACGCACCCCACATCACGGCGACAAGCGTCAGTGCCGCCAGCGCCGAACAGTGCCTAAGTCCTATGTTCCAACGGCGGCGTTGGGCGGCGGTGAACGTCACGGCGCTGCGATTAGGTGGCGCCAGGGCCATATGTCCTCAGCCGGTGAATCGGGCGGGCTTTGGCCGGTGAGCGCCGGGCGCGCGTCTGTTGCCTTCCGATGATGATGACCATCCGGGTGACTGCGCCGTGAGCCCTCGCGCGCCTGATCACCAAGGTGTAGCGTCCGCTCGTCAGGGGCCGCAATAGCTTGATCACGAGTCGAAAGTGGCGTGCGCCTGGGTGGGCGGCGCGGCCGGTGGCATACACGGTCCTCCCGCGGACGATCTTCACCCGCGGGGCGCCGAGCCGAGGAACGCGGATTGCCTTCTTGACGGCCGACAGCGTGCAGCGCGCCGTCGCGATCCCCCGTGTATGGCGGTTCGTCCTCGTGCAGCTCAGCCGGGCCAGACCCAGCGCTGGGCGGGCCCCCAACCGGCCGGTGCTGGCCGGGCCGGGCCCAAGCTGGCGGACCTTCTGATTACCGGCATCGGCGACGATCAGCAGCGGCCCGGTCGTCACCGCCACCCCGGCAGGACGCGACAGCTCGGTCTGCTGAGCGTACTGGCCGTCGCCGTTGTCGCCGCCCTGGGGCACGCCGTTGGCGATCACGCCGCCGAGATCGTTGATCACGTGGCCCGAGGAGGGAACGTAGGCCCGGATCAAGTCGTTGCCGGCGTCGGCGAACACGACGTTGCCGTTGAGCGCGACCGAGACGCCTTGGGGATCGTTGACCTGGACCTGGTTGCCCGCCAGCAGCGTTCCATAATCAGGATCGGTGTTGCCGTTGTAGCCGCTGGTGCCCGTCCCCACCACCACCGTGGTCTGCCCGCTGGCAAGGTCGACCTCGATCAGGTAGTCGGGGTCGTGAGTGGTGGCGTACAGATCGCCCTGACCGTCCCCGGTGACGGCGCGCACGTCGTAGGCGCCCGGCGGCGGGCCCACCGTGGTGATCGTGCCGTTGGGGTGCACCTGCCGGATGCCGCGCCGGCCGTCGGCGATAAACACGTCCCCGTCCGGGCTCGTCCACACCCCATAGGGGCCGGCCAGCGCCGCCTTGGTCGCCGGACCACCCTCGCCGCAGGATCCAGGAGCCGTCGACGCGCAGCCGACACCACTCCCAGCCACCGTGCTGATCTGCCCGCCGGCCACCAGGGCGCGCAAACCGCGGCGCCGACAGCCCTTAGCGACACGGGAAGCCCGTGCCGTCCGGCACGCCCGCGCTGCCCGCGCTGCCCGCGCTGCCTGCGCGGCGGGAGCGATCACGCGCAGGCGGTGCAGCGCAGGGTCAGCGACGTACAACGAGCCCTGCAGCCCCACGGCCAGCCCGGTCGGCGCGCCCAGCAAAGCGGCGCTCGCCGGACCGCCATCGCCACAGGCCGCGCTCGGCGCCGGGCAGTGACGGCCGGGCTGGCCGGCGAGGACCTGCGCAGGGCCGGCACCGATCAGACGGATCGTCCCGTCATCCAGCGCGACGTCGTACCCAGGCTGCGTAAGCGTCGTCGCCCACGTCGCGGGCGAGGCGGCGGTCACCGCCAGCGGCGACCCTGGCGAAACGTGCAGAAGAGTGGTGGTGCGAGTCGGGCAAGCGTCATGTCCAGCCGCCGAGCACGCCGCCGGGATCGCCGGCGCGTTGCTCGCCGCCGGCAACAGATGCCCGGCACAGCCGCCGGCTCCCGATGGCGGCAGCCCATCGGGGCACGCAATCACGTCCTGCAGCGAGACGCCGGTCAAGTCGGTGCTGGCAAACGGAACCGGACCGAACGTCTCCCCCACCCCGAGCGCCAGCGGCCAGTCCCAGCGCCCCGGGCTCGGGTCCGGCGCACACGAGCTGTTCTGAAGATCCCCGCAATACAGCCACGCGCCAGTCATATCCACGCCGGTGAAGTTCTGAGCGCCCGAGAACACCGCGCCCGGCAGATAGGCCCGGGAGAACACCACATTAGCCAGCGTCGAGCCAGTGAAGTTGCAGGCCACACACTGCGTCCCATCGAACTTCGCCCCCGACAGGTTCACATTAGTCAGGTCAAAGCCCCCACCGACGCCGACATCGCCAGCCAGCACCGCGCCCGAAAAGTCCGCGCCCGACAGGTCCCGCGCCCCATCAAACGCCTGCCCATCACCATGGATATGCGCGCCCGAGAACACCGCACCCGGCGCCACAACGGAGTTAAAGTCCGTGTTCGCCGCCAACGCCCCGTCAAACGCCGCCCGCGAAATATCGGCCGACTGAAAGCTCGCGCCGCTCAGCTTGGCACGCACGAAGTTAGCGCCCGGCAGCGAGCTCTTCGGCCCAGCGAACGTCGCCCCAGCGAGATTGGCGTCAGCAAACACCGCTCCCGGCGCCGTCACATTGCTAAACGTCGCCCCCGCCAGATCAGCCAAACGAAAACTCGTACGCGCCAACGACGCCCCATCAAAGTTAGTCCTCTCCAGGTCGGCCGGCGTGCCGAGAAAGCTCGCGCCGTCGAGATCGATCCCCTGAAGATTCGCCCCGGCCAACGCGCGGCCACCATTGGAGATGAACTGCGCCTGCGCGAAATCGACCCTCTGCGACGCCAGCGCGGGGATGTAGGAGATCGGCAGGGTACTGCCCGCGAACAGCGGCTGGGTGGCGCACTCCGGGTCGTTGGCTTGCCTCAGGGTAAAGCTCGCGCCCAGCAGGTTGGTGTCTTGGAACACCGTACAGGAGACGCCTCCCGTGTCGAACGAGCCGTTCCCGAGGGCGATCCCCTTGAAGCTCGGCGGGTTCTGGTAGCGCAACGAGCTGATCTGCGTTCCCAAGAAACTGGCGCCATCGAAGCTGGTGCCGTCGACGATTGTGCCGTTCAGCGTGGCTGCGAAGAAGAATGCGCCGTCGAGATGAGCGCCGGTCAGGTTGGCGTTGTCGAAATTCCACAGTGAGAAGATGGGCGCCGACAGGTCGCCGCCGCTCATGTTCGCGCCCGACAGGTTGGCGCCGCTCACGTCCCCCAGGAAAGACTGGGCTGGGCCGGGGATGTTGAGGACTCGTCCGTCGTAGCGCACGCCGGGCAAGTTGCACTCGCGACAGGACTGGTAGGTAGTCAGCGACGCCTGTTGGGTGATCGCGTCGACTTCGGTGGGCGTCCACGGCGACGGACCGCCGGGGTCGATGTTCGGAGCGGGATCATTCGGTCCCACGTTGATCGCGCCCCACGACGTCACCCAGGGTCCGTAGCCGTCGGGGAAGTTGGGCCCTGTGAACACCAGCGCCGCGCCGGTGCCGACGGAGATCGTGCGCGGCGCGCTGACCACCGTGGAGGCGCTGCAGACGCTGGGCGTCCAACTGCCGCCGGCAGGTATGACCACGATGTTGGGGCCCGATGCCGTGGAGCTCAGAGGGCGAGCGAGCACGACGCCGCCTGCCGGGGCGGGCGGCGCCGCGGCTTGTCGCAGGCACTGGACGCCGGCGGCGTTCGGCCGGCGGCGTCCACGTCCAGATGGCGACCAGTGCGATGATCGCGCCCACGACCCGCGCGAGCGGTGTGGGACGTCGTTGGCAGGTCATCCGGCTAGCCGGTGAACCGCGCCCGGCGTCGGCGTCGGCGTCGGCGGCGCCTGCGGTGCGGTGCCGGCGCGGCCAGCGTCGCCTCGGATGGGTCGAACCGGCTGACCGAGGGCTCGGCGACGCCGAGGGCGGGATCGATGCGTGGAGTGGTCGTGCCCAGGGTGCTGAGCGGGTTGTAGTTGGCGGCGAAGATGCTGCGCCAATAGTCGATGGCCAGATGGGGGACGTTGACGCCCGGGCTGTGGGTGTCAAGCACCGCCCCCGAAGCCGTGTAGACGTCGACGTGATAGTCGCTCGGGCTCGAACCGTCGGCGGTGTAATAGAGCGCGTACATCTGCCCCGACCCGTCGACGGACAGATCCAGATACGTTCCCTGGGAGGCCAGCGGCAGCGTGAACTGGCCTGCCGCGGAGTCGCCCTTGGGACGTCCGCCCGCGGGGGCGACCAACCGCCGGCGGGTCAGCGCCGCCGGGAAGTACGGCACCGGATTGCCGTTGAGATCGAAGGCGGCGATCTGTGAGGTGCCGGCCTCGAGGATCAGCACCACCCCTGGGTTGGTGACCGCGATCGCGATCGGCGAGCTGAGCAGGCCGGTCTGGATTCCCGGGCCGGCGCTGTATGCCGCCAGAGCCGACCGCGGGGTGTTGACGGGCTGCAGCCAGCCGATCCGCCCGCTGTCGGTGTGAATCGCCACCACGCGCCCCGAGGCGTGCAGCGCCGCCGCCGACACCGGCAACAGAAACGTGCCATACGAGGCCGTGGAGTCCCAGGAGATCGCCCCGGTCGTCGAGTCCAGGGTGACCTTGCGGATGTGGTAGGCGTCGGTGGTCGGGTCGGGCTCCAGCAGCACGTGATTGCCGACATCGGTCCGGGCCACGAACGAATCCAGCAGCAGGAACGGGCGCCGGGCGTAGCCCTCGGTCGGCGTCGTCGTCAGCTTGATCGTCGGACCGTTCTGAGCCACCGGCACCCCCCGCAACCAGTACCGGTTTCCCTGCTCCCACACCACCCCGACCACCCCGGCCAGCGTCGCCACCGCCACACTGGTCACCTGCTGGATGTCGCTGCTCTGCACCGTGCCGCCCGTGTTGGTGACCTGGTCTGACCACGTATAGCCGGCCGCCGCGGAGCTGTACGTCGTCGTGCTCGCCCGCTTGAACACCGTGTCGCCATCCACCGTGGCCGGCAACTCCGTGATCGCGAACGCCACCGATGACGGCGGATTGGCCGGATCGTCGTTGGTCAGCTTGGTCGACACCCCCGTGCCCACCTGATTACCCGCGGCGTCGAGCATCACGATGCTCCACTGAATCGTGCTGCCCCCGAACGGAGTCGTCACCGACAACTGCAGCGGCGCGGACTCCAGCTTCCCGTTCTGGTTGATGACACCGCTCTGCGGGTTGGGTACCTTGGCCCCATCGATGATCGCCTCCAGCCGCCACTTCCGCGCCGTCGCCGGAAACGTCGAATCACGCGGATCGTGTGACACCGTGATCGTCGCGTCATAGGTCAACGACACCTCGTTCTCGATCACCCACGGCGAGGCGATCGTCTCCGCCGACACCTCGGCCAGCGTCGCCACATCCCCCACCACCTCCAACGCCGCGAACACCTCACCGAACAAAGGAATCGCGTTCAGGATCTTGGCGGCGGTCGAGACCGCCAAGATCCTCAGCGCCACCGTCTCCCAGAGTTCAGTCGCGCCCGGGCTGAAGATGATCTTGGGGATAGCGCTGGCCAGGTTGAGCAGGATGCTCCAGATGTTGGCCGTGCTGCCGCCATTGGCCTTGATCGACTCGTACGTCGCCGCACCCGAAGCCACCGCCGTAGCGGCGGTCTCCGAGGCTGACAAGCCCAACTGCCCGAACGAGTAGAGCGCCTGCAACGTCGCCAGCGTCGGCGCTCCGAACAGACTCCGTATCGACGCCCAGGCAGTGGCGATGTCCAGGTCGGTGGCCAGGGCAAAGATGGTCATCCCGATGCTGAGGATGCCGGTGGTCACGGCGGGGAACACCACCTCGGCCTGAGGAGCGACCTGGTCGTCGTAGGCGCCGGCAGGGAAGTATTGGCTCCAGCCCCCGCCGTTGATGTCCGAGCCCAGGCCGGCGTACAGGATTCGCGCGGTGGTCGCCTCCTTGGGGAAGTTCAGCGTGACGTCGATCGTGTTGGTATCCCAGATCGGGATGCCGAGCACGGTGAACACCTGCGGGAGCAGGCCGAGCGACTGGCTGTACTTCGTGTCCGGCCACTTGGCGCCAGGATTGATAGACAGGTTCTCCCCGCCCGCCCCCAGGTACTGCACGTACACCCACACCCACCGCACGTAGTTGTTGTACAGCCGCAGCGGCACCTGGCCGTTGGCGTAGCTGCCGTGGACTGTGGTGTACGTTCCGAACACCAGAGAGGGATCCTTGACGTTGATCTGCACGCCCGCTGTGGCCTTGGGCAGACCGGAATAGGGCACGATCTGCGGCAAGCCGCCTTGCGGTTGCACCCACGTCTGCGTCGACGCCCCCGCGTCCTGCACCAACGGCTTGTCGATCACCGCCCCCAGTTTGCCGGTGTCGCGTACCCCGACCACGCCCGCCGACACCGCCCCCTTCGCCGCCTGCCGCAGCCCTTGATCGGACTGATTGAGGCTGAACGTAGAGAAGCCCGTAGTCATGTCGCCGAGCTTGATCTGCGCCGGCGCGCCGTTCGCGTTGGTAGCCGGCACCAACGTGGCGAAGTCCTGACCGTTGGACTGCATGTTGGCGATGTAAGACCCCATGCTCGTCACCGCCGGTGTCTGGCTGAGCAGCGACTTGGTCGGCGGCACCAACGCCGGGTTGACCGTGGCGATGTTGGGATGCACCGACGTGAACGTCATCGCCGTGGTCTGCGGATCCCCGATCGTCTCCAGCGCCGCCACATCAGCCGGCGTGCGCACGTCCGATGCCCGCAACCCAAGCCCCTTGAGGCGATGCGACGAGCCTGCGAGATGGTGAAGCGAGCCAGTCAGCCCGTGCGCCGCCTTGGCGAAGGCCAGGGTCGCTTCCCGGGGGGCGTACCACAGCTGCGCCACCACCACCTCGCGCCGGCCGCGATGCCCGTACACCGACACCAACATTCCGCGGTGGCTGGGCAGCTTGACCTTGGGCACGTAATGCGTCAACGCCTGCGGGTCGATCGCCCGCCAAACTCCCCCGCGACGACGCAGTGCCGACCGCGATTTCGCGGTGTGGCGCACCAGCGGCACCCGCTGGCCGTTGGCCACCACCGCCAGCTGCCTGACGCCGCGCGCGTGGCCGAGCGCAAAGTGCAGATCGGTCGTCTCGACGCCCGTGGCCTTGCGCCTGGCGGCCCCGGCCGCCGCCGGGCTGCCGTACAGGGCCGCCCCCGCCGCCGCCGCCGACCCCACCCCGGCCTTCAGGAACCACCGCCGACCCACCGGCGCGGCCCATAGCTCCTCGAGCAACGAGCGAGTCTCGCCGTCTATGCGCTCCTCCGCCATCCCAGCCTCCAAGCCTCACCAAGATTTCACCGGGCGCAGAGCTCTGGGTCGACTCGGAGACGCTCCGCTGCCTCCTGGCGTCCCCCAGTTCCCAAGCCTTCTCTGTACACGGCATCACACCGCGATACCGATCATCGAGGACCGGGGGGGACGCGTCAAGCTGCGGATCACATTCATCCGGATGATTTCGTGGCCTGGCCACGCTCCAACCGAGTGGAACCTCCCCAAAGCTGTCCAACGCGACGCCGGTGCGCCGGCGATGGTGCATCCGCCGTGAGCTCGCTTAGGCCCCGATCTTTCACCGGTGTGGCGCGGCGTGATCTGTGTGGCTCACAGCAAACTCTGCGTCCCCAGCGTCGGCAAACGTCCCCCGGCGCTCTCGCCGCCCAGCGAAACGGACGTTTGCGTCCCCAGCGTCGGCAAACGTCCCCCGGCGCTCTCGCCGCCCAGCGCTACGGACATTTGCGTCCCCAGCGCGCCCACCGCCCCCCACACCGCCGCCGGGACCTCGGCGGTGGCCGCGCCCGCCCACGCCGGCGCATCCGCGCGCAGCGGCTCGTAGTAGTGGCGCTCCAGCACCGCCAACGGCCCGCCGCCACCACCCCAGCAGTGAATACGGAGCGCATGCCCCGCTGCTCTAGCTCGAGCCTAGTGCGTAGATTGTGGGCCGAGACGATGCGCATCGTTCCGGTCCTCGACCTCAAGGGCGGCATCGTCGTCCATGCCCGGCGCGGGGAGCGCGCCGACTACGCGCCGCTGCGCAGCCCGCTGGTCGATGGCTGCGAGCCCGTGGGCGTCGCCGACGCGCTGTGCCGCGTCTGCCGGACCCGCAGCCTGTACGTCGCCGATCTGGACGCGCTCGCCGGGGCGCCCGTGGACACGACGACGTTGGCCGCGGTGGCCGGGGTGGCGGAGCCGTGGGTGGACGCCGGCGCCACCACTCCCGGGCGGGCGGCGGCACTGGCCGGCGCCGGTGTCGCCCGCAACGTGGTCGGTACCGAGTCGCTGGGTCCCGACGATCCGGCCGAGCCCCGCATAGCCCCGCGCCCGGTACCGCCGCTGGTCCTCAGCGTCGACCTCCGGGACGGAGGACTGATCTCCCCGCGTCCCGAGCTCGCCGGTCGCGAACCGGCCGCCGCCGCGCCGCTGGCGACCGCGCTCGGGGTCCGCGAGCTCCTGGTGATTGATCTCGTCCGCGTGGGCAGCGGCTCGGGGCCGCCGCTGCGCGCCGTCGCCCAGCTCGCGGCGGCCCTTCCCGGGCTCGCCATCTATGCGGGCGGCGGGGTGCGCGATCACGACGACCTGCGCGCGCTCCAGGCCGCCGGGGCGACCGGCGCGCTGGTCGCCACCGCCCTGCACGACGGGCGCGATCACGCCGTGACCAGCGCCTCGCAGGCCCGAATCACCCGCTGCGTCAGATCCTCCGCGCAGATCGACTGCAGCGCCTGCCAGCCCGGGATGCCATTGACCTCCAGCACAACGGCCTCGCCGCCGGGCGCGATGAGCAGATCGACGCCGGCGACGTCGACCTGCACGGCGGCGGCCGCCGCGAGCGCCAGCTCCCGCTCGGCCGGGGTCAGCGCGACGGGGCGCGGGCGACCGCCGCGCGCGATGTTGGCCCGCCACGAGTCGGTCACGCGCTCCATCGCGCCGGCGATCTCGTTGTCCACGACGAGCACGCGCAGGTCACGGCGGCCGGCGGGAGCGATCGTGCGCTGCACGTAGTACACCGTCCGCTCCAGCTCCAGCGCGCGGAACACCCGGTGGGCCACGTCGCGATCCTCGACCCGGACGATGCCGGAGCCCATCGCGCCGAACAGCGGCTTGACGACGATGTCGCCGCCCAGCCGCTCAAACGCTCGCATCGCGCCGTCGTAGCTTTCGCACACGACCGTCGGCGGAGTGGGCACGCCGGCTTGGGCGAGCACCGCCGAGGCCCACGACTTGTCGACGGTGCGCTCGATCGCGCGCGGCGAGTTGACGCAGCGGACCCCGTGCGCGGCGAGGACGTGGAGCGCGTCCATCCGGAAGATCACCTGCTCCACCGAGCCGCGGGGGAGGCCGCGAACGACCAGCAGGTCCAGGCCATCCAACACGACGCCCTCCGGCCCGAGCACGTGCACGTCTCCGTGCTCGTCGATCCGGGACTCGAGGCGCGTGGCGGGAATGGCGAACACCTGGTGGCCGCGCGCGGCGAGGGCGCCGATCAGGCCGCGCGTGTGCCAGGAGCCTGTCGCGCCGAGCACGCCGACGCGCAGCGACGGCGTCACCGTCTCACCCGGCGAACGAGCGCTCGAGCACGTCCGGCGCGAGCCGGCCGCCGTGATGGGCGCGCCCGGACTCGGTGCTGGTCAAAGTGACCGCGGCCGGGCTGAACAGCATCGGATCGACGTCGTAGAAGTTCCAGTCGGCGGCGGCGAGCAGCTCGCCGAAGGGAGTCCCGAACGCCTCGGAGTCAGCCGAGGGCAGACGCTGGGCGAGCTCGGCGACCTCCTCGTCGGCGCCCTGGAGCCACAGGTGCACGGTGCCGCCGTACAGCACCGCATCGTTGGTCCGGCCGATCGCCGCCGGGTCCTCGTCGGCCACCGGGGCGATCGGGCAACAACCCCAACCGGAGCGCACCCGGGCCGGGTCCACGCCGAGCTCGTGCAGCTTGTGCAGCGCGGTCTCGACGACGCGGGCCGAGACCTGCACCGAGCCGCACACCGAGGCGGTCGGGGCGATCAGAAAGGTGATCTGAGCCGCCTGCAGCTCGCATCGCCGCGCCACCTCGTCGATGACCTGCGGCGGCGGTGGCTGCCGGGTCTCCAGGCACAGGACCGCCCGGTCGGCTCGCTCGCGCCAGGCCAGCTCCTCAAACAGGTCCTCTGCGCGCGCCAGGGCCCGGCCCGGGCCGCTGGCCAGCGCGAAGAAGTCGTCGTGCTCGAGTTTCCAGCCCGCGTACTGCGCGGCCAGGCAGGCAGCCGCGGGCTCATCCACGGCGACCCCGACACCGGGCCAGGTCCGCTCACCGACCGGCACCGCCAGCAGGTCGATCCGGCCCAGCCCCCCCATGCACGCGGACGCGAAGCCCAGGCCGGCCTGCAAACCGCCACGGGCCTGCGCCCCGCAGTCCACGAGGCGTGCGCCCGAGTCCAGGGTCTGGACCTCGATGCCCAGTGCTTCGGCGTCGGCGACCAGCGCATCCACGAGCGCGGCGGCCCGTTCGTTCATGGACAGCGTCACAGGCTCTCCTCCTCGTCGAAGATCAGCAGCTCGCCCCGGCCGAGCTCGGTCCGGTCCCCGGACCATCGCGCCCAGCGTCCGGTCAGAAGCGCGTCGTCGATCGACACGTACCTCCGCCGCAGCTCTCGCAGCTGCAGCCGCAGGGCCGGCGGCGCATAGCGGACGGCGAACGTATATCCGGGCAGAACCCGCGTTGGCGCTCCCGAGACGATGCTGCCCCGTTTGTTGCCCATCCCGGCCTCTGCGCCGACCCCGCCCAGCGCGATCACGGTCCCCGCGAGCATCCGCAATCCGGCGCCCGCATCGGCCCGTCCGCCGATCGCCACCAAGCCTCGTCGCAGGCCGGCGCCGGCCTCCTGGCCGGCGTCGCCGGTGATCACGATCTCGCCGCCGCTCATCCCCGCGCGGGTGCCTGGGTAGGCACCGCCGAGCCGATCGTCGGCGTTGCCGCGAATCGTGAGATATCCACCGCGCATCTCCGCGCCCGTCCAGGCGCCGACGTCGCCGTCGACGAAGATCTCGCCGCCGGACATCCCGGCGCCGAGGTGGTCCCCGCACGGTCCGTCGACCACGATCTGTCCGGTCGCCATTCCGTGCCCGATCCGGTCGATCGATCGCAGGTCGCCGGCCACGAACAGGTGATCGTCGCCCGTGCCCACCACGTGAAACAGCTCGCCGAGGGGCAGCGTGAGACGCCCGCAGCTCAGCGTCAGCGCCGAGACCTCGCGTGCGCCGCGCCCGCGCATCTGCTCCGGCGTCAGCACCGAGCCGTCGACGCGTCCCGGGGGCGGTGTTCGCAGAGCGAGGGACAGCGTCATGGCGGATCGCGCAGCTCGGTGAGCGGGAAGTGAAACTCTCCCAGCCCGCCGCCGAAGTTGGCGGCGGTGACCTGCGCGGCGCCCGCGCCGGCGGCGGCGTGCAGCCCGCGGCGCATGGCCTCGCGCACCTTGTCCTCGGACATGCCGTCGATGACGATCTCGTACATCGCCCCGACGCCGTCGGGCACGAGCGAGTCGTCGATCTGGGCGCGCAACGTGGGGGCGAATTGATGATTGGTGGAGGCCGGCATCGAGGATGACGTGAGCGCGCCGACCTTGCTGCCGCTGCGCACGATCCCGCCGGGGAACGGCAGCGCGACGCCCTCGTCGCGCACCGCGTCGACCGCCGCCTGCGCGGCGCCGAGCGCGCGCGCCTCGTCCGCGCCACCGATCACGAGGTTGCCGCCTCCGACGCCGCTGCCGACCCCGACCGACTCGCAGACGAGGAATTCCCCCTCCATCACCGGAATTCGCCAGAACCGTTCGCCGGAGATCACCTTGCTGGCCTGAAACCCGTCGCCGAAGTAACGCAGGCTGGAACCCAGCGCCACCCGCTTCTCGGCCCCGGGCAGACCGTCGAAGCACGCGGCCGTCGGGCAGGTCATGACGCACTGTCCGACGCGGTCGAGCACGCGCTTGCCGACGCCCTCGCGGTCCATGGCGAACAGCAGCACCGAGACGCCCGGCCGGCCGTCCGGGGTCCGGGTGACCGGGCACTCGATCGCCGCTTCGCACTTGCAGCCGATCACCGAGGTGGCAAAGCCGGTCGCCGAGCGCGCCGCTTCGAGCGCCCAGCCTGCGGTGGCGGCGGTGATCACCAGCCGCGCGAAACGCATCGGGAACGCCTCGGCGAACGTATCGGCGACCTCGGTGGCGCCGAGCGCGTAGCCGCTCATCGCCCGGCCTCGACGATCCGCACCGGCTCGCGCAGCGCCGGGTCGCGCACCGGGTAGTGCTCGAACGCCACCGTGTAACGAGCGCCGAACAGCGGCTCGAGCACGCGGGTCACCGCGGGATCGAACGCCGCCCGGCTGCTGAGCAGCACTCCGTCCTCGGCGCGGCGCAGGTCGCCGTCTTCCACGGCCAGCTCACCGCCCTTGATCACGTAGCGCGGAGTGGCGAACATCTCCTCGCGGTCGGCGCGATCGTGGTAGATGGTCACGTCGGCGTCGGCGCCGATACCGAGATGGCCCTTGTCGCGGAGGCCGAGCCGGCGTGCCGGCGCGGCCCGGGTGATGATCGCGATCTCGTTCAGCGTGTACTCGCGGTCCAGCCCGTCGGGCAGGGCGGTGCGCCGGATCGCCTTCTGATTGGCGCGACCCATCTGATCCTCGCGGAAGCCGCGGTCCATCAGCAGGCGGATCAGTTTCGGGTAGCTGAGGAACGAGCCGCCATTGGGATGATCGGTGGACAGCATCACCTGCCAGGGGTCCTTCCCCAGCAGGAACAGCTCCAGCCCGATCCCCCATTGCAGAGCGTGGACGTAGTTGCTGGCCCGGTACGTGTAGGGCACGATCCCGCACCCGGTCTCCACCTCGGTGTCGTGGTTGAGCCACTTGCCGCCATCGAGGTCGCGCAGCACCGCCGACACGTGGGCGTCGGCCGTCGTCGTCATCGCCGGCCCGAACATCACCTGGCCGACGTCGGCGGTGATCTCGGGATGGCTGCCCAGGTATTCGACCAGCTCGGACGCTCGGGATCTGAGCCCGCCCCCCGAGGCGCCGGACCCGCCATAGCTGTGGAACTGCAGGTGCGCGAAGTGCGCCTGGCGCCCCGCCACCGTGCGCATCGTGTCCAGCGTGGTGTCGGCGTTGCCGGCAACGCCCAGGTTGTTGGCGTGGATGTGGACCGGGTGCGGCAGCCCGAGCTCGTGCACCGCCCCCGCGATCGCCTCGAGCACCTGGCGTGGCGTGACCTGAAAGCCCGCCACGGTGTCGTCGAGTGAGTCGATCTGCCCGTTTGACTGCTTCCACAGCTCCACCCCGCCGGGGTTGACGAGCTTGACCCCGTAGCCGCCGGTCGCCTCCAGCCACCAGGCGACGGCGTCGCGCAGCTGCGGCGAGGCGGCTCCGCGGGCTTCCCGGATCAGCTCGAACAGCACCTGGTTGTTGCCCATCAGGATCAGAAACGCCTTGTCGATCATCGGCGTGTCGCGCAGCTCGGAGAGCACATGGCGCGCCGCCAGCGGCGGAGCGGCCGCCTCGACGACGGTGGTGTAGCCCAGCAGCGAATAGCGGTAGCCGGTGGCGAACGTGGAGGGAACCAGCCCGCCGGTGCCCGACCGCAGGATCTCGGTGGCATCCAGCGGATCGCCACGGCGCCCGTCGGGGGAGAGCTTGCGCGCGGCATTGACCTTGGGACCGGCGATGTGAGCGTGGATGTCGACGCCGCCGGGCATCACCACCATCCCCCGGGCGTCGATCCCGCGGGCGTCGGGGCCGACCTCGGCGACCACCTTCCCGTCCTGCAGGCACACGTCGCGGACCTCGCCGTCGACGGCGTTGGCCGGGTCGTGGACCCGTCCGCCGCTGATCCGGATGGCGCTCACCTCAAGATCTCCGAGAGCAGCCGCGCCAGCAGCCCGGCCGCCGTCGGCGCGTCATCCGGCAGCGGCGCCTGCAGGGTCAGCGGGACCCCGTCGAGTCGGTGAGCGGTGCCGGGGGCCGCGACGCCCGCGGCGGCGGTGCGGATCGACACCGCCGCGCCCGGCGCCGGCAGGCTGCACAGCGCGATCTCGGTGACGCCGTCGGGGAGCTCGGCGGAGCCGCCCTCGACGCGCAGCGACACGTCGATGCCCTCCCCGGTCGCGAGCGGCCGGGTGGCGGTGACGGGCTCGGGATGACCGGTGGCGAAGTCGACGTTTCCGGGATACCCCGTCTGCCAGGCCAGCACATCCTGCGCCCCGGTGGTTCCCGCGGCGCCGGGTAACGCCAGGGTGACCACGTGGCGGTCGTGACACAGGGCGCGCACCAGCTCGTGCAGTGCCAGCGCCCGTCGCTGGCCGCCGGCGCCATCGGTCAGGCCGGCCCCGAAGACGAACGCCGCATGGGGCACGGCCCGGGCGCGCTCCAGCAGCCCGCGGAGCTCGGATTCGAGGTCGCCGTCGGGCAGCGCCAGGTCCCGCTGCAACGCGTGCAGCGAGATCAGCGCGTCCAGATCGTGCTCCCGCGGCCAGCGGAGTCGCAGGTCGGCGCGCCGCGCGGTGGCGGTGTCACGGTCATCGACGACCAGGAGCGTGCGCTCGCCGCCACGCGCGGAGGCGGAGTCGGCGGTGAGGCCGAGGCGATCGAGCAGCCGCGGATGGGTGGTCGCGGGATCCTCGCGCCAGATGACGATCACCCGCGACCGATCCCTGATCTCCCCCAGGGTGGCGGTGGAGGTGCCGCGCAGCGGTGCCGCCGCGGCACCCGGCCAGGCGCCGTTTACCGTGTCGGTGGCGACCAGCGCCCCGAGGCGATCGGCGAGGGCCACCGCGGCCCGAGCGTCCTCGACGGTGGCCGCGGCAAAGCCGTGCACCAGCGGCCGGCGCGCCGCCCGCAGCAGCTCGGCCGCCCGGGTCAGTGCCGCCTCGACGTCGGCCGGCTGACCGCCGATCGTCGCCGCCGGCTGGCTCTCCGGCGGGTGCAGGCGCGCCGAGAACCACTCGGTGCCCAGACCGCACGGGGGTTCCAGGCGCACGCCTTGCTCAGAAGGCTCGACGGTCACGTCGTCGCACAACAGGCCACAGCCGGCGCAGGTGATCGACGTGAACGGTCCGGATTCAACCATGGGCGAGCACCACTTCGGACTCGGAGAGCGCGGCCAGCAGGCGGGCCCCGCGGGCGGCGAGCTCCGGCGCGCCGGCGCTGGCCGAGATCACCGTGCACACCGGCGCGCCGCGTTTGATCGTCTCCCCGCGGTGGGGGACGTCGCGCACCAGCTCCCTCGGCCACCAGCCGGGATCGGGAGCGCGCAGGTCGCGGTCGGCGAACAGCACGAGCTTCACCCTCGCACACCGCGTCGCCGGCAGCACATCGGCGGATGGCAAACCGAGACCGCGCGCCCCACGGACATGCGCCGCAAAGCTGCCGGGCCCGAACAGCTCCAGCCCCGCCGGGGGTCGTGGGTTGACCTCCAGCACCCACGCGTGGCGCCCGTCCCAGATCGCATCGACCCCGAAGGCGCCGCGCACGCCGAAGCGAGCCGCCACCTCGGCGCAGACCGCGCTCAGCTGGCCGCTGCACTCGTCCCGCTCGCCGTCGGGCAGACGCGGCGGCGCCAGGTTGCCCGCCCACTGGTACCCGGGTGAGCGGTGCAGCTGCTCGGTGAGGCCGAGCACCGCGGCCCGCCGACCGTCGCCGATCGCCACCGCCGAGCAGGACAGCCCGCGGACCCGGCGCTGCAGGATCTCGCTCGCCCGCAGCCGGCCGCCGGACCATCGCCGCACGCCGCGCCCGCCGCCGCCACGCCGTGGCTTGCGCAGCCATCCGTGGTCGCCGCCGGTCGGCGGGAGCTCGTCGGCCGCCCGGGTCTCCGGAGCGCGCGCTCCCGCCGCCCGCGCCGCCGCCGCCACGGCCCACGGGTCGCGCACGGCCGCCAGGAGCTCAGGCGGCGTGCCCAGCAGCTCCCGCCCGCGGCTCAGCTGACCCACCAGATCGGGTCGATTCTCCAGGCCGGCACCGTAGACGACGGCCTCGGCGTCGACGTCCGCGGCGAGCGCCGCCAGGGCGTCGTTGCTGGGCGCCGTGGCGGCGGCCGCAACCGCGCGCAGGTCGACATCCCCGAAGCGGTCCAGCGCGGTCACCTCGTGACCGTCGGCCACCGCCAGCTGGGCGAGCATCCGGGCGCTGACCGCAACCACCAGGATCCTCAAGGTAGATCCACTCCCGACAGCAGCGCGGTGAGCAGGGTGCCCGCCACCAGGTCGGCGCTCGTCCCCGGATTCAGCCGGTGGTCGGGTCCGCGCAACGAGGCGTCGAACTCGGCGAGCGTGCGGGTCCCGGCGCGCACCTCGCGAGCCGCGCCGGTCACCACCCGGGCCGCCTCCGGCCCGGCCTTGCGCGCGATCAAGGTGTCCGGGTTGGAGGCAATCAGCTCGAGGTGAAGTGACACCACCGCATCGAGCGTTCCGGCGCCGGCGCGCAGCGCGTCGGCCAGGAACCGCAGTCCGGTATCGAACACGATCGAGTAACCCGTGGCGTACTCCGAGGCGATGCTGTCGCGGTGCGCGGCGGCCGCCATCGCCTCGCGCAGGGAGACGCGCGCCGGAGCTCTGACGTCGTGCTCGGGCGCCTCGCCCAACCCGCCGGGTGCAGCCTGGGCGATCGCCGCAAAGGCGGCGGCGGCATCGTCGACATCGAGCTGCGCGAGCGTCCGCTGGACCGCCGAGCGCAGCCCCTCGTCCTCTCGCCGGGTCCTCGCGGCGTGGACTAGAGGCGCGAACAGCAGCACGATCCCCAGATTGGTGTTGGCGCCGGCGACGCGGGCGGTCGCGCGCACCCCGTCGGCGATCAGCTCGCCGACGCCGCGCTCGCCGTCCCGCCGGGCGGCGAAGGCGTCCCCAAGCGCCAGCGCCGAGCGCACCATGTCGGTGTAGGTCGTGTCGGAGAAGTCGTGAGCCGGCGTGATGTTCCCGGGTTTGGCGGCGGAAACCTCCAGCAGACAGGCGAGTGCAACGTGGTGCTCGATTAGATCCCGGCTGGGTATGGAGTGAGCTAGGGTTGCACCCACCGACGTCACGATACGAGAGGGAGGCAAAGCATGGCCATCACCCTGGCAACCGGAGAGGCCCTGACCGGCGACGGCAACGAGCTGGCCCACATCGATCTACTGATCGGGTCCAAGAATGGGCCGGTCGGCAACGCCTTCGCCAGCGCGTTCACCACCGAGTCCGCCGGCCACACCAACCTGATGGCGATCGTCGCCCCGAACCTGGCGACCAAGCCCGACACCGTGATCACCAACAAGGTGGACATCAAGGGCGAGAAGCAGGCCGCGCAGCTGTTCGGTCCCGCCCAGGCCGCGGTCGCCCGCGCGGTGGTGGACTCGGTCGACGAGGGCGTCATCCCCCGGGATCAGGTCGACGATCTGTGTCTGGTGGTGGGCGTGTTCATCCACTGGGAGGCCACCGACGACAAGAAGATCTTTGACTACAACTACGAGGCGACGAAGATGTCGATCTCCCGGGCGCTCAAGGGCGAGCCGAGCGTCGACACCGTGATCGCCGAGAAGGCCAACGCGCGTCACCCGTTCGCCGGCGGCCACGAGGGCTGAGCCACCGGCCGGGCGAGCGCCGGCTCCGAGCCGTTGACCGCGCAGACCGGGGAGGCAGCGCTCGCCGGTCTGTGCACCGTCGTCACCGGAGCCAGCTCCGGGATCGGGAGGGCGATCGCCTCAGCCTTCGCGGCGGCCGGTGCCCGCGTCGGCATCGGCTTCTCGCGCTCGTCGCAGGCCGCCCGGGCGCTGGCGAGCGAGCTCGGCCCCGGCCACGCTCTCCTGCAGGCGGACCTGAGCACGCTGGAGGGCTGCGCCTCGATCGTGCGCGAGGCGTTCGACGTTCTCGGCGACGTCGATGTCTGGGTCAACAACGCCGGCGCCGATGTGCTCACCGGCGACGCCGGCAGGTGGCCGGCCGAGCGCAAGCTCGAGAAGCTGCTCGAGCTCGATCTCAAGGGCACGATCCGCTGCTCCAGGATGGTCGCCGCCCGCATGCGGCCCGGCGGCTGCATCCTCAACCTGGGGTGGGACCACGCGAGCATCGACGGGATGGCGGGTGACGATCCCGAGCTGTTCGCCGCCGTCAAGGCCGGGGTGCTCGGCTTCTCCAAGTCGTTCGCGCGCTCGGTCGCCCCCGCGGTGCGCGTCAACGTGCTGTGCCCGGGCTGGATCGAGACGGCCTACGGGGCGGGCGCGGATCGCGACTTCTACGCGGAGGTTGCCGCACAGACGCCGCTGGGCCGCTGGGGCCGGCCGGAGGACGTGGCCGGCGCCGCCGTCTGGTTGGCCTCGCCGGCCGCCGCCTTCGTCACCGGCCAGGCGGTCAACGTCAACGGCGGCGCAGTTGGCTGACACGCTGTTCCTGACCGGCCGCCTGGCCGAGCCGGCGCTGCGTGGCGTCCTGTCGGAACTGGGTATCGACCACCAGATCGCCGTGATGAACATCTCCGTCGCCGCGCTGATGACCACGCGCTGGATCGCCAAGCGATTGAGCCCGCCGCCGGGAGTGGACAGCATCGTGATTCCGGGACTGTGCGAGGGCGACGTCGAGACGCTGGCGCAAGCCACCGGCCTGCCGGTGCGCAAGGGGCCGGCCGACGTCCGCGCGCTGCCGGAGTGGTACGGGCGCGAAGCCGTCCGGGCGCAGCTCGGTCCCCGGGACGTGCGGGTGTTCGCCGAGATCAACGACGTGCAGTCGTTGTCGCAAGCGCAACTGCTCGACCGGGCGCAGGCTTACCGGGCGGCCGGCGCCGACGTCATCGACCTCGGCCTGTCGCTGGATCGCTCGTGGCTGACCGAGGGGCCACCCACGATCGCGGCGTTGCGCGACCGGGGGCTGTCGCTCAGCATCGACACGCTCGACCCCGAGCACATCCGCATGGCCGACGCGGCCGGGGTGGATTACGTGCTCAGCCTCACGCCGGAGACGATCGACCTGGCTCCGGACCTGCGCGCGACTCCGGTACTGATCACCGAGGATCCCGACGACCTCGACGGCCTGCACCGAATGGCCGGCCACATGGAGCAGCTGGGTCGCCCGTACCTGCTCGACTCGATCCTGGCCCCCATCAACGCCGGGTTCGCGGCGTCGCTGGCGCGCTACGTCGAGGTCCGCCGCCGTCACCCCGAGTCCGAGCTGTTGATGGGCATCGGCAACTTGACCGAGCTCACCGAGGCCGACTCGACGGGGGTCACCGCGCTACTGATCGGCTTCTGCCAGGAGGTCGGCATCGGCGCGGTGTTGACCACCGAGGTGATCGGTTGGGCGCGCGGCGCGGTGCGCGAAACCGTGCTGGCGGCGCAGATCATGAGCCTGGCGGCACGCGAGGCCCGGCCGCCCAAGCACATCGACTCGGGACTGGTCACCAGCCGGGACGAGTCGATGCGAGCCCCCACCGAGCCGGAGCTGCGCGCGATGCAGACCCAGGTCTCAGACGCCAACTACCGCCTGTTCGCCGATGCCGACTGGCTGTACGCCTTCAACGGCGATCGCTTCGTGCGCGAGACGAACATGTACCGCGTGTTCGAGCAGCTCAGCGTCGACGACCCCGCACACGCCTTCTATCTCGGAAAGGAGCTGATGAAGGCGACGATCGCGCGCGGGCTGGGCAAGAACTACCGACAGGAGGGGCCCCTGGACTGGGGCCTTCTCAGCTTCCCCGAACCTCGACGAGAGGACCCCCGATGAACAAGATCCTGATCCAACTCGACACCGACTCCCACCCCAGTCCGTTCGACGCGATCGCCGCCTACGATGCTGGCGTCGACGTCGTGCTGGGGTTCGGCCAGATCACCGCCGACAACCTGGAGGACATCGTCCAGGGCGCGATCTTCCCCCGCGGGCCCGATGGCCTGGCCAACACCGCCTTCTGGGTGGGTGGGTCCAAGGTGCGCGACGGCGAGGCGGTGTTTGCGGCGGCGCAGAAGCTGTTCTTCGAGCCCTTCGAGCCATCGATCATGCTCGATTCGGACGGCTCCAACACGACCGCGGCGGCCGCCCTGGCCCGGGTCCGCGGCGCGGTGTCGCTCAAGGACAGCCGGGCGGCGGTGATCGGAGTGGGGCCGGTCGGTCTGCGCACGGCGGAGCTGCTGCGCCGCGAGGGCGCCGAGGTGACCGTGCTGACGTTCCCGCCCGACGTGATGGAGGGGAGCCATCGCCGCGCATCCGGCGTCCCCGTCGCCCAGGAGGCGGGATTCGAGGTCGTCGAGCCCGAGTCCAGCGACGAGCTCGACGCGGCGCTGGCCGGCCACGCCGCCGTGTTCGCCGCCGGACCGGCGGGCACGCAAATCCTGCGCCGCAGCGGGTGGGCGCACGTCGAGGGGCTGCGAGTGGTCGTCGACTACTCGGCGGCCGAGCCCGTGGGGGTGGAGGGCGTCGCCCGCGACGACGACCTGGCCGAGGAGGACGGTGTCCTGCGGCTCGGGGCGCTGGCGGTGGGCGGTCCCAAGATGAAGCTGCAGAAGGCCTGCGTGCAGCGGATGTTCGAGACGAAGGGCACCATCCTCGATCTCGATGGCGTCTACGACGTCGCCGTGGATGCGCTGTGAGACGCCGCGCCGCGGCGCCGTCAGCTGGGGGCGCCCGAAGCTGACTTCGAGAACACGAACTTGCCCATCGGCCCGTCGAGCGGGCTATCGGGCTCGGGCCGCCACAGCACGGTGTCCTCGATCTTGCGCGCCAGCGTGAAGTCGTTGTCGGTGATGCCGCCCGCCGAGTGCGTGGCCAGCTTGACCCAGAGCTTGCCCCAGGTGACGTTCAGGTCGGCGTGATGCCCGGCGGCCTCGCACAGGTATCCCACCAGGTTGACCGCCATGAGGGTCGTCGGCCAGCCGTCGGTGTTGTACTTGCGCCGGATCCAGTTGCCCTCGAGATACCACTCGTTCAGGCCGAGCTCGGACAGCTTGGCCGGGATCTCTTCGTCGGTGTACGTCCGCTTGTCGCTCATCGGTCAATGATATGCCCCGCGTAGCCGGTGTCGATCCTGGAACCGTGTCGTTCGACCTGTGCGTGCTTCAGGACGGCGAGCTGGTCGTCGAGCAGGTGTTCGAGACCGGCTCGCTGAGCGCGGACAGCCGTCCCCTGCTGGACGCGCTGGCGCGCCACGGGCCCTACGACCTGGTCTACGGGCCCAGTGGCTACGGCCTGCCGCTCCTCGCCGCCGCCGACGTCGGAGAGCGCGAGCTGGCCGAGATGGTGCTCGTGCGCGCCGACGAGCGTGGGGCGCAGGCCGGAGTGGCCGGCTTTCGTTCGCTGCTGCGGTCGTTGGCGCGCAGCGACCTGCCGGTGGTGTTCGGCCCCGGCGTGATCCACCTGCCGTCGGTTCCCAGTCACCGCAAGTACAACCGGATCGATCTGGGAACCGCGGACAAGGTGTGTGCGGCGGCCTGCGCGATCGTCGACCAGTCACGCCGACGGGCGATCGAGGCGCACGAGACGGCGATGGTGCTGCTGGAGCTGGGGGGCGCCTTCACCGCGGCGCTGGCGATCGCCGAGGGCCAGATCGTCGACGGGGTGGGCGGATCTTCGGGGCCGCTGGGCGTCCGCGCCGCCGGAGCGCTCGACGGCGAGCTGGCTTACCTGCTGGCGCCGGCGCTGGGCAAGCACACGCTGTTCACGGGCGGCGCGCTGGATCCGACGGGGGCGCTGCGGATCGCTGACCTCGCCGCGCTGTGGGCCTCACCGGCGCATGCCGAAGGTTGGACGGCACTGCTGGAGGCGGCCGCCAAGGCGGTGCGAGCCCTGCTGGTCAGCCTGCCGGCTCCCCACGAGGTCGTCGTCTCCGGCCGGCTCGCCCGCCTGCCCGCGCTGGTCACCGTCCTGGCCTCGTCGCTGGGCGACGTCGCCCCGGTGGTCGCGCTGCGCCCGGGACGGGCGAGCGCGGCAGCGCACGGCGGCGCGCTGCTGGCCGACGCGCTGGCGGGGGGCCGTCACGCGGTGCTGGCCGACGTGCTGCGGTTGCGCGAGTCCACCGGGACCGCGCTCGACCATCTTCGCGTGGCCGGCGCCGAGACGATCTCCCTCGGGTAACCGCACCACTTTGCAAGTGAGGTCCAATCGGGTCGCTTCCGAGGAGCGCTTGTCGCGTCCGCCCGCGGATGTTAGGGTGGCCCATACTCATTTGTTCCTTGGATGGAGGGAGAGAGCCGTGAGCGAAACCGCCCAGAAGACAACGCACATCGGCGATGAACCGGGCCTGGCCAAGCAGAATGGGACGACGATCGGTCGCGTCATGGGCACCGGCAACGTCGGCCACGCCGAGGAGGGGTCCGACGGGCGCATGCACGCCACGATCCGGATCAACGAGGACGAGCTCATCTTCGACCCCGGGATCCTGATCATGCCCCACGGGGGCACCCTCGACCTCGACCTCTACAACGACGACAAGAACACGCACTGCGCGGTCCTCCCGAGCAACGGTCACGCCCAGTTCCTCTGGATGGTGAACCACTCGCACGGCACGGCGACCATCGAGCTCGACGGCCCGGGGCAGTACTTCTATGGCTCCACGACGGGCAACGATGAGGGCCGCGGCCTGACCGGGTCGATCGTCGTGTCCGGGGACACGCCCCCCGAAGCCAAGCTCGATCGCCCGGCCCAGCCGCAACCGTAGAGAGGAGAAGTTGATGGCAACGTATGTTGAAGCAGGTCACGCCGTTAGCCAGACGGGCCTCAGTGAAGTGGTCGGCAAGGCGCCGGCGGTGACCAAGAACGTCAACTACGAGCGCATCCTCAAGGCCCGCGAGGCCGAGCCGCACAACTGGACCACCTACTACGGCGGCTACGACGGGCAGCGCTACAGCCTGCTCGATCAGATCAACGCCGACAACGTCAAGAGCCTGGCGCCGGCGTGGGTCTTTCAGGCCGGCACCGTGGGCATGCAATCGGGCGCGGGAACGTATTCGATGGAGGCCGCCCCGATCGTCGTCGACGGCGTCATGTACCTGACGGGGTATGACGGCTGGGTGTGGGCGCTGGACGCCAAGACCGGTCACGAGCTGTGGCGCTACAAGCACGCGTCGCCGTACGACGTGTCGCTGTGCTGCGGCAACGTGAACCGGGGATGCGCGGTGGCCGAGGGAAAGGTGCTCGTCACCACGCTCAACGCCCACGTACTGGCGCTCGACGCCGAGAGCGGCAACGTCGTCTGGGACAAGGTGTACGGCGATGTGCGGGCCGGGGAGTCAGCGACGGTCGCCCCGCTGGTCGTCAAGGACATGGTGATCGTCGGAAGCTCCGGCGGAGAGTTCGGGGTGCGCGGCCACGCCGACGCCTTCAAGCTCGAGGACGGCGAGCACGTCTGGCGCTGCTACATGGTGCCCAAGCCGGGCGAGCCGGGGTCGGAGACCTGGCCCGCCGAGGGCGAGGCGTGGCAGCGGGGCGGCGGGAACTGCTGGATCACGCCCACCTTCGACGCGGACCTCAACCGCCTGTACTTCAACACCGGCAACCCGTGCCCCGACTTCGACGGGGGGGTGCGCGAGGGCGACAACCTGTTCACCGACAGTGTCGTCGCGGTCAACCCTGACAACGGCGAGATCCTGGACCACTACCAGTACACCCCGCACGACGTGTGGGACTACGACTCCACGATGGAGAACATCCTGTTCGACCTCGACGGGCGCAAGCTGTCCGCGCACTTCGACAAGAACGGGTACCTGTTCATCCTCGATCGCACCGACTGCTCGCTGGTCCGGGTCGTGCCGTTCGTCGATCGCATCACCTGGGGTGAAATCGACGCCAACGGCAAGGTGACGCCCAAGGAGTATCCCGACAAGGAGGGGGACCCGGTCCACTTCTGGCCGGGACCGGCCGGCGCCAAGGAGTGGACGCACGCCGCCTACAGCCCGCAGACGGAGCTGCTCTACGCCCCCGTGCAGGACATCGGAGCGACGGCCACTCGGCGCCGCCGCGAGTTCAAGGAGAGCATTCCGTACTGGGGCGCGGGCGTCGCCGTCGACGGCGAGGACGTCGCCGGATCGATCAGCGCCTTTGATCCGCGGACCGGCGAGGAGCGGTGGCGCTGGCGCCACGAGCAGCCCATGTGCGCGTCGGTGCTGGCCACGGCCGGCAACCTCGTGTTCGCCGGCGAGCCCTCCGGCAAGTTCAACGCCCTCAACGCCAAGACCGGCGACCTGTTGTGGCAGTTCCAGTGCGGAAGCGGCCACCACTCGAGCCCGTCGACGTACAGCGTCGATGGCCGACAGTTCGTCGTCGTGCCCACCGGCTGGGGGGGTTGGGTCGAGGGCTTCCTGCCCGCGATGCTCGGCGCGCGCGCGGGAAGCGCTGTGTTCGCGTTCGCGCTGCCGGAGTCGTAGCACCGGGGTCACTCCGGTGATCACCGTGACAGTGGTTTAACGGTCTGCTTGCGTCCGGGCCGGGGACGTGAGCAGGCCGGCGGTGGAGGCGCCTGACACTGGTGGACGGTCAGCACCGTCGTGGTTGTGTATAAACCAATCAGAGGGTCTGGAGGTTGAGATGGGCTTCCTGCTTTTAGGCGTAGACAGCTTGATAGCTTGCCTGGCGATCGGAGCGATCGTCGAGCGACGGTCGCGGGTGCCGCTCGCCGCGTTGTTCGGCATCGCCGACGGAGTCGTCTTCTTGATCGGAACATCCGCCGGTTGGCGGCTCTCGGACGCCACCAGCGCGGCCGTGCAGACGGCGATCCTGATCGGGTTGGGGCTCTATCTGATCGTGGTCGCGGCTGGGGTACGGCGATTCTCTGCGCGCTGGCCGGTATGGGTGCTGCCGTTCGTGCTGACCATCGACAACCTCGCCTACGGACTGGGCGACCGCTCGACCGGCTCCGTTCTCGCCCAGGCCGGGCAGCAGGCGCTGTCGAGCGGGCTGCTTGCCCTCATCGGGCTCATCGTCGCGGTCGCGCTGCCGCGGGTGTTCCCGGTGATGAACCGTCGCGCGCCCGCCACCCGGTTCGCCGGCGGTGCGCTGATTCTCGTCGCCGGGCTCGAGTTGCTGATTGGCTGATCTGAGGCGGAGACGGCACCGAGCGACTGCCCTGCGGGCGTGAGGCGGCTGCGGCGCGCAGCCTCGGTGTCGTTGCTTCGCTCGGGCCGCCTTGCCGCCGCCTGAGGCTGCGGCGCTGGGCCCCGGGGTCGTTCCCACCCTGACCGCCTTGCGGTCGGCGCAGGCGCGGCGTCCGAGCTACGCCGCCGCGCGCGCCCCGATGAGACCGGCAACCGACAGTCGCCGAGCACACATGGGCACGATGCGCTCGCGCGTGTCCGCCGGGATGGCGTCGCCCCAGGCGGCGGCGGCCTCCGCGGACCGCGCCAGCAGGTCATCGAGCAGCTCGCGGGAGGGCTTGGTCTCGACCAGGCAGCGCAGGCCGAAGCCGATGTGCCAGCGCTCGTCGCGTTCGACGCGCGCCACGCCCTCACGCACGCCGGGCAGGGCGTCGTCCGCCAGATCATCGAGAGCAGCGCGTGTTGCCCGGCGTCGAAGACGATGCCCCCGAGCAGCATGTGGTAGAGGCCAATGCCCTCGCCCAGCCCGATGCGCCCCGCTGCGAGCTCGGCGGTCAGCGCGGGCAGTTGCTCCTCGAAGAGCGTCAGCACCCCGGCCGGGACGTGGGGCCGCGGCGCGACGCTCGGGCGGCGTGGCCCCGGCAGCCCGAGCACCTCGGCGGCGATACGGTCGAAGAGAACCGCGTGGCGCACCTCGTCGCGGCGACTGCAGGAAGAAGACCCAAGCCACCAGGGTCTCATCAAACGCCATCGCGGTCTGCTCGGCGGCCGTGGCAAACGGTGCCAGCTGCTCGGACACGGCATCCTCGGCCACGCAGAAACCGGCCAGGAGCCTGGTCAGTCGCTCACGGCGCTCAGCCGGCAGCTCGGGCCATGCCCGGGCATCCGGAGCCAGATCGATGGCCGTCGGATCCCATTGCAGACGACCCACGATCCGGGCGAAGAAACTGGGCCAGTAACTGGATCCTGCAAGCATGTGTCCTTACCGCCATGCCTCGTGGCGGGCCACGACGGACTGGCCCGGCCGGCGGCCGGTCAGCGATGCGGCGGAGGATCAGGCGATGTCCGGAGTTGCCAAACCGTATGCCCAGCAGTATCACGCACGCGTTCGGGAGTCCCGGCCGGCCGGACCAGGCACCGGGCGAGGCGGCTGCGACCGCGGGCGAGCCCCTCAGTGGCTAAGGACCCGGGACTTTGTAATTGACGGCTCCGACGGCGTCTGGACGCGCCTGACGCCGCCCACTCGCCCTCACGTACCACCAGTACGATCGGGGCGAGCGGGCGACGTCATCCACGCCCAGCCCCTCGTCGGATTCCGCCACTTACTCAGTCCCGGACCCTCACGCGACGATAGAGATGCTGGACTGCGGCGATCAGGCTGGCACGGCTCGGCGACGATCTGACTCCCGCCGGCCACGCGGCCCCGACCAGGTAAACGTAGGGTCCATTGGTGAACAGGACGTCATCGCCGATGCTTGCGCCTTCGGAGCCGGCCACGCCGGAAGCGCCCGGCACACCCGGGACGGTGAACCGCCTTCCCGGGCCCAAGCTCGGCAGCTCGGCGACGAGGTCAGACCTCGCGTCGGCGGCGGAGGCGAACTGCTCGACGACCGAGAGACCCCCGAATTCGTTGCCTGCCGACGACCTGGCCCAGATGAGATCGTTGCGGGCACCGGCGACAAAGTGCAGGCGCCGGAACCGCGCCGCGGCCGCCGCGCGTTGCGACGGTTCGAGCTCATCGACCTGCACCCAGGTCTGGGGAGTTGTCGCGGTCACGGGCGCGGACGGATTGAACCCGGGGAACTCACCCGCTCCGATCGTCCGCTTCTCCACCGCGGACGTCTGCGCCGGAGCCGGCCGAGATGTCGTCGGCTGCGGGACGGATGTCGTCGTCTTGTGGCCGGTGGTGCCGCATCCGCCGACGAGCGCCGCGACGCCCGCCGCGGCAACGAGGTTGCCTCTCCAACCCATCAGCGCCATCGTAAGTCAGGAATGGCCGCCGAGACAACCCGGTGGCGGAGTCCGACATGGCTCGGTCGCCGACGGCGTGCCGGCCGGGGCCAAATGCGGTCGGGCAAGCCATCCTGGAGAGGCCGGCGGAGCGCGGGTCGTATGTTGGAGAGGATGGCCAACCGCAGGGACGTCGACTTCACCTACTCGCTGACTGATCGGGTCATCCGGCTCAGCCTCGGTGACCTGCCCGATTTCAGCGGCGCGATGTTCGACGGGGACTTCTCGCTCGGCCTCGAGCAGGCGCAGCGGCGCAAGCACGATTATGTGGCCGAACAGGTGGGAATCGGGCCGGGCCGACGCCTGCTCGACCTGGGTTGTGGCTGGGGTCCGTTGCTCGCCTATGCCCGGGCGCGCGGTGGGACCGGCGTGGGGGTGACGCTCTCCTCGGCGCAACAGAGGGCCTGCCGCCAGCACGGGCTCGAGGTCTACCTCGAGGACGCGCGTGAGATCGACCGGGAGCGCTTCGGCCCGTTCGACGCGGTGGCGAGCCTCGGCGCGTTTGAGCACTTCTGCTCCCCGGAGGCCTATCAGGCGGGACGACAGGAGGAGATCTACCGTGACCTGTTCGCCCGCGTCTCGCGTCTGCTGCCGCCCGGTGGCCGCTTCTACCTGCAGACGATGGTCTTCGGTCGCAACATGATCCCCGCCTCGCGGATCGACCTCGAGGCGCTTCGGGCGGTCCCACCGCGGGACTCCGACGAGTGGTATATCGCGCTGCTGGGGCGCCAGTTCCCCGGCTCCTGGCTGCCGTTTGGTCAGGAGCAGGTCGTCGGGTGCGCTGAGCCTCACTTCCGGCTGGTCTCGAGCGTCAGCGGCCGCCGTGACTACATCGAGACGATAAACCGGTGGAACACGCGGATCGGGGCGCCGAGCTTCAGAAAGACGCTGCTCAAGCTCCGGCTGCTGCCCCGCTGGCTCACCAGCGCCAACTTCCGCCTCGCGTTCACCTCCGGTGTGAGCGCCAATCAGGTCTGCTTCGAGCGCGAGCTGCTCGACCACTATCGCCTCGTGTTTGAAACCAGACAGTGAGGCAAAACCTTCGGGCCAGCGTTGCTGGGGGTCCCCCTGACCACGGCCTGCGTCCTGGCGACCAACTTCGGGGCCCTCGCCCTCGCGGAGGGCTGAACGCCTGGCCGAGGCGCGGTTTGACTGTCCCGCGTCCCGCTTGCGCCGTTCCTACCGGAAATCCACCCGCGCGATGTTCCCAACATAGGTGCCGGCTGCTGCCAACATAGGTGGTCCTCCCGATGTGCCGCGCCCCGTGCGCTCGTAGGTTGGCGGCATGGCAGAACGAGTGCAGGGCGAGATGTCGGATTGTTGCCGGCCGCCCGGCACCGGGGTGAGGGCGCAAGCGGCGCGCCGCGGACCCCGTGTCGCCCGCAAGCGCGCAGCCCCACCTCGACCGTAGCCTCGCCGAGCTCGTCCGCCGGAAGCGTTTCAACACCGAGGGAGTGCAATGAGCATCCATAGGCAGGTTGGGGGTCCGTCCCGGCGGGAGTTCTTGAAGGGGATGGGGGCGGCGGGCGCGGGGGTGGTCGCGGGATCGGTTGGAGCGGGCACGGGATCGGCAACGCCGAGCGCCGAGGCCGCCCCGCCGGCGGCGGTCAACGGCGCAGGGTTGCGCTCGGGGCATCGCGGTGCGCCTGCCAACAGCGTCGATTTCGGGCGCATGTTCCCCGGTCTGCCGCCGTTCGCGGAGGCGGACAACACGGTGCGCGCGGCGTTGCTCGAGGTTGGGCAGCAGGGCGGGATCCTCGATGCTGGCGATGATCTGGCGGCCGGGCCCAAGGCGCTGATCGTCGATCCGACCGTCAACGGCAACCCGTCGGCGACCAACGCGTACGGCAGCAACCCGGATAACCCGACGATGACGGCGGGTTCAACGTTCGTGGGCCAGTTCACCGACCACGACATCACGTTTGATCAGACCTCGCAGCTGGGAGTGCCGCAGAACCCGCTGACGTCACCCAACACGCGGACGCCGGCACTCGATCTGGATTCGGTGTTTGGCGGCGGCCCGGGACTGCGACCTGACCTGTACGTCGAGAGCCCCGATGGATCGGTGGGGCCGAAGCTGAAGATCGGATCGGGCGGGGTCCACGAGGACGTTCCCCGCGTGGCCAACGGCGACGGCACCTACACGGCGCTCCTCGGCGATCCGCGCAACGACGAGAACGTGATCATTGCGGGGCTGCATTGTGCGCACATCCTGTTTTACAACCGGGTGCTGGACGAGCTGTCAGAGTTCGACCTGGGCCGCTTCCCAGCCGCCCGAGCGGCCGACCGGGCTACCCCCTACGTGTCGTTCCTGATCGCCCGGCAGGTGACGCTGTGGCATTACCAGTGGCTGCTGGTCAACGAGCATCTGCCGCAGATCGCCGGGCAGGCGGTGGTCGACGACGTGCTGATGCGCGGGAACCGCTTCTACGGGCCGCCGCGGGGGGATGCCTTCATGCCGATCGAGTTCGGCGCCGCCGCCTATCGGTTCGGGCACAGCATGGTTCGCCCCTCCTACCGGGCGAACTTCTCCAGCGCCACCGGCGACAGCTCGAGCCCGACCGCCGATCCGTTCTTCGCCCTGGTGTTCGATCCGACCGAGCCTGACTTCAGCGCCCCGCCCAGCTACGACCGCGATGACCTGCTCGGCGGGTTCGTCGCGCCCCGGCGCTACGTCGGCTGGCAGACGTTCTTCGATCTCGGCGACGGACAGGTGAAGAACAACAAGAGGATCGATACGACGATTTCGAGCGTGCTGTTCACGTTGCCCGTTCCGGCAATCGCGCCGCACACCCAGACCAGCCCGACGGTACTGCCACAACGAAACCTGCTACGCCAGCTCACGTGGGGGCTACCCTCCGGACAGGCGGTCGCCCGCGCGATGGGAGTCGACCGACTGAGCGTCGCCGAGCTCCCCGAGATCGCCGGTGTTTACACCCCATTCGCCACTAGCACCCCACTCTGGTACTACATCCTCGCTGAAGCCAAAGCAATGACCGGCGGTCTCAACCTTGGTCCCGTCGGCGGACGGATCGTCACCGAGACGCTGATCGGACTGCTCCGTGCGGACCCCACCAGTTATCTCAGCGCCTACCCCCGCTTCAATCCATTTCTCGGCACCGACCTCAAGCTCGGCTCGAATCCCAGCCCGAACATCACCGGCGACCGCAGGTACACCCGCGCGCACTTCCTCTACTTCGCCGGCGTGGTCACACCCGGGACCTACCGCTGAGAGCAGCCTCCTGGGATCCCGGGCGCGGTGCGAGTGAGCCGAGAAGGCGTGCCGCGCCGGGTGATCCGCGTTGCGCGAGCCGGGTGATCCGCGTTGCGCGAGCCGGGTGATCCGCGTTGCGCGAGCCGGGTGATCCGCGTTCCGAGCTGCGTGATCCGCGTTCCGAGCTGCGTGATCCGCGATCCGCCGTGGGTTTTGCGCCAAATGCGGGCGCGCGCTCGGGGTTTGTTGCGTACGCCACGCTGAGCGGCAGGCTGGCGACAAATTCGCAGGCCAGGTCACGGTTTGTCACCTTTTCCCGGTCGTCGGGGCGGTAGTCGCGGCCGCAGCCGCAACCGCAGCCGCGGGACCGCACCGGCCCCAGACCGGGGTCCCCTACAAAGCGGGCGGGGAGTTCTCGGCCCAGTCGGCGACCGGAGAGGTGTGCCCAGCCACCAAACCTTCCGACGGAGACGATCGAGTGCGCACTGCCTGGCGCATCCATCCGAATCGAGTGGGAACATGTGTTCGTATGACCAGCGACGGGTCCGCCTACACGCGCTTCAAGCGGGCTCTTGACACCGGCAACCTGACCTTGGTAATGACCGCGGCGGCCGAGCTGCCACGCGTCGGCCTGCGCGACGCCCTGGAGGTCTGCCTGCTGCTGCGCGACGGCGACCCCGACCGCTATGAGCGAGCCGCGGTTCGATGGGCCGGCCGGTTCGCGTTGGAGGCGCAGACCGTTTCGTTGGACGCGATCAACGCGGCCGTGGCTGCGCTCAACGCGCTACCGGAGCGGCCCGCCGAGGCGATGGACCGCCTCGCGCGGCTCTGCGCCGAGCACTGCGTCATCTAGCAAGGCTCGAAAGGGCGCCAGGCGCCGGTGCGGGCACGCGCCGACCCGGCCGATGCAATTTGCCCGGGTGTCGGCAACTCGATCCGATCGAAGCGGAGGGCGGTCACCGGATGGTGACCGCCGGCGCCTCGTCTATTGAGCTCCTGCCCTCGGACTGCGTGAGTCGATGCTGAGGTCTCGTGGCCGACTCCCGTGCAGACCAGATCGAGGCGATCAGGATCATCACCGGCGCAGCGCCGACGTCGGTTGCTTGCCCAGTAAACACTCCGCCGAACCCTTGGCCGACGCTCCAGTAACCGATCGAGATGGCGATCGCCAGGGCAAGGAAAGCTCGGGTGTGCCAGCCGCACAGGATGCTGACGCCGATCGCGACCGAGAGCGTCGCCATCGCGATTGCGATCGTCGTGCCCCGGCCGGCGGTGACCTTCGCCGCCGCAGCCAGCACGTTGGACAACCAGGCCGCACCCGATGGGACCGCCGCGATCGCGTCGTGAACGGCCTCAGCGCCGTCGTTGGCCGGGAGCAGCCAAAGCGCGGCGGAACCGAGCCAGATCCCTGCCCATGCGAAGCGCGCGGCCGGTTCACCAATGCGTCCCCGTAGGCGGACAAGCTTGCTTCCCGAGGCCGGGATGCTCGCGGCCGGCGGCCAGCACATCAGGCCCGCGAGGATGTACAGCAGTGCCGCCCCGGGGGCACCCGTTAGCGGGCTTGCGGTGCCGGTGAAGAGCATCCCGAAGCCCTCTCCCGCGAACCATATGCCCGTCGCCCAGAGGAAAGAGACCAGCAGTGCGGGCTTAACCGTGCGGCGGTAGAACAGGCCGAGACCGATCGCGACCTGCAGCGCCGCCGCGACACCGTTGAACACCGCGACCCCAGGCTCGATCAGGCCGGCGATCCAGATGATGGGCGTGCGAATGACGCCGGGCTGTCCACTCGCGTTGGGCAGGATCACCCCGGTGATGAACGTCCTGCCGAACATGTACGGCTGAAACTGCATGACGCCGTCTGCCAGCCACAGGAGCCCGAGCACGAGCTGGCCGACTCGCGAGATCCTCGCGGCCGCTCGCCGGGCAGCCAGAGAGTTGCTTTCGGGTCGCCGCCGGCTCGCGGCGACTGGGCCTTGTAGCGACCGAATGAGAGCTTGGGTCGACATCTATATCGGCGAAGGTCTGAGGGAGGTAGGACGCGAGCCGACGGCCGGGGTCGCCCCGCCCCGGCCGCCGTGTCATGGACCTGTTCGACGTGGCTTAGCCGTGGTTGAACGGCGCCGCCATCGGGTTCATCCCCATGTAGATGCCCGAGGGGTTCGGATACCAGATCCAGAAGTGCAGCGTGATCAGCCTTGGATGCCAGAAGCTGAAGCGCGCCCCGGTTTGCGGGCTCTTTGGCGAGCACGCCGACTTACTGGCCGCGGGCACGAATGTCCCATCCACGTAGTGGCAGGCGGCGGCGAACGTGCCGTACTGCGCGCCGGGCAGCGGCGGCCTGGCCGGCATCGAGGTGAACACCCACTCGAGCGCTCCCAGCTGCCAGGTCCGGCCGTGGTGCTCATAGACGAGGATCGGCGGCCTACGGAGGTCGAACTTCGTCACGGCCGGGTTCATGAAGTGGTACCCCATGTTGGGGATCATCCGCGTGATGATCCGATAACCGTCCGCTTTCGCCCTCGCCAGGCTCGTGGAGTACCTGGCTGTGGCCAGGCGCGCGGCCACCACATCCGACGTCAGGGTCGAGTTTGAGGCAGCGGTGCGTGCCACAGCCGGCCCGGGCCACTGCGGCCTACCCGACGCCGAGGCGGTGAAAGAGACAACGACGACCGCGCTCAGGATAACGAGCGCGGCGGTGATCGACATGCGACGCATGAGATGCTCCTTATGATGGTGGGATTGCGAGGCCGTGAGTAGGCACTGCGTGCCCGCGCCCCGCTGGGGGTTCAGCTGGTGGTGATTCGTCCTATACGTAGAAGTACGGGTCGAGCACCCGCACCTGGGTGATCTGATCGACGGGCAGATCGTTGCGGGTGGCGGTCTTGCGGATCGCCTCGGGCGTGGGCGCGTCGTAGATGCAGAACGTGGTACGGCGGTCGGCACTGACGTACGAGTGCACCCAGGTCACGCCCTCCTCCGCGTTCTGTTCGACAACCTTGCGGCAGATGTCCACACCACCGTTGTCGACCGGGATCCGCAATCCGTCGGGGAAGGCGCGCTGCACCATGTATCTAGGCATTGAGTGTTCCTCCTGAGTCCGTTGGCGCTGTTGCAATGACCGTATGAGCGCACGGAGTCGGGTGCATCGGGAGGAGTCCCCATGTTGGGCGCTACCGGTCCCTATCTTGGGCTGGTGAGACCGAGCCGGAGGGCCGTTGCGCTTGCCTCGCCACGCGTGCGTACGTTCAGCTTGCGCAGGATCGCGGAGACGTGATGGTCGACGGTCTTCTGCGAGACGATCAGGCGCTCGGCGATCTGCGCGTTGCGGAGTCCCTCTGTCAGGAGTGCCAGCACCTGGAGCTCGCGGGCGGTGAGGCCGGCGGGGTTCTCGCGGGTCGCCGGTCGCGGCCCGCGGGGCATCCCGCGGACACCGCGCTCGCGCAGCCGGCGGGCGACGATTGCCGCCGCGGGGCGCGCACCGAGCGTTTGTAGCTCGTCTAACGCCTGGCGCAGCGCTGCATCATCGTCGGCGTCACCGAGCGCGAGCGCGGCCTCATACGGGCAGCCGATATCGCTCCACAGCTCGGCGGCGCTTGCCCACTCTCCCGCGATCGACAGCCTGTAGGGCTCGGCGACCAGCCCGGCGGGCAGCTCGTCGTGCAAACCCGCCCGCCAGCGCCAGTAAGCCAGCTCACCGGCGACCCACGGCACGCCACGGTCGATCGCCATCCTGAGCGCGCCGGCGGTGATGTGGTTGACCGTCGCGGTGTCGCCGCCCAGCCAAGCCAGCTCCGCGCGCGCTGCGGCGGTCGGCCCGATCCTCATCAGCTCCTCAGTGGACTCCGCCAGCGCGTGCGCCTCTCGAAGCGGGGCCGAGGCCTCATCGTCGCCGCGGCGGGCCCTGAGCAGCCCGAGGACGATCAACGCCCAGTTGCGAGCCACCGACGCGCTGTGGGGATCGCCAAGCACCGACACGGTCGCATCGGCCGCCGCGTCCCAGTGCCCACGGTCGAGCTCGAGCCGGGCACGGCCCGCGAGCAGATACAGCCGCCAGGTGTCGAGCCCCCGTTCGCGGCAGTACTCCAACCCGTCCTCCAGATACCGTCCGGCCTCTGCGAGCTCGCGAAGACGCAGAGGCCACATCACCAGGCTGTTGAAGGCTCTTGCGGCATGGTCCTCGAGGTTGTGCTGTTGCGCCAGCGCGAGCGCCCGCTCTAGCGTGTCACGGCTCTGGGGCTGACCGGCGCGAAGCTCCACGCTTCCGATATTCGTGAGCGCGTAGACGAGCGCCTCGGTGTCGTTGAGACGCTCGGCGAGCTCGAGCGCGCGAGCGCCCCATGCGTCGGCCTCCTGAGCGTTCTCAACCACCATCCGTCGTTGCGAGACGTTGCAGTACGCGATCGCCAGCTCATGGCCGGGCGGAAGCTGCTCGAGCAGCTTCACCGCCTTCTCCCCGGCGGATTCTCCCTCCACCGTTCTGCCGACGAAGAACAGCATCCGGGAGAGCACCCGCACCGCGTTGCCCTCAAGCAGCGCGTCCCCGAGCCGCCGGTAACAGCCGAGCGCTTCTTGCTGAGCGGCAATCGCAGCGTCGATCTGCGCGCTCAGATAGCACTCCTCGGCCCGGCGCTCGAGCAGCTTCGCGCGGTCGACAGGCGATAGCCCAGCGGCGAACCGCAGCGCCCGGGCGTACTGTACCGCTGCCTCTCGGTGTGACCCCGACGCCGCGGCCCGCTCGGCGGCCAGCGGCGTCCAGCGCAACACGCCGCCGGCGTCGCCGGCAGCATCGGCGTGGTGGGCGAGCGCAGCGACGTCGGGATCCGTGCCTCCGTGAGCGGCGAGGACGGCGAGCGCGCGCTGATGCAGCCTGACGCTTCGCTCGGGGGAGATCGCCTCCGCCACCGCCAGTCGCGCAAGCTCGTGCCGAAAAGCGACGCTCCCCCTCTGCGCGGCCAGGATGCCCGAAGCCAGGCACTCATCGAGACAGTCGATGAGCCCGCCCGCGAGTGCCTCGAGCAGCCACGGTTGCATGTGTCCGGGAATCACCGCGGCAGCGTCGAGTAGCCTGCGGGCCGGCTCCGACAGGCGCGCCGCCCGTGCCAGCACCGCGTCGCGCACGTTCTCCGGGACCTGGTCGCCTCCCATCGCCAGCACCTCGGTGACGAAGAACGGGTTGCCGCCCGTACGGCGGTACAGCTCCTCGGGATCGACTCCGTGCGGTCTGGCCAGCTCCGCGACCGCAGCTCCCGAGAGCGCATCCAGTTTCATCCGCCCGGGCCGGCGCACGAGCTCTCCGAGGATGAGGCGAAGCTGGTGCGTCCGGTCCAGCTCGTCGTCCCGATAGCTGGCAAGCAGCAACGTGGGGGCCGAAGTGATCCGCGCGGTGAGCAGCGCGAGCACGTCGAGCGTCGCCTCATCGGCCCAGTGCAGGTCCTCGAGCACGAGCACCGTCAGGCCGCGGTCGCGCAGCTCCAGAAGCAGCGCTGCCGCGACCTCGTGCGGTCGCGCCTCCGCGATCACGAGCCGCTGGAGCTCGCCTCCCGTCGCCTCCGCGACGTCGACAAATGGTCCCAGCGGACGCGGTGCTCGCATCGGCGCGCACCCGCCCCACAGGACCCGGGCGCGCTCGACGCCGGTCCGGCAGAAGTGCCGCAACAGGAGCGTCTTGCCGACGCCGGCCTCGCCCCCGACCAGCAGCAGCCGGCCCTCCGAGCTCCGCCGGACTTCGTCAAGCAGTCCTGCCAGCGTGGTCAGGCTGGGATCCCGCTCCAGCAGCTCCGTATCGAGCAGCACCGGACCAGCGCTATCCATGATGTGGAGAGTCTGGCATCCCCTTGCCCGCATGAAAAGCGCCGGCCCGGGAATCGGGGCGACGGTCTTGAGCTGCCAGCTCGCTTGACGGACGCTGCGCACCGGCCACGTCGATCACGCGCGACCGAACATGGGTGAACCCAGGGTATTGACACCGCCCTTCCATCAGGAATATGTTTGCTCCAACGAACGACATATTGGGCGGGCACCGGGGGCCCTACTCGGAGGGAGGCAGGGTATGCGTAAGGGGATCATGCGTCGACGGTTGGTGCTGCTGTCACTCTCTGTGGTGCTGGTCGGCTCCCTCGGGGGCGCGGCGGCAGCCACCGGGAGCGCCAAGGTAGTCCGCGCAAGGGCGGACAGCACGACCACCACCTACGGGCCGTTCTCGCCGACGTTCGTCGGCCCCGCCGCCACCGGCTGCGCAAGCGGCTGCTCGCTGCTCACCGGTCCATTCATCACGACCTCAACCACGGCCTCGCCGAACCGCGCGTCGGCGACCCCGAAGGCCGATGCCGGACACGCGATGCCGGCTCCTACGCAGCGGAGCCAGGCGCCGTCCTTGCGCGCCGAAGCGGCACCCACCCCGGTGATCCCGACCATCAGGTGCCAGCCGCCGGGCGACGGCTGCGACGCGATCAGCACATCGGCGGGGGGCGCGACCGGCGTGAAGGGGCTGAACGCCGTCGACAGCGGCTCGTTGAGCACCAACCCCAACGGCGACATCGAGCCACCCGATCAGGGGCTGTGCGCGGGCAACGGATCTGTAGTCCAGGCCAACAACATCGGCGAGATCCAGGTGTACAACACCGCGCTGGCGCGCCAGTCCGCGCCGATCTCCCTGGACACCATCATGGGGCTTGGCCGCCGGGCATGGAGCAGCGGCGGCGATCCCTCGTGCGAGTACGACTCGAGCAACGGTGGGCACTGGTTCTTCACCGAGATCGTCTCGGCTAGCCCTGAGGCCAGCGGCGGTGCCTTCACCGGTTGCTTCGCAGCCGCCGCGAACGGGTGCTACGAGGGCATCGCGGTCAGCCAGGGCTCCAGCCCGTTGGGCCCCTACTACGTGTACTACCTCAACGCCAACTTTAACCCGAAGGAACCAGGGGCTCCCTCGCTGCTCAACGACTTCGCGAAGATCGGCGTGACGCGGGACGCTTTCCTGATGTTCTACGACGAGTTCCCGCTCCCCCCCTCGACCGGGCTCGGCGGAGGCGCCTTCAACGGCGCGCAGGAGCTCGCCTTCGACAAGAACGCGCTCGAACGCGGCCGTTCCGTCACGCTGTCAAACGGGCAACCAAACCTGAACTTCAACGTGGCGATCGAGAACATGGGCGGACTCGCGACCCCGGACGGGACCTGTGCCGGCAGTGCGGGCGTCGACTGCTGGGCGGCGGTGATCCCCGCGCAGCCGGCTGACGCCGGCCAGTACGACAACCACTACGGCGGGACGGGGTTCATGATGGACTCCCTGGACTTCAAGAGCTTCGCAGGGGTGCCCTCGGGAGGCGACAACCGGATCGCGGTGTGGGACTGGACCGGTCTGCGCAACCTGAACAGCGGCGGCTGCGGCGGCTGCAGCGGGGTCAAGTTCGGCGGCCAGCTGTTCACCGGCACGGACCCGTACTACGACCCAACAAACAGCCTGGGGAATGGGTTCCTGGCTCCCCAGAAAGCCGGACCGATTCCGCTGGGTGACGAATGCGGTGCCGCCGGCCTGAGCACCGGCAACCCCCCGCCCACATCATGTCCCGAGGGCGGAATCAACACCAACGGGGACTTCATGACCCAGGTGTCGCAGGCCCAGGGCCAACTCTGGAGCGGCCTGACGACTGAGGTCAACCAGACCTTCGCGTCCACCTCGGAGATCCACGAAGGCGCGGTGTACTGGGTGGTCGACACCGGCTCGTTCGACAAGACCCGCCAGTTCACCATCACCAACCAGGGGTACGTCTCGGCGGCCCACGAAGACCTGGAGTTCCCCACCATGGCCGCTGAGGGCACCGGCGGCAACGGCCGGGCGATCATGGTCTTCACGCTGAACGGCAACGGTGGGCCAACCCAAGCCGACCGCGGCGGCTTCTATCCGAGCACCGCCTACGGCCGGCTGACCGCCACCTCGAGCGGCCTGAACGGGTCGGCGATCAACATCGCGGACCTCGGGAAGTCGCCGCAAGACGGATTCACCGAGTACCTGGGCTACCCCGGCGCGGTCCGGCCCCGCTGGGGCGACTACGGGTGGGCGATCTACCTCCCCGGAGGCAGCGACCGGCTGTACTTCTCCAACGAGTACATCCAGTACCCCAACTGCACCGGCAGCGCCTTCACGCTGACGATCGGAACCTGCGGCGGGACCCGGGACGGCTTGGCCAACTGGGGAACCTCGGTCAACTACGTCGTGCCGTAGCGCTGTAGGGCCGCAGGGCGCGGGCCGAGCAGGTGCGGTCCGCGCCCTGTGGGTGCGCAAACCTGATCCTGCTCCCCGGCGACGGGCTCGAGCCGGAGACGTTGATCGGAGCCTGCAGCACCGGTGGCGGTCAGAGGCGTGTATGGGTGTAGATGCCGGGAAGCATCCCGCCCGGCGGCCCTTGTGTCCTCTCTCTTCCTGTCGGACGGCTTTGCTGATTTGAGAGGCGGCGTTGGGAGGCTCGCGATGGCGAGCGAAACATCGCGGTCGGTAGACGTGGAGTTGAATGCTGCGATCACGCGGGGCGGTGGTGCGGATCCACAGCCAGTATGTGGGGCGCGGACCGACGAAGGCACAGACGTTTTATCGCGGGCCGGTGGTGGTGACGGTGATGGAGGACGCGATGACCAAGGCCGAGCAGAGCCTGGTCGAGGATGGTGAGGTCGACACGGTGCCGGTTCCTCGATGCCTACGGGCTCGCCGAATCAGCGGGTCGACGGGAACGGAGCGCGCTACGTCGCGCATCTCTATGCCGCGCAGTCGATCCCAAACGGCTCCTCGCTGGTGTTCACCTTCCGGCGATAGGCGGTCCGCGGGTTGGCGACCTCGGTCTATTGCCTGCGGCGGTCGCCGTCCGTATGCTCACGCTCGGGAGTCCACGTAGCACCGTGATGGCCGTGCAAACCGATCGAAGCGTGTGATCCGTGTCTGATGACGAGGGTCAGGCGGCGCGTGTCGAGGCTTCGCCCGAAGTACAGCCGAGGACGTCGGGAAGCGGTTGGCAAACCGGGCTGAAGATCGGCGGATGGATTCTCACGATCATTGGTGGCTTGCTGGTGATCTCGGGCGTCGCGCTGGTGATCGTCCACCTGACCCAGCGCGGGAAGGACGGCTACTACACCTCGTCGACCAAGCACGTGACTGCGGCCGGGTACGCGGTCACCACCGAGGGGCTGCACATCGGCGACCTTCCGAGCGTCGCCACCGATGCCGTGGGCCGGGTACGGGTGAGCGCCCGCAGCAGCAACGGACAGGCGCTGTTCGTGGGGATCGCACCTCAGACCGCGGTCAACTCCTACCTCGGCGGGGTCGCTCGCAGCGAGGTGACCGACGTCAACGGCGACGACATCACCTACAAGCTGCACCGGGGCACGGCGCCCCGAGGACCGCCGACACGCCGGAGCTTCTGGCAGGTGGCGAGCACCGGTAGTGGCCAGGTCACCGTAAGCTGGAAGGTCAAGGGCGGCACCTGGACGATCGTCTTGATGAACGCGAGCGGCGCTGCTCAGGTCAGCGCCGCGGTGAGCGTGGGCGCGAAAACCAACCTGCTGCTCTGGCTGGGCCTCGGCTTGCTCCTCGTCGGTCTGATCGCGGGCGGAGCGGGCACCGCGATGCTTGTCAGCAGCCGCTCGCCTAGACCAACCGCGATCTGAAAGTTTCCACTCGAATGGGATGTCGGCCCATACTCAGCATCAGCCGGCTCCGCGTGATGATCATCTTGTTGGTGCTGGTCGCGATAGGCGTCGCGATCCCAATCGCGGTGCGCGCCCGCACTCCGAGCGGGGCGAACGCGACTGCGTTAGAGCGTGCACGCGCGATGGCTCACGTCCCCCGGCCCGCGAGCGGCGACTTCGCTCGCCGCATCAGGGTTTCTGGTCGGCGCCGGCTCTACCTGGAATGTCGGGGGCGGGGCAAACCCACGGTGATACTCGATGCGGGTGGCGGCACGAACTCTCGCGTCTGGTTCGCGCATAAGCCGGGACTACCGGCGATTCTCCCGGCCGTGGCTCGTTTCACGCGCGTCTGCGGGTACGACCGTCCTGGAGGGGTATTTTCCGGCGGCGGCGGTCAGCCGAAGAGCGTCAGCAGGAGCGACCCGGCGGCGATGCCGCGGACTGCCCGGGATATGGTTCTCGATCTCCACGCGCTGCTGCATGCGGCCAGCAAGATGAGCGCCGCGGGTATCCGCGGTCCCTACATCCTGGCCGGTCACTCGTTCGGCGGGATGGTCGACCGTTTGTACGCCACCACCTACCCACGCGACGTCGCGGGGCTCGTCTCGATCGACGCCAACACTGAGTGGTACATAGATGCGCTGAAGAGACTCCTCACACGCGAGCAATACACGAACTACGCGGTCTACTTTCCGACCTATCTTCCGGGCTTTCCCGGCTACTCCCAATACGAGCGTCCCGACGTTGAGGCAAGCGCGGCCGAGATGCGACAGGCGCAGGCGGACACGCCGCTTCGCCGCATGCCTCTCGTTGTCCTGTTCGCCCGCTCGCCCTCGCAGCCGAATCGGCTTGGGTATCCGCCGGACTTCCCACGAAGGGCGTTGTATCGGGCGTTTGACGCCGGGCAGTACAAGGTCGCGGCGCTGGTGCCGGGTTCGCGCGTCGTGATCGCCCGCCGAAGCGGGCACCTCATCCAGCTCGACCAGCCGAACCTGGTCATCAACGCGATCCGCTGGGTCGTCAGGCAGGCGCGCAGGCACTGAGCCGGCAGCTCGACCGCGGCCACTGCGGGTCTTGACGACCAGATCTGTGGCCAGCGTGCTGCCGCGCCGCGCCTGCAGCTCATAGAAGTCCGCCACGCCAGTGAGCATCCGGTTGACCGTCCGGGGCGAGAGCCGCGCCGCCTCCTGGGCCAACACCACCACGTTGGCGGCCGGCCGCCGCGCCCACGTCGCGAACTCGCCCCGCTCCATCACCCCGCACCCGTTCCCAGCTCAGGCCGCGCTCGGCCAAAAACGTCCAGAACGCCCGCAGGTCGTGCGCGTAGGCCTCAACGGTGTTCGGCGAACGCTCGCAACTGGTCAGCCACCCCAAGTACTCATCGACGACCTCAACCGGCCGCAGGTCCGGACCGATGACCGTAAACGACTCCACCCCGCGTCGGCAGCCACACCCGCCGAACCCGGTGACCCGCCCGCCCGTTCACGTCACCGACATCGACCACGCGCTGAACGTATCTCTCACCTCGGACGAAATCGCCATCACGTCGTTGACGTCACGGACACTCCCCGCGGCGCTCGACATAGCGCGCCTTCTCGGACACTTTCGGGAGGGGTGTCGCGCACGAAGCTTGGCCCGAACTCGTCCTGAGCATCAGCCCCGGCAGGAGCTGCCCGCGTGGCGCACAGACAGCAGCGCGGCGATGACGGCGGCGCGCCGGCGATTGCTCACATACCGCGTGCGGATTAGACGGCGGCTGGCCCGCGTCAAGGTGGCTTGGGCGCTCCGCTGACAGCGCAGCGAGCCAAGGCCGGCGAGCGCTTCGATGAGCTTCGGCGTTAAGGCCGCCAGCTGCGCGCGAAGCCGCGTGAGGTCGGGCGGCTTGGCGTCGCGCGGAAAGCCATAGACCAGCCAGCGCGTGCCCCAGCCAAGCTGAACCTCCTTGGCCGCCAGGATCTCTTGCGCGAAGACGCGACGGACGCCGGCGTTCGCCAGGCCCAGCTCGCGTGAGATGACGAGCGCACCCTGCACCACGCGCTCTTCCTGGGCGCGGTCCTGGATCGGCGAGCGCGAGAGCCACTTGCTTTCCATCACCACCTTCATCAGCGCCAGCCGCTCGTCGGTCAGCCGCAGAAACCTGCGGGCGGCGCCGAGTCCCGCCGGAGCGAATATCGAGCGGGCGCTGCCAGGCGCCGCTGAAGCGGGTAGTCGGGGCAGGAAAGGGACCGACACCTTCGAAGCTCACCCGCTCATCGTCTGCCGGGTCTGGGGGCACCAAGAGCACGTCGGGGGATCTCCCGCTTAGGGCGGGTCGACAGCGCGGATGAGGATGAGGTTGCCCGGGCGGCACGGATGGCTCGTGTGCGCGCTGAGCAGGCGGTCCAGCGTTGGTACGCCGACAAGATGACGTTGGTGGACGTCACGTTCCCGATCTACGCGGCCGAGGGCTGGCCGGCACGGATCAACGGCAGCGGCTCACACGGCGACGATCTCACGCACCTCACGATCGCGCACGCGGAAACGCTGCCGGATCCCACGGTCGTCCAACGGCCACGGATCGAGATCAGCACCTCGGTCGACCCCCACCAGCCTGGGGAGCTCGCGATCGCTCGCCAGGCGTTCGCGTCGGGGATCGAGGCCGACACGAACCGGCCCTCACCGATGGTCTCTCCGACGCCGCCGCCACGCTCTGGTTCCGCGCCGCCTGCCGCCGCCGCGTGGCCGGTTCTCACCGGGCCCCTGTCAGCAAGACCGAGATCACGATCGACGGCGCACGCGCCTCGTTTCTGACCCTAGGACACCTGAACGCCGACTGGGTAGCGGTACGTCGCCACCACGACGTGATCATCACCATCGCGGCGCGTGAGATCGACCCGGCGTCGCTCATCATCGAACCGATCGCCGACCCAGGTGCTCGCCTTCTCGGGCCCGAACCCGACGAGCCGTGAGCGCTGTCAACCCCACTGAGGCGCACCCCCCGAGCTCGAGGTTGCCGCTTCCGCTCACGCCGGCCTGGAGCAGAAGTCAGAACGCGGGTATCGAGGGGCCGCCGAGGTGGCCGGAGTCTCGTGCGACCGGAAGTGCTCGAGAAGGGCTCGAGCCGTTACGACCGGGGGTTGGTTTGAAGCGAACACAGGTCGGTCCCCGACGTGGCGCTGGGGTTGGGTAGGGTGCCGGGCATGAGCAACGATCTCGTCGAGCTGGCTGGCCAGGCCTACGTCTATGGCTTTCCGTTGGTGTTCGATCTCGAACAGGTCCAGCGGTTCTCTGAGCATGGGATGGGCAGCGTCCCGCCGGCGCCGTTCAACACGTTCGCGCATGCGACGCAGCTTGCTGGGCCGCAGGACACGTTCGTGTCGATCAACAACGACACGGTCTATTCGATCGCGCAGCTGGACGTCAGTGGCGGCCCGGTCCGCCTCAGGGTGCCTGACGCGGACGGGCGCTACTACGTGCTGCAGTTCATCGACGCTTGGACCAACAACTTCGCCTACGTCGGTCATCGCGCCACTGGGACCAAGGCGGCGACGTTTCTGCTGGTCCCTGCCGGCTGGGACGGCGCGCCCGATGACGGGGAGACAGTGGTCCATCTGCCGACCCAGGTTGCGACGATCATCGGGCGGTGGGCGGTCGCGGGCGAAACCGACATGCCAGCGGTGCGTGAGCTACAGGCGGGGTTGAGCCTGGAGTCGACCGGACAACCCGGCGCTGGTGTTCCACAGCCGGACGCGGGTGTCGCCGACGACCTGCGGTTCGTTGAGCAGCTACGGGTCTGGATGCAGGCGTTTCCGCCGGCCGAGCGCGACCTTGAGTTCCAACAGCAGTTCGCCGTGCTGGGGCTGCTCGATGCGGATTGCCCATATCGCGACCCCGACGCAGCCCTCGCGGACGCGCTGCGCGATGGGCTCGCCCTGGGCAAAAAGCACCTGGAGGACGCATTGACCCATGGCGCTAGCCCTGAGGTCAACGGCTGGAAGCTGACCTACCACGTATTTGACTACAACCTGGACTTCTTCGAGGTCGGCGCGATCGACGACCCGGCCTGGAAGCTTGAGAACCCGAAGGTCCGTTACGTCGAGCGTGCGCTGTCTGCACGGGCTGGGCTGTGGGGCAACCACGGCTACGAGGCCGCCTACGCGATGACCTGGAATGACGGCGACGGGCAGAGCCTGGACGGCAACCAGAGCTACCGGCTTCGCTTCACGACCACCCCGCCGGTCGGTGCGTTCTGGTCGGTCACGATGTACGACCTCCCGGACTTCTATCTGGTCGCCAACCCGATCGATCGCTACTCGATCGGCGATCGCACCCCCGGCCTGGTCTACGCCGACGACGGGTCGCTGACGATTGTCATGCAACACGACCAGCCCGCCGACGATCAAGACCGCGCCAACTGGCTGCCGACACCCGCCGGACCGTTTCGGCCGATCCTGCGGATGTACGAGCCTGACCCGCAGGTGTTTGACGGCAGCTACGAGCTGCCGCCGATAACTCGCACGCCCTAACGCCGCGCGCGCTTTGCATCATCGCCGTTCGGGCAGCGTCGCGTTGGCCGCGGCTCTTGTCGTCGGCCTGGTTGGAGCGATCTGCGCAGGCTCGGGCGGTCATCCGGCGTGGGTGATGCGATATCACTCACGGACGATGGACGATCGTTGTCTGCAGTGATCACAGACGAAGACCTTCGGGTGGTGAGGGGGAGTGGCGTTGAGCGGTGATGTTCCGAGGCAGAGCTTGCCGATCGCGGATGTTCGGCGGCCGGGGTTGACGACGTATGACGCGCAGGATCCCGACACGTCGTATCCGGCGATCCGGCCGTTGCGGCCGCCGGCGGGCGCTCCGAACGTGCTGCTGGTGTTGCTTGATGATGTTGGGTTTGGTGCGTCGAGCGCGTTCGGGGGGCCGTGCCACACGCCGACGGCGGAGCGGCTGGCGGACGGGGGTTTGAAGTACACGCGGTTTCATACGACGGCGTTGTGTTCGCCGTCGCGGGCGGCGTTGTTGTCGGGGCGCAACCATCATTCGTGCGGAATGGGTTCGATCACGGAGATCGCGACGTCGGCACCGGGGTACAGCTCGATGCGGCCGAACACGATCACGCCGTTGGCGGAGATCTTGCGGCTCAACGGGTATACGACCGGCCAGTTCGGCAAGTGTCATGAGGTGCCGGTGTGGGAGACCAGTCCCGCCGGCCCGTTTGATCGCTGGCCGACCGAGAGCGGTTTTGAGCATTTCTTCGGGTTCATCGCCGGGGAGACCAACCAGTGGTATCCGGCGTTGCATGAGGGTACGACGCCGGTTGACGCGTGGGGCACCCCCGAAGAGGGGTATCACCTGATGCCCGATCTCGCGGACAAGACGATCGCGTGGATCCGCCAGCAGAAGGCGCTGACGCCCGATCAGCCGTTCTTTGCGTATTTCGCCCCGGGGGCGACTCACGCGCCGCATCACGTCCCCGGCGAGTGGGCTGACAAGTACAAGGGCGCGTTTGCCGACGGGTGGGACGCGCTGCGCGAAGCGACGTTCGCTCGCCAGAAACAGCTTGGGGTGATCCCCGCAGACTGCGACCTGACGGCCCGGCATGACGAGATCCCAGCGTGGGAGGATATGTCTGACGCGCTCAAGCCGGTGCTCGCCCGGCAGATGGAGGTCTATGCCGGTTTTCTTGAGTACGCCGACTACCACATCGGATCGGTGCTCGACGCGATCGAGCAGCTCGGCGCGCTCGAGGACACGGTCGTGTATTACATCGTCGGTGATAACGGGGCGTCGGCCGAGGGGACGATGCGCGGCACGCTGAACGAGATGGCGTTGCCTGAGGCGCCCGGCTTGGAGTCAGACGTGTACCTGGTCGAGAACATCGACAAGATCGGCGGACCGGAGGGCTATAACCACTACGCGATCGGGTGGGCGCACGCGATGTGCACCCCGTATCAGTGGACCAAGCAGATCGCGTCGCACTGGGGCGGGACGCGGACCGGGACGATCGTGCACTGGCCGGCCGGGATCAAGGCCAAGGGAGAGCTGCGCAGCCAGTTCTGCCACGTGATCGACGTCGCGCCGACGGTGCTGGAGCTCGCCGGGTTGCCCGAGCCGACGACGGTCAACGGGATCACCCAGGAGCCGATGCATGGGGTCAGCATGGCCTACAGCTTCGAGGACCCCGACGCGGCCGAGCGCCACGACACCCAGTACTTCGAGATCGTCTGTAACCGCGGGATCTATCACCGCGGCTGGTCGGCGGTCAGCCGCCATCACCTGCCCTGGGAGCAGACCGGCAGCGGCGGCGCGCTCGACGACGACGTGTGGGAGCTGTATGACAGCACCACGGACTGGACCCAAGCCCACGACCTCGCCGCCCAGCATCCCGAGAAGCTCGCCGAACTGCAGCGGCTGTTCTTGATCGAGGCGGCCAAGTACAACGTGCTGCCGTTGGACCCGCGGATGGCGGCGCGGTTCAACGCCGAGCTCGCCGGCCGCCCGCAGCTGATCACCGGCAACTCGCTGGTGCTGTTCCCCGGGATGCGCAGCCTGACCGAGAACACGATGCTCAACCTCAAAAACAAGTCGCACTCGATCACCGCCGACGTCGTCATCCCGGCTGAGGGGGCGGAGGGGGTGCTCGTCAACCAGGGCGGGATCACCGGCGGCTGGTCGTTGTATCTCAAGGACGGCACCCTGACCTACCACTACAGCTTCATCGGCCTTGACCGCTTCACGGTCACCGCCGCCGCCCCTCTGGCGGCCGGCGAGCACCAGGTCCGGATGGAGTTCGCCTACGACGGCGGTGGGCTGGGCAAGGGCGGCACCGTCACGCTCTACATCGACGGCGGCCAAGCCGGCACCGGACGCGTCAAACGCACCCACGCCTTCGTGTTCTCACTCGACGAGACGACCGACGTCGGCTGCGACACCGGGTCCCCGGTCTGTGACGACTACCCGGCCGTCGATAACCGCTTCACCGGGGCCATCAACTGGATCCGCATCGACACCGGCGAAGACTCCCACGACCACCTCATCGACCCAGGCCAACTCATGCAACTCGCCATGAGCCGCCAATAGCACCCCGACCGCACCAGCCCCACCCGAAGCCCGAACGCCGGACCGAGACAGCGCCGGCGTCAGAGACTGGGCCGCTCAACCAGCCACCAGAAAGCTGTTGGAGCGCTCAACCCGAGGCTTCTGCATCGTCGCCAATCCGGCGCTCTGGACGATCAGACCGCGCAAGCTCGATTGCGTAGGCAGCGTCCGCATCGTGCCGATCGGCGGAGACGAGCGCAACGCTCGGATAGAGATCGCCCGCAAGGCTGGCGTCGGGCGAGTGCTTCGCCCACGATCGCGATCGCTGGCCCCGCGACGACGAGCACAGCCGTACCGGCGCCCAGGTGCGTGGCAGCTTAGATGCGGTGCCAGACAAGGTTGGGCGCGGCTACCCAGGGCGGTGCCAGGACGCTCGTCCGCCGGACCCTCGCCGAGAAGGTCATCCTCAGCGCAATCCAGGACGAGATCTCAGACCCCGAACACAACGCCTACGTCCTGAAACGCGTCGAGCATGAAATCACGAAGCTCCGGTCGGACCTGCCGGACACCCCTCAAGCTGAAGGAAGCGGAGCTGACGGCCGAGCAGCGACGCATGGTCAACTTCGTCGACTTCATCGGCGAAGGCCGTGGCAGCCAGGCGCTTGCGAAGGCGCTCGTCGAGACCGAGCGCCGGGTCGATGTGCTGAGCGATGAAGTCGAGGGCGTCACGCCTGACATCGGCCGGCCGTTCTACCAGGCCACGACTGCGATCGATGCGCTCGCCCTCATCGGAACGCCCCCCGACCGAGACGGTGCGGAGGGCGGCTCGAGTTCATTGCAAAGGTGGAGACGGCGGGAATTGAACCCGCGTCCGCGGTCGCGTGAAAGGTGGCGTCTACGAGCGTAGCCGGCGCTCTGATCTCGTCTCCCGCTCGCCTCGCCGGCTGGGTTGCGGGGGACCAGCTCCGAAAGATCTCCCCGGATCGGCTGGAGCCGGCCTCACCGGGCGAGCCTACTGGTTGATCCCGAGGACTCCGCCGTAGGCGAGCCGGAGGTCGGGAGCGCTCCGGGCTCTACTGACTAAGCAGCGAGAGCCGGGAGCGCGAACTCATGAGAGTCCGCACTTATTTTGTTCCCGGGTGTTTTACGAGGCCTCCCGGGACCTCGACTCGCAACCACCCCCACGAGCCAACCACGTCGAAGCCTGTCGTCCCCTGGGGTGTGTTGTCCAACCCAGTATAGGCATCACTCACGGCGGCGATCCGCTTCTCGGCGACTCCGGGAAGGTCTGGTGGAGCTTTCGCAATACATCGCCTCGAGTGGGCGAGCGCTGGACTGACCTCATCCGGCCTTGACATCACTGGTCGAGCCTAAGAAATCTGCCCCAGTGCTGAGCAGGAGATCGGAATCGTCGGTCATGCGCGTGTCGCGTACGGCCTACCCGCTGGGATCGGAGAGGTCGGGGAAGGCGGGGCGGCCGTTCGCGCCGCCAGGCTCAAGCGGCGCCGCGGGCTTGCTACTCGCTCGCGGCAGCCAAGCTTGCCGCTCCCTCACTCAGCAGGTCCAAAGCCTCTCCGAGTCTGCTGCCGATAACGGGCTCTCGTTTCGGAGGGAGGTGCCACCCCTGCTCACCAGACCGTTCAGGATCTCTATCGGAACGCGTTGTCGGTCTGGCGGCGGCTGAGGGATGGAACGAGGGCAGGAGCCGCTCTACCTTCCTGAGCCGGGCTGGCGCCGCGTCAATTCTTGCCTCCAGTCTGACCAGATTGAGGCCGAACACCTGAACTCGAGCGACGACGTGAATGATCGCGCCCTCTGAAAGTCGCGACCCTCCGGCGTCAAGCGTGCCCCTGGTGTTGAGACCCTCGTGTGGAGTCAGGATCGTCGTTATGCCGGACTCAGCGGAAGCGATAAGTGGCGTGGCCCGTGGCCTGGGGAGCTTGAGCACGGCGTGAGTCCGGATCGGGTGGATCTAGCTCGGCATCGCCGACAGCGCATCGAAGCCGCAACCGCCGTCGAGCGATTACGACGCATCGCCGGGTAAGGACTCGCGTTTTCCCCTCGATGGGGTGGCGTCGTCGTCACTCCAAGTCTCACCCTGTGGCATTGATGAGGGGACGTCGTCAATCGAAGACTCGCGTTGTCGCATCGATGAAACCGCGGCACTGCCGAGCCCGATGGCCACGGCGCCCCCGACAACCAGCAGTCCTCCGCGGAGCGGCGAAAGGCCGCCTGCCTTTTCCACCTTGACCGAGCGGTTGGCTCTGGAGCCTGCCTTCACGGCATCGACGGCGTTCATCGTCGAGTCAAGCGCCGTCCGCGCGGCATCTACTGCAGCCAGACCCGAGTTCAGGACGTGCGGGATGTTGCCCACTACGTCCGGCACCCGCTCCCAACCCTTCTTTCTGTGCCAAAGGTCTCGTGGCTTCATCCTCGCGTCCTTTCCCGGTCAGGTCTTCGCACGCGACGTCTTCCCAATCGCAGTGACCAGATCGGCCTTGCTCATGGTGGCTCGGCCATCGATATCCATCGCCGCGGCTAGATCGAGCAACTCCGCCTTGGTCTGCGACTCCAGGTCAGGATCCAGCTTCTTGCTCTGGAGATCCCGGGCCGTCTGCTTTGCGGTAGCGGTGGCTTGATTACCGACGCCCTCCGCCTCAGTAACCCTGGCTTCGGCGTCCCTCAGCTGCGCGTTGGCGTCGGCCTGGAGTCGTTGGGCGGCTCGCTGCGCTTCCTCAGCGGCCGCAACAGCTGCCTCCCTCGCCTCCTGGGCAAGCTGCCGTGCCTCGTGCAGTTGATGCGCGGCCTCCGTGACGAGCTCCTGAGCGCGCTCCTGGGCCTGCTGCGCTTCTCGGCGCGCCGCCTCCGTCTCTTCGTCAACTTGGCTCGCGACCGCCTGCACCCGCCCGTCGGCGTCCGCACGCGCCGCCGCGACCTCGCGTTGGACTGCCTCCTCAGCGGCACGGCGAGCCTCGACCTCGCGTTCCTTGACTGCCTGATCGCCTTCGCGCCTTATCTGCGCGAGCCTGGTTCGGCCGGCGTCGGCCACTTGGCGGGCGTGGTCGGACTGGTCCTTGGAGATCCGCGAAGCGACGAGTGCCTCTTCCTCGGTCCGCTGTGCTTCCTCGGCCGAGGCCCGTGCTCGGTTCATTCGAGTCTCCACGGAGTCGGTCGAAGGCATGGCATCACTGACCGTATCCTGGCTGCCACGCCGCTCAGCACGCGGCCTGGCGGTGATCGACTCGACGCCAGAGCGACTGTTCTCGGCGGCCGCACGTAGCCGCTCGGCGAGCCACTTCGTATTTTCCGGGAGATCGGCTAGGCCGATCTTCACCCGGTCCGAGAGCCACTGCATTGGACGGGCGCGACTCATATGTCCCTCCTCCGACACTTCATCTGAGATCAAAGCCTGATTCTGTCTAACGAGAACCTACCCGATGCACTAGGGTGCTGCGCGTTGCGCGCCGCCAAGCGTCCGCAGGTGGCCGGCGACCTGCTCTACCAAGCAACCTCTTCGTGAAGCACGGAGGAGCGCTTCGCCGGCCACCAGATCTTCGGAACTTTCGTGGCAATCGGAGCGGGGCAACTCCGACTGGAGTCCCACTGGACAGCCAAACCAGGATCAGGCTTACGAATCGCTGCTCGCTCGTGTCGAGCGCCTCAGTGCGGAGATGCCCGCGCTCGCCGCGGTCAGACCGACGAGCCCTCCGGCGATCAAGCCCGTTTTCACGGCCTGGTCCTGAGAGACGGCGACGGGACTATTGCTCGGCAGCCGGAGCTTGTTCTTGCGAGATCGGCCAAGGGGGTTGATCGCTTGGACTAACCGCTGTACACGGCTCTTTTTATGCGGCAGCTTCACATCCGGCAGCTTCATATTGGCTCCTTTTATGAGCGTTGTGTGACGCCTCGCGATCCCTGCCCGCCGCGTGCTCTCACGCTCCGCCTCGCTGATCCGGGTCGCCCCCACTCGCTTACGTCGGGCTAGAGGTACCGGCCGGCTTGGTTTGAGAGTGACACGACAAAAACCTTTCGCGAGCAGGTCCGACGACCTGGCGGCTGTGAGACACTGGCGTCTGATATTGGGACCTAGTAGTCTACAGCAGAGACGCGGATGCACGAGCTTGATCCTAAGCGGCTAGCCGGGCCACGCGGCGCGGAGATCCTCGATGGAGCCGCGATGATTCTCGCGAGTCACGGCGAGCACGCCAGCATGAACGACCTCGCGCAAGCAGCCGGGGTTGCACGAGCGACGCTCTACCGCTACTTCCCCACGCGAGAGGCGCTCCTCAGCGAGCTGACGCGAACCTCTCTGGGCGAGGTGGCTGCCCGCCTGATGTCGGCGAGGATCGGCGACGTCGGTCCCGAGGAGGGCATCGCACGGACAGTGCGGGCGCTCGTCGAAGTCGGCGATCGCTTCGTGCTGCTCGCGCGCGAGCGCCAGCGACCTGGCTCCCCCCGGTCCGAACTCCAGCTCACCCAGCCGGTGCGGGAGCTGTTCGAACGGGGCCAGGCCAGCGGAACCATCCGCAACGACATCGGGAGCGCCCGGCTGCTCGGGTCGCTGATCGGGCTGATCGTGGGGGTGCTGACGTCCGTCCCCCGAACCCGGGAGGAGGACATGGTCTCCACCATCACGGGTCTGTTTCTCGATGGCGTTCGCGTACAGCCTGGAGGTCGCCACGAGTGACCTGAACGGAGCACGGCGCGACTCCATGCTCCGCGGCGGGCGAGATAACGGGGAGCTGAGGCGCGGAGCCCGCGACTTCTCGACTCAGGACCTCGCGTCCTGCCTCGACGCGCCGCTTGTCGGCGGGTCGGGACCCGTTGCGGCGATGCTGCGCGCGCTTGTCGAGGCGACGGGGGACCGGGTTGGGGTGGAATGCTGCCTTGCTACGGTGGCGCTGGACGGGCGCCCCCGCGCCATCGAAGCTGTGGCGCCGCCGGACCCGACACGTCCATGGACGAGGTTCAGCCGCTGGTTGGATCTGTGTGGGATCTATGATCTTCTCCACCGTTCCAACGGGGTGGTCAGAATGGACGGCGAAGCGCTCGGCCGCGAGCCGGCGTTCCGCATGGCCGCCCTGGAGCTACCGCTCCGGGGGTGGCTTGCCGCGTCGCTGACCACCGCCAACGGCAGCGTTCTCGGGGCGATTCAGCTCTTCGACAAGCGAAACGGTGATTTCACCGCCGGCGATGAGGCCCATCTCATCTACCTGGCCGCGCGGGTCTCATCGGCTCTCCAGACGAGATGGTTGCGATAGAGCTACCCCAGAACCCTGGCTCGGTAAGACCCAGTCCATTGTGCCGAGTTCGGTGAGGCCTCGCTGCCGAAGGCCAATCGCCAGCGAGAGCAGATCGCACCTGACCCCGATCGCCCGAGGTGCTCTCAGCAGGTTCGCCGCGACTGATCCTCGGGCGCCGGGCGCGGCAGCAGCCTGGTGGCGAGCCTGAAGCGCACCAGCACGTCGCGATAGCGACCGCCGGACCGGACGGTCTCGGGGAGCCCTTCGCGATCACCCTCTCGCATTTGCTCGGACCCCGGCGCCCCCCATTGCTCGATCGCGATCCGGTGCGGGGCGACACGGACTTCGACCTCGCGGGCGCTGGCCTGGACGTCGATCTCGAGATCCCCCGACGCGATGATGTCCTGACGGCGCTCGCCTCGGTTCATTTCCAGCTGAGCAACCGGCGCGAGCGACGTCGCTCCCGCACCACGTGGATTAGACCCGCGGTAAGGCCTGCTCCCAAAGCTGTCACCCCGGTAGTCAGACCCGCGCGTTTAGGCTTGGAGCTTCCGTTTCCAGCTTTTTGCGTCAGCTGCCTGGACGCACCGCCGACGCCGCTGGTGAGCTGATTGACCGTGTCTCCCAGACCACTGGTGAGCTGACCGAGGGAATCGCCCACGCTTCCCAGCGTGCTCGACACGGCCCCGCCGGGGCGAACGGCGTCGTCGGCTGTCTTGCCCGTGGTCTGGACTGCGTTGTCGGCCGTGTCCAGCACTTGCTGAAGGATCTCCGGGTTGCGGTCGATTGTCGCCAGCGCGCGGTCCAGGATGTCGTAAACATTCTCGAGGCGGACCTTCAGCATCGCTTGCGCCTCGACACCCTTGATGTCCAACTTCACCGTGTCGATCGACACGTGGGCGCCGGCCACGAGATGAAGCAAGTTGGCCAGCTTCGTCTGCAGAGCGAGATGGGCCTGAAGGCGATCGACCTCGAGCGAGATCTCGTCGACCTGGACATGCGGCACGTCGACGAAGACGTCTGGCTCGGGAGCCGGGGGGCGTCCCTCGAGCTGCGTGGTGGATTCTGACTGCGAACTGCTTCCGTTGCTCGCGGCGGATTTCGCCCGGCCCCTGCTCCGCGCCCCGCTCGCCGGCTTGCTCGCGCCATTGCGAGCGGCGCTCGAGCGTTTGGGTTGTGGCATCTCTCAGGCTCCCGGTTTGTCCCCCGACCGCCGCGTTCATCGCTGGGGGATGCTCGTCTCCTCGAGTCCTGTCGTGTCGGTACCCGCTCGCGGCGTCCGCCAAACGCCAGGCCGATCCGCCTGACCCCGCCCGGCTGGCAACCCGGACGCCCGTTGAAAAGCTGCGTAAGTCCCGGGGCGCGGGTGTCACAATGACTGTGATGGCGATGGAACCGAGCACTCCGCTGCTTCCAGACCGTACCCCGGCGCCGCCGAGCTATCCGGTACACGGTCCGGCTCCCGGGGCCGCCCCCGACGGACCACCCTGGGCGGGTCCCGATGAGTCGGTCTCAGACCACCGACAATCGTTCTTCAAGCGGAGGATCGCCCCGCTGGGCGCCGCGCTGATCGCGTTTCTGGCCAAGCTCAAGGCGATCATCCTGCTGCTCCCGAAGGTCAAGCTCTTGGTCACCGCCGGCTCGATGGCGGTCTCGGTCGCCGCCTACGCGTCGATCTGGGGGTTCGGGTTCGCGATCGGCTTCGTGATCCTGCTGCTGGTGCACGAGCTCGGCCACGTGATCGAGCTGCGGCGCATGGGCATCAGGGCGAGCGCCCCGATGTTCATCCCCTTCCTCGGGGCGGTGATCAGCGCCCGCTCGCTGGGCGACAGCGCCCTGGACGAGGCCAAGGTGGGGCTGGCCGGCCCGATCCTGGGCAGCATCGGCGCGGCCGCCTGCATCGTGATCTGGCAGCTCACCGGCCACGACTACTGGCGGGCGCTGGCCTTCACCGGACTGTTTCTGAACCTGTTCAACCTGTTGCCGGTGGTGCCGCTTGACGGCGGCCGCGCGATGTCGGCCATGTCCCCGTGGATGTGGTTCGCCGGCCTCGCCGCGGTCGTCGCCCTGGCGATCCTGTTCCCCAATCCGATCATCCTGATCATCGCCGTGGTGACCGCGTATGAGACCTACCGCCGCTGGCAGCAGCGGCGCGCCGGCGGATCCGATCAACAGGCCTACTACCGAGTCGCCCCCCGCGATCGGCTGTTGATCGGCGCGGTCTACCTGGGGCTCGTGGCGCTGCTGGTGATCGGCATGGACGCGACCCACCTGCCCCGCACGTTCGGCTAACCGCTAGTGGGCCGACCCCACTAGCTCACGCTTCAATACCGCGGGTCGCGCCTGACCGGAGGCTCGGCCGGGCGCCGCGCCGAGTAGAAGGTGTAGATCACCGACAGCACGAGTCCGAGGATCCCGACGATGAGCAGAACCGTCCCGGCGGTCTGGATGTCGAAGCCATTGACGTGCGCGGTGACCGCCCACTTCAGGATCGCGCCGACGGCGATCAGGACGATGGACGTGCCGATGGTCATGGTTCAGTCAATACTACCGCCGGCAAGCGACGCATCGCTCGTGTCCTCGGTGCTCAGCGGCCGACTTCGCGCAGCTCGCGCTGGACGTCGCGGGCCATCTCGCGCGTCCGCATCGTCTGGCGCTTGTCGTACAGATCCTTGCCCTTGGCCAGCGCGATCTCCACCTTGGCGCGCGACCGCGGACCCGCGAAGTAGATCCGCGTCGGGATCAGCGTGAGGCCGCGTTCATGGGTCCGCCCCACCAGCCGCTCGATCTCGGATCGGTGCAGCAGCAGCTTGCGGGGCCGCTCGGGGTCGTGATTGTCGCGGGCGGCCGCTCCGTAGGGGGGTATGTACAGGCCCAGCAGCCACACCTCGCGATCGCGAACGATCGCGTAGGAGTCCTTGAGCTGAGCCTTGCCCTCGCGCAGCGACTTGACCTCGGTCCCGGTGAGCACGAGGCCGCACTCGAACCGTTCCAGCAGGTTGTACCGATACGACGCCTGCCGGTTGGTGGCGACATCGCCGGGTGCGGCCTTGCGTTTCTTGCCCTTGGCCATGTGCGCCTAGCCTCCTCCGGGCCCTTACTCGTCGAGCGGATCGTCGGGACCGAGATCCACCCTACCCCGCGGAGCATCGATCCGCCCGACCCGAACCCGGACCGGGTCCCCGAGCCGCATCGCCTTGCCGTGGCGGCTGCCGACCAGCATCGTCGCCTCCTCGTTGAGCTCCCACCAGTCACCGCGCAGCCGCCGTACCGGCAGCAGCCCCTCGTAGCGAAGGTCGTGCCCGAAGGCGACGAATGCCCCCGCCCCGATCAGGCCGACGATCTCGCCCCCGAACACGGCGTCACGGTCCGCCGTTCTCGCCAGCTCGGCCTCCAGCAGGAAGCACCGCGCAATGTCGTCGGCGTCGCGCTCCAGCGTCATCGTCTCGCGTTCCCGGGTCGAGGTCCACGGCCCGGCGCTCACCACCCAGGAAGCCTCCGGCGCCGGTTCACCGGCGATCGCCGACAGCAGGCCGCGATGGCAGATCACGTCCGGATAGCGCCGGATCGGCGACGTGAAGTGGCAGTAGCTCGGCGAAGCGAGCCCGGCGTGGCCGCGATTGCGGGCGTCGTAGTAGGCCTGCTTGAGCGAGCGCAGCACCAGGCTGGTCAGCGCGCGCCCCCCGTGCCCGGTCCGGTTGACCCAATCGTCCACCAGGACCGACGCCTCCCCCACCAGGTCCGCCGCCTGCTGCGGCGTCAGATGCCCCTTGGGCACGGGCGGCGTCGGCACCCCGAGCGAGTGCAGCTGTTCGACCAGCCGCTCCACCGCCGGTGCGTCGGGTCGCTCGTGGACGCGGTACAGCGTGGGGATCTTGCGGTCGGCCAGAAACCGGGCGACCTGCTCGTTGGCGGCGATCATCAGCTGCTCGATCAGTCGGTGTGACTCGGTCGGTCGCGTCAGCTCGGCGGCCACGACGTTGCCGTCGCCGTCGAAGCCGAATTCGGGCTCAGCCGAATTGACCACCACCTCGCTGCGACCGCGCCGGCCCTCCCCGCGCTCCCGCCGGGCCGCGAGCGCCGCCGCCCCCGCCCGGGCCGCGGCCAGCGCGGCCCCCCAGGGATCGGCCGCCGATTCGGCGCCGCCGAAGATCCGATCCACCCGGTCGTAGTCGAGCCGCTGGTCCGAGCGGATCACCGACCGGTACATCGCGGCCTTCCCCACGCCGCCGGCAGCGATCGTCATCTCCACGGTGACGGTCAGGCGGGGCACGTCCGGCACCAGCGAGCAGGCCTCGTTGCCCAGCGGACCGGGCAGCATCGCCTCCACCGTGCCCGGGAGATAGACGCTGGTGGCTCGGCGATAGGCCTCCCGGTCGATCAGCGACCGCGCCGGCACGTATGCGCAGACGTCGGCGATGTGCACCCACACGCGCCACGAACCGTCGTCCAGCGCGGCGGCCGAGACGGCGTCGTCGAAGTCACGCGCGGTCGCCGGATCGATCGTGAACGTCGGCAGATCGCGCAGATCGCGACGCCCCTCGAGCTCCCGGTCGGCATCTGCGGCCAGCCGCGCCTCGTGCTCCACCGCGGGATCAAATCCCCGTCTCAGGCCGCGGTCAAGCAGCAGTGCGCCGATCACGTCCCGCGCGACGTCGGGACGCCCAAGCCGGCGGGCGATCTGCGCGCGGCCCGAACCGGCGCGGCCGTTACCGCCTCCGGCGCCGAGCATCACCAGATCGCCGACGGCGGCGCGCCGGTCACGGCTGACCACGACCCTCGGGCCCGGGCCGAAGAACGGCTCGGCGACCAGGAACTTCCCCTGGCGGGCGAGAACAGCGACCCGCGCCCTGGAGCGCGGGTCGGCGGCGGAGGCGGTCACTGCAGCTTGGAGGCGACGGTCCGCTCGGCAGCCGTCAGCGCCGTGTCGGTGTGGGCGGCCGGCTGGGTGTAGGCGTACACGTTGGGCTGGATGCCAGGGCCCCGCTTGACGCCACCCCCGCCCAGGTTCTGGCCGTTGGGGGTGAAGTACTCGCCGACGGTGAAGTCCAGTGCGCCGCCGTTGGAGAGCGGCTCGATCTCCTGGAAGACGCCCTTTCCGTAGGTGTGGGTGCCGACCACGGTGGCCCGGCCGCGATCCTTCAGCGCCCCGGTGACGATCTCCGCGGCCGACGCGGTGCCCTGGTCGACGAGCACCACCATCGGGATGCGCGGCGCCAGCGCGTCGCCCTTGGCCATGTATACCTGCCGCGGCTGCGCGCGCCCGTCGGTGGACACGATCGTCCCGTTCGGGATGAATATGCTGGCCACGTTGACCGCCTCCTCGAGCAGGCCGCCGCCGTTCTCGCGGAGATCCAGGATCAGCCCGCGCGCGCCCTGCTTGAGCACATTCTGGACCTGCGCGCGGACCTCGTCGCCCGAGCCGGCGGTGAACCTGCTCAGCGCTACATAGCCGAGCTTGACGCCGTGGTAACGCAGGATGCGTCCGTCGGCCACCGGAACGACGATGTCCTCCCGGACCATCGAGACCACCCGGCGATGCCCGCCGCGGAGCACCGTGAGCGTCACCCGGGTGCCGGCGCGTCCCTTGATCAGCGAGGCCGAGAAGTTCCGGGAACGGTTGGCGAGCGAGGTGGAGCCGACCCGGGTGATCAGATCGCCGCGCACCAGTCCGGCTCTTGCCGCCGGCGATCCGTCGAACACGCCGAGAACCAGCAACCCCTCGCGTGCCACCCTGATGTTGACACCGATCCCGGACAGGTGCGGGTTGTCCTGGTTCTGGAAGGAGTGATACAGCGCCGGATCGTAGTAGTGCGAGTACGGGTCATCGAGGCTGGCCACCGCCGCCGCCAGACCCTGGTTGACCAAGGCGGAGCGGTCGACCTTGCGGTAGTAGTCGTTGGACAGCAGGCCGAGCACCTGGTTGACGAGCTTGTCGTTGCCCGACTCGGATACGAACGCGCTGCGGATCGGCTTCGGCAGCCAGCTCGGGTGCCCGCCGAACCAGACGCCGATGAGCAGTACGATCACCCCGGCGAGCGCCCAGGGCCAGAGAGAGCGTTTGCGCCGCGCGTACATCTGCCGCTCTCAGGGTAGCTCCCCGCCTTCAGCCGTCCCCCAGGAGCAGGGGAGCCTGGGCGAGCTGTGGGCGAAGGGGCGATGAGCGGACGCTGTCAACCACGCGGCCTTCGGCCATTGATCGTCGCAGTTCTGGTATCAAGCGTGATACCATTAGCCGCGTGGCCATGACGCTCCGTCTCACCGACGACGAAACCGATGCCCTGCGCATGCGTGCCGAGCGCGAGGGACGCTCGATGCAGGAAGTCGCCAGGTCAGCGGTGCGCGAATACATCGACCGCACCAGCCGCCGTGAACTGCTCGACACGATCCTCGACGAGGAACTCCCGCGCTACGCCGAAGCGCTACGCCGCCTGGGCGAGTGATCTATCTCCAGCTTGACGACGTCCTGCACATCGCGACCCGAGCCCTTGGAGCTGAAGCCGAGGTTCGCGATCATGGGCTGCTCGAGTCCGGGCTCGGCCGGCCCCGGGCAACAGCCTTCGGCCGGGACGCTTACGCATCGATTCATGAGAAGGCAGCGGCGTTGCTGCACTCGCTCGCTCGCAACCTCGCCCTTGTGGACGGCAACAAACGGTTGGCGCTCGCCGCGACGATCGCGTTCTACGGCATCAACGGCCAACGACTCACGTTCTCCAACGACGGGGCGTACGACCTCGTGATCGCCGTCGCAGCCGGAGAACTGAACGACGTCAGCGCGATCTCCGCGGCGCTCGCCGAGCATTGCACTCCAAGAACGTCTGCATGAGTGCTGACGGCCGAATCGGCGCTGGACCGCTAGACCCGCAAGAAACGGCGCAGCGACAGCCCCGAGCCCAGCGCTGACACGAGCACCCCGGCCCCCATCAGGATGGCGATCAGGATGGGGAACCCGATCGTCCGTGGCGCTGCGATCAGGCTCCAGTTGTGCGCCAGCGGATCGAGCAGAGCGACCTTGGTGATCCCCAGCACGGCGACCGCCAGCAGCGCCCCCGCCGCGCCGACCACGATTCCCTCGATCACGAACGGCCAGCGGATGAACCAATCCGTGGCTCCGACGAGCTTCATGACCTCGACTTCTCTGCGCCGCGCGTACAGCGACAGCCGGATCGTGTTGGCGATCAGCAGGATGGAGGCAATCGTCAGCAGCACCGTCAGGGCCGCGGCGGTGATCGTCACCAGGTTGGTGACCTCCAGGATCTTCTTGGTGTCGGTCCGTTTGTTGGAGACGCTCTGGATCATCGGGTCCAGCACCGCCGTTGCGCCGCCGGCGCTGGGCGGTGCCAGCGCGTTGCGGACCGTCAGCACGTTTGCGGGGTTGTCCGGGATGACGTGGAACGTGTCGGGGAGCGGGTTTGACCCCAGCAGCTTGTACGCCGAGGGGTCGAGCTTTGACTGCTGCGCGTAGGCGGCCTGCTTGGAGACGAACTGAACCGACTTGACGTGGGGCACGTTGAGCAGCTCCCGGCGCACGCGGACCGCGTCGGCGGCGTTGGCGTCGGTCTTCAGGTAGACGTCGACCTCGACCCGGCTGCGCACGCTGTCGGCGGCGCCGTTGGTGGCCTGGACGATCGGGATGAACACGCCCAGCACCAGCAGGGTGACCAGTACGGTGGCCAGCGCGGCGAAGCTCGGCGCGGCGCTGCGACGGGTGGCGCGCGCCGCCTCGCGCAGAAAGAACCCGAGCTTCATCGACTAGTGCGCTTTCCGGACACTAAACGCCCGGAGGACGAGTCGACGGGGCGCGCAGGCGCTTGGCCAGATCGCGCGTGGTCTCGTCGCGGGTGTACAGGCCGGCCGCCTCGTCGCGGACGATCCGCCCGGCCGACAGCTCGAGCACGCGTCGACGCATCTTGTCGACCATCGCCTGGTCGTGGGTGGCGACCAGCACGGTGGTGCCGGTGCGATTGATCCGGTAGAGCAGGCGCATGATGTCGATGCTCGTCTCCGGATCCAGATTCCCGGTCGGCTCGTCGGCGAGCAGCAACGGCGGGTGGTTGACGAACGCCCGCGCAATCGACACCCGCTGCTGCTCACCGCCGGAGAGCTGGTCCGGAAAGTTGTGGAGCTTGGTCGACAGTCCGGTCAGCCGCAGGATGTCGGGGACCTTGGCGCGGATCTCCTTACGTCCGCCGCCGGTGACCTGCAGCGCATAGGCGACGTTGTCGTAGACGTTTCGGTGCGCCAAGAGCTTGAAGTCCTGGAAGACCACGCCGACGTTGCGGCGGAAGTACGGCACCCGCTTGCGGCTGACCTGCTGGAGGTCCTGGCCGGCCACGCGGATCACGCCGCTGGTCGGCTCGAGCTCCTTGATCAGCAGCCGCATCAGCGTGGACTTACCGGACCCGGTCGCTCCGACCAGGAACACGAACTCTCCCCGCTGGATCGAGAACGTCGCCTGATCGAGGCCGACGTCTCCGGCGTACAGCTTGGAGACATTGCGGAAATCGATCACCGGGCGCCCGGTCTGGGGCGAAGCGGGACGAGGATGACGGGATGTATCCGGCGCTCGGGTGGGCGAACGGCGGGTGAGTTTTGATCGTGTAGCCATGAAGTGCGCGCAGCCTAGCGGCCGCCTGGACCGCTTGTCCTGCTTAGGGGGCTTTGCAACAGGATTTGCAGGATTGGTCGTTTTGCAGGACTAATCGCAACCGGTCCGAGGGCACCGGACCAGGCGCTACCGTTGTCGCACCAAATGGGCTCGATAACCGTGTCAACGCTGAGCAACGGACTGCGGTTGCACCGGATCCCGGTGCCGGGAACCCGGGCGGTGACGATCCTGGCGGCGTTCGATGCCGGTGCCCGCACCGAGCGGGCGCCGGAGAACGGCATGGCCCACTTCCTCGAGCATCTCGTGTTCAAGGGCGGCGAGAAGTTTCCCACCTACCGGGACGTCAACGAGGCGGCCGAGGGGATCGGGGCGGTGCTCAATGCCTACACCAGCCACGATCTGGTGGCGTTTCACATCACCGCCCGCGCCCAACGCGGGCTCGAGGCAGCCGATCTGCTGACCGACTTCGTCGCCCGGCCCCGCATCGATGGCGACGAGCTCGACCGCGAGCGCGGCGTCGTCGTCCAGGAGATCGCCCGCGCCGACGACCAGCCGGCGGCCCTGGCCGAGCATCTCATCGACGAGGCCGTGTTCGGGGACCATCCCCTCGGACGGCCCGTGCTCGGGACCACCGAGCACCTGCGTGACACCTTCACCCGCGAGGGCATCCTCGCGTTCCGCTCGCGGCGCTGGTCGCCGGCGCGCGGCGCTGCCTTCGCCGTCGGCAACCTGGAGGCGCTCGGCGACAACGGCGCCCTGGACGAGCTGTTCGGACGCTTCGCCTCCGCCCCCGAGCCGGCGCCGTTCGCCGCCGCGCCCGCTCCCGAGCCGCGGGTGATGGTGCGCGAGCGCGATTCCAACCAGTCGCACCTGCGCCTCTCCTACCGGCCGGCGGTGGACGTGCGGGTCCCCCGCCAGCGCGCGGCGCTGACGGTGTACTCGACCTTGCTGGGCGGCTCGATGGGCTCGCGCCTGTTCGACGAGATTCGCGAGCAGCGGGGATTGGCATATTCGGTGAGCGCCTTCCCGCACGCCTACGCCGACGTCCCGGTCCTGCAGCTGTCGGCCGGCCTGGAGTCTGGCAAGCTGCTCGAGGCCTACCGGCGGATGCGCGACATCGTCACCGAGTTGCGCGACCAGGGCCCGACCGAGGGGGAGGTCAAGCGCGCCCGGGCGTACGCGGCCGGGGCGCGCACGCTCGCCTTCGAGAACACCGGCGCGGTCGCCCGGTACGCCGCGCAGCAGACGATCGTGTTCGGCGAGGATCCCGACCCGGATACGTCGATCGAGCTGCTGGATCAGGTGACCTTCGACGAGGTCCGTCAGATTGCCGCCCGGGTCGCCGACCAGCTGTCGATCGCGTGCGTGGGACCCCACACAGTGCAGGAGCTGGAAGCCGCCTGAGACGCTGGCTCACCCTCGGGTTGGGATTGATCGTCGTGGTCGCAGTGGTGACTCTGGCGCTGTACGGCACCCTCAGCCAGACCACCGAACGCGATAGCAAGGTCGCCGCCCGGTCTCCCATCGTGGGCACCGGCCCTGCACCCACCCCCCGTCCCCGGGAGCCGACCCCGCCGCCGCTGAGGGTCGCCGGCCACCCGGCGCCGGCGACGCCGGCCGAGGCCCACCTGCGGGCGGCGATGAGCGCGGCGCTGCACCCGGCAGGGCCCGACAGCGGCGCGCTCGTCTACGACCTCGGCGCCCACGCCGAGCTGTACGGGCGGCGCGTCGGGATCGGGCGGCCACCGGCCTCGGTGGAGAAGCTGTGGACCACTACCGCAGTGCTGCTCAAGCTCGGCCCCAACGCCCGTCTGCACACCTCGATCCTGGGCCGGGGCAAGCTGCGTCACGGCGTCTGGCACGGAAACCTGTACCTGCGCGGCGGCGGGGACCCGACGTTCGGCGATCCCACGTTCAACCACGCCTTGTTGCAGGGCCACGGCCCCACCGCCAACCAGCTCGTCGCCCAGCTGCGCCACCGTGGCATCCGCCGCGTCACCGGCTGGGTGTACGGCGACGAATCGCTGTTCGATCACCGCCGCGGCGGCCTGATCACCGACTACGCGGCCGACCTCCCTGACCTGGAGGGTCAGCTCAGCGCGCTCACCTACGACCACGGCTCGACCGCTCCGCACTACAACCCGGCGACGTTCGCCGCCCGCGAGCTCGTCCTGACGATGCGCGACGCGCAGATGGAGGCCAAGGCGTCGCCTCACGACGGCACCGCCCCGCCCGGGGCTCAGCTGCTGGCGACCGTCAGCTCACCGCCGATGTCGGTGATGACCAAGCTGATGGATGTGCCCTCCGACGACCTGTTCGCCGAGCTGTTCGCCAAGCAGCTGGGGGTGCGGTTTGGCCGCGGCGGCACGATCTCGGCCGGCGCCCGGGTCATCGCGCACACGATCAGCTCGAGCTACGGCCTGCACCCCAAGATCCTGGATGGATCGGGTCTCGCGCGGGCGGACCGGACCTCACCGGTTCAGATCGTCGATCTGCTCCGCGAGCTCTCGGGCACGCCGGTGGGGCGCGAGCTGGTGGATTCGCTGCCGGTCGTCGGCCGCACCGGGACGGTGCAGTCGATCGCCGTCAAGACCCCGGCCGCGGGCCACTGCGTCGCCAAGACCGGCACCCTGGACGACGTCACCAACCTGGCCGGCTACTGCCACAGCCACGGGCATCACCCGACCGCGTTCGGGCTGTTCATCGTCGGGCCCGACAACGTCACCGCGCTGGTGCTGGAGGGCCGCATGATCGCGGCGATCGCTCGCTACTGAGTGGCGATTTGCCCCCGGCGCGCCGAGCGATCACAATCGGGCCCCAGTGGAGCTGGCCGCCGCTCTCAACCTGCCCGAGCTGCAGCGCTACCTGAGCCGGATCAGCGATCGCTGGCCGCTGCAGGTGGTGATGCTCGGCGGAGCCCGGGTCGACGACTCACGCGGCGCCCCATCGCAGCGCGAGCGCGGCCCCGAGTTCGTCGTCCTGCTCGTCTCGTTCGCGTTCGACGGGATGCCCTGGTTGGAGCGGGTCTACCACGCGACCTCGCTGTGGGACGGGCTGGAGATGGGCGACGCCGCCGACGTGCACTGCTACACGGTCGACGAGTTCGAGCGTAGGCGGACCACCACCCCCGCCGTCAAACGGGTGGTGCAGCGCGGCGTGCTGCTCTACGAGGACGTGGGCGACCGGAGCCCGCGCGTTGCGGCGAGTGGACTTGACGGCGGCCCGGACGGGCCGCTCAGCTGATCGCCACCATCCGCTCGATCGGCAACCGGGCGCGGTCGGCGATCTCGGCGGGCACCTTGACCTCGTGGACGTCGTCGCGCAGAGCGTCCCGTAGCTTGGGCAACGTGATCATCTTCATGAAGCGGCACGAGGCGGCCTCGTTGGCGGCGATGAACTCGGTGTCGGGAGCGGCCTGGCGCAGGGGATGCAGCATGCCGGTCTCGGTGGCCACGATCGTCGTGCCGCCGGGCTGCGCCTGGCCGCGCGCGTAGCCGAGCATCCCGCCGGTGGACAGCATGTGCACGCCCTCGCCGGCAATGTCGCCGGCCGCGACGTACTCCATGACGCTGGTCGAGCACCCGCACTCGGGGTGGATCAGGAAGTCGGCATCGGGGTGAGCGCTGCGCACCGCGGCGATGTCCTGTGGCTTTATGCCGGCGTGCACGTGACACTCGCCGTCCCAGACGTGCATCGACCGGCCCAGCATCCTCTCGACGTAAGCGCCGAGGAACATGTCGGGCCCAAACAGGATCTCGGCGTCCTCTCCGTGCTCTGCGTAGATGTGCTTCACCACCGACACGGCGTTGGCCGACGTGCAGCAGTAGTCGGTCTCCGCCTTGACCTCGGCGGTGGTGTTGACGTACATGACCACGATCGGATGGGCGGCGGCAAACCGCTGTTTCCACCGACGCAACTGGGCGGCGGTGATCGAATCCGCCAGCGAGCAGCCCGCATCCGGATCGGGAATCAGGACGCGCTTGTCGGGGCACAGGATGGAGGCCGTCTCGGCCATGAAGTGCACGCCGCAGAAGGCGATCGTGTCGGCATCGGAGGCCGCCGCCTGTTGTGAGAGCCCGAGGGAGTCGCCGACGTAGTCGGCCACATCCTGGATCTCGGGCAGCTGATAGTTGTGGGCCAGGATGACGGCGCCTCGGGCCGCCGCCAGCTCTCGCACCTCGCCCTGGAGGGCGGGGATGTTCTCGAGCAGCAGCGGCGCGTCGGTCGCGCTCAGCATGGGAAGGTTCATGGCAGTGGCTGGAGGAGGAGGGAGAGGTCTAGAGCCGGTGCGCTGTGGGTGAGCGCACCCACCGAGATGAAGTCTACGCCTGTCGCCGCGACCTCCCCGAGCGTCTGCAGGGTCATGCCGCCGCTGGCCTCGAGCTCGGCCCGGCCGGCGACCCGATCCACCGCCTGGCGCAGCGCGGCCGGCGTCATGTTGTCCAGCAGCAGGCTCGGCGCCCCCGCCGCCAGGGCCTCGTCGACCTCGGCCAGGTTGCGGCATTCCACCTCGAGCGGGAGCGACGGAGCCGCGTTCGCGGCGAGGCGGACCGCCTCCCCCACCCCGCCGGCGAGCGCCGAGTGGTTCTCCTTGATCAGGATCGCGTCGTACAGGCCGGCGCGGTGGTTGGTCCCGCCGCCGGCGGCCACCGCGGCCTTCTCCAGATGACGTAGGCCCGGTGTCGTCTTGCGCGTGTCCAGGATCCTGGTGCCGGTCCCCTGTACCGCCTCGACTGCCCGCGCCGTCAGCGTTGCCACCCCCGACAGCCGCGCCAGGAAGTTCAGCGCCGTCCGCTCGCCTGACAGCAGCGCCCGGGCCTGGCCCTGCACCGCCACCACCTCGCCGCCGTCACGCCACCTGCCCTCGTCGACCGCGCGCTCGATCGCCACATCCGGATCGAGCGAGCGAAACACCTCGGCGACCACGTCCAGCCCGAAGATGACGCCGGGAGCCTTCTGCGTGATCACCGCCCGCGCCCGCGCGCCTGCTGGCACCGTCGCCTCGGTGGTGACATCCCCATCGCCGAGGTCCTCGGCCAGTGCCCGGACGACCAGGTCGGTGATCGGAGCCGCGAGCATGCTCCGAGGATAGGCCGGGACCGGCAGGTCGAATCCCAACCTGCACGTTTGAGCGAAGCATGCTTTCGCTTTCTCGTGCAGGTCCCGTACGAGGAGCTGGTGAGGCCCTCGGCCGCGGTGGCTCAGGCGGTGGTGGAGGTCGCCGCCGAGGTTGCCGGCGGGCGGCGCTCGGCATCGGCGCTCGAGAGCACGCGGAGGGTGGCGAACGTCGGGTCGGCGGCTCCGTGCAGGCGGGCGCCGGCCACGGTCAGCGCGCGCAGGTAGGCGACGACCTCGGCGGTGACCCGCTCGCCCGGCAGCAGCGTCGGCACCCCCGGGGGGTAGCCGGCGATCGACTCGCACGAGATCCGGCCGATCGCGTCGTCGACCGGCACCGTTTCCCCATCGCCGAGGAACGCATCGCGGATCGGCACCACCGTCTGATGCTCGAGCGGTGCGGGCGGGGCGCTGATCGCCTGCGCCTCCCCCGGACGCGAGAGCATCCGCACCGCCTCGGCGAAATCGTGGTCGAAGCGATCCAGCGGGTCCACCGGCTGTCCCATCCCCAGCACCAGCACCAGGGTGGCGTGGGTGGCCAGCTCCACGTAGATGTCGTAGGCGGCCCGCAGTTCGGCGGCGAGCTCGTAGCCGGTGGTCCCCGTGCCGCGGACGTCGATCACGATGCGCAGTGGATCCCAGCCGGCGATCCCGGGACGCCCGACCATCGCCTCGCCTACGACCTCGCAGCCGGGGATCGCGTCGATCGCCTCGCGGGCTCGCGCCGAGGCGGCGATCGTACGGTCAAGCAGTGCCTCGCCGTGGGCGCCGAGCTGGCGGCGGGCGCTGTCCAGCGACGCCAGCAGCAGCGAGCTGGGGCTCGTCGAGCGCACCAGCCGGATGCACCGGGCCACGTGCTCGGGGTCGATCAGCCCGCCGGCGGCGACATGGAGCATCGCCGACTGGGTCAGGCTGCCGACGATCTTGTGGGTGGAGGCCAGCATCGCGTCGGCGCCGAGGCGCAGCGGCGACTCCGGCAGCGACGGGTGAAAGCCGAAGTGCGAGCCCCAGGCGCAGTCGACGACCAGAGCGGCGCCCGCGGCGTGGGCCACCTCGGCGCAGCCGCGGATGTCGGCGGCCATGCCGTAGTACGTGGGCGAGACGATGAACACGGCGCCGATCTCCGGCGACCGGGCCAGCGCCGCCGCCAGCGCCTCCGGGGTGACGCCGTGAGCCATGCCGAGCTCGTCGTCGTACTCGGGCGTGACGAAGCTGGCGATCCCGCCGCTGAGGACCAGACCGTCGACGATGCTGGCGTGGGAGTTGCGCTGGACGAGCACGTGCTGGCCGGGCCGGGCCAGGGCCAGGCACAGCGCATGGTTGCCCTGGGTGGCGCCATTGGTGAGAAACCACGTGCGCTGCGCGCCGTAGGCGACCGCGGCCAGCTCCTCGGCCCGCTGATAGGGCGTCGGCGCCTCACCGGTGTCGATCCCCTCGATGTCCTGGCAGATGTCGAGCGCCAGCGCCCGCTCGCCGATCGCCGAGCGCAGACCCGGGTCGGCTCCGGGACCGCCCTTGTGGCCGGGCACGTGGAACCGGACCGAGCCGCGAAAGCCATAGGAGACGATCGCCTCCAGGTACGGCGCGGTCGGAAGCTCCCGGGTACGCCGGCCCACCGGCGGATCGGGCTGGGGCTCGGAGACGAGCGCTCCGTCGCGTAGCTCGGTGAGCTCCCCGTCGTCGAACCGGTCGCCGGCGGCGCTCATTTGGCGGCCTTCAGCAGGTAGCTGCGGACGAACCCCTCGAGATCGCCGTCCAGCACGCGATTGGTGTCGCCCATCTCGTAGTCGGTGCGGTGGTCCTTGACCATCGTGTAGGGGTGGAGCACGTAGGAGCGGATCTGAGAGCCGAAGTTGACGTCCTGCGCCTCGCCGCGCTCGCGGGCGATCTCCTCGCGCCGCTCGCGCTCTTCCCGCTCCACCAGCTTGGAACGCAGCATCGCCATTGCCTCGGCTTTGTTGGAGGACTGGGAGCGTTCGTTCTGGCACTGGACGACGATCCCCGTCGGCTTGTGGGTGATCCGCACCGCCGAATCGGTCTTGTTGACGTGCTGGCCCCCGGCGCCGCTGGCGCGGTAGGTGTCGATCTGCAGGTCCTCGTCGTCGATCTCCACCTCACCCGCCTCCTGCACCACTGGCGACACCTCCACCCCGGCAAAGCTCGTCTGCCGGCGGTTGGCCGAGTCGAACGGCGACAGGCGCACCAGTCGATGCACCCCCTTCTCCGAGCCGTACAGGCCGTAGGCGTTCTCGCCGCGGACGCGGAAGGTGGCCGACTTGATGCCCGCCTCCTCCCCGGGCGACGCCTCCAGCAACTCGACTCCGAAGCCCCGCTTCTCGGCCCAGCGCATCTCCATGCGCAGCACCATCTCGGCCCAATCCTGAGCGTCGGTGCCGCCGGCGCCGGCGTTGACGGTCACCAGGGCGTCGCCGGCGTCGTAACGGCCCGAGAACAGGCGCTCCTCCTCGAGCGCCGCCAAGCGGTCCTGCACGCCGGCGATCTGGTCCTCCAGCTCGGCGCCGATCTCCGGATCCTCCTCGGCCAGCTCGGCCAGCGGCTCCAGATCCTCCACGTCTGACTCGAGCTGCCGGAAGACGACCAGCTTGCGGGTCGCCCGGGCGTGCTCGGCGCTGACCCGGGCCGCCCTCTCCTGGTCGTCCCAGAAGCCGGCCGCGCCCATCTCGTCCTCGAGCACGCCGACGCGCGTCGCCAGTTGCGCGGGGTCAAAGATAGTCCGCAAGCAGCTTGAGCTGCCCGCGGATCGCCGCGAGACGCTGGGGTAGCGGCTCTGAGGGTGCGGTGGCCATCGCGGCTCACACTAGCAACCGCCGCTGCGTGCTTTGCCGGGGCGGCGATCCGGGTAGGTCGACCCTGAACGGCCGTTCTCGGAGAGGGAGGTTCGCCGTGTACAAGCAGGTGCTCGATCCTGTGTCCCATTCCCTGGGACTCACCTCGATCTTCGCCATCTTGCCGCTGCTCGTCCTGTTCCTGCTCCTGGGCGTCGTCCGCCTCAAGGCGCAGTGGGCATCGCTGGTCGCCCTGGGGGTGGCGATCATCGTCGCCCTGGCCGTGTACGGGATGCCCTTGGGACAGACCGCCGACACCGCCTTGGAGGGAGCGGCGTTCGGCCTCTGGCCGATCATGTGGATCGTCGTCAACGCACTGTGGATCTTCAACATGACCGAGGCGAGCGGGCATTTCGCAGTGCTCAAGCGCGCCTTTGCCGGCGTCTCCGACGACCAGCGCGTCCAGGTGGTGATGATCGCCTTCTGCTTTGGCGCCCTGCTCGAGGCGCTGGCCGGCTTCGGCACGCCGGTCGCCATCTGCGGGGTGATGCTGGTCGGCCTCGGCCTCTCCCCGATACGGGCGGCCGCCGTCGCGCTGGTGGCCGACACCGCTCCGGTGGCGTTTGGCGCGATTGCGATCCCGATCACCACGCTCGCGCAGGTTTCGGGTCTCCCGGTCCACGATCTCGGCCAGATGGTCGGCCGCCAGACACCGTTGCTGGCGCTGCTCGTGCCCTTCGCGCTCGTGTTCATGGTCGACGGCCGCCGCGGCCTGCGGGACACGTGGCCGGCGGCGCTGGTCGCCGGTCTGTCCTTCGCCCTGGTGCAGTTCGCGGTCTCCAACTACATCTCGGTCCAGCTCACCGATATCGTCGCGTCGCTGGTCTCCGCCGCCGCCCTGGTGGCGCTGCTGCGGGTGTGGTCGCCGGCCCGCAACGTCGACCTCGCCGAGACGCGTCCCGCGATCGCCGGCGCCGGTACCGATGACCCGGCAGTCGAGCTCCGCGTCCGGGCCGACGAGGGCCGGCCGCTGGCCCGGCGCGAAATGGCGATGGCATTCGCGCCCTACGTGATCATCATCGTCTTCCTCGGCCTGATCAGCATCACCTCGGTGATGAAGTCGCTGGACAAGTCGACCACCGCGTTCAGCTGGCCCGGCCTGCACGTGATCGGCGCCGACGGCAAGGCGCCGGACAGCGAGCTGTTCAAGCTCAACTGGTTCACGGCCGCCGGGACGGCGCTGGCCGTCGCCGGCATCGTCACCGCCCTGGTCCTGCGCGTCCGGCCCGGGCCGGCACTGCGGGTCTACTGGGAGACGCTGGTAAGGCTCAAGTGGGCAATCGTGACGGTATGCACCGTACTGGCAATCGCCTACGTCATGAATTTCTCGGGCATGACGATCACGCTCGGGACGTGGGCAGCCGGTGCCGGGGCCTTCTTCGCCTTCCTGTCGCCGATGATCGGCTGGTTCGGGACCGCGGTCACCGGGTCAGACACCTCCAGCAACTCGCTGTTCGGGGCGCTTCAGGTCGCAGCCGCCAAGCAGGCCGGTATCTCGCCGACGCTGTTGGCCGCGGCCAATAGCTCAGGAGGTGTGATCGGCAAGATGGTGTCGCCTCAGAACCTCGCCATCGGCGCCGCGGCCGTGGGCCTGGCCGGCCAGGAGGGCGACATCTTCCGCAAGGTCATCGGATGGAGCCTGGCCTTCCTGCTGCTCCTGGCCGTACTGGTCCTCCTGCAGTCGACGTCCGTCCTGTCGTGGATGGTGCCCTGACCGGTACCCGCCGGCCCAACGGTCAATCGAGGTATTCGTAGGCCTCGAGCGTCAGGAACTGCAGGAGCGGCTCCTCCAGCGCCACCCGCTCGAAGATCGCCCGCGTATCGTCCGGACGCCCCGCCTGCCAGGTCTCATCCCCCACCTCGTCACGGATCTGTGCCGTCTCCTCGTCGAGCACGTCACGGACCAGGTCGGCGGTCACGGTGCGCCCGTCGGTGAGCGTCGCCCCGTGGTGGACCCACTGCCAGATCTGGGAGCGAGAGATCTCGGCGGTGGCGGCATCCTCCATCAGGGAGTTGATCGCCGCGGCGCCCCGGCCCCCGAGCCAGAACGAGACGTACCGGAAACCGACGTTGACGTCGGTGCGCAGCCCCGCCTCGGTGATCTCCCCCGGCGTTGCCTGGAGGTTCAGGAGATCCGCGGCGGTGACCGCGACATCATCGCGCCGGCGCTCCAGCTGGTTGGGGGCGCGGTTCAGCCCCTCCTCGAACACCGCGCGCGCCGTCGGCACCAGGTCCGGGTGAGCGACCCAGGTTCCGTCGTAGCCCTGCCCGACCTCGCGCTGCTTGTCCTCCCGCACCGCCTCGAGCGCTCGGGCGTTGGCCTCCTCATCGCTGCGCGACGGGATCAGCGCTGCCATCCCACCGATCGCATGGGCGCCGCGGCGATGACAGGTCGCCGCCAGCAGGTTGGTGTAGGCGGCCATGAACGGTACCGTCATGGTCACGTCGCCGCGGTCGGGGAGCACCATCTCCGGCCGGTCTGCAAAGCACTTGATGGCGGAGAAGATGTAATCCCAGCGCCCGGCATTCAACCCGGCGCTGTGATCGCGCAGCTCGTACAGGATCTCGTCCATCTCAAACGCGGCGGGCAACGTCTCGATCAGCACCGTCGCCTTGACCGTGCCCCGCTGCAGGCCGACCAGGTCCTGGGCCAGGCAGAAGACGTCGTTCCACAGTCTCGCCTCCAGCCGCGACTCCAGCTTGGGCAGGTAGAGAAACGGCGCCAGGCCGCGCTCCAGCAGACGGGGCCCGCTGTGAAAGAAGTACATCCCGAAGTCGAACAGCGCGCCGGAAATCGGCTCGCCCCCCCAGCGGACGTGGCGCTCGGGGAGATGCCAGCCACGCGGCCGCATCAGCAGCGTCGCCGGCTCGTCGGCAAGCTCGTAGTGGCTGCCGTCGGAACCGTCGTAGGCGATCGTCTGGTCGACCGCGTCGCGCAGGTTCGCCTGGCCCAGCACCATGTTGCGCCAGGTGGGCGCGTTGGCATCCTCGAAGTCGGCCATGAACCCGTCGGCGCCCGAGTTCAGCGCGTTGATCACCAGCTTGCGGTCGGTCGGCCCGGTGATCTCCACCCACCGCTGGGCCAGGGCCTCCGGGACCGGCGCCACCGTCCAGTCGCCGTCGCGCACCGATGCGGTCTCCTGCAGGAAGCCGAACGTCTCCCCGTCGGCCAGGCGCTTGCGCCGGCGCTCTCGATCCTGCAGCAGCTCCCTTCGGCGCCCGCCGAACTCCGACTGCAGCTCGGCGACGAACTCCAGCGCGTCGGGGGTGAGGATCTCGTCGAACGCCGGGTCTGTAGGCCCGTGCAACTCGAGGCGCTTGGCGGCCGTCATCGCCGTCATCCTTCCCAACCGGGATGGCGACAAACCGGATCGCCCTGGGCTTTGGCTATTCTCCGGCGCATGGCGTCGCTGAACGACCCCGCCGTCACCCAACTGCTGTACGGGCCGCACCACGCGGTCATCTCCACCCACAACCAGGATGGCTCGATTCTCAGCACCGTCGCCTGGATCAGCCTGGAGGACGGGGAGCTCGCCGTCAACACCGCTGAGGGGCGCCAGTGGCCCACCAACCTGGAGCGAGACGCCCGCGTCACGGCGCTCGTCTATGACTCGAACAACCCGTACGAGTTCGTCGAGATCCGCGGTACGGCGAGCGGTACCCACGACGACGCCGACGACCACATCGACCGCCTGTCGCAAGCGTACATCGGCCAGGAGAAATACCCGTACCGAAGTCCTGACGAGGTGCGCCGCAAGTACGTGATCGCCCCGGATCGGGTGCGGTACGTCAAGCAGGGGTGATGATGGGCGCCTGACGGCGCCCCGTGGTGGCGTCGGCGGCGCAACCCCCGCGCCCGGGGGGCGCGCTCAGGCGCCGTGGCACTTCTTGAACTTCTTGCCCGAGCCGCACCAGCACGGGTCGTTGCGCCCGATCTGCTGCGCGTCGTCGACGCGACGCTGCTGCACCGGCGCCATCGGCTCGTACTCCTCGGGGTAGGCCTCGGCGGCCCCGCCGCTCGCCGCCGCGGCCATCGCCACCGCGCTCGGCTGGTTCGCGGCCCCGCCCGAGTAGCTGACCCGGCCGCCACCGGTCGCCGAGCTCGCGGCGGGGCTCGGGCGGCTGCGCGGAGGCGGCGGCGCCATGCCGGTCTCGTCCTGGAGGGTGACCTCAACGTGGAAGATCAGCTGCGCGAAGTCGGCCCAGACGCTGTTCATCAGATCGCGGAAGAGCTCGAACGCCTCGTTCTTATAGGCGACCAGCGGCTCGATCTGGGCGAACCCGCGCAGGTGGATCCCCTCGCGCAGGTAGTCCATGTCGTACAGGTGCTCCTGCCAGCGCTGATCGATGATCTCCAGCAGCAGGTAGCGCTCGACGCTGCGCATCAGCTCCTCGCCGAGCTCGGCCTCGCGCCGGTCGTACTGCGCCAGCGCCTCCTCCTGGAGGCGCACCGTGAGATCCTCGCGATCGACCCGGCCGGGATCGGCGACCTCGATCTCGGCGCTGGGGGTGAAGATCTCCTCCATCCGCCGCATCAGCCCGTCGATGTCCCAATCCTCGACGAACTCGCCGGCGGTGTACTCGTCGACCAGGCGCTCGATCAGCCCGACGATCTCCTCGCGGGCGGCGTCGCTCATGTCGCGACCCTCCAGCACCTCGTCACGGTAGGTGTAGACGACCTCGCGCTGCTGGTTGAGGACGTCGTCGTACTCGAGCGTGTGCTTGCGCATCAGGAAGTGCTGCTCCTCCACCTTGCGCTGCGCCTTCTCGATCTGCTTGGACAGCATCCCGGCTTCGATCGGCTCCTCGTTGCCCTCGTCGTCGGTGGAGCCGAGGCGATCCAGGATCTTGTAGATACGCTCGCCGGCGAACAGCCGGACGAGGTCGTCCTGGGCGGAGAGGAAGAAGCGGCTCTCGCCAGGGTCTCCCTGGCGCCCGGAGCGGCCGCGCAGCTGGTTGTCGATCCGGCGCGACTCGTGGCGCTCGGTGCCGATGATGACCAGGCCTCCGGCCTCCACCACCTGCTCGCGTTGCTCTTCGATCCGCTGCTCGATCGTCGGCACTACCGTGGCCAGGTGCTCCTCGTAGTCGGGCATCCCCGGTTGGAGGCCGAGCTTGACCAGCTCCAGGCCGGCCAGGTGCTCGGCGTTGCCGCCGAGCTTGATGTCCACGCCGCGGCCCGCCATGTTGGTGGCGATCGTGACCGCGCCGGGCGCGCCCGCCTCGGCCACGATCTCGCCCTCGCGAGCGGCATGCTCGGGCTTGGCGTTGAGCACGGTGTGCTTGATGCCCCGCTTGGTCAGGCGCTGGGACAGCAGCTCTGACACCTCGACGGCGATCGTTCCCACCAGGACCGGCTGGCCCGCGGTGTGGCGCTCCGAGATCTCGTTGACCACCGCGGCCCACTTGCCGTCCTTGGTCTTGTAGACCTGGTCGTTGCGATCGTCGCGGATCATCGGCTGGTTGGTCGGGATCTGCACGACCGGCAACTCGTAGATCTTCATGAACTCGGTGGCCTCGGTCAGGGCCGTGCCGGTCATGCCGGCGAGCTTGTCGTACATGCGGAAGTAGTTCTGCAGCGTGATCGTCGCCAGCGTCTGGTTCTCCTCCTGGACGCGGACGCCCTCCTTGGCCTCGACCGCCTGATGCAGCCCCTCCGACCACCGCCGCCCCTCCAGGATGCGCCCGGTGAACTCGTCGATGATCTTGACCTCACCGTCAATCACCTCGTAGTCGTAGCCGCGCTTGTACAGCGACTGCGCCTTGAGCGCCTGCATCAGATGGTTGACGAGGTGGCCGTTCTCGGCGCGATACAGGTGGTCGATGCCCATGAACCGCTCGGCCTTGGCGACGCCCTGCTCGGTGACCGAGACCGTCTTGTGCTTCTCTTCGAACTCGTAGTCGAAGTCGGCGACGAACTCCTTCTTGGAGCGGGGATCCATGCCCTCGGGGGTCTTCCCGGCCTGGAGCCGGGGGGCCAGCCGCGCGAAGTTGGCGTACAGGTCGGCGGCCTGCTCGGGCGCGCCGGAGATGATCAGCGGCGTCCGCGCCTCGTCGATCAGGATGTTGTCGACCTCGTCGACGATCGCGTAGGCGTGATAGCTCAACCGGCCGTCCTCGGTCTTGCCGCGCCCGCCGTGCTGGAACTTCTCCTCCAGGCTCTTGGCCATGTTGTCGCGCAGATAGTCGAAGCCGAACTCGGAGTTGGTCCCGTAGGTGACGTCGGCGGCGTAGGCTGCGTGCTTCTCCTCGAACGGCTGCATGTTCTGGAGCACGCCGACGCTGACGCCGAGCAGGTCGTAGATCGGCTTCATCCACAACGCGTCGCGGCGGGCCAGGTAGTCGTTGACGGTGACGAGGTGCACGCCCTGGCCCGCCAGCGAGTTCAGGACCACCGCCAGGGTCGCGGTCAACGTCTTGCCCTCACCGGTCTTCATCTCGGCGATCGCCCCGTCGTGCAGCACCATTCCGCCGATCAGCTGGACGTCGAAGTGGCGCATGCCCATCGAGCGCTTGCCGGCCTCGCGGACGAGGCCGAAGCACTCGTAGAGGAGATCGTCGAGCGACTCGCCGTTGCGGGCGCGCTCGCGCAGATCGTCGGCGGCCTCGCGCACCTCCGCGTCGGAGTAGTGCTCCAGCTCCGGTTCGAAGGCGTTGATGCGAGAGACGCGCTGCTCGTAGGTCTTGAACTTCTTCGCCTCGCCCATGCGAAGCGCACGGTCCAGAAAGGACATGAGGCTAGGGTAGCGCGGGCGCCGAGGGCCGGGCGAGGCCAGTCAGCTCACCCCGCGGACCGGCCGCGCCGGCCCGGCGGCGGCCGGTCAGGCCACCGACGGACCGCCCGCGCGCCGCCCCAGCGGCGGTGGTCAGGCCACCGACGAGATGTCCTCCGGGGTCCCTTCCACCGCCCTCGATTCGCGGCGTTTACGGCGCTTGTCACGATGACGCTTGACCTGCACCGCCAGCTCGTCGGCGCACAGGTTGATCGAGTGGATCAGATCGCCTGACGCGTCACGGGCCCGCAGGGTCACCCCCTTGAGATGCAGGGTCGCCTCCGCGATCTTGTCGTCGGCGATCGCCGGATTGCGTTCCTCGCTCAGCTCCACCTCCAGTTCCGCCAGGTCCGACACCTGTCTTGCCACCTTGCCGAAGCGCTTGCTGACGTGTTCCCTCACGTCGTCTGAGACGTGAACGTTGCGTCCCTTTACCTGGATACGCATCGATCAACCTCCCGAATTTGAGCGTGGATCTACGTGACAACGAGGTTATTGCGGCCCGAGCCGTTTGTCGAGCGCCACAATGTCTCGGAGTTGCCCGCCAACGTCGCCCCCACGATCCAGTGGACGCTCGAGCCGTCGGTGCTGATCGGCGTGGCCGCGCTCGCCCTTCTGTATGTGCTCGGCTGGCGCCGCGCCCGGAGCGGACCGGGTGGGCGCGATCCGATTCCCCACCGCCCCGGATACGGGCGTATGGCGCTGTTCGGGCTCGGGCTGGCGGCGGTCCTGGCCGCGCTCGTGTCCCCGATCGACGTGCTCGGCGATCAGCTGCTGGTGATTCACATGATCCAGCACGTCCTGCTCCTCGACATCGCGCCGATCCTGCTCATCCTCGGGCTCAACAAGGTGCTGCTGCGCCCGATCACCCGGCGGCTGAACGTGGTGGAGCGGCGCGCCGGCTATCTGGCCCACCCGGCATTCGCGGTGGTCGCGTACGTCGGCTTCATGTGGGCGTGGCACATCCCCGCCCTGTACGACGCCGCTCTGCGCAACACCACCGTTCACGCCGTCGAGCACCTCTGCTTCGCCGCCGCCGGCACCTTGTACTGGTGGCATCTGCTCTCGCCGATCCGCAACCGGTATCGGCTCAGCGGCCTGGGACCGGTCGCCTACATGGCCTCCACCAAGCTACTGGTCGGTCTGCTCGGGATCGTGCTCGCGTTCTCGCCCGCCTCGTTGTATCCCTTCTACGCGCACCACCCGCACTACTGGGGCCTTTCGCCGTCCGAGGATCAGTCGATGGCGGGGCTGGTGATGGCGCTCGAGCAGTCGATCGTGATGGGGATCGCGCTCGTCGTCGTGTTCGTTCGCATGCTGACCGAATCCGAGCGCGAGGCCCAGCGCCGGGAGCGGTTCGAGGTCGCCTGAATCTGGGCGGCGCCGGTGAGCAGCGCCCGAGTCTTCGGACGCTTGCTTGGACGCGAGCGGCAGCCATCGCCGGTGGGGCCGGGGCGGAGCGTCGGCAAACGTCCGCCGGGGAAGATCGGCCGGCCGGTGCACTGGACGTTTGCGTCCCCAGCGTCGGCAAACGTCCGCCGGGGGAGTCGCCGATGGGTGCCACGGACGTTTGCGCCCACAGCGTCGGCAAACGTCCAACTGGATCCGAACGGCGGGCGGCAACGGACGTTTGCCGACGCCCCGCCCCGTTAGGCCAACCCGGTCCGCGCGGAGGGACGCATCCCCCCGCGCGGTCGAGTCAGATCAGCGGCAGGCCGCCGTGTGCGAGACAGTCGCGGTCTGGACCACGCCGCCGGTGCCGGTGGGCCCAGGCAGGTTGGCGGTGAACGAGACGGAGTACGGGCGCTTCTTGCCCTGGCAGGCGACGGACGCAAGCGACTGCACCGTCTTGCCCTTGACCTTCGTGGACTGGTGGGTGAACACGAGATGCACCTTCTCCAGTGACCCCGCGAGACCGAGCGGCCGGCCGACGAAGGCGGGAATCGGCTGGTTCAGCGTCAGGAACTTGCCCCCGGTCACGGTGGCCGGATACGGGCCCGTGCTCCCCGTCTTCAGCCCCAGCGCGTTGCAGTTGTGCGCCGGAGTGTCGACGAAGAAGAACGTCAGCTTCCCCGGACCGCTGTTCCAGACGTCAAGTCCCGGGTCGCACGGCGCCGCCGGCTGCTTGAAGTTGGTCGGACTTCCGACCACGGCGTCGATCCAGCCCTTGGCGACGAGCGCCCGCTTGGGGCAGAAGTTGTCGTTCTTGGCGTTCCCGATCTTGCTCAGGGAACACGTCGGAAAGTTCTTCTGATTGGCGGTCAGGCCGTAGATCTTGACCTTGAGGTCCTGAAGGATCGCCGTCCGGTTGCCGTTCGTGCCGCTCGCCGTGAGGTTGAGCGTGTAGCCGATCGGCGCCGGCTTCTTGGCCGTCCCGGCCGCCTTCGACGTTAGTGCAACCGACGCCGTGTAGGTGTTGATCGGGGCCGCGGCGTAGGCCGCGGCGGCTGCCACGAGCACACCGACCGCCGTGGCGATCAGAACTAGTCGTCGCAATGACTCCTCCTTGAGTTGGATTGGTTGTCTTCGGCGTGAGCGGCGCCGGGAACGGTCAGCGCTCACGGAAGTGGTTGCAGTTGGGGGAAGCTTTGCACCTGGCCGGTGGTCAGACTGCCGAGCGGGGCCTGGGCTCTGCACGGCGGTCCACCTGGCGTCGAGGTGTAGTAGTACTTCGACAGAAGTTGCTGCAGAGTTAACACGGTTCCGGCCACAGAAGTTGTGGCCTGCGACAGGGACGGAGCGAAAGTGGGCAGCGGATGGCTCGTGCACAGGTAGCTGCCGAACACCCGCAACCCGTTGAGCAGCTCGTCGTAGCCGCCGGGGGCCATGTACGGGTTGCTGCGGTTGCTGTACGGGCGCTGCTGGTATGTCGTCAGCGCCTCCGGGTTGATCGGGTTGGAGATCCGGATGTAATGGAGGTTGCCGCCGTACGCGCCGGCCAGCGTGGCCTGGGTGCTGGCCGTGCTGTTGGCGAAGAAGCCGGCGATCTCTTTGCGGTAGCTCTCGATGTACTGGATCACCGGCACCAGCTGACCCAGGTAGGGCTTCAGCGCGACCAGGAAGGGCACGCTCTGCACCAGGAAGCGTTCCAGCGCCGGGAAGCCGGCCGCGGACGCGGCCGTCAACGGTGCCACGTTGACCATCAGGTCGCGCAGCTCGGGGGCCAGCACCGCCAGCTTCCGGAGCGTCGGCGTGAGCTGGACAGCAGCGGGCTGGAGCTCGTCGACGAGTGGGTGGGCGTTCTGGGAGAACGTGGTCAGCCGGTTGATCGTCGCCCGCGTCTGCGCGAGGAACGCCGGGAACGCTCGGATCGTGTCAGCGAGATCCTGATCTCGGGCCGCGGTGGCGGTGAACAGCGCATTGCTGTTGGCGACGAAGCTCTGCAGCGTCGCCGGAGACCGGCTGAGGGCCGAGAACACCTGACCGCCGTCGTTCAGGAGCGCGGTGGTGGCGGCGCTCTGGCGGCGGAGCACCGCCAGCACCGAGTCGACGTTGGTGGCGAACGGATACAGGTCGGCGAAGGCGGCGTTGAACTGCTCGCCGCGATTGGTCAGCGCCACCCCCGCCTGCTGCATCCAGGTCTGGAAGGCGCGGCGCGTCTTCGGATCCAGCGCCGAGAAGATCTGATCCAGCTGCACGGTCGGCGCCACCTGCGCCCGCGGCAGCCGGCCGCCGTCGGGGAGCTTGGCGCCGTGCGGGTCGCCGGGCGAGAGCTCGACGTAGGTCTCGCCCAACAGCGTCTTGGCGCGCAGGATGGCTCGCGTGTCAGCCGGCCGGGGCGCGAACTGGCGGTTGATCTCGATCACCGCGCGCGACAGGCCGGTGCGGCGATCGAGGCCGACGCTGACCACCCGTCCCACTGGGACCCCGGAGATCTCGACCTGCGCTTCGGGCGCCAGCTCCACCGCCTGGTCGAACTCGACGCTGAACCGATAGCCCTGCGAGGCGAACGGCAGCGAGCCGCCGAACGAGATCCACAAGAAGATCAGCAGCCCGACGCACGACGCCGTGAAGGCGACCATCGTGAGCACTGCGAGGTTGCTCGGTCGCTGCTTGTTCATCCGCCTGGACAGGTGTAGATGCCGGTACCCGGGATCGACCTGACCCCCGGCAGCTGCGCGACCTGCGGAGCGTTGAGCAGGGCGAGGATCGCCCCCAGCGACGCCGTATTCGGTCCGAGCGTATTCTCATAGAAGTTCAGCTCGTCGCAGGTGCCCATGAAGATCCCCTGCACGGCAGGCCCGTCGGCGTCCTGTCCGTCGGCGAGGCTGTCGGCGATGTGAGCCAGCCAGGAGCCCCAGAACAGGTAGCTCTGCCGACCGCCGCTGGGCTGGTAGGCGAGGGTGTTGAACAGGTCGTTGAGCACCCCGATCGAGCTCGTCAGGTTGGGGATGGTGGCGTTGAGCTTGGCCGCCGCCGGGGCCAGCGTCCGGGCCAGTGGCTGCACGGCGATCGAGAACGGGCGCAGCTGGTTGGCGATCACCGGGGTGGTGTCCGTGAACAGGGGGCGCGACGCGCGCAGCGCCGGGCCGAGGTTGCGGGCAAACGGCTGCAGCTGCGTCAGCGTTGTGGTGCTGGCAGTAGCGAACGTCCGGACCTTGCCCAGCGTCTGCGTCGTCTGGCGCAACGTCGCAGGGAACAGCGACAGCGTCGACTCCAGCTGCGCGTCGTGAGCCGAGATCGCCGCGAAGTTGGTGTCCGAGGCGCGGATCAGCGACGCCAGCTGGGTCTCGACCCCGCCGAGCGAGCCGGCCACCAGGTTCAGGTTGTGGATCGCCCGCCGGATGTGGCTCTGGCGGGTCGCCAGCAGTGCGCGAACGTCTGCGTGTCGCGGTCCAGCGGCTCGAAGCGCTTCAGCGTGCCCCGCAGATCGGAGACCGCCTTCGGGCTGGGCGCGGCGCCGCTGGCGCCGGGATCGTGGAACGCCTGAGCGCCTCCGGACAGCAGCAGGATGAGGTAGTTGCGGGTGTCGGCGTCGAGCGACGAGAGGATCTCGGAGACGTCGACGTCGGGCTGGGTGCTGCCCGTCCCCAGGACGCCGTTAGCGGGCACGGCGCCGGCTGACCGCGTGCCCGGATCGAGCTCCAGGTACATGTCCTTGAGCGGGGTCCGCGGCCGCAGCAGCACGGTCGCGTTGCGATAGATCGGCGCGTACCGCTTGTAGATGTTCATCGTCACCACCGCGTGCCCGTCCTGGAGCGAGACGCCGCCGACCTGTCCGACCTGAACGCCGGCGATCGTCACCGCCTGCCCCTGGCCCGAGGTGACGGCGGCCGCGGTGGCGAAGTCGGCGCGCACCGTGTAGTAGCTCTGCCCGAACACGAACGCGGGCTGATGCTCGAGGATGTAGACGGTGACCGCGATCGCGGCGACGATCAGCGCCGCGATCGCCGCGAAGTCGACCCGGTGGGTGATGATGGCGCGCTTCACGGCCCGGCTCCGGTCCTGGCCGAGTTGAGATTGGGCGGCGCGTTTCGCAGGCACGCGACATCACGGCGCAGCGGCGGCGCCGAGCCGGCGTACGCCGGCCGGGTTCCCAGCGGCGTCAGGACCGCGTTGCCGTACAGCGGCCCCACGCCCGGCAGCGAGCCGGTGGCGACCCGGTCAGAGCCGCCGCCCGCCAGCGCCCGGATGTAGCGGCCGTTGCCGTCGAAGTTCTGCGCCGAGCCGGCCAGCCCGACGGACGATTGCAACAGCTCCTGGTAGAGCTGCAGGCCGGTGGTCAGCGGTGGATCCTGGATCCGTTCATTGCCGGTGGGGATGAGCGTGTGGACGAAGCATGCGGCCAGCTGGTCGGAGCCGCTGAGCAGCGCCTTGGACGAGTTCAGGGTCGTGGCCGTGTCCTGAACGGCCGGGGTCAGCGCCGTCAGCAGACCACCGAGCTCTGACCGGGACATCAGCGCGGTCGACTGGGCCAGCCACGGCAGCCCGGCGGTGATCGTCGGACCGAGCGGCTTGACGCTGGGGGTCAGCTCCCGGGCGAACTGTTGCGTGGGACCAAACGACGCCTGGAGCGGGCCGAGCGTCTGATTGGCGGTTCGCAGCAGCGGCGGCAGCAACGAGATCGTCGTCGCCAGATCCTGCTGGCGCGCCGTCAGGGCCCCCATCGTGTCGTTGAAGGTGGTGACGAGGTCAGCCAGAGCGGTCTGATCGGAGGCAAGCGCGGTGAAGATGTGGGCGTTGCCGGCGACCACGCCGGAGAGGTCGTGCGGCGCCTGCCCGAGCAGGGCACCGTTGACGATCGTCGATGCCTTGAACGCGCCGGCGGCGTAGTTCAGCGACTTGTTCAGGGCCTGGGCCGCGGTCAGCCCGCGCACGCTCGGGTCCTGGCTGGCGTCCTCCGCGGCCGTCGGCGCGCCGTTCAGCGACGCTCCCAGGCCCCGCAGCAGCGTCTGCAGATTCGTCCGGGTGTTGGAGTTCAGCGCCGACAGCACCCGATCCAGCTGGACCGGGCCTGTGGTTTGCGACGCCGGCAGGGTGTGACCCGACGACACCGTCGGCGCAGCTGGGGTGCCGGGGTGCAGGTCGACATAGAAGTTGCCCTCGAGGAACAGCCGCGGCCGGATGTCGGCGGTGGCATCGGCATGGATCGGCAGCCCGTTGGGCGAGATCGTCATCGTCGCCACCGCCGCCGGCGAGGATCCCGAGACGCGGGATACGCCGGTCACCGTCCCGACGTCGACCCCGGCGATCCGGACCGGGGAGCCGAGGTGCAGCTCGGTCTGGACGGTGAACGCCGCCCGGAGCACGAACGGCGATCCGGTGAACGGCACCGAGCCGCCGAACACCAGGTAGCAGACGATCAGGATCCCCACCCCGGCGATCGCCCCAGCGGCCAGGTTGCTCACCCGCGGGCGGTGGCGCCTCACCCGCCGCTCCGTTTCGTCACCTCGGTCTGCAGGGGGAGCTTGCCGGGCGGATTGCCGATCACGGCGCGTCGGCTGAGGAATGGCTCATTGCCGGCGGCGCACGCGGCGGGTTGGCCGGGCGAGTCGGTGAAGGGATATGGGTTGACATGCAGCGGGCCTGACGCAGTGCCGGGGGGGCCGGTGTACACCTTGCTCGAGGGACTTGACTCGTATCCGGGCCCATCGGTGATCGCCACCTGCACGAACCGCAGCAGCGTGCCCTGGCTGACGTGCTCGGACAGCGCGTTCTGGGTATTGCGCAGGAACAGCGTCACGTAGTTGCACGCGCTCTGGACCGGGGTCAGGAACGCCAGCGGCGGCCCCAGCCTGGACAGGGTGAGCGTCAGCCGGTCCAGTCCCTGCTGGACCGCCGGCGTCTGCGCGTAGCTGCCCAGCGTCTGCGACAGCGCGATCGTTCTGCGGTCCAGCGCCGCGGTGCCCGGCAGGTTCCGGGTGCCGATGGCAAACGTGTTCGCCAGCACCGGCGCGGTCCGGGGCAGCTGGGCGGCGCCGGGACGCAGCTGCGCGAACAGCTTGGCGGTATCGGTGAGGAAGGAGCGGATCACCGGGCCGCCGGCGATCGTCGCCGCGAACATCGGCGGCGTCTGCGAGATCGTGTCCTGTAACGACGGAACGGCGACGCTCGCCAGGGCGCGGAAGGTGGTATCGAGGTTGCCGAACAGGCTCGCCTGGGTCTGCGCCACCGGCACCAGCGCCCCCGCGTAGCTCTCTAGTCCGCGGAAGAAGCCGGCGAGGTCACTGCGAGGCGAGGCTAGGTTGCGCGCCACCGGAGCCAGGTCCCCGAGCAGCGGGACGAACGCCCCGAATGCGCTATTGAGGTCATAGCCGCGGCCGGCGAGCGCCAGGCCGAAGCCGATCGTCGTCCGCTGGACGCCGACCCGGGTCGGCGGGTTGAACATCGAAAGGACCTGATCGAAGTCGACCTCGGTGCTCTCCTGGCGCATCGGCACGGTCGCGTTGTTGTGAAAGCCCTGACGCGAGTGGCCGAGCGTGATCTGCAGGTACTTGAGACCGATCGCCCCCTTGAGCCGCACGGTGAACCTCGAGTCGACCGGGAGCGGCTGGATGCTCTTCTGCAGCTGGAGATTGAGCAGCGCGATCGGGCGACCATGGGCGGTCCGCTCGGGCGTGACGCTGGAGACGACGCCGATCCGGGCGCCACCCATGTTGACGTCGTCGCCGTGGGTCAGCTCGCTCGCGTTGGCCGCCTGGACGTGCAGCGAGTAGGTGGGCACGAACGGAAGCCCGTTGGTGGCGTTGTAGGCGAGCGTGACCGCGACGATCACCACCAGCACGGTGAGCGCACCGATCAGCACCGGGTTGGCGGAGAACACCGGCTCGCGGCGGCGGCGATTCATCGGCCGGTCCCCATCAGGTAGCCCATCAAGCCCTTCAGCCCCGCCGTCGCCTGCGAAGTGCCGGCGGACCGGACCGCCTGGGCGACCACGTCGTTTCCGGCGGCCCCGCCGTTCCCCCTGGCCATACCGCTCCCGCCGGCCGTACCGTTCCCGCCGGCCGCGCCGTTCCCGGCGGCCGCGCCGTTCCCGGCGGCGCCGTTCCCGCCGGCTGCGCCGTTCCCGCCGGCTGCGGCGTTCCCGCCGGCCCTGCCGCCTCTGCCGGCGCTCCCGCTGGTGTGCGTCCGCCTGGGAGCCGGGACGAACCGCGCCGCTGACGTACCCCCGCCGGAGCCGAAGTTGGCCGAGCACCCCGGGATCGGGCTGGTGGCGTAGTTGGTGCAGCTCGAGTCCAGCGGCTCCTCGCGGACGTAGTGGCCGAGGCTGTCGAAGCCGTTGCCGGCCGACGCCCCGTTGAACAGCAGGGCCATCAGCTGTTCGATCCCACCGGTGTTGTTCAGGCTGGCGGTCAGCTTGCTCAGATTGGCCGCCGCCGGCTGTCCGGCCGTCCCCACCTGATCCAGGCGCTGGGCCAGCGGCAGGGACGCGACCAGCGCGGGCTGTGACTGCTGGGCGGCGTTGCCGAGGTTGATCAGCGCGGTGCGCGCCGCGCCCGCGAACGGAGTCAGGTTGGCGAATTGCTGGCCGACCGCCGAGGCGCTCGCGCCCAGCTCGTGCATCAGCGGCGTGCCCTGATCGGCGAGGACGCCGAGATCGGCCATCAACGGCCGTAGTTCGCGCAGGTAGGACGGAAACAGCCGGAACGTCTCCGATATGTCGCGGGCGCGGGCGGCGCTGGCCACCGCAGTCGTGTTGGCCTGGGTGACGAACCCGGCGATCTGACGCCGCTCGCGCGCCAGCGGAGCGAGCACGGTGTCGGAGTCGGTCGCCAGCCGGGCCAGCACCTGGTTCTGACGGGCGAGGATCTGCAGCACCTTGTCGGTGTTGCCAAGCGCCGGGTTGGCCCGGTGGATGACCGCGTTGAGGTCGGATCCCCGCGCCGCCAGCCCGGTCCCGAGCTCGTTGATGATCACCGCCAACGACTGGCGAACGGGCTCGGTGGAGATGTCCTGGACGATGTCGGAATCGATCGGCGAGCTGGTCTGGGTGACCGGCAGGTAGTAGGTGCCCTTGCCCGGTCCCTCGCGGATCAGCGGCAGCGGCGGCGCGCCGGCGGTCCCGGGGCTGCAGTCGACGTACTCCTCGCCGATCAGCGACTGGGGGCGGATCGTGCAGTGGGCGTCGGCGTGGAAGTGGGCGAACTCCGGGTTGGTGATCGAGATCGTGACCGCGGCGCGGTTGGACGAGGTGACGCCCAGTGAGGTGATGCTGCCGACGTTGGCCCCGGCGATGCGGACGTCCTCGCCGAGCGCCGCGAACGAGGCGTCATCGAAGATGCCGCGTACGAGATACGGCCCGCCCCCACCGCCGCCGGAGCCCGCGGAGCCCTGAGCCACCGCCACGGCGATGGCCGCGATGGCCAGCACGACGCCGATGAGCGCGATCCGTCTCACGGCCCGGGTGGCACCGAGGTCGTGTCGCAGCCGGGGACCGGCTCGGGGGCAGAGCCGTCCGGCGATGCCTGCATCGCGCTCCCCGGGCAGCGCGTGCGCGCGGCGTGCAGGCCGGCGTACCGCGCCGACGGCGGTTGCGTGGTCAGCTGGTGCAACCCGTTCAGCGCGAACGGGAACAGCGCCGGCTGGGTGCGCGCATAGTGGCCGTTGGCGTCGTAGTAGGCGCTGGCCTGCCCCAGATTGGTCAGCGCCGCCATAACGTCCGGGGTGTAGTTGCGCAGATAGGCGACCTGGCTGCCGGAATCTTCAAATGACCGGGTCATCTCGGGAAACGCCCGGCGCGCGATCCGTTCCAGCGCCGGCGTCGCCAGCGCCAGCTGGGTCAGGTCTCCGGCGCCGGACGGGTTGTGGATCAGCGCGTTTAGCTCGCCGACGGTGGGGATCGCCACGCCCTCCAGCGTGCGCAGCGACGACAGGAACTGCGCAAGCCGGCGCACCGCCGGCTTGGACGCGGTGACCAGGGGGTCGAGCGTGTTCAAGGTCTTCTGCAATCCGGCGAACGTCGTCGTCGACCGCCGCAGGGTTCCCGGGAGCAGCACCAGCGCCTGCTGCAGCGCCTGGCTCTGGCCGGCGATCGCCCCGGTGGCGGAGCTGGTGTTGGCGATCAGCTGCGAGAGCTGCGCGCTCCGGGACGCCAGCGCCCGTAGCGCCTGGGCGCCCTTGACCACCAAAGCGTCGAATGTCGGCTCGTCCCGAGTCAGCTCCGCGGTGACCTGGGTGGTGCTCTGCAGCCCCGGCGCCAAATACTCCAGCGCCCGGTTAGCCAGGTTGCCCTTGCCCTTCAGCGAGGCGGCCTCGCCCCGAATCAAGCCCCGAAGCCCGGCTCGGGTGGGCGCGTCGAACGTGTTGAACAGCTGGTCGATGTTGACCCCCGAGTAGGTGTGGGTCTCAGAGATTCGCCCGCCGCTGGGGATGGCGGGGGCCTCCGGGGGCCCGGGCTCGAGCTCCACGTACTTGCTCGCGATCCCCGACAGCGAGTCCTCGTAGATCCGGGCGACGGTGCCCTGGTGCAGAGTGCTGACCCCGTGCAGGGACATCGAGACGGTGGCCGTGCCGTTGGCGGCGAGCCCGATCGAGCTCACGGTGCCGACCGCCGCCGGGCCGATCAGCACGTTGTCGCCGGTGACCAGGCCGCTCGCGTTCTCGAAGTTCGCCGTCAGGCCATAGCTACCGCCTCCGCCCAGCACCACCAGGGCCACGACGACGAGCGCCAGGATCAGCGCGCCGCTGGCCGCCACCCGCGCCGCCGTGCTGGCGTGCCTCTGGCGGCCGTCGGCGGGGCGGCGCCGACCGGCACCGCGCTGTCGTTGCAGACCCTGAGTGGTGCTGTCCCGGCGGTCGATGTGCCTCTCCTCCTCCTTCGAATTCCAGACCATCGCCGAAGCGCAAGCCGGGGATCGGCATCCTCCCAGAGCCGACCACCGGTCGCCACTGGCGACGGTGCAGCGGCGACCGGAAAGGTAACGCTAGTGCTGCGGCGGACGCGCCAGCAGGGCGGCGCCGAGCGCCCCGCCGAGATCGCCCAGCGCCGCGACCGAGACGACCGGCGGGCGGGAGTCGTTGAACACGTGGGGCGACATCGCGGCCGCGATCCGCTCGGCGAACGGCTCGCCGAACCTCACGCCGAGGCCCCCGCCGATGACCACCGCCTCGATGTCGAGCAGGTTGATCGCGGAGGCGATCCCGGCGCCGAGCGCCTCCACGGCGCGGTCCAGGAGCTCGAGGGTGAGGGCGTCCCGGCGCTCGTAGGCGTGCCACCAGACGGCGCTGGTCAGCCGGTCGCGGCCGCGTTGCTTCATGATCTTGAACAGGTCGGTCTTGGTGCCCTTCTCCTGCTCGCGACGCGCCCGCGCCTCCATCGCGCCGCGTCCGGCGTACGCCTCCACGCAGCCGCGGCGCCCGCAGGTGCATTGAGCGCCGTCGAGCTTGACCACCGTGTGGCCGATCTCGCCGGCGGCGCCGCGGCCCAGCCACATCTGACCGTCCAGGATGATGCCTCCCCCGACTCCGGTGCCCCAGAACACCCCGAGCAGGGAGTTGTGGTCCTTGCCCACCCCCAGATCGAACTCGGCCTGGGTCGCGACCTGGACGTCGTTGCCCACGAACAGCTTCGTGCCGAGTGTCTCGGACAGCTGCTGGGCGAGCGGGTAGGACGCAGTCCAACCCGGGAGGTTGCGGGCGTTGGCGACGGTGCCGGCCTGCTCGTCGACATCGCCCGGCGAGCCGACGCCGACTCCGATCAGCGCCGATGTCTTGACCTCGGCGGCGTTGGCCGCGTGGGTCAGTGCCTTGGCCATCTCCGCGGCGACGTCCGCCGGGCCCCCTTTGGTCGGAGTGGGAAGGCGCGCCTGGCCGAGAACGGTTTGGTCCTCGTCGACGACGATCGCCTCGATCTTGGTCCCGCCGAGATCGATCCCGCCGCGAAGCCCGCCGTTGGCGCTGGCTGCCTCCATCGTGATTCCCAGGCTACCCTAGCCACGCCGGGGATCACCCCCAGGACTCGCGGTAATCCTCCTGCTCGGCGGTCGGCGCGTCGATCCGCACCCCCAGCGCGGCCAGCTTGAGCCGGCCGACCTCGCGGTCGATGGCCGCGCTCACCGGGTGCACCCCGGGGGCGAGCTCGCCCCGCCGGAGCACGAGCGCCTCCACGCCGAGGGCCTGCAGCGCGAACGAGACGTCCATGACCGCCGCGGGATGCCCGTCGGCGGCAGCCAGGTTGACGACCCGACCGTGGGCGAGCAGATTCAGCCGGCGGCCGTCCGCCAGCAGATACTGCTCCACCAGGGGACGGACTGATCGGATGCCCCCGGTGGCCACGGCCGAGAGCTCGGCGAGATCCAGCTCGACGTCGAAATGGCCGGCGTTGGCGAGCAGCGCGCCATCCTTCATCCGCTCGAAGTGCTCGCCGCGGAGTACCCGCCGTGATCCCGTGACGGTGATGAACACGTCGCCGCGCGCGGCCGCCTCCAGCGACGGCATCACCTCGTAGCCAGCCATCCGCGCCTCCAGCGCCCGCAGCGGATCCACCTCGCACACGATCACCGCCGCGCCGGCGCCGCGCGCCCGCTCGGCCACCCCCAGTCCCGCCCAGCCGTAGCCGACGACGACCACCGTGTGACCCGCCAGCAGCACGTTGCTCGCCCGCACGATCCCGTCCAGGGCTGATTGACCGGTCCCGTGGCGGTCGTTGAGCGCTCGCTCGGTCCGGGCCTCGTTGACCGCCAGCACCGGGCAGCGCAGCTTGCCCTCGTCGTGCAGCCGCCGCAGCCGGACGAGCCCGGTGGTCGTCTCCTCGGTGCCGCCGATCAGGCCGTCCACCACCTCGCCGCCGCGGGCGTGGGCGGTGACGAGCAGGTCGGCTCCGTCGTCGAGCGTGATCTGCGGGTCGCCGTCCAGGAGCGCGATCACGTGCTCCACGTACGTGTCGAGCTCCTCGCCGCGGACAGCCCGCACCTCCACGCCGTCCTCCAGCACCAGCGCGGCGGCGACATCGTCCTGGGTCGACAGCGGGTTAGCCGAGCAGAGCGCCACGGCCGCGCCGCCCGCCTGCAGCGTGCGCACCAGGTTGGCCGTCTCCGCGGTGACGTGGAGGCACCCCGCGATCCGCACGCCGGCCAGGGGTCGCTGCGCCGCAAAGCGCTCCCGGATCTGCGCGAGCACGGGCATCTGCCCGGCGGCCCAGGCGATCCGGGACTCGCCGTCCGGCGCCTGGGCGAGGTCGGCGACGTCGTGCGGGGGGAGGGCGGTCCGCGCCATGCTCACCGGCGTTGCCGGAGGCGGTGGTCTGGCTAGCTAGTAGCGGTAGTGCTCGGACTTGTACGGGCCCGTGACCGGGACGCCGAGGTACGACGACTGCTCACCGGTCAGCTCGGTCAGCTTGACGCCGAGCGCGTGCAGGTGCAGCCGCGCGACCTTCTCGTCCAGCTGCTTGGACAGCGTGTAGACCTGGGTCGCGTACTCGCCGCGGTTGGCGAACAGCTCGATCTGGGCGATCACCTGGTTGGTGAACGAATTGGACATCACGAAGCTGGGATGCCCGGTGGCATTGCCCAGATTCAGCAGCCGGCCCTCGGACAGCACGATGATCGTGCTCCCGCCGGGGAACACCCACTCATCCACCTGAGGCTTGATGTTGACCCGCCGGATCCCGGCCGTCGCCTGCAGACCGGCCATGTCGATCTCGTTGTCGAAGTGGCCGATGTTGCCCACGATCGCCTGATGCTTCATCGCCGCCATGTGCTCGGCGGTGATCACGTCCTTGTTCCCGGTGGCGGTGACGAAGATGTCGGCCTCGGCGAGCACGTCCTCGATCCGCGCCACCTGGTAGCCGTCCATCGCCGCCTGCAACGCGCAGATCGGATCGATCTCGGTCACGATGACCCGCGCGCCCTGGCCCCGCAGCGACTCCGCGCACCCCTTGCCGACGTCGCCGTAGCCGCACACCACCGCCACCTTGCCGCCGATGAGCACGTCGGTGGCGCGATTGATCCCGTCGATCAGCGAGTGGCGACAGCCGTACTTGTTGTCGAACTTGGACTTGGTCACCGAGTCGTTGACGTTGATCGCCGGGAACAGCAGGCGCCCCTCCCGGGCGAACTGATACAGCCGGTGCACCCCGGTGGTCGTCTCCTCGGTCACCCCCTGGATCTGAGCCGCCATCCGGGTGAACCGCTGATTGTCGTCCTGGAGCGAGCGAGTCAGAAGCTCCAGAATCACCCGATGCTCCTCGTTGTCGGCACTCGCCGGATCCGGCACCTCGGCCGCCGCCTCATACTGCGCGCCGTCGTGGACCAGCAGCGTGGCGTCGCCGCCGTCGTCGAGGATCATGTTGGGGCCGTCGCAGTCCTGCCAGGTGAGCGCCTGGCTCGTGCACCACCAGTACTCCTCCAGCGTCTCCCCCTTCCACGCGAACACCGGCACCCCCTGCGGATCCTCGACAGTGCCCTCAGGACCGACGACGACCGCGGCAGCGGCGTGATCCTGGGTGGAGAAGATGTTGCAGCTGGCCCACCGCACCTCGGCCCCGAGCGCCTGAAGCGTCTCGATCAGCACCGCCGTCTGGATCGTCATGTGCAAAGAGCCGGTGATCCGGGCACCGCTCAGCGGCTGACTATCGGCATACTCGCGCCGCGTCGCCATCAACCCCGGCATCTCGTGCTCGGCCAGCGAGATCTCCTTGCGGCCGAATCCGGCCAGCGACAGATCGGCAACCTTGAAATCGGCCTGCTCGACGGTCGTGCTCATCATCTCTCCAGGTGTCGTTGTCTCATTTCCAAGTCTTCGCCACGCAACCGGCCACCGGCGGCGGTCACGCCGCTGCGGCGGCGAGCAGACGCTCGTGCTTCTCCTGCTCGAACCGCAGCCAGTCGGCGGCCTCGACGTGTTCGGGACGACTCGCCTCGGACTGCATCCAGCCCTGGACCGCATCGCGCAAGTCGGCGTCGTTGGCCAGCCGGCTCGCGAACGCGACGTCCGACAGCGAGATCTCAAACCGGTCCAGCAGCTCCTTGAGCGTGCGCAGCCGTTGCAGGTGGGCCGCGCCGTACAGCCGGTAGCCCGAGACCGACCGCGCCGGAGCGACCAGGCCGGCCTGCTCGACGTAGCGCAGCATTCGGGGCGACCACCCGGTGGTCGTCGCCGCCTCGTTGATGGTCAGGGCCTCCACCCGGCAAACATTACCACGATCGTGTCAAGGTTTCGAGTCGGGCCGCGCCAGTGGAGCGCACGGTCAGGCCCGGTTGATAAGGCCGCGCCGGTGGGATCGCGCCGTCAGGCCCGGCTCGCCAGGCCACGCCGCTACGTCGTCTGCGCGGCCAGCGCCGCTTTGAGCCGGTCGATCGGGTCGATCGCCGCTGGGTCCCGGCCGGCCAGGATTGCCATGTAGAGCGAGACGAGGTCGCCGAGCAGCACCAACGACACCAGCCGCTCCACCCGGCCGGAGCCGAGGCTCTGCACTCGATGGGTGGCCGCGGCGCCCTGGTCGCGGATCACGTCGAGCGTCAACCCGATCCGGGCCCTGACCCGGGGATGCAGATCGCAGTCGTCCAGGAACACGGCGCTGAACCGGCCGAGGTCGGCCGCTCCCTCCCAGCCGACGATCTCGTTGTGATCGAGCTCGGGCAGCTCGGCGGCGAAGCTGGGCGAATTGGCGTTCTCGTTGATCTGTGTCTTCCACCGGTAGGCGATCGGCGCGGTCAGGTCGGCACCGGCGATCTGCGGGGTGGTCCCGGAGAGCGACCGGGCCAGCGACTTGGCCAACGATTCGTCCGGGGCGTCGGGGCCCCACTCGGTGACCAGGCGCTCCGCGTGCACGGCGGCCACGTCGATCTCGGTCCGCAGACCCTCCCCCGCGCCCGCCAGCGCCGCCACCTCGAGCGCGATGACGAGCCCGTACCCGACGGCGGCGCGGGGCGCAAACCCGCCGGGGAGCGGGACCACCGGGACACCGTCGGCCCGAGCGCTCGCCGCCAGCGCGCCGCCGGTGGTGGAGACGATGCGGCGGGCGCCGAGCGCCCCCGCGGCCTCGTAGGCGGCCAGGGTCTCCTCGGTCTCGCCGGAGTAGCTGGCGCACAACACGGTGGCGTCGGGGGTCGTCCACGCGGGCAATCCGTAGTCCCGGGCCACCGTGATCGGCCGCGACGCCCGATCGCCGAGCGCCGCCACCGCCAGCAGCCCGCCGACCGCCGAGCCGCCCATCCCGGCCACCACCAGCCCGCCGGCAGAGTCCTCCGGTGCCAGGTTGGCCGACTCGACCCGCCACAGCGCGTCGCGGAGATGCTCGGGCAGGCCAAGCACATCGCCGAGCTGTCCGGTGCCGTCGAGCTGGGCGATCGTCTCTCGGGTCAGATCGCGGCCACTCACAGCGCCATCGCCCCGCTCAAAATGCCACCGCCCCTTCCGGAAGCTCCACGCCCGGGAACACCCGGATCCCCTCCCGCAGGGTGTTGCGTGCCCCAACGCTCACGCCTTCTCCGAGCACGACTCGGCCCGCGACATGGCACCAATCGCCGATCGTGGTGTCGGGCCCGATGATCGAGGAGGTGATCCGGGTATGCGCACCGATGCTGGTGCCGTCCAGCAGCACCGAGCTGTCGATGTGAGCGCCCGGACCGACGCTGACGCCGCGCCCCAGCACCGACCGCGACCCGACGATCGCATCGGCGGCCACGCGGCAGCCGGAGCCGATCAGCACCGGGCCGTGGACCGCGCCCGCCACGGCGCTGGAGTCGCCCTCGCGCAGTACTCCCCCGGCTTGCGCGACCCGCCGCCCGACCTCGGTCCTCACCTCGCCCTCCAGGATCTCGAACGTCGCCTGCAGGTAACGCTCGGGCGTGCCGATGTCCAGCCAGTACCCGGCCGCCTCGTAGCCGTAAAGGCCATGGCCCACCAGCGAGGGGAACACCTCGCGCTCGATCGAGATCCGCGTCCCGGCCGGCGCCATGTCGCCCAGCACGTCGCGCTCCAAGATGTACGCGCCCGCGTTGACCAGGTGGGTGTCGGCCTCATCGGTGCTCGGCTTCTCCACGAACTGGGACACCGCCAGGTCCTCGCCGCGCTTGACCAGTCCATAGGCGGACGGGTCCTCCACGCCACTCAGGGCGAGCGTCGCGCGCGCCCCCGTGGCCTCGTGCTGGCGCAGCTGGGCGGTGAGGTCCATGTCGGTGAGAATGTCGCCGTTGAGCATGAAGAAACGCTCCGCGAGCAGGTCCTCGCAGAATTTCAGCGCCCCGCCCGTGCCCAGCGGGCGCGGCTCCTCCACGTAGCGCAGCGACACTCCGAGCGCCGAGCCGTCCCCGAGCACCGCCTGGACGCGCTCCGCGCGGAAGCCGCAGGCGAGGATCACGTCGTCGACGTCGTGGCCCCGCAGCCACTCGATCATGTACGCGATGAACGGCCGGTCCACGAGCTGGACCACCGGCTTGGGCACGGTCGACGTGAGCGGCCGCAGGCGCGTTCCCTCCCCGCCGGCGAGAATCAGCGCCTGCACTGTCGGCTCCCCGAGCGCCTGCACCCTCGGCTCCCCGGCGCCGCGCCGCGGCTCATCGCCCGATGCCCTCGTAGATCAGCCCGGCGGCGCGCACGGCGTCGCGATCGGCGAAATTGCGGCCGTCGACGACGAGGTTGCCGGTCATGCGCGCGCCCACCGTCTCCCAGTCCAGCTCGGCGAACTCCGGCCACTCGGTCACCAGGATGCAGGCATCGACGCCGTCAACCGCCTCCAGCGCCGAACCGGCGAATTCGACCCCGCGCATCAGCTTGCGCGCCTCGTCCTCGGCGATCGGGTCATATGCCCGCACGGTGGCGCCGTCGGCCTGGAGGCGTCCCGACAGGACCAGCGAGGATGCCTCACGCATATCGTCGGTGTTGGCCTTGAACGCCAGCCCCAGCAGCGCCACCCGCTTGCCGACCAGCGAGCCGAGATGCTTCTGCAGCTTGCCGACAACGCGCCGCTTCTGCAGCTCGTTGACCTCGATCACCGACGTCAGCAGCTGGAAGTGATACCCGCTGTTCCCGGCCAACTGCTTCAAGGCTGAAACATCCTTGGGAAAGCAACTGCCACCGAAGCCGATCCCGGGCTTGAGGAAGTGCTTGCCGATCCGCTGGTCCAAGCCCATCCCGGCGGCGACCTCCAGCACGTCGGCGCCGGTCTCTTCGCACACGTTGGCGATCTCGTTGATGAACGAGATCTTGGTCGCCAGGAACGCGTTGGCGGCGAGCTTGACCATCTCGGCGGAGGCGATGTCGGTGCGGATCACGGGTGCCTTCAGCGGCGCGTACAGCTCGGCCACGGCGTCCCCGCCCCAGTTGCCGTCGTCGCCGATCACCACCCGGTCGGGCGCCAGGAAGTCCTGCAGCGCCGTGCCTTCCTTGAGGAACTCCGGGCAGGACACGTAGGTGAAGCCGGCCTTGCCGTGCTCGGCGAAGATCCGCTTGATCGACGCGCCGGTGCCCACCGGGACGGTCGACTTCATCACCAGCGCGTGCCGATCGGAGGGGGGCATCGCGGCGACCACGGCGTGCACCGCCGAAAGATCCGCATCGCCCGAGTACGTCGGGGGCGTCCCCACGGCCACGAACAGCAGCCGGGCATGCGCCAGCGCCGGCGCCAGCTCGGTGGAGAAGTGCAGGCGCTCGCGGTTGCGCGCCACCGACTCGGCCAGGCCGGGCTCGTAGATGGGGATCTCACCGCGCCGTAGGCGGGCGATCTTCTCGGCGTCGACGTCGACGCACCACACCTCGCTGCCGAGCTCGGCGAACCCGGCGGCGGTGACCAGGCCGACGTACCCGGTTCCGATGACGGCGATCGGTTGGCGCTCAGCAGCCATTGCAGGCGCGAGGGTAGCGGGACGCCGCGACAGCCGGCCGCGCCGCCGCGGCGCTCAGTGGCCCACTCAGCGCCCGGCGAGGGTGAGCGACGCCGCGATCCCGACCATCTGTCCGTTGGGGATCTGGCTGGTCAGCGTGTTCGAGATCCAGTAGGTGTCGGTGCCGTTGTGCCACGCCACCGTCGTCAGCCGGCCCCCGTTGGCGTACAGGTACAGCTTGCGCCCGTTGATCGTGCGCGTGCCGCTGGGACTGGCCAGCAGCGGCGGGTCACGCCAGGCGGTGCCCTGAACGCCGTAGTACTGGCCCATCGACGGGTCGATCGCGATCGTCATCCGGTAGGCGGCATACGGGGTGCCGTGCCGGCCACGGATCTTGTACTGGCGTGGATACGAGTGGGCGTAGGCGGCGGCGGGCTCGTTGCCGTCGACGCAGTCGACGTTGACGATCCCAAGGCAATACGTGGAGCCGGTCTTGATCAGCCGCGGGTAGTACACCGGCATGCCGGCGTGGGTCAGCCGCGCCGCCTGGGCGCGCCCACTCGCCGCCGCGGCGGTCAAACCCGCGGTGGGGATCTTGGCCAGCTGCTGGGCTCCCTTGGCGGACTTGGGGGTCGTCTTGTTCTTGACCTGCGACTTGCGCGTCGGCGCCTCAAAGCGCGCATAGGCGGCCCGTGCGGCCGCCGGGCTGGTGGCGGTGACGTAGCACGAGCTCGTCGTGCACGGCTGGTATTGGACCGGGAACGGGATCTGCCGGATCGCGTCCCCGTCGGAGAACGCGACCAGGTTGAACAGGTCCAGCAGCTGGTCGGTCGACTGCAGGCCCTTGTCCAGCGTCGAGTACTTGCCGAAGATCCGCAGCAGCTTGTCGCGGTTGCTGAGCAGTTGAGATATGCCGTACTGTTCCTTGGCCCAGCGAATGAAGTCCTGCTGGCGAGCGTTGCGGACGATGTCGGTGTCGGTGTGGCGGAAGCGCACGAACGGGAGCGCCCCGTGGACCGACTGGTTGTCGCCGCACAGCTTCTGGTAGCCGGGTTGGATGTCGATCGAGGAATAGTCGTCAGGGGTGCCCTGTACTCCGCTACTGCTGTTGTAGTAGCGATGGTCGACGTCGGAGTAGACGCAGCCGATCGCGTCGACCAGATCCGAGAACCCGGTGAAGTTGGTGTCGACGATGTGGTTGGGCCGGAAGCCCGGGAACACGTTGTCGCGGATCGTCTGGATCAGCAGGCCGTAGCCCCCGTCGGAGTAGGCGGCGTTGAGCTTGCTGGTGCCGTAGCCGGGGATGTTCACCTGCAGGTCGCGGGGAACCGACATCACGTTGATCGTCGATGAGGCGGCGTTGAGACGCACCAGCAGCATCGTGTCGGTGTTGGCGTCCCGGAATGACGGATCGCTGGCGCGGTGGTCGGAGCCGATCAGCAGGATCGTCTGCGGCTTACCCGGCTGGGGCAGCACGATCTGCTTGCTGACGATCCCGGGATTGACCGAGATCAGGTTGACCAGGTCCTTGACCTGCAGCAGCCCGGCGACGGCGGTGGTCGTCGCGCTGGCGCCGACGATCAGCACCACGGCCAGCAGGAAGCGCCAAAGCATGCCACCCCGGGTGCGCGGGATCATTCCGACCCTCCCGGGATCGCCCGCAGGCCGGCGGCCCCCGGGGACCGCCGGGTCAGCTCCAGCCGGGTGGGGAGCGCGGTCACGAACTCGGTCAGCGCCCGCCGGTAGCGCTGCAGCGAGGCGACCGAGACCCACTCGTCGGGTCCATGGTGGCCGCCGCCGACCGGGCCGAACTCGACCGCGGGGATCCCCGCCTCGATGAACGCGGCCGCATCCGAGGCACCGTCGCGCCCGACGCTCATCACCTCGCCGCTGGTGACCCGGGCGACGGCGTCGCGCAACGCCTGCACGTAGGGATCGGTGCGCGACACGGTGACCGGTGGGTAGATGAACGTTCGCTCCACGTCGATGCCGGGGATCGCGCGCACCTGGGCGAGCAGCTCGCCGGGATCCTGGCCGGGCAGGTAGCGCACGTCGACCGCCATCTCGCAGCGGTCGGGCACCTTGTTGAGGGCGTCGCCGCCGGCGATCCGCCCGAGATTGATCGACGGGCGGTCGAACATCTCCGAGGACTCACGGCTGAACGGCAGCGACTCGATCGCTCGGAACACGTCGATCGCCTTGAGCACCGCGTTGTCGCCCAGCCACGGCGTCGAGCTGTGGGCCGACCGGCCGTGGACGACGATTCGCATCGCCAGCACGCCCTTGGCCTGAACGCCGATGTGCATGTTCGTCGGCTCGCCGGTGATCGCGAACTGACCGCCGAGACCGCGCGCCACCACCGCATCGGTCGACCGCTCGTCGATCTCCTCGGACTCCTCATCGGGAACGCAGACCAGGCGAACGCAGATCTCGTCCTGGGCGGCGGCGTCCTTGAGCGCGCACATCATCGCGGCCAGTCCGCCCTTCATGTCGTAGGCGCCGCGCCCGATCAGGCGGTCGCCCTCCACCCGCGGCTCAAACTGCTCGCTGCGGGCCGGCACCACGTCGAGATGGCCGTGCAGAACGATGCTCGGCGCTGCCGGCGAGCGGGCGCCGACCTCGGCCACCAGAACCGGAAATCCGTTGTGATCGGAGTCTTGCACTTCGATGTCCCGGGATTCGAGCCACCCCTTGACGAATCCTGCGGCCGCAATCAGCGCGTCGGATTGCGACGTCTCATAGCCGACCAGCCGCGCGGCGAGTACCAGCTCCTCGGTCATCGCCCCAACAGGTTAGGCCGCGGAGCTGACGCCGACGCCATCACCAGGGCGGCGAAGCCGCCCATCTGGTGTCCCGTTTGAATAGTTCGCGCGCATTCGAGGCACCCCTGGCGGCGCTGGACTGCGTCCTCGTCGCCTCGCGTAGCTCCGCTACGCCACGGCTCCTGCGTCCTTGTCCAGCATCCACCAAGGGCACCTCTCGGTGCCCACGAACTACCCAAACGGGACACTAGCTCCCCTCGGCGATGCGCAGGAACGCCTGCAGCCGGCGCTGGTCGCGCGCCGCCACCCGCCGCCGCTCGCTGTCCTCCCCCGCCTGCTCGAGCTCGCGCTCGGCCGCAGACAGCCGGTCGCGCAGCGCCCCGGCGTCCAGCGCGTCCGGCTCGTGCGCCTCCTCCACCAGCAGCAAGGCGTGGTTGTCGCCCACCTGCAGGTAGCCCTCGGACTGCGCGAACGAGACCACGTCGGAGTCCGACCGGTAGAGCCGCAGCTCGGTGGGATCGAGCATCGCCAGCAGCGGCGCGTGGTTGGCGAGCACGCCGATCGACCCGACCGCGGTCTTGGTGGAGACCATCTGGACCTCCTCGGCGAACACCTCGCCCTCGGGGGTGAGGATCTCCACCGGGAACTTCTCGTGCTCGGCCATCGCCGGTTAGCCGGCCTCCGTGCCCGACGCGTCGTCGTTCTCGGAATCCTGCTCACCGCCGTTGTCCTCGGAGGCCTCGTCCGAGGAGTCATCCGACGACTCGTCCGAGGGCTCATCCGAGGAGTCGGACTCCTCGTCTGACTCGCCGCCGGACTCGCCCACCACCTCGTCGATCGTGCCCTTCATGAAGAACGCCCGCTCGGGAACGTCGTCGTGCTTGCCCTCCAGGATCTCCTTGAACCCCCGGATCGACTCGGCGATCGGCACGTACTTGCCCGGGGTTCCCGTGAACTGCTCGGCCACGAAGAACGGCTGTGACAGGAAGCGCTCGATCTTGCGGGCGCGCTGCACGGTCACGCGGTCCTCGTCGGACAGCTCGTCGATCCCGAGGATGGCGATGATGTCCTGGAGGTCCTGGTAGCGCTGGAGCACTTCCTTGACGCGGTTGGCGACGTCGAAGTGCTCGTCGCCGAGGATCTCCGCCTTGAGGATCGTCGACGTCGAGTCCAGCGGGTCCACCGCCGGGTAGATGCCCTTCTCGGAGATCGACCGTGAGAGCGTCGTGGTCGCGTTGAGGTGGGCGAACACCGATGCCGGCGCCGGGTCGGTGAGGTCGTCGGCGGGCACGTAGATCGCCTGGATGCTGGTCACCGAGCCCTCCCGCGTCGAGGTGATCCGCTCCTGCAGCTGACCCATCTCGGACTCGAGCGTCGGCTGGTAGCCCACCTGGGAGGGCATCCGGCCCAGCAGCGCCGATACCTCCGAGCCCGCCTGGACGAACCGGAAGATGTTGTCGATGAACAGCAGCACGTCCTGACCCTCGTGGTCACGGAAGTACTCGGCCATCGTCAGGCCCGAGAGCGCGACCCGCATGCGGGCTCCCGGCGGCTCGTTCATCTGGCCGAAGACCAGCATCGTCTTGTCGAGCACGCCGGATTCCTTCATCTCCAGCCACAGGTCGTTGCCCTCACGACTGCGCTCGCCGACGCCGCAGAATGCCGACAGGCCGCCGTGCTCCTGGGCCAGATTGTGGATCAGCTCCTGGATGAGCACCGTCTTGCCCACGCCGGCGCCCCCGAACAGCCCGGTCTTACCGCCCTGGGCGTAGGGCGCGAGCAGATCGATGACCTTGATCCCGGTCTCGAACATCTCCGTCGTCGGGGTCAGCGCCTCCACGTTGGGCGCCTCCCGGTGGATCGGCCAGCGCTCGGTGTCCTCGTCAAGCGGTTCGCCGAGGTCGATCGTCTCGCCCAGCAGATTGAAGATCCGGCCCAGCGTGGCGGGCCCCACGGGGACGGTGATCGGCCCGCCGGTGTCGATCACCTCGGTGCCGCGGGCGAGGCCGTCGGTGGTATCCATCGCCACGGCGCGGACCCGGTCGTCGCCGAGGTGCTGCTGGACCTCGCAGACCAGGTAGTCGTCGTGGCCGGCGGCAACGTCCTCGTCCTCCTCGGCCCTGGCGGCCTCGGGACGGCGGACGCGGATCGCATGGTTGATCTCCGGCAGCCGGTCGGGGAACACGGCCTCGATCACGACGCCCTGGATCTCCTCGATCCGGCCGACGTTGCGCTCCTCCTCTGTGGGGGTGGTGGTTTCGGTTTCGGTTTCGCTTGAGGCAGACATGACTGGTTCTCCTTATCCGAGGCCTTCGGCGCCGGCCACGACTTCCATGATCTCCTGCGTGATCTCGGCCTGGCGGGCCCGGTTCATCTCCAAGGTGTAGTCGTCGATCAGCGTCGTCGCGTTCTCCGACGCGTTGCGCATGGCGGTCATCCGCGCCCCGTGCTCGGACGCCGTCGACTCGAGCAGCGCGCGGTAGATCGAGATCTCGACGTAGTCGGGCACGAGTCGCTTGAGGATCTCCTCCGGGTCGGGCTCGTACTCGACGAGGGCGTGCTTGCCCGAGCCCTCGTCCGACGGTTCGCTGTCATCGTCGGATCCGTCCTGCACCTCGCCGAGGACCGTCGCGTGCTGCAGGGGAAGCAGCGTCTCGCGGCGGATGACCTGTGACAGCGGCGAGATGTAGCCGTTGTAGAAGATCTCCACCTGGTCGACCTCGCCGTCGACATAGGCGGCCATCACTCGCTCGGCGATCCGGCGCGCGTCGGCGTAGGCGGGGCGATCGGTGAAGCCGGTGAAGCTGTCGGCGACCTCCAGTCCGCGGAACGTCAGCGATGACGCCGGACGGCGGCCGGAGGCGAAGTACACGGCGGAGCGGCCCTCGCGTGCGTGCTCCCGGCCGGCGGCGACGCCGGCGCGAACCGCGTTGGAGTTGAAGGCTCCCGCCAGGCCGCGATCCCCGGCAACGATCAGCAGGCCGACGGTGTCGATCGAATCGTGCTCGATCAGGATCGGCAGTTGCGGGACGTCGCCGGCGGCCTCGGCCGCCTGCCGGGTCATCCGCCGGATGGCATCGGCGTAGGGCCGCAGCACCTCGATCCGCCTCTCGGCGCGGCGCAGCCGGGCGGCGGCAACCATCTGCATCGCCCGGGTGATCTTCTGGATGTTCTTGATCGCGCTGATTCGGTTGCGAACGGCGCGCTGCGAGGCTGCCATCTGGTGTTGGGGCCGACCGGCTAGGCCGGTACGGCCTCGTCCTCCTTCTCGCGTTCCTGGCTGGATTCGTCGTCGCTGCCGTTCTCGCCCTCGGGCTCCTCGTCGGACTTGCTCCGCGCCGGCGGCGGCTCGTCGTCGCCCTCCTCTTCCAGCGGATGGCCCTCCTCGTCGAGGTCGTAGCCAAAGTCCTCGGCGTACCGCCCCACCGCCTCGTCCAGGTGATTGCGGGTCTCGTCGCTCCAATCGCCGCCGGCGATCTTCTCCAGCAGATCGGCGTTGTTACCGCGCACCGAATCCGACAACCCGGCGAGGAACCGCTCCACCTTGTCGACCTCGATCCGGTCGATGTAGCCGTTGGTGGCGGCGAACACCTGCGCCACCTGCTCCTCGACCGGCATCGGATGGCGCTCGGCCTGGTTCAGGGTCTTGACCAGGCGCTCGCCGCGGGCCAGCGTCCGCTGGGTGTCGGGATCCAGCTCGGAGCCGAACTGGGAGAACGCCTCCAGGTCGCGGTACTGCGACAGCTCCAGCTTCAGCGTGCCGGCGACCTTGCGCATCGGCGCGATCTGGGCGTTACCGCCGACACGCGACACCGAGATACCGACGTTGATCGCCGGCCGCACCCCCGAGTAGAACAGCTTGGGCTCGAGGAAGATCTGCCCGTCGGTGATCGAGATCACGTTGGTCGGGATGTAGGCGGACACGTCGCCAGCCTGGGTCTCGATGATCGGCAGCGCGGTCAGCGACCCGCCTCCGAGGTCGTCGTTGAGCTTGACCGCGCGCTCCAGCAGCCGCGAATGAAGGTAGAACACGTCCCCCGGATAGGCCTCGCGGCCCGGCGGCCGGCGCAACAGGAGCGACATCTGCCGGTAGGCGTAGGCGTGCTTGGTCAGGTCGTCATAGATGGCCAGCGCCGCCTTCCCGTCGTAGAGGAAGTGCTCGGCCATCGCGCACCCGGCGTACGGGGCCAGGAACTTGATCGGCGCCGCCTCGTCGGCGGCCGCCATCACGATGATCGTGTTGTCCAGGGCGCCCGCCTCCTCGAGCACACTGGCCAGCTGCACGACGGTCGCCTTGCGCTGCCCGATGGCGACGTAGACGCAGACCAGGTCGCGCTCCTGGTTGTTGATGATCGTGTCAACCGCGATCGAGCTCTTGCCCGTCTGGCGGTCGCCGATGATCAGCTCGCGCTGGCCTCGGCCGATCGGGATCATTGAGTCGATCGCCTTCAGGCCGGTGAGCATCGGCTCCTTCACCGGCTGGCGCTGGACGACGCCCGGCGCCTTGTGCTCGGCCGGCCGCGTCTGCGAGGTCTCGATCGGCCCCTTGCCGTCAAGTGGATTGCCCAGCGGGTCGACGATTCGTCCCAGCAGCGCCTCCCCCACCGGAATGTCGAGCAGCCGGCCGGTCCGGCGGACCGTGTCGCCCTCGGAGATCTGCTCCCATTCGCCGAACAGCACCGCCCCGACGTTGTCGGACTCCAGGTTGAGCGCCAGCGCGGTGACGTCATGGGGAAGCTCGAGCAGCTCGAACGACATGCAGTTCTCCAGGCCGTGGACCCGGCAGATGCCGTCGGCGACCGACAGGACGGTTCCGACCTCCGTCAGCTCCGCTTCCGAGGTGTCCAGGCCCTCGATCCGGGTCTTGAGGATCGAGGTGATCTCATCGGGGTTGATCTGCATGTGGTTCAGGCTCCTTGGGGTGGTCGGGGGGCGTTAGCCTCCGAGGCTCCTTGGGGGGTGGTCGGGGGGGCGTCAGCCTCCGAGGCTCCTTAGGGGGGTGGTCGGGGGGGCGCTAGCCCCCCCGACTGTGTGCTACTTGCTTTCGAAGTTGTTCCAGCCGGTTGCGGATCGAGGCGTCGAGGATCACGTTGCCCACTCTGAGCACCACCCCGCCGAGTATGTCGGGGTCCACCTCGGTAGAGACGTCGACGTCGCGGTCGGTCTGCTCACCGATCCGCTTGACGAGGCTCGAGACGGTGTCGGAGTCCAGCTTCACCGCGCTGGTGATCTGCACCGGCAGCAGCTTGCGAGCCTCGTCCCAGAGTGTCTCGAACTCGATGCGGATACGGAAGATGGTGGGCATCCGGTGGCGCTCGATGAGCGCCTGCAGGAAGTTGTCGAACGCCGGGTCGGCGTCCTGCACGGTCCGGGACAGGCCCTCCTTCTTCTCCTGCACCGAGAAGTACGGAGAGAAGAAGAAGACCGCCAGCTCGCGGTTTTCGTGCATCGCGTCCGCGAACTCGCCGAGCTGGTCGTGGATCTCATCCAGCGAGTCGCGCTCCTGCGCGACCTCGAACAGAGCGCGCGCGTAGACCCGGGCGATCTCCTCCACGTCTAATTGTTCTCCGCGCCGTCACCGGCGGTCAGCGAGCTGAAGTCCAGCTCGGAGAGGGCATCCTCCACCAGCCGCCGCTGGTCGTCCTCGTCGAGCGTCTTGCGGGTCACCTTCTCGGTCGCCATCACCGTCAGGTCGGCGACCTCTGAGCGGATCTCCTGGATCGCCCGCCGCGTCTCGGACTGGATGTCGCGCCGCGTCTGCTCCATCATCTGCTCGCGCTTTGCCTTGGCCTCGTCCTGGGCCTCGCGCTCGTGGGTCTCCGCCGCGCGGCGGGCCCGGGCCACGATCTCGTCCGCCTGGCCCCGCGCCTCGTGGAGGCGCTCACGGTAATCGGCGAGCAGCTGATCGGCCTCCTTACGGGTCTGCTCGGCGTGGTCGATCGATTCCTCGATCGCGTGCTGGCGCTTCTCCAGCGCCGCCGAGATGCGCGGGAAGGCGAGCTTTTTCAGCACGTACATGGAGAACCCGAACAGGAGCAGCGTCCAGACCATCAGCCCGACGTTGGGCGAGATCAGGAACGACCCGGATGAGGAAGCGGTGACGGCCATCTACTTGAGCACGTAGGAGAGCAGGCCGGCGACCAGCCCGTAGAAGAACACCGCCTCGGTGAGCGCGAAGCCGAGCCACTGGATGCTGGTGATCTCGTCGCGCATCTCCGGCTGCCGGGTGACCGACTCGATCACCTTGCCGAAGATGATCCCGATGCCGACGCCGGCGCCGACCGCGCCGAGCCCGCCGCCGATCCCGATCCCCAGCCCCGCCATCGAGGAAGAGGACGAAGACGCTGCGAACGTCAGGATGTGTGTAAGCACTTTGAGCTCAGCTCCTTCTTGTTAGTGATGAGTTACCGAGCCGCCGATGTAGATGGCGGCGAGGGTCGCGAAGATGAACGCCTGCAGCGTGGCCACCAAGACCAGCTCGAACAGGTAGATCAGGATCCCGAAGGGCAACGTGAACCAGCCGAGGAACGAGAGGCCGAGGATCACCGCCAGGGCGCCGGCCATGAACAGGATGATCATGTGGCCGGCGAGGATGTTGGCGAACAGTCGCACGGTCAGCGAGATCAGGCGCATGAACGTGGAGATCACCTCCAGCGGGAAGACCAGCACCAGGATGAATCCGTGGACGCCGGCCGGGATCAGGCTCTTGACGTAGCCCACCGGACCCTGGGCCCGGATGCCCACCCAGTTGAAGACCACGAACACGACCAGCGCCAGCACCAGCGGCACCGAGACGTTCGCGGTGGCCGCGTACAGCGCGAACGAGGGAATGTGGGCCCCGAACAGGTTGAACGTCTCCTCGGAGTTGGTCGGCAGCGGGATGTAGCCGATCAGGTTGGAGAACTCGATGAACAGGAACAGCGCCCCCAGGAACGGGAACCACCGCGCCGCCATCGAATCCGGCATGTTCCCGCGGGTGATGTTGTCGCGCATCAGGCTGAACAGCACCTCGACCGCCGTCTGGACCTTGTTGGGCCGCTGGTGCATCCGGCCCGCGATCCACACCATGGTCAACACGGTGGCGATCGCCGCCAGGAACAGGTACAGCACCGCTCGGTTGATGCTGAATACCCCGAGGCTCACCCAGTTGACCAGCTTGAACTCATTCTGGATCTGGTAGCTGTTGTTCTTGTGCCCGAAGCCGAAGATGACGGCCAGGGCAACGATGCCGAACAGGTAGAAGCCGAAGATCCCGAGCATGACCTTGCGCAGGTTGCTCATCGCGGCCTCGGCGTCGACTTGGGGCGGGACAGCGCGGAGGCCACCAGCTGGATCGTGAATGCGAGCACGACCACCGCCAGGCAGGCCAGACCGGCGTCCTGGCCGTAGGCCTTGCGGACCAGGATCACCGCGATCGCCAGGGCGAAGATGCGGCTCATCATGTAGCCCAGCCGTACCCCGATCGTGCGATTGAACTCCGGGACGGTGCTGGCGTAGCGCTCCACCCCCACGCCGAGCGCGCGCAACACGATCCACGCGCCGGCGCCGACCAGGTAGCCGGAGGCGGGCACGCCGATCAGGATCATGATCGGAGCCGCCACCACCACGACCAGCACGTCGAAGTAGCTGAGCACGTTCATGGCTGGCTCAGATGTCGTGGAAGCGCTTAGCGACAACCCGAATTCCCACCAGAAAGCCGATCAGAAATCCCACCACGGCCAGCGGGACCACCGGGCCCAGCAGCACCCCGATGGCGGCGCCGATCCCGGCGCACAGCGCGTTGACCGAGAGCATCAAGGCTCCGGCCCCGGCTACGTCCCGGCCGGTTGCGGGGTGCCGACTGCTGTTCGTCATGTTGTCTGCTGACGCTTCTTCGCAAGCTGAGCTACTTGGTTGAGGGGCGCGTAGGCTACCGGCGCAGCGCAAAAGGGCGTTGCCTGATTTCAGCGTCGACGCGGTCGGCGCGCCACTACCAGGAGGGTAGTGGAGAGCCGTCGTGGTTAGAAGGAGGTTAGCGTGCCGGCGCGCAGGCGCGCGGCTCCCACGCAACTCCTGACGAGCGCGAGGGCCGGTCGGCTTACTCGGCGATCTCGCGGATCCGCTGCTTGACCAGTCGCTGCTTGTGGGTCAGCTCGGCGGCGAGCGCGTTGAGCTCGTCCAGGCGGCCTGCAACCAGCGCCAGCTGATTGGAGATGTGCCCGAGCAGCTCCTCCAGGATGCGCTTTCGCTCGGCCGGCGCCTGCGTCTGCTTGAGCTCTGAGCGCAGCTGCGCGCGCGCGCTCTCGGCCTCCAGCAGCTGTGACAGCTGATCCAACGAGAGGCCCAGCAGATCGCGCAGGCGGATGATCTCGCGGACCCGCTCCACGTCTGCCTGCGAGTAGCAGCGATGCTTGCCCAGCTCCCGCTCTGCGGCGGTGTTGAGCAATCCGATCTCCTCGTAGTAGCGGATCGTCCGCGGCGTCGTCTGCGTCAGCTCGGCGAGCTCGCCGATCCGCAGCGCCCGGGGTGGGTTGGTGGTGACCGTGGCGCTCATGAGATCGCCGTCTGCGGCTCGCGCGAGCGCTTTTCGGCGGCGGCCGTACCGATCTCCTTGGGCCGGGCGGCGGAGATCGCGGCGCCGACCACCGACACCGCCGCCAGGCACCACAGCGCCGTATGCATGTTGGCGATGAACGGCGACAGCTGCACGGTGGAGATGTGGTGGGCCAGTCCGGAGAAGACGCTGAAGAGCACCTGCTTGGGCACCGACGAGGTGACCACAGCGAGCACGAATGCGATCGAGATCACCGCTCCGGTGTTCTGCACCAGCACCCGCGCGCCGGCGGCGATGCCGCGCCGGTGGGGCGCCACGGAGCCCATCATCGCCGCCGTGTTGGGCGAGTTGAACATGCCCGAGCCGATGCCGACGACGAACATGTAGATCCCCGGCCAGACGTAGCTGGTGTCGCGCTGCAGCGTGGTCATCAGGGCCAGCCCGGCGGCGGAGACGAGCATTCCGGCGACCGCGAGCGTCCGGGACCCACGGCGATCGGCCCACATCCCGGCGGGCGGCGAGGCGATCAGCATCCCGAGCGCCAGCGGCGCCAGCTTGACCCCGGCAAGGATCGGCGAGTTGCCCTGTACGCCCTGGAAGTAGAAGACGAACAGGAACATCAGCGCGAAGCGCGACAGCCCGTTGGCGAACGCCGCCGCCGAGGCCGTCGAGAACAGCCGGTTGCGGAAGATGGTCAGATCGAGCATCGGCGCCTTGTGCCGGCTCTCGATCAGCACGAACAATGGGAGGAGCACAAGGGCCATGATCAGCGCCGGGATTACCAGCGGCGACGTCCAGCCCTCGATGCCGCCCTTCGAGATCCCGTACACCAGCCCGGTGAGGCCGAGCAGGAAGGTGATCGTGCCCTGGTAGTCGAACGAGCGGTCCTCCGAGCGCCCGGTGACCTCGTGCAGGACGCTCGCCCCCCACAGCGCCCCGGCGATCCCGAACGGCAGGTTGAACCAGAACACCCAGTGCCAGGAGATCGCCACCAGTGCGCCGCCGAGCACCGGCCCGATGACCAGGCCGACGGCGGCGACCATCGTGTTGGTCCCCATCGCCAATCCGAGCTGCTCCTTGGGGAACGCGTCGGTGACGATCGCCGCCGAGTTGGCGAACAGGAAGGCCCCGCCGATGCCCTGGGCGATTCGCCACAGGATCAGCTCGGTGCCGCCGCCGGCGAAGCCGGCGCCCAGCGACGCGAGCGCGAACACCACGAAGCCCAGCACATACGCCTTCTTGCGGCCGAACTGGTCAGACAGCCGGCCGGCGCTGAGGACCAGCACGGTCGAGGCGATCATGTACACGAGGATCACCCACACCAGCTCGAGCAGGCTGGTGTGGAGGCTGCGCTCCAGGTCGGGCAGCGCGATGATCAGGGTGCCCGAGTTGATCGTGGCCAGCAGCATCCCGAGGCTGGTGCAGGACAGCGCCCACCACTTGTAGGAATCGTGCTCGGCGTGGACCCCGACCCGGCGCCGGGGTCCGGGGCGCTGCGCCGGCGGAGAAGTCAGGACAGACAAGGCGGTCACCCTCTCGAGGACTCAAATTAATTCTTACGTTAACGTCAGAATAGCAGCCATCGGGGTCTCGCGGTTGCGCCCGTTTGGGGTCGGTCAGGCCTCGAACCACGCCACCGTCGCCAGGATCACGAACGCCGCGATCAGCGCCGTGCCCTCGAACGGCGTCGCCTCCCCGTCGCCGGTGATCTGCCAGATGATGATTGCGGTGCCGATCAGCGCCCCGGTGTATACGGGGGCGAGCGCGAACGTCAGCGTGGTCGCCGTCAGCAGCGACACGAGCACGAGCACCGGGTACAGGAACGCCGCGATCTGGGCCACCGAGTTCTTGACCACCGAGATCGCCAGCTCGGACTGCCCCCGGGCGGCGAGCACCACCCCGACCGCGTGCTCCACGGCGTTGCCGGCGGTGGCGACGATCACCAGTCCGGCGAACGACCTGGAGATGCCCAGCGTGTGGATCGTCGGCTCCAGCGCGTTTACGAACCAGTCGGACACGAACGCCGAGGCCACGCCCGCCACCACCAGGAGCCCGAGGCTCAGGCCGGTCGGCAGCCGAGCCCGCTCGGTGGCCGGATCGGCGGCCTGCTGCGTGGTCAGGTACTGGCGCACCCAGACGCCGTAGGCGACCAGGATCGCCAGCGCGCCGATGATCGAGATCGTCTTGACGTGATGACTGGCCGGATCGTCGGCCGAGTTGGCCAGCCCCACCAGCAGGATGATGAAGCTGGCGATCATCAGCAGCGTGGCCGTGTCGTTGGGCAGGCGCGGGCTGAAGCGCATCACGCCATCCCCGGCGCGCTGCGCCCCGACGACGATCACCAGGCCCAGCACCAGCAGAGCGTTGACCAGGATCGAGCCCAGGATGGCGGTCTCGGCGACGATCCGCTCGCCGGCGTTGAGCGCGAACAGGACCACAAAGAACTCCGGCAGGTTGCCGAGCGTCGACTGCAGCAGACCGGTGGTCGCGGTGCCGAAGCGCTGCCCGACCTGCTCGGTGGCGAACGACACGATCCAGGCCACCCCGGCGAGGGCGATGCCCGCGACCACGAACGCCACCACGTGGGAGACGCCGGCGATGTACCGGACCACGCCGGCCGCGACGACGAGGGCGGCGACGACGGCGAGACCGGTCCGCTGGGTTCTGGAGAGCCCCGCCAGCGGTTCTATCCGCCGGTCATCACGGTGTCGTGGTCCGAATAGGGCGGCGCACAGCAGCACAGCAGCACCAGGCGGCCGTCACCGGTGTTCCACAGCTTGTGCGCCGTGCCTGGTGCGATGACCACGCAGTCTCCGGCGACAACCGGCGCCTCCTCATCCCCCAGCCGGATCCGGCCCGCCCCGGCGACGAAGTAGTACAGCTCCTCAGCGCGGGGGTGAAAGTGCTCGGCGGTCTCGCCACCTGGCTCCAGGGTCGCCTCGGCGAGACTCTGGTGCCGGGCCCGGGTCCAGGCCGGACCGGCCAGCTCGCGGATCGTGGAGCCGTCGGCGGTGATGAACGACTCCAGCTCGGCCAGGTTGGCCTTCTCCATCTACGTCACCCTCTCGAACTCGCCGGTCTCGATGTCCTTGCGGACCTCGTCTTCGATCTCCGCCTCGCTGGTCCCCGGATCGACGGTGCGCAGCTGCGCCGCGCGCACCCCCTTGAACTTGAAGATCTCCAGCACGTACACCAGGTAGACGCTGGCAACCAGGCAGACCGCCGCCAGCACGGCCAGGAACACCACCCAGGTGATCTGGTGGCGATCGTGATGGGTGATCAGGCGCAGCGCCACCGCCAGCCCCGCCATCAGCAGCGACCACACGTACAGGTAGGCCACCGTCTTGCGTTCCGAGAAGCCGATCTGGGCCATCCGGTGATGGAAGTGGCTGGCATCGGCCTGCCACGGCTTGCGGCCGTACTTGAGGCGCTTGGCGACCACGAAGCCGGTGTCCAGGAACGGGATCACCAGGATCACCAGCGGCACGACCAGAGCGAGGACCGCGTTGGTCTTCAGCGACCCGACGACCGCGGTGACGCCGAGCAGGTAGCCGAGCAGGTTGGCGCCGGCGTCGCCCATGAACACCGAGGCGGGATAGATGTTGTGCAGGAGGAAGCCGAGCGCCGCGCCGGCGGTGAGCGCGGCCAGGATCCCGGCGCCGTTGACCGAGAGATCGAAGGCGATCACCGCGAACGCGATGCCGTCGATCGTGCACAGCCCCGCCGCCAGGCCGTCCACGCCGTCGGAGAAGTTGACCACGTTCATCAGGCCAACCAGCCAGACGACGGTGAGAAATCCTCCGGCGTTGGGGAACTGCAACCCGCCGACGAACGGCAGGTTGATGTCGGTCACGACCGCCCCGGCCTTCACGGCAATCACTGCCGCCCCGATCTGACCGAGCAGCTTGACGATCGGGGGAAGGTCGCGCAGGTCGTCGATCGCGCCGACCAGCGTGATCAGCGCCGCTCCCCCCAGCACCGCCCACGTGTGCACCGTTCCGGCGCTGCCGGGGTGGCTGTGGGCGGCGTGGCGCAGATGGATCGCATCCGGCATCCAGATCGCGCTGGCGACCAGCACCGCGACCAGGATCGCCAAGCCGCCCAGCAGCGGAGTCTCGCGCGTCGACAGCCCTCGCTCCCGGGGCCGGTCCACGGCTCCGACGCGCCGCGCCAGCCGAGCCGCCAGCGGCGTCAGCGCCGCCGCGATCACCGCCGCGGCCACGAACGAGAGCACGGCATCCGTGTAGCCCATGCCCGACAAGCATGCCAGTCGCCGCCGACTGACGTGGATGTGGCGGGCGTCGCCGTACGGAGCTCGCGCCGGCTCGGCCCGCCGACGTGCGTCAGGCCCCCTGCTCCGGAGGCCCAGGCGTCGCCACCACCAGCGCCTGGGCCAGCCGCGCGGCGACCGCGATCGGCTCGTCGGTGAGCTGGCGCCAGGTCACACGGATCACCTGGTAACCGGCCGCGGCCAGCTCCTGGTCGCGGCGGCGGTCGGTCTCGAACGCCCGACGGTGGCCGTGGAACCCGTACCCGTCGACCTCGACGACCAGGCGCTGGCGCGGCCAGAGGGCGTCGACCAGGTGGTTCTCGACCCGAACGTTGAACTGGGGATCCGGCAGGTCAGCCGCCCGCAGCAGGGTCCGGAGCCGGCGCTCGGCCTCTGACCGGGTGATCGCTGGACCGTGCTCGGCGGCGAGCAGCTGCCGGACGCAGCGCGTTCCGGTGCGCCCGCGGCACCGCCCGAGCGCCGCGGTCAGCTCGGCGTCGGTGACGAGCTTCAGCACGCGGGCCTCGTTGAGGGCGCGGTCGACCGCATCGGCCGAGTGGGCGGCGGCGAAGTCGATGATCGTGCGGGCGGGGGCGGTGACCGGGAAGCCGTGTTTCATCCTGACGTCGCGGGCGTCGAGGGTGTCGACGCGGTGGAGCTTGACGTGCGGCTGCCTCCGGACGTTGCGGCCGGCGATCGTGATCGCGACGACGGGCGGCGTCGGCACGAGCCCCCAGACGCCGGCAGCCGTCCCGTGGCTGAGGACGGCGTTGTCACCCGCATAGAGCAACGCCGCGGTCTCGGCCGCGAGCGGCTCGAGCGCCGGATGACCTACGGCGTATACACCCCGGAGGATCCGGTGCAATGACCCCACCGACACCAGGTATTCGATCGCGCGCGCACTGACTCCGAGCGCGACCAGCTGCCCGCGGCGCACGAGCCCGCGTTGCGCGGCCGCGACCTGCGCCGAGCCGACCATCCCAGCGCCGGCCACGGGGAGAACGTGACAAATTCGGACGGGCCGCTCGGATTTGCCACCAGATTGCCGCTGAGCGGGGTTAACGCGCCAAATCTCCGGGCGCAATCCGAATTTGGCGCAAAATTCACCCGGGACGGGGTCACCCGGGGCGGGGTCGCGGGACATGCCGGTAAGAGCCGCGACGGCGGCCCTTGCACCCCCGACGGCGCCCGGCCCTTCGCACCCCCGACGGCGCCGGCCCTTCGCACCCCCGACCGCGCCCGGCCCTTCGCACCCCCGAGCGCTCAGACGACCGCGGCCGGGCTCAGCTGGGCGTACAGCGGATAGCGGTCGGCGATCGCCTCGACCTGCTCGGCCAGCCCCGCCCGCCGATCCTCGAACTCGTCGCCCGCCACCAACACGGCACTGATGATCTTGCCGACCGCGACGAAGTCGTCGACCTGCAGTCCCCGGGTCGCCAGCGCCGGCGAACCGATGCGCAGCCCCGACGACACCGCCGGGGGCCGGGGATCGAACGGCACCGCGTTGCGGTTCACGGTGATCCCGATCGAGTGCAACCGATCCTCCGCCTGTTTGCCGTCCAGTGGCGACTCGCGCAAGTCCACCAGGATCAGATGAACGTCGGTCCCACCGGTCAACACACTCACCCCACCCCCCGCGGCCAGCAGCTCGCTCCCGAGCGCCCGGGCGCCGTCCAGGGTCCGCTGCTGGCGCTCGCGGAACGCCTCGGTTGCCGCGATCCGCAGCGCCACCGCCTTGCCGGCGATGATGTGCTCCAGCGGGCCGCCCTGCTGGCCCGGGAACACGGCGGAGTCGATCTTGCGCGCATACTCCTCCTTGCACAGGATCATCCCGCCGCGGCCGCCGCCGATCGTCTTGTGGATCGTGGTCGTGACCACGTCGGCGGTCGGCACCGGCGACGGGTGCAGGCCGGCCGCCACCAGCCCAGCGAAGTGCGCCATGTCGACCATCAGCAGCGCGCCGACCGAGTCAGCGATCTCCCGGAAACGTGGGAAGTCCAGCTGGCGGGGATACGCCGACCAGCCGGCGACGATCATCTTCGGCCGGTGCTCGTGAGCCAGGCGCTCCACCTCGTCCATGTCGATCAGCGAGGTCTCCCGGTCGACGTGGTAGGCGACGATGTGGTACAGCCGCCCCGAGACGTTGATCTTCATCCCGTGGGTGAGGTGGCCGCCGTGGGACAGCTCCAGCCCCATCAGCGTGTCCCCCGGCTCCAGCAGCGCCTGGTAGGCGGCGGTGTTGGCCTGCGCGCCGGCGTGCGGCTGAACGTTGGCATGCTCGGCGCCGAACAGGGACCTGGCCCGGTCGATCGCCAGCTGCTCGGCGATGTCGACGAACTCGCAGCCGCCGTAGTAGCGCTTGCCGGGATAGCCCTCGGCGTACTTGTTGTTCAGGACCGAGCCCTGGCATTCGAGCACCGCCGCCGGCGCGAAGTTCTCCGACGCGATCATCTCCAGGGTGCGCTGCTGGCGCTCGAGCTCGCGGGCCAGCACGTCGGCGATCTCGGGGTCGACCTCGGCCAGCGGGCGTTGGAGGAAGTCCGGAGGCAGCTCGGAGCTCACGCCGACGATCCTACCGCCGCGCCGGCCACGTCGCCGATGAGGACGGCGAGATCCTCGTGCTCCCACGCCACCCGGGCGTCGAATCCCGTCTCCGCGAGCCAGCGCAGCTGTTCCGCGAGCGGGCTGGGATGGTCGTATCCCTTCGACAGCGGGATCCTCGCGCCGCCCGGGTCACCTGGGACGATCACGTCGCCGAGGACGAAGCGCCCGCCCGGGGCCAGCTGCGCCCGCACCCGCCCGAATAGGGCGCGCTTCTGTGCGCCCGGCAGGTGGTGGACGCACAGCGCGCTCGCCACCAGATCGAACGGCCCCGCCGGCAGCGGCTCCTCGATCGTCCCCACCCGCAGCGAGACCCGCTCTTCGGGGAGCGATCGCGAGGCCTGCGCCAGCATTCCGGCGCTCTCGTCGACGCCAACCAGGAACGCGTCGGGGTGGCGCTCCAACAGCCGCCGCGCGGTCTCGCCGGTGCCGGTGCCGAGCTCCAGCACGCGCCGCGCTCCGAAGCCGCTGGCCCGGGTCAGCTCGTCCTGCAGCTGATCGTACCCGGCGATCTCGTCGCGGATCACGTCGACGTACGTCGCCGGGTCGAAATGAAACTGGTGCTCCAGCGCCGCGGCGACGTCGGCCTCCGGGGTCGCGCCGGCGCGGACGATGCGCCACGACCCGGTCCCCTCATACGTCCGCAGGTCGACGACTGTCGACGGAGTTCCGGGCAGCTCACCCCCGTCGACCAGTAGATCGGCGGCGGCGCGAAGCGGCTCGGCGACGTCTGCGAGCCGCCGCGGGTCCGGCCCGCCGGCCAGGTTGGCGCTGGACTGCAGCACCGGCCACGCGACCCCCGCCAGCGCCGGCACCACCGGCGCCCGCAATCCGAAGGTCGACGGGTCCGCGCCACACGCCAGCGGGAACCGGTGCTGCGGATTTGGCAACAGGACGGAAACCCCGCCCGGCAGCAGCCGCTCCAGCGCCGCCCGGGTCTGGGCGCCGAGCTCGGGCAGTGCGGCCAGCGCCAGATCACGGTCGAAGAACATCACCGCCGAGGGCTTGGCCAGCGACCGGCGCTTGAACCGATAGAGCCGTTCGACGGCCACCCGGTTGTGGACGTCGCAGGCGAGCCCGTACACGGTGTCGGCCGGGAACACGGCGATCCCGCCCACGCTCATGCAGCGCTCGAACGCCTCTGCCTGAGATCCGCTCACGCCCGGCCCACCACGACCCGGTCGCGCCCCGCCAGATCGCGGCGCACCTCCACCTCGCCCCAGCCGGCGCGAGCCAGCATCGCCGCCACCGACGCCGCCTGAGTGGGGTCGATCTCGAGTGCCAGCAGCGCCACCCCGCCGGCCGCACCGATCAGGCGCCGCACCAGATCCAGCCCGTCGGCACCACCATGCAGCGCTCGCGGCGGTTCATAGCGCGAGATCTCCGGCGACAGCGGCGACCCGAGCGCAACGTACGGGAGGTTCGCCAGCACGGCGCCCGGAACATCCGCGATCCCGTCGAGCAGATCCGCCTCCACGAACTCCACATCGAGACCGAGCCGCTCCGCGTTGCCCCGCGCCACCGCCAGCGCGTCCCCGCTGACATCGCTCCCGCGCACGGAGAGATCCGACCGCTCGTCTTTCAGGGCGAGCGCGACCGCGCCGCTGCCGGTTCCGACATCCAGCACGCGAGCGCCGGAGCCCAGCTCGGACCCGACCTCCACCAACAGCTCGGTCTCCGGCCGGGGAATCAGCACGCGCGGGTCGACGGCCAGCGTCAGCCGGCGGAACTCACGCCGCCCCAAGATGTAGGCGACGGGCTCGCGCGCCGCCCGCCGGCCCAGCAACGCATCGAACCCCGCCCACTCACCGGGGTCCAGCAACCGGTCGCGGTCGATCACGAGCCGCTCTCGTCCCACCCGCAACACCTCCGCGAGCAACAGCTCGGCGTCGAGCTGCGGCGTCTCGCAGCCCGCCCGCGCCAGGAGCGCGCGCCCCGAGTGCACGGCGGCGCCGATCGACCTGGCGGCCGTGGCCTCAACCAACGGCGCGCTCTTGCAGCCGGCGGCGCTTCTCGTCGTCGGCAAGCGCGTCGGTGAGCTCGTCGAGCTCGCCCAGGAGAACCTCATCGAGGTTGTGGACCAGGAGGTTGATCCGATGGTCCTTGACCCGCCGCTCACCGAAGTTGTAGGTGCGGATCTTCTCGGCGCGCTCGCCGGTCCCGACCTGGGCGAGACGGCTGGCGCCGATCTCGGCCTGCTGCTCGGCCAGCGCACGTTCGTACAACCGCGCGCGGAGCACTCGCATGGCGCGCTCGCGGTTCTGGAGCTGAGACTTCTCGTCCTGCATCGAGACGACGACCCCGGTCGGCCGGTGGGTGATCCGGACCGCCGAGTCGGTGGTGTTGACCGACTGGCCACCCGGTCCCGATGACCGGTAGACGTCGATCTGCAGGTCGTTGGGGTCGACCTGGACATCCACGTCCTCGGCCTCCGGCAGCACCGCGACGGTGGCCGTGGAGGTATGGATGCGGCCCTGAGACTCGGTTTCGGGGACGCGCTGGACGCGATGGGTGCCGCCCTCGAACTTGAACACCGAGTAGGCGCCGTCGCCCTTGATCGCGAACGTGTAGTTGCCCTCGCCGATCGACAGCGGCTCGACCTTGAACCCGCGTCGCTCGGCATACCGGGTCAGCATCCGGTAAACGTCCCCCGCCCACAGCACCGCCTCGTCGCCGCCGACCCCGGCGCGGATCTCGACGATCACGTTCTTGGCGTCGTTGGGGTCGCGCTCGACCATCGCCAGGCGGATGTCCTCTTCCAACGAGTGCATCCGGTCCCGCGAGGTCTCGAGCAGCGCGCGCAACTCGGAATCGTCCCCATCCTCGTCCAGCAGTTCGCGCGCGCCCGCTGCGTCATCGGCGGCGCGGCGGTACTGCATCGCCAGACGGGCCGCCGGCTCCAGCTCACGATAGGCGCGGCTGGCCGTCGCGAAGCGCTCGCGGTCGGCGATCACCTGCGGGTCCGAGAGCTCACCCTCGAGCTCCCCGAAGCGGTTCTCCAGCTGGGCGACGAGCTGATCGATCATCCTCGCGAGTGTAGGACCCGCCCCGCTCCGCTCCGCTCCGCTGCGGGGCCGCTACACCGCGAGATGTGTGTCAGCGGTCGGGGTTGACCGCGTCCTTGGCCTTGTCGGCCACGTCGGTGATCGAGTCCTTGACCGAGCCTTGCGCCCTATCGACCCTGCCCTCGTTCTTGAGGCTCTCGTTGTCGGTCAGATCTCCGGCTGCTTCCTTGACTCGGCCCTTGGCCTTATCGGTCGTGCCACCACCAGACATGTGTCTCCTTCAGGTCGGTGCTATTGGGTGGAATCTTAAGTATCCCGCGTCCGCCGACCGCAAAAGGGTGTGGCTGGGCGACGACCTCGACCCCGGCTCAGGCGAAGACCTCGATCCCGGCTCAGGCGACGACCTCGACTCCGATCAGGTCCTCGGCCTTCGCCTCCCCCGGCTGCTCCACCGCCAGCACCGCCCTCAGCGCCGCGATCGACACCGCCAGCTGATCCGCGTCGGGCTCGCGCGTGGTCAGTTTCTGTAGCTGGAGGCCGGGATACATGATCCACTGCACCCACGGCCGGCGGCGATTGCGACCCGCCCATTTGATCACCTCGAACGACAGGCCCGCGATCACCGGGACCCCCACGATCCGGGTGAGGACGAGGATCCACCAGGCGGGCAGGCCGATCGGGGCGAACACGAAGATCGCCATGATCATCACGATCAACAGGAAGCTCGTCCCGCACCGAGGATGCAGGCGCGAGTACAGCTTGGCGCGCTCCGGAGTGAGCTCGTCACACGCCTCGAAGCACGAGATCACCTTGTGCTCGGCGCCGTGGTACTCGAACACCCGGCGCAGGTCGCGCACCCGGGACAGCAACGTCAGGTAGCCGAGGAAGATGGCCGTCCGGAGAACCCCCTCCACCAGCCAGAACAGCCACGACGACCCGAGCTGATGCTTGACCAGGCTCGTCACCCCCACCGGCACCACGAAGAACAGGCCGACGGCGAACGCGATCGAGACCAGGACGGTGCCGAACCAGGCTCCGCCGGAGATCTCCTGATCGGCGTCGGGCAGCTGAGCGTTGGCCGAGATGCCGAGCGCCCGCAGGCCGATGCCGAGCGACTCGACCAGGGCCACCACGCCGCGGATCACCGGAAGCCGGTAGACGCGGTGGCGCCTGGCCCGGGAGACGACCGCAAACGAGCTGACGGCAATGTCGCCGGGGACGGCACCGTCGGCCGCGGAGGTAGGCACGGCGCCGGGACCGGAGCCGTCCGGGACGGGCGTAGGTACAGCGCCGGGAGCGGCCCCATCCAGAGCGGGCTTGCGGATGGCGACGGCCCAGGTGCGGACGCCCCGCATCATCACCCCCTCGAGCACGGCCTGACCGCCGAGGGGGGCGTCGCGCGCGGCCGTCAGCGGTTGGTCGCGCACGTCGCCCCGCCGCGGCTCATCTCGGTCGAGCTGAGCTCAGCCCGCTGCGGCTCGGGCGTTGCGGCGGCCCTTGGCCACGCGACGCTGGAAGCGCTCCACCCGTCCGCCGGTGTCGACCAGCTTCTGACGACCGGTGTAGAAGGGGTGGCAGGCCGAGCAGATCTCGACGTGAATCTCCGATTGCGTCGAGCGAGTCGTGAACTCGTTGCCGCACGTGCAGCGCACGTGCGCCTCTTGGTAGGTGGGGTGGATCTCGGTCTTCATCGTCTCTTGAAGTCTAGCGTCGTCCGCGCGTCCGTCGGAGTGGTCACGGCCGCCGGGCAGACGGCGTGCAGCGTGTTGTTGGCGCGGTTGTAGTCGTCCACCTGGCTGGCGGCGTCGGCGGTCACCGACGGCGGATTCGCCGGATCACAGACGGGTCCCGAGAATGTCAACTGCCGGCTCTGACCGGCGCCGAGGAACTGGACGGTGTCGATCGTGGGCGCCGACGTGTCGCCGGGGGCGAACAGAACCTCGAACGGGCCGGCGCCGGTGGCTCCGCGGTCCTTGATCACCACGGTGTACAGGTCGCTGGCCGGTTGCCCGGCAGCCGGGACGACGGCGATCGAGTCGACCACCAGGTCGGGACGCAGCTCGCGCTGAGCGCAGCTGCGGGTCAGCTTGACCGTGGAGGCGAGCACGTGACCGCGGGCGCCGATCCAGCGAAACGTCGCCCGGAACTGGTAGGCCGCCGGCGCGTCGAGGTTGAACACCTGCTTGTTCAGGCGCCAGATATCGCCCGGAAGCTGTCCCAACGTCGGGTTGGTCGGAGTGATCCAGGTGCCGAGCCCGGGAGCGTGGACGAAGCTCGCCGAGCTCGATCCCGAGCTGCGCTTCAGCAGGTCGAACTTGACCGCCAGTCGCCGGGTAAACGCGACCGGACGCATCACGGCCCGGACCGAGAGCGCCCGGTCCGATGGCTCGAGCGCATGGGTGCAGACGAACTGGGTCAGCTCAGCACGGGGTGGGGCGGCGGCGGCCCCCGGCGCCCATGCGCCGATGAGACCGAGGGCGGCGAGGACCAGCGAAGCGGCGGCGGGGCGAAGCGACTTCATGTAGGGGCGTTAACCATCCGCGCCCGCAGAAGTTTCAGCCTCAGGTGATCGTGTACAGCGGACCGTCGCCACCTTCGGGGGGCGTCAGGCGTCCGCCCTTGGCGGTGATCGCCCCGCACTGCACGCAGTTGGTGTAGTTGACGGTGACGTCGACCAATCCGGTGGCGGGCGCGTCGTCGGGAATCTCGTAGACCCCGGCGGGGCACATCCACCGCCAGCCCTCGGCGATCTCGCGGGGAACGTTGCGGTGGACGCGAATGTGGTTCGGGGCGTCGTCACGGGTCGCGTTGCCCGAGATGTAGACGCTCGAGAGCTTGTCGAACGTGTACTTGCCATCGGGCTTGGGGTACCGCTGGCGGGTGTCGCCGACGAACAGCGGCCGCTCGTCGTTGCGATGCCACGCCAGCCGCCCGCGCGGCAGCCGGCCCTTGGAGGCGATCGCCAGGTTGACGATCGGCCCGCCCCGGACGAACCCCTTCTGGAACGGCTGACGGGTGTTGCGCACCTGCCACAGCTCCTTGCCGATCGTCGAGTCCTCGACCGCCTGCTCGTAGGCCTCGAGCGACTCGCCCCGGGCCAGCGAGGCGTAGATCGCCTCGGCGGCGAGCTTGCCCGACTGCAGGCAGTGGTGAACGCCCTTGAGAGCGACGGTGTCGACCATCCCACCGGAGTCACCGACCAGCACGGCTCCCGGCATCGACAGCTTGGGCATAGACCAGTAGCCGCCGCCGGGCAGCGCCTTGGCGCCCCAGGCGATGCGCTCGCCGCCCTGAAGGATCCCCTTGACCAGCGGATGGAGCTTGAACTGCTGCAGCAGGTCGTGGGCGGACGTGGTCGCGTCGGCGTACTCCAGGTCGACCACGAAGCCGATCGAAACCAGGTCGTCGCCGGAGCGCTCGTCCTTCATCGGGTATAACCAGGTGCCGCCGATCTGGCCGTACCGGGCCGACAGCTTCAGCGGCCAGGGACCGATCGTGTGGATGATCCGGTCAAGCGGCCGCGGGACCTTCCACACCTCCTTGACGCCGAGCTCCCACACCTGGGGCTCGCGGCCGTCGGCGAGATCGAACTCCCGGATCGCCGCCCCGGTGAGATGTCCCCAGCAGCCCTCGGCCAGCACCGTGACCCGGGCCTTGATATCGGTGCCGGGCTCGAAGTTGGAAAGCGGTTCCCCGTCCTTGCCGCGGCCTTTGTCACCCGAGCGAACGCCGACGACCTTCGCGTCCTCCACGATCAGCTGCGTCGCCGAGGTCTCGGTGAGGATGTAGGCGCCGCCCTCCTCGGCCTGCTGCGCCTGGTAGCGGGCGAGCGCCGCCACCGACACGACCTCGTTGCCGTGGTTGCGAAACGGCGGCGGCGGTGGGATGCGGAGTTTGGTCTTGGCGGTGGGCAGCATGTAGACCGCCTCTTTGGTCACCTCGCCGAAGGCGAAGCGCTGCTTGCGCCAATCCTCGCGAGACAGCTGCGGGAACAGCTCCTGCAGCGGCCCCGGCCGCATCACCGCGCCCGACAGGTTGTGCCCGCCACAGGTCTTGGCCTTCTCGATCACCGCCACCGGGACCTCGCCGAGGCGCTCCATCAGCGCGTCGTCGTCGCCCAGCAGCGCGAGCAAACGGTTCGCACACGCCAGCCCGGCGGTGCCGCCGCCGACGATCGCCACGCCGACGTCGATGCGCTCGTCCTCGCCGTCCACGCCATGCTTGATGAACTCCTTGACCGAATCCACCGGCGGCGGGAACTCGCTGGGCGCGTGGCGGTCGTGGCCGTTGCTCCCCGCCATCGGCTCAGCTCTCCTTCTTGGCCTTGATCGCGTCGGCCAGCTTGGGCAGGATCTTGTTCAGGTCGCCCACGATCCCGAGATCGGAGAACTCGAAGATCGGCGCGTTCGCATCCTTGTTGACGGCGACGATGTTCTCCGAGGACTGCATCCCGACCTTGTGCTGGATCGCGCCCGAGATCCCCGCGGCCAGGTACAGCTTCGGTGAGACGGTCTTGCCGGTCTGGCCGATCTGGGCCGCATAGGGATACCAGCCGGCGTCGACCACCGCCCGGGTGGCCGCGACCGCGCTGTTGCCGCCGAACGCCTGGGCCAGCTGCTCGGCGAGCTCGAAGCCCTCGGCCTTACCGAGGCCGCGCCCGCCGGCGACCAGGATGTCAGCGCCCTCGATGTCCACGTCGGCTCCGCGCTGCTCGCCGCGCCTGACCATCTGGGCCTGGTCTGACCAGGGGGAGTACTCGACGTCGACGTCGACCACCTCGGCCGAGCCGGCATCGCTCTGGGTGACCTCGAACGCGTTGATGCGTCCGATGATGATCCCCAGCTCGCCCCGATAGTGCGAGACCGAGATCTTCGAGTCCTGGAGGATCGGGCGCTCGGCGACCAGCTTGCCGTCCACGGCCTTGACCGCAGTCACCTCCATCGTCACCCCGGCCTGCTTGCGGGCGGCGAGGCCGGCGCCGATCTCGAACCCGAGCAGGCCGCCGCCGAACAGCGCATAGCCGTGCCCGCCCTCATCGATCACCTTGGCCATCACGTCGACCACCGGCTGGGCCAGGCCCTCCGGGCCGCGGGCGCGGAACACCTTGGTAGCGCCGTAGGCGCCCAGCGTCTGGCACAGCTCGTCGGTGAGATCCTCGCCGCCGACGACGACCGCGTGACATTCGCCGCCGACCTCCGCAGCGCGGGCCGCGCCCTCGGACACCGCGCCGAGCGAGTTCTTGTTAAACGCGCCCTCGTAGTGAAGGACGTAGGTCAGAACATCGGCCATCGCTATATCAGCTTCCTTTCGTCGAGCCACGCCACGATCTTGTCGACCGTTTCGTTGGTGTCCTCGTCCTCGATGATCTGCCCGGCCGCCTTGGCCGGAGGATCGTGAAAATCACCGCACGCCACCCGCGAGCCATCCTGCCCGACCAGCGACCCGTCGATGCCGACGTCGCCGGCGGCGACGGTCTGCAGCGGCTTCTTCTTGGCGCCCATGATCGCCTTCAGCGACGGGTAGCGCGGTTCGTTGATGGCATCGCCGACCGAGATCACCGCCGGCAGCGTCACCTGCACGGTGTCGTAGCCGTACTCGGCCTGGCGCTCGCAGGTGAGCGCGTCGACGGCGACGTCCAGCTTGATCACCTGCGTGAGCGACGGCATCTTCAGGTGGTCGGCCACCACCGCACCGATCGTGTAGCACTCGCCGTCATCGGACTGCTGACCGAGCAGCACCAGGTCAGGCGACTCGGACTCCAGGGCCTTGGCCAACGCGTAGCCGGTGGCGGCGACATCGGAGCCGGCCAGGGCGTCGTCGGAGAGATGCAGCGACCGGTCGGCGCCGAGCGACACCGCCTTCTGCAGCGCCCGGGTGGCGCTCGCCGGTCCCATGGTGACGGCGACGATCTCGTCGACCTCCACCACCCCGCCCTCGCGGATCTGCATGGCCGCTTCGATGGCGTGCGTGTCGTAGGGGTTGAGGTTTCGCTCGCCGGATCTGTCCATCCGCCCCGTCGAGGGGTCGATCCGCTTCTCCACCGCGGCGTCCGGAACCTCTTTCACCAGGACGCAAATCTTCAAAGTGTGGCCTCCTATCGAGTGTCCGGAGCGGAGCACCGGCTCCGCGTGCTCACGGTTGTGCGCTGAGAGTGTCGATCATACCGTTGACTGACGAGTCAATCGGTCTCAGTAGCACGGGGAGATCCCGCGTCTGCGGGCATCGTGGCGGGCAGGATCGCGCTGCCGTCGCCCCGTCCTCGAGACCCCTCCAGTGGCCCTTACGGCGACGACCACTAGGCGCGGACGGCGCCGCGAATGAAGTCGATCGCCTGCTGGGTGGGCGCCCCAGGAGTGAACACCTCGGCGACCCCCAGCGCCTTGAGCTCGTCGACGTCGTCGGACGGGATCGTCCCCCCCAAGGTGACGACGACGTCATCCACCCCCTGCTCGGAGAGCAGCTCCATGATCCGCGGGACCAGCGTCATGTGCGCTCCTGAAAGGATCGACAGCCCCACGGCGTCGGCGTCCTCCTGGATCACCGTCTCCACGATCTGCTCCGGCGTCTGGTGCAGCCCGGTGTAGATAACCTCCATCCCGGCGTCACGAAGGGCGCGAGCGATAATCTTGGCACCGCGATCGTGACCGTCGAGCCCCGGCTTGGCGACGACGACGCGGATCTTGCGGTCGGAGGCTGACACCACCCCAGTCTTTCACACGGTCACACCGAGCGAGGGCGCCGGCGGGGCACCGGCCGATGCCGATCCCGGGGCCGGCGCCGCCTGACCACGGTGACTCCGCCGATCCCCCCCGCGCCGGCGGCGGCGCCCAGGGCGACGGCGGCCTTGAGCCGGCGGCCGAGGAGATCGAACCGGAGGATGTCCCACCCCCGGTCGCGGGCGATGCGAGCGAGCGTGGCGTCGGGGTTGACGGCGACGGGATGGCCCACCGCTTCAAGCATCGGCAGGTCAGACTCGGAGTCCGAATAGGCGTAGGAGGCGCCGAGGTCGATGCCCTCGCGGGCGGCGAGCTCCTTAAGCGCGCGCACCTTGGCGGCGCGATAGACAAACGCGCCGGCGGGACGGCCGGTGTAGACGCCGTCCACTACCTCCGACACGCCCGAGCCGACCGCCCCGTCGAACGTGAGCACCCGGGCCAGCATCTCGGCCAGCTCGGAGGAGGCGGCGGTGACGATGTAGGCGCGGCGACCGGCGTCCTGGTGATCGTGGGCGAGGGCGAGCATCTGCGGGTAGATGCGCGGCAGGATCGCCCCCAGGACGGCGGGCCCGAGTCGCTCCAGGTCCACGGCCCGCTTGCCCTGAAGCGAGTTGGCGATCCGCTCGCGCAGGGCGGTCGAGTCGGCGTCGGTCGCGCCCCGCAGCCGGAACACGAGATTCGCGGTCGCATCCGAGACCAGCTGGCGGCGGTCGAGCAGCCCGGCCCGGTACGCGGCGCGCCCGAACTGAAACGCGGACGAGCCCTGCATCAGCGTCTTGTCGAGGTCGAAGAAGGCGGCCCCGGCCTGATCGCCGGGGCCGTTGTCGCCGGGCGCGCCGCCGGGGCGCGGGTCAGCCGCCATCGACCTCGACGATCACCGCATCGCCCTGGCCGCCGCCGGAGCAGATCGCGGCACAGCCGAGGCCGCCGCCACGCCGGCGCAGCTCGAGGACCAGCGCGCCGAGGATGCGGGCGCCAGAGGCGCCGATGGGATGGCCGAGCGCAACCGCGCCGCCGTTGACGTTGACCTTGTCCTCGTCGATGCCGAGCATCCGGATCGAGTTCAGGGTGACCGAGGCGAACGCCTCGTTGATCTCCCACAGATCGATGTCGGAGGCCTCCAGGCCGACCTTGGACAAAGCCTGCTGGGCCGCCTTGGCGGGGGTGCGAGCCAGGTAGGGGAAGTCGTCGGCGACCGCTCCCTGGGCGATGATCGTCGCCAGCGCGGTCTTGCCGTTGGACTTGGCCCAAGCGTCGGAGGCGAGCACGAGCGCGCCGCCGGCGTCGTTGACTCCTGGGGAGTTGCCGGCGGTGTGGGAGCCGTCCTTCATGAAGATCGGGGGCAGCTTGGCGAGCGATTCCAGCGAGGCGTCACGGCGCGGCGCCTCGTCGACCTCGACCACGGTGTCGCCCTTCTTGGACTCAACCGTGACGGGCACGATCTCGTCGGGGAGCCGGCCCTCGTCGATCGCCTTCACCGCCAGTTCGTGGGAGCGCAGCGCCCAGCGATCCATGTCGGCGCGCGTCATCTCCAGCTCGGCCGCCACCTCCGAAGCCTCTTGAGCCATGTGCTTGCCCGAGAACGGGTTGGTGAGCCCGTCGCTGATCATGGCGTCGAGCGCCTTGCCGTCGCCCATCCGGTAGCCGAAGCGAGCCTGCTTGAGCATGTAGGGGGCGTTGGACATCGACTCCATGCCACCCCCGACCGCGACCTCCAAATCGCCGGCGCGTACCGCGGTGTCGATCATCCCGGCGGCTCGGATGCCCGACGCGCACACCTTGTTGATCGTCTCGGAGGAGACCTCCTTCGGGATGCCCGCCTTGATCTGCGCCTGGCGGGAGGGGATCTGTCCCTGGCCGGCCTGCAGCACCTGGCCCATGACCACGTGCTGAACCTCGGTGGGCGCCACCTCGGCACGTTCCAGTGCCGCCTTGATCGCCGTCCCGCCGAGCTCGGTGGCGTCGAGCGAGGCCAGCCCGCCCCCGAGCTTGCCGATCGGTGTCCGGGCGGCCGAGAGGATCACTGTCTTGGGCATCGTTGCGTCTCCGGTGTCGCGGGGCGGAATATGGATCCTAGTCCCCTGACCCGTACCCGTTTTGCCCGCGGCGCACCGGCCGGAGGCGAGACAGATCGCCGGATCGGCCGTTGGTAACGTGGCCCGCCGTGGACGTGGACGCGATCACCGGCGAGCCCTCCGCCACCACCGCCGACACGATCGCCATCGGCGTCTTCGAGGATCCCGGCGACGACCGCAGCGACGACGCGGTGCATGAGCTGCTCGATTCCGGCGAGGCCCGGCGCACCTTCAAGCACCTGGCGCAGACCCGCTGCGACGGGCGCCGGATGATCGTGATCGGCCTCGGCGCCCGGCTGCAGTTCGACGCCGAGCGGGCGCGGATCGCGGCGGCCCTGGTGCTGCGCCGGGCGCGTGACTGCGGCGCCCGGACGCTCTGCTGGCGGCTTCCCGAGGGCACCGGGGCCGAGATCGCCGAAGGGCTGGTCCACGGCAGCCTGCTCAGCGCCTACCGCTTCGACCGCTATCAGCGCTCCGCCGCGCCCGACACCGAGCCGCCGGAGCGGCTGATCGTCGCCGCGGCGACGGACGTGAGCGCAGCCGTGGCCAGGGCGGCGCTGCTCGCCACCGCGCAGAACCGCGCCCGGGATCTCGGCAACCGCCCGGCCAACGATCTCACCCCGAGCGCGCTCGGGGACTACGCCGCCAACGTCGCCCGCCGGTTCGACGTGATGACGGTCACGCAGCTGGGCGGGCGCGAGATCCGTGAGCTGGGCATGGGCGCCTTCGCCGCCGTCGCCCAGGGCTCCGCCCAGGACGCACGGCTGATCGTGCTGCGCTACGACGGCGGACCGGCAGAGACACGGAGGCTGGCGTTGATCGGCAAGGCGGTGACGTTCGACAGCGGCGGACTGTGGCTGAAGTCCCACGCCGGGCTGGTCGACATGAAGTTCGACATGGCCGGTGGCGCCGCCGTGATCGAGTCGCTGGCCGCGCTCGCCGAGCTGGAGGCCCCCGTCAATGCCCTCGGCGTCGTCGGCGCCACCGAGAACATGATCAGCGGCGGCGCCGTCAGGCCCGGCGACATCGTCTCGGCGCTGGATGGGACGACGGTGGAGATCAACAACACCGACGCGGAGGGCCGGCTCGTGCTCGCCGACTGCATCAGCTACGCCCGCCGCGAGGGGTGCGACGCGATCGTCGACGTCGCCACGCTCACCGGCGGGATCGTGGTCGCGCTCGGCTCCGTCTACGCGGGACTGATGGCCAACGACGACGCCCTCGCCGACCTCGTCGAGGCGTGCGCGCGACGGACCGGCGAGCGCGTCTGGCGGATGCCGCTGCACCCCGAGTACGCCGAGATGATTCGAGGCCGCTATGCCCGGTTGAGCAATCGAACCGAGCGACGCGAGGCGTCGGCGATCACCGCCGCCGAGTTTCTCCATCATTTCGCCGTCGACGTGCCGTGGGCGCATCTCGACATCGCCGGGGTCGCCGACGACGGCCGCAAGCCCTATCTGGACAAGGGGGGCACCGGCTTCGGCGTGCGGCTGCTGACAGAGCTGGCGCTCAGCTTTTAGGGTTCGCCATGTGATCGCGCTCGAGGATGTCAGCTGCCGCGCTCGCCGGGTCCAGCTCGCGGGCGACGACGCGATCGAGCAGCTCGCGGACCGCCTCGTCCTCGCCCACCGACTCCTCCAGCTCACGCCGCATCCGATTGGTGGCGATCGCCAGCACCTCGTTGAGGAGGTTGCGCCGGCGGCGCTCGGACAGGGTCCCCGCGGACTCGATGTGGGCGCGGTGCGCGGCCAGCGCGCCGACGAGCTCTTCCACCCCCTCGCCCCGGACGGCCTCGGTACGGACGATCGGCACCGGCCAGTCTGCCTCCGGGCCAAGCGCCAGGACCGCCTTGATCTCCCTGACCATCGTGTCGGTGAGGGGATGGTCGGCCTTGTTGACGACGATCACGTCGGGGATCTCCATCACCCCCGCCTTGAGCGCCTGAATCGAATCGCCCGACCCGGGCATCAGCACCAGCACTATGGTGTCGGCGTGATCGATGACGTCCACCTCGGCCTGGCCGACCCCGACCGTCTCCAACAGCACCAGGTCACGGCCGGAGGCGTCCATCAGCAGAGCCGCCTGCAGCGCCGCCTCGCTCAGTCCCCCCAGGGCGCCGCGGGTGGCCATCGAGCGGATGAACACGCCCGGGTCGAGGAAGTGATCGGCGAGCCGGATCCGGTCGCCGAGCAGCGCTCCCTGGGTGAACGGCGACGAGGGATCGATGGAGAGGACGGCGATGGACCGCTCGCGCGCCCGCTCGTGCTTGGTCAGGGCGGCGAGCAGCGTCGATTTGCCGGCTCCGGGCGGCCCGGTGAAGCCGACGACCGCCGCGCGACCGGTCTTCGGGTAGACCTCGCGAACCAGTTCCCAGCCCTCGGGATCGTCGTTCTCCACCAGCGAGATGGCGCGGGCCAGCGCGCGGCGGTCGCCGTCCAGCAGGCGCTGCGCGAGGGATCGGTCGGTCGGGCTCATGGACGGCACGCCATCATGCCAGGTGTCATGGGCAGCCAAGCTCGGGGCGGACGGTGACGACGGTGAGCTCGTGGCTGCGGCCCGTCGACTCGATCGTGGGCGAGGGGATCGAAGCCGCGGTCGTGTTCAAGCACCGCCGCCGGTTGCAGCGTCATGGCTGGGGCCGACTGTATGAGCCGCTGACCGACGGCGTGTTCGCAGCCGGGGACCCGCCGCCACGCGACGGCTGTTCGCTGGAGGTGCTGATCGACGGCGCCAATGCTCTGCCGGAGATGGCCGCCGCCCTGGCCGACGCCAGGCGTTCCGTCCATATCACCGGCTGGAATCTCGCCCCGGCATTCGAGCTGGTGCGCGGCCGGCCCCACGGCGCGATCGGCGTGCTGCTGGCTGAGCTGGCGCTTCGGGTGGACGTGCGCGTGCTCGTCTGGGCCGGCGCACCGGTGCCAGTGTTTCATCCGACCCGCGCTGAGGTCTCCGCGACGCTCGCCAACCTCACGCACCACACGCGGATCCAGGCCCACGCCGACCCTCGCGAGCACCCGTTTCACTGCCATCACGAGAAGACGATCGTCATCGACGGCGAGCTGGCGTTCGTCGGCGGAATCGACCTGACCGACAGCGCGGGCGATCGCTATGACCAGCAGGAGCACCACGCCCGGCGCCAACTCGGATGGCACGACGTCGCCACCCGTTTGCGCGGCCCGGCCGTCGCCGATGTCGATGACCATTTTCGCCTACGGTGGCGCGAGCTCACCGGCGAGCGGCTGCCCGCCCCGCCCCGCCCCGGCCCGGCCGGGCAGTCGACGGTGCAGGTGGTGCGAACCGTTGCGGAGGACATGTACGAGGCGCTTCCCCATGGCGAGTTTCGGGTCTTCGAGAGCTACCTGCGGGCGCTGCGGGGCGCCCAGGCGCTGATCTACCTGGAGAACCAGTTCCTGTGGGCCCCGGAGCTGGTGTCGATCATCGCCGACAAGCTCCGTCACCCGCCGACGCCCCAGTTCCGGGTGGTGATCCTGCTCCCGGCCAAGGCCAACAACGGCGCCGAGGACTCCAACGGCCAGGTGGGGGTGCTGATCGATGCCGATCGCGGCGCCAAGCGGATGCTGACGGCGTCGATTGTCGCGCTGTCGCCCGGTGGTGGTCGCGCCGACCCGGTCTACGTGCACGCCAAGGTGGCTGTGATCGACGACCGCTGGCTGATCGTCGGCTCGGCCAACCTCAACGCCCACTCCCTGTTCAACGACACCGAGATGTGCGTCGTCTCAGATGACGCGGGACTGGCCCGCTCCACGCGCGTGCGCCTGTGGGCCGAGCATCTGGAGATGGACGAAGCCGAGGTCGACGCCGCCTCCGCGGCGACCCTCGTCGACGAGCAGTGGCGCCCGATCGCCAACGAGCAGCTCGAGCGCCGGCGGGCGGGAGCGAACCCGACCCACCGGCTGCTGGAGCTGCCCGGGGCCTCGCGCCGGTCAGCGCGGCTGCTCGGGCCACTCTCCGGGCTGCTCGCCGACGGCTGAGGGCGACTCTCCGGGCTGCTCGCCGACGGCTGAGGGCCACTCGCCCGGCTGCTCGCCGACGGCTGACCCACGTCAGGGCCTACCATCCTGCGGTGCGCTCGGCCGGCACATCGGACCTGGAGCGGCCCCGGCTGGACGCGCCGCCGCTCCCCGCCGTCATCCGCGGCGAACCCCCGCCGCTACGCAGCGGCTTGTGGACCTTCCTCCGCTTCGCCCGGGCCAACCACATGTTCACGTTCGGGTACCTGGCGCTGTTCGGGCGCTGGCTGTGGCTGAAGCTGCGCTGGCGGGGGCGGTTGGAGACCGACGGGATGTGCTTCGTCTGCCCTGGGGTGAAGTTCGAGATCGGTCGCCAGGCCACGGTCAGGCTCGGCCGCTGGTCGTGGATCGGCCACGGCACCAAGGTGCGCGTCCACGAGGGCGAGCTGACGATCGGCGCCAAGTCGGTGCTCGGCCAGGAATGCACGATCTCCGTCTTCCAGCACCTCTCGATCGGCCGGGAGTGCATCATCGCCGACCGCGTCATGATGATCGACTTCGACCACGGGATGGTGGAGGTGGAGCGGCCGATCCGCGAGCAGGGGATCTACAAGCGCGACGTGTCCATCGGCCACAACGTGTGGATCGGGTACGGGGCGTGCGTGCTGCGGGGGGTCACCGTCGGCGAGAACTCGGTGATCGGGACCAGCTCGGTGGTGACCGGCGACGTCGCGCCCAATTCGGTCGTCGGCGGGATCCCGGCCAAGCTGATCAGAATGCGGGCCGCCCCGCGCACGCTGCGCTGGGGGTAGCCTCCCGGCGCCTGGCACGGACTCAGGTGGCGGGGAGTCCGCCGCACACGGCGAGGAGGTCCAGCGCCCGGTCCAGACCGGTGCAGCGCAGCGCGAAGTCGCGGGACGCGATCGCCGGGTTGAAGCGGTCGTAGAACCACCCGGTGAGCTTGAACCGGGCGTGCACGGCGTCCCACCCGAGCGACAGGGCGAGCTCGTGAAGGGCAAGCTTGCGGGCATGAAACAGCCCGAGCAGGGCAACCTGGCCGAACACGCCGCGACACAGCTGCTCGAACTCCGCGGCGCGGTACTCCCGAACGTGCCAGGGGTTGCCGGACTTGGCGGCGCCGGGTGGCGCCAGCGTCAGCACGTTCGGCGTCGAGACGTAGGCGACCCCGCCCGGCGCCAGCAGCGACCGCATGTGCTCGAGCACCGTGGTCGGATCCGGCACGTGCTCGATCGTCTGCAGGAACACGACAGCGTCGTAGGCCCGCGGCGCGCCAAACGTCTGCACCAGCCCGCGGGCAAAGCTCAGGTTCTGGCGGGGATAGCGCAGCCGGGCGTGCTCGTGGGCCTCGGGATTGGCGTCGACGCCGACCACGGTCGCCGCCGACCGCGCCAGCACCTCGGAGCCGTAACCCTCGCCACACGCCATGTCCAGCACTCGCCCTCCGATCGCTCGCGCGCCGATCCACTCGTACACGGCCAGGTGCCGCCGGTACCAGTAGTTCTCGGCGGGAACGTCGGGCAGCGTGCGCTCGCCGGTGAGCTCCAGCGGCGGCACCCCGGGAGGCTGATCGCGTTGTCGGTACGCACTCGCCGCCACGAGGCGAAAGGGTAAGGTGCCTCACGGCATGGAGGCACTGCACAGCGCGGACGACATCCGTGAGGTCAACACTCGCTATCACGATGTCGCCGCCGCCAGCTATGACTCCAAGTGGGGCATCGACTTCGGCGATGTCGGGCGCGACCAGGTCGTCAGCAAGCTGCGCAAGCTGCTGGGAAGCGAGCTGCGCGGCGGCTATGACCGCTCGCTGGAGATCGGCGCCGGCACCGGCTACTTCAGTCTCAACCTGCTGCAGGCGGGCGTGGTCGGCGACGCGACCTGCACCGACATCTCGGCCGGGATGTTGGCCGCCCTGGACGGTAACGCCCAGCGTCTCGGGCTGGAGGTGACGACGTTGCGGGCTGACGCGGAGTCGCTTCCGTTCGCGGATTCCAGCTTCGATCTCGTCCTCGGTCATGCCGTGCTGCACCATCTGCCCAACCTGCGCCGCGCCTTCGCCGAATTCCGGCGCGTCCTGGCCCCGGGCGGGCGGATCGCGTTCGCGGGCGAGCCGTCGCGGCTGGGCGACCGCCTCGCCGCGATGCCCAAGCGCGGCGCCGCCTTGGTCGCGCCGCTGTGGCGGCGGCTGATCGGAGCGCAACCGGCGCGGTGCTCCGGGGTGAGCCGGGGAGGCCGTCTCGCCGAGGAGCACGACCACGACCTCGAGCGGTTCGTCGACATCCACGCCTTCGACCCCGCCGAGCTCGCCGGGTATGCGGACCGCGCCGGGTTTGCGGACGTGACCGTGCGCGGGGAGGAGCTGACCGCGAACTGGTTCGGCTGGTTCAACCGGGGACTCGAGGCGTCAGCCGAGCCCGATGACGTGCCGAGCCTGTGGCGCCAGTACGCCTTCCATGGGTACCTGCTGCTCCAACGCCTGGACGAGCGGCTGCTGGAGCCGGTGCTGCCGCCGTCGGTCTTCTACAACCTGCTGCTGACCGCGCGGCGAATCTGATCCGGCCGGTATCGCCGGCGGCGAGCCTGGCCCAGCCCGCCCGGGGCCCGCGGCCGCGACACTAAACTTGCCCGATGACCGATGCGGTCACCAACGACTTCCCGCTGTTCCCGCTGGCGCTGGTGGCGCTGCCCGGGGAGCTCGTCCCGCTTCACATCTTCGAGGAGCGTTACAAGACGATGATGAGCGAGTGCCTGGATGCGGGCACCGAGTTCGGGATCGTCTGGATGTCCGACGACGGCCTGCGCGAGATCGGCTGCGCCTGCGAGATCGAGCGCGTGCTGGAGCGCATGGACGATGGTCGGATGAACCTGCTCGCGCGCGGGACGCGACCGTTTCGGGTGCTCGAGCGCCAGGCGCATCTGCCGTATCCCGCCGGGGTGATCGAGTTCGTCGAGGACCGCGCCGATGAGGTCGACCCGCAGCTCGCCGGCAACGCCCGGGCGGCCTACGCCGATCTGGTCAAGCGGGCGACCGATCGTGAGCCCGAGGACGAGGAGCTCGATCAGATGAGCGCCTACGACATGGCGGCCACTGTCGATTTCGGGCTCGACGCCAAGCAGGGCCTGCTGGATCTTCGCTCCGAGAACGCGCGGTTGCGCTTGGTGACACGCCTGTTCCGCGCCGCCGCCAAGCGCCTGGACTTCGTCGATCGCGCCCAGGCGCGGGCACGCTCCAACGGCAAGGTGCGGTTCGGCTGAGTGGCCCCGTTGCCTTAGTGGCCCCGTTCGCAAATACGACGACATTCGAGCGACCTCCGACGGCACCTCTCGGTGTCGCCGTACTAACGAACTGAAACCACTTAGCGCGCCGGGGCTCCGGCGACCAGCGTGAACACGACCATGAACGCGCCGAACAGAATGCACCAGATCCCGAACGGCCGCAGGTTGCCGTGCCGGAAGTAACGGGTCAGGAAGTGCACCGCAAACACCGCGGTCACCGCGGCGACCACCGCCGCGATCACCGCCGCGCCCCGGATCCCGTTGCCGTGGGGTCCGGTGAGATCGGAGAACTTCAGCAGGCCGGCGGCGAGAATCGGCGGCGTGGCCAGCAGGAACCCGAACCGCGCCGCATCCGAGTTGTCCAGGCCGCGACCCAATCCGGCCGTCATGACCACGCCGTCACGGCTGATCCCGGCGATCAGGGCGGTGGTCTGAGCGGTTCCGATCACCGCGGCCTCCCTGAACTCCAACGTCTCCAAGCTGCGATATCCCTCCGGGTTCAGCCCCTGGCGCCGCGCCAGCTCGCGCACCTCCGCCCGTCGCCGATAGCGCTCGGCCCCAAGCAGGATGAACCCGTTGACGATCAGGAAGGCGGCGGCCGCCAGCGGCTTGGCCAGCGCCACCCGGACGGCATGCTCCAACAGCAGCCCGAGAATCCCCACCGGGATGGTGGCGACGATGATCAGCCACGCCAGCCGCTCGGTGGGAGTCTCGATCCGGCGCTTGCGCAGCGTCGCGAAGAACGCCCCGATAATCGCGATCCAGTCGCGCCAGAAGTAAATCAGTAGACCGACGGCGCTCCCGACGTGAAGCATGACGACGAACGCCAGCCACGGCGACTCGGGCTGCGACTGCCAGGCGACGATGTTGCCCCAGCGAAACAGCGTCGGGAGCAGCACCGTGTGCCCGAGACTGGAGATTGGAAACAGCTCGGTGACGCCCTGGATGACACCGAGGACGATCGCCTGGAACGTGGTGATCAGACTTGACGCAAAGGTCAGCACGAAGCTGCGAAGGCTAGCTCTGAGAGTAAATAGGTCAGACCGCTTGAAATGAGAGGGCTCTCATCCATTGAGCCCACATTCCGTCTGCGCGGCCTGCAGCGCGAACAGCTCCGCCTCGGCCAGCGGCTTATGGCCCTGCGCGGCGCGGTCGGGAAACTCCACGGTGCCCTGCTCGAGCTTGATCTTGAAGTAGTTCACGGTGCTCGGGGTCGCCGGGATGCTCAGCTTGGCGCTCGCGTCGTTGGCGAGATCGTCGGAGAGGTCGCGGGCCTGGATCAGCGCGGAGCTGGAGATCGGTTTGGCCTTGCCTCCGTTGCAGCTAATCGTGCCGGAGTTGTTGACAAGTAACGTGAGCTTGTGGCCGTTGCTTGTGCGGGTGAGCAGGAACAGGTCGGGAGACTGGACGTCGAAGCAGCCGGTGAGCAGCACCGCCGCGATCGCGGCCGGCGCGGCGGCGGCCAACCGGCGCCACCGCATCAGGCGTGGACCACGATCGCGGCTCCTCCACGCCGGGGGTCGCCACCCCCGGAGAAGCGGCCGGCCCGATCCCTGGCCGCCGCTTGGGCTCCACCGAAGAACAGGTTGCGCTCGCGGAACGCGCCGAGGACCCGCCCGGCGCGTTCCAGCGCGACCGTGTCGATGCCCGGCTCGGTATAGACCACGCCGTCCTCGAAGTGGATTCGCGGCGCCTCGACCGCCGCCTGGGCCTCGAGGCCGTCGTCAATCGAGCGGATGATCGTCTGCAGGATCGCCGAGCGAATCCGGTTGGAGCCGGCGCTGCCCACCGCCAGCTCGGCGGCGCCGTCACGGAGGACGACGGTCGGGGCCATCATGCTCGGCAACCGCCGCCCCGGAGGGTGACGATGAAAGCCGAGGGGGTTGAGATCCTGCTCGCCGAGCATGTTGTTGAGGTGTACACCCGTGCCGGGCACGATGACCCCAGATGCCGATCCGTTGGAGCACGTGACCGAGCAGGCCCAACCGTCGCTGTCCAGAGCCGCGATGTGCGTGGTCGAGCCCAGCCTTCCCGGCCGCTTCAGGAACAGCTCTGAGAAACCGGGGTCGTTGAGGCCGGCGAGGAATTCGGGGGTGCGCTCGCGTTGAGTGCGCTCCATGACGTCGACCAGCCGCGCAGCCGGCGGCGGGCCCGGCGGCTCGGACTCGACGTCCAGCAGCGCCAGCGCCCGCGCGATCAGGATCCCGCCGGCCGACGGCGGCGGGTTGGTGAGGACGTCTCGCCCGCGGTAACCGGCTCGGATGGGCTCGCGGTCGACTACGCCGTAGGCGGCCAGGTCCTCGCCCGTGACGCAGCCGCCGCGCTCCCCGAGCCACGCGAGGATCGCGGCTGCGATGTCGCCGGTGTAGAAGGGCTCCGCGCCGTCGGCGCCGAGCCGCTGCAGCGCGTCGGCCAGCTCGGGCTGACGCAGTCGCTGCCCGGCGTGCAGGAGCTGCCCGCGGGGCGCGAACAGCGCCGCCGCCTCTGGAGTCGAGGTGACGATCCCGCCGAGGATCTCGACGATGTAGGCCTGCTGGGCGTTGAGCGCCACCCCGTCGCGGGCGAGTGCCGCCGCCGGGGCGACCAGCTGGGCCAAGGGCAGACGACCGAAGCGGCGGGCGGCCTCGCGCACTCCGGCCGGCATCCCGAACGTGCCCACGGACGCCGCGCCGATGTTGAACACCTGGATCGCCTCGCCGAACGAGACCCGGACCGGGATCAGCGCCGCGCGCCGACTGGGATCGAACCCACGGCCCGGAGCCTCGACGAAGAAATCGAGCAGGGTCGGCTCCGGGGTTTCCGGCGATACCACGAGCATGTATCCCCCGGCGCCAAGGCCGGTCAGGAGTGGCTCGCAGGCGAACGAGGCGAGCATCGCGCCGAGGGCGGCGTCGACCGCGTTGCCGCCGGCCCGCATCGCGTCCGCTCCCGCGCGGGCGCTCACCGGGTGGCCGGCGGCCACGACGCCGAGTGCGTTACGGGCCGGGCTCATCGGCTGCAGCCAATCAGGTCGCGCCGGCCGGGGTTGGACCGGAGGTGTCTACCGAACCCCCGCCGTGCCAGGCGGCCTACCGGCGGGGCATGAATTCCGGAACGTCCAACTCCCCGGCTCGCAGGCGACTCACCCGCGGCTCGCCGACCGGCTCGCGCAACCGCCGGCGTTCGCCGGCCCGCGGCCATGCCTCCAGCATCAGCTCCTCGCCCCGGCGGGGGCGCCGCTGGTCGCCGAATCCAGTGGCGACGACCGTGATCCAAATCTGGTCGTCCAGCTTGTCGTCGACCATCGCGCCGAAGATGATGTTGGCGTCGGGATGGGCCGCCTCGGCGACGGCCTTGGCGGCCTCGTTGACCTCCCACAGGGAGATGTCGCGACCGCCGGTGATCGACAGCAGGATCGAACGCGCGCCTTCCATGCTGGTCTCCAGCAGCGGAGACGCCACCGCCTGCTCGGCGGCGTCGATCGCCCGGCGCTCGCCGGTACCCATGCCGATCCCGAGCAGCGAGGTGCCGGCGTCGGACATGATCGTGCGCACGTCGGCGAAGTCCAGATTGATCAAGCCGGGAAGGGTGACCAGGTCAGAGATTCCCTGCACCCCCTGGCGCAGCACATCGTCGGCGACGCGGAACGCCTCCACCATCGATACCCCCCGGTCCAGCACCGAGAGGAGCCGATTGTTGGGGACGACGATCAGCGTGTCGACCTCCTCGCTCAGGGCGGCGATTCCCGCTTCGGCCTGGTCGCGCCTTCGCGAGCCTTCGAACTGGAACGGCCGGGTGACGATGCCGACCGTCAGCGCGCCGAGCTCGCGGGCGATCTGAGCGACGACGGGCGCGGCTCCGGTACCAGTGCCACCCCCGGCGCCGGCCGCGATGAACACCATGTCCGATCCGCGCAGCATCGCCTTGATCCGGTCGTGCTCGTCGCGCGCCGCGCGGCGGCCGAGGTCGGGATCCGAGCCCGAACCCAGGCCCCGGGTGATCGAGTCACCGATGTGAAGCGTCTCGTTGGCCCCCGACAGCTGCAGGGATTGCAGATCGGTGTTGATGGCCAGGAACTCCACGCCGGCGACGTCCGCCTCGACCATCCGGTTGACGGCGTTGACCCCGGCGCCGCCGACGCCGACCACGCGCAGCATGGGCTTGCCGGTCGCCGCCGGCGGCGGGAAGGCGTCGACCTCGCGGGCGTACACGTCGGGCGCGGACGGGGTCGGCGCCGAGCGCTCCAGCAGGTTCTCGGGGATGTCGGCCGCGAACGCCTGGCGCAGACGTTCCTGCGCGGACGGGATCGGACGACCCTCGGGCTCGGCCGGGGCCGGGGTGGGCGCGTCGGCGTCCAGCGATGGATGCGGGGTCGACCGCGCGCGCGATCTGGCCGCGGGCGACTTGGCGGCGGACGCCGGCTCCGGCGCCGCGGGCGACTTGGCGGCGGGCGCCGGCTCCGGGGCGGCGGGGGCCGGGGCAGTGGGCGCCGGGTCCGAGGCGGCGGGGGCCGGGTCCGGCGCGGCCGGCGCCGGGTCCGGGGCGGCGGGCGCCGGGTCCGGGGCGGCGGACGCCGCGTCCGGCGCGGCCGACTCGAAGCCCGAGTCGGCCGTCTTGCGGAACAAGTCCGCCAGCGGGCCTTCACGCATGCTCGCGCGCTTACCGGTTGCCATTTGCGAGGACCTCCTTTGCGAGCTGCCGATAGGCGTGAGCGGCCAGACCGTCGGGATCGTACTTCAGCACCGACATGCCTTTTACCGGTGCTTCGGCAAAGCGCACGGTCTTTCTGATCCGGGACGCAAAAACCCGATCCCCGAAGTTCTCCTCGAGCAACTCGATCGCCTCCTTGGCGTGCAGCGTGCGGAGATCGACGAGCGTCGGCAGGATGCCCTCTATCTCCACATCCGGGTTCAGGTTCTCCTTGATCATCCCGAGGGTGTTCTGGAGCTGGACCAGCCCGCGCATCGACAGATACTCGCATTGCACGGGGACGATCACCTTGTCCGAGGCGGTCAGAGCGTTGATGGTGAGCAGCCCGAGGCTCGGGGGCGTGTCGATGAACACAAAGTCGTAGTCGTCGGTGACCTCCTTGAGCGCCTTCTGCAGCGACCGCTCACGGCCGATCATCGTCGACATCGCTATCTCCGCGCCGGCGAGGTCGATCGACGCGCAGGCGACGTCCACCTCGCGCTTGCGGATGACCTCGCGGATCGAGATGTGGTGCACGAGCACGTCGTACATCGACTTGTCCAGCGTGTCGGGGTCGATCCCCTGCGACATCGTCAGGTTGCCCTGGGGGTCCATGTCGCAGCAGAGCACACGGTGTCCTTCCTCGGCGAAGGCCACGGCGAGGTTCAACGTGGTGGTGGTCTTGGCGACGCCGCCCTTCTGGTTGGCAAGCGCGATCACCTGAGGGGTGGACATTGGCGGCTGGCTCCGATGGCCTCGGGAACTCATACGCGCCTGTATTCGGACGCCTGGGCCGGAATCCTTTGCCTGACGGGGTTTTTCGCCACCCGAAGCGGCCGGGGCGCAGGCCGGGGTCCGGGCAGTGGTCTTCCCGTCAGGGGTGGGCGTTTGGCGACCAACCGAATTGCGCTCGCCGGCGGGTGGCTCAGCGTGCCCGCTCCGCGGGGCCCGCGGACCACGCCGCCGATCTCGGCCCGCGCTTGGTCGCAAAGTGCCCGCTCATTCTGACCAGACGGCGCGCGCGGTCCGGCACGGGGCCTGGGCCGCCGCCGCCGCCGCCGAGAGCTCGCCACGGACCGCCGCCGCCGAGAGCTCGCCACGAGCCAAGTTCTGAAGTGCCCGCCCGGCCCTCACCACCTGCCCCTGGCAGGGCCGGCTCGCCCGGCTATGTTCTGTGGGCTGTGCCCGGACTTTTGGAGCGACGCCTGATCTTCGTCACCGGCAAGGGCGGCGTTGGAAAGTCGACCGTCGCCACGGCGCTGGGCCTGCTCGCCGCTCGCCAGGGGCGCCATACGATCGTCGCCGAGCTGAGCAGCCAGGATCGCGTCCGTCAGACCTTGCAAGAGTCTGGCGAGCCGTTCGCCGAGGTGCCGGTCGCCGACGGCCTGTTCACGATCTCGATCGACCCCGAGCGGGCAATGCAGGAGTACCTCCGAGTCAAGACCGGCCCGGTGGGACAGACGCTCGGCTCGAGCCGGCTGTTCCACGCTTTCGCCATGGCCACGCCCGGGATGCGCGAGTTGCTCAGCATGGGCAAGGTGTGGGAGCTGGCTCAGACCCAGCGACGCACCAGCGGCGCCGACGCCTACGACCTGGTCATCGTCGATTCGCCGGCCGCCGGGCACGGGGTCGCAATCCTGCGGACGCCGCAGACGTTCGCCGAGATCGCCCGTGTCGGCCCGATCGCCCACCAGGCGAGCACGATCGCCGCCACGATCGCCGATCCCGGATTCACCGCCGTGGTCGCCGTCGCCGCCGCCGAGGAGATGCCGGTCTCAGAGACGCTGTGGCTGCGCGACGCGCTGGCCGAAGACGGGCTGTCGTTGGAGGCCACGATCGTCAACTCGTGCTATCCGGAGCGGTTCTCGGGCGCGGACCTCAGGGACCTGGAGTCCGCGCGGGAGGACCTTGGGCCGCTGGCCCGAGCCGCACTGCGCGCCGCCGTCTCCGAACGCGCCCGCACCCAGATCCAGCGAGCGCAGATCGAGCGCCTGCACCAGGGCCTCGGCACCGATCTCATCGAGCTGCCCTACCTGTTCGCCGAGCAGCTCGGTCGCCCGGAGCTCGAGCAGCTGGCCGACCTGCTTCACAGCGGACTGACGCGATCGGAAGCGGTGCCCGTCGCCGTGCCCGCGCCGGCCCGCGCGGTCAGCGGCTGAGCTCCGCCGACGCGGTCAGCGGCCGGCCCACCGCGGCGTCAGCGGCTGAGCTCGGCGGCTCGGGCGCCCGCCCGCAACCCCGATTCGATCGCGCCGTCGATGAACCCGGCCCAGCCGTCGGCGATGTCCGAGCCGGCGAAGATCAGCCTGGCCTCCGGGCGCTGCATCACCGCGTGGTGATGCTCGTACCAGCCGGGCCGGTGGATCGCCCACGTTCCCCGTGAGAACTCGTCGGCGAGCCAGTCATGGGCGGTGGCGTCGAGCAGGTCGTAGCCGGGCAGGATCTCATCGAGCCCGCGCTGCAGCGCGCTCAGGTCGCCGGAGTCACAGCGCGCGGCGTCGGGGCCAAACCCGATCATCAGCTGGGTCCCATCCTCGTTCAGCTCCTCGCTGTCCAAGTAGCCAAACGGGTGCCCGGCCCGGATCGCGTTCTGCCGCGTCGGCGCTCCTCGCGCCCGGATCATCAACTTGATTCCGCGGCTGGCCTGCCCGAGCGCAATCGCCGCCAGCTTGTCCTCGGGCAGCCCGGGCTCGAACTGCACCGCTCCGAGCGTGTTCAGGGGGACCGCGATCACGACCGCCCGGGCGAACACGCCCTCCCCCTGACGGGGGTGAACCTCCACGTGGTCCCCGCGCGCCGTCACCGCCGCCACCGGAGTCGACAGCCGGCACGCGAACGGTGCCGCGCCGGCGATCGCGCGGAGCAGCGCGCCGGTGCCGCCGTCGATCGTCACCTGGCCGCCGGTCTCCTGGGTCAACCGGAGGCTGTAGCCCGAGAGCGCGTGCCAACGCAGCACCGCCACGGCGCCGGCGTCGGACACCGGCGCGTGGGCCAGCGACTCGAGCTCCGCGGTGAGCACCGCGCGCTCCTCGTCTGAGAGCTCCAGCTGGTCCAGGCGCTGCGCGATGCTCAGCCGGTCAAAACGGCTCAGCCGGTCGATCGCTGTCAGAGGCGCGTGGGGTTGGGGCAGCGCCTCGCGGACGCCGTCGACGAAGCGATCCCAGCCCCGCTGCGCGATGGCGTCGCGCTCGTCGATGGACCCGCAGCGCCGTTCCCCGTCGACATGCCAGTGAGCCCGCTCGGCGTCGGGCCCGATCGTCACCGCCAAGCCGGCGCGGGTGATCTCGGAGAACGTGTGCGGCTGGTGCCAGTGCACCCAGGCGCCGCCGTACTCGATCAGCCGACCATTCCAGTCGGCAGTCCAGGTGCGGCCGCCGAGCCGGTCGCGCGCCTCCAGCAGCAGCGCTGAGCGCCCGCGCAGCGCGCACTCGCGCGCGGCCGTCACCCCCGCGAAGCCGCCCCCGACGACCACGACGTCATAACGGTCACTCATCCTCCACCCACTCCGCGATGACGGCGTCGACCGCCGTCGCCCCGGCGCCGGGAGCGGCCACCAGAACCGGATTGCACTCCACCGCCGCCAGCGAACGGTCCAGCAGCAGCTGCCCGATCGCCGCCGCCAGCGATGCCGCCGCCGCCGCGTCGGCCCCGGGGCGACCCCGGCCACCGAACAACAACGGCGCTCCCCGCAGTGCGCGCAGGCCCCGCTCGATCCGCTCGGGAGCGGCCGGGAGCGGGATCACCGCCACATCGTCGATCAACTCGGTCCATACCCCCCCGAAGCCGATGATCAACGCCGGGACGATGCCCTCACAGTGCGCGGCGACGATCAGCTCCACGCCCGCCGGGGCCATCCGCTCCACCAGCACGACCGCATCGTGTGCCTGCACCAGCGGGGCGAGGTCGGCATATGCGGCGCGGACGTCTGACTCGGTTCTCAGATCGAGCGCCACTCCACCAACGTCGCTCTTGTGGGTCACGAGCGCCGAGCTGCACTTCAGCGCCACCGCCCCACCGCCCAGGTCGCGGAATGCGCCGACGGCGCCATCGGCATCGGCCACGACCCGCCCCTCCGGAACGGCGACGCCGGCGGTGCGGAGCATCGCCTTGGCGGCGTGCTCGCTCATGGGACGCAGCCCCCGCCGGGGGTCGGAGTCGGCCAGCGGCCACGCCGCGGCCGCGATCCGGCGCAGCCGCTCGCCCCCCTCGGCGCGACCGGCGTTCAGCGCCGCGGCACAGCGCAGTCCGGTCCGCAGACCGGCCGCGGCCGGCACCCCGGCCTGCGCGAACTCCCAGGCGGCGGCGTCGTCGAGCAGCTCCGGCAGCGTCGAGGAGACGATGGTGGGCACCGGGCTGAGCCGCGCGCCGAGCATGACGCCGGCGCGAACCGCCCGCCACGACTCCTCCGGGGCGCCGTTGAGGCCGTGCGGCTGGTCATAGAAGACCAGCACCTGTCCGATCGCGGGGTCTTCGCCGAGCGTGCGCACCAGCTCGCCGAGCGCGGCGACGTCCCCCCAGATCATCGCCGTGTAGTCCAGCGGATTGGCCACCGTGGCCGCCGACGGCAGCAGCTCGGCCAGCCGCGCTCGCGTCTCGGGCGCCAGCTCGGGCAGCTCCAGACCCAATCGCTGCGCCTCGTCTGCGCCCTGAGCCGAGTCCCCGCCCGAGCAGGTCATGATCGCCAGGCCGGCCGCGGAAGGCTGCTTTGACGCGGGCGCCAGCGCGGGCGCGGACACCGGCGCGGGCGCGGACACCGGCGCGGGCCCGGACACCGGCGCGGGCCCGGACACCGGCGCGGTTGCGGGCGCGGGCGCCATCCGCCGCACGGCGATGGTCTTGGCCAGCTCCAACAGCTCGTGGACATCATCGGCCCACACTGCGCCGGCCTCGTCGATGAGGCTGCGAAACACCCGCTGGTCGCCGGCCAGCGCGCCGCTGTGGGCGGCGGCGGCTCGCGCCCCGGCCGCCGAACGGCCCACCTTGAGCACCACCACCGGCATTCCGGCGTCAGCGCAAGCGGCCAACCCGTCGATGAGTCGTGGTCCACCGTCGTCCTCCAGATACAGCGCCACCGCCCCCACCCCCGTCTCGCCGGCCAGGAACTGCAGGTAGTCCGCGGCCGACAGCACCGCCTGGTTTCCGCTGGCGATCACGGTGTGAAACCTCAGGCCGCGCCGCGTCGCCAGGGCGTTGACGGCGACGTTCCCGCTCTGCGAGACCAGGGCAACCGGTCCTGGCTCGGGCGTCTGCAGCGCATCTCCCCATAGCGCCGTCCGCGACCAGGGCGAGACGATGCCGTTGCAGTTGGGGCCACACACGGGCAGGCGATGGCGGTGGGCGGCCGCGACCAGGTCCTGATGGTGGCCCGCGCCGGATGGGACCTCGTCGAAGCCCGCGCTGAAGACGACCGCCCCCCGGCAGCCCCGCGCCCCCGCCTGGTCGATCGCGGCGGCCACGCCCGTCGCGGGGATGGCCACGACGACCGCGTCCACGGGCTCGGGCAGGTCGGCCACGGTGGGCACGCACGGACGGCCCATGACCTCCCGACGGCGCGGGTTGACCCCCCACACTGGTCCGGGAAACCCCAGCTTCGCCAGGTTGAGCAGAGTCTCGCCGGCGTAGCTGCCGGGACGATCGGTCGCCCCGACGACCGCGATCGACCGCGGGCGCATCAGACGCCCGAGGTCGACACCGGCCGCGTGCTCGAGCACGGCGCTCAATGGATCGTCGCCTGCACTCCGCGGCGCTCCAGCGCGCGGGAGATGATCAGCCGCTGGATCTCGCTGGTGCCTTCCCAGATGCGATCGACGCGCAGCTCGCGCAGGAACCGCTCGGCCACGTTGGCGCGCATGTACCCGCGGCCGCCGAACGCCTGCACGGCCCGGTCGGCGCAGCGACCGGCGGCCTCGGAGACGAACAGCTTCGCCATCGCCGCCTTCGCGTGGATCAGCTTCGGATCGGCGCCGCCATCGATCATCGCGCACACCTGGAGCGCCAGCAGCCGTCCCAGGGCGGCGTCGGTCGCCGAGTCCGCGAGCGGGAACGAGATCCCCTGGTAGTCCATGATTCGCCGCCCGCCCTGCTCGCGGGTGAGCGCCCAGTCGGTGGTCTCGTCGAGCAACCGCCACATCGCGCCGAGCCCGTGGGTGGCGATGCCCAACCGCTCCTCGGTGAACCAGCGCCGCTGGAGATCCTCCCCGTTGCCGAGGCCGCCGATCACGGCGTCGCCGGCCACCTCCACGTCAGTGAACCGGATCGTCGGGTGGCCGTGGGGATAGTTGTGGGTGAAGCGGGGGTCGTCGACGAACTCCACGCCGGCCGCCTCGGGCTCGACCAGGAACAGCGTCGGGAGCCGCTGCCCGCAGTCGACCACGTTGGCCATCACGATCAGCACGCGGGCGACGTCGCCGGAGGTCACGAACCACTTCTCGCCGTTGATTCGCCAGCCGCTATCGGTGGCGACCGCGCTGGCGGCGATCTGAGACGTATCCGAGCCGGCTTGTGCTTCGGTGACCGCGTAGGCGTCGCCGCCCTCGCCGCGCAGGGCGGGCTCCACGTACCGCCGCAATTGGTCGGGATTGCCCTCCACCCACACGTTGTAGACGTTGGGAACGTGCCAGTGCAGGCCATTGGTGACCCGGCCGAACTGCTCGTTGACCAGGAACCACTCGATCATCGACCACCCCTGTCCGCCGAGATCGACCGGGACTCGGCCGCCCTGCAGCCGCGCGTCGATCGCCTCGTGTGCAATCTCGGCCACGGTGGCCGGCGGCAATCGCCCGCCGGCGTTCTCGGCGGTCTCCTCGAGCGGCAGGAGAACCCGCTCTACGAAGTCGCGCGCTCGCTGCCCAAGCGCCAGGTGCTCGTCGGTTAGCTCGGCGGGAGTGATGGTGATCATGCGGCTCCTTGGTGTTGCGGGTGATCGTTGAAGGTCTGAAGCCGGGCCCGGTCGGTGGCGGTCAGGCGCGCCCCGGCGCCGGGCAGCCCGAGCAGCAGGTTGTGGTGGTTGGCCAGGACCACGGCGGCCAGCTCGGCCGCGGCGCTCACGTCCGCGTCGGCGCTCTCCAGTCCCGATTCGATCTGGTTGACGACGTCGTGCAGGTAGTCCAGCCAGCGACGCTGGCTTCCGGAGAGGACCAGCCGCTCGATCCGCGCCCGCTCAGCCGCCACGGCTTCGCCGGTGGCCCGGCGCCCGGCGGTGAGCGTGGCCACCGCGGCGGGCAGCTCGCGCTCGGGCTCGGGGGTCACAGACAGCCAGGTTGCGCGCTTGACCATGACCGGTAGACTACAACAACTGATCACAAAGTCAGGATTGAGGATATGGATTCCACCGTCGCACCCCCCGCCCCCTCCGGTCTCGCCCTCGAGCCACGCCTGTACACCGACGCCGCTCTGCTCGCGGCCGAGCAGCAGCTGATCTTCGAGCGCACGTGGCAGCTCGCCGGGCACGTGTCCTCGCTGCCGCGCGCCGGTAGCTACATCACCGCCGCCGCCGGCACCCAACCGGTGCTGGTGATACGCGACGAGCACGGCGAGCTCCGCGCCTACCGCAACGTCTGCCGCCACCGCGCCTCGCGCCTGCTGAGCGGCTCGGGTCAGTGCAAGGCGGCGATTCGCTGCCGGTACCACGGCTGGACGTATCGGCTGGATGGGAGCCTGATCGGCGTACCCGAGGGCATGGCGTTCGCGGAGCGTCTGGACAAGCGCGCGCTCGGCCTGATGCCGGTCCGCGTCGAGGAGATGTGCGGTCTGGTGTTCGTCAACCTGGACGCGGATGCCATCCCGCTGGCGGACCTGGTCGGCGACCTGCCGCAGCGGCTGGCCCCCTACCGGATCGAGTCGCTGCGGCCGTTCGCCCCCGCCGATGGCAGCCAGCCGGCGAACTGGAAGGTGATCGCCGACAACTACATCGAGGGCTATCACATCCCGATCGCCCATCCGGGGCTGATGCGGATGCTCGACTACAAGCACTACGACGTCGAGGTGCACGACCACTACGTGTGGTTCGACGCGCCGCTGCGCGACAAGCCCTCCAGCAACCGGCTCGAGCGCCTCTACGCCCAGCTGGTTACGCCGATGCCCGGGGTGGATCGCCGCATCTGGCGCTACGCCTTCATCTATCCCAACACCACGATCGATCTGTATCCCGATCAGGTGGGCACCTGGCAGTTGATCCCCGACGGCGTGAGCCGCACCCGCGACGTGTCCGCGTCCTACCGGCCGCCCGGCGCCAACCCGCGCACCCGCTTCGTGCAGTGGGCCAACCAGAGGCTGAACACGCTGGTCCTGGACGAGGACATCGACCTGGTCGACAACGTGCAGCAGGGTCTTGAGACGCGCGGCTACCGGTGCGGGCCGCTGTCGGCTCGGGAGGCCGGCGTGGCCTGGTTTGCCGACCGGATCCGTGCCGACCTGGCGCCGGCGCTGACCGACGCGTGACGGCGACGCCGGGCAAGCGCGGCGCCGCGCGGGAGCGGATCTTGTCGGCCGCGGTCGGCCGCATCGCCCGCGAGGGGATCGACGGCGTGCGCATCGCCCGGATCGCCATGGACGCGGGCGTGTCGACGGCGCTCGTGCACTACCACTTCGACAGCCGCGAGGCGCTCCTGGCCGAGGCGCTGGACTACTCCTACCACCGCGCCGGCGACATCCGCATCGACACCGGGCTGCCCGAGCACGCCTCGCACGCCGAACGTCTGCGGACGATGATCGAGCAGTGCCTGCCGAGCACCCCAGAGCTGCAGGAGGACTGGGTGCTGTGGGTGGAGCTGTGGCTGCGCGCCATCCGCCACCCCGAGCTTCGGCCGGTGGCCGAGGAGCTGTACGCCCGCCTGCACGCCTGGTTTGCCGACGAGATCCGCGCCGGGATCGGTGACGGCGAGTTCGCCCGCTGCGACCCCGAGACGGTCGCCGACCAGACCCTCGCCCTGCTGGACGGGTACGGCGTGCGGACGCTGATCGGGGACGCGACGCTGTCGCTGGAGCGTGCGCGCCGCGCAGTGACTTGGTCGCTGGCCCGCGAGCTGGGGTTGGGGGAGCGGTTGGTCGCGGGTGACGCGGGCATCCCGATGGCGCGGCGGCGGGCGGCGGGCGGGTGACGCGGGCATCCCGATGGCGCGGCGGCGGGCGGCGGGCGGGTGACGCGCCGATCAGGCCTCACACCACCGCTGAGCCCGCCGCGAGGGCGGCCCGCGCCGCTGCCCGTCCTGTCCGCACGGCGCCCTCCATGTACCCGGCGACCCAGTGATCTGAGCCGGCGACGTAGAACGGGGGCTCGTGGCGGCCGTGCAGCGGGCCTACCCGCATCACATCTCCCGGCGCCCAGCTGGTGACGTAGCCCAGCGTGAACGGGTCCACCCCCCAGGCGCGCTCCAGCACCGCCACCGGCGCTCGGGCCCCCTTGCCATAGAGAGCCTCCAGGCCATCGAGAATCACCCCCCGGCGCGCTAGATCGGGAGCGGCGAGAAAGGCCGACAGCCGCTCCGGTGGCACGAGCAGCGACAGCACGCCGGGACGCTGGGGCCAGGTGGAGCCGAACAGCCACTCCGCCTCGGCCAGTCCGTTCTGGCCGGTCCGCTGCCAGAACGAGTCCGGGTAGGCGACGACCACCTTCGCCGCCCGCGCGTGGCGCAGAGCGCGCAGCGAGGCCAGCCGGGCGTCGCTGAGCCCGTCGATCTGAATGTGGCGCAGCGGCCCGGCAGGGATCGCGCACACCACCGACTCGGCCCGGACCTCGTCTCCGTCGCGCAGGCCGATGGTCACCCCGCGGGTGCCCTGCACCCGGATCCGGGTCACCGGGCAGCGCAGCCGCACCCGGTCCCCCAGCTCGGCCGCCAGCCGCACGGCGACCTCGGCCGATCCCTCGGCGCAGCGAAGTCCCTCCCACTGCGCCAGGTCGTAGACGTGGTCGCCCGGCAGCGACGCGTGCTTGCGCAGGTCCGACAGCAGCGAGGTCCGCTCGGGGCCGTCGCACGACAGCGACAGGGAGGCGAGCACGTGGCGGCGGGCCACCGCCGGGAGCGCCCGCCGCTCGCGCAGCCAGGCGCCGAGGCTGAGTCCGTCGAGCCGCCGCGCGTCGGGATGGCCCCACGGGTCCTCGGGATCAACGGTGCTCGCCAGTTGGGCGAACTCGCGCTCGATCCGCTCTCCGTCGGCGCGCTCGGCGGGTGTCATCCACGGGATCTCATCGCCGACGTGCACGCCCTCGCACAACCCCCAGCTGATCTCGCCCGGGTCGGCGACGTAGCTGGGTTCCATCGTCAGCCCCAGCTCGGCCGCCAGCTCCAGATAAGACCAGTGCTCGCTGCCGACGACCTCGCCGCCCAGCTGCACGGTGCGCCCGTCCGCCAGCGCCACCGCCTCCACCCGGCCCCCGACGCGGTGGCGGCCCTCCAATACGACTACGTCGGCGCCGCCGCGCGTCAGGTCGCGCGCTGCCGCCAAACCGGCTAGACCGGCACCCAGCACCGCCACATCGGTCACAGCGACTCTCCTTGAGGAATTTCAACGTGGCGGCTTGACAGCCAACGGTCCGCCGCAGTAATTTCCTGACTCGCGGTTCAGTATATGTCTCTCAGGGTCCGTGTGGAGAAAGAGGAGAGTTGAGTCCGCGCCCCAAAGTCGATTACCTGCGCAAGCCGCAGATCATCGCCGCCGCCGCCGAGGTGCTCTACGAGCGCGGCCTGTTCGATACCCGGATCGGGGACATCGCCGACCGCGCGGGCACCAGCTCGCCGGCGATCCTGTACTGGTTCGAGTCCAAGGATCGGCTGCTGGAGGAGGCGGTGGAATACGCCGACCGCGGCTTCTACGAGCGGGTGTCCGAGGGACAGGATCAGTTCGAGCGGGCCAGCGACAAGCTCGCGCACCTGATCGAGGAGACGAGCCTTGGCCCTGGCGGTCTCAACGACTACACGCTGTGGATGGAGATCTGGGTTCGCGCCCGCCGCGATGCCACCGTCCGCAGCGCCTACTTCCGGCTGGATCGCCGGCAGCGGGCGCTGATCGCCGAGATCGTCCGCGAAGGTCAGCGGACCGGCGAGTTCACCGATGTCGCGGACCCGGACGACTTCGCGCTGTCGCTGAGCGGCCTGCTCGACGGCCTCGGAGTACAGGTCACCCTCGGGCAGCCCGACGTCACCGCCGAGCGGATGGTGGACCGCTGCCTGGCCCTTGCGTCAAGCGAGCTTGGCTGCGATCTTCGTGGACCACGAGCCGTCCTGAGCAGCGCGCGAAAGCCGTGAACGAGGTGAACTGGCATGCATCCACGTGAGGGGTGGTCGGAAGGGGGGATCCGGCGCCGACCCGCGGCGGTGCCAGACGCGATCTCCCGCCGGCAGCTGCTGGCGGCGGGCGCCGGGCTCGCGATGGGGGGAGTGCTGGCGGGCTGCAGCTCGGCCAACCCCGCCGCGGCGAGCAGCATCCCCCCGTTGCCACGTCAGGACAGCCCGGTCAAATGGCCGCTGTACTCCGACAACAAGCCGATCGCCTCGGGCCTGACGCCGGAGAGGGGCGCGACCCTGGAGATCTACAACTGGGTCGCGTACATCAACGAAGCGGTGATCAAGAGCTTCTGTAAGCAGCACAACTGCAACTACTCGCTGACCACGTACAACACGATGGAAGAAGCGCTCTCCAAGCTGGCCAGCGGACAGCTCAAGTTCGATGTCTTCTTCCCCACGGTCGATGTGCTCGGTCAGTTGATCGCGCAGAAGCAGATCCGGCCGCTGAACCACGGCTACATCCCCAACATGGCCAACACCTGGCCCGACTATCGCAGTCCGTTCTACGACCAGGACTCGCGGTACACCACGCCGTACTCGATCTATACCACGGGCATGGCCTGGCGCAAGGACAAGGTGAACCTCTCCCCCTCGTGGAACATGCCGTGGCAGGGAGCTCCGTACCGGGGCAAGGTCGCGGTCCTCGACGATGACCGGGAGACGATCAGCCTGGCCCTGATGCGGGCCGGCAACTTCGACCTCAACACCACCAGCGCGCCTCAGATCCAGGCTGCCGGCAAGGCGCTGTCGCAACTCGCCAGTCTGACCGGCGTGCGGATCGACAACAACGACTACACCGACGTCCCGACCGGGAGAACGTGGATTCACCACGCCTGGTCGGGCGACATGGCCTCCTCGTACGAGTATCTGCCCAAGGGCACCTCGGTGGACACGATCGGTTACTGGTTCCCGGCAAACCACCAGGGCCCGGTCGCCAATGACCTGATGGTCAACCTGACCAGCGGCGCGAATCCCGTCCTGGCCCATAAGTTCATCGACTACATGCTCGGCGTGGGCAATGCGCTGGAGAACTACAGCTACGTCGGTTATATGCAGCCGCTGAACGCGGTCACCCCGGCTCGGCTGACAGCCGAAAAGCTGCTGCCTCCGCAGCTCGCTTCCACCGTCGTGCTGCCTGACTACTTCCGCCGAGGCCTGTTCCAGCTCGAGCTGCCGCCGGCCGCGACCACGCTCTGGGAGAACACGTGGAACACGTTCTCCCACGGGCTATAGGCTGAGGCGATGGGGCGGGACACCCCCGATCGGCGTCACCGCTGGCTGTGGATGGGGCTCGCGGCGCCGGGAGCGATCTGGCTGCTGGTTCTCTTCGTGGCCCCGTTCTACGTCATGCTGGCGGTGGCCGGCGGCGGCGTCAACGAGTTCTACCAGACGGTGGTCCCGGTCTGGAATCCACTGCACTGGTCGAGCTTTAACTTCAGCGCGGTGTGGCACGACATCGCCGGGACCGGGGCGTTCATCGGGCCGCCTGCGCTCCGGACGCTCCTCTACACCGCGATCGCGACGGTGATCTCGCTGGCGATCGCCTACCCGGTGGCCTATTTCGTCTCCCGGTACGCGGGCACGCGCAAGACGATGTTTCTCGTGCTGCTGATCGCGCCGTTCTGGGTCAGCTACATGATGCGCATGCTGGCCTGGATCGATCTGCTCCAGCAGAACGGCTTCTTCAACAGCGCATTGTCGTTCTTCGGCCTGCCCGGCAACACCGACTGGCTCGGCGGCAAGTCGGTGACAGTCATCCTGGGTCTCGTCTACGGATACATCCCGTACCTGATCCTGGTGCTGTACGCCTTCCTGGACCGGATCGACCAGAGCCTGATCGAGGCCGCTCGGGATCTCGGGCTCAGCAAGTGGCGGGCCTTCTGGCGGGTGACCATCCCGCTGAGCAAGCCGGCGATCATCGCCGGGACGTTCATCACCGCACTGCCGATGCTGGGTGACTACTTCACCAATCAGCTGCTGTCGGGAGCGACCGGGACGACGATGATCGGCAACGCCATCGAAGGGCAGCTCGACTCCCCCGGCGAGACCGGGCAGGGCGCCGTGCTGGCGCTGATGCTGCTGGTCGTCCTGCTGATCCCGATGCTCTATTACGTGATCAGCACCGCTCGAACCTCGCGGGAGATGGCCTGATGGCGAGCACGGCGCACGAGGCGGTATCGAGCCCTTCACGGGCCGAGCCGGTCTCCTCGCGGGGCCGTCCGCGGGGAAACCCGTGGCGGCGGCCGTGGGCGCTGGAGGGCTTCACCTGGCTGTACATCGTGTGGTCGATCTTCCCGATCGCGATCGCGGTGCTGTTCTCGTTCAACAAGGGCGCATCCCAGGCCACCTGGCAGGGGTTCTCGACCAAGTGGTACGTCGGCAACCAGGTGACTTCCGTGTTGCACAACCCCAGCCTGCACCAAGCGGTGATCCAGACGCTGATCCTCGGGGGCCTGACCACGGTGATCTGCGTTCCGATCGGGGTCGGTTTTGCGATCGGCATCGATCGCTGGCGAAGTCGGAGCTCGAGCGGACTGAACTTCGTGATGATCTTCTCGTTCGTGATCCCAGAGCTGCTGCTCGCCGTAGCGCTGTTCCTGCTGGTCACCCAGGCGCTGACTTTCATCAAGCTCGGCACTCCGGCCGAGGTGGCGGGGCTGGTCGTGTGGAACCTGAGCTGGCCGGCGATCATCGTGCGGGCGCGGCTGGTGAGCATTGGAAAGAGCTACGAAGAGGCGGCCGCGGATCTCGGGGCATCCCGGATGGGGGCCATCCGCCGGGTGCTGCTGCCGCTGCTGATGCCGGCCATCTTCGCCAGCGCCGTGCTCGTCTTCGCCAGCACGGTGGATGATTTCGTGATCGTGGAGCAGCTCTCCTCGACGGCGAACACCCAGCCGATGTCAGTGCTGATCTACTCCAACGTCCATGGCGGACTGAGCGGACCGGCACTCAACGCACTGGCGACGATCCTGCTGCTGATCTCGCTGATCGTCGCGCTGATCGGCTTTGTCGCGTACCGGTGGATGACCCGGGGCGAGCGCACGGAGGGCGGCACTGAGGCATTGACTGGCATCGCCGGCATGTGAAAGGACGGATATGGCTGGAGGCAATGTAAAGGTCGAGTCACTGATCAAGCGGTTTGACGACGCCACCGCGGTCGACGACATCTCACTCGAGATCCAGCCGGGCGAGTTCTTCTCGTTACTGGGGCCGAGCGGCTGCGGAAAGACGACCACGCTGCGCATGGTCGCGGGCTTTGAGCCACCGACCAGCGGAAAGATCCTGCTCGACGGCGTCGACGTCGGCAGCTGGCCGCCCCACCGGCGCAACGTCAACACGGTGTTCCAGAGCTATGCGCTGTTTCCGTTTCTGACCGTCGCCGAAAACGTGGCGTTCGGGATGAAGTACAAGTCGGTGCCCAAGTCGGAGCTGACCACCCGGGTGGCGGAGGCGCTGGAGCTGGTGCAGCTGTCCGGGTATGAGAAGCGACGCCCCAACCAGCTCTCGGGCGGTCAGCAGCAACGCGTCGCGCTCGCCCGGGCGCTGGTGCTGCGTCCGTCGGTCCTGCTGCTCGACGAGCCGCTGGGAGCACTGGACGCCAAGCTCCGCCGTACCCTCCAGGTCGAGCTGGCCGCGCTTCAGAAGCAGGTGGGAATCACCTTCCTGTACGTCACCCACGACCAGGAGGAGGCGCTCACGATGTCCGATCGCCTGGCCGTCATGAACCACGGACGCATCGTCCAGCTCGCCACCCCGGAGGAGGTCTACAACGAGCCCGCCGATGCCTACGTGGCCGACTTCCTGGGCGTGTCGAACCTGATGGACGCTTCAGTCGAGCCCGGCGGGCAGGAACGGGACTCCTGCCGCCTGCGCCTGGGGGACTTCATTCTCCAGGCCCAGGCGGGCCAGCTCGACGCCACCGGCGCGGTGAAGGTGGCCATCCGTCCCGAGCGCATCCACCTGCACGCGCGGGAGACCACCGGTGCCAACCACGTGCCGGGGATGGTCGAACGTCTCGTCTTCCTCGGCTCGACCACGCACATCTTCCTTCGCCTGGGCAACGGCTCTGCGCTCCAGACGCTCGTCCGCAACGACGGGGCGGCGCTCCCATATAGCCAGGGAACCCCCGTCACCGTAGACCTGCCCGCCGACGCGCTACGCGTGCTGCCCGATCCCGGCGTCAGCGTGGCCGCGATCCGCGACGAGTCGCTCGGCGATCAGCTGCTCGACCTGACCAGCACGCCTTCGGGCGGGGTAGTCAGTCCGCCCGGTCCTCGAACAGCCGGGTGACGACGATCGGCTGCACCGGCGCCACCAGCGCCGCGGTGACCGATTCGGTATCGGGCCAGCCGTCCTGGAGCAGGCGCCGACCCGCGCCGGCGGCGTCGTACGGGGTCCGGCGCAGCTCGGGGACGCCGTCGGCGATCCACAGCCAGCGCGCGGCGCCGTCACCCTCATAGGGCAGCCCGACGCTGCCGGCGTTGACGAAGCGCACGCCGTCGACCTCGCGATCGTCCTGCTGATGGGTGTGACCGGCGACGACCAGCCGGCTACCGACCCCCGTCAGCGCCGCTGCCCACCGCTCGGGTGGCGACAGCCGGGTGAGCATCTCGTCGTCGCGGCGCGGGCTGGCGTGGCAGAACAGCACCCCGTCGACCTCCTCGGTGAGCGGCAGCTCGCCGAGGCGGCGTGATCGCGCCTGCCCGAGCTCGGCGGCGGTCAGCGCCGCGGTGACCGCCGGGATGTCGTCGCCCACCGGCCGGGGATCTGCGGCGAGCGAGGCCACCTCGCGCTCCCCGTTGCCCCGCACCCACCGCACCGGCCCGGCGAGGCTGTCCAGGAGATCGAGCACCGCCGTAGCAAACGGTCCGGGAACCGCATCGCCGCCGACCACGACCACATCGCGGTCCGACGCCCGCGGGTCGCCCAGCACCGCCTCCAGCGCCTCGCGGTTGCCGTGAATGTCGTAGAGCGCCAGGATCTTCATGCTGAGGCTGATCCTAGACTCAGCGGCCATGAGCGTCGTTGATCTGCTGGAGGGCAAGCGCGTGTGCGTGTGCGGCGGATCCGGAGGCGTCGGCAAGACGACCACCTCGGCGGCGATCGCGCTGGGCATGGCGGCACGGGGAGCCAAGGTGGCGGTGGTCACGATCGATCCCGCCAAGCGGCTGGCCAACGCTCTCGGTCTGCAGGAGCTGGCCAACGAGCCCCGGCGGGTCGAGCCCGAGCGCCTGGCCGGCGCGGGGTTGCAGTGCGACGGCGAGTTGTGGGCGATGATGCTCGACCCCAAACGCACCTTCGACGAGCTGATCGAGCGGGTCGCCCCCGACCCGGAACGGGCGAGCGAGATCAAGGCCAACCGCATCTACCGCGAGCTGTCGACCGCCGTCTCCGGGTCCCAGGAGTTCACCGCGGTGGCGAAGCTCTACGAGCTGGAGCGCGAGGGCGACTTCGACCTGCTGGTGCTCGACACGCCCCCGTCGCGTAACGCGCTGGACTTCCTCGACGCTCCCGGGCGGCTCACATCGGTCATGGAGGGACGGGCGCTGCGGGCGCTGGTTCGCCCCACCGGGCTGGGCATGCGGGTGATCGGAAAGGGGGCGGCGCCGCTGCTGAGCGCCCTGCGCCGCGTCACCGGGGTCGACCTGATCAGCGACCTGTCGACGTTCTTCGCCCTGCTGGGAGACATGACCGACGACTTCAGCGAACGCGCAGCCCAGGTGGAGCGCATGCTCAAGGCTCCCAGCACCGCGTTCGTGCTCGTCACCTCAGCGGCGCCGGAGGCGATCGCCGAGGCGCTCTGGTTCCGTCACACCCTGCGCGAGGGCCAGCTGCCGTTCGCCGGCGTGATCGTCAACCGCGTTCACCACGACATCCTCGGCGACGCCGAGGCCGGCGACCTGCTCGACGAGCTCGTCGCTGTGCTGGGCCACGATCTGGCGGAGCGCGTCGCCGCCAACTTCACCGACTACCACCGCCTGGCTCGTCGCGACGCGCGCAACATCACCCGGCTCCAGGACGAGCTCTCAGACCACCCGCTGCTGCTCGTCCCCCACCTCGATGACGATGTCCACGACGTGCACGGGCTGCTGCGCATGCACCGCTACCTGTTCGCGGCCGACGCCGAGCGCGAGCGGATGATCGCCGACGTGATCGCCTAGCTATTGGGCTGCTCGCTAGCCCCCGGCGGCGGGTCGGCCGGGGCCTGCAGCGCAAACGCCTCCGGCGCTGCCTCGGTCCAGCTCGCCCAGCTGAGAACAATCGCCTGCCAGCGCCCGGGACCGACGACCTCCGAGCCGGCGAGCATCGTCAGCCGGCCCTGGTGCAGCATCTCCCACACCGCCTGCTCGGCAAGCGCCAGCTGCTCGCTGGCCCGCCACTGGGGGTGTCCGGCGGCGGCGAGGGCGATCACGTCCTGAAACCCGATCGAGGTGCCGGCCACTTCCTGGACGGCGTGCTTGAGCGCCTCCACCTCCGGGCGCGCCTCGGCGCCCCTCCGGGCCTCGGCGAGCAGAGCGGCGGTGACATCTTCAGAGCTCTTGGTAGCCGCCGACCAGCCACGCCCCATGCTCAACTCGTCGGGGCGCAGCTCCGGGCCGTGCAGGACGGTCAGCCGCGATCGCTCGGGCGACCACCGGCGCTCGGCGTGCTCCACCATCGAGCCCGCGGCCCACGGCCGCACGAAGCGGAGGTCGAGCTCTTCGCGGCCCAGGTTGAACGTTCGGGCGACGTGGGGGAACTGGCGCAGCTCGAGGTGGTACATCGGGGCTCGCGCTCAGGGCGTGCGTGTGCCTCAGTCCGTCTCGGCTCGGAACCGCTCCTGTGCCTCGGCGATCTCGTCGACCGCCGCTTGGCGGTCCGACCAGCCCTGGGGCTCGGAGTGGCGATCGGGATCGAGGTCCTTGTAGACGGTGAAGAAGTGATAGATCTCCTCGCGCAGCTGCTGGGGCAGGTCCTCGAGCTCGCGGTAGACGTTCCAGCGCGGATCGCTCACCGGCACGCACACGATCTTGTCGTCGTTGCCCTTCTCGTCGGTCATGTGAAACAGACCAACCGGCCGGACCGGCACCAAGCAGCCGGGGAAGGTCGGCTCCGACACGCAGACGAGCACATCGAGCTCGTCCCCGTCGGACGCCCGCGTGTCCGGGATGAAGCCGTAATCGGTCGGATACACGACCGAGGCCGACACGAAGCGGTCGAACTTGATCGCCTTCAGCGATTCGTCGTACTCGTACTTGTTGCGGCTGCCCATCGGGATCTCGACCATGCAGATGAGGGGATCGTCGGCCATTGCCCCCGAGAGCCTAACGGCGCCCCAGACAGAACGAGCGGGCCTGAGCCCGCTCGCCGCTGTGATCGCGCTCCCCCTGACTACTTACGAGCCCCAGGACTTACTTGTGTCGTGCCTGGCGGGCAGAACACTCCCGGCCTCACATCGAGACCGAGTAGGGAGCGGTCGCCTCCCAGCTTAGCGATCCGCCGGCGCTAGCGCCGGCCGGCGGGGCGTGGCCGAAGTCAGGCGCTAGCGCCGGCCGGCGGGGCGTGGCCGAAGTCCGGCGCTAGCGCCGGCCGGCGGGCGTGGCCGAAGCCTCCGCGAGCAGCTCATCGGCGACGGTGACCAGATCGGAGTCCAGGTGCCCGCACAGCGCGTCCCGAAGGATCGCGCGCAGATGCTCGGCCAGCTCGCCGACGACCGCCTCGAGGCGGTCGCCGGAGGGCGGCACGCCGGTGATCACCGCCCGCTCCAGCGCGGCGGCGCGCGCGACGCGCTCCGCCAGCTCCGCCCGATCCTCGGGCCGGGCACAGATCGCCGCCAGACGCTGGGCCAGGCGGCCGCTCTCGGGACCCTCGGGCTCGAGCAGCGCCCGCAGGGCGAGCACGTAATCCGTCAGCGCCTCGCTGGACGCCAGGCGCTCGCAGCCCATCTCAAACCGGGCCAGCGCCCAGGCGAGCTCGCCGGCGGGCCCGCCGCGGGCCAGCAGCCGGCAGAAGGCGCGCAGCTCCTGCACCTGCGCCGCCCGGACCAGCGTCAGCAGCCGGGGACGGCCGCTGACACCGATGGCCACCGAGCGCCAGCTGCCGGCGTCGGTTCGGGCCCAGCCCACCGGCCCGATCGAGTACGCCCCCCGCTCGAACAGCCGCAGAGCGCTGAGGAGCTCGCGGAAGCGGGTTCGCGCGATCGACACCGGCGGCCGGCCCGAGCGCTCCTGATCGATCGCCAACAGCGCCAAGAGGTTGGGCTCCTGGCCAGCCCCCCATACCGCATCGGCCGGCGCATCGGCGATCGCGTCACCTCGGATCAGCGACAGGCCGCCGCCGAGCGTCAGCTCGGTCGTGCCGGGATCCAGCGCCACGCCCAGCAGCGGCGCGATCACCGTGACCGTGCAGTGCGCCTCATAAAGCGCCCGTTCCAGCTCGGCATAGGCGGCCTCGAACAGCGCCGGCTCGAACCCGAACCCGGTACGTTGCCCGAACATGGAGTCCAGAAACACGCAGAGCGCCAGCTCGCAGCGGGCGCCGCGGTCCGCCGGCGTGTTGACGCCATGCTCGCTCAGATATATGTCGAGGGACTCGGATTCCGCCAATGCGAGGGCTGCCGGAGCGTGGCTGCGCAGCGTCCCCAGCGTCGCCATCCGTTGGCGGATGAACTCCCCGATGAGCGGGCGGTAGCAGTACAGCGGCACCTGGCCCGAGCCTCGCTCCTCGGCCAGCTCGAACGGCATCTCCGCCCCGCCCGCCGTCTCCGCCGCCAACCGGCTGGACGCATCCACGGCGAATGCCTCGAGCAGCCGGTGCAGGTTGATGTTGCGCACGACGGCGGATTCTCCGCCGGGGACGAGGATCCTGCCCGACGAGCGGCTAAACGGCGGCGATCGCCGGCTCGCGGCCGCCGTCGACGACGAGCTCACCGGCGCAGTCGACGCCGAGCCACTCGCGCCCATAGGCGCGCATGTCCTCGATCAACGGGACCAGCGCCCGTCCCTTGGCGGTGAGGACGTACTCGACGCGCGGCGGCACCTCGGGGAAGGTTTGGCGCTCAACGATGCCCTCCTCCTCCAGGCCCCGCAGCCGCAGCGACAGCGTCCGGGGGCTGATCCCGGCCAGCGAGCGCTCGAGCTCGCAGAATCGTGACCGGCCCTCAGCCAGATCACGGATCACCAGCAACGTCCACTTGCCGCACACGATATCGGCGGTCCGGCAGACCGGACACGTGTCTCTATCGACCATCAGGACTTCGATTCTAGCGCAATGCTTCACGAACTGAAGCGAGGATCCGCGCCGCGGAGCACCCGTCGGCGCGGGCGCCACGATCTACACGCCACCGAGCCGGCCGGCTGGGCCGTGCGGTTAAGCGACGTCGCGCAGCTTCTGCGCCTCGGCGAGCGACTGCAACTTCTTGAGCGACTGATTCTCAATCTGGCGGATCCGCTCGCGCGTCACGTTGAACGTCCGCCCCACCTCGTCGAGGGTACGGGGGTGCTCGCCGCCGAGTCCGTAGCGCAGCTCGAGCACGCGGCGCTCGCGGTAGCTCAGATTCTCCAGCGCCTCGCGGAGTGCTTCCTTGGTGAGGATCTCGGCGGCGCGCTCGTAGGGCGACTCGGCGCGCTCGTCGGCGATGAACTGGCCGAACTCCGACTCCTCCTCGTCGCCGACGGGCTTCTCCAGGGAAACCGGCGCCTGAGCGGAGCGCTTGATCGACTCCACCTCCTCGGGCTCGATCCCGGTCACCTCGGCGATCTCCTCGGCGGTCGGCTCACGACCCAGCTCGGTGACCAGCTTGCGCTCGGCGCGCCCGATCTTGTTGAGCTTCTCGACCACGTGCACCGGAATTCGGATCGTGCGGGCCTTGTCGGCCAGCGCCCGGGCGATCGCCTGACGGATCCACCAGGTGGCGTAGGTGGAGAACTTGAACCCCTTGCGGTAGTCGAATTTCTCTGCGGCGCGGACCAGGCCGAGCGTCCCCTCCTGGATCAGGTCCAGGAAGGGGAGGCCCTGGTTGCGATAGTTCTTGGCGATCGACACGACCAGGCGGAGGTTGGACTCCACCATCTTCTGCTTGGCGTCCAGGTCACCGCGCTCGATCCGCTTGGCCAGGTCGACCTCCTCCTGGGCGGTGAGCAGGCGGACCTTGCCGATGTCCTTCAGGAACAGCTGCAGCGAGTCGGTCGTCATGTCCGGCTTGAGGTCGAGCGCGGTCTTGGCCTTGCGCCGGCCGCGCTTGTCAGGGGCACGCTCCACCTCGGTCGCGGCCAGGGCCGGATCGACCTCCTCGACCAGCTCGATCTCGGCGCGCTCCAGGAAGCCGTGCAGCTCCTCCACGTCCGCTTCATCCAGATCGAGCTCAGAGACGGCTCCGGCGATCTCGGAGTAGGTGAGTACGCCCAGCTGCTGGCCGCGGTTGACGAGGCCCTTGATCTCTTCCAGTTCCTGCAGTTCCGCTACAGACATCTGATTCCGTTTCCGTCGTTGTCGACGGCACGCTGGTGGTGCCGTCGCCTCAGTGAAAAAAGACTGCTGAGGTGCCTGACAGAGCGCACGACCGCTACTCCAACATAGGCACCGAATATAGTCACTATATTTTTTGAAGTCAATCGGCGGGGCGCATGCCGGCCCTGCGCGCGCGGCACCTCGACGGGCTGGCCTCGCCGTCGGCCGCTTTCGGTCTAGAGCCCTATATACGTACAACGGCCCGGGGCGTTTCAGGATTTGATCCGAAATCTCGCCGCCGTGCGCGATCATTGAAGCCGATGAGCGACCCTTCTGCGCCCGGAGTCATCGGCTCGTTGCCGCATACGCGGCCGCACCGGCGTAGCCCCAAGCGGCCGGCGACGGCGTCCTCGTCCCGAGCCACCAGGCCGCGGGCGGCCGCCGCGGCTCATCGCACCTCACCGACGCCAGCGCCGGGCCCGCTCCCCACCGCCGTGAAGGCGGCCGCCGAGCTGACGGAGATCGGACTCCACCTCGGCGTCCGCGCCCTGCGCGACACGCTGTCTCGCCTCCCCCGCCTCTGAGACCAGCGCGAATCCGCTTGGGCGCGGCGGTCGCTGTGGGCGGTCGTCCCGAGCGCTTCGACGTCATCGCCGCATTTCCTCTGTCAGAGATACATCCGTCTGCGGAGTCTGCGTATACTGCCGCCACCAGCCGAACGGCCCCCTCTCCGGAGCGGGTCGACGGGGGAACCACCTGCGGGTCACAGACCCGCTGGGGCGAATCGGTCCCGCAACGGACCGTAGCGCCAACCCGGCGCGAGCCCGTCAGCTCACCTCGTAGGCAAGACGACAAGGAAGGTCTCGTTGATCGACAGTCGACGCCGCTGTGCCTATGCCGTGATCGCCCTGGTCGGGACGCTGCTCGCCCTACCGGCGGCCGCCATGGCGGCCGGTCCGTCGGGGGGCTCGGGCCTGGCCCCCGCCGCGCCCGGTCCGGCCCCGAGCACCGGCCATCGGACCGCCGCCAACCAAACCGCCGGCAGCGGCATCTCGGTCGGCCGCGGCAACGTCACCGTCACCACCACCGGTAACGGGATCACGCTCTCCACCAGCGCTTCGGCGATGCTGCGCGCCGGGCTGCGCTTTACCGGCACCGCCCCCGCGAGGCTGGCCGGGGACACGATCGAGATCGCGCGGTCAGGTCACGAGACGGGCTGGACCTGGGCCCCCACCGCATCGGCGATCGTCGGCGCCAACGGCTCGTTTTCGGCCGTCTGGACCACCAATCACATCGGCCGCTTCTCGATCCGCGCCATCGTCTCCTCCGGGTCGGTCGCCCAGAGCGCAGCGGCGACGCCGGCGCTGACGACCACCGTCTACCGCCCCTCGATGGCCAGTTGGTACAGCCTCTACGGGCATACCACCGCGTGCGGCGAAACGCTGGGCCGGACCACCCTCGGCGTCGCCAACAAGACCTTGAAGTGCGGGACCCGGGTGGCGTTCTATTACAACGGCCGGACGCTGACGGTCCCGGTGGTCGACCGCGGTCCGTACATCGCGGGCCGCGACTGGGATCTGACCGCGGCCGCCGCCAGCGCGCTCGGTGTCACGGCCGTCGGCGTCGCCCAGGTCGGCGCCGTCTCGTTGCCCGCGCGCTGACGGTGCCGTCGCCGGCGGCCGCCCGCGACGAGTCGGAATATGCTTGAAGCCCAGCCGCGGGCAGCCCGCCGCCCCGCGGCCCGCTACCTGAGATGGCCGCCCCCCTGATCACGATCACCGCCGCCCGGCAGCTCGTGCTGGACTCGCTGGTGACGCTGGGCTCCGAGCCGATCGACATCGACGAGGCCCTGGGGCGAGTGCTGGTCCGGGCGGTGAGCGCCGCCGGTGACGTACCGCCGTTCCCCTGCTCGGCGATGGACGGCTACGCCGTGATCGCCGGGGCGGCCGGGCGCATCCTCAACGTCGTCGGCGAGTCCCGCGCCGGCTCCCCGGCGGACCACCGGCTGAGCGACGGTCAGGCGATCCGCATCTCCACCGGGGGGGCGGTGCCCTCGGGGGCGACGGCCGTGATCCCGCAGGAGGACGTGCGCGTGGACGGGGGCGCCTGCATCGAGACGCAGGCGGACATCGCCGCCGGACAGAACGTCCGCGCGCCGGGCGAGGACATGCGCGCCGCGTCGACGGTGTTGGCGCCGGGTACGGTTCTCGGCCCGGTCGCGCTCGGCGCGGCCGTCGCCGCCGGAGTCGGCACGGTCACCGTCGCCCGCCGTCCTCGGGTGTCCGTCCTGTGCACCGGCGACGAGCTCCGGGCTCCCGGCGAGCCGCTGGGCCCGGGTGAGATTCACAACTCCAACGCTCCGATGCTCACCGGCCTGGCCCGACGGGCCGGGGCCGCCACCGCTCCGGCGCGGCGGCTGCCCGACGATCGCGCCGCCACCGAGGCCGGAGTGGCGGCCGCGCTGGCGGGCTCCGACGTGGTGATCGTCTCCGGCGGGGTCTCGGTGGGCCCGCACGACCACGTCAAGCCCGTCCTGGGCGCGCTCGGGGTCGCCGAGGTGTTCTGGGGCGTGGCCCTCCAACCCGGCAAGCCGACATGGTTCGGTCTGGTGCCCGACGGCCCGCTGGTATTCGGACTGCCCGGCAATCCCGTCTCGGCGGTCGTCACCTTCTCCTTGTTCGTGACGCCCGCCCTGGCCGCGATGCAGGGCGCGCCCGCTCCCCGTCCCCCCCAGTCCGAGGCCCGGCTCGGGACCGAAGTCGTCCGTAATCCCCGCCGCGAGCAGGCGCAGCGAGTCCGCCTGCGCAGCAATGGCACCGGGGTAGTCGCTGTTCCCACCGGCCCCCAGGGCTCGCACATCCTCACCTCGCTCCTGAACGCCGACGCCCTCGCGATGATTCCGGCGGGTGACGGCCGGCTGACGGCGGGCACGACGGTGGCGCTCGAGGCGCTCGCCGGCTGATCCTGCGTCAACGCCGGTCAAACCGGTAACAATCAGCCCGTGCTGGCCGCACTCGCCCTGCTCGTCGTGGCGCTCTCGGGACTCGTCGCGGCGGCGCGGCGGCGCCGCCGGCGGCGGCTGCCGGCACACGCGGTGATCGTCTCGCCCCGTAAGTCCACGGTGACCGCGCGCGACGGCGCTGTCCGCTCGTTGCAGTCGGCAAAGCTCACCCTGGACGCGGCCGATCTGGACCGGATCTGGAACGCGGCGAACCTGGAGAACCTGGCACGGACCTACTGGCGGTTTCTCTCCCGGGTGACGCTCAAGCTGATCCGCGTGATCTACACCGAGGAGAGCCGCCGCGTGGTGCTGCTGGCGCGCCCGCTGACGTTGTTGCGCTTCGACGCCCCCGAGTACACGATCGAGGACGACCACGGCGCGGTCAGCTGGCGGATTCGCGACGGACTGCTGGTCGCGCGCGCCGGTCGGGGCTGTGGCTTCCTGGCGCTCGACGTGCGGCGCGAGCCACCCGGGCGGGCGGGGACGGATTCCCGCGAGGACCTGCTGATCGAGGTGGAGGTCGCCAACTTCTACCCCTCGATCGCCGTCGGCTTCAGCATGCCGGTCTATGAGATGACCCAGTCGGCCGTGCATGTGCTGGTCACGCACGCGTTCCTGCGCTCGCTCGCCAAGCTCGACCTCGCCCGCTCCAAGGTCGGCCTGCTCGCCGACCAGCCGATCAGCCGTAGCTGGTGATCCCCATCGCCCGCATCTTGGTCCGGTCGTGGCGCGCGGATATGCGCCGGACCGTGCCCGAGCGGGAGCGCATCACCATCGACTCGGTGCTCGCGCCGCGGTCGCTCTGATAGCGGACCCCCTGGAGCACGTCGCCGTCGGTCACCCCGGTGGCGGAGAAGAACGCGTCGTCGCCGGCCACCAGGTCATCGCAGGTGAGCACCTTGTGCAGGTCATAGCCGGCCTGCACCGCAGCGTCGCGCTCCTCGTCGCTGCGCGGCCACAGGCGCCCGAGCAGCTGGCCGCCGATGCACTTGACCGCTGCGGCGGAGATGACGCCCTCCGGAGTTCCTCCGATCCCCCACAGGAGGTCGACGGGCGAGTTCTCGCTCACCGCCAGCAGCGACGCCGACACATCGCCGTCGGTGATCAACCGCACCCGGGCGCCGGCCGCGCGCACCTGGCGCATCGCCTCTTGATGGCGCTCGCGATCGAGCATCACGACCATCACGTCACGGATGTCGCGCCCCTTGCGCTCGGCGATCAGCGACAGCGTCTGCGCCAGCGGCCGGTCGAGATCGAGCAGATCGGCGATCTCCGGGCCGCCGGCGATCTTCTCCATGTAGACGCATGGCCCCGGGTCGAACATCGAGCCTCGCTCCGACAGCGCGATCACCGCCAAGGCGCTCGGCATGCCGAGCGCCGTCAACCGGGTCCCCTCCAGCGGGTCGACGGCGATGTCCACCTGCGGCGGCGTGCCGTCCCCGATCCGCTCGCCGTTGTAGAGCATCGGCGCCTCGTCCTTCTCCCCCTCGCCGATCACGACCACCCCGTCCATCGACACCGAGTCGAGCACATCGCGCATGGCGTCGACCGCCGCCTGATCGGCGCCCTCCTTATCGCCACGCCCGACCATGCGTGCCGCCGCCAGCGCCGCCGCCTCGGTCACCCGGACCAATTCGAGCGCCAGATTTCGGTCCGGCCGACCACCGGCCGCGGGTGAGCTCACCGCACCGTCACCGGCCTGCCATGGGGTCAGAGCTCATCTGCGCTGCAGCCTAACTGCTCAAGCGTCGCCGGGGTCGCCCAGAGGATGGAAATGCTCTGGTAGGTTCGGCGCTGTGAAGCCGGCGCGCCCCACCGCCAAGCGTGCGCGCGCGGAGCGGTGAGTAGCGTGCACCGACTGCTTCCGGCGCCGGGGCCGGTGGCGCCCGGGGAGTTGCTCGCCGGCCTGAGGCTGGCCGAGCTGGCGCCGGACGACCGGCCCTACACGGTCGTGAACTTCGTGGCCAGCGCCGACGGCCGAGCCACCCTGGCCGGCCGCTCGGGCGGACTCAGCGACCCCGGCGACAGGCAGATCTTCCGAGCGCTGCGAGGCGTCGCCGAGGCGCTGTTGGTCGGCACCGGAACGCTGCGCACGGAGAACTACGGACGCGTGATCAAGAATCCCGAGCTGCGCCGGGACCGGCAGCTGCGCGGACTGGCCCCCGAGCCGATTCTCGCCACCACGACCCGCGGCGGCGAGCTGCCCACCGGGATCCCGCTGTTCGGAGATCCCGAGGCGCGGGTCGTCGTCTACAGCATGGGCGACGTCGACCTCGATGGGGTGCGGGCGCAGGTGGAGATCGTGCGCCTCCCGTCCTCCGAGACGACGATGGCGGCGACGCTCGCGCACCTGCGCCGCGAGCGCGGGATCCGCCTGCTGTTGTGCGAAGGCGGGCCGACGCTGTTTTCCAGCCTGCTTCGCGAACAGGTGGCCGACGAGCTCTTCCTGACCGTGTCAGGAGTGCTCGCCGGCGCCGACGAGCTCGCCATCACCGCCGATCGGGCCCTGGTCAAGCCCTTGCCGCTGGACCTCAAGTGGGTGCTGGGCGAGGGAGATTCGCTCTACCTGCGCTACGGGATCCGGAGGTGAAGCCGTGGCCGGATTTTGGCCGATGGGCGCCGCGGCTCCCGGGCGAGACCGCTAGAGCCGCTCGATCAGCATCGCCTGGCCCATCCCCCCGGCGACGCACATCGACTCGATCCCGTAGCGCCCGTCCACCGCACGCAGACCGTTGAGCAGGGTGGTCATGATCCGCGCGCCGGTCATCCCGAACGGGTGCCCGAGCGCGATCGCCCCGCCGAACGGGTTGAGCTTGTCGTCAGGGATCCCGAGCTCTTGACGGCAGGGCACGATCTGGGCCGCGAACGCCTCGTTGATCTCGACGATGTCCACATCGTTGATCGTCATCCCGGTCTGCATCAGCAGCGCCTTGATGGCGGGAATCGGGCCTAGTCCCATGATCTCGGGGCGGATGGCGGCCACCGTCGAGGCCACGATCCGAGCGAGCGGCGCCAGGCCGAGCCGGCTGGCCTTCTCGTCGGACATGACGAGCACCGCGGCGGCACCATCGTTGAGCGGACACGAGTTGCCGGCGGTGACGGTGCCGTCGGGCTTGAACGCCGGCTTGAGCTTGGCCAGCCCGTCGAGCGTGGTTCCGGGACGGGGGCCGTCATCGCGGGCGACCACGGTTTCGGGAACCTCGGTCTCGTTGCCCTGTGGATCGGTGTCGGTGTAGGCAGGCACGGTGACGGGGACGATCTCGGCGTCGAAGTGGCCCGAGTCGCGCGCCGCGACCGCTCGGTTCTGGGAGACGACCGCCCACTCGTCCTGCTGCTCCCGGGTCACGCTGCAGCGCTCGGCGACGTTCTCGGCGGTCATCCCCATCGGGATGTAGACGTCGTACAGCGACCCGTCGGAGCCGTCGAGCCTGGGGCTCTTGGCCTCCTCCATCATCCCGGCGCCGAGTCCGGCGCGGGAGACGGCCTCGACCCCGGCGGCGATGTACTGGTCACCCTCGCCGGCGCGAATCGAATGTGCCGCCATCCGGATCGTCATCAGCGAGGAGGCGCAGAAGCGGTTGACGGTGCAGGCGGGGACGTGGTGGTCCAGCCCGGCCAGCAGCGCGGCGTTGCGCCCGATGTTGTACCCCTGCTCTCCGACCCCCGAGGCGGCGCCCATGAGCACATCGGTCGTCTGCGTGAAATCAACCTCCGGGTTGCGGTCGATCAGAGTGCGGATCGGCAGCGCGGCCAGCTCGTCGGCGCGCACCGCCTTCAGCGACCCCTTCACCGCGCGACCGATCGGCGTGCGGATGGCGTCGATGATCACGGCTTCCGGCATTCCCGCCTCCTTTGTCTCCCGGTTCACAGACCGAGGCCGCGAACGCCCTTTTCGCCCCACCCGAGGTGGTGGGCGAGCTCGTGGCGCACGGTGCGCGTCACCTGGGCCTTGAGCAGTTCGGGATCGTGCCCGAAGTCGCGCACCAGCGTGTCCCGGAAGATCACGATGCGATCGTGAAAGAAGTCGCGGGCGACGGTGTCGCCCTCGTAGAGGCCGTAGGCGCCGCGCCGGGCGCCTCCGTCGGAGATGACGATAGCGACGTGCTCCAGGGCGCGGTGAAACTCGAGCGGCAGGTCGTCGACCGCTGCGCGGACCAACCTCCGGAACTCCTCCTCGCCGTCGGTGGCGAGTCCGGGCGGGTCGGCGGGATCAGCGATGAAGTAGTCATCGGGGATCGTGGCGGGGTCATACCCCTCGGCGGCGAGCCGCTCGGCTCGCTGCACGATCGCCTCGAATGCCTCCTCGGACTGCAGCTCCCCGCCCTCCCCACGCCAACCCGCCAGGTGCACCAGCGCCAGGACCACAGCGCCCCCGATGATCACGGCGCCGGCGGCGAAGATCGCGATCCCCTGCAGCAGGCGCACCGGGAACGAGTCACTGAAGCCGGTGGCCAGGCTGACCGCGCCAAAGCCGACGGTCAGCGCGCCCACCGAGGCGAGGAGGACGCGACGCGGGGTTGGCTCGCCCCCGGGCATCTAGTGGTCGTCCCCGTAAGTACGGTCGCACCGAGAGAGGTCTCCGGTGGATGCGTGGCGCGGACGCAGGATGCGACGTGCAGCAGCGCTGCACGAGCATCCGAGGACAAAGCCAGGCGCCGCCGGAGACCGCTCGAATGCGAGCGTATTTGCGGGGGAGGCCACTAGCGCATCGCCCGGGCGATCACGAGCCGCTGGATCTCGTTCGTGCCCTCGTAGATCTGAGTGATCTTGGCGTCGCGCATCATCCGCTCCACCGGGTACTCCTTGACGTAGCCATAGCCGCCGAGCACCTGCACGGCCTCGACGGTCACGCGCATCGCCGCGTCGGAGCAGAACAGCTTGGCCATCGCCGAGTACTTGCCGATGTCTGGGTCGCCTCGGTCGACCTTGGCGCACGCCTGGTACAGAAGCTCGCGCCCGGCCGCGCATTGGGTCTCCATGTCGGCGAGCTTGAACTGGATCGCCTGAAACGAATTGATCGGCTGGCCGAACTGACGCCGCTCGCCCGCGTAGGCGGCGGCATAGTCGGTCGCCCCCTGGGCGATGCCGAGCGCCTGCGCGGCGACACCCAGCCGGGAGCGGTCAAGCGTGCCCATCGCCACCTTGAAGCCCCCGTTGACCTCGCCGATGACGTTCTCGGCGGGAACCCGGACGCCCTCGAAGATCGGCTGGCCAGTGGGAGACCCCCGGATTCCGAGCTTGTGCTCGAGCTTGCCGACGCTGAAGCCGGGCCGGTCGGCCTCGACGACGAACGCGGTGATGCCCCGGGAGTGCCCGGCCTCGCGGTTGGTGACGGCGAACACGACGTAGAAGTCGGCGACGCCGAGATTGGTGATCCAGTTCTTGGTGCCGTCGATGATCCAGTGGTCGCCATCTGCGACCGCTCGCGTGATCATCCCCCCTGGGTCAGACCCCGCCTCGGGCTCGGACAGCGCAAACGCGGGGGTCCACTCGCCGGAGGCGCAGCGCGGCAGGAAGCGATCGTTGAGCTCGGCGGAGCCGAACAGCTTTATCGGCAGCGTGCCGAGCTCCTGGATCATCAGGATCAGGGCCGTCGAGGCGCACGCCTTGGCGATCTCCTCGACCGCCATGTTGAGCATCAGCGTGCCGGTGCCGGTGCCCCCGTGCTGGGTGTCGAACGGGAGGCCGAGAATGTCCTGCTCGGCGAGCAGCCGGCGCAGATCGTACGGGTAGGCGGCCTGCTCGTCGATCTCGGCCGCCCGCGGGGCAATCCGCTCCCGGGCGATCTCGCGGATCGTCTCTCGGAACTCGAGGTGCTCCTCCGGGACGGTGTAGAGCTCTGACAGCACCGACATCCTGTGGTGGATCCTACGTCACTCGTGACCGCGGCCACGGGCTTCGCCGTCCCAGATCCCGTCGACGCCGGGGCGTGTCCGGCGAGACGCGAGTTGAGCCGGATATGCGTGCCTATCTTGCATCTCGGCGGTGCGGCGGCTCGCGGAGTGCGCCGACGAGGACGGGCGTTGCAATAGGCTGAGCATCAGTGGCCGCCGACTACTCGCCGCAGGAGGTCTCCGCGCGCCTCGCCGAGGGCTCGATCCAGCTGATCGACGTGCGTGAGGGCCACGAGCACGATGCGGGTCGGATCGCCGGCGGCCGGCTGATCGAGCTCGGCCGCCTGAGCGGCGAGGCGCACACGATCGACCGCTCCAAGCCGGTCGTCTTCTACTGCCGCAGCGGCGCGCGATCGGAGATGGCGACCCGGGCGTTCGCGCAGGCCGGGTACGAGGCGCACAACATGACCGGCGGCCTGCTGGCGTGGGATGCGGCGGGGCTGCCGCTGGAGCCTGCGGATGGCCACGTCGCCGAGCCCTAAGGGTCCGGGACTGCGTAAGTGGCGGAATCCGACGAGGGGCTGGGCGTGGATGACGTCGCCCGCTCGCCCCGATCGTACTGGTGGTACGTGAGGGCGAGCGGGCGGCGTCAGGCGCGTCCAGACGCCGTCGGAGCCGTCAATTACAAAGTCCCGGGCCCTAAAGCCCGGTCCGCGTCGTAACCGAACAGCCGGCGAAGCCGGCCCCCCAAATCAAACCCGGCGGTTTCTAGGCCACGGTCCAGGTGTCGCCGGCCAGCAGCAGGTCAGACAGCTGAGGTTCGCTGGCGGGCTCGGTCGCTCCGCGGCGGAACACCGGCCGGTCGACATCGCGGAAGATCCCGATCGGAGTGGGAGCGGTCGGCGTCTCGGCCAGCTTGGCGAGCGAGAAGGCCAGGCCGGGGTCGGCGCGTGACGGGTCGTGGACGAGCAGCTCCGAATCGTCCACGTCGGCGACGTCGACGATCGCCAGGCAGCCATCCGCGCCGCGGATGACGCCACGCTCGCTCTCCGAGCCGAACCGGATCGGCTGTCCCGCCGACAACCGGATCTGATGGGCAGCCTTGAGCTCCTTGTCGGTCAGAGCCGCGAACGCGCCGTCGTTGAACACGGGGCAGTTCTGGTAGATCTCGACCAGCGCCGCACCTTCGTGGGCAGCGGCCCTGCGCAGCACCTCGGTCAGGTGCTGTCGGTCGCGGTCGATCGTCCGCGCCACGAACGTCGCCTCCGCCCCCAGCGCCAGCGCGATCGGGTTGAACGGGTGATCGGCGACTCCGAACGGCGTCGACTTGGTGATCTTGCCGAGCTCGGAGGTGGGCGAGGCCTGGCCCTTGGTGAGTCCGTAGATCTGGTTGTTGAACAGCAGGATCTTGACCGGCACGTTGCGCCGCAGCGCATGGATGAGATGGTTGCCGCCGATCGACAGGGCGTCACCGTCGCCGCTCACCACCCAGATCGAGAGATCGTGACGTGACGTGGCCAGTCCGGTGGCCAGTGCCGGCGCCCGGCCGTGGATGCCGTGCATCCCGTAGGTGTCCATGTAGTAGGCAAACCGGCCGGCACAGCCGATCCCGGTGATGAACACGATCCGCTCCGGAGGGATGCCGAGCTCGGGCATGAACTGCTGCACCGCCGACAGCACCGCATAGTCGCCACAGCCCGGGCACCAGCGCGTCTCCTGGTCTGACTGGAAGTCGGCCTTGCTCAGCGTGGCACTCATTGCCGCTCGGCAATCTGATCGGCCACCTCGCTGGCGAACAGCGGTTGGCCCTGGATCTTGCAGTGGGATTCGATGTCGACGAGGAACCGGCTGCGCAGCAGCATCGCCAGCTGGCCGCTGTTGAGCTCGGGGACCAGCACGCGCTCAAACGAGCGCAGTACGTCTCCGGTGTTCGCGGGCAGCGGGTTGAGATGGCGCAGCTGGGCGCAGGCGACGCGGTGTCCGGCCTCGCGGGCACGCCGGACTCCAGCGCGAATCGAGCCTTCGGTGGAGCCCCAGCCGAGGATCAGCAGGTTGGCACCGCGCTCGGAGTCGACCTCCAGCAAGGGCACCTCGGCGCCGATCGCGGCGACCTTCGCCGCCCGCAGCTCGGTCATCTGCTCGTGGTTGGCGGCGTCGTAGGAGATGTTGCCGCTGCCGTGGGCTTTCTCGAGGCCGCCGATGCGGTGCGCGAGGCCCGGGGTCCCGGGAATCGCCCACGGCCGGGCCAGCCGCTCGTCCCGGCTGTAGGGCGCAAACGGCACGGTTGGCTGGGAGTCGGCAGGCTGGGAATCGGTTGGCGCGGTGGCGAACCGGGGGTCGATCTCCGGCAGGGTGACCACCTCGGGCACCAGCCACGGCTCCGAGGATGAGGCCAGGAACGTATCCGAGAGGAGGATCACCGGCGTCCGGTAGCGGATGGCGATCCGCGCCGCCTCGAACGCGGCCTCGAAGCAGCCGCCGGCGGTGCTGGGCGCGATCACCGGGAGCGGCGACTCGCCATGGCGGCCGTACAACGCCATCAGCAGGTCCGACTGCTCGGTCTTGGTCGGCATCCCCGTCGACGGGCCGGCCCGCTGGACGTCGATCACGATCAGTGGCAGCTCCAGCATGACGGCAAGGCCGATCGTCTCTGACTTGAGGTCCATTCCCGGGCCGCTGGTCGCGGTTACCCCCAGGCGCCCCCCGAACGAGGCGCCGAGCGCCATGCCGGCGGCGGCGATCTCGTCCTCGGCCTGGATCGTGGAGACGCCGATCGCGGCGTGGCGCGACAGCTCGTGCAGCAGCTCGGACGCCGGCGTGATCGGATAGCTGGCCAGCACCAGTGGCAGCTTGCTGCGCACGCTGGCCGCGATCAATCCCAGCGACAGGGCGGTGGTGCCGTTGATGTTGCGGTAGGTTCCCGGCGGCACGTCGGTCGCCGGGGCGACCCGGTACTGGACGTCGAGCAGTTCGGTGGTCTCCCCGAACGACCAACCGGCGTGCAAGGCGGTCAGGTTGGCCTGGGCAACCGCCGGGGTGCGGGCGAACTTGCGCTCGATCCAGGCCTTGGTCACGTCGGTCGGCCGGCCGTACAGCCACGACAGGACTCCGAGCGCGAACAGGTTCTTGGCCCGGCTGGCATCGCGCGTGGAGACGCCCTCGATCGCCTCCACGGCGCGCGTCGTGAGCGTGCTCATCGGGATCCGGTGGACGCGATACTCGCTCAGCGAGCCATCCTCGAGCGGGTTGGCGTCGTAGCCCGCCTTCTCCAGGTTGCGCTGGGTGAACGCGTCCTCGTTGACGATGATGGTGGCGCCGCGTCCCAGCTCCGCACGGTTCGCCTTCAGCGCCGCCGGGTTCATCGCCACCAGGACGTTGGGATGGTCGCCCGGCGTGAGGATGTCGCTCGAGGCGAAATGGATCTGGAACGCCGATACCCCGGCGAGCGTTCCCGCCGGCGCCCTGATCTCGGCCGGGAAGTTCGGGAGCGTCGCCAGGTCGTTGCCGACGAGGGCGGTCGCGTCGGTGAACCGACTGCCGGTGAGCTGCATGCCGTCGCCGGAGTCACCGGCGAAGCGGATGATGACGCGATCGAGCTCCTCGACCTCCTTGGTCATCGCTCCCCCGCCGTTAGTCCGCGCACCTGCCGTTTCACCTCTCTGCTTACCAATCATAACCATCGCGTCCGGCGGCAAACCGGTTTGCGCTGCGCCGACTGCGGTGACCCTCTGGCCATGACCGAACGAGAGGATCCCGACCGGCTGGCCGATGAGCTGCAGGGCGAGGCCGATGAGATGGCGGCGCGCAGCGGCAAGCTGGACGAGGAGATCCAGGATGTCCACCACGATTGGGAACAGAAGCGCCGCGACGACTCGGTCCCCGGTGCCAACCCGCCGCCCGCGGACACAGACGCGGACGCCGACCACGACCAAGACGCCGACCACGACAACGACGCCGACCACGACCAGGACGCCGACCACGACCAGGACGCCGACCACGACGAAGACGCCGACCACGACAAGGACGCCGACGCCGACGAGGGCGAGGACGAGGAGCCGGACGACGACACGGGTTAGCGCGGGTCGTCGCGGTCGACGTTCCAGTAGCGCAGCGCGTAGGTCCGCTCGCCGTCGGTGTCGGGCCACGGCGACACGCCGAGCCGCACCACCGTCCGCTGGCCGCCCTCGTAATCGCCGTAGAGCAGATCGATCCACAGGCCGGAGTCCGCTGCGATCGCCTCCCGCACCTCGGCATACCCGAGCTCCTGCGGATCGCGCAGCGCGCCCTGCCAGTACCCCGTGTCCCCGGCGGGGATGTAGAGGTCCAGCTGCTGGCGGCGGAACTCGTTGAGCTCGGGCGGTTGGAGATCACCAAGCGGGCCGGGGGCGGGCTGGTCGCGCAGCAGGGTGCCGGGGCTCACCGTCCGGTCGCGCGGCTGGGCGCTGGCCCGCCAGCCGTGCAGCACGGCGAGGCCGTTGCCGCCGTTGCGCAGAGCCAGCGCGAGGTAGACGACCGCGTTCTCGAACTTGATTGCCGCTCCGTGGCCGGGCACGTTCAGGATCACGCCGTCGCCGAACCGGATCCGCTCCATTTCGTCGCTCTCCCGGGACGGGATCAGCACCGGTCGCACCCCGGCCAGCAGCGACAGCTCAGCGACGCGCGCCGAGCGGTTCGCCGATTTGACGGAGCCGTAAGTGGCCACGGCGAGCACCAGCGTGCCCACCCCGGTGGCCAACGATGAGATCGTCTGCCAGTCGGCCACCCCGGGCCGCCTGACTAACCCTCGGCCGGGCCCACCGGTCGGTGAACCCGGTCGCGAGGGCGGTGGCTAGACCTTCTGGACGTTGATGGCCTTCGGCCCCTTGGGGCCCGCCTCCTCCTCGTAGGACACCTTGGCGCCCTCCGCGAGTGAGCGATAACCGTCGGCCTGGATGCTCGAGTGGTGAACGAACAGGTCTCGGCTGCCCTCATCGGGCGTGATGAAGCCGAAGCCCTTCTCGTCGCTGAACCACTTGACTGTTCCGGTTGGCATGTGGGAGTTCCCCTCCGCGTGTTGAAGTGCTGCTACCGCGGAGGTGTTACTTCCCCGAGGCCTGCACCTTCCCTTCGCTGATCGAGACCTCGATCAGCCTTGTCAGGCGGGGAAGGTAGCACGGCGGCGGGAGAGATCTCCCGCCGACGGCCAACGTTCATGCGCTGAACACAGGTCATCATCTCTGCTGCATGAACGATCCCATCCACTTGCGTCCCGGTACCAGCATCCCGCTGCGCGAGGTGACCATCCGCGCGTCGCGCTCATCCGGCCCCGGCGGCCAGCATGCCAACAAGACCGCGTCGCGGATCGAAGCGTCGTTCGACGTCGCCGCTTCGACGGCGCTCAGCGACGAGCAGAAGCGCCGGATCATGGCCCGGTGGGGCCCGCGCGTGGTCGCCGTCGCCCAAGACGAGCGCAGCCAGACGCGAAACCGGGAACTGGCCGTGCAGCGGCTCGCCCATCGCCTGGGCGCGGCGCTGGCGCCACGGCGCCAGCGGCGTGCGACCCGTCCCACCGGCGCGTCGGTGGCCCGGCGCCAATCCGCCAAGCGCCGCCAGTCGGCTCGCAAGCGGGATCGTCGGGCTGGGTGGGGATCCGATCAGGAGGACTGATGCGCTGGTACGTGGACGGCATGAACGTGATCGGCACGCGGCCGGACGGCTGGTGGCGGGACCGGGACGGGGCAATGCTCCGTCTCGTCGACCTGCTCGAACGGTGGGCGGCGGTGGAGGGCGCGGATGTCGTGGTGGTCTTCGAGCGCAAGCCGTCGCCGCCGATTCGCTCGAGCGTCATCGAGGTGGCGCACGCTCCGCGCCCGCGACGGGATGCCGCCGACGACGAAATCGTGCGGCGCTTGGCGCTCGAACCGGCGCCTGGGCTGGTCCGGGTCGTCACCTCCGACCGGTGGCTCGCCGATCAGGCCCTCGCCCTCGGCGCCGGCGTCCACGGCGCCGAGATGTTTCGGGCCCTGCTCGAGGAGGCGTGATCTCGCCGATCGACTCGACGCCCCGCCTCACCCGCGCCCGGGTCGCGCCCGCGCGTGAGACCGGCCGCCGGTCACACCGGCCGCCGTCCCCCGAAGCCGGCATCCGGCTCGTGCCAGAACCGGATCGAGTCCTCCTCGTCGATCAGCCAGCACAGGTAGACCTCTTCTCCCTCGGGCGTGCCGCGCGCGGGGCATCCGGCTCCGCCGCAATCATGCACGGCGCCCGACTCGTCCGGCTGGATCGCCGGGAAGTCGATCAACCCCCGATCGATGTCGCGCAGGACGATCTCGACCGCGGCCAGCTCGCCGGAGGCGCGGCTGAGCTCCACCAGCGACCGCGCCACCTCGCGGCCGGGGTAGGTGCCGCCGGACTCCAGCTTCAGGCCGGCGACGGCGTCCGCCGCGCGCGGCCCGAGCGCGATCAAACTCGCCCGGGCCTCCCTGACCCGACCCACGCGCTCGGCCACCCATCCCCGGACCGCCATCGCCTGCTCGAGCGTGTAATGGCGGTGATGGCGCACGGCCACTGGAACGCTATCGTCGCGCCCGCCGTCAGTCGCCCAGGCGGGTCATCCGGGCCAGCGCCTCGTGGCACTCCACCACCCGGAGCTTGACCGGGTCGTTGTCCGGGCGGTCATGGACCAGGTCCCAGGTGCGATCGGCGATCTCGCGCGCGTTGTCGGGCGTGGCGCTCTCCCACAGGCGATCGACGAGCCGTAGCTCGAAGCTCTGGATCTGGTCGGCGGGGTCGCCCGGCGCCATCCGCGGGAGCGGTTCTCCGGTCGCCTCCTTCCACATCCCCGTCGCCACCAGAAGTCGATTGCGCAGCTGGATCTGGTCCATCGCAGAGGATCCTAGGGTTAAACGCGGGGGATGTCCTGTCTGGTGGAGAGCAACATCGCGAACGGATCGCCGTCACGCCCGACGCGCGCCAGCACTTCGTCGGTCTCGAAGCTGAGCAGCTCCGGATCGCCCGAATCATGGCAGGCTTGGACTTCGTCCCACGTGACCGGCGCCGACACCGTCGGCCGCTCCCGCGCCCTGACCGAATAGACGCTCACGGTCGTCTTGTGGTCGTCGTTCTGGCTCCAGTCGACCAGCACCTTGCCGCGTCGCAGCCGCTTGGTCATGCGGGAGACGACCCGGTCGGGGAGACGCTGCTCCAGCAGCTCGGCGATCCGGCGAGCGAACGGCTTGGTCTGCTCATAGGTGACCGCTGCACCCTGGCGAGCCCCCCCATTCAGCGGGACGTAGAGCTGCATCCCCTTGGATCCCGAGGATTTGACGACGCTCTCCAGGCCGAGCGCCGCGAACAGCCCGCGGAGGACCAGCGCCACCTCGGCGCACTCCAGGATCCCCGCCGGCTCGCCCGGATCGAGATCGAACACCAGCATCGTCGGCGACTGCGGAGCCGGCGCGAGCGACAGCGACGTGTGGAGCTCGACGTCGGCCAGGTTGGCGAGCCAGACCAGCGTCGGACGATCCTGGGCGAGGGTGTAGTCGACAGAGCCGATCCGCGCCGTCTGTACCCATTCGGGCCGATGCGCGGGTGACTGCTTCTCATAGAAGTACGGCGCCTGCACGCCGTTGGGGTACCGCTTGAGGGTCAGCGGGCGGTCGTGAAGGTGGGGCAGCACCGCCGGGGCGGCGCGAGCGTAGTAGGCGATGAGGTCGCCCTTGGTGAATCCGCTGGCCGGGAAGAGCACCTTGTCCCAGTTGGAGAGCTTCAGCCGGCGGCCGTCGGCGACCACCGCCAGACCACCGTCGGGCAGCCGCTCCACCTCGTCGAACAGCGTCTCCGGCGCATTCGGATCCTCGGCGGAGTCCGGATCGGCGCTCCCCGGCCGGCTCGGACCCGCGCCGGCTTGCGGATCGGCGCCCGGGCAGCCGCCCTCGCGCACCACCGCCACCGCATCCTTGTCGCCCCGCAGCCCCTTGAACGACGGGGCACGCATGACCCCCTCGGTTGTCCACTCCCGGAACTCGATCTCGGCGACCAGCTCCGGCGCCACGAACTCCGCGTTGCGCGGGAGCTTGGGGGCGCCGTGAAACGGCGTGATGTCGCGCCGCAGCGGCGCCAGCCGCCGGTGCAGCTCGGTGAGCGTGGCCTCGGTGAACCCGGTGCCGACGCGGCCGGCGTAGCGCAACCGGCGACCCCCGTCGCCATCGGGCGGGCGGGTCCAATACCCCATCAGCAGCGCTCCGATCCGATCGGTCCGCCGCCCCTCGCCCGGCAGCCAGCCGCCGATCACCAGCTCCTGGCGGCGGGTGTGCTTGATCTTCAGCCACGCGCCGGTTCGCCGCCCGGGCTCGTAGCGGGAGTCCAGGCGCTTGGCGACGACACCCTCGAGCGCCTGCGCCTCGGTGGCGTCCAGCAGCTCCTGGCCACGGCCCGGGTGAGCCGCCGGCACCCGCCAGGCGGGGCCGCCGAGTTCGAGGTCGTCCAGCCGGGCGCGCCGCTCCCGGTAGGGCAGCGCCATCAGCGCGTGCCCGTCCAGATACAGCAGGTCGAAGATCGCGTACACCACCGGCGTGCTCGACGACAGGCGCCGGATCGCACTCGCCGAAGTGACGTGCATCCTGCGCTGCAGGCGCTCGAAGCTCGGGCGGCCGGCGCTGTCGAAGGCAACGATCTCCCCGTCGAGCACCACCTCGCGCATCCCGAGGTCGCGCAGCATCCCGCGCACCTCTGGATAGGCGTCGGTGATCTCGTTCAGGTTGCGGCTCTCCAGGCGCAACCGGCCCGGCTTGACGTAGGCGATCGCGCGCACCCCGTCCCACTTGACCTCGAACGACCACCGCGCCTGGTCGCGGGGGAGCTGCCCGGCCCCGGCCAGCATCGGCAGGATCCGCTCCGGCATCGACTCTCGCCCGGGGTCGGCGGGCGGATCCATGCGATGGATCATCCAGTCCTTCTCCGACCCCTCACGACCCCGGGCACCGATCGGGAATAACCCGTAGCGGCCCTGCAGACGCTCTCCGTGGAAGGTGACCTCCACCTTGCGCTCGTCCCAGAGATGGGTGTCGAACCGGCCCCGATCCCAGATACGCATCGTTCCCGCCCCGTACTCCCCCGCCGGGATCTCGCCGTGGAAGTCCAGATACTCCAGGGGGTGGTCCTCGGTGTGGACAGCGAGCCGGTTGTCGGCGGGATCGGGCGGGATCCCGTTGGGGATCGCCCACGATGCCAGGACGCCATCGTGCTCGAGTCGCAGATCCCAGTGCAGCCGGGTGGCGTGATGCTCCTGGACGACGAACCGGCCGCTCCCGCCCGCGGCGGACCCATCGCCCGCGGGCTCGGGCGTGGAGTCAAACGCGCGCTTGGCGCGGTAGGGATGCAGCTTGTCCGGGCTCATCGCATGAGGGCCTTCTTCTGCAACGTTTACGGGCAAGCGGCATGATTCCATCATGGCGCGCGTACTGGTGGTCGACGACGAGCCTGCCGTGAGGCGGGCGCTGGAGCGTGCGCTGAGGCTCGAGAACCACGACGTGACCCTCGCCACCGACGGTGAGGAGGCGCTCGACGTGCTCGCCGACGGCTCGGTCGACGCGGTGATCCTGGACATCCTGATGCCCAGGCTCGACGGGCTCGAGGTGTGTCGCCGGCTGCGCAAGGCGGGCGACCGGACTCCGGTGCTGATGCTGACCGCCCGCGACGCGGTCGACGACCGTGTCGAGGGGCTGGACGTCGGCGCCGACGATTATCTGGTCAAGCCGTTCGCGCTGCGCGAGCTTCAGGCGCGCCTGCGGGCCCTGCTGCGGCGCTCGGGGGACGGCGCCGACGGGGAGGCGCTGCGCTACGCCGACCTGGTGCTGGATCCGGTGGCCCACGAGGTGCACCGCGGTGACCGCCTGATCGAGCTCTCGCGAACCGAGTTCCTGCTGCTGGAGCTGTTCCTGCGCCATCCGCGTCAAGTGCTGACCCGCTCCACCATCTTCGAGAACGTCTGGGGCTACGACTTCGGCCCCACTTCCAACGCACTCGGCGTCTACATGGGTTATCTGCGCCGCAAGACCGAGGCCGGCGGGGAGCCGCGGCTGCTGCACACGGTGCGCGGCGTCGGCTACGTCCTGCGAGATTGAGCCTTGTCGCTGCGCCGGCGCCTCTCGCTGATCGCCGCCGCTTCGGTGGGAGTCGCGGTCCTGGCCGCCGTGGTGATCTGCTACCTGGTCGTCCGCCACCAGCTGAGAAGCCAGGTGGACACGGCGCTGCGTGGCCAGGCGGTCGCGGTCCGGGACAGCGGCCAGCTGAACGTCGGCGGCGGCTTCGGCAGCCTTCCACCCAATTCCGGCGGCCCAGCCCCGTACGCCCAGCTCGTGGCCACCAACGGATCGCTGATCGAACCGCCTCAGGGCGGGCTGACGATACCCGTCACCTCCTCCACTCTGCGGATCGCTGCGAAGCGCGGCACCACGCTGCAAGACGTCCGCGTCGCGGGCAGCCATCTCCGCGTGATCACCTTCCACGAGACCCTGCAGGACGGCACGCCGGTCGCGGTGGAGATTGCCCGGCCCCTCGGGTCGGTGGACCACATCCTCGCCAACCTCCGCCTCGTGCTGGTCCTGGTGCTGGCCGGTGGCATCGCCGTCGCCGCGTTCCTCGGCCGGGTGGCCGGCCGCCGCGTCCTGGCGCCGCTCGACGAGGTCGCGCTGGCGGCTCAGCACATCGCCGAGACCGATGACCTGAGCGGGCGGATCCGGGTTCACGCCGACGACGAGGTCGGCCGTCTCGCCACCCGCTTCAACACGATGCTGGATCGGCTCGAGGGCTCCCGCGCCGCGCTGGACAACTCGATGCGCGCCCAGCGCCAGCTCGTCGCCGACGCCTCGCACGAGCTGCGGACCCCGATCACGAGCCTGCGCACCAACATCGAGGTGCTGCTGGAGGGCGGCGCCCTGGATCCCGAGGACCGGGAGCGGTTGCTCGCCGACGTCGTCGAACAGAGCGAGGAGCTCAGCTCACTGGTCAACGACCTGATCGAGCTGGCCCGCGGCGACCAGCCCGGTCCCGAGACCGAGGAGACGAGACTCGACGGTATCGCCGCCGAGTCGCTCGCCCGGGCACGGCGCAACGCGCCGGGAATCCACTTTGAGGCGGCGCTGGCGCCGACGATCATCGATGGTGTCCCCGAGCGCCTGGAGCGCGCGATCAACAACCTCCTGGACAACGCCGCCCGCCATTCGCCCGCCGGCGGGATCGTGGAGCTGCACGTCGGACCGGAGGGGGTTACGGTCCGGGACCACGGGCCGGGGGTGGACCGCGCCGATCAGCCGTACGTGTTCGACCGCTTCTTCCGCGGTCGCAACTCCCGTGGACGCCAGGGCAGTGGTCTGGGGCTGGCGATCGTTCGCCAGGTGACCGAGCAGCACGGCGGCAGCGTGTCGGTCACCAATGCGCCGGACGGCGGCGCCCTCTTCACCCTGCGGCTGCCGGGAGCCGCCGCTCCGCCTGGTGCCGAGAGCGAACCCGTGGCCGCCGCGCCGGTCGCGACCGGTCCCGAGCCGGCGCCCGCGCCCGCACGAACGAGCTGAGCCGGTTACGCGGGGGGGCGGGGCGCCGGCGGGCGGGCCATCCGCGCCACGCGCGCCTGCCGCGCTGCCAGGAACCTGCGCCGCAGCAGCCAGAACAACCCCGTGAACACCGGCACCACCGCCGCCAGCAGCAGGGCACGGTCGTGGGGCTGACCGAGCGCCAGCACCAGCCCCACCTCCACCATCACCGCCGGAATTGCCGCCAGCAGCGCGGTGTGTGAGCGATAGCCCGAGAAATGCTCACGGGCGCAGATCTCCACCACGCCCAGCGCGCAGATGACGAGCCCGACGATCAGCGCCGGGCCTCCGCCGCGGATGAACCCGACCACGGCGGCGATCAACCCAAGGAGGATGGCGAGCTCGGAGACCGGCAGTCCGCCGAACGGGCCCGCGGGCCGCTCTCCCTCCCGCCCCAGGTGTCGTCCGGCGCGCCGACGCTGCTGTTCGGCCTGCGCCTGGCGCTGGGCGCGGCCCTCCCGGCGGTTCGACGCGATCGCCCGCGGAGGATTTGCCGGGTTGCGCCGCTTGCGGGTCTTGGTCGACTTCCGCGAGGCCACGAACGCTGAGGATAATGTCGGCGATGGGCCGCCGCCTCGCCAGTCTGCTGTCCGTCGTGCTGGTGACGGCGGCGCTGGCTCCGGCGGTGGCGCACGCCGACGGCGATCCCGCCAGCGATGTGCTGCTCGGCCAGAACGTGTTCTACCCGTACGTGCCGGCGGTCCCGCAGTCGCTTCAGAACAAGCTCAACGGCGTGACCGATGCCGCCAAGCGGGCCGGGTTCAGGATCAAGGTGGCGCTGATCAACTCGCCGATCGATCTCGGCGCGATCCCCGAGCTGTTCGGCAAGCCGCAGGAGTACGCCGACTTCCTGGATCGGGAGATCAGCTTCGTCAGCAAGCAGCCGGTGCTGGTGGTGATGCCGAACGGCTACGGCGTCCAGGGCGTGAACCCGAGCGCCCAGCGCGTGCTGGGCTCGCTCGCCAAGCCCGCCGGCAGGGGCCGCTTCCTGGCCGAGGCGGCGCTCGTCGCCGTCCCCAAGCTCGCCGCGGCGGCCGGCCACCCGCTGAGCGCGTCGACCCCGGGCCGGTCGGGCGGGGGCGTGAGCTCGCGGATGCTCCTGCTCACGGTCCTGATCGCCGCCGCCGTTTTGGTGGCCCTGCTGCTGGCGCTCCTGCGCAGCCGCGATCTGCTCTTGGCGCTGCGGGCCGACCGCCAGTCGCGCCGGACGCGATAGCGGTCACGGGGCCGAGAACCGACCGCCGTGGTCTTGGCCTCCGAGCGGGGTCATGTCACCTGGGTCGCTGACCGCGGCGTTGAGTGCCGTGGCGAATCCGCTCCAGCCGAGATATGGCACCAGGAGAAGTCCGGCGACGGGGTCGTCGCGTCGCAGCATCAAGATCTCGGTGGCGAGGACACCGTCGAGCAGCAGGATGATGATCAGCGAGGCGCGCTTGTCACGGATGCCGAAGAAGGCGATGGGCCATGCCGCGTTGAGCGCCAGCTGGGCGAGGTGCAACGATTTGGCCTGCGGGGACGCGCGGGGAAACAGGCGCCACCCCGCGGCGCCAATCGCGACATAAAGCGCCGACCACACCGGGGCGAACACCGCAGCCGGCGGTGCCCAGGACGGCTTGCGCAAGCGGTGGTAGGTCTCGGGGGCGCGACGCGAGCCCCGGCCGCCCAGGCCGGCGGCGGTCAGGACCGGTCCCGCCGCGAAGGCCCATCGTCGAACGTCCATGCCTCACCCCTACCCGTTCAGATGGGAGCGAACGTCTCCCGTGGCCATCGGCGCACGGGAGACGTTCTCCGACTGGCTAGAACCTGAACAGGTTGTACTTCACGGTGGCGGTGCCGAGGACAAGTCCCTTCGTGAACGCGCTGACGCCAAACGCGGCGTTGAGCGCGTCGGCCGCCTTCCGAGTCAAGCTGGCGGTGACCGGCCCGAGCCGCAGCTGACCGCCGGCGAAGTGCAACTGGGCCCCGGAGAGGTCGAGCTTGAGGATCCGGACGCGAGCGCCGCCGTTGACCAACGCGGTCAGGTTGGGATGCCGGCCAAGGTTGATATCGAAGTTGGCCAGGTCAACCTGGGTCGAACCGGCGGTCAGCGAGATGCCGCCGGAATGGGTGATCCGGCGGGTGGCGAGAGCCTGGGGCAGCGGGTCGGTGATCGGAAAGTTGAGCCCATCACTCTGCGCGGTGGCGGGTGCGATCACGCCCGGGGTCACCCCCAGAGACAGCAACGCGGCGGCGGCGCCGGGGGCGAGCTGGAGCGCGGTCGCGCCATAGGTTCGGGTGGGCGCGGTCCAGCCAGAGGTTCGGGCGTGCGCGCCCGCGACGGCCGGCGCAAACGAGGCGATCGCCAGTAACGCGGTAAAGCAAACCGCCAACCGGCGGGCAAGACTGATACGAGACATGAGCAGTGCTCCTCTCTTTGGATTGCTCTTCGCTCACGACTACGCGCCCGCGCCGCCCGCCGGTTGGGAGATGGCTTAGCCGCGGTCACCGGCCTGGGCGAGCTCGATCCCCTGATCGCCCGCCGTGGTGGCGCTCGGTCGCCGGCTAATCCCAGCGGTGCCGGCCCGTCCGCAGCGCCCTCAGCTCGGAGATCGCGGAGGGCTCGGCCTCGGTAGCGTCGAGCGTCAGCGAGCCCGGGAGCGGCCTGACCGCCAGCGGCTGCTCGAGCGTGGCGCCGGACCCGTCGGCGCAGATCCGAATCACCCGGGCCCCCGGGCGCGAGCTCACGCACGAGCTCAACTTGGTGCCATAGATCACCAGCGCCGCACCGTCGTCGACGGCATATCCCGCTGGCAGCTCACCGGAGGCGATCGCGGCGCGGTAGGCGGGCAGTCGCTCGGGCTCGCCGTCCAGATGCACCGACAGGCTGCCCTCCAGCAGCCCGAGTCCGGCGGCGGGCGCCGGAGTGCCGCCGCTCATCGTGATCCCCCCGGCAAACCAGCACATCGCGCCCGCGCTCAGCCCGGCGAGCACGATCCCGCGCTGCCACGCGGTCCGCATCGCCCTGTCGACGCCGTGCTCTCTCCACACCGCCAGCAGGTTGCGCATCGACCCACCCCCGACGTAGACGACATCCTGCCCCAGCAGATGCCGCGTCGGCTCGATCCGATCGCGCCCGAGCGCGAACAGCGACAGGACGCTCGGCTCGCACGGCCACCCGGAGAAGCGTTCGAAGAACCGCGTCGTCTGCTCGCGCCCATCGCCGCTCGCCGTCGGCAGAAAGCAGATCTTCGGGACCGGCTTCCCGGTCAGGGTGAGAACGAGCCGATCCAGCGCCGCGCTGCGATCCTGCATCGTGAATCCGCCGCCTCCCATGGCGAGGATCCGCCGTCGATCGTCGCGGGCTGGATCTGACACCGGCGTCCAGGATGACGCACATGACCCCCCGGCGCACCACCGGCGAGGGCGGTTGCTCATGCAGCCAGCACCGGACTCCGCAGCCCGGGCGCGCACAGGTCGGCGGCAGGTGCCGTCGCCCCGAGATAGCGCACCGGTAGCTCCCGCTCGCTGGCGCTCCCCGCGCCATCAGCGAAGACGTATCTCGCCCGCGCCCCCGGACGCGAGGAGACGATCTCGGCCAGCTCCGTACCGATGAAGTGCAGCGCGGCGGCGTCCCCCACTCCGTAGCCGGCCGGCATCCCGTCGGCGACGGCGTCCAGGTATGCCGATCGCCGGCCGGGCTCATCGGCGTAGTGAACGGCGTTTGACCACGGCAGGAAGCCCAACCCCTCCAGGCGGCGGGCAGGCCCCTCGTGAAACGACGACACGGCGTGCGTGAACCAGCACAGGGAACCGGCCGAGCCGCCGCACAGAACCACCCCGGCCCGCCACGCCTCATGCAGTGCCAGGTGGAGCCCGTGGGCTCGCCAGGTGCCCATCAGCGACACGAGACTGCCGCCCCCGACGTAGATCAGATCCTGATCGAGCAGATGCGCCCGGGCATCGCCGACACCGGTCTCCCGGCGGAACAGCGAGATGTGCGAGGGATCGCAGCGAGAGGCCGGGAACGCCCGGTAGAAACGGACGACGTAGTGATCGGCGTCGCCGCTGGCCGTCGGCAGGAAGCACACCTTCGGTCGCGGCACCCGGGTGAGCGCCAGGACGTGATCGTCGAGCAGCGGATTGCCCGATTCCATCGAGAAGCCGCCACCGCCGAACGCCACGATCTGGGGCGGGCGTGCGCTCATGCGCACAAAGTAAGCCGGACGCTCAGAGATCGTCATTGGCCCCGTGGCCAAAGCCTGTTCCCGCCCTCATCCAGAGGCGGGCTGCCCGGACGGATCAGCCGTGCGGCGCCGGCGCCGCCTCGTGGGCGATTCCTCGGCGCCGCGTCGGAGATGATTTCAATAGGCGCTGCGCGACCCCTCGGCCGCGGCGGCTTGGTCGGCGAGCTCCCGAAACAGGCCGGTGACGACGAACACCACCTGCTCGGCGATCTCCACCGTGTTGTCGCCCACCCGCTCCAGGCAGCGCGCCACCAGGATCATGTACATACCCCACTCGCGCAGCTCCAGATCGTCACCGACCTCGACTGCGCGGCGGAAGATCGCCCGGTTGAGGCGGTTGATCTCCATGTCCTGGCGCGCCAGATCCTGGGCGAGCTCGACATTGCGGTTCTTGAGCGCGTCCCTGGCCTCTGACACCTGGCTGCGGGCGAGCTGCCCCATCCGCTCGATCGAGTCCAGGATGTCCTTGTCCTTGGGGGATTCGTGGCCCGACAGCGGCACCAGCTTGGCGATGTTGACGCACTGGTCGCCCATCCGCTCGATGCAGCGGATCGAATGCAGAAGCGCGGCCACGATCCGCAGGTCGCCGGCCACCGGCGACTGGCGGGCCAGCAGCGACAGGATCCCCTGGTGCACCTCCAGATAGCGCCCGTCGATGCGGTCATCGTCGGCGACCACCATCGCCGCCAGCTCCACGTCCTGATAGCTGACCGATTCCAGCGCCCGGTCCAGCTGTCCGACCACCAGGTCCAGACCTCCGAGGACCTGGTCCTCCAGCTCTTTGAGCGCCAAGCGGTATTGATGGCGGGTCTCTTGCATCAGCGGTCGCCTGCGTTGGTCGCGGACGTGGCCACTAGCCGAACTTCCCGGTCACGTAGCGCTCGGTGCGCTCGTCCTTGGGGTTGGTGAACATGTCCGTGGTCGCGGCATGCTCCACCACCTCGCCGTCGAGCATGAACACCGTGGAGTTGGCGACCCGCGCCGCCTGCTGCATGTTGTGGGTGACGATGACGATCGTGTAGCGCTCCTTGAGCTCGTCGATCAGCTCCTCCACCTTCAGGGTGGCGATCGGGTCCAGCGCCGACGCCGGCTCATCCATCAGGATCACTTCGGGCTCGATCGCCACGGTGCGGGCGATGCACAGGCGCTGCTGCTGACCGCCGGAGAGCCCGATGCCGGGCTCGTTGAGCCGGTTCTTGACCTCGCCCCACAGCCCGACGGCGCGCAGCGATCTGTGCACCGTCTCCCGGAGGTTCTCGCTCTTGGTGCCGGTGAGCCGCAGACCGGCCGCGACGTTGTCGAAGATCGACATCGTGGGGAACGGGTTGGGCTTCTGGAACACCATCCCGATCAGCCGCCGGACCGCCGTGAGATCGACGTTGGGCGCGTAGACGTCGAGCTCATCGAGCGTCACACTGCCCTCGGCTCGGGCGCCGGGGATCTCCTCGTGCATCCGGTTGATGCAGCGCACCATGGTGGACTTGCCGGAGCCCGACGGCCCGATGATCGCGGTCACTTCGTTGGCCGGGAAGGTGATGTCGCAGCTCTTGACCGCGTGCTGCTGGCCGTAGTAGGCGTTCAGGTCCTTGACGTTGACGCCATGGCCGGCGCGGGCGCGGTCCCGGAGCGAGGAGACGTCGGGTGCCGTGCCCTCGCGCTCGGGCGGTTCCCCGGCGGTCGGCGTCTGGCTGGGTTCGTTGCTCGTGGCTTCCTCGCTCGTCGTGTCTCGAGTGCTCATGCCATGCTGCTCCTTCGCGCGACCGCCCGGGCGATCAGGTTGAGGATCAAGATTATTGCCACCAGCGTGAGTGCGGCTCCCCACGCGCGATCGACGATGACGTTACGGGGGTTGGTGATGTCCTGGTAGATCTGAACCGGCAGGGTGTTCATCTGCGAATTGAGGTTGAAGGTCTGGACCGACGCGAGCGACACCGTAAACAGCAGCGGCGCCGTCTCGCCCATGCCCCGGGCGACGGCGAGCAGCGAGCCGGTGACCAGGCCGGTGCTGGCGGTCGGCAGCACGACGCGGGTGACGACCCGCCAGCGGGGCGCCCCCAGGGCGAGCGCCGCCTCGCGCAGGCTCGAGGGCACGAGCAGCAGCACCACCTCGGCGGAGCGGACGACGATCGGCAGCATCAGCAGTGACAGGGCGAGCGCCCCCTTCCACCCGGCGAAGCCGGAGCCTCCGATGTGCGCGACCACGAGCACGATGTAGATGAACAAGCCGAACACGATCGACGGCACCCCGGTCATCACGTCGACGAAGTAGCGCACGACGTTCGCGAACAGCGACTGCTTCCCGTACTCGGTCAGGAACAGCGCCACCCCGATTCCGATCGGCACCGAGATCAGCGTCGCCAGCGCGACGATCTCCAGCGTGCCGACGATCGCGCTCCGGATCCCACCGGGGTTGCCGAAGAAGTTGCCGTTGGGGTCGGTGGTGAAGAAGCTGCCGCTCCACGAGCTCAGCCCCTTGTAGATCAGGTAGTAGACGATCAGGATCAGGGGCACGAGCGCGAGCCCGGTGGCGGCGAGCAGCAGCCCGCGCATGATCCGGTCGGTGCGGCGCCGGCGGGCGCTCGTCGCGCCGAGCGTCAGCCCGTTCACTGTGCGTCACCGATGCCCGCGGTGCCGACGGCGGCGCCGCCCTGAGCCGAGCGCATCCCGCGCGTCCCGCGGGCGACGAACCAGCGGGCGAGGATGTTCACCAACAGGGTGAGGACGAACAGCACGAGTCCGGCGGCGAACAGCGCCGAGGCGTGGATCGGCGCGTTGGCGGCCTCGCCGAACTCGTTGGCGATCACCGCCGCCAGCGTGTAGCCCTGACTGAACAGGTGGTGGCCGATCGTCGGCGCGTTGCCGATCACGAGCACGACCGCGATCGTCTCCCCGATGGCCCGGCCGAGCCCGAGCATCGCTCCGCCGGTTATCCCCGGCCGGGCATACGGGAGGACCGCCATCCGGATCATCTCCCAGCGCGTCGCGCCGAGCGCCAGCGCCGCCTCCTTGTTCTCGGACGGGACCGTGGCGATGACCTCGCGGCTGATCGCGGAGACGATCGGCAGGATCATGATCGCCAGGATCAGCCCCGCGATGAAGTAGTTGCCCGGGGTGATCGTGCTCCCGCCGCCGCCGATCCAGGGGATGAACGAGAACGTGTTGGCAAACCACTTCTCCACCGGCTCGAGCTTGGGGCCGAGCACGAACACTCCCCACAGCCCGTACACGACCGACGGCACCGCGGCGAGCAGGTCGACCAACACGCTGAGTGGGACGCGGGCGCGGCGCGGGCACAGCTCGGTGAGAAACAGCGCCGTCGACACCGCCACCGGGACGCCGATGAGCAGGGCGAGCGCCGACGTGATCAGGGTTCCGACCACCAGCGCCGCGCCGTGGTAGATGTTGCGGCTGACGTCCCAGTCGTTGCCGATCACGAACTGGATCCCGAACTTGTTCAGCGCGTCGGTCGACTGACCGATCAGCCGGACGAAGAAGTACGCCAGCAGGGCGAGGATGAGGACGGCGAGCGCACTCAGCCCCAGCTGCAGCGCCTGATCGGGGAGCCGCCCCAGCGGCGACCGCGCGAGAACCGAGCGGCCGCCGGCGCCGGCGGTGGCACTTGCCTCCATGTGTCCTTCGGTCCCTGATCCGTCCGGCTCTACGAGATCGGCGAGCCGTTGCAGACCATCGCCTTCAGCTGCGAGTTGTTCTTCGCTGACAGCGACGATGGCAGCGGGGCGTAGGGCAGCTTGTTCTGACCCGAGCCGAGCGTCTGCTGACCGGCGCCGAACGCGTAGGCGAGGAACGACTTCAGGCCCTTGGCCGTCGAAGAGCTCGCCTGTCCGTCCTTGCACGGGTCCTTGTAGACGTCGATGAACGTCTGCGAGACGATCGGGTAGGCGGCCTTGTTGGCGGAGTTGATCGTCGAGATGCCGAGGTCCGCCGGGACCTTGACCCCCACGGCGGCCGCCGAGGTGTTCGCGATCGTCGGTAGCACGTAGCTGCCGCCGGAGTTCTTGACCGACGCGTAGGTGAAGCCGTTCAGCAGCGCGTAGGCCTGCTCGATATAGCCGACGGAGCCGGGGGTCTGCTTGACCGCCGCGGCGACACCGGAGTTCTTCGCCGCGCCGGTGCCGACCGGCCACTTGACGTCCTTGCCGGCGCCGATCGACGACTTCCAGGTCGGGCTGACGTCGGACAGGTAGGTGGTGAACCCGTTGGTGGTGCCGGAGGAGTCGGAACGGTGCACGACGGTGATCGACGTGCTCGGCAGCTTCATGCCCGGGTTCAGCGCCGTGATCGCCGAAGCGTCCCACTTGGTGATCTTGCCGCTGAAGATCTCGGCGAGCGTCGGCCCGTCGAGCTTGAGCCCGCTCGTGATCCCCGGCAGGTTGTACGACACGGTGATCGCGCCGAACGCGATCGGAAACTGGAGGACCGGCCCCTTCATCCCCTTGACGTCAGTCGGCTTGAGCGCCGGGTCACTCCCGGCGAAATCGACGGTCGCCGTCTGCAGGTCGGCCACGCCGGTTCCGGAGCCGACCCCGTTGTAGTTGATCGTCAGACCCTGAGACTTCAGGTTGGAGCCCCACTGCTGGTAGATGGGCTGCGCCAGCGTCGATCCGGCGCCGTTGACGGTGGCCGGTCCGCTGGAGCTCGATGAGGATCCGCCCGAGGCGGCGGCGCCGCCGCTGCTCGAGGAGCTGCTCGAGCTCGAGCCGCAGGCGGCGATGGCGATGGCGGCCACGAGTGACACCGCGACACCACCGATTGCACGTACAGGCACTATGTATCTCCCTTGTTCATAGAGGCGGACAGAGTCTCGGCTCCCCCGGGGCTTCAGTTGTTAATGAGATGTGAATCGCATGTTTTGAGACTGCGTGGGCTCCGCGGCGAGGCGGTAACCGAGACCGAAGTGGGTGTGGATGAACGACCACTCGGGCAACGCGACGGCGAGCTTGACCCTCAGCTTGCGCACGTACACGTCCACCGATCGGTCCCGGACTCGCATCTCCCGGCGCCACACCAGCTCGAACAGCTCCTCGCGGCTGACGATGTGATCGGCCCGGCGCGCCAGCTCGGTGAGCAGGCGGAGCTCGCGGATCGACAGCATCAATGCACGCCCATCGGCGCGTGCCAGGTGCTCCTCGGGCACGATCTGCAGCGGCCCCACGTCCAGGACCTCCCCGCGCACCTCGGTCGCCTGGATCATCCCCGCGAATCCTGATGTCGCGTGCTCGCACGGGCGTTACCAACTCGTGACACGCGTGTGAACGTGTTGTGAACGCCGCCGGCGAGCGCTCAGATACGGCCCGCTGACGCTACCGGTAACCGGTGAGGGCCGATTCCAGCTCGCCCGGCTGCGCGTCACCAGCGAGCAGGTCCAGCTCGGCCTGCACCGTGGTGCCTTCGAGTTCGGGAGCGAACCGGTAGCCGACCCCGAAGTGAGTGTGGATGTAGCTCCATCGGGGCGAGGCGACGCGCAGCTTCTGGCGCAGTTTGCGAACGAACACGTCGACCGAGCGATCGCCGTGGGCCATCGCATAGCCCCACACGCGCTCGTAGATCTCCTCGCGGCGCAGGACCCGATCCGAGCCCGACAGCAGGTACAGGATCTCGAACTCCCGCGCGGTGAGCTCCAAGCTCGCCGCGTTGACGTAGGCCTGGTACAGGTCCGGGCGGATCGTGATCTCGCCGAAGCTCGTGGCCGCCTCCAGCTCCGGCATCTCGGCTCGGCGATGACGGCGGGCGGCGGCCTCGACCACGCAGATCAGCTCCTCGGCGTGACACGGCTTGGTGATCCAGGCATCAGCTCCGAGTCGCAGCCCGCGGACGCGCTGGGCGACCGACGACGGGCCGGTGCAGACCACGATGGCCAGGCTGGGAAGTCGCGCGCACACCTGCTCCAGATAGCCCCAGCCGGTCGGGCCCAGGATCGCCAGGTCGAGCACGAGCGCGTTCAGCCGCATCGTGACCAGCGCATCGACGCTGAGTGGCGCCGACAGCGGTCGGTACTCGCAACCCAGCGCATCCAGCCGCTTGGACAGGACCTGCATGAAGCCCGGATCGCGATCGAGCACCGCCAGTCGCAGGCGATGCTGCGTTCTCTGCGTCGAACCGGCGACACCGGGCAGCGTCTCGCTGCGCTCAGTCGACATGGCCGCCACTCTACCCACCCTCCCCGGCGCCCCCCGCCCCGCCGAGCCCGGGTCACAACATCTTTACATGCAAACAGCGCCTATCTTGCCTGCGGCTGCGATTGCGACCCGGCGATACGGTCGCCCGGTGGGGCTCGAACCTGGCCGCGACTTCGCAAAACCATCGCCGGCGTTGATCGCCGACTAAGCAACCCGACGCTATCCTGACTACAGGTGGAGCGCGCCGGCACGCCGCGCCCGGCCGACACTCGCAATGGCCTCCCGTACCGCGCAAAAGGAAGCTGCCCGCCAGCGGCGTCTCGCCGAGGAACGGGCGCGCGCCGAGCGCGCGCGCCGCGACCGGCGATTGAAGACGCTGGGCGGCGTGCTGGTGGGGGCGATCGCCGTGATCGTGGTCGCGATCATCGTCTCCAGCGGCGCCAGCAACACGGCCGCACCGACGCCGACCAGCCCCGGCGCCAAGCACGCGGCGTCGACGGTCGACAGCCTGCTCGCCGGCATCCCGCAGAGCGGCAATACGCTCGGCTCCCCCAGCGCGAAGGTGACGCTGACCGAGTACGGCGATCTCGTCTGCCCGGACTGCAAGGCCTTCGCGCTCGGCGCCGAGCAGCAGCTGATCGCCAACGATGTCCGGCGCGGGAAGGTGAAGATCGTCTATCAGCCGCTCGAGACCGCCTCCCAGACCGCCAACGGCTCGATGTTCGTGCCCAGCCAGGCGGCGGCGCTGGCCGCCGGCCAGCAGAAGCGGGGGTGGAACTACATCGAGCTCTTCTACCACGAGCAGGGCGCCGAGACCAGCAGCTACGTGACCGACAACTACCTCGGCGGCCTGGCCAGGCAGATCCCCGGGCTCAACTACAGCCAGTGGAGCGCGGACCGTCAGAGCTCCTCGCTCACCAACCAGGTCAACCAGAACCTGCAGGCGGCGCCTCGCCAAGGGCTACAACTCCACGCCGACGCTCGTGGTGCAGGGCATCTCGCAGGCCAAGCCGATCGTCGGCGACACCGACTACGGCTCCTTGGAGTCAGCAATAAAATCCGTGTCGTGAGACTCTCGCTCCGCAGGCTGATGCTGGCGCTGGCGGTGATCGGCCTCGGAGTGGCCAGCTATCTCACGATCGTTCACTACGCGGGTCTGAACCCCGCGTGTACCGCGGGCACCTCCTGCGTCAAGGTCCAGACGTCGCAGTGGTCCAAGCTGGATGGCGTCCCGGTGGCGCTGCTCGGGCTGATCGGGTACGTCGGCATCGTCGCCTCGCTGATCGCGCCCGACCGGGAGGAGACTCGCCTGGCCACCCTGGGACTGACGCTGATCGGCTTCGGCTTCAGCGCCTACCTCACCTACCGCGAGCTGTTCTCGATCCACGCCATCTGCGAGTGGTGTGTCTCCAGCGCGGTGATCCTGACCTTGCTGCTGATCGGGGCGATCATCCGGTATCTGAACGTCCCCGATCTCGCCCCGCCGCCGCCTCCGGCGCCGGCTCCGCTGCCGCCCAAACGCAAGCGCGCCACCGCCGGCGGCTCCCGCGCCGCCTGAAACCGAGCGTCCGGGCCCGGTTCCCGCACGATGCGGGGCCGTCGCGGTGGCGCCGTCCGCGCGGCGGCCCATGATGCAGTCGTGAGAACCGGGACCTACTCGTGAGCTGGCGAACGACTCGCGCCACGGCCCAGTCGGGACGAGGCAACCGTCAGGTAGCGGTCGTCGACCTGGGATCGAACTCGTGGCGGCTGGTGGTGTTCACCTACTCCGACGACGCCCACCCCTGGTGGAAGCTGACCGACGAGCTGTACGAGACGGTGCGGATCGGCGCCGGCCTGGCCGCCTCGGGGCGGCTGAGCGATGACGCGATCGACCGGGGGTTGGAGACGCTGAGCGTGTTCGCTCGCTTCTGCCGCGCCAATCACCTCACGCCCGAGGACGTCCACGTCGTCGCCACCTCGGCGATCCGCGATGCCGCCAATGGCGCCCAGTTCCTCGCCGACGCTCGGCGCCAGACGGGCCTGAAGATCGAGACGCTGTCGGCTCAGGACGAGGCGCGGTTCGGCTACGTCGCGGCGGTCAATTCGACCACGTTGACCGACGGCGTGGTGCTCGACATCGGCGGCGGGAGCCTCCAGCTGATCGGAGTCAAGGATCGCCACTCTCGTCAGATGGCGTCCTTTCCCCTGGGCGCGGTGCGGATGACGGAGCGGTTCCTGCCCGGCGACGGCCCGGCCAAGAAGAAGGAGCTCTCCAGGCTGCGCAGGCACGTCACCGACACGCTGTCGGACATGGACTGGCTGGCCTCGTCGGGGAAGCGGCTGGTCGGCATCGGCGGGGCCGTGCGCAACCTGGCCGCGGCCGCCCAGGCGGCCCGGCGCTCGCTGGACCTCGGCGTCCAGGGGTTCGTGATCACGCCCAAGACGCTCACGGATCTGACGGCACAGATGGCCGGGCTCTCGGTGGCGCAACGCGGCGAGCTGCCGGGGATCAAGCCGGGACGTGGCGACATCATCCTCGCCGCTGCCGTCGTGCTGGACACGATCGTCTCCCTCGGCGATTTTGCCGGGATCGAAGCCACCGACGCCGGTCTGCGCGAAGGGGTGTTCTTCGCCCGCACGCTGCTGGCCGGCGCCGACCCGCTGTTCGAGGACGTCCGCGCGTCCGGGGTGCGAAATCTGGCAATCCAGTACGAGTCCGACATGACCCACGTCGAGCACGTGGCCGCGCTGTCGCTGCAGATGTTCGACTCGCTGGCCCGAACCGGCCTACTGGAGCCGCACGATGGGGAACGCGAGCTGCTGTGGGCGGCGTCGATGCTTCACGACGTGGGGATGACGATCGCCTACGACGATCACCACAAGCACTCGCGTTATCTGATCGAGAGCGCGGAGCTTCCCGGCTTCGATCCGCGGGAGCGGGCGCTGATCGCCCAGATCACCCGCTATCACCGCAAAGGGGTGCCCAAGCTCGGGGAGATCGAGGACCTCGCCCGCACCGGGGACGAGCGGCTGCTGGATCGCTGCGCGGTGATCCTGCGCCTCGCCGAGCATCTGGAGCGGGGCCGGGACCAGTCGGTCTCCGCGGCCCGGCTGGACACCAACGGCGACGGGGTCGATCTGCACCTGAAGGCGGGTGGCGATCTGACCTTGCCGCGGTGGAGCGTCGAGCGCTACGGCGACGACGAGGCGTTTGAGCGCGTCTTTGGACGGCATCTGCTGATCGGCTGAGCGGCGGACCGCTCGCGGCCCACTCGGTTCGCCTCCCGGCCCACTCGGTTCGCCTTCGCACGCCGGGCGCGTAGAGTGTGCGCATGCTGTGGCTGCTACGCCATGCCGAGGCGGCGGACGGCACCCCCGACGACGAGCGTCCGTTGACCGAGCGTGGCATCAATCAGGCCGACGCCGCCGGACGGGCCCTGGAGCAGCTCGGGATCACCATCGACGTCTGCCTGTCGAGCCCGAAGCTGCGCGCGCTGCAAACCGCGCAGACGGCGTGCGCCCGGCTCGGCGTCGAGGTGACCGTGGAGCCCCGGCTCGCCGGTGAGCCGTTCGACGCCTACGACCTCGTCGCCGGCCTCGGCGACGCACTGCTGGTTGGACACGATCCCTCGTTCACGCTCACGCTCCACGACCTGACCGGCACCCAGGCGAGAATGAAGAAGGGAGGGCTGGCGGGGATCGCCAAGGGCGAGCTGATGGTGCTGATGCGGCCCTCGGAGCTGAGCGCGATCGCCGGTCAGCGAGTGGCGTGACCGAGCTCGGCTCAGAGCTGGCGCCGACGACGGCGCTCACCGGCGGCGAGGCGCGGATGCGGCGGTCGAGCGCCGCGGCGGCTCCGGATCTCCGGGATCGATCGCTGTACGTCAACCGTGAGCTGTCGTGGCTGGATTTCAACGATCGCGTTCTGCAGCTCGCCGAGGACGAGTCACTGCCGCTGATCGAGCGGCTGAAATTCCTGGCGATCTTCGTCACCAACCTCGACGAGTTCTTCATGGTCCGCGTCGCCGGCGTCCACGACCAGGTCGACGCCCGTATCGATGCCCGCGGGCCAGACGGCATGTCGCCGACCGAGGTGCTGGCGCGGATCCACGATCAGGTCCGTGATCTGGACCGTCGTCACGCCGATCAGTTCTCGCGGATCGTGCGTCCCGCACTCTGCGACGAGGACATCCGGATCGTCAGCTGCGATGAGTCGGGCGCGCCGGCGGAGGCGATCCAACGTCACTTCCGCGAGCAGATCTTCCCCGTGCTGACCCCGCTCGCCGTCGGCGCCGGCCGGCCGTTCCCGTACATCTCCAATCTCTCGCTGAGCCTGATCGTGCGGCTGCAGGACCCCGACTCCGACCAGGACGCGTTCGCTCGGGTGAAGGTGCCCAAGGAGGTGGTGCCGCGGTTCGTGGAGATCGAGACGGACACGTTCATCCCGCTCGAGGACATTATCGCCCGCCACCTCGACTCGCTGTTCCCGGGGATGAACATCCTCAGCTACGACCTGTTCCGGGTGACCCGCGATGCCGACTTTGAGGTATCCGACGAGGCCGACGACCTGCTGCAGGCAGTCGAGGACGAGCTGCGGCGTCGCCGCTTCGGGGAGGTCGTCCGGCTCGAGGTCGGAGCCGGCATGGACCCGGCGCTGCGCACCCGGCTGATCGAGTGGCTCAACGTCGACGAGGGGCAGGTCTACGACGTCGAGGGTCTCCTGGATCTCGGCGACCTGTGGCAGATCGCCTCCATCAAGGACAAGCCCAACCTGCGCTGGCCGGGATGGTCGCCGGTCACCCAGCCGGGGCTGATGACCGCGCCCTCCGATGGCGATGTGGCCCCGGACATGTTCGCGATGATGCGCGCCTCCGATGTGCTCGTGCACTACCCGTATCAGTCGTTCACGAGCAGCGTGGAGCGGTTCGTGCAGCAGGCGGTCGACGACCCCAACGTGCTGGCGATCAAGATGACCGTGTATCGGACCTCCGACGACTCGGCGCTGGTCCCGTCACTGATCGAGGCCGCCGAGAAGGGCAAGCAGGCGGTCTGCCTGGTCGAGCTCAAGGCCCGGTTCGACGAGCGCCAGAACATCCGCTGGTCGCGGGCCCTGGAGGAGGTCGGCGCTCATGTCGTCCACGGCATCCCGGGACTGAAGACCCACGCCAAGGCGATCCTGATCGTGCGCCGCGAGCGCGGCGCGGTGCGCAACTACGTGATGATCGGGACCGGCAACTTCCACGCCAAGAACGCTCGTCTCTACGAGGACTTCGGCTTCTTCACCACCGATCGGCAGATCGGCGACGAGGTGGCCAACCTGTTCAACACGTTGACGGGCTACGGGCATCCCGAGCCGCAGCGCAAGACGCTGGTGGCGCCGACCTGGCTGCGCCAGCCACTGATCGACGAGATCGACCGGACGATCGCCGCCCACCGCGACGGCCAGGAGACCCGGATCGCGATGAAGTGCAACGCGCTCGTCGACCAGAAGATCATCGAAGCGCTGTACCGGGCATCGCAGGCCGGCGTCCCGATCACCCTCAACGTGCGCGGGATCTGCTGCTTGCTCCCCGGCCTTTCCGGCGTCAGCGAGACGATCGAGGTGGTGTCGGTGGTCGGGCGCTTTTTGGAGCACTCTCGGATCTACTCCTTTCACCGAGGAGACGAGCACGTCTACTACATCGGCTCGGCCGACATGATGCCGCGCAACCTCGACACTCGGGTCGAGCTGCTGGCGCCAATCGAGCGCCCCGAGCTGCAGGCCGAGCTCGAGGACACGATGGAGCGCTGCCTCGCCGACGACACCTTCGCCTGGACCCTCGCCTCCGATGGCAGCTGGACGCGCCGTGACGGACGCACCCGCAGCGTGCACAACGAGCTGATGGAGCGCACGTTGGCGATCGCGGCGAGCGCCGGCAGCTGACAGCGCTCTCGGCGTCCGTGCACAGCGATGTCCTGCTCGTGATCGTCGTCGTCGCGGCGACGGCGTTCGACTTCACCAACGGATTTCACGACACCGCCAACGTCGTCGCCTCGTCGATCTCGACGCGGGCGATGTCACCGCGGGCGGCGATCGCGCTCGCCTCGGTGCTGAACTTCGCCGGCGCGTTCATCTCCCTCAACGTCGCCGCGACGATCGCCACCGGCATCATCGATGCCACGCGGGTTACCGAGACGATCGCGTTCGCCGGCTTGATCGGGGCGATTGCCTGGAACCTTCTGACCTGGGCCTACGGGCTGCCCTCGAGCTCCTCCCACGCCCTGATCGGCGGCGTGATCGGAGCGATGCTCGCCGCCGTCGGCTGGAGCGGCATCGACGGCAGCGGAATCGTGACCAAGGTGATCCTCCCCGGGATCGTCGCCCCGGTGTCCGCATTCGGGCTCGCCGGGCTGGTGATCGTTGCGGTCTATCGCGTGTTCGGCCAGCGCAATCCGGGCCGGGTGACGCGGGGGTTTCGCGTCAGCCAGATCGTCTCCAACTCGGCGCTGGCCCTCGCCCACGGCACCAATGACGCCCAGAAGACGATGGGGGTGATCACCCTGGCGCTGGTCGCCCACGGGACGCTGAGCCCGCAGCACGCGTCCGTCCCCATCTGGGTGGTGGTGCTGTCGGCGACGACCATCTCCCTGGGGACCTATGCCGGTGGCTGGCGGATCATCCGCACCGTCGGCAGCCGCATCATCAAGATGGACTCGGCTCAGGCGTTCTCGGCCCAGGCATCGGGAGCGCTCGTGATCCTGCTGTCGTCTCACCTGGGCTACCCGCTGTCCTCCACCCACGTCATCTCGGGCGGCGTGATGGGCGCTGGCGCGGCCAAGCGCCTGTCCGCCGTCCGCTGGGGCGTGGCCGGGACGATCGCCACCGCCTGGGTCGTCACGCTGCCGATGGCGGGGCTGTTCGGCGCCGGAGCCTATGCGCTCGCCACCGCGTTCGGCCATGGCGTTCTCGGTCCGCTGGTGATCGTCCTCGTCGTGATCGGCGGACCGATATCGATGGCGCTCGCGACCCACCGCCGTCGTCTTGCGGGGGCCGCGAGTGCCTGAGCTCAGTTAGGGGTCAGCCGGCGTTCGGCGGCTGCGCCGGGCGGTTTCCGAGCTTGACCTGGATCTGCTTGGTCTGACCCTGGCGATCGATGGTCAGCTTCACCGTCTGGCCCGGGGTGTCGTTGTTGATCGCCGCGATGAAGGCGTCGGTGGAGGTCACGGGCGTGCCGTCGACGGCGGTGATCAGGTCGCCGGCTTGGATCCCCGCCGCGGTGGCCGGGGAGTTCGGAGACACCTTGCTGACCTCGGCGCCGCCGGAGGAGGTGCCGGAGAGCTCGACGCCAACGTAGGGGTGCTGGACCTTGTGACCGGCGATGATCTCGTCGGCGATCTTGGCGTCGGTGTTGATCGGTGTGGCGAAACCGACTCCCGAGCTCGAGCCCTCGCCGCCGGCGGTGGTGTTGTTGGTCTCGATCTGGTCGTTGAGGCCGAGCACGTGGCCTGAGGCGTCCAGCAGCGGACCGCCCGAGTTACCCGGGTTGATCGCCGCGTCGGTCTGGATCGCGTTCGGGATCGTGTACTGGTTGGGAGCGGTGATGCTGCGCCCGGTCTGGCTCACGATCCCCGCCGTGGTCGTCTCGGGCAGGCTGAACGGGCTCCCGATCGCCACCACCGGGTCGCCGACCTGGGCGTCGGAGGAGTTGGCCAGCGCGATCGGATGCAGGTCGGAGGTCGGCACGTTGACGTGGATCACGGCGACGTCGGTCGATGGATCGGTTCCGAGGACCTTGGCCGTCGCCGTCTTGCCGTCCTGGAAGGTCACCTTGACCGAGGTCGCGCCGGAGACGACGTGTTCGTCGGTCAGGATGTCTCCCTTGTCGTTGTAGACGACGCCGGCACCCTCACCCTCCTGCTTCTGGGTGCTGCTGCCCCCGAACGGATTGAAGCCGGTCTGCGTCTGCGAGATGACGCGGATGTCGACCACGCCGGGACTGTCTGCCTGGTAGATCTGGTTGATGCTCATCCCGCCCACGCTCCTGAACGAGGTGGGTTCGGCGGAGGCGCTGGTCGCCCTGGCGGGTGCCACGACGGTCGTCGTCACGTGGGTGGTAGCGCTCGTGCCAGCGATGACCAGCGCGATCACTCCCCCCGCGACGGCGCCGCCGATGACCGGGATCCATCGGCTGAGGCTTTTCATGGCGTTCGTGCTTTCTCCTTGATGACAACTGTGGGTTTCCTCGGTGTATACGACCACTCACCCGTGAGGAACCTTTCAGAGTTCGGGAAGAAGTCCATAAGAGGAGGGTAGGACGGCCCGGCGCCCGAGTATCTCCCGCAGCCGAGCGGCCTCCCGATGCGGATGGTCGCGCAGGCGCGCATACGTGATCCTGACCGTGGCAAACCCTAGTCTCAGCATTTCCGCGTCCCGCTCGCGGTCGGCGGCGAACGACGTTCGATCGCGATGGAACTCATACCCGTCCAGCTCGACGATAAGCCGCTCGGGCTCGAACAGTGCGTCGACCTCGTAGCCGCCGACGTGAGCGTTGATCCGCGGTTGGGGCAGCCCGAAGCGGCTTGCGAATGCCAGGAACGCGTCCTCGAACTCCGACCGCGTGGGCGCCCGTTCGATCTCGACGAGGGGCCGCAGCCGCTTCGCCCCTGGGTGGTTCGGGCACCGCTCCACCAGCTCCCTGAGCTGGCCGAGGTGCACGATGCCGGCGCGGCGGGCGTCGTTGAACTGGCGGGTGAGGATCTTTTCGGGAGTGCGGGGAGCGTTGTCGAGCAACGTCCGTGCTGAGCTGGTCACCCAGATCCCCAGGTGGAGGCGGATGTCCGCCCGGGGCATGGTCCTGGAGCGGTGGGTGCGGATGCCCGGCGGCCGGCGGTCACCGCGGGTGATCGTCACCTCGATCGGCGCGGTCCAGCGTGGGTGCAGTCCCCAGAGGCTGGCGGCGGAGGCGTGGCTGAGGACGGCGTTCGGCCCGCAGGCGAGGACGGCGGCGGCGGCACGGGCGGCGGGCTCGGGGCGGCGATGTCCCACCGCGTATACGCCCGCGTGGGCCGGGAGCAACGTCCCGGCGGCGATCCGGTAGCTGATCGCGCGGGTGCCCAGGCCTAGCTTGAGCAGCTGCGTTCGAGTGACGTGGCCGTATTGCTTGGCGGCGAGAGCGGCGATCCGGGCGTGGGAGATTTTCTCCCAATGACTTCCTTTATCTCCCACACCCGGTATAGCCGCGGGCGGTGGTGGTTCCCCCCTACGCCTGAGCGAGCTCCACGAACACGTCGAGTGCTTCGGGGTTTGCCAGCGACTCCCGCGAGGCCGCCTCGGCCGCCGGCGACCCCATCAGGATGCGCTTGACCGGGACCTCCAGCACCTTGCCCGACAGCGTCCGCGGCACCTCCGCGATCTGGCGGATCTCGTCGGGGACGTGGCGCGGAGAGCAGTCTTCACGGACCCGGCGGCGGATCGCGTCCACCAGCGAGTCATCCAGCGACGCCCCCTCGCGCAGGACCACGAACAGTGGCATCCATCCGTCGGTCCCCTCCCGCGGCAGATCGACGACCAGCGCGTCGACGACGTCCTGCACCCCGAGCACGGCGCGGTAGATCTCGCTGGTGCCCATGCGGACGCCGCCGCGGTTGATCGTCGAGTCCGACCGCCCCGAGATCACGGCGGTCCCGCGGGGGGTGATCTGGATCCAATCTCCGTGGCGCCACACCCCCGGGTACATGGAGAAGTAGGAATCGCGCAGCCGCGACCCGTCGTCGTCGCCCCAGAAGAAGATCGGCATCGAGGGCATCGGCTCGGTGATCACCAGCTCGCCGACCTCGTCGCTCAGCTCGTTGCCGTCCGGGTCCCAGGCCTGTACCGACGCGCCCAGGGAAGGCGCCTGAAGCTCGCCGAGATACACCGGCAGCACCGGGACGCCGCCGACAAACGCGGTGCACATGTCGGTGCCGCCCGACGTCGAGAACAGCCAGGTGTCGGCGCCCAGCTGGTCATAGACCCAGGCAAAGCCTTCGGGAGCGAGCGGTGATCCAGTCGATCCCACCGCCTTCAGCGCGCTGAGATCGCGCCCCTCGCCGGGCACCACCTCGGCCTTCATGCAGGCCGCGATATACGCCGCGCTGGTCCCGAAGGTGGTGATTCCGGCTGTCTGCGCCAGATCCCAGAGGACGCCGAGATCCGGATACCCCGGGTTGCCGTCGAAGAGCACGATCGAGGCGTCGGTCAGCAGCACGCCGACCAGGAAGTTCCACATCATCCAGCCGGTGGTCGAGAACCAGAACACCCGGTCGCCCGCCTGCGCGTCCAGGTGCAGGTTCATCTTCTTGACCTGCTCCACCAGGATTCCGCCCTGGCCGTGGACGATCGGCTTGGGCAGCCCCGTCGTCCCCGAGCTGTACAGGACCCAGAGGGGGTGATCAAACGCCAGCTGGGCGAACGACAGCTCCCCGTCGCCGAGGAATCCGTCCTCCCAGCCGGACCCGTCGAGGTAGCCGAATCGAACCGTCCGCTCCACCCCGGGGAGCTCCGCGGCGATCCGGTCGACGATCTCTCGGCGGTCGAAATCCTTGCCGCCGTAGCGGTAGCCATCGATCGCCAGCAGCACCTTCGGCTCCACCTGGGCGAAGCGATCGATCACGCTGCGCGCGCCGAACTCGGGCGCCGCCGACGACCAGATCGCGCCCAGCGACGCGCACGCCAGGAACGCGGCCACCGTCTCGGGGATGTTGGGCATGTAGGCGACCACTCGATCGCCTTCCTCTACGCCCAGCCCGCGCAGCCCCGCAGCGATCCGCGCCGTCTCCGATCGCAGCCGGCTCCACGTCCACTCCCCCAGCTCCGGGCGGACCTCGGAGGCATGCCGGATCGCCACCTCGCTCTCGTCCTTGCCCCGGAACACGTGCTCGGCGTAGGAGATCCGCGAGTCCGGGAACCACTCGGCGCCCGGCATCGAGCGATCGCGCAGCACCACCTCGCCGCCCTCGGCGAAGCGGACGTCGAAGAACCGCACGACCGCAGACCAGAAGGCGTCGAGATCGCCGACCGACCACCGCCACAGCTCCCCGTAGTCCTCGAACCGCAGCCCTTGCTCAGCGCCGAGCCACTCCTCGAAGCGAGTCAGGGTCGTCCCGGCCACCCGCTCCGCGGACGGCTCCCACAGCAGCTGCGGCTCGTCGCTCATCCGTGCCATCGTAGATGCCCTGTGGTCACTGCGGGGCCCGCACCGCCCCCGCCGGATTCGGCGGGCCGGCGAGCGCCGCCGGCAGCCGCGGCAGCGTTACCGTGACCTGGAGACCTCCGCTGGGAGGTGCGGTCAGCGTCGCCGTCCCCTGGTGAGCCTGCGCGATCGACTGCACGATCGATAGGCCGAGCCCGAACCCGCCCACCGACCGGTCCAGGCGGCGAAACGGCTCGGTCAGCCCCTGGACCTGCTCGGCCGGGATCCGGGGGCCCGGGTTGGAGACCAGCAGCTCCACCGACTCGCCCACGGTCCGTGTCCTGACCTGGAGATAGCCGCCCGGCCGGTTGTGGTCGATCCCGTTGTCGACCAGGTTGGCGACGAGCCGTTCGAGCAGCCCGGGATCGCCCATCGTCCACGCCGGCTCCAGCTCGTCGCGGACGTCGACACGTGCCTGCTGGGCGCGCGCCCACAGGTCGGTGATGCAGTCGGCGGCCAGCGCGCAGACGTCGACCGGCTCCTCGTGACCGGTGGCCGCCTCGCTCCGGGCGAGCAGCAACAGGCTGGCGATCAGCCGCTCGCATCGGTCCACCGTGTCTCGGATCGCCTCCCCCATCTGACGGAGCTCCTGCGCACTGGCGTCGGGGTCGGCGAGGGCCACGTCGACCTCGGTGCGCATGATCGCCAGCGGCGTACGCAGCTCATGCGAGGCGTTGGCGACGAAGTGGCGCTGGCTGGCGAATGCCCCGTCGAGGCGGACCAGCATCCGATCAAACGTGTCGGCCAGCTCCTTGAGCTCGTCCGCCGGGCCGCGCAGGGCGATCCGCTCGCCCAGATTCTCGCTTGACACCCGCCGGGCGGTGGCGGTGATCTCGCGCAGTGGAGCCAGGGCGCGGCCGGCCAGCAGCCAGCCGATCACCACCGAGATGGCGGTCATGACGACGAGGGCCACCCCGTACTCGATCAGGAGCCGATGCAGCGCCCCGCCGAGGATCTGGTTCTGCACCGAGTGGATCAGCTTGGCCTCGGGGGAGCCCGGCGGGAACCCGAACTCGCCCCGGTCCGGTGGGATCCCCAGCCGCATGAGCTCGGCGCGAAAGCTGTGGTGGGTGCGCAGGTTGCTGCGAACGAAGAAGTACCCGACGGTGAGCAGCGCTGCGCCGGTGATCAAAAAGACCGTGCCGTAGAGCGCGGTCAGGCGCAATCGGATGGTTCGCGCGGGCGAGCGCGACCAGCGTGACCCCCCCGCCGGGGCGGACGTCACGCCATCCGGTAGCCCACCCCGATCACCGTCTGGACGACCGGCGGATCGCCGAGCTTGCGACGCAACGTCATGATCGTCATCCGCACGACGTTGGTGAACGGATCGGTGTGCTCGTCCCATACGCGTTCGAGTAGTTGCTCGGCGGAAACGGTAGCGCCATCGGCAGCCATCAGAGCCTCCAGCACCGCGAACTCCTTGCGAGCGAGGTCGAGCTCGCGACCTGAGCGGGTGAGCCGTCGCCGCGCCGGATCGAGCTCCAGGTCACCGTGGCGCATGACCGGAGGGCGACTCGGCGACGTCCGGCGAGCCAGGGCATGGATTCTGGCCACGAGCTCAGCGAAGCGAAACGGCTTGGGCAGGTAGTCGTCGGCGCCGAGGGAGAGCCCTTCGATCACGTCCTCGAGGGCCCCCGCGGCGGTCAGCATCAGGATTCCTGTCTCGGGCCGCTCGTCGCGAACCGCGCGGCAGACGTCGTCGCCGTGGACCCCCGGGAGGTCGCGGTCGAGCACCAGCACGTCGTAGCGAACGATGCGGGACTTGACCAGCGCCTGCTCGCCGTCGGGGGCCAGATCGACGGCGAAACCCTGCCGGCGCAGCCCGCGGGCGATCGCATCAGCGAGTCTCAGTTCGTCCTCGGCGATCAGGACACGCACCGCCTGAGCATGACCGGCCCCTCGTAAGAACTGCATAAGAAGGGAGCTCAGATAGCGGTTCGGGACGGCGCGGTCACCGTGGCGAAACCGATCCCGGCGCGGTCATCGTGGCGAAACCGATCCCGGCGGGGTCACCGTGGCGAAACCGATCCCGGCGCGTTTCAGCCGGCCGATCAGCGGCTCCCCCATCGCCACCGCCGGGGTCAACTGGCCCGCCCGGTCGGGCAGGTCGTCCTGCGCCAGGCACAACGCGGCCTCGGCGAGCATCTTCGACGTCTCCCCGTAGCCGGCATCCCCGCCGCTGACCTCGGTGATCAAGCGCTGACCGCCGCCGTTCGCGGCGAAGCGGACCTTGAACCACGCCGTGGCCCGCTGCGACTCGGACGGCCCGTCGCCCGGGTCCTTGAGCATGAGCAGCGCCCGCCGGGTCGGCGGCAGCTGCGCCAGCGCCGCCACCGTACCGGCCCCGGCGGCGAGCCCGGCGAGCGTCCACGGCCGGCCGGCGACGAAGTAGTGCCCGTAGCTGAAGTCGGGTCCGTAGCGCGGCAGCGCCGCCGCGGAGCGCAGCACCACGATCGGGTCGATCGTCGGCATCGGCATGATCCAGCCGCCGGCGGTGTCGTCGTGGCGCGGCAGTCCGGTGACCCCGGTGATCCTGCGCCCGACCGGTCGCCCCTCCCGCGTAGCGCGCTGGCGCGCCACCTGCCGGGCCTGGCGCAGCCGACTCATGACGTTTACGGCGCTGTGGTAGGTGCCACCGGAGAATCCGCCGGCGGCGCGGACGAACCCATCGACCTTGGTCGGGACGTCCGCGGGAAGCTGGGAGACGGTGTAGAGGACCCCGAGATCGTGAGGGATCGAGTCAAAGCCGCAGCAGTGGACCAGCCGCGCCCCGGAGCGCCGCGCCGGCTCGTGATAGCGCAGCCACATCAGGTCGACGAATTCCGGCTCCCCGGTGAGGTCGACGTAGTCGGTGCCGGCGGCGGCACAGGCGGCGACGAGCGGCTCGCCGTAGCGGAGGTAGGGGCCGACGGTCGAGATCGCCACCCGGGTCGACTCGGCCACTCGGCGAATCGAGTCCGGGTCCCCGATGTCGGCGATCAGCAGCGCCAGGTCGGCGGCCGCCGCGTCGATCTCGGTGAGGCGCTCTCGGACGGCCGCCAGCTTGGCGGCGCTGCGGCCGGCCAGCGCCCACCGGGCCCCGCCCCGTGCCCGCGTCAGATACTCGGCGGTCAGCCCGCCGGTGAAGCCGGTGGCACCGAACAGGACGAGGTCGTGCTCGCGTTCAGCCGTCGGGGTTCACCTCACGCGCCAGCGCCATCGCCGCATCCAGGTCGACGCCGGCGCGGGCGGCCAGCCAGCAGGCCACCGGAGCGGCGATCCGCTGGGACTGGTGGGCGGCCACAGCGGCGAGGTCCAGGACCGTCTTGAGCTCATCCTCGGTGGGTGCGGGAACGCCGAGCTTGTCGGCATAGGTGGCCAGCCAGTCAGGGGCATTCATGAACGGCACCGTATCGTCACCGCCGGGTCGGCGTTGGCAAGATCCTCCATCCCAATCGACGAAAGGCAGTGCTCAGTGGCAATTCTCGAGGACAAGGTGGCGATCGTTACCGGTTCGGCGCGGGGCATCGGCCGGGCGACGGCCGAGTTGCTCTCCCGGCACGGGGCCAAGGTCCTGATCAACGACCTCGACGGCGACAGCGCCGAGCGGACGGCCGCGGAGATCGACGGCGAGACGATCGTGTTCGGCGGCGACCTGACCAAGCCGGGGGTGTGCGATCAGCTGGTGGCGAAGGTGATCGACACGTGGGGCAGGATCGACATCCTCGTCAACAACGCCGGGTACACGATCGACGCCCCGATCCACAAGATGTCAGACGACCAGTTCCAGCGGATGATCGAGATCCACAACGTGGTCCCGTTTCGGATGTGCCGCGCCGTCGCCCCGCACATGCGCGAGCCGGCCAAGCGGGAGCGCGAGCAGGGCATCGAGGTGTTCCGCAAGATCGTCAACGTGTCCTCGATCTCGGGCACGATGGGCAACGCCGGGCAGGCCAACTATGCGTCTGGCAAGTCGGGAGTCGTCGGGCTGACCAAGACACTGGCCAAGGAGTGGGGTCAGTTCAAGATCAACGTCAACGCGGTGGCGTTCGGATACATCGAGACGCGCCTGACCGCCGACAAGGTGGGCGACAACACGATGGAGATCGACGGGCAGACGGTGCAGCTCGGGATCCCGGCGCAGCTTCGCCAGCTGGCCCCGAACCTGATCGCGCTGGGACGGCCCGGGACTCCGGCCGAGGCGGCGGGGGGCGTGTTCCTGCTGTGCTCGCCGTGGGCCAACTACATAACCGGCCAGGTACTCGGGATCACCGGCGGTCAGTTCGGCGGAATGACTTCGTAGGCTGCTCGGGGACGCCGCTGTCCAGCCGGGCGCGCCGCTGGAGCTCGTAGAGATCCGCGCGGTGGCGGACGTACCGCGTATCCGGCTGCGGCTGATAGTCCCACGAGGTGTGACGGCCCTGCTGGAGCGCTCGCGAGACCAGCCGGCGCTCGGACTGGCTCTCCCGTACCCGGCGGTCGATGTCTGCCAGATCGAGGCGGCGCTCCAGTTCGGCGCGCAGCGCGGACGCGACCCGGCCGTAGCCGGGGTCGCCGCTGCGGTCGCGCAGCTCGTGGGGGTCGTCGCGCAGGTCGTAGAGCAGGTCGGGATCCTGGAGCGAGACGATCAGCTTGTGCGATCCGCGGCGAACCATCGCCGCCGGTGCCTGCACGCCCTCGGCGTGGTATTCGGACACCACCGGATCCACCGGCGCCGCTCCGTCAGGGTCCAGCGCCGAGGCCAAGCTGCCCTGGAGACCAGGCAGCGCCTCGCCGTCCACCCCGGCGAGCTCGAGCAACGTCGGAGCGACGCCGAGCAGCGACACCGGCGCGGTGACGCGGCGAGCGCCCCGAGCGCCGGGGCGGCGCACGATCAGCGGCACCCGGGCCGATGGCTCCAGAAACGACATCTTGTACCAGAGGCCCCGTTCGCCGAGCAGCTCTCCGTGGTCGGCGCAGAACAGCACCGTGGTGCGCGGCGCCAGGCCCGACTCGCGCAGCGCGTCCAAGACCTCGCCCACCCGCTCGTCCAGGTAGCTGATGGCGGCGTAGTAACCGTGGCGGGCGCGACGGATCTGCTCGGCGGTGAGCCCGGCCGCGTCGACCTGGCACATCGCGCGCAGCCGGCGGCTGTGGGGATCGACGTCGTCCAGGCGTAGCGCCGGTACCGCCGGATCGTCGATCTCCTCACGGCGGTAGCGCTCCCAGCAGCGCGCCGGAAGCTCCCACGGGTCGTGCGGATTGGTGAATGACGCAAACAGCAGGAACGGCTGCTCGCTGCGATCTCGGGCAATGTCGTAGAGCTTGCGGACCGCCTGATAGCTGACCTCCTGGTCGTAGTCGGTCTGCATCGCGGCGGCGCAGATCCCAGGGGTGAGCACGCTCTCCATCGTGTGATACCAGGGCAGCGGCTCATCCAGCGGGCGGCTCCAGTCCGGGGTCCAATCGACGTCGGCCGGGTAGATATCGGTGGTCAGGCGGTCCTCGAAGCCGTGCAGCTGGTCGGGGCCGACGAAGTGCATCTTGCCGGCGACGGCGGTGTGATAGCCGGCGGCGCGAAGCGCGTGGGCGACGGTGGGTATCCCGGCGCGCAGCTCGGCGGCGTTGTCGTAGACGCCGAGATCGGACGCGTAGCGGCCGGTCAGCATCGCCGCCCGCGCCGGCGCGCACAGCGGAAACGGCGTGTAGGCACTGCCAAAGACGGTCGCGTCGTCGGCCAGGGCGCTCAGGTTCGGAGTCTGGACCACCGGGTGGCCGTACATGGGCAACCACGCTGCGGCCAGCTGATCGGCCATCAGCACCAGAAAGCAGGGACGCGGATCGGGCGCCATCGGGCTCGCGAGCATACGCGTGCCGTCGGGGGTCTGAGTTAATCTCAGCGACGATGCGGGCCGGAGCGACGGCGGCGGCCATGAGGTGCGGTGACTCCGCCCCGCTGATCGTCGCCCATCGCGGCGCCTGGGGAACCGCCCCCCAGAACTCGCTCGAGGCGGTCGCCGACGCGGTCGCCCTCGGCTGTGACGCGATCGAGATCGACGTCCGCCGCACCGCGGACGGCCGGTTGGTGATCGTCCACGACGCGTGGGTCCGCCTGCGCCCGGTCGGCCGGTTGGAGCACAGCCAGGTGCAGGCACGGATGAAGGTCGGCCAGGCGCCGCTGCTCCAGGACGTGCTCCGTGCCGCCGCCGGCCGGATCATCGTCGACATCGAGCTCAAGGAGCGTGGCTACGTCGCCGAGGCGATGGCGGCGGTGACGCGCCAACTGGAGCCCGAGCAGTACGTGCTCACCTCGTTTCGCGAGGACGTCCTGGCCGAGGTCAAACGCCGTATGCCCGAGGCGCGGACAGGACTGCTGATCGCTCCGCGGCGGATGCTCGACCTGGACGGCCGGATGCGCGCGGCGGGGGCCGACTTCCTCGCCCCTCACGTCAGCCTCGCCCGCCGGGGCGCGCTCACCTGGGCGGCGAAGCGGGAGGTTGACGCCTGGGTGTGGACGGTCAACGATCGACGGGCGCTGCACGAGCTGATCGCTGATCCGCGCGTCGCCGCGGTGATCACCGACCGGCCGGAGCGGGCGCTGGCGGTCCGGTGATCGGGAGCGAGGACGGTGGCCTCTCGGGGTCGCCGCTGGACCGGCGCCTGGCCGCGTCACCGTGAGTTCACATGTTGTTGACACGGATGACAGCCGGGAGTAGGTTGTCGACAACTTGGCTGGCAAGACCGCTTGGGGATTGGGCCGGGTGGTGCGGCGCTCCACCACCGATCAGGTGCTGCAGGAGCTGCGGGCGGCGATCCTCGCCGGACGGATCAAGCCGGAGGAGCAGCTGCCGGAGGCGGCGCTCGCCCAGTCGTTCGGGACCGGCCGCAGCGCGATCCGCGAGGCCCTACGGCACCTGGTGCAAGAAGGTCTGGTGGTGACCGAGATCAACCGCGGTGCGCGGGTGCGAGGGATCTCGGTGGACGACGTGATCGACGTCTACCGAGCCCGGTCAGCGCTCGAGGTGGCCGCGGTCGGGGTGCTGCTGGAGGACCCAAACGAGTTGGACCTGGCTCCACTGCGCGGCGCCCAGCAGCGAATCCGGGACGCCTGCCCGACCGATTGCAGTCAGGCGCCGCCGCGGGTTCTGATCGAAGCCGACATCGACTTTCACCGAGCATTGGTCGGGCTCGCCGGCAGCCCGCGGCTGAGCCGAGCCCACGAGCCGCTGGCCGCCGAGTCCCAGATGCTGCTGAACTGGCATCCGGTCTACCCGGTGTCGGACTATGTGGAAGACCATCAGGCGCTGCTGGCGGCGATCGAGGTCCGGGATCCGGCGGCCGGCGAAGTGGTGCGAGAGCACCTGCAACTGACCGTCGACCTGATCGTCGCCGAGGCGATGCGCTACGCGGATCGGCTGACCAACGCGGAGAGCCTTGTCGTCTAAGCGACAGACCCAGACGAGGAGAGACCGGGGGTGACTGAGCACAACCCGTCGGACGACGGCCTCACCCGTCGCCAGCTCCTGCGCGGGTCGCTTGCGGGCGGCGCCGCGCTCGGCGCCGGCGGACTGCTCACCGCGTGCGTTGGCGTGCAGCCGGGGACGGGCGCGATCAAGGGCTCGCCCGCGACCGGCGGCGCCAAGCTCCGCCACGGCGGCCCGATGTCGGTCGGCGCGACCGGCGGCGGCTCGACCGACACGCTCGACGCGCACATCCCGGTCTCAGATCCGGACATCATGCGCAACTGGAACCTGTACGAGTCACTCGCCGTGCGCTCGGTGGACTTCAAGTCGATCGACTACCTCGTCGCCGAGTCGATCGAGCCCGAGCACACCGGCGATGCCTCCTCGTGGATCGTGACGCTCCGGCAGGGCATCGAGTTCCACAACGGCAAGACCGTGGCTCCCGAGGACGTGATCTTCTCGCTAAACCGGATCCTCGATCCCAAGGCCCCAAAGACCGGCGCCTCGTCGATCGGCTACGTCGACGCCAAGAACCTCAAGCCGGTCGGGCCCAGGCAGGTCCGCGTCCCGCTGAAGACGCCGAACGCCGCGTTCGTCGACGAGATCGGCCAGTACTTCAACGCGATCCTCCCGGTCGGCTATGACCCGAAGAAGCCGGTCGGCACCGGCGCGTTCATGTACGAGTCGTTCACCCCCGGCCAGCAGAGCGTGTTCAAGCGCTTCCCGAACTACTGGCAACAGCCCAAGCCCTACGTCGACGAGTTGACCATCATCGACTTCACCGACGACACGGCGCGCGTCAACGCGCTGCTCGGCGGTCAGGTGCAGGCGATCGACAACCTGCCGACCGCGCAGATCGGCGAGGTGGTGGGCTACGGCGGCTACAAGGTGCTGATCTCGGAGACCGGCTCGTGGCAGCCGTTCACGATGCGCGTCGACCAGGCCCCGTTCTCCGATCCGCGGGTGCGGCAGGCGATCCGGCTGATCGTCGACCGGCCGCAGATGGTGCTGCAGGTGCTGTCGGGCCAGGGCCGGATCGCCAACGACATGTACTCCCCGCTCGATCCGGCCTACAACCACTCGCTGCCGCAGCGACACCAGGACCTCGAGCAGGCCAAGTCGTTGCTCAAGCAGGCGGGCCACGAGGGGCTGACCGTGCAGCTCGTCACCTCGCCGGTGTTCCAGGGCGTCGTCCAGGCCGCCGAGGTGTTCGCCCAGCAGGCGACCGCCGCCGGCGTCAAGGTCAAACTAAGCCAGGTCAACACGAGCATCTTCTACGGCCCCCAGTACCTCAAGTGGACGTTCGCCCAGGACTTCTGGGCCACGCGCGAGTACCTGCCGCAGGTCGCCCAGTCGAGCGTGCCGGGGGCGCCGTTCAACGAGACGCACTGGCCGCCCAAGAACGCGCACGGCGCGCGCTTCACGAAGCTGATCAACGAGGCCACGGCGGAGCTGAACACGCAGAAGCGGATCGAGCTGCTGCACGAGGCACAGCAGATCGAGTACGAGTTCGGCGGCTACATCATCCCGTACTTCTCCAACCTGATCGACGCCTACACGGGGAAGATGGGCGGCTTTGTCGAGGCGCCATCGGGATTCCCACTGGGCAACTACTGGTTCAAGAACGTCGGGCACCTGGCGTGATCGACCGACACGAGAAAAGGAAGATGGCTCGATGACTCGTTTCCTGATCAGGCGCGTCCTGCTGGGGATCCTGATCCTGTTCCTCGTCTCGGTCGTCGTGTTCGCGGCGACGCAGGCGCTGCCGGGCAACGCCGCCCGCGCGGTGCTCGGCCGCGACGCGACGCCGGCGCGATTGAAGGCGCTGACCGATCAGCTGCACCTCAATCAGTCCGCGTTTGCCCAGTACTGGCACTGGCTGAAGGGGATCCTGACCGGCGATCTCGGCACGAGCGCCGCGACCCAGAGCCCGGTCACGAACCTGATCTCCGGGCCGCTCGCGAACTCCGCGTTCCTGGTCGTGATCTCGGCGATCGTCGCGGTGCCGCTGTCGATCGCGCTCGGCGTCTGGATGGCCGTCAAGCGCGACAAGCTCCCCGACCACGTCCTCTCGACGACGACACTCGTGCTCGCGGCGTTGCCCGACTTCGTGATCGGCATCGGGCTCGCGCTGCTGCTGGCGACCACGTACGTCTTCAGAGTGTTCCCCGGCGTCTCGATCATCCCGCCCGGTGAGCACGCGTGGGACGTGCCGAAGGTGGTCGTGCTCCCCGCGCTGACGCTGATCATCGCCGTCACGCCCTACATCAGCCGAATCATGCGCGCGTCGATGGTCGAGGTGCTGCATTCCGACTACGTGACGATGGCGCGGCTCAAGGGCCTGTCGAACCGCACCGTGATCTGGCGCCACGCGGTCCCGAACGCGATCGTCCCCGCGATCCAGGTGTCGGCGCTGCAGCTCGCGTACATGGCCGGTGGGATCGTCGTCGTCGAGTACGTGTTCGGCTACAACGGCATCGGCTCGCAGCTCGTCACCGCGGTCACCAACCGCGACATCCCGACCGTGCAGGCGCTGGTGATGATCCTCGGCGCGGTCTACGTGGTCGTGAACCTGGTCGCTGATTTGTTGACGATCGTCGTCACTCCCCGACTGAGGACGGCCGGACGATGAGCACCACACAGATCTCCGGCGGGCCGGAGCCGGCCGCTCCCGCCGCGCTCGTCGCCGCGCCCGCCATCCGCTCCCGACAGTGGCTGACGCTGCTGAGGGCGACGCTGCACCAGACCCGCGGCAAGATCGGCCTGGTCTTCCTGATCGTGATCGTTGGCTTCGCGCTGCTCGGCCCACTGTTCGCGCCGCAGAACCCGGACGCGTTCATCGCGTTCCCGAACCTCGCGCCCTCGGGCCACCTGCTGTTCGGCGCCGACGCGCTCGGGCGAGACGTCTGGAGCCGCTTCCTGCACGGCGGCTGGACGGTCCTGTACATGTCGCTGGCGGCGACCTTGATCGGCGTCGGGGGCGGCCTGATCATCGGCCTCTCGGCCGCCTACCTCGGGGGCGCCTGGGACGAGGTCCTGATGCGGCTCGCCGACGTGTTCATGGCGTTCCCGCAGATCGTGCTGGCGCTGCTGCTGGTGACCTCGTTCGGCCCGAAGGTCTACCTGATCATCCTGACCGTCGGCATCTCGCACGCACCGCGAACCGCGCGCGTGATCCGCGGTGCCGCCCAGCAGGTCGTCGAGCGCGACTTCATCAAGGCCGCGGAGGCGGTCGGCGAGCCACGCCGGCGGGTGATCTTCGGCGAGCTGTTGCCGAACGTGACGTCGCCGCTGCTGGTCGAGTTCGGGTTGCGGTGGACCTACTCGATCGGACTGATCGCGGGGATCAACTTCCTCGGCCTCGGTCTGCAGCCACCGCAGGCCGATTGGGGCCTGATGATCCAGGAGAACCGGCTGTCGCTGACGATCCAGCCGTGGGGGGTCCTGCTGCCGATCATCGCGATCGCGATGCTGACGGTCGGAGCCAACCTGCTGACCGACGCGTTCGGCCGCGCCGCGATCGGGATCGACCGCGGAGGCGAGTAATGAGCAACCCGGACAAGGAGCGCTGAAAGATGGCGGTCGCGGACGCACACAACGAGGCGGTCGTCGTCCGCAACCTGCGGATCGAGCTCGTCTCCTCGGGCGATGACATCGTCGACCAGATCGTGCTGGAGGTCACCGCCGGCCAGGTGCTGGGCCTGGTCGGCGAGTCGGGTTCGGGCAAGACCACCGTCGGGATGGCGCTGCTGGGCTACACGCGCCCGGGCGGCAAGGTCGTCGGCGGCGACGTCGTCATCGACGGCCGTGACCTGCAGGGGTTGCGCGAAGGCGAGCTGCGCAGGCTGCGCGGCGGCACCGTCTCCTACATCCCCCAGGATCCGGGTACCGCGCTGAACCCGGCACTGCGGATCGGGCGCCAGCTGTCGGAGATGCTCGAAGCTCACTCGCCGTCGATGAGCAACGACGAGCGCAAGGCGCGCGTTCTCGAGTCGCTCGAGGAGGTGGCGCTGCCACCTCAGGGCGTCACGACCGACGAGTTCCTCACGCGTTACCCGCACCAGCTGTCGGGCGGCCAGCAGCAACGGGTCGCGATCGCGATGGCGTTCGCCAACCGTCCGCACGTGATCGTCTGTGACGAGCCGACGACGGGCCTCGACGTCACCACCCAGGCGCGCGTACTGAAGACGGTGCGCGAGCTCTGCCAGGAGCACCGCGTCGCCGCGCTGTACGTCTCCCACGACCTCGCGGTGGTCGCCGAACTGGCCGATCACGTCGCGGTGATGTATGCCGGGCGGATCATCGAGCGCGGCCCGCGCGACGCGATCTTCTCTGCCCCGCGCCACCCCTACACGCGCCGTCTGCTGCGGGCCGTTCCCGACCTCGAGGGCAAGCGCGCGGTGATCGGCATCCCAGGGCGCGCCCCGCTGCCAGGCAACCGTCCGAGTGGCTGCTTCTTCACCCCACGTTGCGAGCTGGCGATCGACAAGTGCTCAGAGGCGTTCCCGTCGCCGACGTCGTATGCCGACGGCGAGCACCTGGTCTGCTGCTACCGCGCCGACGAGGCGCCGAGCGAGATCAAGGTGACCGGCGAGCAGGCGTCGGTCGGTCCGGCCGGCGAGGTCGTGCTCGCGCTCTCCCACCTCGACGCCAGCTATGGCTCGCACCAGATCCTGCACGACGTCGACTTCGAGGTGCACCGCAACGAGTGCGTCGCGCTCGTCGGCGAGTCGGGCTCGGGCAAGACGACGACCGCGCGCTGCGTCGCCGGCCTGCACCGCCAGTACACCGGCGAGATCCAGCTCGACAGCGTCAAGCTCGGCCAGGCCGCGCGCTCGCGCACCGCCGATGCCCGCAAGCGGATCCAGTACGTGTTCCAGAACCCGTACGCGTCGCTGAACCCACGGCGGACGATTGGCCAGACGCTGGCGCGCCAACTGCACCTGTTCCCGCCCGAGGGCGGGACCTCGCGCGCCACTATCGCCACCAAGGTGGCCGAGTGCCTCGAGCGCGTATCGCTGTCGCGTGACGCCGCCAGCCGCTACCCGGACCAGCTGTCGGGCGGCGAGCGCCAGCGCGTCGCGGTCGCACGGGCGCTGGCTGCCGAGCCGTCGCTGCTGGTCTGCGACGAGATCACCTCGGCGCTCGACGTCTCCGTGCAGGCGGCGATCGTCGAGCTGTTGCGCGAGCTGCGCGAGCAGACCGGCCTGTCGATGCTGTTCATCACCCACAACCTAGCGCTGATCCGCACAATCGCCGACAAGGTGATCGTGATGACCGACGGCAAGATCGTCGAGGCGGGCGACACGATCGACGTGTTCGAGCATCCCAAGGCCGAGTACACGCGGCGGCTGCTGGCGAACACGCCGACGGTCGAGGCGGCGCTCGCGCGCTAGAGCGTGAACGCCGAGGCGTTCATCACCTGCGCCGTGACCGGCGCCGGGGACACGCCCTCGCGCAGCCCGCACGTGCCGGTGACCCCGGAGGAGATCGCGGAGTCGGCGATCGCGGCGGCGCGGGCCGGCGCCGCCATCGCCCACCTTCACGTCCGCGATCCGGCTACGGGGCGGGGATCGCGCGACGTGGCGCTGTATCGCCGTGTCGTGGAGCTGATCCGCGGCGCCGACGTCGATGTGGTGCTCAACCTGACCTCGGGAATGGGCGGCGACCTGGTGCTCGGCGGCTCGGACGCCCCGCTGCCGCTCAACACGGCCGACACCGACCTGGCCGGGGCGCATGAGCGGCTCGCTCACGTGGCCGAGCTGGCGCCCGAGATCTGCACGCTGGACTGCGGAACGATGAACTTCGCCGCCGGAGGCGACTACGTGATGGTCAACACCCCCGACATGCTGCGGACGATGGCCAAGCGCGTACGCGAGCTCGGGGTGCGGCCCGAGCTGGAGGTGTTCGACACCGGTCAGCTGGTGATGGTCAAGGATCTGATCGCCGAGGGGCTGATCGACGATCCGGCGTTGATCCAGCTGTGCATGGGGATCCGGTTCGGCGCCCCCGACGACCCCGCGACCCTGCTGACGCTGGTCGGGTCGCTGCCTCACGGAGCCATCTTCTCGGCGTTCGCGATCGGTCGGATGCAGCTGCCCTACGTCGCCATGGCCGTCCTGGCCGGCGGCAACGTTCGCGTCGGATTGGAGGACAACCTGTACCTCGGCCCCGGAGAGCAGGCGACCAACGCCCAGCTGGTGCAACGCGCGACGGCGATCCTGAGCGCCATGAACGTCCGCGTGCTGCGCCCCGACGAGGTACGCGAGCGCCTGTCGCTGCGCGGCGGTGGCTGAGACCGTCCCGCGCACCGTGGGCCTGCTCGGCGCCGGCGTGATCGGCGGCGGCTGGGCGGCGCGGTTCCTGCTCGCTGGCTCAGACGTCCGGTTGTTCGATCCGTCGCCGGCGGCGGTGGAGGCGGTGGACGAGACGGTGGCGCGGGCCCGCCGCGCGTGGCGGCGGCTGACGCTGGCGCCGCTGCCGGCGGAGGGTGCGCTGACGCTCGTCGACACCGTCGAGGCGGCGGTGCAGGAGGTCGACCTGGTGCAGGAGAGCGTCCCCGAGCGCGAGCCGCTCAAGGTGTCGCTGCTGGCCCAGGCGAGCCGGGCGGCGCCGGCCGACGCGATCATCGCCACCTCCACCTCGGGACTGCTGCCGTCTGCGCTGGCGGTCGACATCGAGGCGCCGGAGCGGTTCGTCGTCGGCCATCCGTTCAACCCCGTATACCTGCTGCCGCTGGTTGAGGTGTGCGGATCGGCCCGCACCTCACCCCAGACGATCCAGCGCGCAGCCGCCGTCTACCGCTCGGTGGGGATGCGGCCGCTGATCGTCCGCCGGGAGATCGACGGCTTCATCGCCGACCGGCTGTTGGAGGCTCTGTGGCGCGAGGCGCTGTGGCTGGTCGCCGACGACGTGGCCACGGTGGAGGAGATCGACGACGCGATTCGCTTCGGCGCCGGCCTGCGCTGGTCGGCGATGGGAACGTTTCTCACCTACCGCCTGGCCGGGGGCGAGGCCGGCATGCGTCACTTCATGGCCCACTTCGGACCGGCCCTGCAGCTGCCGTGGACCCGGCTGACCGACGTGCCGGCGCTCGACGACGAGTTGCTGGACAAGCTCGTGGCCGAGTCCGACGCCCAGGCCAACGGGCGCTCTATCGCCGAGCTGGAGCGGATCCGCGACGACAGTCTGGTCGCCGTGCTTCGCGGGCTGGCCGGAGTCGGCTGGGGCGCGGGCGACGTGCTGGCGCGGGCCGAGCGCGCGCTGTACGAGCGTGCCGGCGAGACGGTCGCCGACCGAGCGCTGGCCGACGGCCGGCTGGTGGCACACGAGACGCTGGTCGCGCCCGACTGGATCGACTACAACGGCCACATGACCGAGAGCCGGTACCTGGAGGTGCTCGCCGAGGCGACCGATGCGTTCCTGCGCGAGATCGGGATCGTCGGGCGCTACATCGACAGTGGCCGTTCCTACTACACGGTGGAGAGCCACATCCGCCACCTCGGCGAGGCCCGTGCCGGGGATCGGCTGCGAGTGGCCACCCGGCTGCTCGGATTCGACGGCAAGCGGCTGCATCTGTTCCACGAGCTGCTCCGCGCCGGCGACGGGGGCGGCGCCGGCGACCGGGATGGTGGCGACGGCGCTGCCGGCGGGGGCGGCACCGGCGAGGCGGTCATCGCCACCGGCGAGCACATGCTGCTGCACGTCGATCGCGTCGCGAGCCGGACCGTCGCCGCCGGGTCGGAGATCCTGGCGGCGCTGGATCAGGTCGCGGCCGCCCAGCGCAACCTGCCGTGGCCCGGGGCCGCCGGCGCCAGCGTCCAGCCCGGAGGGCCGGCCACGCGTAAGTGACGCTGACACGACGATCGCGGTATGACACACGCGCCCTCGACCTCGTGGACGGCGGCGAGCTGCAAGATGCGGGCGGGGGTTTCTCGCACGGGAGGCGGCGACCCCGATCACTCGAGGCCGGTGCTTCGTCGGCCGCGAAGATGCTGCGATCACGCGAGCAAAGGA
>CAWHMI010000013.1:0-72612 GCA_963830395.1 uncultured Actinomycetota bacterium
GCGCCTACGCTCCGCCGCCGCGGATGTACATCTTCGGAGCCATCGACTTCTCGGCCGCGCTCGCCCCGTTCGCGGCTCAGATCGGCTACGAGGTGACGATCTGCGACGCGCGTGACCGGTTCGCGCACTCGTCGCGGTTCTCATCGGACGCGACGGTGATGATCGGCTGGCCGCAGGAGGTGATGCGCGACGTCGAGCTGGGTCCGCGTGACGCGGTGCTGGTGTTCACCCACGATTCGAAGTTCGATGAGCCGGCGCTGGTCTGCGCGCTGGCCACCAACGCCGGCTACATCGGAGCCCTCGGCTCCCGTCAGACGACCGCAGACCGCGAGCAGCGCCTGCGCCAGGCGGGGGTCGGCGACGGCGACCTCGCCCGGATCCATGCTCCCTGCGGACTGGACATCGGCAGCCGCACCGCCGAGGAGACCGCCGTCTCCGTGCTCGCCGAGATCATCGCCGCTCGGGCACAGCGTGCGGGCTCGCCGCTGCGGCTGACCGACGGGCCGATTCACGGGCGCGACCGGGTGGCCTGAGCAGCACCCCACCGGCGGCGGCCGCCAGCAGCGAGCTGACGGCGATCACGATCCAGCCGTCCCGGAACGCCGACAGCTCGGCGGCCGCGCCGCCCGACGTGCCGACGACAGCGACCAATATCGCCACCCCGACGGCCAGCCCCACCTGGCGGAGCATGTTGAGCACCGCCGACCCGGTGGCAAACGACTGCGGCGGCAGCGAGGCCGCCCCGGCGGCCATGAACGTCGGCAGCGTCAGCCCGACGCCGGCTCCGGTCAGCAGCAGTCCGCCGAGCATGTCACCGACGTAGTCGGGCGCCGTCCCGATCGCGAGCGCCCACCAGGCCACGCCGGCGGCAAACACCGTCGCGCCGAACGCGATCACCGGTCCGGGGCCGAACCGCGGGATCAGCCGACTCCCCACGAGGAAGGCGAACACCGGCACCATCAGCGGCCCGGGGGCGATCGCCAGCCCGGTACGCAGCGCTGACCAGGCCCACACCTGCTGATCCCAGAGCACGACCGACAGCAGCATGGCGCCGAACGCGATCGAGAACAGGATCGCCACCACCGACGAGCCCGAGAAGGCACGGACTCCAAACAGCGACGGGTCGATCAGCGGGTTGTGGTGGCGCCTGCAGCGCAGCGCGAACAGCGACAGCGCAATCACCGAGCCGAGCAGCGCGATCACCGTCGTCGGCGCGCCCCACCCCCACTCGTTGCCCTTGACCAAGCCCAGCGTGAGCGCGGCGACGCCGGCGGTGACCAGCACCGCGCCCAGCGCGTCGGGGCGGGGGACGGGATGGCCGGCCACGCGCGGCAGACGCCGCCAGCCGACCACCGCGGCCAGCAGGCCGATCGGGACGTTGACCAAGAACACCCAGCGCCAGCTGGCGGCGACCAGCAAGCCTCCGACCACCGGCCCAAGCGCCGCGGCCAGCCCCCCGACCGAGGTCCAGGCCCGCACCGCGCTCTGCCGGCGCTGCGGTTCGGTGGTGGCCAGCACCAGGCTGAGCGACGTCGGCGTCAGCAGCGCCGCGCCCGCCGCCTGGACGATCCGGAACACGACCAGCGTCGTCAGGCTGCTCGCCGCGCCGCAGGCCGCCGAGGCAGCGGTGAACAGCAGCACGCCGAGCAGAAAGCCGTTCTCGCGCCGGCGGCTCTCCGCCAGCCGGCCGAACAGCACCAGCAGGGCGGCGTAGACGATCGCGTAGCCGTTGAGCACCCAGGACAGGTCGCCGAGGCTGGCGGTGTGCAGATCCCGGGCGATGTCGGGCAGCGCCACGTTGACGATGAACAGGTCGAGGCTGGCCAGGACGACCCCGGCACACACGATCACCAGCACCAGCCGCGAGGACGCATCGGCGCGACGCCGCGCGATCTGACTTAGAGACTTCATAGTCAGGCACCGTACCATACTGACTAAAGATTGTGTTAGTCAGATATACTCGCCCCATGGCCGCCACGATTCAGATGACCGGGGCTCTCGACCCGCGCGGCGATTGGACCGCGGGTCGGTGCCCGATGGCGGCCGCGCTCGGCGTGGTCCGCACCCGATCCGCCTTCCTGGTCCTGCGGGAGGCCTTCTACGGCGCCACCCGCTTCGAGGAGTTCGCCGAGCGGACCGGGCTCAGCCAGCCGGTCACGGCCGCGCGCCTGCGCGAGCTGACCGAGGAGGAGATCCTCGAGCGCGAGCCCTATCAGGAGCCGGGCCAGCGCACGCGCCGTGCGTACCGGCTCACCGAGAAAGGCGCCGACCTGCTTCCCGTGCTGGTCGCGTTGATGCAGTGGGGGGATCGTTGGGAGATCGCCGGCGGCGCGGGCGTCGAGCTTCGCCACCGTGGCTGCGGGGAGCACGTCAGCGCCCAGCTGCGCTGCGACCACGACCACCCGGTGTGCGGGGACGAGCTGGATCTGGCCCGGGTGGCGCGAAGCCGCGCTTAGTGGCCCCGTTCCCTAATACGACGACGTTCGAGCGCCCCCCGGCCGCGCGAGCCGGGGGAACGTCACAAATCCGAACCGGCCAATCCGATCTGTCACCAGACGCGGCTCAGGGTGGATAACGCAACAAATCCCCCGGCCAGCGCCGAATATGGCGCCAAATTCACCCCCGGGGCGGGGCGGCCAAATTCACTTGTGAGGCGGGCCAAATCCACCCGCGGCGGGGGGTGCCAAATCCCTGGTGGCGCGGTCTGGTGAACGCTCCAGGTCCGGACCCCGGGACGGCTACTCCAGATAAGGCGCCAGCAGCGACAGGTCGGCCTCACTGAGGCGATCGCTGGCCGTCTTGCGCTGGTGCCAGTGCGGGTACAGCAGCGGCGGCCGGCTGACCTCCTCCAGACGGCCGCGCTCGCCCTCGGACAGCTGCAGGTCGGCCGCCTGCAGGTTGTCGGCGAGCTGCTCGTCGGTGCGGGCGCCGATCACCAGCGAGGTCACGCTTGGCCGCTGCAGCAGCCAGGCCAGCGCCACCTGGGCGGCCGAGCATCCCCGCCCGTCGGCGATCTCCACCAGCACGTCGATGGTGTCGTACAGCCGGTCCTCGTCGTACACAGGCGGCTCGTCCCAGTCGGTGACGTGGCGCGCCCCGGCGGGCGCATCCTGCCCGCGGCGGTACTTGCCGGACAGCAGGCCGCCGGCCAGCGGGCTCCACACCAGCGTTCCCAGCCCCTGGTCGATGGCCAGCGGGATCAGCTCGGACTCGGCCGAACGCTCCTGCAGCGAGTAGTAGATCTGCTGGCTGACGATCGACAAGCCGCCCACCCGATGGTCGCGCTGCGCGACGCCCAAGGCCTTCATCAGCTGCCATCCGGCGTAGTTAGAGACGCCGACGTAGCGGATCTTGCCCGCGTCCTGCAGGTGTGCCAGCGCGCCGAGGGTCTCCTCCAGCGGCGTCAGTCCGTCCCATTCGTGGACCTGGTACAGATCGATGTGATCGGTGCGCAGCCGGCGTAGGCTGGCCTCACAACCCGCGATCACGTGGTGGCGGGAAAGGCCGGCCATGTTCGGCGCGTCGCCCATCGGGAACCGCACCTTGGTGGCAAGCAGGAGATCGTCGCGTTTGCCCTGCACCGCCTCGCCGACGATCTCCTCGGCCCGGCCGGTGGAGTAGACGTCGGCGGTGTCGATCAAGTTGACGCCGGCGTCGAGGGCCATGTCGATCTGGCGCCGGGCACCGGCGAGGTCGGTGTTGCCGACGTTCTTGAAGTTGCCCTCGCCGCCGAACGTCATCGTTCCGAGCGTCAGGGTGGAGATCTCCAGACCGCAGCTGCCAAGCCGTCGGTAGTCCATCGTCGCTTCCTTTCGGTCGAGCCGGTGCTGAGACTACTCAGGGAATGCGGGTGGCCGGTTTGCCCGATCGCCAGGCGGGAATCGCCCTCCTACGACCACACAGCGGGAGGGCGAAGATGGCCAAGGAGTTCAGGAAGGGTGATCGCGTCGGCTGGGACGCCGGAAATCAGAGTTCGGTGGGGACGATCGAGCGCAAGATCACCTCGGACACCGAGGCGGGCGGCCGCAAGGTCAAGGCGTCTGCGGAGGAGCCGCAATACCTGGTGCGCAGCGAGAAGACCGGCCGGACCGCGGTCCACAAGCCGGAGAGCATCCACCCGGCCTGAGCCAGCTGCGTGAGCCGCCCCGGCGGGTCGGACCGGCGGGTCGGCCAAGGGCGGGCGGGGCGTCCTGTCGTGGCCAAGGGCATCAGCGCCGAGCGGTACACTCCGGTACCAGCCACCGAAAACCAGGACCCGCCGGCGGATCGCCACGGCGAGGTAACACTTCAGGAGGAAGCGTCACATGGCTAAGGCTCCACGCGAGCTCGCCGGCAAGGTCATCGCCATCACGGGCGGAGCCAGGGGGATCGGCAAGGCGACCGCGAACGCGCTGATCGCGCAGGGGGCGAGGGTCGCGATCGGCGACATCGATGCGCCGCTGGCGGTCCAGACCGCCGCGCAGCTGGGCAACGGCACCATCGGGCTGCCGCTCGACGTGACCGACCGCGCCAGTTTCGAGGAGTTCTTCAACGAGGTCGAGAACCGCCTGGGGCCCGTCGACGTGCTGATCAACAACGCGGGGATCATGCCGGTCGGCCCGTTCGTCGACGAGACCGACGCGACCGCGGCCCGCGTGGTCGACATCAACCTCCACGGCGTGATCCTCGGCTCCAAGCTGGCGCTGGGGCGCTTCCTGCCCCGCGGGCGTGGCCATCTCGTCAACATCGCCTCGATCGCGGGCAAGGGCGGGTTCCCCGGCGGGGCGACCTACTGCGCCACCAAGCACGGGGTCGTTGGGGTCAGCGAGGCGATCCGCGCCGAGGTGCGCGGCACCGCCATCGACGTCAGCATCGTGCTCCCGTCGCCCGTCAACACCGAGCTGTACTCGGGTCTGCCGGCGGGCCGAGGGATCAAGCTCGCCGAGCCCGAGGACGTCGCCGACGCGATAGTGCAGGCGCTCCAGACCGGCCGCGTCGAGGTGTGGGTCCCGCGGATGATGTCGGGCCTGGCCTGGTTTTTGCAACTGGTTCCGCGCTCGGTCGCCGACTCGGTCAGCCGGCTGCTCAAGGCGGACCGCGCGCTGGTCAACCCCGACCATCTGCTGCGCAGCGCCTACGAGCAGCGCACCGGCGATCCGGCCAGGCCTGCGGTGGGGGAGGCCGCGCCGGGGGCGGAGAAGCAGCCCGTCTAGAGACCCGACCGCCCCGCTTGACCGTCAGTCCGCGGCCAGCCAATCGGCGATCAGCCGTCCGATCTCGGGTCCAGCGTCCTCCTGGAGGAAATGCCCGGCGTCATCGATCACGTGATCGATGTCGCCGCCGAGCGCGGCGGCGAACCGGCGCCCGGTGGCAAGCGGCAGCACCGGATCCGAATCGGCCCACAGGGTCAGCCGGGGGCGCGAGTCGCCGCGCAGCGCCTCCAGTACCCGCTGGCCGGCCGGTGCCCCGGGGGCGTCCGGGACCAGGGGCAGGATCAGCGGGAAGGCGCGCGCCCCGGCCTTGCTCGCGAGGCCCGGGAAGGGCCGCTCGTAGCCGGCGATGACATCGTCGCCGGGATCGCGATGACAGGCGCGGCGGACCAGGAGGCCGACCGGCAGATCCTCGGTGCGGGCGACGAAATCGCGAAACGCCATCCACGCGTCGCTCATCTCCTGGTGCCCGGTGAACAGGCCAGTGTCGAGGACGACGATCCGCGCCACGCGGTCGGGCGCCTCGACGGCGACGCGTAGGCCGATCGGGCCGCCCCAGTCGTGGACGACGAGCGTTGCGCCGGTGACCCCGAGCGCCTCGAGCACGGACCGCAGCGCCGCGGTGTGGCGGTCATACGTGTACCAGCCGCCGTCGGTCGGCTTGTCCGAGCGGCCAAAGCCGGGCAGATCGGGGGCGATGCAGCGGTAGCCGGCGTCGCGCACCGGCACCAGCACCTTGCGCCACAGAAACGACCAGGTCGGCTCACCGTGGACGAACACCACCGGCGCCCCCTCGCCCTCGTCGAGATGGGCGAGGCGCAATCCTTCGAACTCCGTCCACCGAGCCTGGAACGGGAAATCCGGCAGCCCCTCCAGCTCTCGCTCGGGGACGCGAACCGCGTCGGTCATGCCGGCAACCTACCCGACACCACGCGAGCGCGAGCGATCAATCAATCAATCCGATCGACGCGGCGTCGGCTATGCTCGTGCGCTCGCTGCGCAGCGTCCGCCGATGGCCAACGGTTCGATCGCCACGGCGGACTGCCGCCGCCAGACCCCTGACACTTGTCACTGAAGGCAATCGATAGCCGCATGCAAGCCTCCGCTTCGTCGCCATGACCTCCGCCGATCTCAACGGCCGCCGCATCCTGGTCACCGGCGGCTCGGGATTCATCGGACGCCACGTCGTCGCGGAGCTATCCGCCGACGGCGCTGAGGTGCGGGTGGTCGATCTGCAGCCGCACCCCGACCCGACGGTCGACGTCGTGATCGGCGACATCGCCGACCCGGCGGTGCTCGCCGCCGCGCTGAATGGCGGCTTTGAATCGATCGTCCACCTGGCCGCGGTGACCTCGGTGCTGCGGTCGCTGGAGCAGCCCGAGCGGGCGTTCGCCACCAACGTGACCGGCACCAACGCCCTGCTACAGGCCGGGCGTGCCGCAGGTGTGACGTCGCTGGCGTTCGCGTCGACCAACGCGGTGACCGGTCCGATGACCGCCCCGAGGATCTCCGAGGCGGCGGTGCTGAACCCGCTGACCCCGTACGGATCGACCAAGGCGGCCGGCGAGATGCTGATGTCGGCCTATACCGCCTCGTACGGTCTGCGCTGCGCCTGCATCCGCCTGACCAATGTCTACGGTCCCGGCATGCAGGCCAAGGACAGCATCATCGCCCGCCTGATGCGGGGGATCCGCCTCGGGACGACGTTCGAGATCTACGGCGACGGCACCCAGGCGCGCGACTACGTCCACGTCGCCGACGTCGTCGCCGCGATCCGTCTCGGGCTGTGCCGCCAGGACTGGACCGGCCCGATGGTGATCGGCTCGGGCACGTCCCTGTCGGTGCTGGAGGTGGTGCAAGCCGTGCGCGAGGTCTCCGGCGCGCAGCTCAGCGTCCGCCATGGACCGGCCAAGGCCGGCGAGATGCCGGCAGTGATCGTCGATCCCAGTCGCGCCCATGCCGCCGGGTGGTCCCCGCGGTTCCCGGCCCTGCACGACGGATTGGTCGGTGTCTGGGAGGAGTGGTCGGAGGCCAGCGTCCAGGCGCTGGCGTCGTGACCGCCGTGCAAGTCGCCGGCGGCGAGTACGCCCGCCTGCAGGACGTCGGGCGCGGCGCCGCCGAGGTGTTCCTGGAGGAGCATCCGATCGGCGCCGGCGCACCGGTGGCCGTGGTGATCCCCGCCTACAACGAGGCGCCGACGGTGGCCGAGGTGATCGCTGACATACCCGCCGCGGCGGCTGGGCTGCAGACGGAGGTGATCGTCGTGGTCGACGGCGCCGGGGACGAGACCGCCGCTCGGGCAGCGCAAGCGGGGGCGCTCGTCTGCGACGTCCCCGTCAACCGCGGCCAGGGAGCGGCGCTCCGTCTCGGCTACGAGCTGGCCCGGGCGCGGGGCGCCCGGGTGATCGTCACCATCGACGCCGACGGTCAGTACGACGCCGGCGAGATCGATCGCGTGATCCGGCCGATCCTGTCCGGTGAGGCCGACTTCGTGTCCGGCTCCCGCCGGCTGGGCAACGAGTTGACGACCGACTCCACCCGCCACGCCGGGGTGATCGTGTTCGGCGCGCTGATCTCGCTCCTGATCCGCCACCGGGTGACCGATCCGGCCTGCGGCCTGCGGGCGATGCGATCCGAGGTGACCGCCGCCGTCCGGCTCGAGCAGCCGCAGTACCAGGCGTCGGAGCTGATGATCTCCGCCGCGCTGCACGGCTTTTCCCTCGCCGAGGTGCCGACGACGATGCGCGACCGCGACCGGCACGCCACGGGCACCAAGAAGGGAGGGAACCTCGGTTACGGGGTCCGGTTCGCCCGCGCGACGGTCCACACCTGGTGGCGGGACCGGACGGCCGCGCGCAGCCCGCTGCGGTCGGAGAAGATCCACAGTTCGTAGACCGCGAACTTCGCGGCGAAGAAGACCACGAACACCACGAGGTAGGAGGCGTCGACGAGCAGCGCGCGCAGCCCGTCGCCCGCCGGGATGCTCTGGACGTGATGGTTCATCCAGGCGGTCGACGCCGAGGTGGCGGCCAGCTGGGTGAGGGAGATGACGACGTAGGCGACGATCTCCCGCCAGAAGTTGACCCTGCCCCGGATCTTCCACGCCCACCGACGGTTCAGCACCCAGTTGGGCACCGCTCCGGCAACGAACGCGAGGACCGAGCAGGCAGTGGTCGACAGCCCGGCCACGTAGAGCAGCGGGAACACGACGGCGCTCGTGCTGAACGCGACTATGGAGCCGATGGTGTAGCGCGTGAGTCGCGCTCCCACGGCCGATGCTCTCAGCCGCCGGAACCTGTGAATTAGCACGTAGGCCACGATGCTAGCGAGCGCGGGGGTCTCGGCCGAGCGCGGCGGGAGACTCGGTGCTTGCCGGGCGGCCATGAGCCGCCGCCGATCACGCTACGTTGACGGCAAATGCGGTTTGTATCTGGCGGCGATCGCATCTCGCTCAACGACGATCTGGTGATCGCCGGTGACAACGCGTCGGTCCTGGCCCGGCTGCCGGCAGCCGGCTTCGACCTCATCTACATGGATCCTCCGTTCAACACCGGCCGCGCGCGCGACCGGCCGACGTGGCAGACGACCGCGGACCCGAGCGCGTCAAGGGTCGGATTCGGGGGGCGGCGCTACCGCGCATCGCTGCTGGCGCGGCTGAGCTACGACGATCGGTTCGACGACTACCTGGGATTCCTGGAGCCCCGCCTGGCCCGTGCCCGGGAGCTGCTGGCGCCGCACGGAACGCTGTACTTCCACATCGACTATCGCGAGTCGCACTACTGCAAGCTGCTGCTCGACGAGGTGTTCGGGCGCGAGGCGTTCCTCAACGAGATCATCTGGGCCTACGACTACGGCGCCAAGCCGCGTCGTCGCTGGCCGGCCAAGCACGACACCATCCTCGTCTACGTGCGCACCCCGGGGGCGCACCACTTCGATGCCGACGCCGTGGAGCGCGAGCCCTATATGGCGCCGGGGTTGGTGGGGGCGGAGAAGGCGGCGCGGGGCAAGCGTCCCACCGACGTCTGGTTTCACACGATCGTGCCCACCAATGGGACCGAGAAGACCGGCTATCCGACCCAGAAGCCGGCGGGCGTGCTACGTCGCCTGGTCGCCGCCTCGTCGCGCCCCGGCGGCTGGTGCCTGGATCCGTTCGCCGGATCGGGCACCCTCGGAGCGGTCTGCCGCGAGCTTCGCCGTCGCTTCGTGCTGGTCGACTCCAATCCGACCGCGATCGAGGTCATGCGCCGGCGCCTGGATCCGGCTGCGCCGCCGGCGGATCGCGCACGAGCGGCACGAATCTGACCGGGTCGCAACGCTCGCGGTGAAAGCCACGGCCGGTGCGACGCACGCGGGTCAGGAACTGGCGGCTGGTGCCGACCGGCGCGACCAGCCGTCCCCCCGGGGCCAACTGGTCCTCCAGCGCCTCCGGAAGGCGGCGCCCGGTGGCAGCGGCGACGTTGATCGCGTCGAAGGGGGCCTGCTCGGGCACCCCGCGCCAGCCGTCTCCGACCATGCAGATGACGTTGGCGTACCCGAGCTCGGAGAGGATGCGGCGAGCGGCGTCGCTGAGCTCGGGGTGACGCTCGATCGTCCACACCTCGGCGACCAGCAAGCTCAGCAGCGCGGCGTGGTATCCGGAGCCGGTACCGACGTCGAGCACCCGGTCGCCGGGATCGAGCTCGAGCAGCTCCAGCATCCGGGCGACTACGATCGGCTGTGAGATCGTCTGCTCGCAGTCGATCGGAAGCGCCACGTTCTCGTAGGCGCGGCCGCGCTCCTGGAGGGGCACGAACCGCTCCCGGGGCACCGCGGCGACGGCGCTCAGGACTCGTTCGTCATGCACCGCCTCCGCCAGGCGGCGGGCCAATCCGACTGCCTCGTCCACTCCGGCCATTGTCCCCGGTTCTCGGCTCGGCATACGCGCCCACCTGCGAGAATCCGAGTGAATGCTGGCGAGCGCGAAGATCCAGCGTCTCTTGGTGCTGGTCTTGATGGGGTTGGTCGCGGCGATCGGCTTCGTCGTCCTGGAGAACCGGGGCGCCGCCGATGCCGGCTCGGGCCGCTCTGCGGCGGCCGTGGGCCACTCGCAGTTTGACGGACCGACCATGCCGCCGGGCCTGCGGGCGGCGGACTTCACGCTGCGCGACCAGAACGGCCGGGAGATCAAGCTGTCGACGGATCGCGGCAAGGTCGTGGTGCTGACCTTCATCCATTCTCTGTGCCGGGATCAGTGCCCGTTCATGGTCGAGCAGATCAAGGGCGCGCTCAACGATCTACCGGACTCGGGGGCGAACGTCCCGGCGATCGGCGTCAGCGTCGAGCCACGGCAGGACACGGTCGCCAACCGCAAGGCGTTCCTGGCCCGGCATCAGATGACCGGGCGGATGGCGTTCGTCAACGGCCCGTTGCCGGCAATGCGACGCGTCTGGCACGACTACGCCATCCAGCCCGTGACCCCCAAGGTCGACCACTCCACGTTCGTCCTGTTGATCGACAAGCGCGGCTATGAGCGAGTGGGGTTCCCCGCGGACGAGCTGACCCCGGAGGATCTGGCCCACGACATCCGGGTGCTGGAGCGCGAACGGGCCTAGGGCCCGGGACTTTGTAATTGACGGCTCAGACGCCGTCTGGACGCCCTGACGCGGCGTGGTCCACGCCCAGCCACTCGTCGGATTCCGCCACTACTCAGTCCCGGACCTTTTGGCGGCTTCCGCTCGGCTGGCGCTTGCGCTGCGGCGAGCGTCCTTCCGAGACGGACGCGACTCGACGTTGCCTCCCCAGCGTCGGCAAACGTCCATCGGAGGTCCGCCTTGATCTGCCGGCGGACGTTTGCGTCCCCAGCGTCGGCAAACGTCCATCGGAGGTCCGCCTTGATCTGCCGGCGGACGTTTGCGTCCCCAGCGTCGGCAAACGTCCATCGGAGGTCCGCCTTGATCTGCCGGCGGACGTTTGCGTCCCCAGCGTCGGCAAACGTCCACCGCTGGATTCGCTGCACGTTTGCGCCGGTACGATCGCGCCCGCCTCAGCCGTCGCTCGGTCGCCAGCCCGCCGCGCGATCCACGATCGGCCCCAGCCGCTCCCGGATCTGCTCCTCGGTCAGGCCGGGAACCGCGAAGCTGGCCCGTCCGCGCCCGGTGCGGACGTGCACCTCCGGGTCTCGGCGCGGGCCGCGCAGCCATCCGCGCCGGGCGGGAGGTAGCTCGATGGCGACGATCTCACGGGCTCGCAGGCGACCGAGGGCGGTCCCGGTCGACCGCGTCAGCAAGTCCACCCCGGCCGCCGAAAAGCGCAGCTCGAGGTCGTCCTCACCGCGCCGGATTGCCGCGATCCCTTCGAGGTGCACGGCGGCGACGCACACGCCGTCGGGCGCCGTCGGGGCCGCCGGCGCTGGGTGGGCCGGGGTCGCTGGCGCTGCTTGGGCCGTGGCCGTCGCCGTGGCCGCTGGCTCGGGGTCGCTGGCGCTGCCGGGGCCGTGGCCGGGGTCGTCGGCGCTGAGTGGGCCGTGGCCGGGGTCGTCGGGGCCGGGATCTCGTAGACGGGGGCGGCGACCAGCTCATGCGCGCGGAGCACGGCCGGGTGCGACACCGCCTCGGCGAGCTCGATCCCCAGCTCGGCGGTCGCCGCCTCGACCAGGCAGCGGCGCCACAACGCGCCGCCGGCCCGAGCCGCCGCGGCGGTGACCAGCTCGGCGAGCTCGTCCGCGTCCAGCGTCACGACCGTGGACGCGTCGGCCTGGCGAGCGAACGCCAGACGCAGGCGCGCAATCAGCGCCTCGCGCCCGCCCCGCGCGATTCGCTCCGCCGTCCGCTCGCCGGCGGTGCTCACTCAGCGGCTTCCAGGAGCACCGCGACGCGCGCCAGAAATCGCGCGGCGAGGGCTCCGAACAGGATCCGGTGGTCGCAGGCCAGGGTGAGGGTGAGCCGGTGGCCGGGCACCACCGCCCCATCGCGCACCACCGGAACGGGACGGATGGCCCCTGCGGTGAGCGCGGCCGCCTGCGGCGGCACGACCAGCGCAGAGCCGCGATCGATCCCGAATTCGCCCAGGTCGGAGACCGTGAACGTGGCGCCGGCCTGCTCGGGCGCAGTCAGGTCACCGGCGCGGGCTCGGCGTCGTAGTTGCGCAAGCTCCTTATCCAGCCGTTGCGGCGACTTGGTGTCGGCATCGAGGACGGTGGCCGCGGTCTGAGCATCATCGGTCGGCAACACGACCGCGATGTTGATGCGGGAGTGGCCCTCGTAACGCCCATCGCGGTAGGCGCTGTTGGCGATCGGGAACTCTCGCAGGGCAGCGGCGCACGCGCTCACCAGCACTCCGATGGTGCTAATTCCCCGGGTCTGGGTCAGCTCCAGGAGCGCTCCGGCATCGACGTCGGTGGCAAGCTCGAGGTCGGGCACGGTGGCTCGCGTCTCCGCGCTACGCCGGGCGATGGTGCGTTGCGCGCGGCTGGGCTCCGTCGCCACCACCTCCCCCTTGAGGGGTGACTCAGCGACGGCCGGCGCGGTGGACGGAAGCTCCACGGTGCAATCGAAAATAGCGCCGCCGCCTCACGGCAGCGAGCCGTCCGCGCCCTCCCAGAGCGCGAGGAACTCCTCGGCCGGCAGCCCGGCGAGGTCCTCGCGAAGCTGCTTGAGCAGCTTCGCCGCCTGTTTGGGGGGCACCTCCCAGTAGAGCAGCAACTCGCCATCATCGATGGCCACGACCTCGATCCGGTCCCGGCGCCGGCTGTCGGCCAGAAAGGCAGGCTGCCGTCCCCCGCGCGAGACCGTCAGGTGAAACACGCGATTGGCCTTCATGCGTCCGCTGCCGTCCTTGGGGGTTCTTAGGGCCTCAGGCCACCGGTCCGCCGATGGCTCGCAGCGCCTCGGTGGCCGCCCGCAGGGCATGGTCTCCGGCAAACACGTCGGCGCCGACCTGGATCGCCGGCAACGTGGTGACGCCCGCCGCGCGGGCTCGCTCGCCGGCGGCGTGCAGTGAGTTCGCCACCGACCGCAGCCCCACGCCCTTGAGCACGGCCGTGGGGTGCATCTCGCAGGCGGCGGCGGCAATCAGCACGGTGCTCTCGTCGCCGAGATCGCGTCCCCCCGCGAACACTTGGCGGAAAGCGGCGAGCGAGAACGCGACGGCGCGTCCGCCGCCCTTGGCGAAGGTCGCCGCCAGCATCGCGAGTCGGCTGTCCGGTGGCCACCTGGCCGGCAGCCGCAGCGGCTGCAGTCCGCGCGCGGCGACGGTCAGCGCTAGCGTCTCGGGCACCGGTGGCGGCGGGATGATGCCGAGCTGGGCACCGTGGATCGGCTCCCATTCGGGAACTTGGTCGACTGACCCGAGCTCGGCCATGATCCCTTCGGCCATCAGGTAGGAGGCCGGGTCGCCGAGGTCGTAGTAGAAGACCGGCTGCGCGGGTGGCTGCGGTTCCACCTGGCCTCGGTACTACCCGTGGATGAGCCAGCCGTCCGCGGCGCGGGCGGCCTCCATGACGGCCTCGCCCATCGTGGGATGGCCGTGGATGAGCCGGGCGATCTCCGGGTAGCCGCCCTCGAGTGCCCGGGCGTTGACGAGCTCCTGGATCAGCTCGGTCGCCTTAGCGCCGACGATGTGCCCGCCGAGCAGCTCGCCGTAGCGCTTCTCGCCCACGACCTTGACCAGCCCGCTGCGGTCGCCGTAGACGGTGCCCGCGCCGACGGCGCCGTAGGGGACCTTGCCGATCACGACGTCGTAGCCCCGCTCGCGCGCCTGGGCCTCGGTGAGCCCGAAGCTGGCGACGTTGGGGGTGCAGAAGGTGGCCCGCGGGATGTCGATGTACTCGATCGGGTGGGTGGACTGCCCGGCGGCGTCCTCGACGGCGATGACGCCCTCATCGGAGGCCTTGTGGGCCAGGGCCGGTCCAGCCACCAGGTCGCCGATCGCGTAGACGCCATCCACGCTGGTGCGCATCGCCCCGTCGACGGCGACCAGGCCGCCCTCGTCCAGCTCAACCCCGGCGGCATCGAGGCCCAGCGCTTCGATGTCAGGTCCGCGCCCGGCGGCGATCACGAGCCAGTCGACCTCGCCGGAGCTGTCGCCGTAGGTGAACTTGACGCTGCCGTCGGCAGCGGCGATGTCCGTGACCAGGGTCTGAGTGTGGATCGTCATTCCCTGGCGCTTGAGTCCCCGCTCTGCCACCCTCGAGATGTCCACGTCCTCGGTGGGCAGGACCCGATCCAGAGCCTCGAACAGCAGCACCTGGACGCCGAGGCGGGCGTACGCCGAGGCGATCTCCGCTCCCGACGCACCGGCGCCAACGATCGCCATCGACTCGGGCAACTCCTCGAGCGCCCACGCCTCCTCGGTCCCGATCACCCGGCCGCCGAACTCAGCCCCCGGGATCGGGCGCTTGACCGATCCGGTGGCGAGCACGATCGTCTTGGCGGCGATCTCGTCACCGCCGACGGTGACCGTGCCCGGCCCGCGCAGCGACGCTTCGCCTTCGATCACGTCGATCCGGTTCTTCTTGAGCAACCCGGCGACCCCGCCGGTGAGCGTAGAGATCACGTTCTCGCGGCGCGCGGAGACGCTCGCATAGTCGACCTCGGGCGCTGCCACCTTGATCCCGAAGTCACCCGCCTCGCGGATCTCGCTGAGCACATCGGCGACGCGGAGCACCGCCTTGGCCGGGATGCAGGCGTAGTTCAGGCACCGCCCGCCGACTCGGTCGGACTCGACCACCGCGGTCTTGAGCCCGAGCTGGGCGGCGCGGATCGCAGCCACATATCCGCCGGGGCCAGAGCCGACGACGATGCAGTCATAGGTGGATTCGGGCATTCGCCCTGAGGCTATCCGTTCGCTGACGTTGCGAGGCGTCAGCTTCCCGGCGAGCGCGGCATCTGGATCCGGCTGAGGATGCGCACCAGCTTGAAGAAGAGGTAGCCGGCGGCCACGATCACGGCCAGCGCCACCACCAACCCCAGCACGTTGCTGGCCTCGATCAGCAGCAGGGCGAAAACGGTGACGATGACCGCCATCAGGGCCATGAAACCGAGCACCGCGCCGTACCACAGGCGCCACAGCCCGACGGCGCACGCGAACATGAGCGCCGAGAAGACCGCGATCCCGGCGGCCGCCGGGTGCTTGCCGCCGACCTTGTCGCCGGCCAGGTAAGCCACCAGGTTGGCGAGCCCGAGCACCGCCGCGACCGCGGCCGAGATCTGGATCACCCTGGGGTGCTCGCCGGGCGTGATCGGAGTCAGGTTGGCGCGGGCCTCCGCGTCGCGACGTTGCGAGCGGCTGAGCTCCTCGCCGGTGGGGGCAAACCACTGCGGCGAGCGCCGCTGGGGGGGCCGGCTCGGCGTCGCCGCCGGACTCGGCGGGTGCGGGGGACTCGGCGGGTGCGCCGAACTCGGCGGGTGCGGGGGACTCGGCGGGTGCGCCGAACTTGGCGGGTGCGCCGGACTCTGCGTCGCGGCCGGACGCTGCGGGGCCGTCCGCCGCGGCTCCGCCGCCGGCCGGTCTCGCCGCCCGCGCTTGCGGCTACGCTGCGCCAAGGCCCGCCCGCTCGCTGTCTAGCGCGACCCGCAGCGCTCGCGCCGCCCGCTCGGGATCGCCGGCTTCGGTCAGAGCGCGGACGACGGCGATCCTCCGCGCCCCGGCGGCCCGGACCGCGGCCGCGTTCTCGCCGTCGATGCCGCCAATCGCGAAGAACGGCGTGGTGGCGTGCGCCGCCGCGTAGCGCACCAGCGCCAAGCCGACCGCCGGGCGCCCCGGCTTGGTCGGCGTGGCGTGCACCGGGCCGACCCCGATGTAGTCCACCTCGGGCTCCGCGGCCGCAGCCTCGATCTGGGCCGGGCTGTGGGTCGAGAGCCCGACCAGCCGATCGGGGCCGACCAGCCGGCGGGCTTCGCCGATCGGAACGTCGTCCTGGCCGACATGGACCCCGTCGGCCCCGGCGGCCACCACCAGGTCGGGCCGGTCGTTGAGGATCAGGGGAACGCCGGCCGCGGCGCACAGGGCGCGATAGCGCTGCCCGGCGTCCACGATCCTCGCATCGTCGCCCGGGCGGGCCGGCTTGATTCGCAGCTGGACGATGTCGACGCCCCCGGCCAACGCCCGGGTGAGGAAATCGTCGGAGCGTTCGGCACAGACGAGGTACAGCCGGGCGCCACCCAGCGCATCGCGAATCGCGGACAAGGTCTGAGTCTGGCACGCGCCGGGCGCCCACTCTTAGGCGACGCACTACCATCGGTGATTACGGGAGCCCCACCGTTGGGCTGAGAGGGCGGACCTCGATCCGCCGACCGTCAACACCTGAACCGGGTAATGCCGGCGCAGGGAGGTTCGTTGTCCGAGCAAAGATCAGCACCAGCAGATGCCGTGATCATCGGCGCCGGCGTGATTGGCCTCTCGATCGCGTGGCGGGCGGCCGCTCGGGGACTGCGGGTGGTGGTGCTCGAGCGGGACCGGCCCGGAACCGGGACCTCCCACTACGCCGCCGGGATGCTGGCGCCGATCGCCGAGGTGACGCCGGGCGAGGAGGCGCTGCTGGAGCTGGGTCTGCGCAGCGCACGCGACTACCCGCGCTTTGTGGCGGAACTGGCGCGCGGCTCGGGCATGGATGTCGGCTACACCCGGTGCGGGACGATGCTCGTGGCCCGCGATCCCGACGAGGCCGAGGCGCTGGAGCGCGAGCTGACGCTACGGCTGGCGTTCGGCCTGCGGGTGGCGCGCCTGCGCCCCAGCGAGGCGCGCCGGCGCGAGCCCGCTCTGGCGCCGGCGCTGCGGCTTGCTCTCGAGGTCCCCGACGATCACGCAGTCGATCCCCGCAAGCTGGTTCCGGCGCTGGCCGCCGCGCTCCGGACCGCCGGGGGAGAGATCCGCGAGCGGTGTCCGGTCCGCGGGCTCGAGCTCGTCGGGGGGGCGGTCCACGGCGTGATCCTGGACGACGGCACCAGCCTGCGGACGGACCGGGTGGTGGTCGCCGCCGGCGTCTGGTCGGGCGAACTCGAGGGTATTCCCGAGGCGGCCCGGGTGCCGGTGAGGCCGGTCAAGGGCCAGATCATGCGGCTGCACGATCCCGCCGGCCCCGACCTCCTGCACCGTGTCATCCGGATGGGTCCCTCCTACATCACCCCGCGCGGGGACGGCCGCTACGTGATCGGGGCCACCTCCGAGGAGCGTGGCTTCGACACGACGGTGACCGCCGGGGCAGCATTCCAGCTGCTGCGCGACGCCGGCGAGCTGGTGCCCGGCGTTTCGGAGCTGGTGCTGGACGAGTTTTCCGCCGGCCTGCGACCCGGGACGCCCGACAATCTGCCGGCCATCGGGGCGGGCGGGACCGGATCAGTTGACGGCCTGATCTGGGCCACCGGACACCGCCGCGGGGGCATCCTGCTGGCCCCGGTCACCGCCGAGCTGGTGGCCGGCATGCTCGCCGGGGAGGCGGCGCCCGCATACGGAACGGCGTTCACGCCAGGCCGGTTCGCCGCCCCCGACCGCGCCGCCGCGTCCGCGGTGGAAAGCCGGGCATGAACGTGACCATCAACGGCGAGCGTCGGCGCCTGCCGGCGGGCGCTACCGTCGCCAGTGTGATCGACCTGCTCGATTTCGCTCCCGGCGGCCGCGGCGTCGCGGTGGCGCTGGACGGCGAGGTGGTGCGCCGCTCGTGCTGGACCGACACCGAGTTGCAAGAGGGCTCTCTGGTCGAGGTCGTCGCCGCCATCCAAGGAGGATGAGAACCGTGCCCGATCCATTTGTCATCGCCGGCCGCCGGCTGCGGAGTCGACTGATTCTCGGTACCGGTGGGTTTGCCAACCACGAGCTGCTGGCTGCTGCCTGCCACGAGGCCGAGGCCGACCTGTGCACGGTCGCACTGCGACGGCTCGATCCCGCCGCGCGCGGCTCGATTCTCGATGTTCTCGATGCGGCCGGGATCCAGGTGCTGCCCAACACCGCCGGCTGCTTCACCGCCCGTGATGCCGTCACCACCGCCCAGCTGGCGCGCGAGGCCTTCGCCACCGACTGGATCAAGCTGGAGGTGATCGGCGATGACCGGACGCTCCTGCCCGACGCCGTCGAGTTGGTGACCGCCGCCGAGGAACTGGTCGACGATGGGTTCACGGTGCTGCCCTACACCACCGACGATCCGGTACTGGCCCGCCGCCTGGAGGATGTCGGTTGTGCCGCGATCATGCCGCTCGGGTCGCCGATCGGCAGCGGCATGGGGATCTGCAATCCCTACAACCTGTCGATCATCATCGAGCACGCCGCGGTGCCGGTGATCCTCGACGCCGGGGTCGGCACCGCCTCGGACGCGGCGCAGGCGATGGAGCTGGGCTGCGACGCGGTGCTGTGCGCCAGCGCGATCTCGCGGGCACACGACCCGGTCGCGATGGCGCGGGCGGTGCGGCTCGGGGTGCAGGCGGGCCGGCTGGCCCGCGGCGCCGGCCGGATCCCGCGCCGCCGCTACGCGCGGGCATCGACGCCGGAGGAGGGGATGCCCGCCTTCGACGTCTCGGGCGCTGCGCCGTGACTGTCGACGAGCTCATAGACGGCTGGCAGCAGGCCTGGTCGGGCAAGGACGCGAGGGCGTTCGCCGAGGTATGCGCGTCGGGCGTCCAGTACGAGGACCCGCTCACCGCTGGGCCGCTGAACGGGATCGCGGCGCTGTCGGGGCACGTCAATCGGTTGTGGGCCGGATTTCCCGATGCGCGTCTGGAGCGGACGGGCGAGCGATTGGACGACGGTCGCTTCGTCGCCGCCCCGTGCAAGGTGCTGGGCACACATCGCGCGGCGCTGGAGGGGCTGCCTGCGACCAACCGCTTCGTCGTCGTGCACTGCGTGTTCTATTGCGAGCTCCAGCACGAGCTGCTCTTGCGGGTGCGGGGGTTCTTCGACGTCTACGACGCGGCCACCCAGCTGGGAGTCCTGCCCGGCCGCGGAACGCTGGGAGAGAAGGCGCTGCTCATGTTGCGCGGCTTCGGATTACGCGCCGCGCGCAACTGACGGCGGCACGGATCCGATCACGGGTGGTGGCTGCGCGCGGTCGCGCGCGCCACCGCCAGAGCGTCGCGCGCCGCCGGCGCAAGGCGCCGCCGCAGCCGCCGGCACGAGCCCGAGAAGGTGAGGTTGGCCACCGTGGCAAAGCCGCTCTCGTCGGCACGCAGCGCCAGCAGCAGATGCGCGACTCGGTCTGAGTCGGGTAGGTCGTCGCCGGTCACGCGCACGCAATAGCACTGCGCTCTGCGGCCACCCGACCGCACGAGCAGAGCGCCGGCGGGAGCGAGCAGCCAGACCCCGAACCGGCCGCGCTCCAGCGCCATCCCGCAGCGGGCCAGCAGATCACGCGCCTCATGGTCGACCAGGTCTCCGAGCAGCCCCAGCGCGCGCCGTTGCGCCGCCGGTTCGGGCTGCCGGCCGCAACGGTGTGGCGGTCGCAGAACTCCGGCTCCGCGCGCGGCGTAGAGCGCCGGGATCACCCATGCGAACACGAGCGCGACCAGCGAGGCCGGGATCATCACCGGGTCCAGTATCGGGAGCGCGACCGCGGTGATCAGGAACGGGACCTGGTGGGCGACGGCGCTGGCCGTCCACACTCGGTCGGCCCGGCGCAGGGAGCGCTCGTCGACGCGTGGACGCCAGCGGACCCCGGCAAGCTCCGGCAGCTGGTTGTCGGGCGTCGTCGGGTCACAATCGGACGGAGCGGGGCCGCGCTCAGCGAGCGCCCATCCCTCCGCGGCGGGCCGGCGATCAGCGGGCGTCCATCCCGCGGCGGCGGGGCCGCGATCAGCGGGCGTCCATCCCGCCGCAGCGGCGCCGGCGTCCATCAACCGCCGGCGATCGGCCGGCGCAGGATCACCAGGTCGGCATCGAGCGGGAGCTCGCGCACCGCGGTGGCCGACAGGTCGGGACCGCTGGCCACGGCGAGAAAACCGCGCTCCAGCTCCGCCTGCAGGGCCGCCGAGGCCGCCTCAGTGGCGGCGGGGTCCTCCCGGCTCCACTGCGCCACCACAGTGTGCCCGGTCTGATCCAAACGAACGAGTCGCGACATGCGAGCCTCCCCGGGGAAGTGGTCCCCCGGATCATACGACCACGGATGGCTCGGCCTCGCCGGTGGGCAGCGCCACGGTGACGGCGACCGGAGCATGGTCTGAGAGCCGGCCTCGCTCCAGCACCTCCGGCTGCCCGGCGGGACGCACGCCGCCGGCGATGAAGATGTGATCGACGTCGTTTCCGGCGACGGCGGTCAACTCCGGCCACTGCGGCTCGCGCAGGTTGAAGTCCCCGCCGAGCACCACCGGCCCGTCACCGGCCCAGCTGCGCGCCGCAGCGGCCGCGAGCCGGCCGTCGCGAATCGCCGCCGATCGGTCGTGGGCAGTGGCGTGCAGGTTGACCACCCAGACGCCGCACCCCAGCTGGGCCCCGTGAGCCCAGCGCCGCTCGGGAACCCGGCACAGCCGCCGGGCGCGGTCGCTGACGATTCGGTCTCGCCGAGCGATGATCGCGTTGGCGCCGCCGCCGCCGGACCTCATCGTGTCCGGCCACCGCCGGGCGAGCCCGCGGCGCAGCCCGATCAGCGCGTTGCGGGAGGTGAGCACCGTCCGCTGCTCGGCGCCAAACCGCGCGGCGAGGATCGTCGGCCACCACGGCGGAACTTCCTGGAGCAGCGCCACGTCCCATGACCAGCGCTGCAGCCTCGAGCTGAATTCCTGAAGCAGATCACGGCCCGCCGGCGGCACCGACCGGCCGTGCATGAGGTTCCACGTCAGCACCCGCAAGTGCACAGGGCCAACGTACACTGCAGGCCGTACCCACCCGCAACTCCGCAGGAGCCAACGTACACTGCGGGCCGTGCCGCGCCACTTCCTCACCGGCGCCGAGCTCAGCGCCGCTGCCCTGGGGCGACTGCTGGATCGGGCCGCGGACCTGAAGGCCGCGCCGCTGAGCTCCGATGCGCTGCGGCGCCGCGCGGTGGCGCTGATCTTCCTGGCTCCGTCGACCCGCACCCGGACCTCGTTCGAGACCGGCGTCGCCGAGCTCGGTGGCCATCCGATGGTGCTGAGCGCCGGAGAGCTCCAGCTTAGCCGCGGCGAGTCGATTCGCGACACCGCGCACGTGCTGTCCCGGCACGTGGTCGCCGTCGGGATCCGCACCGGTCCCGACGAGGAGGCGACCGCGCTCGCGCAGCACTCCGACGTTCCGGTGATCAACATGCTCACCGCCGGCCACCATCCCTGTCAGGCGCTCGCCGATCTGTTCACGCTGCGCGAGGCATTCGGTTCGCTGGCCGGGCTGACCGTCGCCTACGTCGGCGACGGCAACAACGTCGCCCGCTCGTTGGCGATCCTCGGCCGCACCGCCGGCGTGGGGGTGCGGGTCGCCGCCCCCGACGGCTACCAGCTGGAGTCGTTGCCAGACGTGGTCCTGACCGATGATCCGCGGGAGGCAGCGGCCGGGGCCGACGCCGTCTACACGGATGTGTGGGTGAGCATGAGCGACGATCCGGCGTCCGCCGAGCCGCGCCGCCGGGCGCTGGCTCCCTACCGGATCGACGACGACCTGCTGGACGCGGCGGCGCCGCACGCAATCGCGCTGCACTGCCTGCCCGCCCATCCGGGAGACGAGATCACGGCCTCGGTGCTGTACGGCGAGCGTCAGCGGATCTGGGACCAGGCCGAGAACCGCCGGCACGTGCAGAAGGCGCTGCTGGAGATGCTGGTCGGCTGAATCACGATGTCCGCAAAATGCGGACTTCTCGGAAACGAGTCAGCTTTTAGGTAGGCTGGCCCCAGCGCCAATCATCGAGGAGCAGGAGCCTCAGCATGCCCCCCGCCAAACGCTCATCCAGGACGAGCCCGAGCTCATCATCTTCGCCGCGATCCTCCGGTAAGCGGGGGGGCTCCGGCTCGCGTAGCGGCGGTTCGGGCGCCACTGGCTCGCGTAGCGGTGGTTCGGGCGCCACTGGCTCGCGTAGCGGCGGTTCGGGCGCCACTGGCTCGCGTAGCGGCGGTTCGGGCGCCAGTCGCTCACGCAGCGGTGCGAAGGCGACTGCCACCAGCGCCGGCAAATCGACCCGCCGGACCGCGACTCAGGCCAAGTCGGGCGCAACCAAGACCCGCAACACCGCCAAGTCGGGCGCGGCCAGGACGGGGCGCGCCGCCCAGACCACGGCCGCCGCCGCGGCCACCACCGCGAAGACGGCGGGCTCCGCCGTCTCGCAGACCGCCCGGTCCGCCCGCTCGGGAGCCAAGGGCACGGGCCGGGCCGCCGCCCGCGGCGCCGGCAGTAACTCCGAGGGGGTCGTCTCGGCCCTGGAGCAGCTGGCCAAGGGCGCGATCAAGCCCCACGAGCTGGTGATGCTGACCCGGGACCGGATCCAGGAGACGTTGGACGACGCCGCCTCGCGCGGCCGGGTCACCCGCAAGGATGCGAACGAGCTCGTCGCCGAGCTGATCAATCGCGGGCGGACCCAGAGCGACGATCTCCTGGGCGAGTTCCAGCTGCTCGTCGGCCGGGGCCGCCATCAGGTCGAATCGACCACCAAGCGGGCCGTCAGCTCCGACCCTGTCGACCGCATCGTGCGCGGCGCCGACAAGGTGCGGCGCACGGTCGGCGTCGGACCGTCGTTTCCGATTCTCGGCTACGACGACCTCAACGCGCCCCAGATCCGCGTCCGGATCCAGGATCTCAGCCGGTCCGAGCAGCGCAAGGTGCTCAACTACGAGCGCAAGCACGCCAATCGCAAGTCGGTCGTGGGCGCGCTCGAGAAATCCCTGGCCTGAGCGAGGCGGCCGCGGACTCGGCACGACCGTGGTCGTGCTAGTCCTTGAAGCCTGATGTCCACCGCTCCGCCCGGCCAGACACGCCCTCAGCGCGGGGACGAGCTCACGCTGACGATCGATACGCTCGCGTTCGGCGGCGCCGGCGTGGCACGCACCGACGGCTACGTCGTTTTCGTCGCGGGCGCGGTTCCGGGCGACCGAGTCAGAGCGGTGATCGGCAAGCGCAAGCGCGCCTACGCCGAGGCGCGCACAATCGAGATCCTGGAGCCCGGCCCGGACCGCATCGCCCCCGTGGCCGATCATCCCGGCGCGCCCTGGCAGGTGATCGCCTACCAGCGTCAGCTGGAGGTCAAGCAGGGCCAGGTGCACGACGCGCTGCGGCGAATCGGCAAGCTGACCGGATTCGCGATGGAGCCGATCGTGCCCGCGGTGGACCAGTGGCGATATCGCAACAAGCTGGAGTACTCGTTCGGGACCGATCCGGCGGGTGGGCTGAGCTGCGGCTTTCACGCGCCGGGACGCTGGGATGAGATCGTGGCCATCGCGGACTGCCGGCTGGCCTCGCCGCCCGCCAATCGGGCGCGCGAGCAGATCGTCGCCTGGTGTGAGAGCCAAGGCCTGACGGCATATGATCGCCGCTCCGGCGAGGGATTGCTCCGCAACCTGGTGGTGCGCGAGGGCCGCCGCACCGGCGCGCTCCAGGTGCGGCTGGTCACCGCCGGCGGCGAGGTCGATCGTGAGTCGCTGGTCCGCGCCGGCGAGGGGCTGGACGGACTGCTTCTGACGCGTTCGGAGAGCCTGGCCGAGACTACCCAGGGCGGTGAGACCGAGCTCCTGGCCGGCTCGGATCGGTTTTCCGAGCGCCTGGGCGGGATGCAGTTTCAGATCTCGGCCGAGGCTTTCTTTCAGACCAACACCGAGATGGCCGAGCGGCTGTATCAGCTGGCCATCGAGTATGCGGCCCCGGTCGGCTTCGAGCGCGTCTACGACCTGTACTGCGGGATCGGCACGATCGGCCTCCTGCTCTCGCCCCGGGTGGCCGAGGTGTGGGGGCTGGAGCTGATCCCGGAGGCGATCTCCGACGCCATCGCCAACGCCCGCCTCAACGAGGTCGACAACACCAACTTCTTCGCGGGCGACGTTCGGCTCGCCCTCCGCGAGCTCGTCGACCGGGCCGGCCGTCCCGACGTGCTCGTGGTCGACCCGCCGCGGGCCGGGCTTTCGCAGAAGGTGGTACGCCGGATCGTCGAGGCGTCTCCGGCGCGAATCGTGTACGTCTCCTGCAATCCCACCACCCTGGCCCCGAACGCGGCCCAGCTGGTGGAGGCGGGCTACCGGCTGGTGCGCGTGCGGCCGGTCGACATGTTCCCGCAGACGCCGCACATCGAGTGCGTCGCCGAGCTGGTGCGCGCTAGCCCACGTGTGAAGCGACAGTGATCTGTCAGTGCTGACGACGCGTTCGACCTGACCGCAGGCTCGACGACCGGAGCCTCGAGCTCCCCACCGTCCAGACGTTCCTGACGGCCGGTGGTCGCGCCCTGCAGTTCGTCAAGAACGCCCTCTCGAGCCGGTGAGACTCGCCCGTCGACGCAGCCGGGTGGATGGCAGTCGAGAGGTGGTCGGAGACCGGGTCGGAAGGTAAGCTGGGGCGCGCCATGCGGCTATCGGGGCCGGGGGTGAGATCGACATCGGGCCTGCGCGCTCTGAGAGTCGCGCTGATCTGGCTCGGCCTTGCGGCGCTGTTCGTTGCCGGCATCGAGGTGGCGCTGTTCGTCCACGGGCCGGCAGGCCCGCTGTGGGTGCTGCTGCTGTTCGTCGCGGTCGGGGTCGAGTACGTGCTGGTGGGCCTGCTGGCCTGGTCGTGGCGGCCGAGCAACCGGATCGGAGCGCTGGTCTGCGTCGGCGGCCTGGGGCTGCTGGCGGCGGCGCTCGAGAACACCGACGTCCCGGGACTGGTCGCCGTCGGCCTGATCCTCGCCGTTGCGCCGATTGGGGTGATCATGCACATCCTGCTGGCGTTCCCGTCCGGACGTTGCCACGGCGCGGCGACGCGAGCGCTGGTCGTGGCCGGCTACGTGATCACGATCGTGCTGCAGGCGCCGCGCTACCTGTTCGCCGCCGACCCCGGGGTGCTGCGCATCTCCAGCGACCCGAGTCTCGTCCGGTTGGGTACATGGGTGCAGAACACCGCCGGTGCGATCGTGCTCGTGCTGACCGCGTTCGTGCTCGCCCGGCGAATGCGCGACGCGACACCGGCACAACGCCGCGTGCTCGCGATCCTCTACCCCTACGGAATCGCGACCGTGCTGTTCTTCGAGATCGCGAGCGACGTGCTGCCGCCGCTGTTCGGGTTCGGTCCGATCACCGTGTTCGTCCTGCAGATCTCGGCCGCGGCCGTGCTCCCGATCGCGTTTGCGGCCGGCGTCCTGCGTGGCGGCTTTGCCCGCAGCGGAGAGATCGAGGAGCTGCGGACCTGGTTCGAGACCCAGTCGGGAGGTCGTCGGCGCTACCAGGGCGCGCTCGCGGACGCGCTCGGCGATCGGTCGTTGCGACTGCTGTCTGGCTGCCCGAGCACGAGCAGTACGTCGACCTGACCGGGATCGAGGTGCGGCTGGCGCGGGGCTCGACGTGGCGGGCAACGGTCGAGATCGACCGGGGTGGAGAGCGCGTCTGCGCGATCGAATACGACGCGTTGATCATCCGTGATCCTGAGCTCGTCCGCGAGACCGGACGAGTGATCTCGCTCGGCTGGAACGCGAGCACCTGACGGCCGAACTGCTGGCCAGCCAGGAGGCGCTGAAGCGGTCGCGCGTGCGGATCGGCGCCGGCCAACTCGCGGACGATCCTGACGCCAATGGCCTTGGCCAGCGGATCCGCGAAATGCGCAGCGGGCTCGTCGCGGCCTGCAACGAGCTGCGCGCGTTCGTCCAGGGCGTGATGCCGGCCCTGCTGATCGAGCGGGGGCTGTATGCGGCTACCGAGGACCTCGTCGACCGGATGCCGGTTCCAACCCGGCTGGAATGTCATGACCGCGATCGCTCGCTGCCCGCCGGCGTCCAGCAGACCGCCTACTTCGTCGTCGCCGAGGCGTTGACCACGGGGTCAAGCACGCTGGCGCCGAGGAGCTCGCGGTCAGCCTGGCGCGTGACAACGGACATCTTCGGATCGAGGTCTCAGACGTGGGGTCGGCGGTGCCGCCCCGGCTCGGGCACCGGTCTCGCGGACTCGCCGACCGCCTTGATGCGATCGGCGGCGAGCTTGTTGTCCTCAGCCCGCCCGGCCAGGGCACGGTGATCCGCGCGCGGTTGCCATGCGAGTCGTGATCGCCGACGACGAGGCGCTGCTGCGCGAGGGTCTCGTGCACGTGCTCGAGACCGGAGGGCTAAAGGTGACCGGTACTGCGGCCGATGCCCGGACTTCGTCTGCCCGGCGGCTCGTGATCACCGAGAAGGCCGTGGTCCAGCACGTCTCGCACATCTACGATGCGCTCGGGCTGGCGCCGAGCGAGGACGATCAGTCGCGTGCTGGCGGTCGCTCGCTCGCTATCTGGCCCGCTGAGGTCGACTTCAGGGGCCAACCGTGCGGCGCACGGTATCCAGGCCTTGGAGCGCGATCCGCGGCGTGCCGTCGGAATCGCGGTCGAGCTTGACCGGCACCCCAAGCAGCACTCCGTCGGAGACGATGTGGCCACCGTCGGCGGTGGCGCGCAGGGGAAACACCCGTGAGGCGGCCCGGATGACAACGTTGCCGTGCTCGGCCGAGCAGCCGGTAGCCGCCCTCGTAGTAGCCGAGAAACGGCTCGACAGCGCGTGGATCGACGCGCCTGGTGCCGCGCCTGAGCTTGTCCAGGTCGTCGATGGCCTGACGGTAGGCGTCAAGGACCCTGGCGGGCACCTCGCGGTTGAGGTCAAGCAGTTCGCCGAGCAGCAGGTTGACCACGTAGATGTAGAACAGCAATCCGGTCGGCGAGGGGTTCATGCTGTTGAGTACAACCAGGCCGAGATCGTGGCCCGGCAGGAAGCCGATGTAGCTGCTGAAGCCGTCGATCCCGCCGTTGTGCCATAACAGCGAGCTGCCGTCGCGGTAACGCTCGTGGATCAGGCCCATGCCGTAGCCGGAGGCGACCGCATCGGGGTCCAAGTCTGGCTGCATCTTGTGATCAAGCGGGATCGCGACCTGCGGCTTGTAGCGCTCGGTGAGGTTCGCGGCCGACACGACCCGGCGCCCGTTGACCGACACGCCGTCGCGCAGATGCAGCCGCACATAGGCGGCCATGTCATCAAGCGTGGCAAGCGTGCCGCCGACCGGCCAGTAGCTGCCGACCGGCGCGTAGGGCAGCGTCGAGCGGCCGCCGGTCAGCTCGAGCCCGTACCCGCGGGAGAAGTTCGCCACCCGGCCGCGCGGGTCGTCGGCCAGCAGCGCCTCCGCCATCCCTGCCGGCCGATACACGCGGTCGCGCATCAGCTCCGCGTAGGCGGCTGTCAGCTCAGGTCCCGATACGCCGTCGAGCAGCGGCGGCAGATAGCCGGCCACCGCGTAGACCGTGTTGTTGTAGATGAACTTCGTGTCCGGCTTGGCGACCACCGGCAGGTTTTCGACCAACTGCAACACCTGCATCGCGGTCGGATCGCCCTGGTGCACGGCGGCCAGCGCTCCCGGCTCCTCGATGCCGGTCCCCATCGACATCAGATCGCGGACCCGCAGGCTTCGCGTCAGCTCGTCGGTGGGGGCGCGGAAATCGGGCCAGACCTCGACGACCCGCTGATTGAGCGCCGATCCCCTTCAGCACCGTCCGGCGAGAGACCCCCATTCGCTCCGACTCCATGCGAGCGGACTCTAGGTACAAGCATCCGGCCTGCCAACGGACCCAGGTCCCGACCTAGGAACACGGAAGGCGACTTAGGTCCAGCTCCAGTCCAGCGGCTAGAGCGCTACTGGACTCAGGTCGCGTCAAGGACACGCCCTGAGTCCATTGTGGATCCCCCAGGCGACGGCGATCGTCGCCGTCTCGCCCGCGCCCGTGTCGTTTTTGATCCGTGGAGGATTCATGACCGACCCGTCTCGCAGCCCGCACCCGGCTCCGGCCGGGCACCGTGTCCCGTTTCGCCGCCCCGGCTGGTTCGCGATCGCGCGCCGGCGCCGCTACGCTCGCGATGTTCGGCGCGAGCCTGGCGACCGCCGGCGTCAGCCAGGCCGCCAAGCTCTGCCAAGGCACGCCGGTCCTCGGCGGCGAGCTTCAGGGGATCACGCACAACGACACCGGTGGCACGATCAAACGGGTCCGCGCGCAGCCCGGCGTCGGCACCGGCTTCTTCGAGCCCGAGCCGGCGGCAGAGATCGCCCACGGCGCGTCGAACAGCTGGTGCGTCGGCTCGCATTTCGGCGTTCCGGCGAGGGAGGTCGTCTACCGGCTGTCCGACGGGCAGGAGGCGTTCTTCAACGCCTACTTGCCCGCAGTCATCGGCCGCCTCGCCTCCGGATGCAACGTCACCGACCCCAACGGCGGCAAGGTCCACAAGTTCACCTGCTCCACCGGCGCCGCGAACCGCAACTGCTACATCGTGGCCAACCGCGGTGCCTGCACCGTCGGGGACGTCGTCTTCACCTTAAGACGCGGCTGACGCGCGTCCGGGGCCGCGGCTCGCCGCGGCTGCCCTGATCGCGCTCAGCGTCGTCACCCGCCAAGCAGACCATGTGGGTGCTTGATCACCGGGAGCGCGAGCCACGCTCGGCGTCGCGATCCCCGGCTGCGGCAACGCCGAGCGCGCTCTGGTCAAGGGCCCCGGGCGGAAGCAATCGGACCGGTACTTTGCGCCAAAGCCGAATGACACCCCGACATTTGTTGCGTTAGCCACGTTGAGCGGCAGTCTGGTGACAAATCCGCAGACCCGCCGGAATTTGGCGCTTTTTCGCCTCGGCGGCGGCGCCCCGGCTGAAGTTAGAGACCAGGGCGACACGGCGCGCGCGCGTCCGGCGCGGGCACTGCCAGCATGGTGTCGCACAGCAGCATGGCGACCGTGACCGGCCCGACGCCGCCCGGCACGGGGTGATCAGCCCGGCCACCTGCCACCGGTCGGCCCCGATGCCCGCACGCTAGGGTGACCAGCGAGATGCGCGCCGCGACGATCAAAGACGGGCAGCTGCTCATCGAGGAGCACCCGGACCCCGTCCCCGGCTCCGGCGAGGTGCTGGTGCGCGTCCGCGCTGCCGGCCTCAACGGCGCCGACATGATGCAGCTGCGCGGCCGCTACCCGGCGCCTCCCGGCTCTCCGCAGGACATCCCGGGGATGGAGCTGGCGGGCGAGGTCGTCGCCGTCGGACCGGGTGTCCTTCGGTTCTCGGCCGGCGATCGCGTCATGGGAATCGTCGGCGGCGGCGCCCAGGCCGAGCTGATGACCGCGAACGAACGCATCTTGATGCCGGTCCCCGACAACCTCACCTGGGCGCAGGCCGGCGGCGTCCCCGAGGTGTTCACCACCGCCTACGACGCGGTCTTCACCCAGGCAGGGCTGAATGTCGGCGAGCGGCTGCTCGTCCACGGAGCCGCCGGCGGCGTGGGGACGGCGGCGGTGCAGCTCGGGCGGGCCACGGGCGCCCGGGTCACCGCCACCGTGCGCAATCCCGAGCTCCGCGACAAGGTCCGGGAGCTCGGCGCGACGGTGATCGCGCCCGAGGGCTTCGGCGAGCACGGGCCGTTCGACGTCATCCTCGAGCTCGTCGGCGCGATCAACCTGATCGACAACCTGAACGCCTTGGAGACCGGCGGGCGGATCACCGTGATCGGCACCTCGGCCGGTCAGGAGGGCGAGATCAACCTTGGCCTGCTGATGCGCAAGCGCGGCCGAATCCATGGCTCGACGCTGCGGGCCCGCCCGCTGGAGCAGAAGGCCGCCACGGCGCGGGTGATGGAGCGCTCGGTGTTGCCGCTGCTCGCCGCCGGGACGGTGCAGGTGCCGGTCGCCAAGACCTACGATCTGGCGCAGGCCGCCGCTGCCTACGAGCACTTCCAGCGCGGCGGCAAGCTGGGGAAGATCGTCCTGACGATGGAGTGAGGGCGCTCAGTACGGCGGCAGGTCCGCCCACCACTGCCCGAGCACCCGGAACGCCGCCCAGAAGGATCGCTTGGCGGCATCCTCGTCGAGCGACTCGTCGATGTTGGGCACGAACAGCGCTTCGATCGACGGCGTGAACCGCTGCAGCTCACCGGGCGACGGCGCCAGCTCCCGGGCCAGCGGCACCTCAAGCTCGTTGATGACGGCGAGCGCGTCCTCGCCCATCACCACCACGATCTTCGGTGCGACGATGGCCAGCTCCTCCAGCAGGCGTGCCACGCAGGCCGGGTCGGCCATGGCCGGGTCGTTCACCGGGCATTTGACGCATAGCGTGCCGTACACGGCCAGCGGATCGATCGCCAGCCGCTTGAGCGACTTCATCAGCGCGTTGCCGGTGCGGCCGTAGAAGGCGACCCCCTCCTCCACCTCGGATGGGCGGGCGCAGTACTTGACCATGAAGATGTCGGCCTGGGGGTGGCCGGAGCCGAGCACCGGCATCAGCGCGCCACGGGGACACTGGCCGCATTCGGTCAGCCGCCGGGCGAACGCGTTCAGCTCTCGGATGGCCCGCTCGAGGTACTTCTCGCGGATCTCGTCGTCGGTTGCCGGCACGCCACTCGGATTGGACGGCCGTCCGGCTTGTCCTTGCGACTGCATCAGGAGTTGCGCCCGGTGGCGCGGCGGACGCGGCGCTCGCGGGAGGCGCGCCGCGCCGCGCCGGGCAGCGCCTTGGTCTGCAGGAACTTGAGCGCCTGGACGTAGAGCAGGCTGGCCGGATTGCGGATGATGTCGGCGTCGCGCAGCGACTCCAGGAACTCGTCGGGCCCGTCGAAGTCGTGCATCCGGATGCGGACGGAGCCGAGTCCCTGCGGGACGTGGGCGTCGGAGCCGGCGCCCGCCGGAATGCGGTACTTGGCGGCGAAGCGCACCGCTTCCTCGTTGAACTCCGAGATCGCGATGCGCGGGTTGAAGACCTCGATCGCGTCAACATCGTCGATCACCGCCAGCAGGTGCTCGTAGTCGGGAACGGAGTGCATCCGGTCGAACGGATGGGGGACGTAGACGATCCCGCCCTGGCGCTTGATCTCGGCGATCGTCTCCTGCAAGGTGAGCCCGCGCGGGATCTTCTCCTGGATGAACAGGCCGATCACCTCGCCCTGCTCCGCCGTCTTGATCTCCTCGCCGACGATCACCTTCACGCCGTTGGCCTTGTCCCGAGCGTCGAGCGCCCCCGAGATCTCGTTGTGGTCGGTGATCGCGATCGCGCCAAGCCCGCGCGTGCGCGCCTGCGCGAGCAGCACCTCGACCGGGGTGGCGCAGTCAGCGGAGTGGTCGGTGTGCATGTGCAGGTCGACGTCGATCAGCGGCCGCGACTCAAGCCGGGACCGCAGCCGTCCGTCGGTGCCACCATCTCGCCGGCGCCCCGCCAGCTCCAGGTAGACGCGCTCGAGCGCCGTGGCCACCCGTGGCCAGCCAAGTGACTCCTGCAGCTGGGGCGATGGCTTCGCGGTGCGCTCCAGCAGCTGCCGGTCGCCGATCAGCCGTGCCAGATGGGCGGTGAGGGTCTCGGCCTCGCCGGGCTCGAACAGCAGCCCCCGCTCGCCGTCGCCCAGAACCTCCTCGTACACCGGCAGCCGCGTCGCCACCGCCACCGCTCCCGACCCCAGCGCTCGCACCAGCGTGTCGGGGGTGGGACGCACGCCCTCGGAAGCGAACACCGCGACGTCCGCCTGGGCAAGCAGCGCCGGCTCGGTGTGCTCGGAGGCCTCGGCAAACGTGACCCGCTCGCGCAGCACGTGGCCGAGCGTCGCCGGCGGCGCGGTGGGACGCGGCGACCACACCGTGGCGTGCCATTCGAGCTGCGCCGGGAGTGCCCGCAGCGCCCGCAGGAAGGTCCGCAGCGCAGCGCGTTCCTCGGTGGCCACCATCACCAACTCGGGGACCGCGTTGGGCGCGCGGTCCACCGGCGGGTCGACTCCCGGGGTGATCACGGCGTACTCGCCGGGAAAGAAACGCTGGAGCAGGTTCCGCGTCGCCGCGTAGCTGGCGATGCGGGCATCCATCCGCCCGAACAGCAGCCGCGACAGCGGCCCGGCCACCTGGGTGGAGAGGATCCGCTCGGTCGGCGAGTGAAAGCTGCCGACGTTCAGCGCCCGCGAGTGGCGCAGCGCCGCGCTCGAGGCGCTGGGCGCGAACGGCTCGTGGACGTCGACGATGTCCAGCGGCAGCACGGCCAGCGCCTCCTCGATGGTCCGCGCCACATCGACCGGCAGCGAGGCCGCCCGCCGACGAGCCGGGGCGAACGAGAGCACCTCACCGACGCCGAGCACGCGGACCTCGCCTGACGTCCCCTCCAGCAGCGCCTCCGGCCGCGACCGCAGCATGCGCCGGCTGTCGCGGACCAGGCCGTCCGACTGCGATGGAGCGACGATCAGTACGGCATGGCCGCGCCCGGCGAGCTCATCGGCCACCCGCGCCACATATCGGTTGACGTCGTTGGCCGCCTCCCAGGCGAACGGAGTGACCTGCGCGATGGCCAGACGCTGCGCCGTGGGCACGGCCACATCTTAGGGTCCTGGCCTGCCCCGGGCCTCATTGGGCGGACGCGCTGGGCCGGCGGTGAGCGGGTTCGGTTCTGAGTGGGTCGGCCGGGGCCGGGTAGCAGCCACCACATGACGAAATTCGGCTACACGATGATGTGCGAGCAGTCAGCGCCGGACCAGCTCGTGCGCGACATCCAGACGGCGGAGGCGGCGGGGTTCGAGTTCTCGGTGATCTCAGACCACTTCCAGCCATGGCTGGAGGAGCAGGGACACTCCGGATATGCGTGGTCGATCCTGGGCGCGGCCGCGCAGGCGACGAGCACGATCGGGCTGATGACCTACGTCACCTGTCCGACGCTGCGTTACCACCCCGCGATCGTCGCCCAGAAGGCGGCGACGATGCAGATCCTCTCGGGCAACCGGTTTCGCCTCGGACTGGGCGCGGGTGAGAACCTCAACGAGCACGTCGTCGGTGTAGCCTGGCCGGCCGTCGGGGTGCGCCACGAGATGCTGTCGGAGGCGGTCGACGTGATCACCGGCCTGTTCGACGGGGACGGCCGGGTCAACTACCGCGGCCGGCACTTCGACGTCGAGCAGGCCAGGCTGTGGGATCTCCCAGAGCACCGAGTCCCGATCGGCATCGCCGTGTCCGGCGGTCAGTCGTGTCGGCTCGCCGGCGGCAAGGCGGACCTGATGGTCGCCGTCGAGCCCAAGGCCGAGCTGGGCGAGATGTTCGACGCCGCCGGCGGCGCCGGGAAGCCCCGGGTGGGTCAGATCGCGATCGCCTACGACCGCGACCGGGACGCCGCGATCAGACGCGCGCACGAGCAGTTCCGCTGGTTCGGGCTCGGCTGGAAGGTCAACGCCGACCTGCCCAATCCGGAGTCGTTCGATGCTGCCACCCAGTTCGTGACCCCGGATCAGGTCGCGGCGGCGCTGCCCTGCGGCCCCGACGTCGGCGAGCACGTGGAGAAGATCAAGCCGTTCATCGACGCCGGGTTCACCGAGGTCGCGCTGGTGCAGATCGGCGCCGATCACCAGGACGAGTTCATGACCTGGGGCGAGCGCGAGTTGCTGCCGGCGCTGCGCTCGCTGTAGCGGCGAGCACGGCGCCGGTGCGGTCGTCTAGGAAGCGGCGGTCGCCGGGTCCGGCGAGGCGGCGGGGAGCGACCTGCGGGCGTATTGCTCGATGAACGCCTCGGTCAGCGCGCGTGCCTCCTCGTCGACCCGCTGGTTCATCGGGGACTTCATCAGGTAAGAGCTGGGCCCGTCGAGCTGGCCGGCGAGACCGTGATTGAGCGCCAGCTTGCAGCAGCGCACCGCGTCGATGACGATGCCCGCCGAGTTGGGCGAGTCCCACACCTCGAGCTTGAGCTCGGCGGTCAGGGGAACGTCGCCGAACGCCTGCCCCTCGAGACGGATGTGAGCCCACTTGCGGTCGGTCAGCCACGGCACGTAATCGGACGGACCGACGTGGACGTCGTCTGGGGGCAGCTCGTGGCCAATGATCGAGGTGACGGCGTTGGTCTTGGAGATCTTCTTGGACTCCAGGCGCTCGCGCTCGAGCATGTTGTAGAAGTCCATGTTGCCCCCGACGTTCAGCTGCGAGGTGCGCAGCAGCTTGACCCCGCGGTCGTGAAACAGCCGCGCCAGGGCGCGGTGCACGATCGTGGCGCCGACCTGGGACTTGATGTCGTCGCCGACGATCGGCAGCCCGGCCTTGCGGAAGCGCTTGTCCCAGTAGCCCTCGCGGGCGATGAACACCGGGATGCAATTGACGAAGCCACAGCCGGCGTCGAGGATCTGCTCCACGTACCACTTCGTCGCCTCCTCGGAGCCGACCGGCAGATAGGAGACGACGACGTCGGTCCGGGTCTCCCTGAGGATCTCGACGATGTCAGCGGTGGGCCCGGGCGCCTTGGTGATCTTCTCCTTGAGGTACTTGCCGAGGCCGTCGTGGGTCATCCCCCGCATCACCTTCACCCCGAGCTCGGGCACGTCTGACCCAAGTTTGAGGGTGTTGTTCTGGCCGGCGAAGATCGCCTGTGACAGATCCTGGCCGACCTTGGCGGCGTCGATGTCGAACGCCGCCGAGAACTCGATGTCGCGCACGTGGTAGCCGCCGAGATCGACGTGCATCAGCCCTGGCACCGCTTGGGTTGGGTCGGCGTCCCGGTAGTACTGGACGCCCTGGACGAACGAGCTCGCGCAGTTGCCGACGCCGATGATGGCGACCCGGACCTTTTCGTGCTGATGGCGCGGGGTCCCGTTCGCGGATGCGTTGATGGTGCTCACTGAAAAGTGTTTCCCTTCTTCAAGATGAGGCCCGCGCGGTGCAGGATGCGCGGGTGTGGATCAAGTTACCCCCGCTCCAGGGGCTTCGTTACACCGCCGAAAGCTGCTTGCGCACGTGGAGAATCCGCTGGACGACGGTGATCGCGCTCAGGCCCGCGAGCACGTAGACGGCCGGCGCCAGCAGCTCGAAATGACCGAGCGAGGCCCCCCTGGCGAACACCAACCCGGCGGACAGGATCACCACCCGGACCGGCCGGGTGGCCAGGCCCACCTTGCAGGCGACGCCCAGGGCCTCGGCGCGTGCCCGAGTGTAGGAGACCATCAGCGACGCCAGCACGGCGATGACCACGGCGGCCACCGCCGGCTGATCGTGGCGGGAGGCGAAGTAGGCGGCCACCGCGGTGAGCACGATCCCCTCCTCCAGCCGGTCCAGCGTCGAGTCCAGGAACGCTCCAAACGGGGTGCCCTTGCCCGACATCCGCGAGTAGCGGCCGTCCAGCGTATCCATGACCGAGCCGACGATGAACGCGATTCCGGCGAGGAAGAACATCCGGTCGACGATCAGGGCCGCGGCGGTCAAGTTGAGGATGAAGCCGGTCAGCGAGATCGCGTTCGGCGTCAGCCGCGACTCGATCAGACGCTCGCGCATCAGCTCCTGCGGGGTCGGCCCGGGACGGGCGGAACGGCGCGGCCTGGGAGGACGGGCTAGCGGAGGTGAGCTCTGCGGAGCCATGCGCCCAGACAGGCTAGCCCCCTTGCGGCTAACCCGCGGCCGCGGACGTTCACCGCACCGGCCCGGATCGGCATCCTGGGCTTCGGGGGGCGGCGGACGTTCACGGCACCGGCCCGGATCTGCATCCTGGCTGCCGGGGCGGCTGGCGGCTGACGGAGGCGTGCCGGGCGGCAAACCCAGCCCACGGAAGGCCAGCGAGCATGCTTTGAACGACAAATCGTCGCGGCGAGTTCGGATTTGCTTGGTGCATACCCGATCGTTTCCGTCGGAAGGCTTGGTGGCTGGGCGTGCCGCTCCGGTCGCCAAGTGGCCGAGGACTCCGCCCCGACGACCAGGAAAAGGTGGAAAATCGTGACCGGGCCGGCGGATTTGTCACCAGCCTGCCGCCCAGCGTGGCTAACGCGACAAACCCGGGGCGCGTTGCCGAATCTGGCGCAAAACCCCCGGTGGACTGCGACCCGTAGCGGAGCTCGGCACGCCACCTCGGCTGGTGGCACCGCCCTCGGGATCCCCCCACGATGAACAGACCGCCCCGGATACTGCAGACCTGCTCTCGGAGCAGGCGCGCTTTCAGATCAGCCCGGGGAAGGGATCGGGTATGCACGTGTCGCTCTATCCGTGGGGAGGCGCCGGGTCCAGCGCCGGCGCCTCAGGCGTTGCTCACCCCGGCCGGCACCGACGTACGGGCCCGCCCGAACGTCCAGATGTCGGGCCGGGCCCGGGCCAGCAGCTGGTTGGCCAGCAGCGCCGCGGTGGCGGCGGTCAACGCCCCGAGCACGACGTCGACCAGATAGTGGTTTCCGGTGGCGATGACCACGAAGGTGATGAACAGCGGGTACAGGCGCCAGGCGATCCGGGCCGCACGCCGCGTGACCAGCTTCGACATTGGCCAGCCGACCATGACCGAGAAGCACACGTGCATCGACGGGATCGCGGCGTACAGGTTCAGCAGCGCGCTGCTGGGGCCGTGCTCGGCGGTGACCCCGGTGAACTGCTGGATCGCGTCCGTGAACCCCCATTCCGGCATCAGCCGCGGTGGCGCGGTCGGATAGACCGCATACCCGACCAGGGCGATCACCATCGCGATCATGAACATGTTGCGCACGAAGTAGAAGGAGTCGTTGCGCCGCAGGTAGATGAACGTCAGGGCGCCGACGGTGACGATGTCGTGGGCGTTCAGGTACGTCCAGTCGGCGATGTCCATCAGCCAGTGCTCGTTCAGCGCCCACGCCTGGATGCTCGGCTCCACGAACACGTGCAGCGTCCGCTCCAGGTTGATCACCTTGGTTGCGTTCCACGAGGCACGGGCGACGTCGTTTGAGTCGACCAGTCCGCGCACCAGCTCGTAGAGCAGGTAGACACCGAGGAACAGCGACACCTGGCGCAGCGCATCTCCCCACCCACGCGGAAGCACATGTCGCTCGATGTGTCGCATCCGCCGCCGCATGAGACGGATTTCATCCTACCCGCGCGAGTGTCTGGTTCCGGTTAGGTGGACGCCACCGCCCGGTTTGCCCAAGACTCCACGCGCCGCGGGGTGGTGGCGCCCGATCCCGCCGGCGTGGCCGTGCGGGGCTACTGGGTGCAGCGGGGGGATCGCGCCCCGATCCGACCCAACGCGAACCGGGTGACCAGGCGCACCGCGCCGGCGTGGCGCAGCGTCACGCGCGTGTAGTCACCGGCGGGGGCGACGCATCCCGCGCCCTGGGCGAGCGCCCAGTACGGCGTCCACCGGACGCGCACCACCGTCTGACCGGCCGACCGCGCCTGCAGGGAGACCGAATCGGTACCGAGTGCGGTGGCTGCGGCCACGCCGCTGGCCAGCGGGGTGGGATCGGCCACCGCGTAGATACGCCAGTGGGCGGATCGCATGACCAGCCGGAGATAGGGAAGGCCGCGGGCGATCAGCGCCATCTCGGCTCGCGCCGAGTAGTCGAGGGCGACGTCGGGCGTGGCCACGAAGCGGACGGCGTTGTCCGCAAGCCAGTCCTCGTAGCCCGCGGCGGTGAGCCGCCGCCGATAGAAGACGGCGTTGTCCGCGCGGTCCAGCTGACGTTCCCAGCCACGCGCGATCGGGAAGTAGCGGGCGACGCGATAAGCCTCCCAGTGCGATCGCGTCAGCGGGATCTCGACCCGGAACGGCCCGTGCAGCGCCGTCTGGCGGTGCAGGAAGCGCAGCAGGGGCCGATAGAAGCCGGCCTGGGTGGACGGATCTCCGGCGAGCAGGGCGACGTCTGACACCGGCGCCTGCCAGCCGATGTAAAGCAGCGGGAGGATGGCGATCGCCAACTGCACCGTCCGCCGCTGCCACCACAGCAGAGCCGCCAGCGGGGCGGCGAGCAGCGTTCCCAGCCGGGCGATGTTGCTGCCGATCGACGACGGCACGAGATACACGACGAGGCAGGCGGCCGCGTAGACGGCGACCGCCGCCCGCAGCGTGGCCGCCGAGCGCGGGATGGTGATCAGACCAAGGACCGCGACCACCAGGACCGGAACCAAGGTGAGCCAGGCGAACGGCTCGGTACCGCCCTCGGGAAACGCCACGGCCAACGCCCCCACCGGCGCCAGCGCCGCCGCCGCCACGGCCACGGCGGACAGCACCCGCCGACCCGGGCGCGGCGAGGCCAAGGCGCCGAGGCCGTACCCGCACGCCACCAGTGCCGCGAACAACGCCGCCACCGGGCTGCACAGCGCCGACACCGCCCCCAGCCCGGCGCCAAGCAGCGGGCGCTCGGCGTCCAACGCGGCCACGGCGCCGAGCGCGGGCAGCGCGCCGAAGGCGAGCGCCAGTCGCCCCGAGTACAGGTCGATCGCCGTGGCGGCTCCGAACAGCAGCGCCCCGAGCCAGGCGCGCTGACCGAAGTGACGCCGCGCCAGCGGCTCGAACACGGCCGCGGTGCCGGTGGCCGCGAGCGCCGCCGTCAGCTGCGGCGAGAGCGCCGCGGACACCGCCGGGAACAGCACGCTGTAGCCGACGATGTGGTGTCCGCCGTACCAGTTGTTGTCCCAGATCCCGAAACCCTGCTCCCGGAACAGCTGGGCCCGGAAGAGGTGCGCCGCCAGATCCTGGGTCGCCGGCGAGACGATCACGTACACGGCGCCCAGGACCGCCGACGCGATCACCGGGGCCACCCGCATCCACCGCTGCCGGGTGTCGGGCGGCGCGGGGGCGACCGGCGGTGCCAGCGTGGCGGTCACGACTCCGCGGGCGCTGCCACGAAGCGGCCCAGCCGTGCCTTGAGTTCGGGCTGATCGAGCCAGGGCCAGTGCCCGGCGCCGGGTACGCGCAGCACCTGTGCGTTGGTCAGGCGGCCGCCATAGGCGTCGGCGAACGCCGGGTCCAGCCACGGGTCCTGCTCGCCCCAGACGACCAGCGCGGGTTGCTTCAGCTCGTGCAGGGCGGCTCCGGCCTGGGCCAGCGCCCGCTCGTCGACCGAGCGGTACAGGCGCAGGATGGCACGCTGTGTGCCCTGGTCGAACTGCTCCCAGACGGCGTCGATCATGGCGTCCGTCCAGGCGGTCGAGGTGAAACTGCCCCGGCGCAGCTGCCGGGCCAGCAGCCGCCGGGAGACCGAGCCCATCAGCAGCTCGCCGATGCCGGGACGTCGCAGCCAGCGGGGCATCGCCGGCCACGAGAAGCCGTCGAGCAGCGGGATCCCGTCGATGATCGCCAGCCGCACCACCCGCTCCGGGCTTCGCTGGGCGAAGACCAGGCCGATCGCCGCGCCCCACCCGTGACCGACCAGCGTGATGCGGTCCACATCGACCGCGTCCAGGAAGCGCTCGACGAAGTCGGCATACGCGCTCAGCGAATAGTCCAGGTTGCCCGCCTTGCCCGAACGTCCGAACCCGGGCAGGTCAGGAGCGAGTCCGCCGGTCATCTCCAGCAGCTCGGACCAGTCGTCCGAGCTCGTCGGGACGCTGTGGAGGTAGAGCGTGGGGATGTCGGCACTCGGCGCCTCCCGATAGAAGACGGGAGCTCCGGCGAGTCCGATCGATCGCTCGTCGACGCCCACGACCGGCCGAGGATAACGTCCTGAGCGATGACCGATTCTCACCCCGCGGACGGCAGGATGCTGTGTCTGGGCGAGGCGCTGGTCGACCTGGGCGGCGGCGGCGCTGGCGGAGGCGGCGGGGGCGGCGGCACGGGCTTGCCGGCACTGAGGATCGCTTGACTGAGCGGTGGAAACGACCGGCGGCTCGCCGGGTGCGCGCGATCCGGGATCGGTTGCGCGTGGTCTACGGGATTCCCGGCTGGGAGCCGCACGGGCACCCGATTGCCGAGCTGATCCTGACCGTGCTGTCGCAGTCGACCAACGACCGCAACCGCGACGTCGCCTATTTGCGACTGCGCGAGCGCTTCGCCGGCTGGGAGTCGGTGCGCGACGCGCCGGTGGACGAGATCGAGGCGGCGATCCGCCCCGGCGGTATCTCGAGGGTCAAGTCCGCGCGCATCAAGGACATCCTGCGGGCGATCCAGCCGACAGGCGATCTGTCGTTGGATGGTCTGACGGCGATGACCGTGGCCGAGGCCCAGATCTACCTGACCGCGCTCCCGGGCGTCGGCCGCAAGACGGCGGCGTGCGTGCTCCTGTTCGCGCTCGGGATGCGCGACGTGCCGGTCGACACCCACGTCTCCCGGGTGGGAACGAGGCTGGGCTTGATTCGCCAGGGCGCATCGTTCACCGAGATGCACGACGAGATGCTGGCGATCACGCCGCCGGGCGAGGAGCTCGAGCTCCACATCAACCTGCTTCGCCACGGCCGGCGCACCTGTCACGCGCGCCGGCCGGCCTGCGGGGCGTGTGCGCTGGCGCGGATGTGCCCGAGCGCGGGCACGTTTTCCTAACGGTCGGCAGGGATGGACAGGTTTGCGGTCAGTAAGTTGACCGCGCCTGCTTACCTCTGGTGTGCCGGGGAACTGACGCCACGACGGGGCCGCATTCGCGAGGAGGTCAACGTATGGTTTCAGTAGCTTCAGTGCGCCGCGTCGCGCTCGCCATCTGTGCGGGTCTGACGCTCGCCTCGATCGGCATGGTCGGCACCGCGGGGGCCGCGGGCACGCCGCAGAGTCACTGGGCAGGCAGCTGGGCGGCGAGCCCGCAACCGGCGACTCCCGCGTCGCTGGCGGGTCCGGGCGACCGGTCCGCCGCCGGATTCGACAACCAGACCGTCCGCAACATCGTGTACACCAGCGCCGGGGGCAGCCAGGTGCAAGTGCGGCTGAGCAACGTGTTCTCCAACCAGCCCCTGATGGTGGGCCGCGTCGACATCGCGGTGGAGAAGAGCGGCGCCGCCCTTACGCCCAACACCGATCACGTCCTGAGGTTCGGCGGCAAGAGCTCGATCACGATCCCGCCCGGGGCAGAGGTAGTCAGTGACCCGATGTCGATGAACGTTCCGGCACTCACCGATCTGGCGGTGAGCGTGTATCTGCCGGGGGCCACCGGCCCGGCCACCTATCACTCGGACGCCCAGCAGACGAATTACATCTCCGGCACCGGGAACTTCGCCGGACAGGTGAGCGGTGCCGCATTCACCACCACCAGTCAATCCTGGTACTACGTGGACGACGTGAACGTGCTCGCCCCTGCCCGGGCCCGCAACACGGTCGTGGCCCTCGGCGATTCGATCACCGACGGTTACCAGTCCCAGGTCAATGCCAACGACCGCTGGCCCAACTATCTCGCACGTCGTCTGCAGGCCAGCCGGAAGGGACGGCCGCTCGGCGTAATCGACGAGGGGATCAGCGGCAACCGGGTCCTCAACGACTCCGCCTGCTTCGGCACCAACGCGCTGTCCCGGCTGGATCGGGACGTGCTCACCCAGGACGGGGTCCGCGACGTGATCCTGCTGGAGGGGATCAACGACATCGGCTTCTCCCAGACGCCGGACAGCGGCTGCACCGCGCCCAACACCGACGTGTCCGCGGCGCAGATCATCGCGGGCTACGAACAGATCATCGCCCGTGCTCACGCCGCTCGCATCAAGATCTTCGGCGGGACGCTGACGCCGTTCAAGGGGGCCGCCTACTGGTCTCCGGCGGCCGAGCGTAAGCGCGAGGCCGTCAACAACTGGATCAGGACGAGCGGCGCCTTCGACGGTGTGATCGATTTCGCGGCGGCGGTCGCCGATCCCAGCGATCCGCAGATGATCAGCCCCGCCTACGACAGCGGTGACCATCTTCATCCCAACGACGCCGGGTATCAGGCGATGGCCAAGGCCGTGAATCTCGCGATGCTCCGGCATTAGGACCTCCGGAGCGGGCATTTGGAGACCAAGCCCTCGAGGGGGCCGGGGGCTTGGTCTCTGGGCGCCGGCGGGTGGGCGCCACGGACCGCGCGTCGCGGACGCGCGAACGCTTGGTCTCGGAGTGCCCGGCGTGGGTCCGCACGTGCTCGAAGATCCGCCGCTACCGTCGGCGCCGCCGGCCGGCGGCGCCGGGACACGGCCCCAGCACACGCCCGCGCCCGGCAGCGGTTTGCCGCCCAAAGACGAAACGACAGATCTGCTACTCTCTCACTAAGATTTTTGTAACCGTAAGGGAGCAGACAAGAACATGGGAAAGACGATCGGAATCGACCTCGGCACGACCAACTCATGCATGGCCGTGCTCGAGGGTGGCGAGCCGACGGTGATCGAGAACGCCGAAGGCGGACGCACCACCCCGTCGGTGGTGGCGTTCACCAGTGGCGGTGAGCGGCTCGTTGGCACCGTCGCCAAGCGCCAGGCAGTGACCAACCCACAGAACACCGTCTTCTCGATCAAGCGCTTCATGGGCCGCAAGGAGGCCGAGGTGCGCGAGGAGGAGGCGATCGTGCCGTACAAGGTCGTCTCCGGCCCGGGCGGCGACGCCCGCGTCGAGGCGGGCGGCAAGCAGTACTCGCCGCCGGAGATCTCGGCGATGATCCTGGGCAAGCTGAAGGTCGACGCCGAGGCGTATCTCGGCGAGACCGTCGACTCGGCCGTCATCACCGTCCCGGCGTACTTCAACGACGACCAGCGCCAGGCGACCAAGGACGCCGGCAAGGTCGCCGGGCTCGACGTCAAGCGGATCATCAACGAGCCGACCGCGGCGTCGCTGGCCTACGGGCTGGACAAGGAGTCAGACCAGACGATCCTGATCTTCGACCTCGGGGGCGGCACCTTCGACGTGTCCGTGCTCGAGATCGGCGACGGCGTCTTCGAGGTCAAGGCGACCGCCGGTGACAACCACCTCGGTGGCGACAACTTCGACAAGGCGCTGGTCGACTGGCTGGTGGCCGAGTTCCGCAAGGCGCAGGGCATCGACCTGAGTGCCGACCCGATGGCGCTGCAGCGGCTCTACGAGGCCGCCGAGAAGGCCAAGATCGAGCTGTCGACCACTCAGGAGACGCAGATCAACCTGCCCTTCATCACCGCCGACGCGAGCGGTCCGAAGCATCTCGACATGCGCCTCACCCGCGCGCGTCTGAACGAGCTGACCGCGGACCTGCTCGACCGCACGGTCGCGCCGGTGCGCCAGGCGCTCGATGACGCCAAGGAGAAGGGCGCCTCGACGATCGACCACGTTGTCCTCGTCGGTGGCATGACCCGGATGCCGGCCGTGCAGGAGAAGGTCAAGGAGCTGACCGGCAAGGAGCCCCACCGGGGCGTCAACCCCGATGAGGTCGTCGCCGTCGGCGCCGCCATCCAGGCCGGCGTGCTCGCGGGCGACGTCAAGGACGTCCTGCTCCTCGACGTCACCCCGCTGACCCTCGGCATCGAGACCAAGGGGGGCGTGATGACCAAGCTGATCGAGCGCAACACCACGATCCCGACCCGCAAGTCGGAGGTGTTCTCGACCGCTGAGGACAACCAGCCGTCGGTGGAGATTCATGTGCTGCAGGGCGAGCGCGAGATGGCGACCTACAACAAGTCGCTGGGCAAGTTCCAGCTCACCGGAATCCCGCCGGCGCCGCGGGGCATCCCGCAGGTGGAGGTCGCATTCGACATCGACGCCAACGGGATCCTCAACGTGTCCGCCAAGGACCTGGGTACGGGCAAGGAGCAGAAGATCGAGATCCGGTCGGGCTCCGGTCTGTCCGAGGACGAGATCAAGCGGATGGTGACCGACGCCGAGTCCCACGCCGAGGACGACAAGCGCCAGCGCGAGCTTGCGGAGGCCCGCAACACCGGCGAGAACGCCGCCTACCAGGCCGAGCGCCAGCTCAAGGACCTGGCCGAGACGATCGACGCCTCCTCCAAGGACGAGATCGAGGCCGGGATCAAGGAGGTCCGCGAGTCGCTGACCTCCGAGGATGCGGCGGCGATCAACGCCAAGACCGAGGCGCTGCAGTCCTCCTTCCACAAGGTCTCCGAAGCGATGTACCAGCGCGCCCAGGAGCAGGCCGCGGCTTCGGCCGACGGCGCCGGCTCCGCCGATGGCGCAGCCTCGACCAACGGCGCGGGCGCCGAGGAGGAGGACGTGGTCGACGCCGAAGTGGTCGACGAGGGCAAGTAGGCGTTTTCAATGAGCGATAAGACGAAGACCCCGGAGCCGGTTGTTGGCTCCGGGGGCCAGTCCCCCTCGGCGGATACCGCTTCGCGAGCATCCGCCGAGGGCGAACGGCCCCCCGAGCACCAGCCCGCCGTGCCCTCCGAATCCGAGCTTGACTCCGCTGCGCCGGCCATCGCTCCGGCCGAGGGGGAGCAGCCGGAGCCGGAGCCGGACGCGGCAGCGCCCGAGCCGGCCGAGGCGTTCGCCCTGGCCGGCGACGAGCTCGACGCCCTGACGGCGAAGGCGCAGAAGGCCGACGAGTACCTGGCGCTGGCCCAGCGAACCCAGGCCGACTTCGAGAACTACCGCAAGCGCGCCGTGCGCGAGGCCGCCGCCGCTCAGGAGCGGGGCGCGGTCAAGCTCGCCCTGGCGCTGCTGCCGGCGATCGACAACCTCGAGCGGGCGCTGTCGCATGCCGACACGACCGCGACCGACACGGCGGCGAACGCGACCGGCAACGGGAACGACTCATTGGTCGACGGCATCAAGCACGTCCATTCCGATGTGCTCGCCGCGCTTCGCCGGGCAGGGATCGAGCCGTACTCTCCGGAGGGCGAGCCGTTCGACCCGCAGTACCACGAGGCGGTCGCCCAGCAGCCGGTGGACGGAGCGCAGCCAGGAGTGATCGTCGAGGTGTTCCAGCGCGGTTACCGGATCGGGCAGACCGTCGTGCGCCCGGCGCGCGTCGTGGTTGCCGGCTGAGGAGGGCGGTGAGCGCAAGTGCCTGACCGGCCCGATTACTACAAGATCCTCGGGGTAGGCAAGAACGCCTCCGACGAGGAGATCAAGAAGGCCTACCGCAAGCTCGCGCGCCAGTATCACCCGGATGCAAATCAGGGCGACAAGAAGGCCGAGGAGCGCTTCAAGGAGATCTCGCAGGCGCATGACGTGCTGTCCGACCCCGACAAGCGCAAGGCCTATGACCGCGGGGCCGGCCCGTTCGGCAGCTTCACCGGCGGCGGCTTTGACCCAAGCGCGTTCAGCGGCGGCTTCGGCGACATCCTCTCCAACATCTTCGGCGGTGCCGGCGGCGCCGGCGGACGGGACCAGGGAGGCGTCCGCGGCGGCCGTCCGCGGCCGCAGCGCGGCCGTGACCTGGAGACCGAGGTCTCGCTGAGCTTCGACCAGGCGGTCAACGGCGCCCAGGTGCCGCTCGCGGTTCCGACCTCGCAGCCGTGCCCTACCTGCCACGGATCGGGTGCCAAGCCGGGGACCTCGCCGCGGGTCTGTCCCGTGTGCGGCGGGCGGGGCGTCGAGGCGCAGAGCCAGGGTATCTTCTCGATGTCCCAGCCGTGCTCCAACTGCCACGGCTCGGGAACCGTGATCGACGATCCGTGCCCGACTTGCCACGGCAGCGGCGCGCAGCGCTCGATTCGCCGGATGCGAGTCAACATCCCCGCCGGGGTTCGCGACGGCAGCCGGATCCGGCTGGCCGGAAAGGGCGAGCCCGGCTTCAACGGGGGCGGCGAGACCGGCGCTCCGGGGGACCTGTACGTGATCACTCGGGTGTCCGAGTCACCGGTGTTCAAGCGCAACGGCGACAACCTCGAGGTCGAGGTACCGCTGACGATTCCCGAGGCGCTGCAGGGCGCCGTCGTGGAGGTACCGACGCTCAACGGGTCCAAGCGTCTGCGCGTGGCGCCGGGCACCCGGCACGGCACCGTCCAGCGCCTGCGCGGCGAGGGACCGGCACGGCTCGGTGCCAAGGGCAACGGGGACATCCACTACCGGTTCGTGCTCGACGTGCCCGACTCGCTGTCGCCGGAGCAGTCCGAGGTCGTTGACCGGCTGTCGCAGGTGATGGACGGCAATCCGCGCGAGGGGCTGTTCGCCGCGGCCGGTGAGCGAACGTGATGGCCTCCACCCGCCGCGTGCGAGCGTCGACTCGGGTGGAGGTCTCATCCGACCGCGGGGTGTTCATGATCTCGGTCGCCGCTGAGCTGGCCGAGATGCATCCTCAGACGCTGCGCATGTACGAGGCGCGCGGGCTGATCGAGCCCATGCGCTCGCCCAAGGGCACCCGTCTGTACTCGCGCACGGACGTCGATCGGCTGCGCCGAATCCAGGAGATGACGGCCGAGCTGGGGATGAACCTGGCCGGCGTGGAACGCGTGTTCGAGCTCGAGGAGCAGCTGGAGACGATGGCGCGCAAAGTCGCGGGACTGCAGAAGCGAGCCGAGGAGCTGGGCGCCGAGGTGGAGCGGCTGGAAGCGCTGCGGCGCGAGCTTCGCGCCGAGATCGTTCCCTACGCCCGCGGTGGTCAGCTCGTGCGCAACGCGGATCTCGCCCCTTTCCTCGGACGCCGGCAGGCGCGTGGCTCCGAACCCGGGGGCGTCTGACGAGAAAAGCGCGCTCTGCGCTCTGGTTAGAAGGAATGACCCCTGGGTAGCGTTCATTTCTCAACGTGCAGCGTGAGAATTGGACTTCCGGAGGGAACCGGAGATCGGGTGCAAGCGGCGTCGATGGTGCAGCCTCGGTCTCGCGGTCGGGCCTGTTCGCTCGCGCGGCGCTGGGCTTGGGCGCGGTCAGCGCCGGAGCTGCCGCGGCGCGCGGTCTCGCCACCGCCGGCGCCTCGGCGCCATCGTCACAGGACCGCGAGGTGCTTCAGTTCGCGCTCGGGCTGGAGGAGCTGCAGGCGGCGTTCTACGCCGCAGCTCTGCAGGCTGGCAAGCTCAGTGGCGAAACGCGCGAGTTCGCCGAGACCGTCGGGTCCGAGGAGCGCGCCCATCTGCGCTACGTGCGTCAGGCGCTCGGTTCCGGGGCTGGACCGGCCCCGAAGTTCAAGTTCGGGAACGCGCTACGCGACCAGAGCTCATTCGTGGCCGCCGCGGTGTCGCTCGAGGACACGGGGCTCGCCGCCTACAACGGGCAGGCTACGAATCTCAGCCCGCACGTGCTGGCCGAGGTGGGGCGGGTGATGTCGGTGGAGGCGCGTCACGCCGCCTGGATCCGGTCGCTGGCGGGCCAGCAGCCGGCGCCGGTGGCGGTCGACGTCCCGATCAGCGCCGCCCAGGCCCACGCTCAGTTGAAGCAGTACATGGCATGAACATGACTGACACCGCTCCACATCAGTTCGAGCTGGCGCTGTCCGACATCGATCGCGACGGTGCCCTGCAGGAGGCGGCGCAGCGGCTGCCGACCCGCGCCGGCTTCCTGGCTCGCGGCGCCGCCGCGGGCGGTGCGGTGCTCTTCGGAGGGCTGGGGCTGGGTGCGGCATCGGCGTCGGCTTCGGCTAAGACGAAAAAAAGCGACATCGCGATCCTGAACTTCGCGCTGACGCTCGAGTATCTGCAGGCGGCGTTCTACACCCAGGCAGAGCGCGTCGGGGCCCTGCACGGGGCGCTGGCCGAGCAAGCTCGCGTAGTCGGCGCGCATGAGCGAGCCCACGTCAGGGGATTTCGTGCCGTCCTCGGCGCCAAGGCGGTCAAGGAACCCAGCTTCAACTTTCACGGCGTCACCGACTCAGCCAAGAGCTTCCGGGCAACCGCGGTGGCGTTCGAGGACCTGGCGGTCGGCGCGTACAAGGAGCAGCTACCGAAGATCCACTCGAACGAGTATCTGGCCACGGCGGTGGCGATCCACTCGGTGGAAGCGCGGCACGCGGCTTGGATCAGGCGCCTGGCGGGATTCGTCCCCGCTGAGCACGCCTTCGATGAACCGCTGACTGACGCCAAGACGATCGATATCGTCAACTCGACTCACTTCGTCAGCCTCCACCCACCCGTGACCAGCGCACACGGAAAGCCCGGTTTCACCGGTTAGCGATGTCGTCGATCCGGCGCGTTATCTCGCGGCCGGCCGTTTTGCTATGCGTAGGTGTCATCGTGGCATCGGCGGCGATCGGACTGGCCCTGAGCTCGCCGGGGCGGTCGCGCCCGGTGTCGCCGGCTGCGGTAACCCAGCAGACCTTGTCCCTGCCGGCGCCGCCCACCGGATTCGCGATTCCCAAGCCGCAGACGTTGTCGGACCCGGCCGGAGAGACGCGGTGGGCGCCGGTGCTCCAGGCGTCGGTGGCGCACCGCGGGCCTAGCGCCAGCAGCCCGGTCGTCAATCAGGTATCGACGCGCACGCCCGAGGGAACCGCCAACCTGGTGGTTGTGACCGCGGAGGTCAACCGCGACGAAGTGGACTGGGTACGCGTCAACCTGCCCGCGCTGGGCGCCGGCGGAAAGCTCGGGTGGCTGCCGCGAACCGTCCTCGGCGGCTGGTCATTCGTGGATACCCGCGCGGTGATCGATCGTTCTCACCTGGAGCTGACGTTGTTTCGCGCCGGCCGTGCCATCTTCCGAACGCCGGTCGGGATTGGCACAACGACCAATCCCACACCGGCGGGGACGTTCTACGTGCGGGACCGCCTCACCAAGTTCGCCAGCCCGGTTTACGGCCCGTTGGCCTTCGGTACAAGCGCGCGCGCCCCATACCTGACCGATTGGCCCGACGGCGGCTACATCGGCATTCACGGAACCGATGAGCCAGATCTGATCCCGGGCCGTATATCTCATGGTTGTATTCGACTCACGAATTCCGCCATCCTAAAATTGGGGAGGCTGATGCCCGTCGGAACTCCCGTGATCGTTCAATGAAGGCACTCAGCAATAAGTGGTCTCGTCCCAGGTCAGCGGCGGCGTTGGCACTGACCGCATTTGCGGTGGTGGTGGTTGGCGGGCTGCCCGGTGGCGTCGGGATCGCGTCCGGCGCCAGTGGCCCGACCCAGACGGGCGGCGCCAAAGGGCTCACGCAGGCCTTCCCGCTCGGCTCACAGCACCTCTGCTGCCAATCTTCGAGTGGGTCGGCCACCGCCACCAGCTCGGCTCCGAGCGCTTCTTCACCGGGACAGCAGCCGGCACGCGGTGCCAAGCCGGCGACTCACCCCCACAAGGGCAGCTCCAGTGCGCTGGTGACGGTGATCGTGATCATCGGCGCGATTGCGGTGGCGCTGCTCGTGCTCTGGGCGGCGGTGTGGCGGCGTCGGGACCGGCCGGAGCGGCGCCGGATCGCGCCGGAGCGCCGGCGGAGCGCGCCTGAGCGCAGCCGGAGCTGGCGTGGGATCGCCGGGATGCGGACCAGGGGCGAGGCGGCCACGGGGGCCGGGACGGCCGCGAAGGCCGGTGCGGCTGCGAAGGCCGGTGCGGCTGTGAAGGCCGGTGCGGCGGCAAAGGCCGGGACGGCTGCGAGAGCCGACACGACTGCGAAGGCCGGCACGGCTGCGAAGGCCGGTGCGCCTGCGAAGGCCGGTGCGGCGGCAAAGGCCGGGACGGCTGCGAGAGCCGACACGACTGCGAAGGCCGGCACGGCTGCGAAGGCCGGTGCGCCTGCGAAGGCCGGTGCGCCTGCGAAGGCCGGTGCGCCTGCGAAGGCCGGCGCGGCTGGTGCCAAAGCTGGCCGGGCCTCCTCCAAGGCGCCCACTCCTCAGGAATCCACGCCGGCATCGTCCAAGCCTCGCCCGGAGCGGGCCAAGACACCCAGGCCCACTCCTCAGGAATCCACGCCGACACCGTCCAAGCCTCGGCCGGCGCGGGCCAAGGGTGGCCACGGCCGCACGAAGGCAAGGCCGGCTCGGGGGAGGGCGCGCCCCGTTCGGGCCAAGGCGCCGGCCGTGCCGCCGCAGCCGGCAGCGGCCGAGGCCCTCAAGTCGGAGGTGGCGTCGGCGGAGCCGGTGGCTCCTCTCGAGCCGGTTGCTTCTCCTGAGCCGGTTGCTTCTCCTGAGCCGGTTGCTTCTCCTGAGCCGGCTGCTCCTCCTGAGCCGGTTGCTTCTCCTGAGCCGGCTGCTCCTCCTGAGCCGGCTGCTCCTCCTGAGCCGGTTGCGCCTCCCGAGCCGGAGGTCCGGCCTCAGCCGGCGCCGGTCGCCCCCCCCGAGACCGAGGCTCGAGCCGGCTGCGGTGCAGGCGCCGCCCGTCGACGCCGAACCGACGCGGGCTGGATCGCCGTCCGTGGAGGCCGAGCCAGGCTCTGAGGCCGAGCCCGAGACCCGGCGCGATGACGAGGCGAAGGGGGACGGCGCCGACGAGACGGATCTTGATGACGAGGCCGTAGGTGCCGAGGCGTGGCGTCATGCGGTTGAGCTGCACGAGCGCGGCGACCTGCACGGCGCGGCCACCGAGTACCTGCGCGCCGAGGCCGCGGGCGTCCACGAGGCCGCGTTCAACCTCGGCGTCCTGCTCTACGGGGCAGAGGACTACGAAGGTGCGGAGATCGCCTGGAGCCGCTGCCTCGACCACCAGCACGCCCGGGCCGCGACCAACCTTGGCTTCCTTCTGGCCCAGCGAGGAGACTTGGACAACGCCCGGCTTGCGTTCGAGGCTGGCGAGCGGTGGGGAGATCCCGAGGCCCGAAGGTTGGCGGAGGAGGTGCTGGGATCGGACGTGCCTGAGCGAGACCGCGTGTAAGGGCTCGCGTCACAACCCCAGTCCGCGTCGCTGGCGCCCGGGGTGTGCAACGATCCTCCGACGGCCGGGGAGGATCGGGCCGCAGGCTGAGCCCCGTCGACCAGGAAGTGACACGCCATGGGTAAGTTAAGCGGGGGTCTGGGCCAGGTGGCTCGCCGCGGCGTGAAAGGGGTGGCGGTGACCGTGGGCTGTCTGACGTTCCTAGTCGCGCCGTCGGCGCTCGCTTCCTCGGCGCCGGTGGCCAGTCCGATCGCGGGCGCTGCGCGGGTCGCCGCCGCCCAGCCGAACGCCACCGTGTCGCTGGCGCTGCCGCTCAAGGCCGACGGGTCCGGCCTGGAGCGATTTGCCACCGCGGTCTCCACCCCGGGGTCGCCGGAATACGGCCGGTACGAGTCGATCGGCGCGCTTGCGAAGCGCTTCGGGGCTCCGGCCGCCGAACGTGCCCGCGTGCTCCACTTCCTGCGGCGGGCGGGGGCGGCCAGAGCCGCGATCGATGTCACCGGGCTGTTTGCCGACACGAGCCTCAAGGTCTCGGTGGCCGAGCGACTGTTCGGCACCTCCCTCGCCGACTTTCGCACCGCGCGGGCGGCGCGCTTCATGGCGCCGGACGCTCCCGCCCGGATCCCGGCGGGGCTGCGGTCATCGGTTAACGGCGTGGTGGGGCTGGACACCCGGCCTCTGTTCGGCTCCGCGCCGGCGCGCCCCGGCAGCAGAGCGGTTTGGCCGCAGCCGCCGGCGCGTCCCGACGAGGGGGCGGTGGGGCCGCACGCGCCGGCTCGGGCGCAGCCGACGGCGACGCCCGGCACCGAGCACGCCGACGACGAGTCCGGCTACACGCCTCGCACCGGAACGCCGTCAGGCTGCACGACCGCCGTCGGCAGGCCCGGATTCACCCCCAACCAGTACCTCACCGCCTACAACTACGCACCGCTGCAGAGAGCCGGGTTTCTGGGGCAGGGGGAGCGGGTGGCGCTGATCGAGATCGACGGGTTCCGACTCTCGGACCTGCGCACGTTCGCCAAATGCTTTCAGCTGTCGATACCGGCGATCAACGGCCATGCGGTCGGCCTCAAGCATCCGCTGGCGCCCGGCGGGGAGTCGACGCTGGACCTGGAGGTGCTCACCGCCGCCGCCCCCAGACTAAAGGGCGTCGATGTTTACGAGTCGCGCCCGAACGCAGTCGACGTGTTGGACTCGTTGACGGCGCCGCTGGCCAAATCCGCCAGCCGGCCGGACGTGATCTCCGTCTCGCTCGGATCCTGCGAGCGAGCCACGCTGGACACGATCGGGAGCTCGGGACTGCGTGCCGTCGAAGGGTCGCTGGCGATGGCGGCGGCGGACGGGATATCGGTTCTGGCGGCGAGCGGTGACGACGGATCATCGGCGTGCCAGAAGCCGAGCGGCCAGCCGGTGCGCACCTTGGCGGTCAGCTTCCCGGCGTCCTCCCCGTGGGTGACCGGAGTCGGCGGCACGAACATCGCGTTGGACCCGGCCAACCAGATCCTCGCCCAACAGGTGTGGAACGACTCCCCGCTGGTGATCGCCGCCGGCGGCGGAGGAGTCAGCAGCCTGTTCGGGCGGCCGGCATACCAGGACCCGCTGGTGGCTTCCAACCACCGGACGGTGCCCGACGTCTCGATGCTCGCCGACGTGGCGCCGGGCTTCGAGATCTACTGCACGGCAGAGCCCGACTGCGTCGGGACGGGGTCCGCGGGTCCCTGGAGCGAGGTCGGCGGCACGAGCGCGGCGTCGCCGTTGCTGGCCGGCGGCCTGGCGCTCGTCGATCAGGTCCTGAGAGCTCAGGACCGCCAGAACGTCGGGCTCGCCAACCCGATGCTGTATGCGATCGCCCGCTCGCCAGGCGTCGCCAACGTGATCTCCGACGTGGCGGACAACGACAACGACCTCGGCGCCAGCCTGACCTCTGCCCACCTGCCCTTGGGCTGCTGCACGGCGGGGCCAGGCTACGACGACGCGTCCGGGTTGGGCAGCGTGAACCTGACTGGACTGGCCTCGGCCGCCGGGTCAATGGTCCCCAGGTTCGCCGCGGTGGACGTCGCGCTGCCGTGGCAGCGCCATCCCGTGGCCAGCCGGCATCTGATGGCGCAGGTGTCCTGCTCGGCGCGTTGTCTGATGGGAGCCTACGCGCGCTTCCAGATCGGCCGCTCGCCCCGGCGGATCACCGAACGCTCGGGCATGCACGTGCTCAGCCGGGGGGGCCGGGCGACGATCCCGATCGACCTGACGTCGCCGGCGCTGGACACGCTGCGCCGGGCGTTGGGCCGCCACGACCCGGTGACGGCGACCGTGTACGGGGCGATCCTCGATCCCGGCGGCGCGGTGGATGTGCGCACCCGCGGCGAGCGACTGCGAGTCTGGCACTGAGTGGCGGCGTACGCAGCGGACAACCGAGCAGATCCTTGCCATCCAGCTCGATACGTGCGATAATCTTAGTCGCGCAGACTAAGATTTAGCTCACACCGAAACTGGAACCTCATGCAACCAGACCGCTTCACGATAAAAACCCAGGAGGCGCTGCAGGCCGCCCAGCGGCTGGCTGACGAGCGCCGCAACCCTCAGACGATGCCCGAGCACCTGCTCGCCGTCCTGCTCGAGCAGGAGGGCGGGGTGGTGGCGCCTGTGCTGCGCAAGCTCGGCGTCGATCCTGCTGCCGTGCGCCAGGCGCTGCGCCCGCGACTCGAAGGATTTCCCAAGCTGACCCGGGGCGCCGGGCCGGGCTCCGCGCAGGAGTCGGCCGGCGGATCGAGCGAGCTCGTCCAGATCCTGCGGGCCGCCGAGAGCGAGATGCGCGACCTGCGCGACGAGTACGTCTCCACCGAGCACGTGCTGCTGGCGCTGTCAGCTCATCCGGGCGGCGCCGGCGACGCGCTGCGCGCGAATGGCGCCGGCCACGACGAGCTGATCAAGGCACTGACCGAGGTCCGGGGCTCGCATCGCGTCACCGATGAGAACCCGGAGGACAAGTTCCAGGCGCTGGAGAAGTACGGGCGCGACCTCACCGACGCCGCCGCCCAGGGCAAGCTGGACCCGGTCATCGGCCGCGACGATGAGATTCGCCGCGTGATCCAGGTCCTGAGCCGCCGCACCAAGAACAACCCGGTGCTGATCGGCGAGCCGGGCGTCGGCAAGACCGCAATCGCCGAGGGCCTGGCCCAGCGGATCGTCTCCGGCGACGTGCCCGAGGGGCTGCGCGACCGTCGCGTCATCTCCCTGGACATCGGCGCCCTGATCGCCGGGTCCAAGTACCGCGGTGAGTTCGAGGACCGGCTCAAGGCTGTGCTCAAGGAGATCGCCGACGCGGCGGGCACGATCATCCTGTTCATCGACGAACTGCACACGATCGTGGGCGCCGGCGCCGCCGAGGGCGCGGTCGATGCCGCCAACCTGCTCAAGCCGATGCTGGCGCGCGGCGAGCTGCGCGCCGTCGGCGCCACCACCCTCGACGAGTACCGCAAGCACATCGAGAAGGACGCCGCGCTCGAGCGTCGCTTTCAGCCGGTGTACGTCGGCGAGCCGAGCGTGCAGGACACGATCGCGATCCTGCGCGGGCTCAAGGAGCGCTACCAGGTGCACCACAAGGTCCGCATCCAGGATTCGGCCCTGGTCGCCGCCGCCACCCTCAGCCAGCGCTACATCGCCGACCGCTTCCTCCCCGACAAGGCGATCGATCTGGTCGACGAGGCCGCGTCGCGCATCCGGATGGAGATCGACTCCAAGCCGACCGAGATCGACGAGGTCGACCGGCACATGATGCAGCTGGAGATAGAACTGGCGTCGCTCGGTACCGACAACGACGACGATCCGGGCACGGTGGCCCGCCGCGAGCAGCTGGAGCGCAATCTGGCCGAGGAGCGCGAGCGGTCCACCGCGATGCACGCCGAGTGGCAGCGCGAAAAGGAGTCGCTGGGCGCCGTCGCCGATGTCCAGGAGCGCCTGGAGCAAGCCCGGATCGAGCTCGAGCGGGCGCAGCGCGAATCCGACCTCGGTCGCGCCGCCGAGCTCCAGTACGGAACGATCCCGGAGCTGACCAGGCAGCTGGAGGCAGCGGAGTCCGCTGAGGCGGAGGCGGCCGCGAGCACCACCGGCGCCGCTGGTCCGAGATTCCTCAAGGATGTGGTCGACGCCGACGACGTCGCCGAGATCGTGGCCAAGTGGACCGGGGTGCCGGTGTCGCGGCTGATGGAGGGCGAGATCGAGAAGCTCGTCCACATGGAGGAGCGCCTGCACCAGCGGGTGATCGGCCAGGACGAGGCTGTCACCGCGGTGGCGAGCGCTCTGCGTCGATCCCGCGCCGGCCTTCAGGACCCCAACCGCCCGATCGGGACCTTCCTGTTCCTCGGTCCCACCGGCGTCGGCAAGACCGAGCTCGCCCGGGCGCTGGCCGAGTTCATGTTCGACGACGAGAACTCGATGGTCCGGATCGACATGTCGGAGTACATGGAGAAGCACTCCGTTTCCCGGCTGGTCGGCGCTCCCCCCGGTTACGTGGGCTACGACGAGGGCGGTCAGCTGACCGAGGCGGTCCGCCGCCGGCCCTATTCGGTGGTCCTGCTCGACGAGATCGAGAAGGCCCACCCCGACGTGTTCAACACCCTGCTCCAGGTCATGGACGACGGACGGCTCACCGACGGCCAGGGCCGGACCGTGTCGTTCAAGAACACTGTCCTGATCATGACCTCCAACATTCCGGGCGGCCGCGCCGGGGTCGAGGCCAACTTCAAGCCGGAGTTCATCAACCGACTGGACGACATCGTCGAGTTCGACCCGCTTACCCGTGACCAGATTGGCGAGATCGTCGATCTTCAGGTGGCCGCAGTGGTCACTCGGGTGCGCGAGCGCGACATCGAGATCGAGCTCTCCGACGACGCCCGGACGCTGATCGGCAACCTCGGCTACGACCCCACCTATGGGGCGCGCCCACTGAAGCGGGTGCTCCAGAAGCGCTTGGTCGACCCGCTGGCGCTGGCCATTCTCGAGGGCCGGTTCGTGGCGGGCGACACGGTGTCGGTCGGGGCCGCCGAGGGCGAGCTGGTGCTCCAGCGCGCCGGTGCGGACACCCCCGCGGTCACCGTGTAGCGAATGCAAGCTCGGGGCGGCGCGACGAAGCGACGCCCCGAGCGTCCGATCCGGTACAAGTGGGATCCCCCTGAAGCCGTCAACGCCCGAGGAGAGTCAGATGCCCACCTACGTCATGCTCACCACGCTCACGCCGGATGGAGTCCAGACGATCAAGAACAACCCGGGGCGGATCCGAGAGGTCAATCGGGAGGTGGAGCAGCTCGGGGCCCGGGTCAAGGCCCAGTGGGCGACGCTCGGCCAGTATGACTTCATCAACATCATCGAGGCGCCCGACGAGCAGACGATCGCGCGCGTCTCGCTGGAGCTCGGCTCCCGCGGGACCGGCCGCTACGAGACGCTGAGCGCGATCCCTATCGACGAGTTCATCGGAGCGATCTGATCCACCGATCGCCGCTCGCAAGTTGAGCAGCCGCGACCCCTACCGGGTCCTCGTCCTCGGCTCCGGGGCCCGCGAGCACGCGCTCGTTCAGGCGCTGGCGCGCTCGCCACGCGCGCCCCAGGTGATCTGTGCGCCCGGCAACCCGGGGATCGCCACCGAAGCCCAGGTGCTCGCGGTCGACCCCTCGGACGTCGGCGCCGTCGTCGCCTTGGCGCAGAGCTGTGGCGCGGACCTGGTGGTGGTCGGTCCCGAGGCGCCGCTCGTGGCCGGCGTCGCCGACGGGCTGATCGCCGCCGGGATCCGCTGCTTCGGCCCGACCGCTGCGGCGGCTGCGCTGGAGGGCTCCAAGTCGTTCTGCAAGCAGGTGATGGCGTCCGCGGGCGTCCCGACCGCGGCCCACTCGGTGATCACCGACCCGGACGCGGGCATGGCGGCGATCTCCCGTTACCCGGTGGTGATCAAGGCCGACGGACTGGCCGCCGGCAAGGGCGTGATCATCGCCGCCGACGCCGGCCAGGCGCGGGCGGCCCTGGAGGACCTGCTGATCGGCCGCCGCTTTGACACCGAGCGCGTCGTCGTCGAGGAGTTCCTGGAGGGCGAGGAGCTGTCGCTCCTCGCTGTCTGTGATGGCGTGACCGCGCGCCCCCTGGCCTCCGCGCAGGACTACAAGCGCATCCGCGACGGCGACCAGGGCCCGAACACCGGCGGGATGGGCTCCTATTCGCCGGTGGCGGCGGTCGACGCCGCCCGCGCCCGCGAGATCTGCGCCACCGTGCACCAGCCGGTGCTCGATCTCCTCGCCCGCCGTGGCGCTCCGTTCCACGGGGTGCTGTACGCCGGCCTGATGATGACCGCGCGAGGCCCGCAGGTGCTGGAGTTCAACGTCCGCTTCGGCGATCCCGAGACCCAGGCGATCCTGCCGCGGCTGGACTCGGATCTGCTCACGTTGCTGGAGGCGGCGTGCGATCCGGGCGGGCTGGCCGGCGTGCCCACGCTGGAGTGGGACAAGCGGACTGCGGTCACGGTGGTGCTGGCCTCGGCCGGCTATCCGGAGAGCTCGCGCAGCGGCGACGTGATCGCTGGTCTTCACGAGGTCGACGCCAGCGTGTTCGTCACCCATGCCGGCACCGCGCGGTCGGACTCCGGCGAGCTCGTCACCGCCGGCGGGCGCGTGCTCTGCGTCACCGCGCTGGGCGACGACCCGGTGGCCAGCCGGTCCGCCGCATATGCTGCAGCCGACATGATCCGGTTCGATGGCAGACAGCTGCGCCGCGACATCGCCTCCAGGGCGGTCGCGTGACCGGAGCCGACGAGCTGTTGCCGGCTCCCGGTGAAGGCGAGCCCGGCCTGGCACAGGCGCCGGCGCCAGGGACGCCGGGACCGATGGCCGAGACCGCCGCCGAGATCCAGGAGCTCGATGTGGACGCCCCTCAGGTGGCGATCCTGATGGGCTCCAAGAGCGACATGGAGGCGATGGAGCGGGCCGAGCAGGAGCTCACCTCTCGAGGGATTCGCTCCGAGACGCGGGTCATGTCAGCCCACCGCGAGCCCGATGTGGTCTCGGACTATGCCCGCAACGCGCAGCTGCGCGGGATCAAGGTGATCATCGCCGGGGCCGGACTGTCGGCCGCGCTGCCGGGAGTGGTCGCCGCCCACACCGAGCTCCCGGTGATCGGGGTTCCGCTGACCAGCCGCACCTCGGTCGCCGGCGGCTTGGATGCGCTGCTGTCGATCGCGCAGATGCCGCCGGGAGTGCCGGTGGCATGCGTCGGCATCGACAACGCCCGTAACGCTGCTGTGCTGGCGGCGCGCATGCTCTTCAGTTGAAGCGCTGCCAAGCAACAGACCCTGATCTCTCAGGTGCTTCCTCGGCGGGTTCGTTGTACGATGATGATCGTACGATATATCAGCTTGTACGACTTTCGTCGTACAAAGACGCCGGACGTTCCTACAATGAGGGGGAGAATGTCCATTCCAGTCACCGAATCGATCGCTCATCCCGATCGCGAGGCGCTGGAGCTAGGAGCCGTGCTGCACGCGCTCAGCGACCCGGTGAGGCTGAGGATCGTCGCCGAGCTGGCTCAGTGCGAAGGCGAGTACCCGTGCGGTAGCTTCGCGCTTCCGGTCACCAAGTCGACCTGCACGCATCACTTCAAGGTCCTGCGCGAGGCCGGCCTGATCCAGCAGCGGGCGCAGGGAACGACGCGGCTGAATCGACTGCGGCGGGAAGACCTGGAGGCCCGCTTTCCCGGCCTGCTGGCGACGATTCTGCAGGCTGCGCAAGGCGGTTGCGCCCCAGGCAGCTATGGCAAGGCCGTTGAGGTCACCAGCACGGCGGTGGTCGCGGAGAGCGGCGACCGCGCCGCCGTCTAGTGCGCCGGGCCCGTTGATCGCCCGCTACACCCGCGCAGAGCTCGCCGAAGTGTGGTCCGACCACGCCCGGTTCGCCGCCATGCGAGACGTCGAGGTGGCGGCGTGCGAGGAGATGGAAGGACCGACCACCCCGGACCTGGCGGCGATCCGGGCCGCCACCTTCACCGTCGACGCGATCGACGAGCGCGAGAGGGTCACCGACCACGACACCGCCGCCTTCGTCGACGTGCTGTCGGAGTCGGCGGGCCCCGCCGGACGCTGGATCCACTACGGCCTGACATCCAGCGATGTCCTCGACACCGGCCTGGCATTGCAGATCAGGCGGGTCGCCGAGCTGGTCGTGCCCGATGCCCGGCGCTTGGTCCAGGCACTGGCGGATCGGGCTCGCCAGCACGTCGACACGCTGTGCGTCGGGCGAACGCACGGCATTCACGCCGAGCCGACGACGTTCGGGATCAAGCTGGCCGGGTTCGCCTTCGAGGCCGACCGCAACGCGGCACGGCTGGAGCGCGCCTTCGCCCAGGCGACGGTCGGCGCCGTCTCCGGCGCGGTCGGGACCTACTCGGCCACGTCGCCGGACTTCGAGGCGCGCGTTCTTGGCCGCCTGGGACTGGAGCGCGAGCCGCTCTCGACCCAGGTGGTGGCCCGCGACCGTCACGCCGAGCTGCTGCAGGCGATCGCGCTCGCCGGGGCCGGACTGGAGCGGTTCGCCACCGAACTGCGTCACCTCGCCCGGACCGAGGTCGGCGAGGTCTCAGAGCCGTTCGGCCGCGGGCAGAAGGGCTCGAGCGCGATGCCCCACAAACGCAACCCGATCAAGTCAGAGCAGGTGGCCGGGCTGGCGCGCGTGCTCCGCGGCAACGCGTCGGCGGCGGTGGAGGACGTGGCGCTATGGCACGAGCGCGACATCTCGCACTCATCGGTGGAGCGCATCATCCTGCCCGATTCCACCATCCTGCTCGACCACATGCAGCGCCGGGTGCTGTCGCTGGTGGAGGGCATGGTGGTGAACGCCGCGAGAATGCGCGAGAACCTGGAGTTGACCTACGGCGCCCTGTTCTCCCAGCGGGTCCTGCTGGCGTTGGTGGCCGCCGGCCGGAGCCGCGACGAGGCGTATCGGATCGTGCAACGCGCCGCCCAGCAGGCGCTCGACGAGCGAACGCCGATGCGGGAGCTGCTCGCCGCCGATCCGGCCGGCGCCGGGCTGGATCTGGACGCGATCTTCGACTACGCGCCGTTCGTCCGCCACGCCGGCGAGATCGTCGCTCGCCTGGACGAGATCGCCTGAGAGGCCGCCCGGCGCGGCGCACGACCAGGGCACTGGTCCCGCCGCCCCGGCGAGGCGCACGACCAGGGCACTGGTCCCGCCGCCCCGGCGAGGCGCGGACCGGCACGCCGTCCCACCCCTCCGGGTCCTACGGCGCCCTCGGCGGGAGCAGGCGCAGGAAGCGCTGGGTCTCGGGTCGTTGCGGAGTCACCAGGATCTGCTCGGCGGAGCCGCGCTCGGCGATCAGCCCCTCGTGCAGGAAGCAGACCTCGTCGGCGACCTCGCGGGCGAACCCCATCTCGTGCGTGGCCAGCACCATCGTCATCCCCTCGCGCTTGAGCTCGCGGATGACCTCCAGGACCTCGCGCACCAGCTCGGGATCGAGCGCCGAGGTGACCTCGTCGAGCAGCAGGGCGCGGGGGCGGGTGGCGAGCGCGCGGACGATCGCCACCCGCTGCTGCTGGCCGCCGGACAGCCGGTCGGGATAGTCGTGCTCGCGACCCTTGAGCCCGAAGCGCTCGAGCAGCGTGGCGGCTTGCGCCAGCGCCTGGTCCTTCGGCTCCCGGTGCGCCCGGCGCGGGCCGAGGGCCACGTTCTCGACCACGGTCATGTTCGGGAACAGATTGAACGCCTGGAACACCAGACCGAGTCGGCGGCGGACCGTCACCGGGTTGACCGACGGGTCGGTGATCACCTCGCCGTCGAGCAGCACGTCGCCGTCGTCGATCTCGTCGAGCAGGTCGATGCAGCGCAGCAGCGTGGACTTGCCGGAGCCCGACGCGCCGATCAGCGCCACCGCTTCGTGCTCGGCGACGGTGAGGTCGATCCCGCGCAGGACCTCCAGGTCACCGTAGGCCTTGGTGACCCCGCGGACCTCGAGGACCGCGCTCAAGCGAACGCCGCCTCCCGGCGCCGGCGATCGCGCGCCTGCATGCGGTCCAGGATGCGCGCCAGCGGGATCGTCACGCACAGATAGAGCGCGGCGGCAGCCAGCAGCGGCGTGTAGTTGAACGTGGAGGAGGCGCTGATCTGGGCCACCCGGAACGCCTCCTGAGGGCCGAGGATCGACACCAGCGCGACGTCCTTCTGGAGCGAGATGAAGTCATTGAGCAGCGGCGGGAGCACGCGGCGCACCGCCTGGGGGAGAACCACGTAGCGAGTGGCCTGGCCGCGGGTGAGCCCGAGCGCGAGCGCCGCCGCCGATTGGCTGCCGTGGACGGAGTCGATCCCGGCCCGGTACACCTCCGAGACGTAGGCGGCGTAGGACAGCGACAGCGCCACGCCGCCCAGCACCACCGGGTCAGTCGGCAGCCCGGTCAGCTGCAGCGCCGGGACCCCGAACCCGATCAGGTACACGACGAGGATCGTCGGCACGCCCCGGAACAGGTCGGTGAACACCGCGGCCAGCAGCTTCAGCGGGAACAGGGCGGCGGCGCGGGCGGTCCGGCAGAGCGCGATCAGCAGCCCCAGGACCAGTACCACCGCCTCGACGATCAAGAACAACCTCACGTCGAGCCAGAAGCCCCGGAGGACGGCGGGAAACGCCGACTTGAACGCCGACCACGAGAAGAACGTCTGCCGGACGCTCGGCCACCCCGGGCTCGTCAGGAGCAGCACGGCGAGGCCACCGAGCACGACCACGGTGGAGACCGCGGCGATCGCCACCGACCGCCGGGCTCGGGCGCGCTGCGCGGCCGCCCGTGCGGCCCGGCGATCCGACACGGCCGCGGGCGCGACCGACGCCCCGTCAGCCGAGCTCAGGCGCGTTGGCTCCACCCATCCAGCGGTGGGTGATCTGGGCCAGCTCGCCGGACGAACGAAGCTGTGTGACCGCCCGGTCCACGCAGCCGGTCAGCGGCGAGCCCTTGGCCAGCAGCGCGCCCCACGTGTCGCCGCCGGCGGCGCTGAACTGGCCGACGATCTTCGCGCTCGGCACCTGCGCGGAGGTCAGATAGAAGGCGGTCGGCAGGTCGACCACGATGGCGTCGACCTGGTGCTGCTTGAGCGCGGTGACGACGTCGTTGGAGTCGTTGAACACCTTGGGCTGATTCTTCGGCTTGATCTGGCTGTCGACCGCATCGAGGCTGGTGGTACCGATCTGGACGCCGATCGAGGCGCCGCGCAGCGCCGCCAGCGAGGTGGCGCCGACGTACTTGGAGTCCTTGGCGACGACGATCGCCTGGGGCGCCTGGTAGTAAGGCTTGGAGAAGTCGACCTCCTTCGCGCGAGGCTTGGTGATCGAGATCTCGTTGATGTCGAAGTCGAAGTGCTTGGGCCCCGGGGCGTAGGAGGAGTTAAACGGCTCGGTGACCCACTTGACGTGCGCGGTGGCGTAGCCCAGCCTGCTCGCGATCGCGTAGGCGACGGCGCTCTCGAAGCCCTTGCCGTTGCGCGGATCGTTGTGCACGAAGTACGGCGGGTAGGCCGGCGCGTCGGTGGCGACGGTCAGCGTCCCCTTGGCGATCGTCTGCAGCTTGGCCGGCGTGCACGTGTTCACGGTGGCGGCGGCGGTCGACGTGGTCGTCTGCTTGGTCCCGCACGCGCTCACGACGAGCGTGCAGGCGAGGGCAGCGACGAGGGGCAGCAGCTTGCGGAACATGGCGGCGGCCGAATCCTAACCGGAGCGGTCGACATCTGCCACAGTTAGCCGATGGCCGTATCCCGTCTCGCACTCGCCGCACCGAGCGAGGATTCGGGGCGCCTCAGCGACGAGATCGAGCTCTATCAGCGCACCTACACGACGTTGCTGCGCTCCAGCGGCGAGACCCATCTGCGGGTGCTCGAGTCCTCGCATCGCGCGATCGGGTCGAGCCTGCACCCGCTGGCCGGCTCCAACGAGGTCGACCTCGGCGCGTTCATCTACTGCATCGGCCGGCTGCCCGACGGGATCGTCGGCGCCCAACTGATCCTGATGGGCCAGAGCGTGGAGGTGTTTGCCGGTTATGGGATCGAGGTCGCCGATTGGGAGGAGACCGAGGCGCTGGCGCGGCGGCGACGGTGGTACGACGACGGCGCCGGGACGCTGGCGGTGCTGCTGGCCAGCCGGTCCGATGTCGACGACCTCGTCCCGACGCTGGTCGCGTTCCAGATCGAGTGGAACAAGATCCGGGTCAAGGCCCGGGCCGCCGGCTGGCCACCGCAGGCGCCGGTGGACGCCGAGAAGTGCGCGGAGCTGCTCGGCGGCCCGGTCGACGACTGGCGGCGGCTGGGCGCGGCGTGGGGCGGCCGGTTTGCCGAGCGGATGGGCCTGGTCGCCGCCGCCCGGATGTCGCTGCGGCTGCGGATGCTCGGCGGCAGCGCGGTTGAGTACGCGCGGCTGACTCGGCGCTGGTGGGCTCCGGTGCACGCACACCTCGTGCGCGAAAGGCTCGCCGACCGTCCGCTGTACTTCGTCAGCTCCAACGCCCACAGTCTGATCAACATCGCCACCGGGGTGGCTCGCGAGCGCGAGCGCGAGCTGGTCGACTTCGTGCAGGCGCGGCCGCCGGACGACATCCTGCGCCAGGAGCTCGACGCCTTCCGCGAGGGCCGGTCGGAGGGCTCGTGGGAGAATTTCATGTACTTCGTCGCCCGGCAGTGGTGGAACTCGCGCGGCGCCGCCGGCAAGGCCGAGCGCCGGGAGGCGGAGCAGGCCGCGGGCGTGACCCATCTGGTGTCGCACACCGCGCTGCGGGTCCCGGCCCAGGTGATCCCGCTGTGCGCGGTGGCCCGCGGGAGCCTGGATCCGCGGCTCGGCCCCGTCGACGAGGCGGTGATCGCGGCCAGCGACGCGGTGATCGTCAACATCGACTACCCGCTCGGCGTCGCCGCCTACAACATCCTGCGCGAGATCGCGGTGGACAGCGGCGCCGGCCTGCGCGGCGTCTACATCCTCGGCAAGGCGGCGACGCTCAATGCCGACGTCGGCGACGTGATGATCTCGAGCGTCGTCCACAACGAGCACTCCAACTCCACCTACTGGCTGGACAACGCGTTCAGCGTCGGTGACCTGGCCGGGGACCTGCGGTTCGGCTCCGGGCTCGACAATCAGCGCGCGGTCACCGTCAAGAGCACTTTCCTGCAGAACCGGGCCTACCTGGACTTCTATTACCGCGAGGCGTTCACCGTGGTCGAGATGGAGGCTGGGCCGTACTGTGACGCCGTGTATGAGATCGCCGACGTCGACCGTTACCCGGAGGGGGAGGCGGTCAACTTCTCAAAGCTTCCGATCGACTTCGGGATCATCCACTACGCCTCCGATACGCCCTACACGCAGGCGCGCACGCTCGGGGCGCGAGGGCTCAGCTACTACGGCCTGGACTCCACCTACGCCGCCTCGCTGGCCATCCTGCGCCGCATCCTGCGACTCGAGGGGGCGCTGGCACCTCGGGTGGCGTCGATGCTGGCGTAATGAGTCCAACCGGACTACCCGCGATCCGACTGGAATTTGAGCCAAATCGGGGGCGCGCTCCGGGGTTTGTCACGTTTGCCACCCCGAGCGGCAGGCTGGTGACAAATCCGCAGGCCCCTTCATGATTTGTCACCTTCTCCCGGTCGTTGGGACAGTAGTCGCGGCAGCGGGCCGCGACGGCCGCGGGCGGCCGCCGGCACGTCCGGGAGCTCACCGATGAGCTCGCCTCACGGTCTGCGGAACCGACCGGGTATGCACTACCGGTCAAAGCTTCGAGTTGGCCCCAACTACTCGAGGGCGGGCGCCGGACCCGTTGCTAGGATCGCCCCGTGACCAGCGTCGCCGACCTGCCCCTCCTCACCTCCGGCAAGGTCCGCGACATCTATGACGTCGGCGACGAGCTCCTGATCGTCGCTTCGGATCGGATCTCCACCTACGACGTGGTCCATCCGACGCCGATCCCGGACAAGGGGAGCGTGCTCACCGGCCTGTCGGCGTTCTGGTTCGAGCGCACCGCGAACATCCTTCCCAACCACGTGATCTCGGTCGCCGACGGGGTCCCGGACGACGTTCGCGGCCGGGGGATGGTCGTGCGCAAGCTGAGCATGCTGCCGGTGGAGTGCGTGGTCCGCGGCTACATCACCGGCTCGGGATGGAAGGACTACCAGGCCACCGGCGCCGTCTCGGGAATCGAGCTCCCGGCGGGGCTACGCGAATCCGACGAGCTGCCCGGGCCGCTGTTCACCCCCTCCACCAAGGCCGAGGTCGGTCACGACGAGGCGATCGATTTTGCGGGAGCGGTGGAGCTGATCGGGGACCGGGCGCTGGCCGAGCGGGTCCGGGACGTGTCGCTGGCGCTGTATCGGTTCGCGGCCGACCATGCCCGGGCCAACGGGATCATCCTCGCCGACACGAAGTTCGAGCTCGGCCTGGACAGTGACGGCGAGCTGACGATCGGCGATGAACTGTGCACGCCGGACTCGTCGCGGTTCTGGCCGGCCGACGAGTACGCGCCGGGGCGCAGCCAGCCCAGCTTCGACAAGCAGTTCGTGCGCGATTGGGCCTCCTCCACCGGGTGGGAGCGCAACCCGCCGGCGCCGCCGATCCCCGCGGACGTGGTTACGCGCACGCGTGAGAAGTACGTCGAGGCCTACGAGCGGATCACCGAAGATCCGTTCAGCGCCTGGCTGACGCGCACGGCCGCCGCCTAGGTGCGATGCGCGCGCGGGTGCTGGTCAAGCCCAAGGCCGGGATCCTCGATCCCCAGGGGCAGGCGGTGGAGCGGGCGCTGCCCGCGCTCGGCTTCACCGGAGTGCGCAACGTCCACGTCGGCCGGCTGATCGAGCTCGACGTGGAGGACCCGGAGCAGCTGCCCGAGATGTGTCAGCGGCTGCTCACCAACCCGTTGATCGAGGACTACGACGTCGAGCTCGTCTCGTGACGCGCGCGTCGCCATCGGGGGGTTGTTGGGGGGTGTCCCCCCAACTGTGAAATTCGGCGTCGTCCGCTTCCCGGGTTCGTGCGACGAGGTCGACGCCCAGCTGGCCTGCCGGCGGGTGGGGGAGGCGGTGATCCTGTGGCACCAGGATCGTGATCTCCAAGGCGTGGACGCGGTGGTGATTCCGGGTGGATTCTCCTACGGCGACTACCTGAGGGCGGGGGCGATCGCCCGGTTTGCTCCGGTGATGGGGGAAGTGGCCGAGTTTGCCCGCGGCGGCGGGATCGTGCTCGGGATCTGCAACGGCTTTCAGGTCCTGTGCGAGGCCGGCCTGCTTCCGGGCGCGCTGCTGCCCAACCCGTCCCTGCGCTTCATCTTTCGCCAGGTGGAGTGTGTCGTCACCTCATACGACTCCCCGTTCACCCGAGCGTGTGCACCCGGGCCGCCCGCGGCGCGGTTGTCGATCCCGGTCAAGCACACCACCGGGCGCTTCTATGCGCCAGAGGATCAGCTGGCTGCCTTGGAGGCCGGCGACCAGATCCTGCTGCGCTATGCGCCCGGTCACAACCCCAACGGATCGCTGCGCGACATCGCCGGCGTCTGCAACGAGAGCCGCAACGTGTTTGGCCTGATGCCCCACCCCGAGCACGCCGTCGATCCCCTCACCGGCTCCACCGGCGGGTTGACGATCTTCGAGTCGATCCGCGCTCACGTCGCCGACGGCGCGCTGGTATAGCTGTGACACCTTCGCTCTCGCCGAGCAGCGCCGGCCCTGCCAAGCATCGCGCGCTGGGACTCACCGACTACGAGTACGAGCTGATCGTGACGGCACTCGGTCGCCATCCCGCGGACACCGAGCTGGCCATGCTGTCGCTGATGTGGTCTGAGCACTGTGCCTACAAGCACTCCAAGAAGCTGCTGCGGCGTCTCCCCACCGATGGCGCGGCCGTGCTCATGGGTCCCGGGGAGAACGCGGGGGTGATCGACGTCGGCGGTGGCCTGGGGGTCGCGTTCAAGGTCGAGTCCCACAACCACCCGAGCGCGGTGGAACCGTTCCAGGGCGCCGCCACCGGCGTCGGTGGGATCCTGCGCGACATCTTCGCCGTCGGCGCGCGCCCGATCGCGGTGCTCGACTCGCTGCGCTTCGGCGAGCCCGCCGCCTCGGAGCGGTCGCGGTATCTGCTGGATCGTGCCGTCGGCGGCATCGGTCACTACGGCAACTCGATCGGCGTGCCCACCGTCGGCGGCGAGCTCTACTTCGAGTCGACCTACGAGCAGAACTGCCTCGTCAACGCCATGTGCCTCGGGCTGGCCCCCCACGATCGGCTGATCCGCTCCGCCGCCGCCGGTCCGGGCAACGTGCTGGTGCTGCTGGGGGCGCTCACCGGGCGCGACGGGATCGGGGGCGCCTCGGTGCTGGCCTCGGCCGAGCTGGGCGAGAGCGACGAGGCCAAGCGTCCGTCGGTCCAGATCGGCGACCCGTTCGCCGAGAAGAAGCTGTTGGAGTGCTGCCTGGAGCTGCTGGAGGCCGAGTTGCTGGTGTCGCTGCAGGACCTCGGCGCCGCCGGCCTGACCTCCTCGTCGGCGGAGATGGCCAGCAAGGGGGGCGTCGGGCTCGATATCGACTGCTCGGCCGTGCCGCTGCGCGAGCCTGCCATGGAGCCGTTCGAGATCATGGTCTCCGAGTCCCAGGAGCGGATGCTGTGCGTCGTCGAGCCCGATCGCCTCGATGAGGTGGTGGCGGTCTGTCAGCGATGGGAGACGCTGGCCACGCCGATCGGCGGCGTCAACGACTCCGGGCGGCTGCGCGTCCTGGTCGGCGATGGCGTGGCCGCCGACCTGCCGGTGGAGATCCTCGTCGATGCCTGCCCGCTCTACGACCTGGAGCCGGTCGCGCCGACCGAGCCGGTGTACGCGCCCGCTCCGGCGGTCTTGACCGGTGGCGAGTCATCCGAACAGACCCTGCTGGCGCTGCTCGCGTCGCCGAACATCGCCTCGCGGCTGCCGGTGTTCGAGCAGTACGACCCGGTGGTGCAGTCGCGCACCGTCCGCCGGCCGCAGGAGGCCGACGCCGCGGTACTCGCGCTGCCGACCGGAGACGCGATCGCGGTCGCGATCGACGGCAACGGCCGGCGGGTGGCCTGCGACCCGCGTCGGGGCGCGGCCGAGGCGGTCTACGAGTGCGCCGCCAACCTGGCCTGCGTCGGGGCCACGCCGCTCGGCCTGACCAACTGCCTGAACTTCGGCAACCCCGAGAAGGGGCACGTTGCCTGGCAGCTGGTGCAGGCAGTGCAGGGGATCGCCGACGCCTGCCACGCGCTCGGCGTCCCCGTCGTCGGCGGCAATGTCTCGCTGTACAACGAGGCGCCGTCCGGGCCGATCTTCCCCACTCCGGTGATCGGGATGGTCGGTCGTCTGGCGGACGCGGCGCGCGCCGGACGGTTGGCGTTCGCCGCCAAGGGCGATGCGATCGCGATCGTGGGCGAGTTTCGCCCATCGCTGGCCGGCTCCGAGCTGGCGAAGTTGCGGGGCGCGCCGGTAGCCGGGCCGTTGCCGCCCATGGACGAGCAGGCTGTCCGTGATGCGCATGGCAAGGTTCGGTCGATGGTCAACGCCGGTGCGCTCCACAATGCACATGACATTGCTGAGGGCGGCATCGCGGTAGCCCTAGCTGAGTGTTGCATCGCGGGCGGCATCGGCGCTCGGGTGCGCCTGCCCGAAGGCGTCGCCCCGTTCGCTGAGGCGCCGGGCCGAGCCTTCATCGTGTCCGGTCCCGAGTCGGCGCTTGCCGGGCTGCCGCTCATCGGTCGGGTGGGCGGCGACCGGCTCGTCGTCGGGGACGAGTGCGCGGTCGCGATCTCCGACCTGGCCTGCGCCTGGCGGGGCGGCTTGGCGCGGTTCGTGTAACTGGCCGCTGCTAGCCTCGACGTTCCGGCCGAGGCCTGCGCCATGCTTGGCCCCCACATGCTCCCCGTCAACGATCACCGCGACGGCCCTCGCGATGAGTGTGGCGTCTTCGGGATCCACGCTCCCGATCACGATGTCGCCCGCCTCGCGTACTTCGCGCTGTTCGCGCTCCAGCACCGCGGCCAGGAGTCGGCCGGGATCGCCACCGCCACCCACGGCGCCAACATCATCGCGATCCGCGATCAGGGGCTGGTCGCACAGGTGTTCGACGAGCACACGCTGCGCTCGCTGGTCGGCGACATGGCCATTGGTCACGTGCGCTACTCCACCACCGGTTCCTCGGAGTGGGAGAACGCCCAGCCGATCGTGCGCGACGATCATCGCACCCTGGCGCTGGCCCACAACGGGAACCTGATCAACGCCGTCGAGCTGCACTCCGAGCTGACTGGCCGCGACGTCCCGTTCCGGTCCACCTCAGACTCGGAGATCATCGCCGCGTTGCTGGCCACTCACCCGGCGCACCGGGTCGAGGATGCGGTCGCCGCGGTGTTGCCGCGGCTGCGCGGTGCGTTCTCGACCGTGGTCATGACCGAGGACTCCGTGGTCGCCTTCCGTGATCCGCAGGGGCTGCGCCCGCTGTCGATCGGGGTCATCGACGGGCTGGACGGGTCCGGCTCGGGACCTCACGGCCCGCCCGCCTACTGCGTCGCCAGCGAGTCGTGCGCGTTCGACCTGATCGGCGCGCGCTTTGAGCGCGACGTCGAGCCCGGCGAGGTGGTCACGCTGGACGAGCGCGGGCTGACCTCGCGATCAGTCGCCACCGGTCAGCGGCGGGCGTCCTGCGTGTTCGAATACATCTACTTCGCCCGGCCCGACTCCCGGATGGCGGGCACCGTGCTCCAGGTGGCACGAGCCCGCATGGGCGAGATCCTGTGGCGCGAGGCGCCGGTCGACGCCGATGTGGTGATTCCCGTCCCGGACTCCGGCAACGCCGCGGCGCGCGGTCTGGCGCGGGCCGCCGGGCTGCCCCAGGACGACGGCTTCATCAAGAATCGCTACGTCGCCCGGACGTTCATCCAGCCGGGTCAGGAGCTGCGCCGTCAGGGCCTGCGGCTGAAGTTCAACCCGTTGCGAGAGGTGGTGGAGGGCAAGCGGCTGGTCGTGGTCGACGATTCGATCGTCCGCGGCAACACGACGCGCCAGATCGTCCAGATGCTGCGTGACGCCGGCGCTGCCGAGGTGCACCTGCGGATCTCCGCTCCGCCGATCAAGCACCCGTGCCACTACGGGATCGACATGTCCACGCGGGAGGAGATGATCGCCCACGGGCGATCCGTGCCGGAGATCGCCGCCGAGCTGGGCGCCGACTCGCTGCACTACCTGTCGCTGGCCGGCGTGTATGAGGCGGTCGGGACTCGCCGCGGCGATCACTGCGACGCCTGCTTCTCCGGCGACTACCCGCTTGACGGGAGCGAGTCCGCCAACGGCAAGTTCGCGCTCGAGCACGAGCTGCCGCTGGTCCGGGCCTGAGTGCTCCGACGCCACCGGATCGCGGCGCAACGGACACGACCGGTCGGCGTGCCGGAGCTTGCCGCGGCATGAACGTCGGCGTGCTCGCCTCGGGCACGGGTACCAACCTGCAAGCGCTGATCGACCGGGCCCACGGCGCCGACGGCATCCACATCCGGGCCGTCGCCTCCGACAATCCTGACGCGCCGGCGCTGGAGCGTGCCCGCCGGGCGGGGATCGACGCCGAGGCGTTCGTCGCCGGCCGGTTCGTCGACCGCGCGGCGCGCGACGTCGCGATGGCCGACTGGCTGGCGGCGCGTCAGGTGGAGCTGGTGGTGGCCGCCGGCTACATGCGACTGCTCAGCCGCGGGTTCCTGCAGCGCTTCCCCAACCGGGTCATCAACGTGCACCCAGCGCTGCTGCCCGCCTTCCCTGGACTGCACGCCGTTGCCCAGGCGGTCGACCACGGGGTCAAGGTGTTCGGCGTGACGGTGCACTTCATGGACAGCGGCGTCGACACCGGCCCGATCATCCTCCAGCGCGCGCTCGAGCTGCCCGATGCGCGCGATGCCGACGAGGTGGCGGTGCAGCTGCGCCCGGAGGAGCATGCGCTGCTGGTGGAGGCGGTCCGGCTGATCGCGCGAGGCGCCGTCGGCTTCGATCCAGCCAACCCTCGCCGAGTCGTCATCGCGCGGTAAAGTCGGAATCGATGGACGCCCGTGCACAGCCGATGAGCGTCCTGTCGGCGGCTAACGTCGGACCGACGGTGAGGCGGGCGCTGCTGTCGGTGTCTGACAAGACCGGGATCGTGGAGTTCGCCCGCGGGCTGGCCGATCTCGGCATCGAGGTGATCTCCACCGGCGGGACGGCGCGTGCGCTCGGCGAGGCCGGTATTCCGGTTCGCTCGATCACCGACCTGACCGGCTTTCCCGAGATCATGGATGGGCGCGTCAAGACGCTTCATCCCAAGCTCTACGCCGGGCTGCTGGCGCTGCGCGACAACCCAGAGCACCTCCGGGCGGCGCACGAGCACGGGGTGGAATTCGTCGACCTGGTGTGCGTGAACCTGTATCCGTTCGAGCGGACCGCCGGTCGCCGCGGGGTCGGCGACGACGAAGTCACCGAGAACATCGACATCGGCGGTCCCACCATGATCCGCGCCGCGGCCAAGAACCACGCCTACGCGGCGCCGGTGGTCAGCCCGGTGAGCTACGACGCCATCCTAGCCGAGCTGCGCGAGTCCGACTGCCGGCTGTCGGCCTCCACCCGCGAGAACCTGGCGGCCGAGGCGTTCGCCTACACGGCGCGTTACGACACCGCGATCGCGCGCTGGTTTCAGGAGCAGGGCGAGGACTTCCCACCGCTGTTCGTGCGCGCGTTCGAGAAGGTTCTGGAGCTGCCCTACGGGGAGAACCCGCATCAGCGCGCCGCCTACTACGAGCAGGTCGGCGCCCGCGCCCACGTTCTGTCGATGGTCTCGCACCTCGCTGGCAAGCCGATCTCGTTCAACAACCTGCTCGATCTCGACGCCGGTCGGCTCCTGCTCAACGAGTTCCAGATCCCGGCGTGCGTGATCATCAAGCACAACAACCCCTGCGGGGTGGCCTGCGGTTCGACACCACTGGAGGCCTACCAGGCGGCGTTCGCCTGCGATCCGATGTCGGCGTTCGGGGGCGCCGTGTGCCTGAACGGGCCGGTCGACGATGAGCTGGCGCGGGCGCTGGCGGATCAGTTCATCGAGGTTCTGTTCGCGCGCGGGTACGACGAGGCGGCGCTGGCCGTTCTCGCCGACAAGCCCAACACCCGCATCCTCGATGACCGCGAGCGTCGGTCGCTCAACATGATCGAGCCGCACGTGCGTCAGGTGGTCGGCGGACTGCTCGTCCAGGACCGCGACTTCGACCTGGAGGAACGCGGCGAGATGCAGGTGGTGACCGAACGCCGGCCGACCGAGGCCGAGTGGCAGGCGCTCGGCTTCGCCTGGAAGGTGTGCAAGCACGTCAAGTCCAACGGGATCGTGATCTCGCGTGACGTGCAGACGATCGGCATCGGCGCCGGCCAGATGAGCCGGGTCGATGCCGTCCGGATCGCGCTGGAGAAGGCCGGCGACGACATCGGCGGCGCGGTGCTGGCCTCGGACGCCTACTTTCCGTTCGCCGACGGTCCTGCGCTCGCGCTCGACGCCGGGGTGACGGCGATCATCCAGCCGGGCGGCTCGATGCGCGATCACCTGACCGTCGAGGCCGCCGACCGCGCCGGAGCGGCGATGGTGTTCACCAGCCGGCGCCATTTCCGCCATTGACCGAGCGCCTGACCGGTGACCCGCCGTCGCCCTGGGAGGGGCAGTTCGGCTTCAGCCGGGTCGTCTCCGCGGGTGGCTTCGTCTTGGTCGGCGGCGTCACCTCGGTCGACCCGAGCGGCGGGGTGATCGGCGAGACGCCTTACGAGCAGACCCTCGAGGTATTGCGCAAGCTGGTGCACGAGCTGGGGCGCGCGGGGGCTGGCCCCGGAGACGTGATCCAGACCCGCGTTTACGTAACCGACATCTCCCGCGCCGAGGAGGTCGGCCGCGCCCACGGCGAGGTGTTCGCCGCTCACCGGCCGCTGATGACGATGGTGGAGGTCAGCGGTTTGATCGATCCTCGCATGCTGGTGGAGATCGAGGCCGTCGCCCATCTCGGCTGAGCGCGCGGGTAACCTCCGAGCCACCTCGCCGCCGTAGCTCAGTTGGTAGAGCAGCGGACTTTTAATCCGAAGGTCCTGGGTTCGAGCCCCAGCGGCGG
>CAWHMI010000014.1:0-255199 GCA_963830395.1 uncultured Actinomycetota bacterium
AGCCCAGACCGCCAGCTAAGGTCCCCAAGTACTAGCTAAGTGGTAAACGATGTTCGAATGCCCAGACAACCAGGAGGTTGGCTTAGAGGCAGCCATCCTTGAAAGAGTGCGTAACAGCTCACTGGTCAAGTGTTCGAGCGCGGACAATGTAACGGGGCTCAAGCTAGTCACCGAAGCTGCGGGTGCGTGAGATCTTCGGATCGATCGCGCGGTAGGAGAGCGTTCCGGCGCCAGTGAAGCAGCGGCGTGAGCCAGCTGTGGAGGCGGCGGAAGTGAGAATGCCGGCATGAGTAACGAAAGAGGGGTGAGAATCCCCTCCACCGATTGCCCAAGGTTTCCTGAGTAAAGTTCGTCTGCTCAGGGTTAGTCAGGACCTAAGGCGAGGCCGAAAGGCGTAGTCGATGGCCAACGGGTTGATATTCCCGTACCACGTCGCGACCGTTTGACCGAACGGGGGGACGAGGAAGGCTATGGGATCCCAGGCGATGGTCGTCCTGGGGTAAGCATGTAGGGGTGGCTCTAGGTAAATCCGGAGCCGCATAACCTGAGGTGCGATGCCAGCTGGCTCTAAGCCGGCGAGTCCCGGATGCCATGCCTCCGAGAAAAGCCTCTAGGGAGGTCGCGCGTGCCTGTACCAAAACCGACACAGGTGGGCAAGTGGAGCACACTAAGGTGATCGAGATAACCCTCGTTAAGGAACTCGGCAAAATCGCCCCGTAACTTCGGGATAAGGGGCGCCCCAGTAGGGTGAACCTCCTCGCGAGGGGAGCCCGAGAGGGCCGCAGTGAATAGGTTCAAGCGACTGTTTACCAAAAACACAGGTCTCTGCTAAGTCGTAAGACGACGTATAGGGGCTGACGCCTGCCCGGTGCCGGAAGGTTACGTGGAGGTGTTAGGGCTTCGGCCCGAAGCACCGAAACTAAGCCCCGGTAAACGGCGGCCGTAACTATAACGGTCCTAAGGTTCAATCGTTCCGAGCTTCTAGTAACAACCCATTGGCTATATGCTGGAAACTCCGAGTATCCCGCACTACTGTTTTCGGCCGGTACGGACGGTACAGTGAAAATCTGACGGGTGCGGACAATCAGCAGGAAAGGCAGTGGAGGTCCACTGACCCCTCAGAGACTACACGCCGGGCCCCAGCGCAAGCAGGGGAAGATATAGTCCGAGCTGCATGGCGACATGCAGAGGCTGGCGGAAACGACCAGCCCGCCTGGATGAAGAAGGTCCGGGTCAAAGTGCTGAGCTAGCTCATTGCACTAGTAACAGGTCTGAGCGAAATTCCTTGTCGGGTAAGGAAAACTTGCCCCGCCGCTCCGTGAGGAGCGGCCGAGTACCGGCTCATATCGGGGAAGCCCTACCGACTTCGGTCGCGGGTAATCCCGAGGGAAGTCCTAGTGACCCCGTAACGACTGATCCGAAAGGAGAGGCGGATCGCATTGCCGCCGAGCGGCAAGATGACGCGATCTGCAATACGCCGGCCCTCATCACGACAAGGGCAGCCTATGAAGAGAGAGTTCCGCTGGATCCCTGGTTCGTCAGCGGCTGAAGAGGGGGAAGGATGCTTCTGTATCGCTTTGGCCTTGCCAGGAAGCTTTGCACCGGGCTCGAGGTTCCTTCGTTTTCGCTTTCGCTGAACGAAAGGGGCCTCGAGTTGCTGAGGGATCTACAAGCGTTCTCGGATGCGGATGGATCCGGGAGTCGAAGGCCGATCGCACCTATAAGTCTGAGGCGCGGGCGGTCTGAGACCTTCTCGATCCAATCATTCCGCACTTCGAACGCCATCCTCTGCGAGGAAGCAAGGCGAGTAGCTTTGCGGCGTTTGCGAGCGTTTGCCGGATGATCGAGCAAGGCGATCATCTGCGGCGGGACGGCGCGCGGGAAATTATTGCCAAAAGCCTAGGACCGAGTTGATCAGAATCTCAGAGGCCATACGCCGAACATCCATGACAGTGGATGATGAGATGGTCCCATCTGCATGGCGACATGCAGGGAAGGCGCGGTGCAAACGAGGACGCGCCCTCCGCCGGCCGCAGAGTGATGCGGTAGGTAAGGTTTTAAGCGAAATTCCTTGTCGGGTAAGTTCCGACCTGCACGAATGGCGTAACGACTTGAACGCTGTCTCAACGAGGGGCTCGGTGAAATTGCAGTCTCGGTGAAGATGCCGAGTACCCGCGGCTAGACGGAAAGACCCCGTGAACCTTTACTACAACCTGGTATTGGGGTTCGGTCCATTTCGCTCAGGATAGGTGGGAGGCTTGGAAGCGCCGGCTGCGGCTGGCGTGGAGCCGTCCTTGAGATACCACCCTTGGTGTATTGGATCTCTAACAGCGCGCCGTGAATCCGGGCGCTGGACAGTGACAGGTGGGTAGTTTGACTGGGGCGGTCGCCTCCCAAAATGTAACGGAGGCGCGCAAAGGTTCCCTCAGCACGGTCGGAAATCGTGCGTAGAGTGTAAAGGCAGCAAGGGAGCTTGACTGCGAGACCGACAGGTCGAGCAGGTGCGAAAGCAGGCCTTAGTGATCCGGCGGTAGCAAGTGGAAGCGCCGTCGCTCAACGGACAAAAGGTACTCCGGGGATAACAGGCTTATCGGGCCCAAGAGTCCACATCGACGGCCCGGTTTGGCACCTCGATGTCGGCTCGTCGCATCCTGGGGCTGAAGTAGGTCCCAAGGGTTGGGCTGTTCGCCCATTAAAGCGGTACGCGAGCTGGGTTCAGAACGTCGTGAGACAGTTCGGTCCCTATCTGCCGCGGGCGTTGGAGAGTTGAGAGGATTCGTCCCTAGTACGAGAGGACCGGGATGAACGCACCTCTGGTGTATCTGTTGTCCTGCCAAGGGCACTGCAGGTTAGCTACGTGCGGATCGGATAACCGCTGAAAGCATCTAAGCGGGAAGCCGGCCTCAAGATGAGCTCTCCCATCCCCATTGAGGGAGTAAGACTCCTGGAAGATCACCAGGTTGATAGGCCGGATCTGGAAGGATGGTGACATCCGTAGGAGACCGGTACTAATGAGTCGAGGGCTTGACGGATATTGATATCCGGTCATTGGCGCTGTGTGGTTTTGAAGGCCCGCGAAGAGCGGTCTCTGACAGTTTCCGGTGGCTATGGCGAGGGGGAAACACCTCTTCCCATTCCGAACAGAGCCGTTAAGCCCCTCAGCGCCGATGGTACTTGGCCCGCAAGGGCCTGGGAGAGTAGGTCGCCGCCGGTTCTTATCTGACCCCGCTCGTGCCTTTTCGGCGCGGGTGGGGTTTTGTGTTGCGGTGGCGCCTCGGTATGCTCGGGAGGGCGGCCAGCGCCTAGCGCCGGATGGGCTGGCGGTCGGGGCGCGGAGCCGGTTGCCGGGCCCGGGCGCGGAGCCGGTTGCCGGGCCCGCGAGCGCGGAGCCGGTTGCCGGGCCCGCGAGCACGGCGTCGCGCCGCGGTCCCCGTCCTGGTCGTCGGCATCGCCGGGTGCCTGGGTCGTCGGGTGTCTGGATTGTCGGGTGTCTCCGGTGTCGCCTGGGTCGCCTGGGTCGGCTGGGTCGGCTGGGTCGGCTGTGCAGGCCACCGCGGGGTCATGCACGGGCGTTTGGAGACCAAGCAGCGTGGTTGGTCTGTGCGTGGTCGGGCAGGCCCGTGCTGCGGGCATTACGAACCACGCCCGCGGACCCTCCGAACGCGTGGTCGTTCAGCGCCCGCTCGCGCCGGTGATGCTCAAGGAGCCGCCGACGTCGCCGCCACTATCACACCCTGCCCCCGGGTCATCTCACCGTGAGCCCCAGACGGCCGACGTGCGCGCCGGCCTGCTCACCGTGAGCCCCAGACGGCCGACGTGCGCGCCGGCCTGCGCCCGAAGCTGACGTCGAGCTAGCTCAGGATCCCTCGACCCGCGATGGTCTGTCGGCGCCGCAGGCAGGGCCTAGAGGACTCGCTCGATCCGCAGGCGCCGGACGCCGCGAGGCGTCGGAACTTCCACGGTCTCGCCGGCGGGGCGGTCGAGCAGCGCCTTGGCTACCGGCGACTCGGCGGACAGCTTGCCCTGCGCCCGATCTGCCTCGGTGGCACCGACGATCGTCCACGTGTGAACGTCGCCGGTGGCCTCATCGCGCACCTCGGCCGAGCGTCCGAACGCGAACGTGCTGCTGCCGTTCCCGGCGGCCTCGACCACGACGGCGTTGCGCAGACGCTGACGCAGGCGGCTGATCCTCGTCTCGAGGTGCGCCTGATCCTCCTTGGCGGCGTGATACTCGGCGTTCTCCTTGAGGTCGCCATGTCCCCGGGCGGTCAGGATGCGGGCGGCGATCTGCCGACGGCCAGTCGTCTCCAGATTCCCGATCTCGCTCTTGAGCGCCGCCAGCCCCGCTTCCGTGATGGGCTCGCCCTCGTTGCTCGATGTCGTCATCAGGGCATTTTCGCACGCCCACCGTCGCTGCCGGCCTCCCGGCGTCTCCGGTCGGACAGGCTGCGGGGGTCCGTCCGAAGTGGCTCCTAAGCCAGGTCGGTAGCTGCGGGCCGGCCGGTGCGAGCGTGGCAACATCAGGCCCGATGCGCGCCATGAACAAGTTCTTCCGGGCAAATCCGCAGGTCTTCATCCTGCTCCTCATCTGCGTGGTGCTCGGGCTGGGCACGTTCATCGCCGTCCTGGTCGCTCTCGCCGGCGCAGGGAACGGCACGCCGAGCGGCGAGCCGTCAGGGGTGATCATGCTGGCGGGCAGCCTCTTGCCGTAGCGCATCCCACTTTCGGCGCGCGCCGCGGCCGCAGGCGTCTTCCCGACCGACGGACGGGAGCCGACCCGGGCCGGGACGGGCGCCAGCGACGCGGAGGGCGCGGAGCCTTGCTAGCCGACGCGGTCGCGCCGGCTGGGTTCGAGGTCGCGACGCACCGGGCAGAGGCAATGTGGGGGCCGAGGCGCAACCGAGCCGCCGCGCCGCCCGAGCTCGATCCGAATCGGCCGGCGGTGAGGGTGGGGGACCCGGTGGCTCGGGACCGCCGAGGGCGGCCTGCCGCTCGGGACCGCCGAGGGCGGCCGGCGCTCGGGACCGCCGAGGGCGGCCTGCCGCTCGGGACCGCCGAGGGTGGCCTGCCGCTCGGGCCCGCCGAGGGCGGCCAGCGGCTCGGGATCGCCGAGCACGTCGTCGACCAGCGCCAGCAGAGCGCGAAACCTCTTCTTCGAAGCCTGGAACATATGTTCGGGAGAGTAGACCAGGCCCCGGACAGACACCGGTTTGAGAGTGGTGGCGCTCGGGAGCCCTACGACGACCAGGCCTCGAGCTTGGTGCGCACGCGCCCGACCACGGCGGAAGTGAACTCCGTGGTCCCGGCGTGGCCCCCCAGATCCGGCGTCTTGATGCCCGCGGCGATCGTGTCCAGCGTCCCCTCATAGATCGCCCGTGAGGCGCGTTCGCACTCGGGGCCGTGGCGTTCGGCTGCGTGTCGCAGCAACGCGCCGCACGCGAGGATCATCGCCACCGGGTTCGCCAGGTCCTTGCCGCGCAGCGCCGGCGCAGTACCGTGCGGCGCCTCGGCCATCGCCACCGTGGTGGCGTACCCGTCGTCGAAGGCGAGCAGCATCGACTCGGCCCCGGCGATGGATCCGAACATCGGCAGGACCAGGTCCGAGAGGCAGTCGCCGTCGCGGTTGAGTGCCGGAATCACCAGCGGCGCATCGGTGGCGCCGGACAGCAGCCCGGCGTAGGTGGCGTCGATCAGAACCGGCCGGTAGTCGATCTCCGGGTGGCGCTGCGCGGCCGCGTCGAGCTCCTCCTTGAGCATCCCCTCATACACGGGCGAGACGGTCCACTTCGGCCCGCCGTAAACGCGGGCTCCCAGGTTCTCCGCTGTGCGAAACGCGTACTCGGCAACGGCGTGGCAGGTGGAGCGGGTGATCCGCTCGGTCCGGAAGGCGACCTCGTCGCCGGATCCGGCAGCGCCCTCACGGCGCTCGGCGGCTCCGTACGCGTCCTCCACCGCCATTCGCACTACCGAGATCGGATCATGGACCCCTGCGATCGGCGTGATGCCGGGCAGCCGGCGGCCGGTGCGCACGATGACCTTCCCGTCGACCAGCTCGCGCAGGATGCGGTTGGGGGAGCCGACGTCGTCCGCGCCCTCCGGCGTGATCGTCGCCGCCTTCAGCCCGAGCCCCGCCTCACGCATAGCCACCGCCGCCGCCTCGACCACTCCGTTGGCCGTGGCACGGCGCTCGTCCAGCGACAGATCGAACCTGACCAGGTCGAGCTTTAGCCCGAGCAGGTCGCCGTTCAGAACCCGCAGCGACTGCTCCAGCAGCTCCTGGCCGGTCTCGTCGCCCTCCAGGACGACCACCTGAACAGGGCCGGAGGCCGGCAAGCCGGCGCTCAGCCCTCGGCAGCCGTGTGCTCGGGCTCGCCCGCCGCGGGCCCGGGCTCGGCCGCCGCAGGCTCGGGCTCGCCCGCCGCAGGCTCGGGCTCGCCCGCCGCGGCCGGCGGCATCAGCTCGTCGCGCCGCGCAGTCAGCGCCTCGATGACGATCGTCAGATGCTCGTCGAAATCCACTCCCAGATCGGCGGCGCCCTCGATTATGTCCTCACGGCTCACGGCGGCGGCGAACGCCGGCGTCTTCATCTTCTTCTTGACCGACTTGGGGGTCATGCCCACCAGGCCCTGGGGGCGCACGTAGGCGCACGCGAGGATGAACCCGCACAGCTCGTCGACCGCGAACAACGCCTTCTCCAGCGGAGCCTCTCGCGACACGCCCAGATAGGTCGCGTGCGACGCGACGGCCCGGACCAGCTCGGGCGGATAGCCACGGTCCTCGAGCTCGCGCAGCGCGTACCGAGGGTGACCATCCTCAAGGTTCGGATAGCGCTCATAGTCGAGGTCGTGCAGCAGTCCGGTGAGGCCCCAGAGCTCCACGTCGCCGTCGAATCGAGGCGCGTAGGCGCGCATCGCCGCTTCCACGGCCAGCATGTGGCGGCGCAGCGAGGCCGACTGTGTCCATTCGCAAAGAAGGTCCCACGTCTGCGCTCGCGAAAGGGGCTGCAGCATGGGCGTTACCCTAGCTGAGGACGCGGAGCCGCCCCGCCCGACGAGGCCTCCGGAGTCGCCCCGCCCGATCAGCCCTCCGGATCCGTCAGGACCAGCTAGGCTGACGGACGCCCGCCCACCATCCACCACAGCGGGGTCGATACCACTGGAGAAGTTCGTAATCGAAGGCGGGGTGCCCCTGTCAGGCACGATCACGGCGGCCGGCAACAAGAACGGCGCGCTGCCGATCTTGGCCGCCTGCCTGCTGGCCGACGACGAGGTGATCCTGCGCAACGTCCCCCGGATCCGCGACGTCGAGGCGATGGTCCGACTGCTGCAGATGCTCGGTGCCCGGGTGCAGTGGCTGGGGGCCAGCGAGGTGCTGGTCGACAGCTCCACCGTCCACACGACGGAGGTCGACCCGCCGCTGGCGGAGCGGATCCGCGCCTCGTTCCTGCTCGCCGGCCCGTTGCTGGCCCGGTTCGGTTTTGCCCGGATGCCGCCGCCCGGCGGTGACGTGATCGGTCGCCGGCGGCTCGATCCGCATCTGGATGCCTTCCGCGCGCTCGGCGCGCTCGTCAACGATCGCCAGGACGAGGTCACCCTGACCGCGCCGCCGCTGGGTTTGAGTCCGTGCGATTTCTTGATGGACGAACCGTCGGTGATGGCGACCGAGAATGCGCTGATGGCGGCCGCCCTCACGCGCGGGCCGACGGTGATCCGCAACGCCGCCTCGGAGCCGCACGTGCAGGACCTGGCCCGCATGCTGGTCGGAATGGGGGCGGCGATCGACGGGGTGGGATCAAACGTGATGACGGTCCACGGCCAGGCCAGTCTGCGGGGCTGCACCTACGAGATCGCGCCCGACCACATCGAGATCGGTTCGTTCATGGCCCTCGCCGGCGTGACCGGCGGCGAGCTGGTCGTCAAGGACACTCGGCCCGACGACCTGCGGATGATCCGCATGGTGTTCGAGCGGATCGGTTTGCGCAGCGAGGTCCACGGCGCTGACATCATCGTCCCCGGCAACCAGCAGATGTCGATCCGCAACGATCACGGCGACCACATGCCCAAAGTCGAGGACGGACCCTGGCCCGCCTTCCCGGCCGACCTGACCAGCATCGCGCTGGCGCTGGCCACCCAGTCTTCGGGCTGCCTGATCATCCACGAGAAGATGTTCGAGAACCGGCTGTTCTTCACCGACAAGCTGGTCGCGATGGGCGCCGAGATCATCATCTGCGACCCCCACCGAGCCATCGTCAACGGACCGCGCCGGCTGCGTGGATCACGGGTGGAGTCGCCCGACATCCGGGCGGGGATGGCCATGCTGATCGCCGCCCTGTGCGCGGACGGGGTCACCGAGATCGGCAACATCCGTCAGATCGACCGAGGCTACGAGCGCATCGACGAGCGCCTGCAGGATCTCGGTGCCCGCATCACCCGGCTGGAAGACGCGCCCGTAGCGGCGTGAGCGAGGTCCGCTCCGCGCGCGCCCGCCCCTGAGCTGATGGTCGACCGCATCCCCAGCGGCACGCGCGACGTGCTGCCCGACGAGATGCGGGAGCTGAGGGCCATGACCAACCGGGTCCGTGATGTGTTCGGCGCGGCGGGCTTCGGCGAGATCTACACCCCGGCCCTGGAGTACGAGCAGACGTTCAGCCGCGCCAACATCGGCGGCGCGCGCCCCGCCTACCGGGTCTTCGACGAGCATGGGAGCGTGCTCGTGCTGCGCCCGGACATGACCGTTCCCATCGCCAGGGTGGTGGCCAACCGTTACAGCCACGCCGAGCCGCCATTGCGGTTCGCCTACGTGGCGCACGTGTACCGGGGGGTGCGGCCCCAGCGGGGTCAGTCGCGCGAGTTCCTTCAGGCCGGAGTGGAGCTGATCGGCGCGCCGGGCGCCGCGGGAACCGCCGAGGTGCTCGCGGTGCTGTGCGCCGCCCTCGATGCCGCGGGACTGGAGAACTACCGGGTGGGGCTTGGCGACGCCTCGTTGTATCCATCGCTGCTCGAGGCATTCGGGGTCGGGCTCGAGTCGCGCGAACTGATCCTCACCGAGCTCGCCGCCGGCGACTTCGTCGGGGTCGACCGAGAGATCCGCGCTCTCGGCCTCGCCGACGCCGATGTCGACCTGCTGCTGGCGCTGGCCAGCACCCGAGGCGGACCCGAGGTGCTGGACAGTGTGCCCGAGGCTCTACACGAGGCCCTGCGGGGCATGCGCGATGTGCACCGCCTGGTCGCCGCCGAGGTGGCCGACCGCATCATCTTCGACCTCGGCCTGGTGCGCAGCCTCGGTTACTACACCGGCGCGGTGTTTCAGGTCTACGATCCAGCCTATGGCGTTCCGATCGGGAGCGGCGGGCGCTACGACGAGCTGCTGGCCGCGTTCGGCCGGCCGTTGCCGGCGGTCGGGTTCGCCCTGAACGTCGAGCGGCTCCACATTGCGCTGACCGGAGAGGAGCGCGGCCGACGCCGATGAGCGAGCTGCGGGTTGCCGTGCCCCGCGGGGCACTATTCGATGACACCCTCAACCTCCTGGACCGGATCGGGATGGACACTCGAGAGGTGCGCGAAAACGACCGCAAGCTGCTGTTCGAAGACGCGGGGATCGTGACCATGAGGCCCTCCGACGTTCCCACCTACGTCGAGGCCGGCGCGGCGGACATCGGGATCACCGGCAAGGATGTGCTCATGGAGCAGTCCGAGCGCGAGGTCTACGAGCTGGTGGATCTCGGGTACGGGCGCTGCCGGATGGTGCTCGCCGGAGTCGCCGGGGAGGATCGGGCCCAAGAGGCGCTGCGCCGCCTGGGGGTGGTGCGGATCGCGACCAAGTACCCGCGGGTCGCCGGTCGCCATTTCCTGGAGACCGGACGTCAGGCCGAGATCGTCGAGGTCAAGGGGTCGGTGGAGCTGGCTCCGCTCACCGGACTCGCGGAGGCGATCGTCGACCTGACCGCCACCGGCACCACGCTGCGCGAGAACGGGCTCGTCATCCGGGAGGAGATCGCCTCCTGCACCGCGCGCCTGATCGCCAATCCGGTGACGCACAAGCTGCGCGCCGGAGCCATCGACCGGCTGCTGGAGCGAGTCAGTGCCGTGTGAGCGCATCACCCTGTCGGGTGATCCCGCCGGTCTGGCCCAGGAACTGCGCGAGCTGGTCCCCGCGCCGGAGTCGGTCTCGGAGCAGGTGGCGCAGATCATCGCCCGAGTGCGTGCCAACGGGGACGATGCCCTGCGGTTCTACACGCGTCAGTACGACACCCCGCAGACCACGCCATCGGCGCTCCGCGTCCCGGAGGCCGAGCTCGACACCGCTCTGGCGCGTCTCTCCGAGCCGGTCCGGGACGGCCTTGACCAGGCGATCGCCAACGTCACGCGTGTGGCGCAGGCTGGGCTGGTCGATGACCGGACCGTGACCTTCGCCGGCCACGAGGTGACCCTGCGGGAGGTGCCGGTCAACCGGGCCGGGGTGTACATCCCCGGCGGCCGTGCTCCCTATCCCAGCACCGTGGTCATGGGAGTGGTGACGGCAAGAGTCGCCGGCGTCGGCGAGATCGCGGTATGTGCGCCGCCGGGAGCCGACGGCGAGGTTGATGCCGTGGTACTGGCCGCCTGCCGGATGACCGGCGCGGGCGCCGTCTACCGGATGGGTGGTGCCCATGCGATCGCGGCGCTGGCATTCGGCACCGAGACGGTGGCCCCCGTCGACGTCATCGTCGGGCCCGGGAACCTGTACGTGCAGGAGGCCAAGCGCCAGGTGTTCGGGCAGGTCGGGATCGACGGATTCGCGGGACCGAGCGATCTGGTGGCGATCGCCGACGGCGACGTCGACCCCGAGCTGCTCGCCCTCGACCTGCTCGCCCAGGGCGAGCACGGGGCGGGATCGATGGTGGTGGCGATCTGCACCCCCGGGGAGCTGATCGACGCGCTCCAGACCACGATCGCCGGCGCGCCCGAGACCGAAGCGGTCATCCGGCTGATCGCGGTCGCCGAGATCGAGCAGGCGCTGAGCATCGCCGAGAGCTTCGCGCCCGAGCATCTGCAGCTGGTCGGCGACGAAGCGCAGGCGCTGGCGCCGCGGGTGCGCCACGCCGGGTGCGTGTTCGTCGGAGCGGCCGCGGGCACCGCGTTCGGCGACTACATCGCAGGCTCCAATCACGTCCTGCCGACCAACGCGGCGGCTCGGTTCGCGTCGGGGCTGTCTCCGGTTCACTTCCGCCGGCGGTTCACCGAGGTCAGGATCGGCAGCGACGCAGCGTCGCTGGCCCGGGCGGCGGCGCCGCTGGCCCGGGCCGAGGGCTTCGAGCTGCACGCCCGGTCGATGGAGGCTCGCATTGGCGACAATGACGCGTGATGACACGTGCTGCCGAGGTTGATCGCCGTACCGCGGAGACAGAGATCCATCTCTCGCTCGCACTCGACGGCGACGGCCAGGGCGAGCGTGAGACCGGCGTCGGATTCTTTGACCACATGCTCGATCTGCTCGCCCGCCACGGGCGGATGAATCTCACCGTGCGGGCCACCGGCGACCTCCAGACGGGAGCCCACCACACCGTGGAGGACGTCGGAATCTGCCTCGGCCAAGCGCTGGACCGCGCGCTCGGCGACCGCGTCGGGATCACCCGGTATGGGCAGGCGACGATCCCGATGGATGAGTCCCGCGCCTCGTGTGCCATCGACATCTCAGGACGGGGACTGTGCGCGTTCTCCTCGCCGCTGCCCTCCGGGGCGATCGGCAACTTCGATCACGAGCTGACCGAGGAGTTCTTCAGGGCACTGGCGAGCAACGCCCGGTTGACCCTGCATCTCACCGTCGAGGCCGGCACCAACGCCCACCACGTGATCGAGGCGATGTTCAAGGCCTGCGCCCGCGCCCTGCGTGCCGCGGTCACGCTGGACGTCACCGAGCGGGGCGTGCCCAGCACCAAGGGCACGCTGGTATGACCCGCTCGCCATCGATCGCGGTCGTCGACTACGGCATGGGGAATCGCCGGTCGGTGCAGAAGGCCCTGGAACACGTCGGCGCGACAGCCGAGATCACCTCCGAACACGACCGGCTGCGGGAGGCCGACGGGCTGGTCGTTCCGGGGGTCGGAGCGTTTCCGTTGGGTATGGGCAACCTGATCGCGCTCGGCCTCGACCGGCAGCTTCGCGCGCTGGCGGACGCCGGGCGGCCGATACTCGGGATCTGCCTGGGAATGCAGCTGCTGTTCGACCGCTCCCAGGAGCACCAGCTGACCGCTGGTCTGGGTTTGATCCCGGGAGAGGTCAGCCGCCTCCGGGCCGGAGGTCTCCGGATCCCTCACATCGGCTGGAACGACGTGACCTTCCAGCGAGCCTCGGCGATCACCGCCGCCCTGCCGCCGGGCGGGCGCCCGTTCTACCACGTGCACTCGCTCGCGGTTCGCCCCCGGAATGTGGAGGACGTGGTTGGCACCACGACCTACGGCGAGCAGTTTGCGACGATCGTCGCCCGAGACCGGGTGTTCGGGGTCCAGTTTCACCCGGAGAAGTCTTCAGCCGACGGGCTGACGCTGTTGCGCAGCTTCGCGGCGCTGTGCGGCGGCGATGGCCGCGCGGCGGAGGCGGTGGGGTGGGTGGGGTCGGCGTCTCCGTGATCCTGCTGCCGGCGATCGACATCCTGGAGGGAAAGGCGGTGCGGCTGGCGCGAGGAGATTTCCAGCAGCGCACCATGTACGACGTCGACCCGGTGGCGGCGGCCCGACGGTGGGTCAGCGCCGGCGCCCGCGGGCTGCACGTCGTCGACCTGGACGGGGCGCGCACCGGCACCCCCGTCAATTTCGACCACGTCCGCCGCATCCTCGCTGCGGTCGACGTGCCGGTGCAGGTGGGAGGCGGTCTGCGGACGATCGCGGCGGTTCGCGCCGTGCTCGCCGCCGGTGCCGCGCGAGCGATCCTCGGAACCGCGGCCTACAGCGACATCGACCTGCTGGAGCAGGCGCTCGCCGAGCATCGCGAGCGAGTCGTCATATCGGTGGACGCCCGTCGTGGCCGGCTGGCCATGTCGGGCTGGACCGAGCAGACGGAGATTCCGGCCGAGTCGGTGATCGAGACGCTGGGTCGCCGGGGGGCGAGGCGGTTCGTGTACTCCAGCATCGAACGCGACGGGATGCTCAGCGGACCGGACCTGTCTGAGGTGCAGCGGATCGCGCAGGCGGTGCGAGGAACCTTCGTCTACTCGGGCGGGGTGTCCTCCCTGGCCGACCTGAGCAGGCTGGCGGGGCTGCGACAGGTGAACCTGGTGGGTGTGATCGTCGGCAAGGCGCTGTACGAGGAGCGCTTCGACGTTGCCCAGGGGCAAGCTGCCCTCGGAAAGGCCAACGGAGCCTACGGATGATTGCTCCCGCCAGCAGAAAGGCGCGCCGGTGCATTACAAGCGCGTGATCCCGTGTCTCGATGTCGATCGCGGCCGAGTCGTCAAGGGAATTGGCTTTCTCGATCTGCGCGATGCCGGGGACCCGGTGGCGCTGGCGGCTCGCTACGACGCCGCCGGCGCCGACGAGCTGGTGTTCCTGGATATAACCGCCACCTCGGACAAGCGCTCGACCGTGGTGGCGCTCGCGCGCCAGGCGGCCGACGAGCTGTTCATCCCGTTCACGATCGGCGGCGGGATTCGCACCGTCGCCGACGCCCAGGCGGTCCTCGATGCCGGCGCCGACAAGATCTCCGTCAACTCTGCGGCGCTGCAGCGACCCGAGCTCGTGGATGAGCTTGCCCGGACCTTCGGCTCGCAATGTGTGGTGCTCGCGATCGACGCCAAGCGGCGCGACCACGGGGGATGGGATGCCTACCTCGCCGGAGGCCGCACCCCGTCGGGACGCGACGCGGTGCAGTGGGCGCGAGAGGCCGTGTCCCGTGGAGCGGGCGAGATCCTGCTCACCAGCATGGATCGAGACGGAACCAGCGCCGGCTATGACCTGGCGCTGACGGCGGCGGTGACGGGAGGGGTGGGCGTCCCGGTGATCGCCTCCGGGGGCGCCGGCCGGCTTCAGGACCTGGCCGATGCGGTGGCCGCCGGGGCCGACGCCGTGCTGGTGGCGTCGATCCTGCATTACGGCCACCACACGGTGAGCGAGATCAAGGGCTACCTGGCCGACGCGGGAGTCGCGGTGCGCCAAGCATTCGCGCCTGCCTGATACTCCTGAGCGCCAAGCTCGTCACCCCCGCCGGCTACGCACGACGAGGCGTTAGTTCGGCGCGGGAGAGGACCGCGCGGCACGCCTCGTGGCCATGCGGCCGAGAGCTGCGAATGGGAGGTCGCGGCGGCCAACCGAGCGCCAAAAGTGGCACGAGCCGGATTGGCGTGGCATCATATACTTATGGATGCCACCTTGGTCCTCGGGAAGCAGGGTCGCCTCGTGATCCCGGCCGAGGTCCGGACCAGGCTGGGTCTCGCGGCCGGCGATCGCCTCCATCTACACGTCGCGGGCAGCCGACTCGTTCTCGAGCGTCAGCAGGACGCTGCGGCGGAGCTACGGGGCCTGGCGTCGAACATCCCGCGGTCTCGCTCGCTCGTCGACGAACTGCTGGCCGAACGTCGCCTGGCCGCAGCCGCCGAATGACCGTATTGGACGCGTCCGCCGTCCTCGCCCTGGTACACGACGAGCCGGGCGCGGATGTCGTCGCAGACGAGCTGCGCTCCGCGACGCTCGGAGCCGCCAACCTGGCCGAGGTCATCGGCAAGCTCGTCGACGCGAACACCGAGATCGGCAGGATACGTGAGCTGCTCGCGGCGGCCGGGGTCACGATCGAGCCGGTGCTCGAGGAGGACGCCGAGCTGGCCGGCGCCCTGCGCGCCCTCACCGGCGGACGAACGCTGTCGCTGGGCGACCGATGCTGCCTGGCCCTCACCGTGCGCAGCACGCCGGCGGAAGTCCTGACCGCGGACCGCGCCTGGGCGGAGCTTGACCTGCCGATCCGCGTTCGCCTGCTCCGCTAGCGCGATCGTCGCACGGCACTGAACACGGGGGGCTCTACGCCGCGCCGGGCAGGCTGGAAGCGGGGGCTCGCACGGATGCACACGGTTCGTCGTGGTGTTCTCCGTGGGCGAGCTCACCGCTGTTTGCTGCTGACCCCACGCATCTTGTGACATGCGGCCGTGAGCGTCAACCAGCACTGGAACCGGAGGACCTGGGTCGGCTCTTTCTGGAACGGGCCCGTTTGGGCGACGTAGATGGCGTCGTCGCCCTGTACGAGCCGGAGGCGATCCTGGCCTCCTCCCCCGGCCCTCCGGTGGTGGGAGAAGCCGCGATCCGTCGGTTTTACGAGGGCCTGTTGGCGAACCCACCGCGGTTCGCCGGGGGCGTCCGCCCCGCCTTATGCCGCGGCGACGTTGCCCTCACATCCACCCGCTTCAGCGGAGGCCGACTGCCGAGATCGCTCGTCGTCAACCCGACGGCACCTGGCTCTGGGTCGTGGACCAGCCGAACGTGGTCGCCGGATAGGAATCGAGGCATGCCTGCCGATCGTCAACCGGCGCAGCAAGGCCTGTCAGCCTGCTCCGAACAGCGCCGCTATCGGGGCCACGGCATCGGGGGTGACTGGGTCGGCCGTGATGCGTAGGACGACGTGATCGGGATCCTGGATCACCTCCCACGCCACGAAGGAGCAGCACCGGCGCTCGTCTGCGGCGAGCGCTTCGAGCTTCTCACGGACGCCGACCTTGGGCTCGTAGCGGACCTCAAGCAGATGACCGCTACGGCGGACGTGCGGACGGTCCGTCTCGGACAGAGCCGCCCACCGCTGCATCCGGGCTGCACCGTCGTTCGAGCCCAACGTGCAGGCGATGGGTAGCTTGGCGACCTGTGAATCCTCGACTCCGTCCATCCCGTGCATCGTTCCAGACCTCAAGACGAATATCGAGGCGCCGGCAGCCGATCCTCAGCCGGGCGCTGTGCCGAGTTGTTGCTTGGCTCGGCCTGCGCATCGAGCGCGCTGCTGAGCACGTCTTCCGACGCGGTGATCTGCTCCTGCGCGCCGACGTTGATCAGCACCTTGACCTGCGCATCGGTGAGCCCATGGTGGCGGCCCATAATGGTCATATACCGCTTGGCTTTGGACGTCCTCGACGACGACGGAGTAAACGCATGACTCACCAGCAACCCGGCGCCAGCGAGCAAATCACGAGTACCGTGGCCGCTTGGCCCGATGTCGAGACCGGGGCGCATCGGTTCGGTGGCGTAGAGTTTCGCCTCGGCCGACGCGAGCTAGGACACCTGCACGGCGACCGCATCGCCGACCTTCCCTTCCCGCGCCGCGTGCACGACGAGCTGATCGCCGACGGCCGCGCGCAGCCGCACCACGTCCTGCCCGACTCGGGATGGATCACCGTCCCCATCGATGGGCCGGCCGACGTACGAAATGTGATCGACCTGTTCCGGCTCTCCTACGACCGAGCCCGGCAAGCTCGCTGGCGAGGGAATGAAAGCAACGACGAAGGTAGCCGCCAGTAGCAGCCGCCGGGATGAATGTGGTTTTTGTTGGGGGGACCAGGCTGCGAAGGGCCGCTTTATGCGGCTTCTTCGACGTAACCCGCGGCAGCGCACGTATCGCAGTACGCGGCGGGCGGGACGCGCGGCTCGTAACAGCCAGGACGACAGCAGGTCGACGAGCGCTTGGGCCGGCCTCGCCCGATGCGGGCGGCCGCGGCGTCCTTGAGCTCCTCGCGCATGCGATCGAGCTCCGCCGCGTGCTCCGCGCAGAACCGACGGCCCATCTCAGCCGGCTGCTGACAGTGACTTCCACTACGACAACGCATAGACCTATAATGATAGCAAGACGGCCGAAATCGGCCGCGTTAGCGGCTGATTACGCGTGCTCGCGCTACTTCTGTTTCGACTTGGCCTGGGCTCTGCGCTTGGTGGCCCTCGCCGCGGCCGTGTCTCCGGCCCTCGTGTGAGCCCGGCGCCGCGTCTGCGCCCGGCGCCGCGCCCGGGCCTGCGTCTGCGCCCGGCGCCGCGCCCTGGCCCGCTTCCGCGCCCGGTGCCGCGCCCGGGCCTGCGCTCGCCTCTGCGCCCCCGCCCGCGCCTGGGGTGACTGCGGCCGGACCAGCTGATAGATCGTGGCATAGCCGTCGAGATAGAGCGCGTGATAGTCGGCGATCACCGCGGTAAAAGCGCCGTCGTGGAACGAGAACACTTGGCGACCGGTGACGGCGTTCAGGCCGGTCGTCGTTCTCGTGCCCAGATCCGAGTAGTAGACGACATCGCCGACCACGGTGGCGGCGCCGGAGATCTTGCCACCGGCCGGATGCCGCCAGCGGATGGCACCCGACTGCGCGTCGAAGGCGTACAGGTTGCCGTCGTAGGACCCGACGTAGACGGTCGGCCCCAGGCCCTTGGGGTCGGCGACCGCCGGGGAGGCGTAGACATAGGCGCCGGTGGCGGTGGCCCACGCGAGGGCGCCGTTGCGGGCGCCGAACGAGTACACCCGGCCGTCCGTGTTGCCCATGTAGACGCGGCCGTAGGCGACCGCGGGGGTGGAGTAGAACTCGCCCGAGCCAAAGCCGAAGTGGGCCCCGTTGGTCCCCACCGACCACACCTGTTGACCGTTGGCGGCGCGCACGGCATAGGCGCGTCCGGAGTAGTCGCCGAAGTAGAGCACGCCGTTCACCAGCGCCGGGCCGCCCTTGATCGCTCCGGCGGCGTGGTAGGTCCAGTACAGGTGGCCGTTGGCGACGTTGCGGGCATAGAGGGTGCCGCCCTGGTCGCCGAAGAACACGGTCTTGCCATGCACGATCGGCGATGACTCACTGCCCGGACCGATGGGACGCGACCACACCGTGCGCCCCTTCTTCATCGAAAGGGCGATGAACCGGCCATCGCCCGGGGAGTGGCCGCTGATCGACAGCACCGGAAAGAGGACCACGCCCGCTTCGGGCGCGATCGCCGGCGACGCCGCCGACAGGGTGCCGATCCGGTGATGCCAGAGGACGTGACCGTTGCGAAGGTCGATCGCCCGAGCCGAGCCGTCGTCGTCGAGCACGAACATCGTCTCGTGATAGATGACCGGCGGGAACTCGAGCAGTGCGCCGTCAACGAACTTCCATCCGACCGCGAACGGCGGGTGCAGGTTCGGCGGTCCCGCGAAGAAGCGCGTACGGGCCGAGTCATATCCGTACCAGGGCCACTGAAAGTTGTCGGGAGCGTGCTTGGCGCGGTGCCGCGGCGGCGCGTCTACAGTGGTCGTCGGCACGGTGAACTGAAGATCGGGATGCGAAACGTTGCCGGGCGAGTGCAGCAGCACGAACGCCGCTGCGCCGCCCGCGACCACGAGGGCGACGACCGCTGCGACGAGCCCGCGCCACAGCAGTCGCCGCGAAGCGGGACTGGGCATGCCGCGCATGCTAGATGAGTGATTGGCGACGAATCGCCCTTTGGATCGCCCTTTGGATCCGCCGGGCGCAGGCGCGATCATCAGGGCGTGCCCGAACCATCGTCAGACGCCCTGCTGCGTCGATTCGCGCAGCTCCCGGCGGCCCGGCCGCTGCTGTGCCGGGTGCGAGACGTCGACGGCGTCTACCTGGTCGGCGGCGCCGTCCGAGATCTGCTGCTGGACGCGTTGCCGCTTGACCTGGATCTAGTCGTCGAGGGCGAGCTCGACCCGGTTACCGACCTGCTCGGAGCCCCGTCACGAGCTCACGACCGGTTCGGCACCTGCACGATTTTGCTGGATGGCTTCAGTTATGACCTGGCGCGCGCCCGCAGCGAGAGCTATGCGCGGCCGGGAGCCCTGCCGACCGTCGCTCCCGCCTCCCTGGACGAGGACCTGCGACGGCGCGACTTCACCGTCAACGCGCTCGCGCTCGGGCTCGGTGGCGATCGCCGGGGCGAGCTGGTGACGGTGCCGGGCGGGGTCGAGGATCTGCGGCAACGGCGGCTACGGGTGCTTCACGACGCGAGCTTCATCGATGACCCAACCCGCCTGCTGCGGCTCGCGCGGTACGCGAGCCGGCTGGGATTCAGGGTGGAGTCAAGAACGCTGGCGCTCGCCGCCGCAGCCTTGGCCGCAGGGGCGCCGGCGACGGTGAGCGGCGCCCGGCTCGGGACCGAGCTCCGGCTGTTGGCCGCCGAGCGCGATCCGGTGGCGGCCTTTCGTGCCCTCGCTGAGTCCAACATCGACACCGCGCTCGGGCCCGGCTTCGGCCTGAGGGCCGCAGCCGATGCGGATCTGGCGCAGCGCGCGCTGGAGCTGCTACCCGCCGACGGAAATCGAGGGGCGCTGGTCACCGCCACCGCCTCGCTCGACGTCGGCGAAGATCGGTTGGCCGCACTGCTCGATCGGCTCGCATTCCCCGCCGGCCAGCGAGATGTGATCCTCGCCGCCGCGACCCGAGCACGAACCGTGGCGAGCGCGATGGTGCAGGCGAGACGGCCGTCGGAGATCGCAGCGGTGGCCGCCGGGTCTCCCGCCGAGCTGGTGGCCCTTGCCGGAGCGCTCGGTCCGGCGGCGGCGGCCCGGCTGTGGCTGGTGCAGCTGCGCCACGTCACGCTTGACATCGACGGTCGGGACCTGCTCGAGGCCGGAGTCCCGCAGGGTCCGGCCCTCGGGGCCGGACTCGCGGCGGCCCGGGCGGCGAGGCTCGATCGCGGAGCCCGCCGGGAGGAGCAGCTGGCGGAGGCGCTGAGCACCGCTCGGGCGATCGCGAGCGGACGTGCGCACGGTGGCAGCTAGCCTGGGGCGCATGGAACCACCGGCTCCGTTCTATGCGGTCGGGCCGCATTTTGCGATCGACCTGCCCGGGGCCCGGGCCGCGTTCACCACCCGGCGCGGTGGCCACTCCGAGGGCCCCTACCGCTCGCTCAACCTTGGGGCGCGCACCGGCGACGACCCCGAGGTGGTCCGGCGCAACCGGGCTGGGTTGCGTGCGGCCGTGGGCGCGCCGCCGCTGAGTTTCGTCTCTCAGGTGCACGGCGCCGAGGTGCGGCGCACCGTCGCCGGCACGCCGCTGCCGTTCAGGCATGCCCGCGCCGACGGGCAGGTGACCGACCGGCCGGGTGTCGCTCCCGCGTCGCTGACCGCCGACTGCCTGCCGGTGGCGGTCGCCGGCGACGGCGCGGTCGCGATGCTGCACGCCGGCTGGCGCGGGCTCGCCGCAGGCGTGATCGGGGCCGGGGTGCGGGCGCTGCGCGAGCTCGGCGCGCGCGGCGAGCTCACCGCCGCGATCGGGCCGGGTGCGGGAGGGTGCTGCTATGAGGCCGGGGCTGAGGTGCACGAGGCATTCGCCAGCATCCCGGACGCACACCACGGCGCCAATGTCGACCTGCACGCCGTCGCCCGGGGGCACCTGGTGCAGGCCGGGGTGAGCTCCGTGTTCGACATCGGGCTGTGCACGATCTGCGCGGATCCGGAGCTGCTGTTCTCGCATCGCCGCGACCGAGGGATCACCGGCCGTCAGGCGGGGGTGGCGTGGTTGATCTGATCCGCGGCCTGACCGCCGAGCGGGTGCAGGCGAACCTGACTCGGGTGCGCCAGCGGATCGCTGAGACGGGACGCGACCCGGACGACGTCGAGATCCTCGCGGCGGTCAAGTACCTGCCGGCGGAGGAGCTCGACGCGCTGTCTGGCGGGGGCGTGACCCTGGTCGGGGAGAATCGCGGCCGGGACCTGGTCAGCAAGGCGCAGGCGGCGCCCGGACGCTTCACCTGGGATTTCATCGGGCAGTTGCAGAGCCGCAAGGTGCGCGATCTCCTGCCCCACGTGCGCTACATCCATTCGGTGGCCACCGACTCGGCGCTGGCCCAGCTCGGGCGCCACGGAGGTCCACAGACACGGGTGATGATCGAGGTCAACGTCGCCGGCGACAGCGGCAAGAGCGGGATTGCACCAGATCAGCTGGCGCACTTCATCGACCGCTGCCCGGTGGCCGTCGTCGGTCTGATGACGATGCCGCCGTTGACCTCCCGAGCGCAGGACAGCCGGCCCCACTTCGCCGCGTTGCGCGGCCTCGCCGAGCGCCACGGGCTGCGCCACCTGTCGATGGGCACCAGCCAGGATTACGAGGTCGCAGTCCAGGAGGGAGCGACAATCGTCCGGCTCGGTACGATTCTGTACACCAGCGCGTCATAATCAGCGGCAGGGAATCGCCGGGATTGCGCGAACCCTGAGAACGCAATGGCCTTCCGAGATACCTGGCACCGGACCCTCGTCTACTTCGGACTCGCCGAGGACGAAGCCTACGACGACGACGAGCCGGAGCCCTATAGCGAACCCGAAGTGGAGCTGCAGGACAGCTACCGCGAGCGTCCCAACGTCCGCAAGCTGAGCTCGCGTCGCAGCCGGCGCGATGAGTTCGACGACATATTCTCCGACGAGGCGCCCAGCGAGCGGCGCACCACGTCGCTGCGCCCGGTGGGTGGGGGGCGCACCGCCAACGGCCGCGCCGGCAGCGACGTCCGGGTTCATTTCGTCGCTCCGCGCAGCTTCAACGACGTTCAGGACGTGGCCGACAAGTTCAAGGACGCAATTCCAGTGATCCTCAACCTCCAGGGCACCGATACCGACCTGTCGAAGCGACTGATCGATTTCTCGAGCGGTCTGACCTACGCGCTCGACGGCGGGATGCAGCGAATCGCCGACAAGGTGTTTCTGTTGACCCCGCACAACGTCGAGGTCTCCGCTGAGGAGCGGGCCCGCTTGGTCGAGAAGGGCTTTTACAACCAGTCCTGAGTAGGGCGCCGCCCGGCGGCGCTGGCGCAATGCCGGGCCGACGTTCGCGGCGTAGGTAGATTTCATCGGATGCGAGTTGGAATAATCGGGTCCGGGAGCATGGCGCGTGCGTTGGCTCGCGGCTGGGGGGATCCGGTGCTGTGCTCGGACTCGGGATCGGGCCGCGCCACGGCGCTGGCCGCCGAGCTCGGCGGCCGGGCCGCCAGCAACCGGGAGGTCGCCGAGGGCTCGGACCTGGTGGTGCTCTGTCATAAGCCCTACCAGCTGCGGGCGGTGGCCGAAGAGATCGCGGGGCGGGCGAAGGCGGTGGCGTCGGTGCTCGGATCGAGCTCGATCGACGAGCTGACCGCCGCCTATCCGGGGACGCCGGTGTTCCGGCTGGTCCCGAACACGCCGGTCGAGCTCGGGCGCGGCGTGACCTGCTACGCGCCCGCCCCGGCTCCCGACCGCGCGCTGGAGCGCGAGGTGATCGCGCTGTTCGGAAGGGTGGGAAAGGTGGTCACGGTGCCGGAGAGGCTGATCGGCGTCGCCAGCGGGGTGTCCTCACTCGGCCCCGCCTACCTGGCGCTGATCGCCGAGGCCCAGATCGACGCCGCCGTGCGCCTCGGTCTCGGTGCGCACGTCGCCTCGCGACTCGCCGTGGAGACCATGGCCGGCACCGCCGATCTGCTTCAGGCGCGTGGCTATGACACGCTGAGCGTCAGGCGCGAGGTCACCTCGCCCGGCGGCTCGACGGCTCGCGGGCTCGACGCGCTGGAGCGCGGCGGCGTGCGCGCGGCGTTCGCGGCGGCGGCCGATCGCGCCACCGGGGTCACCACCTGATGGCGCTGTTCGCGCTGACCCGAGGGGACATCGGCAACTACGTCGACGCGCTGTTCGAGGTCTACATCGTCCTGCTGTTCGTGTACATCCTGCTGAACCTGCTGTTCTCGTTCGGGATGCGACTGCCGTACGCTCGCTGGACTGACGCGCTGATGAACTTCCTCCGGGACGTGTCGGAGCCGTACCTGCGGATCTTCCGCAGGTTCATCCCGCCACTCGGCTCGTTCGACCTGTCGCCGATGATCGCCATCATCGTCCTGTACTTCGTGCGCCAGGTGCTGGTCAATGTCATCTCAGGCTGAACAGGCCAGGACGGCGCCGTCGGAGCTGCCGGCCGCGCCCAGCGTGCCGGCACGGTCGGGTCGGCGACTGGCCCCGCTGGCGCGTGTGCTGGCGGTGGTCGTGGGGGTGCTCGTCGCCGACCGGGTGACCAAGCACCTAGTGGTCAGCGGCATCGCGGTCGGGGACGTCCACAAGCTGATCCCGGGCGTGAGCCTGGTTCACGTGCGCAATTCGGGCGTCGCCTTCGGCCTGTTCGCCGGTGGCGGGGCGCTCGTCCTGGTGCTGACGCTGGCGGCGCTGGCGGCCCTCGTGACCTATTTCCTGCTGCGCCCGAACCGGCGCCTGCTGTGGCTGCCGACCGGGCTGCTCGTCGGCGGGGCGCTCGGCAACCTCATCGACCGGCTCGTCAACGGCTCCGTGACCGACTTCATCAAACTTCCCCACTGGCCCGCGTTCAACGTTTCCGATATCGCCATCACGATCGGCGTGGTGGCGCTGGTGCTCGTGTTGGAGGGCGCTTGGTCGCGCCACGACGGCGAGGTGGCGGGAGCTGACGACCACAGGTGATCCGCTCCAGCTGACCGTCGCGGAGGCTGCCGCCGGGATGCGGCTGGACCGCTTCCTGGCGGAGCCGCTGGGCTCGCGGGCCAAAGCGCAGACCCTGATCAACGGAGGACGCGTGCGGGTCGATGGGCACGAGCGGTCCAAGCGCTACACCGTGACCCCCGGGGAGCTCGTAACCGTCGAGCCACCCGAGCCCGCTCCCGGACAAATCGACTCCGCCCCGGCGCCGTATGCGATCGCCTACGAGGATGAGTACCTGCTGATCGTCGACAAGCCGGCCGGCGTGGTGGTTCACCCCGCCCGCGGTCACCGGACGGGCACGCTCGCCCAGGCGGTGGCCGGGCACGCCGCCGGAGGAGAGGATGCCTGGCGGGCGGGAATCGTGCACCGGCTGGACCGGGACACCTCGGGCTTGCTGGTCATCGCCAAGCGCGAAGACGTGCACCGGGCGCTCAAGGAGCTGCTGGCGGCCCGGGGCCTGCACCGCGAATATCTGGTCCTGGTGCAGGGGACGCCCGCGGCTCGCACCGGGACAGTTGACGCTCCGGTCGGTCGTGACCGGCACGACCGATTGCGGATGTCGATCGACACCGAACAGCCACGCGAGGCACGCACTCACTTCGAGATCGAGCGTCTCCTTCCCCGGAGCACGCTGCTGCGAGTTGTGCTGGACACGGGGCGGACGCACCAGATAAGGGTCCATATGGCCGCCATCGGTCATCCGGTGTGCGGCGATCCCCAATACGGCACACCCGGGGAGTACGGGCTGGCGCGTCAGTTCCTGCATGCGACGCGGCTGGCGTTCACGCATCCGGTGACCAGCGCACCGGTCGACGTCGGCTCTCCGCTGCCCGCCGACCTGGCGGTGGCACTGAGCCTGGCTGCGGGCGAGGACAGCGGGCCACCGCCGGTGGTAGGGGGACGATGACCCGCCGGAAGCTGGAACGAACCGGACCCGGCAAACTTGCGTAGACTCGCCAGGAGGTAAACCCCGACCCCGTCGAGTGCGGATCGCGGCCCTGCCCCGGGTGACCGGGGTGCGCGGCCCGTCCGGCGGGCATCACACAACACCATTTCAAGGGAGCAGGATCAGTGGCTCAAGTAGGCATCAAGGAGCTGCTGGAGGCCGGCGTTCACTTCGGCCACCAGACGCGACGTTGGAACCCCAAGATGCGGCGCTTCATCTTCGGTGAGCGCGACGGCATCTACATCATCGACCTGCTGCAGACCGAGGCATTGCTGGACAACGCGCGGGCGTTCGCCTCCGAGCTGGCGCGCCGCGGCGGGACCGTCCTGTTCGTGGGCACCAAGAAGCAGGCCCGGGACGCGATCCGGGACATCGCCGCCGCGGCCGACATGCCGTACGTCAACCACCGCTGGCTCGGCGGCCTGCTGACGAACTTCCAGACGATCTCGCTGCGGATCAGGCGGCTGCACGACCTCGAGCGCTACGAGACCGAGGGTCAGCTGCAGCTGTTGCCCACGCGGGAGCGGATGGCGGCCCAGGCCGACCTGGAGAAGCTTCGCGCCAACCTCGGCGGGGTAAAGAACATGCAGCGCGTCCCCGACGCGGTGTTCGTCATCGACCTGAAGACCGAGGCGATCGCCGTCCGCGAGGCCCAGCGGCTGCGGATCCCGATCATCGGCCTGGTCGACACCAACTGCGACCCCGACGGGATCGACTACGTCATCCCCGGCAACGACGACGCGATCCGGTCGTGCGCGGCGATCACCGGCGCGATCGGTGACGTCGTCTCGCAGGGACACGACGTGTTCCGGGCCGAGGAGGAGCGGGCCCGGCTGGAGCGCGAGCGCCAGGAGGCCGAGGAGCAGGCGCGTCGCGAGGCCGAGGAGCAGGCGCGTCGTGAGGCCGAGGAGCAGGCGCGTCGTGAGGCCGAGGAGCAGGCGCGTCGCGAGGCCGAGGAGCGGGCCCTGCGTGAGGCGGCCCAGGCTCAGGCCCCGGCCGAGGCGTCGCCGGCGCCGGTTTCCCAGGCGACGCCCGAGGCGGTGGCGCAGGCCGCCGAGGAGCCGCCAACCCCACCCACCGAGCCCGAGGAGCCGCCAACCCCACCCACCGAGCCCGAGGAGCCGCCGGTCCCACCCACCGAGCCCGAGGCGGCGGCCGTCGAGCCTCCGGCAGCTCCGCAAGCCCCGGCGCCGGCGGCGGACGTCGCCGAGGCGGCGGCGGCTTCGGCGCCCCCCCCGCCCGAACCCCACGCACCCGAGCCCACCGTACCCGAGCCCGCCGTACCCGAGCCCGCCGCCCCCGCCGAGGAGTCGTCATGAGCTTTTCGGCTCAGGACGTCAAGGGCCTGCGGGAGCGCACCGGGGCCGGGATCGTGGCCTGCCGCGACGCGCTGACCGAAACCGACGGCGACATGGAGAAGGCCGTCGAGTTGCTCCGCGCCCGGGGCGAGGCCCAGGCCGCCAAGCGCGCCGGCGCGGAGGCCCGCGAGGGAGTCGTACAGAGCTATGTCCACGCCGGCAGCAAGATCGGGGCGCTGGTCGAGGTCGACTGCGAGACCGACTTCGTCGCCCGCAACGAGCGGTTCACGGAGTTCGCGCGTGACGTGGCTCTCCACGTGGCCGCGTCGAACCCGCTCGCGATCAGCGAGGACGAGGTCCCGGCGCAGGACCGGGAGCGCGAGACCCGGATCGCCACCGAGCAGGCGGCGGATCGCCCCGAGAACGTTCGCGAGCGGGTCGTCACCGGCAAGCTCTCCAAGTGGCTCGACGAGGTCGTGCTCCTGCGACAGACGCACGTCAACGAGGACAAGCACGGCAGCAGGACGATCGAGGAGCTGCGCGCCGCGCTCGCGGCCGAGACCGGGGAGAACGTCGTGATCCGGCGGTTTGCCCGGTTCGCCGTCGGCGGCTGAGGTAGTGTCCGGGCAGGTCGTACGAGCCCCGGAGAGAGTAGATGAGCAGCCGGATGACTCAGGCGGGATCCGAACTTGTCGAGCCAGCTGGATGGCTCGGGCGCTGCCCGTCCGGGCGAGGCAGGATGCCGAGCGGGCAGCAAGCCCGAGGGCGAGAGGATCCCGCATGAGGGAGTTGATCGACGAACTGCTCGCCGACGGGGGCGAGCGGATGGCCAAGTCGGTGGAGGCGATGCGTCACGAGTTCGGATCGGTGCGGACCGGGCGGGCAAATCCGGCGCTGTTGGATCGCATTTCGGTCGATTACTACGGCACTGTGACTCCGCTGCGGCAGCTGGCGACGATCAGCGCTCCCGAGGCGCGAATGCTGACCGTGCAGCCCTACGACAAGAGCTCGATCAAGGCGATCGAGCGGGCGATCCTGGAGTCCGACGTGGGTCTGACCCCGGGCAACGACGGCAACCTGATCCGGCTCAGCGTGCCGGAGCTGACCGAGGAGCGCCGCCGGCAGCTGGTCAAGGTGGTCCGCCAGATCGCCGAGGAGGGACGCGTAGCGATCCGCAACATCCGTCGCGACGTGATGCATGATCTCCGCGAGCTCAAGGAGGCCGGCGAGGCCGGCTCCGACGACGAGCATCGCGCCGAGGTCGAGCTGCAGAGGGTTACCGACACCCGTATCGGCGAGCTCGACCAGCTTCTCAAGCACAAGGAAGAAGACATCCTGGAGGTGTAGGTGAGTGGCGCCGGATCCGATGACGACCCCACCGGCCCGGCCAGCGCCTCAGTCCTCCCGGCCAGCGGCCGCGAGGCCGGGGCTCGCTACGTAGCCATCATCACCGACGGCAACGGTCGCTGGGCGCAGCGCCGCGGCCTCCCGGTGATCGCCGGGCACGAGGCCGGAGCCGACACCGTCAAGGCCAGGCTGCGCGACGCCGCGCAGCTAAGCGTGCGGGAGCTGACCGTCTACTCGTTCTCCACCGAAAACTGGTCGCGAGATCCCACCGAGGTATCTGGCCTGATGGAAATGTTCGGCCGGCGGATCGAGATCGAGACCCCGGAGCTGCACGCCGAGGGCGTGCGGATGCGGTTCATCGGCCGCCGGGCCGCTCCAGTGGCGCCGGAACTGATTACGCGGATGGCGTGGGCCGAGGATCTGACCCGGGACAACGATCGGATCACCCTGTTCGTGGCATTCAACTACGGCGGACGGGCGGAGATCGTGGATGCAGCGCGAACCTTTAACGGCGAGACGGAAGCCGACTTTCGCCAGCACCTGTATGCAGCCGACATGCACGACCCCGACCTCGTGATCAGAACCAGCGGAGAACGTAGGCTCTCCAACTACCTGTTGTGGCAGGCGGCCTACTCGGAGTTCGTATTCCGGGACGAGCTGTGGCCTGACTTCACACGGGCGGCGTTCGAGGAGTCGCTGGACGAGTTCGCCGCCCGGCGACGACGGTTCGGAGGCCGGTGATGCCGCAGTCGCGTCGCCCGACGTCCGGCCAGCGGCCGGGCCGGCCGGGCCGGCCAGGACAGCGATCAGGTGGATCGACGCGCCAGCCGCGAGCATCGGCCGGCCGCGGGCGGAGCGCGCTTCGCGAGCGTCAGCCCCGAGCGCAGCGGTCCGGCGAGCGCCGCCGCTCGGACCTGCTGGCGCGCATCCTGGTGGCGGTCCCGGCGGCGATCGTGGCGATCGTGTTCGTCGACATCGGCGGAACCGCGTGGGCGCTGTTCATGATCGCCATCTGCTGGGTCTGCATGCACGAGCTTTACCGGCTCCTCGGGCGCTGGAGGCCGGCGCCGGCGGTGGGGTTCGCCGCCGCGACGGCGCTGGTGCTGGCGGCCCGATTCGGCACCGAGCGCACCGTGCTCGAGGTCACCGTGATCACGCTCCCGGTGGCGTTTCTGGCCGTCCTCGGCCGCGGACCCGACCACGGCAGGGCCACGGTGTCGATCGCCGGCACGCTGTTCGGCGTCTACTGGCTCGGCCTGGCCTTCGCCCACTCGATGTTGCTGCGTAACCTGCATCACGGCGGCGGGATCCTCATCGACGTGCTCGTCGGGACGTTTCTCGGGGATACCGCGGCCTACCTCGGTGGCCGTCTGTTCGGGCGCCGGGCCCTGTCGCCGAGCATCTCCCCCAACAAGACGGTGGAAGGCCTGATCTGCGGGATGATCGTCGCGATCGTGGCCGTGTTCATCGCCGGCCTGAACCAGACGTGGCTAACCCAGGGCGACGCGCTCCTGCTCGGGGTCACGATCGCCGTTCTCGGACCGATCGGAGACCTGTTCGAGTCAGTGGTCAAGCGCGATGCGGGCGCTAAGGACGCGGGCAGCCTGTTCGGCGCCCATGGAGGCGCCCTGGATCGGCTCGACGCGGTCATCTTCACCGTGGTGGCCGCTTACTACGTCGCGGTCGGCGTGCTGCACTGATCGGCGAGCCGGCGCCGCCTGTGCGCCCCTGAGCCGGCGCGTCCGCCGCCTACAATCGGCGCGTGTCGCGCCGACTGGTCATCCTCGGCTCCACCGGCTCGATCGGGGTCCAGGCGCTCGACGTGGTCTCCCGCAGCGGTGAGGACGAGCTCGACGTCGTCGCGCTCAGTGCCGGCACCGACTGGGAGGCCCTGATCACCCAAGCGCGCGCGTACGGGGTCAGGCGGATCGCGCTCGCTGATCCCGATGCCGCGGCACGGGCCGCCGAGGCCTGGACCGACGGCGAGGTGCTGGCCGGCCCCGACGGACTCGTCGAGCTGATCACCGAGGCGGCCTGCGACCTCGTCCTCAACGGGATCGTCGGATCCGCCGGGTTGGTGCCGACCGTGGCCACGCTCGGCGAGGGGGTCGACCTCGCCCTCGCCAACAAGGAGTCGCTGGTCGTCGGCGGCGAGCTGGTGATGGCGTTGGCCGAGGCGACGGGAGCCGCGATCATCCCGGTGGACTCCGAGCACTCGGCACTGCATCAGCTGCTCGGAGCCGAGCGTCCCGGGACGGTCGAACGGCTGATCCTGACCGCGTCCGGCGGACCGTTCCGGGGACGGCAGGCGGCCGAGCTGGAGTCGGTCACGGTGGAGCAGGCGCTGGCCCACCCGACGTGGACGATGGGCGGCAAGATCACCATCGACTCGGCCACGCTGATGAACAAGGGCCTGGAGCTGATAGAGGCGCATCACCTGTTCGGGACCGCGTACGCCGACATCGATGTGGTCGTGCATCCGCAGTCGATCATCCACAGCCTGATCCAGCTGTGCGACGGGGCAACGCTGGCCCATCTCGGCTATCCGGACATGCGGGTCCCGATCTCCTACGGCCTGCACTACCCCGAGCGGACGGATGTGCCGGTGCGGCCGCTCGATCTCGCCGAGCTGGGGTCGCTCACCTTCGAGCCGGTCGACATCGAGACGTTCGCCTGTCTGCGGCTGGCGCGCGCCGCCGGCGTCGCCGGGGGCACCGCGCCGTGTACGCTCAACGCGGCCAACGAGATCGCCGTGCACGCGTTCCTGGGCGGCCGCCTGCGCTTCCTGCAGATCGCCGAGGTGATCGAGGAGACGCTGACCCGCCTGCCCGAGCGGCAGGTCCACTCGTTCGATTCGCTGGCCCAAGCCGACGCCGAGGCGCGGCGGCTGGCGGCCGAGCTCGTGGAGTCGCTCGCGCCGGCCTGACTGTGACGGCTCTTAGGTTGCCTTGATCGGCGGCATCGTCGCGCCTGCCACACTCGAACCACCCGCATGTCCTACTTCCTGGCGTTTCTCGGCTTTGCCGTCCTGATCATCCTGCACGAGGCCGGTCACTTCGTCGCCGCCAAGGCGGTCGGCATGCGCGTCGAGCGGTTCTCGCTGTTTTTCGGGCCCATGGTGCTCAGGCGCAGACGCGGCGAGACGGAGTACGGGGTGGGCGTGATCCCGCTCGGGGGCTACGTGAAGATCACCGGGATGAACCCCAACGAGGACCTCCCGCCGGAGATCCTGCCGCGGGCGTACTACAACCAACCGGTTTGGAAGCGCGTGGTCACGATCCTGGCCGGTCCGGCTGTGAACATCCTGATCGCGTTTTTGATCGTGTGGGGACTGCTGCTGGCCGACGGCCAGACGACCTACACCGCCAGCACCAAGGTTGCGCTCGTCCAGAACGCCAGCGCGGCGACCGGCGTGTTGCGTCGCGGCGATCAGGTCGTCTCCGTGGACGGAGTCGGCGGTTCGGAGGCCGCGATCCGCAAGCAAATCGACGCCCATCGCTGCGCCGGCGCCCAAGTCGTCGGCTGCCGGTCAGCCACCCCGGCGCGTGTCGTCGTCAGGCGTGATGGAAAGCTCGTCGCCCTCTCGGTGCACCCCCGCTACGAGACCGTCGAAGGCCAGACCCGGATGCTGATCGGCGTCGAATTCGCCAGCAACGCGTCGACGACATATCCCGGCGTCATCAACGCCGCGTCAGACTCGGTCAGCGGCCTGTGGTCGGTGACGACGCAGACGGTCTCGACGATTGCGCGGATCTTCGAGCCACAGGAGCGCAAACAGCTCAACGGGATCGTCGGCGGCTACACCGTGACCCAGGAGTCGTTCGCCAGCAGCACCAGCCAGGCGCTGAAGGTGCTGGCGTTGATCTCGCTGTCACTCGGGGTGATCAACCTGTTCCCGTTCCTGCCGCTGGACGGTGGACACGTGTTCTGGGCGGTGGCCGAGAAGATCCGCGGCCGGCGGATTCCATTCAGCGTGATGGAGCGCGCCGGGGTGATCGGATTCGCGCTGATCATCCTGCTGTTCGTGATCGGCCTCAGCAACGACATCTCGACCCTAACCGGCAAGGGGTTCGGCGTCCGCTGATCTCGGGCCGCGCCCGGCCACGTTCAGCGCCGCGCGGCGGCGATCGAGCGCGCCACCAGCTCCACCGGATGGTGGATCGGCAGCGGAGTACCGAGCCGGCGCAGATGCAGATCCAGCTGGGCGGCGCAGCCGGGGTTGCCGGCGGCGATCGCCTGGGCCCCGGTGTCGATCAGGTTGCGCGCCTTGCGGGCGCCGAGGTCGGCGGCGGCCTCGGCCTGCACCAGGTTGTAGATTCCGGCCGACCCGCAACACACGTCGCGCTCGACGGTGACCTCGAGCAGCTCCAGATCGGGGATCGCTTGCAGCAGCTCCCGCGGGGGCTGGCGGACCCCCTGGGCGTGGGCGAGATGGCAGGCGTCGTGATAGGCGACGCGCAGCGGTACCGGTCCCCGCCCGGCCCGGGCTTTCACTGACCCGAGCAGCTCGGATACGTCGCGGACGCGACCCGCGAACGCCCGCGCCGCCGGCGTCCCCAGCAGATCGCCGTACTCCTTCATCGCCGAGCCGCAGCCGGCGGCGTTGATGACCACGTGATCGAGCTCGGCGCCGCCGCCGGCGTCGGCGAACGCGGCGATCGTCTGCTGGGCGCGGCGAATCGCGGCCGGCTCCTCGCCGCTGTGAAACTCGAGCGCGCCGCAGCAGCCGGGAACCCTCGGCGCCAGCACCTCGAAGCCCTCGGCGGCGAGCACGTCGACGGTCGCGCGGTGCACCCCCGGATAGAAGACTCGCTGCACGCAGCCGAGCAGCAGGCCGACCCGGCCGCGCGGCGGACCCTGAGCCGGGGTGCGCTCCGGCACTCCGAGCCTGGCGGCCCGCCCGATCGGGGCCTGGGGGGCGACCCGGGCGACGGCGGCCAGCCGGTCGGGCAGCCGACGCTCGAGGCCGAGCCGGCGGCCCGCGGCCAGCATCGGCGCCAGCGCCCGCAGCCGCCGGGGGTGGGGCAAGGTCTCGAACAGCAGACGGCGCAACGCTCGCTCCCCGGGGCTGCGTCGGTGATGGCGCTCCACCTGCGGGCGGGCCCGCTCGATCAGGCGGTCATAGCGGACCCCCGAAGGGCAGGCGGTCACGCACGCCATGCACCCCAGGCAGCGATCCAAGTGGGTGACCGTCTCATCCGACAGGCCGGTGTCGGTGTTCAGCCCGTCGTTCATGAGCACGATCCGGCCCCGCGGCGAGTCGGCCTCGGCGCCCCACAGCACGTAGGTCGGGCAGGTGTCCAGACAGAACCCGCAGTGGACGCAATCGTCGATCACCGACTGTTCGGGGGGGCGGTGCAGGTCGAACGCGGTCATCAGATGCCGCCAACGAAGATGCCCGGATTGCAGGTTCCCGTCGGGTCAAACCGCGCCTTGACCCGCCGCATCAGCGCCAGCGCGCCGGGTTGCCCCGTTCCCCACCGGTCGCCGGGACCAACCGCCCCCGGAGAGTCAAGGACGACGACTCTCGCCGCCTCCGGCAGTCGTTCGCGCAGCCGTCCCAGCAGCGACGGCTCGACCTCGACGAAGCTGATCCCGAGCGCCGCCCGGCCCACCAGCCTGCCGCCGCAGGCCTCGGTGGCGGCCAGCACCTCCGCCAGACGGGTGGGTGTGGCGGCGATCCGCACCAGCGTCTGGTCGGCCGATCGCTGGTCCTGGCGCTGGCGCTCCCACAGGGCCTCGTCGTCATCGCTGACCCGGGTCTCCGTGAGACCGTGCTCACGCATCAGCCGGGCGGTTCGCTGCGCCCGATGGGGCGCGCCGCGGCCGGCGCAGGCGGCGAGGATCCGTCCCCGGCCGGCCTGCCAGGCGACGTCGACGGCCTCGAACTCCACCGGGAACGCGGCCACGGCGATGGCGGCGGCGGCGAGCCCGGCCGGATCATCGGCGGCGCCGACCGCGGTGGCGCCGGACTCGTAGCGCGGATGCAGTCGGACGTTGACCGACAGGATCACGCCGAGCGTCCCGAAGCAGCCCGAGAACAGCTTGGCCAGGTCGTAGCCGGCGACGTTCTTGATCACCTTGCCCCCGGCACGGGCGATCGTCCCGTCGCTGAGGGCGACGGTCGCGCCGACGACCAGGTCGCGCGGGTCCCCGTAGCGGTGGCGCAGCGGGCCGCTGTCGCCGGTGGCGATCACCCCGCCGATCGTGGCCCCCGGCTCGTCACCGAGCGGCGGGTCGAGTGCGAGCATCTGGTCGGCGGCGGCGAATGTCCGCTGGGCGGCGGCGAGCGGGACGCCCGCCTCCAGCGTCGCGGTGAGATCGCCGGCGTTGTGCTCGAGGATCGCGTCCAAGCCGGTCGTGTGCAGCTCCACGTCGGCGCTTGCCGGGTTGCCCCAGCCCTGCTTCGTCCCGGAGCCGACGATGCGCACTGTGTGACCCGCGGCGCTCGCCGCCGCCAGTACCTGTGCCGCGTCCTGAAAGGTGGTGGGAGCGTGGCTGGTCGCGGTCGGCATCGGACCTAGAATCGCTCGGCGACGCCCGCACGTTCCAGCGGGTGCTGCCGGTACGGGCCGGGAACCTCGCCACACAGCCGCGGGGTCGGCATCAGCTTGCCGGGGTTGGCCAGCCCGTGGGGATCGAAGGCGCAGCGCAGACGCTGAAACGCGTCCAGGTCCGGCTCATCGAACATGGCCGGCATGTAGGCCTTCTTGTCCACGCCGACGCCGTGCTCGCCGGTGATCGAGCCCCCGGCGTCGACGCACGCCTTGATGATCAGGCCGGAAAGCTCCTCGGCGCGCTGCGCCTCGCCCTCGCGGCCCGAGTCATAGCAGACCAGCGGGTGCAGGTTGCCGTCGCCGGCGTGAAAGACGTTGGCGACGCGCAGCCGGTACTCGCCGGCGAGGACATCGATCTGGCGCAGGACCTCGGCCAGCCGGGTCCGGGGGATGACGCCGTCCTGCACGTAGTACGCCGGGGCGATCCGACCCATCGAGGCGAAGGCGGCCTTGCGGGTGCGCCAGATCAGATCGCGCTCGGCCTCGCTCTGGGCGATCCGGACATCGCGCGCCCCCGCGCCCGAGCACAGCGTCGTCAGCTCCTCCAGGCCGGCCACGCAGCGCTCGTAAGAGCCGTCGAGCTCGACCAGCAGCGCAGCCCCGGCGTCGAGCCGGTAACCGGCCCCGGTCGCCTGCTCGGCGGCCTCGATCGACAGCTTGTCCATCATCTCGATCGCGCCGGGGACGATGCCGGCGTCGACGATCGCGCTCACCGCGTCCCCGGCGGCGCCGGTGTCGTCGAAGAAGGCGAGGAGCGTGCGGACGCTCTCCGGCGCCGGGATCACCCGGAGGGTGATCCGGGTGGCGACTCCGAGCGTGCCCTCGGAGCCGACGAACGCCCCAAGCAGGTCATAGCCCGGGTCGTCGCGGTGCAGCGTGACCAGTGAGCCGTCGGACAGCACGACGTCCAGCGCCAGCACGTAGTTGGTGGTGAAGCCGTACTTGAAGCAATGGGCGCCACCCGAGTTCTCGGCGATGTTGCCACCGATCGAGCACACGATCTGACTGGAGGGATCGGGCGGGTAGAAATGGGTCGGCGAGACCGCCTTGGAGACGGCGAGGTTGGTCACCCCGGGCTCGACCACGACCTGCCCGTCCGCGAGCGCGACCGATAGGATCCGGCGCAGCCGGGAGAGCACGATCAGGACCCCGTCGGCCACCGGGAGCGCGCCGCCGGAGAGCCCGGTGCCGGAGCCGCGGGCGACCCAGGGGACGCCCGCCTCGAAGCAGGCCCGCACCGACTGGCGGACCTGCTCGGCGGTCCCAGGCAGGACGGCCGCCACCGGGACCTGGCGATAGTGCAGCAGTCCATCGGAGCGGTAGGTCGCGAGCTCGTGCTGGTGGGTCAACACGAACTCGTGGCCGCATATCTCCTGAAGCCGGGAGATCAGCGCGGGTGAGCCGGACGGCATCACCAGCAGTATCCCCCTATTCCGGGCCTAATGCACCTTGATCTGAAAGCTCCGGCTGTAGACGGTCTTGCCCAGATCGCCCGGCGGCAGGAACGGGTTGGACCTGGGGTAGGTCCAGGCGAGCCGGACCGTGCCGCTGCCGCCGAACCTCAGGTGGGTGTCGAAGTACCCGCCCGAGCCCACGGTCAAGGTCTTGATCGTCTTCCGGTTGAGCTGAATCGTGACCCTCTGGCGCCCGTTCATGAACGGAGCGGGGCGGGCGGCGCCCCAGATCTCCTCGTTGGCGCTGCGCGAGAACGAGGTGTGGGGCATGTATACCGGCAGCCGGTAGGCGTCGTAGCCCGGCTTGGGCTGGCCGCCGAAGAACTCCAGCCCGCTGGCGAACGGGGCGATGGAGCCCGCCGTCTGGGGCGGATCCTGCAGCAGGTACTGCATGTAGCTGGCGATCCGCCCCTGCTTCCAGCTCAGGTATTCGGCCCAGTTGATGTAGTAGGCGGCGGTGGCCGGGGACGGGTAGCGGCCACCGGTGACGGGGACTGGGCGTCGATTCGGCGGGTCGGTGATGTAGCCGTACTCGGTGTTGTAGATGTCGTACCGCTTGCCCGAGCCGTAGGCGCGGTTGACCCGGTCGAGCACGCCCTCGAGGTTGCCGATGTCTGGGAACGCGGCGTAATTGGGGTCGCTGCGCCCGTCGGTCACCGGGCTCTGGTTGGCCGGGTAGGGATGGTCGCTGACGCCCGAGGCGCCGAACAGCGCCGGGTTCTGGCTGCGAAACCTCCGCGATCCCGCCGCGGTCGTCGGGCAGCCGATCGCCTTGGCCGCGCCGCTGCGCAGCTGGCGGTAGCTGGAGCTCACGCAGTACAGGTCACGGATGAAGATCAGCGGCTTGGTCTGCGAGAAGTCGCCGGGGTATCCTTGCGGTGCATTTCGGCTCGGCGGGCCGCTCTGACCGCGGGCGGCGAACTCGCCCCACAGGATCGTGTCGTGGGCGTGGCCGGTGGCGCGCAGCGCGCTCCAGCCTGCGTTGAGCAGGCCGCGGAACATCATCGGCGCGGTGGCCACGGTCGAGCCGTTGGTCGCCTGCGGGCCGAGGTCCACACCGAAGTTGGGCTCGTTGTAGATCGCCCAGAAATGCACCGCCGGCAGGGGAGCGGCGGCGCCGTTGGGGGTGAAGTGCCCGTCGTACCGGGTGCCAACGGCACGCACGAACTGTCCGTAGGCGTTGGCGTTCGGCCTCCACGCCTGGAACAGCGTGTTGCGCCCCGGCACCACCCCGGGGCCTTCGGCCCACCGCGGGGCGCCGCCGGTGACCGTGAAATCGACGGTCAGCCCGTACGCCCTGGCCGCCGTCACGATGTTGTCGTAGGGCACCCAGTTGGACTTGGCGTAGGCGTTCGGGTCGGTGGCGTCAAACGAGGGCTTCCTGGTGGACCTGGGACTGGGGGCGATCGTCGCCCATGGCACGATCACGCGCACCGTGTTGGCCCCGAGCTGACGGAACTCTTGCATCGCCGCGGGCGCATTGAAGAGGTCGCTGCCGTCCTGGATGATCGCGATCTGGGAGCGGCTGGCGCTGGCTGTCGCGGGCAGGGCCGCGGCCACCGCGAGAGCCAGGCTCGCGCCCACCGCCAACGTCGTCCGGCGTCGGTGCAGGGCTGTGATCACAGAGAGTCTGGGCATGGTTTCGATAACAGCTCCGCGCAAATAGAGTTGCGGCGCCACCGGGCGGACTAGCCGCGAGCGGGGTGTCGCCGAGGACCGGGGCCGGACGCGAGGCCCAGCCACACGCAGGCTAGCGAAGGGCGATGTCGACGACGCGGCTGAACACCGTTCCCGTCCTGCGGGTCCACTCGACAGCTCTCATCAGTGGACGGTGATACTGGCGGTGCGGCTGAACTCGGTCAGACCGTGCGGGGAGGCCCACTGCAGCCTGACCTGGCCGCTTGCCGGAAACGTCTGATGAACCTCGAAGTATCCGTACCGGTCGGCGATTGCCACACGCTGGACGGTCGTAAACGCGCCGCGCGAGGTCGAGCGGAACTGGATCTGCACGTACTGGCGCCGGTGGGTCGTGCGCGCGGCGTCGGGCGCGGGCGGCACGCGCCCCCACACGTCGACGGGCCGGCCGTGCGCGGTGTTCGACACGGGTAGGTACAGCGGCATCCGGAAGGCCGCCAGCGCCGGCTTGGGCGCACCGGAGTAGGTGAACAGCCCGGTGGCAAATCCCATGTTGCCCGGCGGGTCCTCGAGCAGGTACTGGTCGTAGGACTTGATCCGCGGGTCCTCCCAGGTCAGGTATTCGGCCCAGTTGAGGTAGTAGGCGGCCTCGTCTGGCGTGACCGTGTACTGGACGTTGGGCGGGTTGGTGATGTAGCCGAACTCGGTCGACCAGATCGGGAACTTCACGTCCGAGCCATACGTCCGCTGCAGCCGGTCGAGCGTCGACTCGAAGGCCGGCATCGTCGCCAGGTTGAAGTCCTCGGGCTCGTTGGGAATCGGCTCGTCGGGTGGCAGCGAGTAGAACGAGTACGGATGCACGGCGAACCCTGAGGCCTTGAACAGCGCCGGGTTCTGCGCGGCGAAGCGGGCCGAACCGGCCGCCGCCGCCGGGCAGCCGCGCTCGCTCGCCTGCGTCCCGCGCAGCTGCTGGCCGGCGGAGTTCACGCAGTACAGCGCGTACAGGAACCGCAGCGGGGGCATCGCGCCGAACAGCCCCGGCGCGCCCTTGGACCTCCCTTCGGGCGCGAGTTCGCCGATCAGGATCGTGTCGTGGCCGTGCCCGGTGGCCTGAAATGCGCTCCAGGCGGCGTTCACCAGCCCACGGTAGAGCCGGGCAGCGACCTCGACCTGCGTGTGCGGCTCGACCTCGGGCCCGAGCTCGTTTCCTATGTTTGGCTCGTTCCAGATCGACCAGAACGAGACCCGCGGCAGCGGCCGTGACGCCCCCGGCGGGGTGTAGTGGCCGCTGTAGCGCACGGCGACGGCGTGAACCCACTGCCCGTACTCGGCGGCCGAGGGCTTCCACTCCGGCTGGGTGCTGGGGTGGGGAGCCCCCTTGCCCGACGCCCAGTTTGGCGGCGGGGGGACGAGGCCGAGGTCGACGCTGATGTGGCGGGCGGCGGCCGCTTGCAGAACCGCGTCGTAGGGCGCCCACCCCGCCGCCGGGTAGGCCGCGGGATCGGTGGCGTCGAACAGCGGCTTGTGCTTCGACGTCGGATCGGGGGCGATGTCGGCCCAGTGCATGTAGATGTGCAGCCAGTCGACGCCCAGGCCCTTGAGCAGGTCGAGGTTCGCGGGCGTGTACGTCGACACCCCACCGGCGGTGAACATCGTCACCGGACCGACCCGACCGGAGTGCAGTGGCGGGGGCATGGCCGTGTTCGTCTTGCCCGACGAGCCTCCGCAGGACGCGAGGACAAGCGCGACCAGCGCCGCCGCGGCCAGGACTGCCAGCCGGCGCGCCCGCCACGGCCGGCTCGGGACGGATGTCACGGTTACGGGCAAGCGCGAGACAATAACGTCGGCCCGGACGGGGGAGTTCCGGTCCGGCGAGCTCGTCAGAGCCACCGCCGGAGGCCGCGCAGACCGGATGTACACTGCCGGCGCATGCTCCTTCCCGGGCGCACGGGCGCCGTGGCGACGGCGCGGACGGAGCGGACGACGTGGCCGCTGGCGGCCTCGGCCGAAACTCAGATCGTGGTCGGGCTGACCGCGCTCGCGCTCGTCCTGCGCTTCGTCCTGATCGATAGCCAGAGCTACTGGCTGGACGAGTCGCAGGCGGCCCACGAGCTCAGCCTGTCGTTTCACTCGATGCTGAGCGCGTGGAGCTCGGCGGAATGGAACGGGCCGCTCTATCTGATCATCGCCTGGCCGTGGGCGAAGGTGTTCGGCACCGGCGAGCTCGGGCTGCGATCCCTGTCCGCGCTCCTGGGCGCCGGGCTGGTGCCCCTGCTCTACCTCTCGGGGCGCGAGCTGGTCTCGCGGCGAGCGGGGGTGGCGGCGGCGGCGCTGGCGGCGCTCAACCCGTTCATGATCTGGTACTCGCAGGAGGCGCGCGAGTACATGCTGCTGGTGGTCTTGTGCGCCGGCTCGATGTTGTTCTTCGCCCGCGCGTGGCGGACGTCGTCGTCACGTGATCTCGGGTGGTGGGCAATCTTGTCCGCGCTCGCTCTGTTGACGCAATACTTCGCCGGTTTCCTGATCGCCGCCGAGGGCGCGCTCCTGCTCTACCGCTGCCGCCGCGGCGTCACCCTGATCGCGGTCGCGGCCCAGCTGGTGGTGCTTGCCCCGCTGATCCCACACGTGATCCCGCGACTGCGCAACCCGGCCCAGTTCATCACCAACCAGGCGTTGTCCCTGCGCCTCCAGCAGGTGCCGGTCACGTTCGCGCTCAACACGCTGTACAAGAGCACGGCGGCGTCCTATGGGCTGCTGGGGGCGGCGGCGCTGGCGGCGGTCGTGATCGGGCTGCTCGTCGCCGGGGGTAGCGATCGCGAGCTCCGCGGCGCCGGGATCGCGGCGATCCTGGCCGGGGCGGTGCTGCTGATCCCACTGCTGCTGGCGCTCGCCGGCCACGATGATTATGTGGCGCGCGGACTGATGCCCGCGTGGCCGCCGTTGGCGGTGCTGATCGGCGCCGCGTGCACGGTGAACGGCGCACGGGCGGCGGGAGCGGCTCTGGGAGCGGTGCTGGTCGCCGCGTTCGTGTGGGCCGGGATCAAGATCGACACCACCGGCTACTACCAACGACCGGACTGGCGAGGGGTCGCGGCCGCGTTGGGCCCGGCGCGCGGCACCCGCGCGATCGTCGCCTACGACGGGCAGTTCGCCACCGGCCCGCTTTCGTTTTACCTACCGCGCGTGCCGTGGGCGGGACCGCCGACCCACGGCAGCACCGATGCCGGATCGGTGACGATCGGCGAGCTCGATGTGGTCGGCGATTCCGGCCAGCGGCTGGGCCGGCTGCCGTCGGGGATCAAGCTGATCGGCGCCCGCGCCGTCGACGGCTATCAGGTCGATCGCTTCACGCTGGCGGCGCCGTGGTCGGCCAGCCCGTCGCAGATCACGGCCCGAGCGACCGCGCTGCTGTCTCCGGCCCCGCCGGATTCTGCGGTCATCATCCAGCACGCTTCCGCATAAGCTTGTCCGCGATGCGACGCCGGAGGCATCTGATTGCGCTCGCCTGCGCTGCCGTCACGCTGGCCCTGGCGCTCGGCGCCCCGATGTCCGCGCTGGCCGCCGGCGGCAATCCGGTGATCAACAACTGCGAGTCGACCGGCCGGCTGACCCAGAGCTTCACGCTTGAGGAGCTGCACCACGCGCTGGCGATCATGCCGGCCTCGGTCAAGCAGTACACCAACTGCTACGACGTCGTCCAGACCGCGATCCAGAACGCGAAGAGCGGCAAGACGGGCACGGCCACCGGCAGTTCCTCCTCCGGGGGCTCGTTCCTGCCCACCCCTGTGATCGTGATTCTGGTGGTGCTGGTGCTCGCCCTGATCACGTTCGGGGCGATCGCCGTCCGGCGCCGCCGCGGTCCCCCCGACGGGAGCGGCCCCGGTACCGGCGGGCCACCGGAGCAGCCACCTCGGTAGCTCGCGCGAGCCCGGCCGCGGGGCACTGGACCCGCGAGGGCCGGGGCGCGTCCGCGGGGCACTGGACCCGCGAGGGCCGGGGCGCGTCCGCGGCGGGCTGGACCCGCGAGGGCCGGGGCGCGTCGGCGGGGGGGCTGGACCCGCGAGGACGGCCGCTGGTGGCCACTAGACTCGTGTCCATGTCCTCTCAGCGCCAGATTCACGTCGGCAGCGTGCCGATCGGCGGCGGTGCGCCCGTCGCCGTGCAGACGATGACCAAGACCGAAACCGCCGACCTGGCGGCGACGATGGGTCAGATCCGCCGCGTCGCCGATGCCGGCGCCGACATCGTCCGCGTCGCCGTGCCGCGTGACGACGACGTCGAGGCGCTACGGACAATCGTGCGCGAGTCGCCGATCCCGGTGATCGCCGACATCCACTTCAACCACACGCTGGCGCTCAAGGCGCTCGACGCCGGGGCGCACTGCGTGCGGCTGAACCCGGGGAACATCGGCGGCCCGGACAAGGTGGCCGAGGTCACCGCTCGCGCGGATCAGCTGGGTACCCCGCTGCGCGTCGGCGTCAACTCCGGCTCGCTGCCCAAGCACCTGCGCCAGCTCGAGTACGACAACCCCGTGGAGGCCCTGGTCACCGCCGCGGTGGAGACGGTGGAGCTGATGGAGCGGCTGAGCTTCACGAACTTCAAGGTGTCGATGAAGTCGACCTCGGTTCCCAACACGATCGCCGCCAACCGGCTGCTCTCCGAGCGGATCCCGTATCCGCTGCATCTGGGGGTGACCGAGGCGGGAACCAAGTGGTCGGGATCGCTGAAGTCGGCGGTCGGCCTGGGCACGCTGCTCGCCGACGGGATCGGCGACACGATCCGCATCTCGCTCTCCACCTTCCACGCCGAGGAGGAGGTGAAGGTCGCCTGGGAGATCCTCAAGGCGCTGCACCTGCGCGAGCGCGGCCCGGTGCTGATCGCCTGTCCCACCTGCGGCCGGCTCCAGTTCGACATGGATACGGTGGTGGCCGAGGTCGAGCGGCGACTCGAGGAGTACGACGACCCGATCGAGGTCTCGGTTCTGGGGTGCGCGGTGAACGGGATCGGCGAGGCCCGGCACGCCGACTTCGGGATCACCGGCGCGCGTGACAAGGGAATGATCTACTCGCACGGCGAGGCGCTCCGGCTCGTTCCCACCGAGCGGCTCGTCGACGAGCTGTTCGCCGAGATCGACAAGTACTACGCGGCCGGCAAGAACGTGGTCCGGGACGAGGGGCATGCCGCCGAGGCCCGCGCGTGGCTGAACGAGAACGAGGACGCGAGCGCAATGACCCCGGAGCGGATGGCGGCGATGGAGGCTGCGGCCGCCGAGGATGAGTCGACCCAGTTGGACGAGACGGTATCGCCGGTTGCCGGCCGCCGGTTCACCCGCGTTTAGGCGAGGTTCACCCGCGCCTAGGCGATCGTCCGCCACCCCGATGACCTGCGCGTAGGCCTCGCCGCCGCACTGATGACCTGCGCGTAGGCCCTCGCCGCCGCACTGGTGACCTGCGCGTAGGCCCTCGCCGCCGCACTGGTGACCTGCGCGTAGGCCCTCGCCGGCCACCCCGATGACAAAAGTGCTGTCTGAGGGCACTTTCGTCATCAACGTCGCGGCGACGGGTGCGACTGCGCCTCCCGCCGCCGCTCGAGCGCCGCTTTAGCTGACCTTGTCGAACCCGGCCGCGACCTGCGACCAGTTGACCACGTTGAACCAGGCGTCGATGTAATCGGGGCGCTTGTTCTGGTACTTGAGGTAGTAGGCGTGCTCCCAGACGTCGACGCCGAGCAAGGGCGTCTGGCCGCCTGAAATCGGGTTGTCCTGGTTGGCGCTGGAGACGACCGCCAGCTTTGAGCCATCGTGGACCAACCACGACCAGCCGGAGCCGAACTGGTTGACGCCGGCGTCCTTGAACTTCGCCTTGAAGTCGTCGAAGGACCCGAACGCCGACTCGATTGCCTGCGCGAGTGCGCCTTCGGGGGTTCCGCCGGCGCTCGGCGCCATCCACTCCCAGAACAGCGAGTGGTTGTAGTGGCCGCCGCCGTTGTTGCGCACCGCGGTCTGCTTGTCGGATGGCAGCGAGCCGAGGTCCTTGAGCACGTCCTCGATCGGCTTGTCGGCCCAGTCGGTGCCCTCCAGCGCCCCGTTGACCTTGTCTACATACGCCTGATGGTGCTTGTCGTGGTGCACGCGCATCGTCGCCTCGTCAATGTGGGGCTCGAGCGCGTTGTAGTCGTAGGGGAGAGGTGGTACGGAATACGCCATCAGACGGCTCCTTTGTGAGCTGAGGTTGCGAGCGTTCTATCAGAACATACCCATACTCAGACGGTCTCCCGCGACGGGTACGCTAGGGCCGCGGTTTCCAAAACGATGACCCTGCTCTCAACCTATTTCCTGCCCACCGAGCGCGAGCCGCCCGCCGATGCCGAGGCGATCTCGCACAAGCTGATGGTGAGGGCCGGTCTGATCCGCCAGGTCGGTGCCGGCCTGTGGTCGTGGCTGCCCGCGGGGTGGCGCACCCATCAGCGGATCGTGCAGATCGTGCGCGAGGAGATGAACGCGATCGGCGGCCAGGAGATGCTGATGCCCGTGCTCCATCCCGCCGAGCCCTGGCGGCGCACCGGCCGGTACGAGATCGAGGAGCTGTTCAAGCTCCAGGATCGCCGCGGCGCCGACATGGTGCTGGCGATGACCCACGAGGAGATCGTCACCGGTCACGTGGCGGCGGCGGTCAAGTCCTACCGAGACCTCCCGCTGATCCTCTACCACTTCCAGGTCAAGGAGCGCGACGAGCCCCGGCCGCGCGCCGGGGTTCTGCGCACGCGCGAGTTCGTCATGAAGGACGCCTACACCTTCGATCGCGACCCCGAGGGGCTGGCCGCCTCCTACGACAAGCACGTGCTCGCCTACGACCGGATGATGGACCGATGCGGACTCGAGTGGTACCGGGTGGAGGCCGACGTCGGGATGATGGGCGGGTTCGGCGCGCACGAGTACATGGCGCCGTGTCCGGCGGGTGAGAACGACGTTGCCGTCGCCGCCGGGTACGCCGCCAACCTCGAGGTCGCCTCAGCCCAGGCCCAGCCGGTGGCGCTGCCGGCGCCGGATGGCCCCCCGGAGCTCGTGCAGACGCCCGGTGCGACGACGATCGAGGCCCTCGTCGGATCGCTCGGCGTGCCCGCAGGGGCGCTCCTGAAGGCGTTTCCGGTCATGCTCGACGGGGGCGAGATGAAGCTCGTGATGCTCCGCGGCGACCATCGCGTCAACGAGGTCAAGCTCCAGAATGCCCTCGGGCAGCCGTTTCGCGTGGCCCGGCCCGAGGAGGTCGCCGAGCGTCTCGGGCCGCCGGGATTCATCGGCCCGGTCGGCGCCGATCTGCCGGTGCTCCTCGACGCCGCGGTGACGGCGGGCGGGTACGTCACGGGCGCCAACGCGCTCGACGCGCACCTGCGCGGCGTGCAGCCGGGCCGCGACTTCAACTACGAGACGGTTGACGTCCGCACCGTGGTCGCCGGGGACACGGTGGATGGCGCCACTGTCCGGATCGAGCCGGCGATCGAGGTTGGCAACATCTTCAAGCTCGGCACCCGGTACGCGGAAGCGCTCGGGGCGCACTACCTCGACGAGTCCGGCCGGTCTCAGCTGGTGTGGATGGGCTGCTATGGCTTCGGCCCCGCCCGCGCGGCGGCGGCCGCGGTGGAGCAATCCGCCGACGAGCAGGGGATCTCCTGGCCGCGGAGCATCGCCCCGTTCGACGTCGAGCTGGTGGTGCTGGGCAAGCCGGGCAGCGAGGAGCGTGAGCTCGCCGACCGTCTGTACCGAGAGCTCCAGGAGACGGGACTGGAAACCCTGTACGACGACCGCGACGCCGGTCCGGGGGAGAAGTTCACCGATGCCGAGTTGCTGGGTTGTCCGCTGCGCCTGACCGTCGGCCGGCGCACGCTCGCCGCCGGCGAGATCGAGGTCCAGGTCAGGCGCGGGCGAGAGTCCCGGAGCGTGCCCATCCCCGACGCAGCCGCGGCGGTGGAGGAGCTCTGGCGAGGGCTCCCCTAGCGACGGCGGCCGGCCGCGAGACCGCTGCGCGGAGACACCGGTGAGCCCCCAGGTCAGCAGACGCCGCCTGTTCGGGATCGATCGGTCGGGTCCGCCTCCGGCGGCGACCCAGTCCGACCAGCCCCTGCACCCATGGACGATTCCCAACGCGATCGGGTTGCTGCGGCTGCTCGGAATACCCGTCTTTCTCATCCTGGCGTTGTCCAGCGACGACGGACAGGACACCGTGGCGACGATCCTGTTCGCGGTCATCGGCTGGGCCGACTACCTGGATGGGTTCGCCGCCCGGCTCACCGGCCAGTACAGCCGCCTGGGAGCGCTCTTGGATCCGGTGATCGACCGCCTGCTGGTGATCTCCGGGATGGTCGTGGTATGGCACTTCTCGCTGTTGCCGCGATGGGCGATCCTCGTCGTCGTCGCCCGGGAGTTGTTCATGCTCGCCCTCAGCCGCTACGGCCTGTCCCGGGGGGTGGAAGTGAAGATCAACTGGCCGGGCCGCATCGGGGTCGCGCCGATGATGGGAGCCCCGTTCTTCGCGATGCTCGGGGTGCACTGGCTGGCCCTGGTGCTGCTGTATGTCGGTATGGCGCTCACCCTCGCTGCCACCGTGCTCTACGTCCGCAGCGGCCTACGGCAGGCGCGACGACTCTCAAGCTCAGCTTGACCCTCTGAGATATACTTGAGGTTGGAAGTCAACCGAGCCCCATGACTGAAGGGCGAGCACAGTATGGACACATTTCCAGACCTCGGGTCGCTGAGTGATCAGGAGCTCAAGGACCTGATCGCGCAGCTGACCGAGGAGGAGATGGAGATCTCCTACCGGCGGCGGATCCTGCACGGCAAGATCGACATTCTGCGCGCCGAGCTGGTCAACCGGCTTCGCAAGAAGGACGAGACCGGCGAATTGGTGATCTCCGGCGCGGACGTGCAGCAGCTCACCGACATCCTGGCTGGGCGGGTGCCGTCCAACGAGCCCGAGTAAACCAAGGGAAAGGCCCCATGGCCCAGCACTGTCCCGAGTGCGGATTCGCCAACGATGACGGCGCCAGCTATTGCCAGCGTTGTGGCGCGTTCCTGGCCCAGAGCGAGCCGCCCCCCGGGACGACGACCGCTACCTACACGGTGGGTGAGACCGGAGAGCTCGAGGTCGTGGAGTTGGAGGACGTAGTGTCACGGGGAGCGGCACTGGTGATCCGCGCGGGTGGCGGCCGGGCCGGAGAGAGCTTTCCGGTGCAGGGAGACCGGCTCACCGTCGGTCGCCGCCCGGAGAGCGACGTATTCCTCGACGACGTCACGGTCTCTCGCGATCACGCGTTGATCGTGCGCCGCGGCAGCGACTACTTCCTCGACGACTGTGGCTCCCTGAACGGAACCTACGTCAACCGGCACCGGATCGAGTCGCATCGGCTCGCCGACGGCGACGAGCTTCAGATCGGCAAATACAAGCTGGCGTTCCTGAGTCGCTGATGAGCACCGATACGCCCACCCCCGCGCTCGAGTTTCCCGAGCCGCCCCGACCCGGCCAGGAGCGGCCGCGCCAGAAGGCGGTGACGATCGGCTCCGTGTGCAAGGCGCTGCACCAGGAGTTCCCCGAGATCTCGATCTCCAAGATCCGTTACCTGGAGGACCAGAAGCTCCTAAACCCGCGCCGCACCCAGGGGGGCTACCGGCTGTACACCGAGTCTGACATCGATCGACTGCGAACGATCCTCCGGCTCCAGCGCGACGAGTTCCTGCCGCTGCGGGTGATCCGTCAGGAGCTGGCGAGCGGGCGGTCTGACCGGGATGTCGCGCCCCCCGCCGGAGAGCGGATCGGGCCGCGCCGGGCCGGTGTGAACGTCCGCGACTCGGGGTCGCTCTACTCGATGGACGACGTCGTCGACGAGACCGGCGCTGACCCCAAGCTGGTCCGCGAGCTGGTGGAGTTCGGCGTGATCAAAGGAGAGACGCGGGATGGCGAGCGCTATTACGACGAGACCGAGCGCGAGATCGTCCGCGCCGTCTCGGAGCTGGCCCGTTACGGGGTCGGCGGCCGGAATTTGCGGGTGTTTCGCAGCTCCGCGGACCGAGAGGCACAGCTGCTGCAGAGCATCCTGGCGCCGGCGCTCCGCTCCCGCAACCCGGAACGACGCAAGGAGGCGATCGAGGCGCTGGAGAACCTCGCGTCGGTCACGACGCACCTCAAGCACCTGCTGCTGATTCGTGACCTGCGCACAATCGCGACCTAGTGGTTTCACGTCGTCGTATTTGCGAACGGGCCACCAGCCGGGAAGAGTCACCAGTGTCCCGCGCGGTTCGCTAGCCGGGTCGCCGCGTGGACCTGCGCGCCTTCGTTCGCGAGATCCCGGACTTCCCCAGCCCGGGGATCATCTTCCGCGACATCACGCCGCTGCTCCTGGACCCGGACGCGCTCGACGCCGCGATCGGGGCGCTGGCCGCTCGCGTGCCGGCGGAGCGGATCGACCTCATCGTGGCCGCCGAGGCGCGCGGGTTCATCCTCGGCGCGGCGCTGGCGCGCGAGCTGGGGGCGGGATTCGTACCGGCGCGCAAGCCCGGCAAGTTGCCCGGCGAGACGATCTCGGCGCAATACACGCTCGAGTACGGAATCGACGCGCTCGAGGTCCATGCCGACGCGCTCGCCGACGGCGCTCGGGTGCTCGTGCACGATGACCTGCTGGCCACCGGCGGGACCGCGGGGGCGTTGTGCGAACTGGTCGCCGGCCTCGGCGCCGAGATCACCGGCTGCGCGTTTCTCGTGGAGCTCAGCTTCCTCGGTGGTCGGGCACGGCTGGCGCCGCACCCCGTCTACTCGCTGATCGAGTACTCGGAGTAGCGTCGCAGGATGGCCGCCGCGCGCCGCAGCCGCGTTCTGCACGCGCCCCAGCGAGAGGTGTGGGAGCTGATCGCCGATCCCCACCACATGCCACGCTGGTGGCCCGGCGTGGATCGGATGGAGGGCGTCGCGGAGGATCGGTTCACCCAGGTGTTCAAGACCACGCGCGGGCGGCCCGTGCGGGCCGACTTCCACGTGCGCAAGTCAGAGCCGCCACGGCTGCGCGCGTGGGAGCAGGCGATCCCGGGAACGCCGTTCGAGCGCGTGCTCGGTGAGTCGATCACCGAGGTCCACCTCGAGCCCGTGGACGGCGGCACGACGGTCACGATCGCCCAGCAGCAGAAGCTTCGCGGATACTCGCGTACCGGCGGCTTGCTGTTGAAGCGGGCCACCGCGGCCAAGCTCGACGAGGCGCTCGACGGTCTGGAGCGAATCTACGGCTGAAGTGAGCGTTTCAGTGGACGCCGGTCAGCGCCCCCTGCAGGATGATCCTCCCGGGGATCCGCGGCCGTCCGGTGGTCTCGAGAGTGACGATCAGCCGCCGGTAGTGGCCGGCGCCGGTCGGCAGCTGGGTCGCGGTGGAGAATCGGCGTGTCCTGCCCACGCCCGGGTTGACGAATCCCAGCCGGTGCGCATCCTGGGGCGAGTTGTAGAGCCAGACGGCGTAGGCGTCGGCTGGATGCGTGGTGTTGGGAGGCACGTTCTGGGCCACGATCGCGACCCCATTGGTCGCGCCCTCCCGGAGGATCTCGGCGATCCCGACCGCCTTGCTGTGGGACTTGCCGCTGGGCGGAAGCAGGTTGATCTGAGCCACCACCCGGGCTGAGGTGGTGGTGCTCGCGCTGGCGGCAGCGCCGCCAGCCGCCGACGACGCGCTGGGGGTGGAGGCAGTGGCCGGATTCGACGTGGGGGTCTGAGCCGCCGCCGGGTGGTGTGTGGACGAGCCCGAGCGGAGAACGAGGAACAGGACGGCCGCTACCACGACGGCCAGTCCCGCGGCGATCACCACGATGCCTCCGCGGCGGGAGCTGCGCCGGGCGGGCGCCGCAGCCTGATCGGCCGCCGTGCCAGGCGCCGCAGCCTGATCGGCCGCCGTGCCAGGCGCCGCAGCCTGATCGGCCGCCGGGGCGGGCGCCGCAGCCTGATCGGCCGCCGGGGCGGGCGCCGCAGCCTGATCGGCCGCCGGGGCGGGCGCCACCGCCTGATCGGCCTCGGCGGGTATCTGCGGCATCGGTCCCGTCGCCAGCTGCGCCAGCTCGGCGGACAGCCCCCGGGTCCAGATGCGGGCGAGCGGAGAGCGCCCCAGCAGATCGCGGACGTCATCGACCTCGGTCTCGGGGAGCTGCCCGAGGAGATAATCGGTGAGCTGCTCGCGCTGCGCGGCGCCGAGACCGGTGGTGGGGGCGAGGGCGTCCGCCGCCGCCAGCGCGCGCCGGCGGACGGCGGACCGGTCGATGGAGAGCAGGCGCGCGATCTCGTCGTAGCTGCGACCTCGGCCGAGCACGAGTCCGAGCACCGCGCGCTGGTCGCCGGGGAGGCTGTCCAACGATGGCATCGCGGCTCCGTAGCCTAGATGACCCGCGCCGTGTCCCTCCGCGCATCGCGGGTGCGGTGCGAGCACTATGGTGCGGGCGCGTGACCACCGAGTTGCCGATCGACCTCGACGTCGGATTCGACCGTCTCTACGGGCTGCAGATCACCGAGCTCGCCGACGGCCTCGTCCGCTGCCGGGTGCAGGTGCGCGAGGAGCTCACGCAGGCGGGCGGCTTCGTCCACGGCGGCGTCTACGCGGCGATCGCGGACAGCCTGGCCAGCAGCGGGACAGCCTCCACGATGATGAGCGCCGGCAACACGGTGAGCGGACTCTCCAACCAGACGAGCTTTCTCCGCCCGATCACCCAGGGCACGATCAACGGCGTCGCCCGGGCCCGTCACCGCGGCCGCACCACCTGGGTGTGGGAGGTGGAGCTGACCGACGACGCCGGCCGGCTGTGCGTGCTGGCGCGGGTGACGATTGCGGTGAGGCCGGCGCCGCCGACGCGCGCCGAGGCCGCCGGCAGCTGACCGACTCCGGCGCAGGCGGCCCGTCATCCGCCCGGGATCGTGCCGGGTCGCCGGGGCGCGCCCCGGCCGAGCCAGAAGACCACGAAGGCGCGCAACGACGGATCGGCAGCCGAGCTCACCCGCAGCAGATGCGCCCAGGCGAGGGCGACGATCCCCTTGATGCCCGCGCGCCGGGCAAGCACGACCGCCTGGCCGGTGGCCGCGAGCGCCGCGGAGAACGGTGGGGCGGTAGCGGCGGCGAGAGCCCGCAGCCCGCCCGGCGGGTCGCCGGCTGGATACATCAGCACGACGTCGCCGACCTGGAGCGCCTGGAGCAGCTGAGCGTCGCTGAGCTTGCCGGCGTCTGCCTCGATCTTTGCGGGCGCGTGTGGGCCGCTGGTCGGAGGACTCGAGTCGTATGGCGGATGCGCGGCATCCGGCGCGATTCGTTCCGTGCCCTGGTCGCGGTAGCTCACCCCGGGACCGTTTCCGGCGGCCGAGATGCCAGGATTATCCCGGCCGGCCAGCAATCCGCCTGACAACAGGGCGATGATCGCGATCGCGATCGCCAGGGCGGCGGCAACGATCAGCAGCCGCTCGATCAGCCGCGGCATCTTCGGCTCAGTGGCTGGGGATCACTCCGCGGCGGACACCGGACTTCTGGCCAACGGCTCAGAGCGCGACGAAGGATCCGCGCCGGCGGCGGCGGCCAGCTCCTCGATGGCGGCGCGGAGATCGTCGGCGAGCGCCTCCAGGTCTGGCATCGCGTCGTAGTCGGCGTTCAATCCGAAGTTGAGCTGCCCGTTGTAGCTCATGATCGCGATCCCGAGCGCCTGGTTCTCGGCCAGCGGCACCATCGGGAAGGTCGCGTCCAGCTCACGGCCAAGCATGTACAGCGGAAACTGCGGGCCGGGAACATTGGTGACAACCACGTTGAACATGCGCTGGCGGGCCTGGAGGCGAGCCGCCTGGGCCATGATCGTCGGCGGCGCAAACCCCGACAGCTCGGTGAGCACCTGGGCGCCCACCGCCTGTCCGGACTCCTTGAGCCCTCGCATCGAGCGGCTGATCGTGAGCAGGCGCTCAACTGGATCGGCGAGGCCGATCGGCAGCGGGGCCCACATCGCCGCCACGCGATTGCCGAGAGCCCCTCGCTCCGCATCGGCGCGGACCGAAACCGGCACCATCGCGCGGAGTACGGTCTCCTCGGTGGCCTCGCCGTGGCGCCCGAGATACCGCCCGAGGGCGCCGGCCACCGATGCGAGCACGACGTCGTTGACCGTCGCTTCGAGGGTGTCCTTGATCACCTTGAATCGACGCAGGTCCTCGCGCACCCAGGTGAAACGGCGATGCGGTCCGATGCGCGTGTTCAACGGGCTGGGCGGAGCGGCCTGCAGTCCGGCCCGGGCCACGGCACCGACTCCCGCCACGGCGCGCGCGGCCCGTCCGGCCACATGGCGCGGTCCCCGGAGGGTCGCCCTGACCCCGCGCGCCATCTCGGCCGGGACCGTCGCGCGCTCCAGCATCGCGTCCGCCAGTAGCTGAGCGCGGCTCGGCAGGGGCCGCGGGATCCACTCGTGATCGGCGGCCGCCACGGGGACCGGATCGGGTGAGGTGTCGAACAGCACGGTGACGATGTCCACCCCCGAGATCCCGTCGACCAGCGCGTGATGGGTCTTGGACAGCAACCCGAACCGATCGTCCGCGAGCCCCTCGACTAGCCACAGCTCCCACAGTGGCCGGGAGCGGTCGAGCGCCTGAGAGAAGACCCGTCCGGCCAGCCGCTTGAGCTGCTCATCGCCGCCGGGACTGGGCAGAGCCGTGTGGCGGACGTGGAAGTTGACGTTGAAATGAGGCTCGTCGACCCACACCGGCCTGCCCTGGTTCAACGGGACAAAGGCCAGACGCTGGCGGTAGCGCGGGACCAGATGCAGTCGGGCCACAACATGGGCAACGAGCTCGTCGTAGCCGGGAGGATCGCCGTCGAGCACCATGCAGCCGGCGACATGCATGTGGGCGACGTCCCGCTCCAGGTGAAGAAACGAGCTGTCGAGGCCCGTGAGACGGTCTGGATTGGCGGCCACTCGATGATTCTGGCACCGAATCGAGTGTGACGTAACGCACACAAGAAGGGCAAACCGGCTGCGAGCCTCTCGACCTTCAACTGCCGACCTGCCGAGTCGCCCTCGCCCGGAGCGAGGACGAGCGGGGGAACCACTGCCGGGGCATAGACGACCCCGGCCGGGGCGAATCGGTTGCCTGGCGCACGCCAGCCGCGACCGTAGGGGCCTCTGAACGACGCCGACCGGCGCCGGTCAGCGGCTGCGAGCCCGACAGCTAACCCCGCAGGCGCCCGGTCGAATGTCTTACAGGAGGTCCTCGAGTTGAGGCCCAGATTCAGCTTGCGCGGGATGCGCGCGCTTCACCTGACCATTGCCGCCACGTTGCTCGCCGTGCCGGCCTCGGCATACGCGTTCACTACCGCCACCGGCCACCCCGCCCACGGCACTGGAGGGCAGCCACCGCTGGGCCGGCTCGAGCTCCGGCTCAGCTCGCGGCGGGTGCAGTTCGGCCGCGCCGTGACCATCACGGGGACGGTGCCGGCGGGCGACGCCGGCAAGACCGTGGTGCTGCAGACGGCGCCGGCCGGCTCGTCGACCTGGCGCCGGACGGCGGTCACGAAGGTCGGTACTGGCGGCGGCTTTCGCTTCCGCGCTCTCCCGCGGCACTCGGCGATATTCCGGGCAGTGGAGCCGGGGAGCGAGGTGGCGGCTGCGAGCGATGTACCCCGGGGGGGCGCGGCCGTCAGCGCGGCGTGGCCGGTCGGGGTGACGGGCCGCTTTACGATTGCGCGCCACCAGTTCGCCGTTCTCGGTGGATCCCGCCTGCGGGTCCACGGCAGGCTGCTGCCGGGGGCGACGGGCCGGATCATCCGCCTCCAGAGCCGCACCGCGGCCGGCTGGCGAACCCTGGCTCGCGACCGGACCGGCCGGTTGGGCGGATTCGGCCTGAGCTACTCGCCGAGCGCTGGCGGCGCCCGGCTGCGGGTCCTGTTCGGCGGCGACCGCGGCAACGCCCGCACCACCCACTCCGTGGGCACCGTCACCGTCTACGGCGAGAGCATCGCCTCCTGGTACTACGACGCCGGCGGCACCGCCTGCGGCTTTCACGCCGGCCTCGGGGTGGCCAACCGCACGCTGCCATGCGGCACCAAGGTCATGTTGCGCTACGGCGGCCGCAGCGTGACGGCGACGGTCGATGATCGCGGCCCCTATGTGGCTGGACGCGACTGGGACCTGAACCAGACGACCGCCGCTGCGCTGGACTTCGCCGGGGTCGGGACGGTCTGGGTGAGCCGCTGACCAACGCCTCGCCTCGTGGTCGCCACGCGCGGCCCCGGGGGCCGGGCCTGACGCCGGCGGGGCCCGGCCTGGCGCCGGCGAGGCCGGGGCCTGACGCCGGCGGGATCTGCCGGACCGCGGACTACTGTCCCGGTCATGACGGCTCGTTGCATCGCTCACATCGACATGGACGCGTTCTACGTGTCGGTGGAGCTCAGGCGGCGGCCCGAGCTCCGCGGCCTGCCGGTGATCGTCGCCGGCTCCGGCCCGCGAGCGGTGGTCACCACCGCGTCCTACGAAGCCAGGCGGTTGGGAATCGGCTCGGCGATGCCGGCGGCGCGGGCGCGCCGGCTCTGTCCCCACGGGGTGTATCTGGCTCCGGACTTCACCTACTACCGCGAGGCGTCTCGCGGCGTCATGGCTCTGGTCCGCGCCGTCTGCGACACCGTCGAGGTGGTCGGTCTCGACGAGGCGTACCTCGATCTCTCGGGCCTCCCGGCACCCCGCGCCGAGATGCGCCGGCTGGCGCTCCGCATGCAGCGCGAGACCGGACTCGAGTGCTCGATCGGCATCGGCCCGAGCAAGCTGGTCGCCAAGGTCGCCTCCGACGCCGAGAAGCCCCGTGGGTTCGTGGTCCTGACCCGGGAGCAGGCCTGTGAGCGCTTCGCCGCTGCGCCGTGCGGTCTGATCCCGGGGATCGGACCCAAGACGGCGGAGCGGCTGCGCCAGGTCGGGCTGGACACGCTCGGCAGGCTTCGCTGTGCCCCGCCGGATCAGCTGGCGGCACGTTTCGGTCCGCGCCTGGCCGCGGCGCTTCAGTCCCGGGCGCGGTTCGAGGACGGGACCCCGGTGACCGAGGAGCGCAAGGTGATCTCGGAGTCCCGGGAAACCACGTTTGACCGAGACATCACCGACCTGGTGGCGCTCGAACCGGTCCTGGAGCGACTCACCGAGCAACTGTGCGGGACGCTGGTGGCACAGCAGCGTCACGGGCGCACGATCGGGATCAAGGTCCGTCTCGACGACTTCTCCACCCACACTCGCGCCCGCACGCTGCCCGAGCCGGTGGCGTCAGCCGAGGAGGTCCTGCCGGTGGCGCGGGAGCTGCTGCGGCGATTCGGCGCGCCCCGGCCGGTCAGATTGCTGGGGGTGCGAGTGGCCGGGCTCGCGGACGGCCGGGACGCCGGGGCCCAGCTCGCGTTCGTGCTGTGACGGATGCTCCCTGAAGTCAGTACAGAGCGCTGGCGAGCCGCCGGCGCGACTCCCGGGCGAGCGGACTGTCGACCCCAAGCTCGTCCAGGATCCCGACGATGACGCGGCGGATCTCGTCGCGGCGCCCGTCGGACGACGGGAGCTCGCCGATCAAGATGTCCAGCGCACCCTGGTGATCCCCGGCGTCCAGGGCACGAAATGCCTGCGTCAGATTCTCGTCCGGTTCGGCCCGCTCCAGGGCGATCCGCGCCTGCAGACCATCTGCTGCGAAGCTGCCCGGCACCTCGCGCAGGAGCGCCAGAGCCTCGTCGCTGTCACCGCGCTGGTGGAGGAGGCGGGCCAGGGGTACGGCGGCGTCGGCGCGGGAGGGCTCGAGCTCGGCCGCCCGGCGCAGCGAAGCCTCGTCGCCCTCGGCGATCAGCTGGTCGGCCTCGGACGGAAGCAGCGAAGCCAGGAAGCTGTCGACCGCCGCGGGCGGCTGCGCCCCGACGAACTCGGCGACCACCCGGCCATCGCGGAACGCCTTCACCGCTGGAATGCTCTGGATGCCGAAGGCGCGGGCGACCTCGGGATTGGTGTCGACGTCGACCTTCGCCAACTCGATCTCGCCGCCATGGGCGTCCACGGCGCGCTCCAGCACCGGTCCGAGCTGGCGGCACGGGCCACACCACTCGGCCCAGAAGTCGACGACGACCGGAAGCGCTCGCGAGCGCTCGATGACCGCGGTCTGGAAGGTGTTGTCGGTTACGTCGATCATGTCTCAATGATGGTAGCCACGGCGACACGGCGACCGCCGGGATCGTGGTAGACAGCCCCGTGGCCGATTACGTGACACGGCGGGGATCGGTGAAGCTGTCGGTTTCCGACACGGGGGAGGGGCCCGCGGTGGTGCTCGCCCACGGCCTGACCGCCACCCGCCGCTACGTCGTGATGGGCTCGTCGGCCCTGCAACGAGGCGGGCACCGGGTCATCGCCTACGACGCCCGCGGCCACGGTTCGTCCTCGCCGGCGAAAAGCTCGGACGCCTACCGCTATGACGATCTGGGCCGGGACCTGGAGGCGGTGCTCGACCGCGCCGGCGTAGACCAAGCAGTGCTGGTGGGCGCCTCGATGGGCGCTCACACGCTGCTCTGGCTGGCGCTGCGCCGCCCCGAGCGCGTCGCCGGGCTGGTGGTCATAACGCCGGCGTTCGACGGGACCGCCGAGGATTCAGACCGGCTCGCCCGCTGGGATGCGCTCGCCCGCGGACTCCGCGAGGGTGGCATCGACGGCTTCCTCGCCGCCCAGGGAGAGCCGCGGGTGCCTGACCGCTGGCGCGAGACGGTGATCACGGTGATTCGCCAGCGGCTGTCGGGCCACCAGCACCTCGACGCCGTCGCCGACGCGCTGCAGGCAGTGCCACGATCCCGCCCGTTTGCGTCGCTGCGCGAGCTCGCGGCGATCCGGGTGCCCACGACGGTCGTGGCGTCCGGCGACGAGGCCGACCCCGAGCACCCCGAAGCGGTGGGCGAGGCCTACGCCGCGGCCATCCCGGGGGCGCGGCTGGTCACCGACCAGCCGGGGCGCTCGCCGGTCGCCTGGCAGGGCAGTCAGCTGTCCCGACTGATCGCCGAGGTGGCGGAGGAGGCGGGACGGTGACCCCGAGCCCGGCAACGGGCTATTCGGGCACGCCGCTGGTGGTAAAGCTCGGGATCCGCCCCGGCACCCGCCTCGGGCTGCTCGGGGCGCCCGCGGGGTTCGACGACGCCCTCGGGACCCTGCCCCGAGGCGTCGTCGTCCGGCGACGCGCGCAGAGCGAGCTCGACGTGATCGTGGCCTTCTGCACCCAGCGAGCCGAGCTGGAGCGCCGGCTTCCGGGGTGGCGCCGTCGGCTGCATCCTGCCGGCGGGTTGTGGTTGGCGTGGCCCAAGCGCAGTTCGGGGGCGGCGACCGATCTCGGCGAGGCCAGCGTGCGCGAACTGGGTCTGGCGGCATGCCTGGTCGACAACAAGGTGTGCGCGATCGACGCCACCTGGTCGGCGTTGAGGTTCGTCTACCGGCGTGCCGACCGGCCGTGAGTGGCTCAGCAGCGCCCTCAGGAACGGCGCAGGACGTAGACGCGGGCGCAGCTGAACCGGTGTACCGACGACACCGCCGGGCCAAGCTTCCCGGCCAGATCGGCCGGGTGCCGGCAATCGGAAACGAGGATCGCCGCGCCGGTGGCGGCGACGAACCGTCGTCCCCCGGCGGCCGACATCCGGCCGTCGAACAGGCGGTCGACCTGCCGCGCTCGGGCGGGATAGTCGCGACTCCAGTAGCCGTGGCCCACCCAGACCGCGCGGCCCGTCTGGGAGGGGACCACCGCCACAAACGGAGTGGGCGCCAGCACCCCACCGGGCGGGGCATCCCGGGCGACCCAGTCAAGCGCAGCGGCGTCGCCCCGCGGCAGGTAGTACTGGACCAACGGGCTGTCGGCGGTGCGCACGAACTTGCGCGCGTTGAACGCCAGCCCGGGGATCGTCACCAGGCCGACGGCGACGGCGCCGGCCACGGCGGGCAAGCGAAGCCGGCGCCATCCTCTGACCATCAGGACCGCGAGCGGCAAGCTCAGCCCCTGCAGCGCGTGCGGCGCGAACGAGTCGTTGACGAAGTAGGTGACAAAGCAGGCGCCGATCCACAGCAGGAGCGCCTGTTCGATCAGCACGCCGTCCGGGCGCCGGACCCCGAGCGCCGCGACCAGCGCCAGCGGACCCAATCCGGCCAGCAGCACGAGCGGGCCAAACCGGGGGATGACCTCGTATCGCGCCGCGAGCTTCCACGCCGGGTCGGTGTGCGACAGCCAGAAGTAGTAGATCAGAGGGAGCGCCGCGGCGATCGCGATCACCGCGAGGGCCGGCCACTGGCGCAACCTGCGGACCACTGTCAGGCCGGCGAAGATCAGGACCAGCGTGATCCCCTGCCAGGGGTGCAGCCAGGACGCGATCAGCGCCGCCACGGCGGCGGCGATCAGCGGGGCGGCTGCGGTGGCGCCCCGGCGCGCCCGGCGGCCGCCCGCTTGCCCCGGATGCGGATCCAGGGCCCGCTCGGCGGCGAGCAGTGCCACCGGCACGAGCGCCAGCCCGATCGCGCTTGGCGCGTAGCCCCACAGCTTGTCGGCGGCCAGCAGCTCGTCGCCGAGCAGGAACAGCGAGAACCGAAACGAGCCCGAGCCGGAGGCGAGGTGCGTCCAGCTGAACAGCGCCGCCACCGGCGTGCAGAGAAACAGCGACAGGGTAACGGTGGCCGCGGCCGCCGCCGGCCGGCCAGAGAACAGCCTCCGCGCCCACGCGACGCACCCCCCGAACAGGATCACGATCGCCAGCGGCTTGAACACCAGGTAGGCGACCGGGAGGGAGACGCCGAGCGAGTACAGCGCCCCGACGATCGCGAGCAGCGGCTCGAGATAGACGTGGCCGCTCGGCGACAGGCTGAACAGGTCAGATGCCAGCCCCGAGTGGGCGCTCGCGTCCCGCGCCCAGGCGAGGTACTGCAGCTGGTCGGCGCCGAGGACGCCGTCGGCTCCGATCAGCCCGTCGGCGCCGGTGAAGCGGGCGTGCCGTTGCGCCGCGTGGATCAGGAGCAGCACCAGCGGGAACAGCGCCCAGGCTGCGAGGGCCGCCAGCAGGGCGATCTCAGCGCGCGTCGCCCGCGGCCCTCTGTCTGGCATCGAGGGCAAGACTATCCGCCGCGAGCGCGGCGGCGGAGGCGGCCGCGGTCGGGCCGCCGCCTACGCTCAGAGCCAGATCAGCCGGCGGTCACGTGATCGGTGGCGCTGGCGGGCCCGAGGTAGCCGTTGCCGCGAAAGTCGACGTTCACGCGCAGCCGCGCCGGGTGGCGGCCGTGCAGGCGCCGGAACGTGGCCGGCACCGAGAACCGGCAGGCAGGCGAGACCGGCGCCACCACGAACGCCAGCTGGTGGCGGCCGTTGTAGTAGCGGATCCCGACGTTGCCGGTGCACCGCTGCGGCGCGGGAATGAAGCCGCCGCCGTGCAGGCCGCCGGAGGTCGTGAACGTGTAGGGCGACCGCCTGGCGCGGCGCGGCGCGGTGTGTGCGGTCAGCCGCGGCTTCGGCCGCGACCACGGTTCGGTGAAGAAGGTCGCGTCCCCACCGGCCGACGCCGCGTTGCCGTGGAAGGCGACCACGCGGTAGTGAAACAACGTGCGGGGGGCGAGTCCGACGAGCGGCAACGATACCGGCACGGGCGTCGTGACTGCCCCCAGCGGGAGGGGAAACGTCTCATATCCATACGCCGTGGTCGGGCCGTATTGAACCGCGTAATTGGTGAGCGCACCCTCGGGATTGATGCTCCCGGTGATGGTCGCCGAGGTCTTGCCGACGTTGATCGGCCCGCCGGTGATCACCGCCGCCGGGGGGTGGCCGCTGGTCGTGAACGTGCGGTCGGCGCCGACGCCGGTCCCTGCGCCGCTGACCGCGCTGATCCGGTAGTGGTAGACGGTTCCCGGGGTCAGCCCGGTGACGGCGCGGGCGACGTCGACGCCCTTGGCCCCGCGGCCCGCCGCATGCACCACCGTGTTGGCGCCGTAGGCGGCCGTCGGGCCGTAGGAGAAGACGTACTGAGTGGCCGTGCCGTTCGGGTTGACCCGGCCGTGGAGGACGGCGTGTGTGGCGGTCACGCTGGTGGCCCCGCCCGTGACCACGGTGGGGGAGGAAGCAGCCGCGGCGGCTGCGGTGATCGATCCGAGGCCGACGGCGGACGCGGCCAGCAGCTTCAGTGTGCGTTTCACGGCAACCTCCTCGAGAATTCGTCGCGATACCTAAACCGACCGCCGATGCGAAGTTGCGCCCGGTGGCGCGGCTGGGGAGCCCCGGCCGATTATGCCGTCGTCGAGGACGGCTTCAAGATGACCCACTTGGACGCCTAGACCGGCGCAAAGAACCGGGTCAGCTCCGCGGCGACCTCCTCGGGCCGATCCTCGACCAGGAAGTGGGAGGCGCCGATCGCCCGGCCGGTCACATCCGGCGCCCACGGGCGCCAGACGTCGAGCACGTCGCCGTACAGGCGAGGCAGAGCGCCGCGCTCGCCCCACAGGCAGAGGGCCGGGCACTCGATTCGGCGGCCGCGGTCGGCCTCGTCCAGCTCCCGGTCGATGGTTGCTCCCGCCCGGTAGTCCTCACACATCGCGTGCACGGCGCTGGGGTCGCGCAACTGACGGCGATAGGCGTCCAGGACCTGGTCGGGATACCTCTCAGCGACGGCACCCAGACCGATCGCCCGCAAGTGGTAGTCAAAGAACGCGTCCGGGTCACCGCCGATCAGCCGCTCGGGCCCCGGAGTCGGCTGGGCGAGGAACCCCCAATGCCAGTAGAGAAGCGCCAAGCGATCGTCGGCGCGAGCCCACACGTCGCCCGTCGGCACGATGTCGAGAACGGCGAGAGCGGTGACGCTGCCGGGATGATCCAGGGCCATTCGGTAGGCGACCCGCCCGCCCCGGTCGTGTCCCGCGACGGCGAAACGCTCGTAGCCGAGCGCCGCCATCGCCTGCAGCTGATCGACGGCGAGGGCGCGCTTGGAGTGAGGGGCGTGGTCATCCGCGGTCGGGGGCCGCAGCGACGCGCCATACCCGGACAGGTCGGTGACGACGACGGTGAAGCGCTCGGCGAGCATGGGCGCCGAGCTGTGCCACATCAGGTGCGACTCCGGGTACCCGTGCAACAGCAACAGCGGGGGTCCGGCGCCGCCGACCACCGCATGGACGTGCCCCCGATCGGTCTCCAGGTCGCGGACCTCGAACCCCTCGAACATCGGCGCAATCTACCCTCTGGCCGGCTGCCTCGCTCGGTTTACAAGCGGACACTTGGCACCGTGTAGCGTGAACGGCATGCGTCTCCCCATCACACTGGATCTCCATCTCCCCAACTTCAACTACCCCGACGTCGGGCCCGACGAGGTGTTCGACAAGCTTGTCGACATCGCGACCACGGCCGAGCGGTCGGGCTTCAGCTCGGTCTCGGTGATGGACCACCTTCATCAGATCCCGCCGGTCGGCCCTCCCGAGAACTGGATGTTCGAAGGCTCGACCATGCTCGCCGGCCTCGCCGCCCGCACCTCGACGCTGAGCCTGGGGCTGCTGGTCGGCAGCGTTACCTACCGTAACCCGGCCATCGCCGCCAAGACGACCGCGACGCTCGACGCGATCTCCAAGGGTCGGGCCTGGCACGGTCTCGGAGCCGGCTGGTTCGAGGCGGAGCACCGCGCCTACGGATTTGCGTTCCCGCCGCTCAAGGAGCGGTTCGAGCGCTTGGAGGAGGCGCTGCAGATCACCCGCTCAATGTTCACCGAGGATCAGACCACGTTCGCCGGCAAGTACTTCACCGCCGACGGCGCCTACAACAACCCGAAGCCGGTTCGCGGCGACATCCCGATCCTGATCGGCGGCAGCGGTGAGCGCAAGACGCTGCGGCTGGTGGCGCAATACGCGGACGGCTGCAACCTGTTCGGAGATCCGGAGCGGGCCAGACACCTGCTCGGCGTCCTGGAGGGCCACTGCGAGACGGTCGGCCGCGACCCGTCCGAGATCACCAAAACCGGAATGGGGCAGGTCGTGATCGCGCCCACCCACGAGGCCGCACAGGCCAAGGTCCAGGCGCTGCGCGAGCGCGGCATCCCCGAGGAACGGCTGGCCGCGGTCATCGCCGGAGACCCGGACACGGTCGCGCAGCGAGCCCAGGCGATGGCCGACGTCGGGATCGAGGGGTTCACCATCTCGATGAGCGAGGCGGATGACCTCGAGGCCGTGGAGCTGGCCGGACGCACGCTGGGACCGGTGTTCTCGGCGTCGGTGGCGTAACCCGACCGGGCGCTCGAGTCAAGCGGTTAGGGCAGCCAATACGATGCGGCGATGGTCCCCGCGCCGCAAACTACGACCGACCGCCCGTCGCTCGGTTGGATCGGCACCGGGGCGATGGGAGGCCCGATGGCCGGCCACCTCCTCCAGGCTGGCCACCGCCTGACCGTCTACAACCGGACCAAGGCGCGCGCCGATGACCTGGTGGCGGCGGGAGCCGGCTGGGCCGACAGCCCGGCCGAGCTTGCCGCCGGCGTGGATGTCGTGTTCACGATGCTCGGCTATCCCGCCGACGTCCGCAGCGTGCTGCTCGAGGACGGCGACGTCCTGGCGGCAATCCGGCCGGGCTCGCTGATGGTCGACCTGACCACGAGTGAGCCATCGCTCGCCGAGGAGATCCATGGCGTGGCCGCCGAGCACGACGTCGCGGCGCTGGATGCCCCGGTATCCGGCGGCGACGTGGGCGCTCGGGACGCGACCCTCGTGATCATGGTGGGTGGGGAGGAGTCGGCGTTTGAGCGTGCCGAGCCGCTGCTGACCACGCTCGGCCGCAGCGTCGTCTGGCAGGGAGAGGCGGGAAACGGGCAGCACGCCAAGATGGTCAACCAGATCGCGATCGCCTCGGGAATGGTGGGCATGTGCGAGGCGATGCTCTACGCCCAGCGCGCCGGCCTCGACGTCGAGCGCGTGATCGACACGATCAAGGACGGCGCCGCGGGATCCTGGTCGCTGTCCAACTACGGGCCGCGCCTGTTGCGTTCCGACCTCGAACCGGGCTTCAAGATCGACTACTTCGTCAAGGACCTCGGGATCGCCCTGATGGAGGCGCGGCGGATGCGACTGCCGCTGACGGGCACCGCGCTCGCCGAGCAGCTCTACATCGCCGCCCAAGCCCAGGGGTTCGGTGAGAAGGGAACGCAGGCCCTACTGGCGACGCTGGCCCGCATCGCCGACGAGCGCTGGCCCTAGTCAGCCCGGCTCGTCGTCGAGGATCGCCACCGCGCGCGTCCACCCGGCTCTCAGATCGGCGACCTGCAGGGCGCGATCGACGCCTACCAGGCGTTTGACCAGCGCCAGGAGCGATGGCACAAGGTCGCGCTCGATCCCTCGGCGACGTGATCTAAAGCCGCGTCTCCGGCCGTCGCGGTTAGCGGCGATCCCGGGGGGTATGAGCCGTGTGTGCAATCGAACGGCGAGAGGATCACGACGTGGCGCCGGGCCAAGCGGCCGCTGGTGAAGGTGGCTGGCCCATATGGCAGGCCGGCCCATCCGGCCGTCGTCGTTGTGCCGCTTGGTGCTTGGACGAGCAGCTTGGTACTCGACGTGGGATCACAAGCGGGAGGGCCACCCGAGGCGCTGGCCGTTGGATCCTCCTGGCTCATCGGCGTGGGCCTGACTGGAGCCGTACCCGCCCTCGCCCTCGGCTTCCTTGACCTCGTCCAAGTCCCCGCCGGGACGAGAACGATGCGTCTGGGCCTCATCCACATGGCGCTCAACGTCACCGCCACGACCCTTTACTTCGGCGGCTTTCTGCTGCGACAGCAGCGTGACCGGACCGGGCGCGGGGTCCCGCCGAGCCTGATTGGTCTGTCCGCGACCGCGTTTGCCCTGCTCGCCACGGCAGGCCACCTGGGCGGCAAGCTCGCCTACCGGTACGGGGTGCGGGTCGCCGACGAAGGCGACCAGCGCGACGGTTACGGCGAGGCGGGGGCGGTGGCTTGAGAGCGCCGTCGGTCAGCGACGCCGGCCGCAGGCGTCTGACCTGGATCGTCCTCGGCCTGTGGGTCGCCTCCGAGGCGACCGGCGCGCATATGGTGCGCAAGTTCATCCGTGGCGGGGGCATGCACGACCAGCACCTCGAGACCACCTACCCAGCTGGACTGGTGGCCAACGCCAGCTTGGGAACGGCGGCAGGTTTCCTGTGGGTGATGCATCTGCGCACTCGGGTCCGCGCGTTGGCGTGGGCGGCGTTCGGCCAGTTCGCGGCGGCCATCGCCGCTGGCACCGCGTTGGCCGTCCCGTGGCACCTGGCCAAGCGCACCGGCCGGCCGTCCCGCCGAGCCGGTGGCTCCGAGGCGCTTCGGTATCACCTCATCGTCGAGGTCGCTCACGGCGTCCTGGCTTGGGCCACCGCCATCCTGTCGGGCTTCGTCGCTTGGTTGTCTTGATCGTGGTCGGTTCCCGCTGTGATCCCGGACTCAGCGGTTCACGAACTCATCGACCTTGCCCTTGATCGCCTGCCCCATGATCCGCCCGACGCCCTGCTCTCCACTGGACATGGCCTTCATCATCTTCTCGGCCTGCTCGAAGGTGATGTGCGGCGGCAGCGGCGGCACGTCGGGATCGGTGATCGCCTCGATCAGCGCCGGCCGCCCGGCGCCCAGCGCCTCGTCCCAGGCGTCGCCAACCTGCTCGGGAGCGTCGATGCGAATGCCCAATCATCAGACAGATAGAACTTCGGCAGCGCCGACAGCAACCTCCAGTCCAGACCGGCCCATGAACAGCATGAAAGACAGGTTCAGAAAATGGGCGACGACGATCCACAGCGGGAAGTCCTTGAAGTTGGTCACCGCCGGTTGACCCTCGCCTTCCCGGGCGCCCCGGTCACCGGCGCGTCTTCTCCCTGACCGTGCGCGTCTTCTCCTGGATCGTGCTGGACGCCGCCTGGTAGGCCTTGACGGTCGTCTGCGGCAGCGTCTTGAGGAAGCTCGGGGTAAAGAAACCGTACGCCTTGTCGGCGAACTCCCCCTTGGCGCCATGGTCGGTGTGAACGTCGACGGGCTCATACAGGTTGCTGGGCCGGTCGGGGCTGACCTTCTGAGAGGTGAGTTGGCTCTCCCACGCGCCGATGGCGGCGTACTGGTTGCCGAACCCGGGAGCGAGCTGGGCCACGAACACGAGGATCTTGTTCCAGGACCCGATGATCTTGTGCCGTCGGCCATCGAGCGCCACCTCGACGATGAACTTGGCCGGGATCTCCGGCTCGTAGATCGGGGGCGCCGGCTGGGGATGGACGTCGAAGATGGACTGACACCAGTCGAACTGCGGGGTGTTGACCGCCGGCAGATGCACCATGCTGATCCGGACGTTGCTCTTCTCGTGGATCAGCTCGGCGCGAGTGGACTCAAAGAACCCGCGACAGGCGAACTTCGATGAGCAGTAGGCCGACTGCAACGGGATCCCGATGAAGCACAGCGCCGAGCCGACGTTGACGATCTGGCCCCGGTCGCGGGGGCGCATCTTCGAAAGCGCCGCCATCGTCCCCCACACCTGCCCCAGGAACGTCACCTCGACCGCCCGCTGAAAGTCGGCGGGCTTGACCTCCCACGCGGGGGCGAACACCGTAGTCATGGCGTCGTTGACCCACACGTCAATCGGCCCCAGCTCCGCCTCGACCCGCGTCGCGGCGCTGTCGACCTGATCGAACTGGGAAACGTCAGTCGGGATGACCAGCGCCCGCGCGCCGGCGCTCCGCACCTCCCTGGCGGCCGCCTCCAGGCCGGCGTCGCCCCGTGCCAGCAGCGCCACGTCAAACCCCCGCTGCGCGAACGCCCGGGCGGTGGCGCGTCCCACTCCCGCTGACGCTCCGGTGATGACCGCTATCTGACCCATATGTCAGTCTCCTTTGCTCTGATTGGCCTACTCGACGCTCGTAGTCGAGCCCTATCTGCCCGCCCGGTCAGAAGACCGGAAGTTGGCGGCCGCGCCCGGCGGAGCGCAGCGCAGCCTCGATCGCGGCCGTGTTGGTCTGAGCCCCCGATCGCGTCGGGAGCACGGCTGACCTGGCGCTCATCGGCTCAGCGGCCGGGCAGGAACTCTTCGAGCTTCTGCTTGGCCGACTGGGCGATCATCTCGCCGGCGCTCGGGTCGCCGCGCAGCAGCGAGTACATGAACGACTGGGCCTGCTTGACCGTGATGTGCGGCGGCAGCGGCGGCACCTCGGGATCGGTGATCGCCTCGATCACCACCGGGCGATCGGCGGCCAGCGCCTCAGTCCAGGCGCCGACGACCTGGTCGGGTGAGTCCACGCGGATACCCTTCAAGCCGATCAGCTCCGCCCATTGGGCGTAATGGACGTCGGGGAGGTCCTGGGTCGTCGCCACCCGTGGCTCGCCCGCCATCGCCCGCAGCTCCCAGGTCACCTGGTTCAGGTCACGGTTGTTGAGCACCATCACGTAGAACCGCGGGTCTGACCACTCGCGCCAGTACTTGGCCACCGTGATCAGTTCGGCCAGGCCGTTCATCTGCATCGCCCCGTCGCCGACCAGCGCGAACACCGGCCGGTCGGGGTGGGCGAACTTGGCCCCGATCGCGTACGGCACCCCGGGACCCATCGTCGCCAGGGTGCCCGACAGGGTGCCCATCATCCCGGAGCGCAACTTGACGTCACGCGCGTACCAGTTGGCCGACGACCCCGAGTCAGAAGTGATGATCGCCCGGTCGGGCAGCTGCTTCGAGAGCTCGTGAAACAGCAGCTGCGGGTTGATCGGATCGGCGCTCTCGTGCGCGCGGGCGTCCATCAGGTTCCACCACTCGCCCACGTTCTGCTCGATCTTCTCGCGCCAGGAGCGATCCTCCTTGCGGTGGAGCAGCGGGATCAGCTCGGACAGCGTCTCGGCGCTGTCGCCGATCAGGTTGAGCTCCATCGGGTAGCGAATCCCGATCATCTTGCCGTCGATATCGATCTGCACGCCGCGGACCTGGCCCGGCTTGGGCAAGAACTCCGAGTAGGGAAAGCTCGACCCGACCATCAGCAGCGTGTCGGCCTCCATCATCATGTCCCAGCTCGGCTTGGTCCCGAGCAGGCCGATCGATCCCGTCACCCACGGCAGATCGTCGGGCAGCACCGCCTTGCCGAGCAGCGCCTTGGCCACCCCGCAGCCCAAGAGCTCGGCCACCTGGGTGACTTCGGCGGAGGCGTGCAGGGCGCCCTGGCCGACCAGCATCGCCACCCGCTCTCCCGCGTTGAGGATCTCGGCCGCCGCCCGCAGGTCTGCTTCCTGCGGGACCGCCCGCCCCCGCAGGTACCCCGGCCCGGAGTGCACGGTCCCGTGGACCTGGGGCGGCTCCGGCACCGCCTCTGACTGCTGGACGTCGACAGGCACGATGATCGCGGTGACGGTCCGTTCGGTGAGCGCGATTCGCACCGCGCGATCGACTAGGTGGCGCGCCTGCGTCGCGTCCATGCACACCTCTACGTACTCGTGGGCGACGTCCTTGAACAGGACCTGCAGGTCGACCTCTTGCTGGAAGTTGCCGCCCAGCCCCGCGCGGGCCTGTTGGCCGACGATCGCCACCACCGGCTGATGATCGAGCTTGGCGTCATACAGGCCGTTGAGCAGATGGATCGCCCCGGGGCCCGAGGTCGCCATGCACACGCCCACCTCATCGGTGACCTTGGCGTGCGCGCAGGCCATGAACGCCGCCATCTCCTCGTGGCGGACCTGGACGAAATGCGGGCGGTCGGTCCCGGCCTCGCCGCGCAGCGCCCCTAAAAAGCCCATGATCCCGTCTCCGGCGTAGCCGAATATGCGTGACACGCCCCAATCGGTCAGCAGGCGACGCAGGATGTATTGGCTTACGTTGTCACTCATTAGTTCCTCCAGTGATGGGTTAGAAGTGCCTGCTGTCGAAAACGATCATCGCGGGTCCGTCACACGAACTTGGGTACAGGGACATCCCGCCGTCGACCACGATTGTCGTGCCGGTGACGTAGCTGGCCTGTTCGCTGGCCGCCGAGGCGACCGCGGCGGCGACCTCCTCCGCGTTGCCCATCCGGCCCAGCGGGATCTCTGACTCGACCGCGTGCTTCTCCTCAGAATCGTCGGCGGCCGCCATCAGATTACCCGCCTCGCGCAGGCACCGCTTCGCGCCATCGGCCTCCTTGTCGGCGAAGTAGTTGACGCACCCGCTGGCGCCCTCCGCGGGTCGCGCGGCATGTTGGCGTAGCGGTAGCCGTCCAGCCGCCCCGCCGCCAGCTTGTCGTCGACCATCTCGGCGACCGGGACCCGGGGCTCTGAGTCCTGGGCGCAGACCACGTCGCAGAAGGCACGCAGCGTCGGCTCCTCCTGCGCAGTGAAGAACCGTAGTGGGCCGGCGGGCTCCAGGCGCGCCTCCACCACCTGCCGGGTAGTGTCGTCCCAGTTGTCGCGGTTGGCGAGCACGTCGTAGTCGGGATAGCGGCCGATCATCTGCGGCGTCGTGCCGGCGCGCTGGCGGGGGAGCCAGCTCGGATGCCGCGGCTCGCCGCCATCACGTAGGTTGGGGAGATGGTCGGGCTTGGTCAGGTCACGGTCGGCCATCGCGCTCTAGTTCTCCCGCCGCAGCAGCGCCGACAGCACGCCGAGCATGCCGACGATCGTCATCAGCCCCGGCGCCATGATCGGCGGCCCCATCGCCAGGTTGTAACTGGCCTGATTGAAGCCAGCGGACGTCGAAATCCTCGGCGTAGCGCCGGGCGAACCAGAGCGCCTGTGGGCGAGACAGCGCCCCGTTGGCGTCCACGTAGAGCTCGGTGTCAGGCCCGATCGCGCGACGCGCGACGCGCACCCGCTCCAGATCACGGTCCGGGTCGCGCCCGACCTTCATCTTCACGCGCGGGATTCCCTGCGCCACCCACCCGGACAGCTGCTCTGCCAACCGATCGTTGCGATAGGAGCAAAACCCGCCCGAGCCGTAGACCGGCACCGTGTCGTGGGAGGCGTCGAGCACCGTCGCCAGCGGCAGCTCCAGGATCCTCGCCTTGAGATCCCACAGGGCCGTGTCGACCGCGGCGATCGCCATCGACGCCACGCCGGGGCGCCCCAGGTTGCGACAGGCGGCCGTCATCTTCTCCCAGGCGGCGGTGACGCGCATCGCGTCATGTCCGGTCACCACCTCACGCAGCGTCGAGTCGATCACCGTCGCGCTCGCCGGGTTCCCGTAGGTCCAGCCGAGGCCCGTCTGGCCCGCGCCCTGGGCCTGCACCAGGACGATCGTGGTCGAATCCCACATGGCGGTGCCGTCGGACTCCGGGTAATCGGTGGGAATCTCGAAGGCGGAGACCTCGAGCCGGTCGACGCTCGCCCCTTGACCCGCAGCCATCAAACGCTCCTCTCGCTGGTTGCACTCGACCGGATCGACCCAACTCTCCCTGCCCCCTGCGGTCCTCGCCCTTCCCGGTACCCGCCGGCCGATCGAGCAATCCCCGGACCCGGAAGAGCGTCGGGATTCCAACCAAACAATCACTGCCAACCCGCTCCGGGTACGCTCGCACCCCATGGAGCGCCTGCCGTCCGTCTACCTGCTCGATGAGGACGCCGTGCTGCTATCGCTGGTACCCGAGCGCGACCGGTCCACCGCCCGCCGTACCCTCACCGCCGCCGCATACCGCGTGCGCCGCGGCAGTTGGCAGCCACGGGCGGCGTTCGCCCACGGGGACACGCACTTCGGCCTGCTCGTCCTCGACGGCCTGCTGATCCGTGACGTCGTCGTGGGCCACACCACTTGCGGTGAGCTCGTCGGCCCGGGCGAGCTGCTTCGCCCCTGGGACGACTTCAGCGACTGGGCTCCGATGCCTGTAGAGGTCGATTGGAAGGTGCTCGATTCGATGCGCGTTGCCGTCCTCGACCACGACTTCGCCCAGGTCGTGGCGGCCTGGCCGACCCTGGTCAGCGCGTTCATGGAACGCGCCGTCGAACGTTCCCACTCCCTCGCCCTGCACGTTGCCATCCACTGCATCAGGCGCGTCGACCTCAGCCTGCTGGTGCTGTTCTGGCACCTCGCTGTCCGCTTCGGCAAGGTCACCCCGGCCGGGATCGTGATCTCGATCAGGCTCACCCACGAAGATCTCAGCAAGTTGGTCGGCGCCACCCGTCCATCGGTGACGCTCGCCCTCGGGGAGGTCGCCGAACGCGGCTGGGTCGTGCGCCAAGGCGATGGATCGTGGCGGTTGCCACACGAGCCGCCCGGCGAGATCCGCACGATGCTGGGCCGCCGCCAGCGCAGCCCGGGCTCCGGCTGACGCACGTCGGGTGGTTGGGCTGGCTCATTAGAGCGCGCCGTGGTCGGGGGCGGCGTGGGGCGGCCGCGCATGGGCCGGGCGTGCTCTAACCGCGCCCGGAGTTCGACTTTTGAATCTTCTCATCGGCAAGGGTTGCGGAGGGTTCGCGCTGCGGGTGCGGGTCGGGTGATTGTGAGCTGGCTAACAGTGGCCACGCGATCCCGTTTGCCGCTGTGGGAGGCGGGGACCCGCTGAACCAGGACTTGCCACTGCCGAGGAGGTTTCTGTGCCCGACACCGCTGCTGATCTGATGCTCGATCGCTTGATGGACTGGGGCGTGGATACGGTGTTTGGGTTGCCCGGGGACGGGATCAACGGGTTCTGGGAGGCGATGCGAAAGCGTCAGGACGAGTTGCGCTACGTGCACGTCCGCCACGAGGAGGTCGGGGCGATGGCGGCTGTCGGGTATGCCAAGTTCACGGGCAAGCTAGGTGTCTGCCTGGCCACCGCTGCACCCGGCGCGATTCACCTCGCCAACGGCTTGCTCGACGCCAGGCTCGAGGGGGCGCCGCTGCTGGCGATCAGCGGGATGACCTACCACGACCTGATCGGCACCAACTACCTGCAGGACTACGACACCGACTACCTGTTTCAGAGCCTGGCTCTCTACAACCAGCGGATCATGGGCCCGGCACACATCACCAACGTCGTCGACCTCGCGTGCCGGACGGCGCTCGGCCAGCGCGGCCCGGTGCACATCGCCTTCCCGATCGACTACCAGGCCGCCGACGCCAGCGACCTGATGCGTTTCAAGCGCAACGTCAAGGGCCACACGAGCACCGCGTTCCGACCTCCGATCCGGACGCCCGAGCGCACAGAGCTCGAGCGGGCGGCCAGCGTGCTCAAGGGGCATACCAAGGTGGCGATCCTGGCGGGTGCTGGGGCGCGCGGTGCCGGCGACGAGGTCGAGCAGCTGGCCGAGACGCTGGGGGCGCCGATCATCAAGGCCTCTCTGGGTAAGGACTGCGTCCCCGACGACAGCCCGTTTGTGACCGGCGGCCTCGGAGCGGTCGGTACGCGCCCCTCTCACGAGGCGATCGAGACGTGTGAGGCGCTGGTGATCGTGGGCAGCTCGTTTCCCTACATCGAGTTTCTACCCGCGCCCGGCCAGGCCGTGTGCGTCCAGATCGACGACAAGCCCGAACGCATCAGCCTGCGCTACCCCGCAGATGTGGGCCTGGTTGGCGATAGCCGGGCGACCCTTGCCGCGCTGCTGCCGCTGCTGACGCACAACCAGGACCGTTCATTCCTGAACCAGGCGCAGGCCGGCGCGCGGGATTGGTGGAAGCTCATGGAGCAGCGCGGGACGCGCGAGGACGTGCCAATGAAGCCTCAGGTGGTGACGTGGAACCTGTCGCAGCTGCTGGCCGATGACGCGATCGTCTGCGGCGACTCGGGCACGGTGACCACCTGGGAATCACGGATGCGGTTGCGGCGCGGACAGATGTTCTCGTTCAGCGGCACCAACTGCTCGATGGCAGCGGCACTGCCCTATGCGATCGGAGCTCAGACGGCGTTTCCGAACCGACAGGTGATCGCGTTTACCGGGGACGGATCGCTGTCGATGCACATGGGCGACCTGGTCACCCTGTGCCAGGAGAAGCTGCCGGTGAAAGTGGTTGTGATCAAGAACAACGTCCTGGGATTGATCAAGTGGGAGCAGATGGTTTATCTCGGTAATCCCGAATACGGGGTCGACTTCGAGCCGATCGACTTCTGCAAGGTGGCAGAAGGTTGCGGCGCCAAGACGGTCCACATCGACGATCCGGCGCGCTGCCACGACCAGCTGCGCGACGCGCTGGCGCTCGAGGGCCCGGTGGTGATCGAATGTCTGGTTGACGCCAACGAGCCGCCGTTGCCCCCCAAGATCACTCGCGATGATGCTCAGGCGCTCGCCCAATCGTTGGCTCGTGGCGAGGAGAGTCGAGTGCGGATCGGGCTCACGATCGGGCGCAACATGGTCAAGGAGCGCGCCACGGAGGCGAGCCCCTTCGGGCTGGTGGAGCGGGTCCGCGACAAGGTGCTCGGGGACGGCGGGCAATGACCGCTCCAGGTGCAGGCAGCCGACTCAACCCGAGACAGGAGCGAAAGGAAAGCCGATGCCGCTGCCGCTGACCGTGCAGAAGTTCCCGATTCCCTCGCGCCGGCGTGAGGCGACCCAACACCCCGACGGCAGCGTCGACGCGTCTCGCCTCGAGGGGGACCTTCGATCGGCAATCGACGGCGAGGTTCGGTTTGACGACGTCACCCGTGGCCTATACGCCACCGATCACTCGGTTTACCGTCAGATCCCGATCGGCGTGGTGATTCCCAAGCACGTCGCCGACGTCGAGGCCGCGGTCGCGGTGTGCCGGCGGCACGGTGCGCCGATCCTCCCGCGCGGCTGCGGCTCCAGCCTGTGCGGACAGACCTGCAACGTGGCGGTCGTGATCGATTTCTCCAAGTACATGAACGAGCTGCTCGAGCTCGACGCGGAGGGTCAGCGCGCCCGCTGTCGGCCGGGGATCATCAACGACGAGCTGCGCGACGCCGCAGTCGAGCAGGGCCTCACCTTTCCGGCGGATCCCGCGACCCACGCTTGGGCAACGATCGGCGGTGCGATCGGCAACAACTCGTGTGGCACCCACACCCTGATCGATCCGCCGGGCCGGACCTCGGACTTCGTCGAGGAGCTCGAGATCCTGCTCTATGACGGCACGCGCATGCGGGTCGGAGCCACCAGCGAGGAGGAGCTGGATCAGATCATCGCCGCCGGCGGGCGCAAAGGGGAGATCTACGGCCAGCTGCGCGACCTTCGCGACCGCTACGCCGACCGGATCCGCGACGGCTTCCCCAAGCTCGAACGGCGGGTGTCAGGCTTCAACCTCGACGAGCTGCTGCCCGAGAATGGTTTCGACGTCGCCAAGGCGCTGGTCGGCACCGAGGGTACGTGCGTACTCGTGCTCGAGGCCAAGCTGCGGCTCGTTCCTCACCCGCCCTACCGGGCGACCGCGGTGCTCGGCTATGCCGACATCTTTCATGCCGCCGACCACATCATGGAGATCCGCGAGCACGACCCCAATGGGCTTGAGGCGATCGATGAGCACGTCCCGGCGAACCTGCGCCGTAAGGGGGAGGAGCTCGAGGAGATCTCGCACCTGCCTGATGGCGGAGGCTGGCTGCTGGTCGAGTTCGGCGGCGAGACCCGGAAGGAGGCCAGGCAGAAGGCCGAGCAGCTGAAGGCAGCGCTCGAGCAGGCTGACGACGCCCCAAACATCAAGCTGCTCGACGACGAGTCAGAACAGGAGCAGATGTGGGCGGTGCGCGAAGGCGCGATCGGAGCCGCGAAGATTCCCCACGAGTGGGACACCTGGCCGGCCTGGGAAGACGGAACCGTTGACCCCGAGCACCTCGGCGAGTTCCTGCGCGAGTTTCAAGCGCTGATCGACCGCTATGGGCTCAAGGTCGTGCTGTTCGGGCACTTCGGGCAGGGCTGCGTGCACGCCCGCACCAGCAACGACCTCAAGACTGCGCAGGGGATCCGCGACTTCCGAGCGTTCATGGAGGAGTGCGCTGACCTAACCGTCAAGTACGGTGGCTCGCTCTCGGGTGAGCACGGCGAAGGCCAGCTCCGCGGCGAGCTGCTGCCGCGGATGTTCGGCCAGGAGCTCTGTCAGGCATTTGACGAGTTCAAGGCGATCTGGGATCCGCAGAACAAGATGAACCCCCGCAAGGTCGTCTCTGACACCTACAAGCTTGATCAGAACCTGCGCTACGGCGTCGGCTACAACCCCCCTGAGGTCAAGACCAGGTTCTCATTCGCCGACGACCATGGCCATTTCGCCGGTGCGACCGAGCGGTGCTGGTCGTTCGGCAAGTGCCGGCGGATCGGGGGAGGGACGATGTGCCCGAGCTACATGGTGACCCGCGAGGAGAAGCACTCGACCCGTGGGCGTACCAAGCTGCTGTTTGAGATGCTCCAGGGCGAAGTGGTCACGGGCGGCTGGCGCGATGCGGGCGTCAAGGAGTCACTCGACCTCTGTCTCGCGTGCAAGGGGTGCAAGGGCGACTGTCCCGCGCACGTGGACGTGGCCACCTATAAGGCAGAATTTCTGTCGCACTACTACACGGGGCGAGTGCGCCCCCGGGCCGCGTACGCGATGGGGCTGATCATGTGGTGGGCGCGAGCGGCGTCGCTCGCGCCCAGGCTGGTCAACATGGTCGGAACGGCGCCGGTGCTGAGCGACCTCGTCAAGCAAGCCAGCGGCATCGCCCCTGAACGCAAGCTCCCGCAGTTCGCCACGCAGACCTTCCGCAGCTGGTTTGCGGAGCATCAGCCAGCTCACCCCATCGGGCCGCGCGTGGTGCTCTGGCCTGACACGTTCACCAACCATTTCCACCCCGAGGTCGGCCAGGCAGCGGTCGAGGTGCTCGAGGCCGCGGGGTACTGCGTTGAGCTGCCGGCTCGGCCACTGTGCTGTGGTCGACCGCTGTATGACTTCGGGATGCTGACGCTGGCTAAGCGGTTCTTGCGCCAGATCCTCGACGGGATGCAGGAACAGATCCTCGCCGGCGTGCCGCTCGTCGTACTGGAACCGAGCTGCGGCGCAGTCTTCCGCGATGAGCTGCGCAACATGCTCCCCCATGACGAAGACGCCGTCCGCCTCAGCGAACAGACCTATCTGCTAGCCGAGTTCCTCGAACAGCACGCCCCCGACTTCGAGCTACCCCAGCTGAACCGTCAGGCGATTATCCAAGGCCACTGTCACCACAAAGCCGTCTTCAAGCTCACCGACGAGCGCAAGGTGCTCGAGCGGCTCGGAGTCGAGACCGAGTTCCTCAACGCCGGCTGCTGCGGTATGGCCGGCAGCTTCGGGTTCGAAGCCGGCGAAAAGTACGACGTCTCAGTCAAAGCGGGCGAGCGCGCCCTCCTGCCCAAGATACGCGAAGCGTCTAAGGAAACGATCGTGGTCGCCGACGGGTTTTCCTGCCGCGAGCAAATCTCTCAGCAAACCGATCGTCAAGGGCTGCACATCGGCCAGCTCATCCAACTGGCGTTCCGGGGAGACCGCGGGCCCGACTCCTACCCCGAGCATCACGTCCAACAGCTGGCCCAGACGGCCAACCGCAGTCCGCAGCCAGGCGTGCTGGCAGCCGCTACGTTCACCGCTGCTGCAGCGCTCGCGCTGACGGCATTCCTTCAGTCTCGGCGACCGTGAGCGCCGCGGCGAGGGCAGCATCACGCCGATCAACTTTGCTCAAACCGCCACCCCACGGTTGGTCACGGCTTGGGTGAAGCGAGGTGGCGCGGCCCTTCCAGGAAGCCCACCATCCGACAGCAATCTCAGCTGAAGCCTCAAGCCCGAACGCGAGCTGGTGCCACGTCGGTGCTTGTTCGCACAGGAACATCGCGAGTTCACGAGATGACGATCGGTGCGGGCCGCCGCGGGGGGACGGGAAGCCCAGGACGGACAAGCCGTCTCACGAGAGGAGTGCAATATGTCAACTACAGCATCCGGTGTGCGCCACAACGGCTCAGAGCCGGTGACGATCAGGGCGGCGGTGCCGTTGTCCGCGCGCCTGGCGGACCCGGTCCCGGTCGGGCTCGCCGGATTCGGGCTGACCACGTTCATGCTCAGCATGATCGAGGTTGGATTGATCAGCAAGAGCGCGTTGCCGGTGGTGCTCGGATCGGCACTGGCCTATGGCGGGATCCTGCAGCTGCTCGCGGGGATGTGGGCGTTCGTGCGCCACAACACGTTCGCGGCGGTCGCGCTGGGCTCCTATGGCGCCTTCTGGATCTCCTACTGGGCGCTGAACACGTTCTACCTGAGCAAGATCCCGGCATCCGAACAGGCGTCGGCGTTGGGCCTGTTCCTGATCTCGTGGGCGGTGTTCAGCTTCTACATGTGGATCGTCTCGTTCCGGGTCAATGTCGCTGTGATGCTCGTGTTCCTCACGCTGTGGCCGGCGTACCTACTGCTCGGTCTCGGCACGGTCGACGCCTCGGCGACCCTGACCCACATCGGCGGTGGGTTCGGGATCGCAACCGCGCTGATCGCGTGGTACGTGTCGTTCGCCGAAACGCTCAACACCACGATCGGTGATTCGGTCGCCCCGCTTGTGCCGCTCGGATCGAAGGTCGTCGATCAATCGCCTCACCCCGTACGCGACTACGAACCCCTGTCCCAGCCGGCCGGCTCGACGAACTGAGGAAGAACCGATGGCCGACCCAACCGCTGCGCGATCGGCCGGGACACCGCGTGACGCCGAGCCACACCGAAGCGCGGGCGCGGCCGCCGGCAGACCCAGCACGGGTGGGTGATGAACTGCGTGCCGGGCGCCGCCGGCGCTCGGCACGCACCTCCACCATTACGCCGGGACCGAGCGATTCGCCCGTGCGGGAACTCGCTCGGGGCGAGGAGTCAGAGGCGCGGCGCACCACCACTGCTGCCTCGGTTATTCCCCGAACCAGTGCGGAGACTGCTCCCATCGACTGGGGTAACCCCTAGTCATGCGGTTCGGATGGCCCCGATTCCACAAGTCAAAGCCAGAGGCGCCAGTCGCGCCGGATCCGGCCGCGATCGGTGAGGAGCGGGCCTACCTGATCATCGAGAAGCTCCGGCTACGATGCGAGCAACTTCTCCTGATGGTAAGCACGCACGCGCAGGCCCACGAGCTTCGGCGGGTGCACCGCGAGCTCGGCATGGCGGGACTGGTGGTCAGCACCGAGATGCCGGCCCCGGTCCGGCTGTCGCTGCTCACAGGAGCGCACGAGCAATCTCAGCGGCTACCAGACGATGCGGAAGATGGAATCGAGGCGCTGGCGTTGAGCCTGGGGGAGGCGGAGCAGGCCGTCAGTCGGGTGGTGCCGTCTCGGGGTCGATCCGATCACCTTCACCTCGCCCACGTTCACCTGCTGTACGGACGCGAGCAGCTCGAGGAGTACTTGGCGGGCGCCGCGAGCCGAACCGACACGATCCAGTCGCGCCCGTAGCCGACGGCGGCAGCCTCGCTGCGCTCCGGCCCGCGAAGCCCGCTCGCCGCGGGCGCCGGCTCAGCGTCGCCTTCGGGCGCGGGGGAGCGGATCCCCGCCGCCGGCGCTCTCCACCAGCCGACTAGTGGGACTTCTGCTCGGCTCACCCAGCGATACCTCGATGGCGCGATCGAACATACTGGCCACCGCCTCGGCGGCCGCTTCCTCCTCCTCCAGGATCTTCTCCACGGCGGCGACCGTCTGATGATCGTCGGCGCGCTGGGCCAGCCCCTGCAGCAGATGATAGGCCGCGATCTCCAGGTTCTCGTGGGCATAGGTGGCCGCTGCCAGCGTTTCGAGGCGCGGCCGCGCCGGGAGCCGAACCTCGATCGCCGCCAGCCCTGCGCCGAGGTCCACCGGGCTGGAAGGAATGCCACCGCCGGCGGCGATACGCGAATCCAGGAACCGGACGTGAGCCTCGGTCTGGCGGCGATGATCGCGGTAGATCCCGGCGATCCGCCTGTCGCCGGCGTGCTCGACGCCGGCCTGCATCAGCCCCAGGCTCTGCCGCTCGATGGCCTTCACCGCGATCAGGTGGTTGAGGAGTTCGGACTCGATGTTTGCCGCCATCGCCTGTGCCTTCTCTGGCTCTCTCCCAATGTACCCATGAGAGGCAATTTCGGCTCTCGCGGCACGAGGTGAGAGTTCGTCTGCTTACACCAGGGGGCGCGTGACAGCGGTGGTCAGGCTCCGCTCTCCGGGTCGATCAGAACGAGGCTCTCGGGCTGTCCCAGCCGCTCCACGGCGAGATTGGTGAGTAGCCATCGATCCGTGCGCGGGCGGGTGAGCAGCCCAGCGCGGGAGAGACGTTGTAACGCGATGGTGACCGGCGGACGGTGAGCTCCCACCAACATTCCTAGTACCTCATGCGTCAGTGGCAGGGTGATGGTCACCCCGTCCGGACCGACGCGGCCCCACCGTTCGGCGAGCAGCCAGAAGAGAATCAGCAGGCGAGCGTATACGCGTGGCAGGTGGGTCACGGCCTGGGTGAGCGCCAGGTACCGAGCGCGCTGGGCGATGCGGCCGACCACCCGGCTGGTGATGCTCGGCCATTGAGCGACGCGGCGCACGAAGGCGGTGTCGAGGACCGCGAGCCGAGTTGGCCTCAGCACGAGCCAGGCGACGGTGATCGGCAACGGGGCGTATTCGCCGTCTGTGTCCCAGGGACGAATCACGTCGCCGGGTCCGAACAGCTCGCAGGCGGCGCGATTGCCCACGTGTACACGCCGGACGAGCAACCCGTCGATGACCATCAGCCCCAGCCAGCCCTCCTTGCCTTCCGCGCTGATCCTCGTCGGGTCCCAGGTGGCGGTGAGCTCAATGACCGCGGCGATGGCCCGGGGGCGCGCGTCCTCCAGCTCTTGGTCACTGAGACCGTCGCCGAGATCCGGATCCACCTCGAGCAGCGACACGCTCTGGCCCCTTCGATCAGACCGCCCGGGCATCGGCGGCAACACTAACCGATTGAGGCTGGGCGCGATGATCATCGATTGTTCGAAAGATGACCGCCGGGATCGCAGATCAAAAGTGGGGCATCGAGATTGCGGGTCCAGTGGCTCAGACCTGCTGGCCCGGACTGGAATGGGTGCCGCCGGCGGGCCGTGCCCGCCGGCGGAGCACCTGATGGCAGTGTCGCCGAAAATGGGTCGCCTTGGTTATTGGCCCTGCTTGACGCCGGGCTCACCGAGCTCGAACTGGATCGGATAGTCGGCTGTTCGCCAGGAGTATCGGCGGAGCGACGGTACTTACCGAGCGGGAGGATGATCCGGCCAGAAGTGCTGGCGAGCATCATCGCGCTGGCGGCGTAGAAGGCGGTGAACGCAGACGCCATCGTGAAATAGCGCCGAGATATTCCCAGGTGGTTGCGCCGACGGTATAGAACACGCCGAGCAGCGCGGCGCCCACCGCGAGGGGGAACAGCACTGAGGAGAGCGCGAGGTTCTCGGCCAGCGACGCAAATCCGGCCACGAGCGTGATCGCGGCCAGCGGATAGAACCAGTAGCCGAGCTCGGGCACCGCGGCGTGCGGGGCCGGTGCCGGCAGCACCTTGACCGCGATCAGCAAATTAAGTAATCCATAGCCGAGCCAGAACGCGGCCCAGACCCCATGGACGGCGGTGGCCAGCCCGTCGCGGGCCTTATAAGCCCATAGGGCGGCCGCACCCTGGGCGATCCCGCCGGTGGCGGCGGCGAAGGGGAAGATGAGGGTGGGGGAAGTCGCCGACCCGTACCAGCCGACGAGGTCGGCGGTGACCATGAAGGTGGCCACCGCGAAACCGACCAGGCCGAGAATCGACGGGGCCGCGATCGGCTGCAGGAACACCGAGCGTGATCGCGCCACTGGTTTGAGCTCGCGTGGTTCGTGCGCGCGCCGTTAGGTGAATGACAGTTCATCTCAGGTCGCCGATGCGCCTTTGTCAACGCCGGCATGATGGGAGGTGACCGGATGGGGGAGCGCTGTGTCGACGGCGACGTGGGCTGAGATGAGCCCTGCGCGCTGGGATCGCAAGCTGCGCCTCGCCTCCGCGAGCAGCTGATCCCGTCCGATTGATCCTTATTTGATCCGGCTGCGAACTCCTGGATGGAAAAGCAGGAACAACCACAGCACAGGAGCGATCACATGAGCGAAGTGCAAGACGGCGTGAGCCGCGGTCAGTTCATCCGGAACGCAGCTAAGGGCAGCGTCGTCCTGGTGGGCACGGGCGGGATCCTCGCCTCGATGGATGGCGTGGCGTTCGCCAAGGGCGCGACCAAGAGTGATGTCGCGACCCTTCAGGTGGCCTATATCGCCGAGAGCCTGGCGGTGAAGGTCTACTCGACGATCATCGCCAACTTCTCGTCGTTCAAGGGGCTGAAGAACAAGGACTATTTCCAGAAGGCCCTGCGGAACGAGAAGGACCACAAGGCGTTCCTGGCGAAGGCGCTGGGATCGAAGACCCCGCGCGGCTTCATGCTGCACATCCCGGGCGCTGCGGTGTCGAGCACCCACGCGCTGCTGGGTACCGGCGTGGCGTTGGAGACGGCGTTCGTGGAGACCTACCTGGGCGCCGTCGGCACGCTGAGCTCCACCGACCTGAAGCAGGTGGCGGCGAAGGTCGCCGCCAACGAAGCCACGCACTTCAGCTTCTTTGACGCTGCGTTTGGCGGACACGCCGTCCTGCCGTCGTTTCCGGGGACGATCTCGGCCAAGGCGGCGGCGCATACGCTGACGAAGGACGGCTTCATCAGCTAGCCGCCAGCGTTCGAAGTGACAGGTACCGGGGGCAAGCGCAACAGACAGCGGCCGGAGCTGGGTGACAGCTCCGGCCGCGGTCGCGAGTCGACGCTAGCTTGCGAACAGGGGGTGTGTCACCGCGTAGCGGCCGTCGTGGCGCTCGCCCACCAGGCTGGGCGGCCAGGCGTCGCTGCGTGCCGCGATCGCGTACACGGCGTCGGCAAAGCGAACGACCGTCGCCTCGGGATCGTCGCTGGCGCGAACCGCCTCCCAGGGAAGGACGATCAGCCCCGCGTCGGCGATCCACCTGGCCTCGGGCGCGCCGAAGTCGGACGATTCGAGATCGTCGGGTGGCGGTGAGATGTAGGCGTAGAAGGCGGGCATCGGGGAGCGCTCGTCGCCGAACACGAAACCGATCGAGACAACCTCACCGGTCATGCCGTTCTGCAGGAACACCGGGTGCGAGGCCGGCGGGGTGACCGAGCGCCCGTTGAACCGGGTCGCGGAGAGATCAAAGGCGCCCCACATCATCCCGACGCGCGGGCGGTGCCCGCGGAAGGGAGCCTGGTAGGCGCCGAGGGCGTGGCCGGCACGAAGGAGGGCAAAGGCCATTTGGCGCGCAACCGCGGGGTCGTAGTCCCGCCGCTCACGGTCCTCGTCGAGAGGTGGGGCGCCAGCGATCTCTGGCTGGCTGAGGTTCTCCAGCGGCGGGATGCCCAGCTCACCCACCGCCTCAAGGAACGCCGCGTAGAAGTCGGCGACCGATCCGGGCGCGAGAGGCACGGAGGCACGGCCGGTATCGGCGGTCACGGTGACCCGATCGTCAAGCAGCTGATATTCGACCACGAAGAACACGTCGTTGACCCGCAGCGTCGGGGTCGCGAAGCCGCGGGGGGTGATCGGCATGATGGCGTTGCCCCAGTTGGGCTCAAACGGCTGGTCGATCGTGTACTTGCCGCCGATCTGCGCCAGCCGGTGCACGTGCGCCGCGGTGGGGCGAATCGCCTCGTAGTCCAGGTCCGGCCAGGATCGGGATGCGTTGCCAGTGGTCAACAGGTGCCTCCTAGGGTGTTCGCGCCGCTCGCGCTCGGCAACAATATAGTTGCTTGCGCAAAGAAGCATCATACGAGGGGGTGGAGGCGTTTTCGATCGATACACTCGGCGCCCGATGCTCCCGTACGACGAGGCGGGCAGCGGACCGGTCGTGGTGCTCATCCACGCCGGTATCGCGGACCGCACGATGTGGTCTGATCACTTGGAACCGCTGGCCGCGGCCGGATACAGGGCGGTGGCGGTCGACCTGCCGGGGTTCGGCAAAGCGCCGGCCACCGGGGGTAGGCCGCGGCGCGACTTTGTGACGCTTGACACATTGATGAAGCGGTGGGATCGTTGACCGAGATGAGCGCGAATCGCGAGATGTGTCCCCGTCAGCGGGCGAACCCATCCGGGCGCGAGCGTGCCGTGGCGCCGCTAATCGCGGCGACTATTCGCCAGGGGCAGCAGCTCGTGGCGGCGCCACGGGCGAGCCGGGACCTGCGGTGGTATGTGGAGGCGGCGTTTCTCGGGGACCTTCCGGCGCTGGCGTCCGCGCGTTTGAACGCCCGGGACGTGGAGCGTCACCTGTAGAAGGACGGTCGAATGACAGTGGCCCCGCGCCGAGTCGAGAGGGCTACATCCTCGAGGGTCGCTGTCCGGGCGTCCAGCTGGGCGAGGCGCTGGTCGTTGAACGTGCGCCAGCGAGCGCAGGTAGCTTGCGCCCGCGGATGGGTAGCTTGCTTGAACCACGAGAGAAGTCACGCGGTTCGGCTGCGGTAATGGTCTGCGTTGATGTCGGCGAAGCGACGCCACTCTTCGGGGAGCTGGTCCTCGGCGAAGATCGCGTCGACTGGGCAGGCTTCCACGCAGGCGTCACAGTCAATGCACTCCTCAGGGTCGATGTAGAGCATCTCGACGCTGTCGTAGCCGGGCTCTTCAGGGGTGGGATGGATGCAGTCAACCGGACAGACCTCGACGCACGAGTTGTCCTTGGTCCCGATGCACGGTTCAGCGATTACGTAGGCCATTGGACCTCCGGCGGATCTTTTTCACAAGGTAATTAGAAAAATACCAGCCCGGGCGCGGTTTCCAATCTGGCGCTGTGCAAAACTTCGAGGCCGCGATGGATGTCCCTGCGCCGCCTGACGATGCGCTCGCCCAGCCCACGCGGGCGCGGCTGTTCAAGCTGTTGAGCGAGTTGCGCCGTCCAGCGGGAACCGAGGAGCTGGCCCGGGGCGTGGATCTGCATCCAAACGGGGTGCGGGTGCATCTCGAGCAGCTGCGCACCGCCGGCTTGGTAGCGCGCGAACGAACCCGGCAGGCGCGGGGCCGGCCGCGCGACATGTGGGTGATCTCACCGGACGCGCGTCCGGGCGGTGAGGCTCCAAGTGGATATGCGGATCTCGGACGCTGGCTCGCACGGGTGATTTCCCCGGGCAAGACGAGCCTGCGCACGGTGGAGGTAAGGGGTCGGGAGATCGGCCGGGAGCTGGCACCGGATGGTCCTTGCGCGGCCGAGGAGAAGCTGCACGCGACACTCGTGTCGTTGGGGTTTGCCCCTCGCCGGGAGACTGATGCGCAGGGGGAGCTGACCTACCGACTCTGTAATTGCCCGTACCGTGACGCTGTGCGGGAGAGCCCGGAGGTCGTATGCGCGCTGCACCGCGGGGTCACGCGCGGTCTGCTCGACGTGCTCACGCCGGAGACCCAGCTGGCCGGGTTCGTCCCGCGTGATCCGTACCTGGCGGGCTGCCTGATCCAGCTCAGGGGTCCGATCACAGCAGAACCGCGTTCGCAGCACGGGGAGCCGGCCCAGGGATGAAACGCGATCCTGCTCTGGCCTCGCTTTCGCGCGATCACCATCAAGCCCTATTCCTCGCGCAAAAGCTGCGTCAGGCGAGCGCCGAGACCGCGGCCGAGGCGGATGCGGCGTTGGCCGCGTATTGGGACGGGCATGGGCGACTGCACTTCCGGCTGGAGGAGGAGGTGCTGCTTCCTGCCTACGCCGGCCGCGGCGATCCATATGACGCACTCATCGCCCGCGTGCTGTGCGATCACGTCGCCATCCGCCAACGCATCGCCGCCGTCGGCGACGACTCGGGCAAATCCGTGGCGGCGCTGCACGAGCTCGGCAGCCTGATCGCCGATCACGTTCGGCGCGAGGAGCGAGAGCTGTTCCCGCTGATCGAGCAGACGCTGCCCGCGGCGGAGCTGGCCGCCGTAGCTGCCGCGCTCGATCCCGCCCGAGCTGGCGAACCATGACCGCGTCGTAATCACTCGCAACGGTCCCGAAGGAGCCGTCCTGCTAAGCGCGGCGGAGGTCATCGTCCTCCGAGTCGAGCCCCGAGGCGACGACCCGGTTTCAATGCTCGATAATCCATCTTATGTCTAGTTGTAAGGAGGGCATGAGCGACCTCGGCCAGAGTGGTCACGTCTCGCGACGCTCTTAGCCGGTGGTCGAGCGCAACGGACGTCTCGCCTCCCGTGCATACTCTTCCTTGACCACCAGCTCCGGAGCCGTCCATGACCGAAACTCCCGCGTACCGCATTACCGGCGTCGATTTTGTCGCTATCCCGGCCCAGGACTTCGACGCCTCGATCCACTTCTACGGCACGGTGCTCGGTCTGCCGACCGGTAAGCGGTGGGGTGATATGCCGGGCGCTGAGTTCCAAGCCGGCAATCTCACGCTCGCCATCATGGAGCCCACAGCGTTCGGCCAGGAGTTTCGCCCGCACAGCCTGCCAATCGCGCTTCAGGTCGAGGATGTCGCTGCTGCGCGAACGCACCTCGAGGCTCAGGGCGTCCGCTTCGTCACTGACATGATCGACAGCGGCGTCTGCCACCAGGCGATCTTCCTCGACCCGGCCGGTAACTCCCTGGGCCTTCACCACCGGTACGCGCCGACGTCTGACTGAACTGAGGCTTGCCTGGAGGCCGATCGGGCCGACATGGAAACTCCGAAAGCCCTCGTACTCATCACTGGACCTAACCAGCGATACCTCTATTGCGGCCGCCGCCCAATCTGTCTCCGAACGATTCGGATCACTTGACATCCTGATCAACAGTGCAGGTGTTAGCACCGGCGGGTCCGATCTCAGTCTTCGCGATGAGTTCCACTTTGTGTTCGAGACCAACGTGTTCGGCGCCGCTGTCCTCATCGACTCGTTCCTTCCGCTACTGCGAGCCTCGTCAACGTCACCTCGGATGCGGGGCAAACCGGGTTGACCGTCGGCCCTGATGATCGCTACAACGCGAGGGGTATCTCCGCCCCTGCGTACCGCAGCAGCAAGGCCGCGCTCAACATGATCACAGCAGTGCACTCCATGCTGCTGGTCGATGAACGCATCACGTCCGTCGTGACAGCTCCTGGCCCCACCCGCCCAAGGTTCAGTAGCGGTCGCGGCGAGAAAGAAGTCCACGAGGGGGCCCAGCCCATTATTCGCGCGGCGACCGCGGGAGATCCGAAGAGTCTCAACGGGACACTCGTAGCCGACGAGCTCACCGAGTTCGGTTGGTGGATCTTTGCGCCCAGAGAGCCCCGCAAGGTCTCGAGTGCGGCACCTTTACGGCGGCGTCGCCACATTTCGGGACCTCCACGCCGAGCGGTGGGCGTCCCGCAAGACCCTCCGAAGGAGCGTCCCACGTCTTTGTGTCAGGCGCTCGTTCGGCGTTCGGCGGCGTCGTGGCGGGCGCTCGCCTTCTGCTCCAGGGTCATCGCTCCGGGGTGGTCGACTCCGGGCCATGGCGTGAGCAGCAGCACGAGGCGGGCGTCGGAACGGGCGTGCACGGCGTGACGCTCGTTGGGAGCAAAGGCAACCACAAGTCCTGTACTGCCGGTCACGCTCTCGCCACCGCTCGTGGTGATCTCGACCTCACCGTCGATCACGGTTACCCAAGCGCTTTCGTGCACCTGGTGATCGTCGAAGCTCTCGCCGGCCGGGATCATTAGGGCAATCGCCCGCGCCTCGTCTGTCGAGGCGAGGATCTCGGGCGCGTGGGGTCTCAGATCTAGGTTCGTGATCGTCCAGCTGTTCATGGGATCCCCTTTCGGCTCACGGTGGCGACGAACAGTAGCTGGCGCCAGATCGTGGCTACACCTTAACGGCCGGTGACGGCCAAGCGAGTTGCCGCGGCTGGCAATTCTGGTCGACCTGACGCCTTCTGTCAGCGTCGGAGCGGGCCCCTAGATCGATTGTCGGTAGCCGAAGAATTCGTGGTCTTCGTTGTACCCGCCGTAGCCGCCGCCGAGCTCTGAGTAGTGCGCGACAAACTCGATCCCCTTGATCCACTTGACTTGCTTGAAGCCGAGCTCGATCTCGTTTCGGAGCCGCAGCGGCGCGCCGTGCCCGAAGGGCAGCGGCTGGTCGTTCATGTCGTAGGCGAGCATCGTCAGGTGATGGCTCATGTGCTCGATCGGGTGCGCGTCGTAGTAGACGCCCTTGTCGGCGCCCTCGCCGAGGGAATAGAACACAACCCACCTCGCCTCGGGGTGGGGCTTGACGAGATCGAGGATCGTCTGCATCGAGACGCCGCCCCATTTGGCGACGCCCGACCAACCCTGGATGCAGAAGTGCTGGGTGATCTGCTCGTGGTGGGGCAGGGCCCGGAGTTGCGTGAGGTCGAGCTCGAGCGGGTTCTCGATCAGGCCGTTGATCCGCAGGCGATAGTCGGCGAAGTTGCCGTCAAACAGCGCCTTGTACTCGTCGGAGTCGGGGTACTGCCCGTTATGCCAGAAGTACGGGGAGATGTCCCTTTCGCTGTACTCGCCCGGCTTGGGGTCGACGTGCTCGAAGAGATGCTGAACCGGTCCGACGATCGCCTGGCCGACGCGCTGCACGACGCGGGGGTGGCGGATCGTGAACGGCGTCGCGGCCACCCACGCGGCGATGGCGACGGCCGTCGACGCGGCGAACACTCCGAACCCGATCCAGCTGTCGTCCGTCCGTCCTGCGTAGATGTGGTTGAGGTTGACCAGCAGCCCGGTGGTGAACACGAAGGTCACGTGGAGCACGATGAAGATCAGAAACCAGACAAGCACCAGGAAGTGCAGCGATCGCGCGGTCTGGATGCTGAAGACCTTGCTGATCCGTTTGAACCGGGTCGACAGCGCGGGGGACATCCCCAGGCCGGTGATCAAAGCCAGCGGGCCGGCGATGAACACGGTGATGAAATACGCGATCAGCTGCAGGCCGTTGTAGGCCACCCAGCCATGGTCGGCCGGCCAGTTCAACGACAGGTACTGGACCAGCGTCGACAGAGCGTTGGGGAACACGTTCCAGCTAGTCGGCACCAGCCGCTGCCAGCGGCCGGTCGCGAACAACAGGATGTAGAACACCACGCCGTTGAGCAGCCACAGCGCGTCGAAGCTGAGATGCCACCAGCGCGCCAAGCCGATCGAGTGGCGAAGCCCCGGCAGCCCCACCTGTCTCGGGAGGCTGATCGAATCCTGCTTGGCCGTCCACAGCGGATCCTCCGGAACGGGCCTTTGAATCCGAAACCAGTCCCGGCCCGGCGTCGAGTGCCGGGTCCAGTAGAGCCGGGGGTGATCCGACAGGATCTGAACCCCGGCGCGGATGATGAAGATCATGAAGAACAGGTTGAAGAAATGCTGCAGATCCACCCACGCCGGAAACCCGACCGTTCCCGCCGGCGGGAACGCCACGTCGGTCCCCGGGTAGCGCGCGATGAACCGCTGCATGAAAGCGTCACCGCGCAGACCCTTGGCGACGGCGACCAAGATGATCAGCACCAGGAAACCGATCGGCAGCAGCCAGAGTAGGTTGAACCACTTGGTGCGGCCCACGCGCACCCGGGGGGCGATCCCGTTGACCTGCGGGATCGAGCCCGCCCAGGTCGCGGTGTCGATCACATCCTCCCCCGGCGTCAGCTGGTATCGGTAGCTGCGCACCGTGTCCGGAGAAACCCGCGACGGAGCGGCGGCAGGCCGGTCCTCTGCACTCAGATCGCGATCTCGATCCATGCCTGAACCCTACGCCGCCAACGCGCTTCCCGACCCGCTCCCAGTCAGATTGCACTGCCTAGAGATAATGTGGTGTTCACGCGACGAAGCGTCTGCCATAGGCCGCTGAGCGGCTAACGTCGACGTACCGAAAGGAGTGCAGACATGAACGAGGAGCCGGTCGATGACGAGAGAGCGCGCGACGGCTTGATGGGAGCAGGCGACACCGCGGGCTTGCCGGTCGATGCCGCCATTGCCGGCATCGAGCAGGCGTCGGTTCTAGATCGCGTCGCCGATCCGGTCACCGCGGCGGTGCGCAGCGCCCTGCCGGCGGGCCCGCTGAAGGACGCGCTGAGCGGCACCTGGCTTGGGCATACGCTGCACCCGGTGCTGACCGACGTCCCGATCGGCGCTTGGACCGGCTCGCTGATGCTCGACGCAGTCGGCGGTCCTGACAGCCGCGCTGCGGCCGATCGCCTGATCGCGATCGGCATCCTGGCGGCGCTGCCAACCGCCGTGACGGGCATCTCTGACTGGGGGGACACTCAACACAAGGAGCGGCGCGTCGGCTTAGTGCACGCGGTTGCTAACACAACGGCGCTCGTCCTGTTCTCGGGGTCGCTGGTCGCCCGCCGCCGCGGGCGACGTGCTCGCGGCGTCGCGCTCAGCCTCGCCGGCGCGGGAGCGCTGAGCATCGGGGGCTACCTCGGCGGGCATCTGACCTTTGCTCTCGGGCTGGGCGTGGACCGCACCGCGTTTGGGTCCCCGCCCGACGATTGGACTGACGCCACCGCCGAGGACAACGTCGTGGAGGGTCGGCTCACGCACGCCACGGCCAACGGCGTCGACGCGGTGCTCACCCGCCATCAGGGGAGGGTGGTCGCCCTGGCCGACCGCTGTACCCATCGCGGCGCGCCGCTGCATGAGGGCCAGCTGCACGACGGGGCGATCGTCTGTCCCTGGCACCAGAGCATCTTTCGCCTCGCGGACGGGTCAATCGTGCAGGGTCCGGCCACGCGGCCCGAGCCGTGCTTTGAGACGCAGGTGCGCGCCGGGCGAGTCGAGCTGCGCACGCCAAGGCAATCGCCGTCCAGCTGACCGATCGTCGCAATTTCCACCTGTTTCAGCCGCTGCTCTTCCAGGCCGCAACGGGCGCGCTCGCCCCCGAGGAGATAGCGGCGCCTCTGCGGGTGATCCTCAAGCGCCAGCCCAACGTCCGGGTGTCATGGGCGAGGTGCGGGGCGTTTGACCGGAACGCTCGGCGCGTGATTGTCGACCTTCCCGAGGTCGAGGCGGACGTGAGCTTTGCGTATGCCACGCTGATCCGCACCGGCGGTTCGCGCTACTCCTACTTTGGACACGACGAGTGGCGACCGTTCGCGCGCGAGATCAAGTCGCTGGAGAGCGCCTTCGCCGTCCGCCAGTCGTCACTTATCGGCGCAGGTTAAGCCAACTGAAGACTCTCGGCCTAGTGGACCGTAACCACAGATTTGGTGATCATCGGTGACTCGATAAAGCCGACGGCGAACTAAAAAAAAAGAAACAATTCGATCCCCTGATCCACTGATTGCAAAAAGAAAAGATAGATCTAGATAAAAAGCTAAGCGGCGACTTGACGAAAGCAACTAATAGAGTTGGCGAGGATCCATGGTCTGTGGTAGGTAAGGTCCACGTTAAAAAAAAAGATATAAAAAAAGATATAAATGAGAAAAAAAAACACAACCCACCTCCCTCCCCCATTTAAACTACATCTACCATCCCCTTAAAGAGACACCACCACAAAAGACGACGCCCGAAAAAATCTAAAAGCAGAACGGCTGGGTGATTTATCGTTGTGGGAATGGCAAGAGACGTGAGGTAACTCGATCGCGAATCGATCAGGTCGGGGATACGCGGCGATAGTCGGCGAAGATGCCGCGGCGGATCGCTTTGTATGGTCGGAGAAAAAGTACTGAAAGAAATGCCAGAAGAACGAGGAGATCTCCCCGATGTACTCGCCAGGCTAGAGGTCGACGTGCTCGAAGTGCAGCTGAAGCGGTGACGTCGCTTGGCCGACCCGCTGCATGACGCTGGGGTGGGATTGTGGATGGCGTCGGACACCCACGCGGCGATGGCGACGGCTGTCGACGCGGCGAACACTCCGAATGATCTAGCTATCCCTGTACGTCCTACGTAGATGTGATTAAGATAGAAAAGCAGCAAGGTGGTGAACACGAAGATCACGAGGAGTAAGATGAAGATCAGAAACCAGACAAGCACCAGGAAGTGCAGCGATCGCGCGGTCTGGATGCTGAAAACCTTGCTGATCCGTTAGAACCGGGTAGACAGCGCGAGGGACATCCTCAGGCCGGTGATCAAAGCCAGCGAGCCGGCGATGAACACGGTGATGAATACGCGATCAGCTGCATTCGTTGTAGGCCACCCAGCATTCGGCCGGCCAATCAACGACAGTACTGGACCAGCGTCGACAGACTTTGGAACACGTTCCAGCTAGTCGGCACCAGCCGCTGACAGCGACCGATCGCGAACAACAGGATGTAGAACTCCACGCCGCTAAATAACCACTGCGCGTCGATCTGAGATCCCACCAGCGCGCCAAGCCGATCGACGAAGCCCCTCATCCTCTTTGTCTCGCGAGCCTGATCTATCCTGCTTGGCCGCCCACAGCGGATCCTCCGAAACGGGACTTTGAATCCGTACCACTCCCGGCCCGCGTCAGTGCCTGTCCATAGAGCGTGGTGATCCTACAGGATCTGAACCCCGCGCGATGATGAAGATCATGAAATCAGGTTGAAGAAATGCTGCAGATCTACCCACGCCGGAAACTCGACCGCTCCCGCCGCGGGAACGCCAGTCGATCCCCGGGTAGCGCGCGATGAACCGCTGCTGAAAGTGTCACCGCGCAGACACTAGGCGACGGCGACCAAGTTGTTCACCACAGGAAACCGATCGGCAGCAACAGAGTAGATTGAACCACTTGGTGCGGCCCACGCGCCCGGGGGGCATCCCGGACCTGCGAGATCGAGCCCGCCCAGCTCGCGGTACGACACATCCTCCCCCGGCGTCACTGGTATCGATAGCTGCGCACCGTGTCCGAAGAAACCCGCACGAGCGGCGCCAGACTTTCCTCTGCACTCAGATCGCGATCTCGATCCATGCCTGAACTCTACGCCGCCAACGCGCTTCCCGACCCGCTCCCAGTCAGATTGCACTGCCTAGAGATAATATGGTGTTCACGCGACGAAGCGTCTGCCATAGGCCGCTGAGCGACTAACGTTGACGTACCGAAAGGAGTGCAGACATGCACGTTGAGCCGGTCGATGAGGGGACTGCGCGCGACGTCTTGATGGAATCAGTCAAACCTCGGGCTTGCCGGTGATGCCGCCATTGGCGGCATCGAGCAGGCATCGGCCTAGACGCGTCACCGACCCGGTCACTGCGGCGTGCGCAACCCCTGCCGGCGCGCCCGCTGAAGGACGCGCTGAGCGGCACCTGGCTTGGACATACGCTGCACAGGGTGCTGACCGACGTCCCGATCGGCGCTTGGACCGACTCGCTCATGCTCGACGCAGCGGAGGTCCTGACAGCCGCGCTGCGGCCGATCGCCTGATCGCGATCGGCATCCTGGCGGCGCTGCCAACCGCCGTGACGAGCATCTCTGACTGGGGGGACACTCAACACAAGGAGCGGCGCGTCGGCTTAGTGCACGCGGTTGCTAACACTACGGCGCTCGTCCTGTTCTCGGGGTCGCTGGTCGCCCGCCGCCGCGGGCGACGTGCTCGCGGCGTCGCGCTCAGCCTCGCCGGCGCGGGAGCGCTGAGCATCGTGGGCTACCTCGGCGGGCATCTGACCTTTGCTCTCGGCTGGCGTGACCGCACCGCGTTTGGGTCCCGCCCGACGATTAGACTGACGCCACCGCCGAGGACAACGTCGTGGAGGGTCATCTCACGCACGCCACGGCCAACGGCGTCGACGAGGTGCTCACCCGCCATCAGGGGAGGGTGGTCGCCCTGGCCGACCGCTGTACCCATCGCGGCGCGCCGCTGCATGAGGGCCAGCTGCACTACGGGGCGATCGTCTGTCCCTGGCACCAGAGCATCTTTCGCCTCGCGGACGGGTCTATCGTGCAGAATCCGGCCACGCGTCCCGAGCTGTCCTTTGACACTAGGTGCGCGCCGAGCGAGTCGAGCTACCACGCCAAGTTATCGCCGTCCACCTGACCGATCGTCGCTATTTCCACCTGTTTCAGCCCTGCTCTTCCAGGCCGCGAACGGGCGCGCTCTCCCCCGAGGAGATAGCGGCGCCTCTGTGGGTGATCTCAAGCGCCGGCCTACGCCCGGGTTTCATCGGCGAGGCTCGGGGCGTGCGACCGGAACGCTTGGCTCGTGATTGTCGACCTTCCCGAGGTCGAGGCGGACGTGAGCTTTGCGTATGCCACGCTGATCCGCACCGGCGGTTCGCGCTACTCCTACTTTGGACACGACGGCTGCCGACCGTTCGCGCTCGAGACCAAGTCGCTGCGAGCGCCTCCGCCGTCCGCCACTCGTCCTTATCGGCGCATTAAACCAACTGCAGACTCTCGTCCATGCTCGACCTGGCGCCTTCTGCCAGCGTTGGAGCGCGCCCCTAGATCGATTGTCGGTAGCCGAAGAATTCGTGGTCTTCGTTGTACCCGCCGTAGCCGCCGCCGAGCTCTGAGTAGTGCGCGACAAACTCGATCCCCTTGATCCACTTGACTTGCTTGAAGCCGAGCTCGATCTCGTTTCGGAGCCGCAGCGGCGCGCCGTGCCCGAAGGGCAGCGGCTGGTCGTTCATGTCGTAGGCGAGCATCGTCAGGTGATGGCTCATGTGCTCGATCGGGTGCGCGTCGTAGTAGACGCCCTTGTCGGCGCCCTCGCCGAGGGAATAGAACACAACCCACCTCGCCTCGGGGTGGGGCTTGACGAGATCGAGGATCGTCTGCATCGAGACGCCGCCCCATTTGGCGACGCCCGACCAACCCTGGATGCAGAAGTGCTGGGTGATCTGCTCGTGGTGGGGCAGGGCCCGGAGTTGCGTGAGGTCGAGCTCGATCGGGTTCTCGATCAGGCCGTTGATCCGCAGGCGATAGTCGGCGAAGTTGCCGTCAAACAGCGCCTTGTACTCGTCGGAGTCGGGGTACTGCCCGTTATGCCAGAAGTACGGGGAGATGTCCCTTTCGCTGTACTCGCCCGGCTTGGGGTCGACGTGCTCGAAGAGATGCTGAACCGGTCCGACGATCGCCTGGCCGACGCGCTGCACGACGCGGGGGTGGCGGATCGTGAACGGCGTCGCGGCCACCCACGCGGCGATGGCGACGGCCGTCGACGCGGCGAACACTCCGAACCCGATCCAGCTGTCGTCCGTCCGTCCTGCGTAGATGTGGTTGAGGTTGACCAGCAGCCCGGTGGTGAACACGAAGGTCACGTGGAGCACGATGAAGATCAGAAACCAGACAAGCACCAGGAAGTGCAGCGATCGCGCGGTCTGGATGCTGAAGACCTTGCTGATCCGTTTGAACCGGGTCGACAGCGCGGGGGACATCCCCAGGCCGGTGATCAAAGCCAGCGGGCCGGCGATGAACACGGTGATGAAATACGCGATCAGCTGCAGGCCGTTGTAGGCCACCCAGCCATGGTCGGCCGGCCAGTTCAACGACAGGTACTGGACCAGCGTCGACAGAGCGTTGGGGAACACGTTCCAGCTAGTCGGCACCAGCCGCTGCCAGCGGCCGGTCGCGAACAACAGGATGTAGAACACGACGCCGTTGAGCAGCCACAGCGCGTCGAAGCTGAGATGCCACCAGCGCGCCAAGCCGATCGAGTGGCGAAGCCCCGGCAGCCCCACCTGTCTCGGGAGGCTGATCGAATCCTGCTTGGCCGTCCACAGCGGATCCTCCGGAACGGGCCTTTGAATCCGAAACCAGTCCCGGCCCGGCGTCGAGTGCCGGGTCCAGTAGAGCCGGGGGTGATCCGACAGGATCTGAACCCCGGCGCGGATGATGAAGATCATGAAGAACAGGTTGAAGAAATGCTGCAGATCCACCCACGCCGGAAACCCGACCGTTCCCGCCGGCGGGAACGCCACGTCAGTCCCCGGGTAGCGCGCGATGAACCGCTGCATGAAAGCGTCACCGCGCAGACCCTTGGCGACGGCGACCAAGATGATCAGCACCAGGAAACCGATCGGCAGCAGCCAGAGTAGGTTGAACCACTTGGTGCGGCCCACGCGCACCCGGGGGGCGATCCCGTTGACCTGCGGGATCGAGCCCGCCCAGGTCGCGGTGTCGATCACATCCTCCCCCGGCGTCAGCTGGTATCGGTAGCTGCGCACCGTGTCCGGAGAAACCCGCGACGGAGCGGCGGCAGGCCGGTCCTCTGCACTCAGATCGCGATCTCGATCCATGCCTGAACCCTACGCCGCCAACGCGCTTCCCGACCCGCTCCCAGTCAGATTGCACTGCCTAGAGATAATGTGGTGTTCACGCGACGAAGCGTCTGCCATAGGCCGCTGAGCGGCTAACGTCGACGTACCGAAAGGAGTGCAGACATGAACGAGGAGCCGGTCGATGACGAGAGAGCGCGCGACGGCTTGATGGGAGCAGGCGACACCGCGGGCTTGCCGGTCGATGCCGCCATTGCCGGCATCGAGCAGGCGTCGGTTCTAGATCGCGTCGCCGATCCGGTCACCGCGGCGGTGCGCAGCGCCCTGCCGGCGGGCCCGCTGAAGGACGCGCTGAGCGGCACCTGGCTTGGGCATACGCTGCACCCGGTGCTGACCGACGTCCCGATCGGCGCTTGGACCGGCTCGCTGATGCTCGACGCAGTCGGCGGTCCTGACAGCCGCGCTGCGGCCGATCGCCTGATCGCGATCGGCATCCTGGCGGCGCTGCCAACCGCCGTGACGGGCATCTCTGACTGGGGGGACACCCAACACAAGGAGCGGCGCGTCGGCTTAGTGCACGCGGTTGCTAACACAACGGCGCTCGTCCTGTTCTCGGGGTCGCTGGTCGCCCGCCGCCGCGGGCGACGTGCTCGCGGCGTCGCGCTCAGCCTCGCCGGCGCGGGAGCGCTGAGCATCGGTGGCTACCTCGGCGGGCATCTGACCTTTGCTCTCGGGCTGGGCGTGGACCGCACCGCGTTTGCGTCCCCGCCCGACGATTGGACTGACGCCACCGCCGAGGACAACGTCGTGGAGGGTCGGCTCACGCACGCCACGGCCAACGGCGTCGACGCGGTGCTCACCCGCCATCAGGGGAGGGTGGTCGCCCTGGCCGACCGCTGTACCCATCGCGGCGCGCCGCTGCATGAGGGCCAGCTGCGCGACGGGGCGATCGTCTGTCCCTGGCACCAGAGCATCTTTCGCCTCGCGGACGGGTCAATCGTGCAGGGTCCGGCCACGCGGCCCGAGCCGTGCTTTGAGACGCAGGTGCGCGCCGGGCGAGTCGAGCTGCGCACGCCAAGGCAATCGCCGTCCAGCTGACCGATCGTCGCAATTTCCACCTGTTTCAGCCGCTGCTCTTCCAGGCCGCAACGGGCGCGCTCGCCCCCGAGGAGATAGCGGCGCCTCTGCGGGTGATCCTCAAGCGCCAGCCCAACGTCCGGGTGTCATGGGCGAGGTGCGGGGCGGTTGACCGGAACGCTCGGCGCGTGATTGTCGACCTTCCCGAGGTCGAGGCGGACGTGAGCTTTGCGTATGCCACGCTGATCCGCGCCGGCGGTTCGCGCTACTCCTACTTTAAACACGACGAGTGGCGACCGTTCGCGCACGAGATCAAGTCGCTGGAGAGCGCCATCGCTGTCCGCCAGTCGTCACTTATCGGCGCAGGTTAAGCCAACTGAAGACTCTCGGCCTAGCCGCCGGCATCGAGCACATATTGTCGTTCTGCGTCAACCTGTGGCGGATGGATGTTCGCCTGAAGCGCGCGTATGAGCCTGCGGAACCAGAGGACGGTTATCGGGTGCTGATCGACCGGCTGTGGCCACGTGGCGTCTCTCGCGCGCGGGCCAAGCTCGACGACTGGGAGAAGGAGTTGCCGCCGAGCACCGAGCTCAGGCAGTGGTTCGGGCATGAACCAAGCCGCTTTGAGGAGTTCCGCCGACGCTACATCGAGGAGCTTAAGGCCCATCGGCCTCGGCTGGCGGCACTCCGAAGCCGAGCGCGGACGGGCACCCTGACGCTCGTCTACTCCGCCCGCGACCCCAAGCACAACGACGCTGTCGTCCTCGCGGAGGTCTTACGACGCGGACTCCCGAGGACCGGCACGCGGCGATGAGGACCGGTACGAACGACGGTCCGCTCAAAGGTCAGAGAAAGCGTGCCAAGCAGTGAGGTAGGCCATTGGCAGCGAGACACCTTGGTAGCTACCGCATCATCGAGGCCGAGCCCAGAACCAGACGTGAGACCTTACCGCCAGCCCGGCTGCTGCTTGCCGGAGTTACGCTCGCCGAGGCCACGGGCGCTGGCTCGCCCCTCACCCTCCCAGCAAGCGAGCCCGGTGACTGCCGCGAGTCAGCCAGCGTTCTGGCTGCTCCGGGGCCGGCGTCCGACTGAAGCAGCAACGCGCACCCTGGTCGCTGGTACGGCGGCGCGGCCGTCGATCAGGGCAGCAGCCGCGAGCGCGTGGCCGCCTCGGGACAGGGCGTGAGTCGGGTTGTAGGGTGTGGGAGTGTCAAGCGATGTCGAGATCGCAGATGTCGAGCTCTTGGTGGCGAGGGAGGTCTACTGCGAGCTTGATCATTTCTACGTGGAAAACCTCAGTCTCCGGAGGCGGCTTGGTGAAGACGGGTCCGGTGGATACGCGGTCGGGTCAGCCCGCCTGAGGTTCAAGGAAAGCGCCGACGCCAGCGCACCTTTCTACCACTTCGCCTTCTTGCTGCCCGGTGACCGATTTGAAGAGGCAAAGCGATGGCTATCCCGCGCCTCGCCGCTGCTGTCTGACTCCAATGGAGAGACGACCTTTGACTTCGACTTCTGGGACGCCAAGGCCTCCTATGCGCTAGACCCAGCCGGCAACATCGTGGAGGTCATCGCGCATCATGGAATCGCGGAGTCAGCTGCATCGGGCGCGTTTGATCCCGGCGAGCTGCGCGGCCTGTCAGAGGTCGGCCTGGTCACGAGCCAAACCGCGGAGGCGGTCGCGGCGCTGCAGCAGGCGGATCTGCCGTTGTGGTTCGGCGCGACAGAGCCCGACAGTCTTGCGTTCTGTGGCGCGCAGGGGCACACGTTGATCGTCTGCTCGCGAGGGCGTGGATGGCTACCCACCGCCAGACCCGCGGAGGTGCACCCAGTAAAGGCGCAAATCCGCGACCGCTATCGCCGGATCCGAGACATAACGCTAACGCGAGACGGAGACGTAGTCGTCGCCTGAGTCGCGTCCTCACAAGCGACCGCCCGGGGAGACAACCCAGGCTTCTGCTCCCACGCACCAGGGACGTTCTGCTCCCACGCACCAGGGACGGTCTGCTCCCACGCACCAAGGACGGTCTCGCGGGCTCGTGGTCTCGCTTCCGGTTCCGGTCCCGGGACAAGACCAGCTGCATCGTCGCCGACTCTCGAGCTGTCGAGTCTGTAGGCGACCGGACGTCCTACTCGATTCGGATGGAGACGCCCTGACGTGATCCCAGCTGCAACCCTCGCCCCCGCGGCGATTTTCGATTTGGGCGGAGATTCGATCTCCACTCAAATCGACCAAGGACGGACTTCTGTCACGCGGGCGAGTGCTGGTCAAGCCCGCCGGTGACCGGGGACGCCCGAGCCCCGGCCGGCAGGTCGCCCTCAGTCGACAGACGATCTACACGTGGATGCCACTGGGAGTTGGCTCGAGCACCGTCGATCGACCGACGTTCTCGATCACCCGGCGCCCGGCCAGTGCTGAACTTCCAGCTCGCCCATTGGGAAGTCCTTCGGGTTTCCGGTCGCCAGCGGCACGCCGACGGTCACGGCCGCCGCGGCGATCAAGCAATCCGCCTGGGCCAGCGTTGTGCCCGCCGATGCATGATCGCGTCGCCAGTCGCCCGCCCGGACGCCCTCGGCGCGGCCGATCGGCGCGATGCGCAGACCGTCGAACAGGCGGGTCGCCGCTACGCGTTCCGTATCGCGCAGGCCCCGGTGAATCTCCTCGACGCTGATCGCAGTCGTGAATGGTACGTCTCTGTGTCGCCGAAGCGCGGCGAGCCGCTCGGCGGTTGCGCGGCGGCCTCGCAACACGTCGATCAGGACCGTGGTGTCGAGCAGGATGCTCATGTCTACCCGAGGCGGCGCAGGTCAGCGGTGCGCTGTCGTCGCACCCATCCCGCCGGGTCGCGCGGTGCGCTGTCGTCGCACCCATCCCGCCGGGTCGCGGTCCCAGTCGTGCGCAGAGTCGGTGAGCGCGCCCACCGCGGCGTCGATGTCCTGCCAGCGACGCTCGTCATCGAGCGCGCGCTGAACCGCCGCGGCGATGAACGTGCTGCGTTGACGCCGACCGACCCGCTCGTCGAGGGCACGCACGAGCTCGTTGTCCAGGCTTATGTGCAAACGCATGGCCACACGTTAGCACACGCTCTTGACCGACGAGCTACAGGTGCGGTGCAGGATCGCCGCCGGGCCGTTCGCAGTGATGAAAATGCTGATTCATCGGTCTGCGACCAGAACCAGCCACCCTTCTGACTCTGCACCGGGATCGGCGCGCCGTCGCGGCCTCGCGCAACGGATAGCTACTGGCCCGCCCCGGAGCGCGCCACGCGGTTGCCTGAGCGTGAGCCGCTCGGCGCGGTCACCGCGTCGGCGAGCGCGAGCGCCAGCGCGGCGGCGACGAACGCGCCGATCACGACCACGCCGTGGCGAAACGCGGTGGCGAAGTTGCCGTGAGTGTTGGCCAGCTCGGAGTAGAACACGCTGCCGGTGATGGCGATGCCGGCCGAGGAGCCGATGCGCTGACCGGTCTGGAGCACGCCGCCCGCGCTGCCCGCCCGTTGCGTCGGCACCTCGGAAAGCGACAGGGTCTGGTTGGGCGAGATGACCAGCCCGCCCCCCAGTCCCGCCAGTAACAGCGGCAATGCGACGTAGAACGCCACGTCTGATCCCGGTTGGTGGCGCACGGCGAGCCACACCAGCGCGAGGCCGACGATCACCGTGGCCAGTCCGAAGGCGACCAGCTTGCGCCCCCGGCGCAGCACCTGACGGCTGCCGAGGGAGGCGGTGAGCGCACCCCCCACCGCGAACGGGGTTGCCGTCAGGCCCGCCTGAAGCGCGGTGTAGTGCAGTCCAATCTGCAGATACTGGGTGAGGATGAAGAACGTGCCGGTGAATCCCGCGAAGTAGAGAAGCCCGACTCCGGTGCCCAGGATGTAGGAACGGATGCGGAACAGGTCGAGATTGACCACCGGTTCGCGGGTGCGTCCGTAGCGGCGTTCGTGCACTACCCACACGATGGCGAGCGCCACGGCGACCGCAAACAGCGCCGGTCGCAGCGCGCTGTGCCACGTCCGTTGCTCGATGAACGGCACCAGGATGCAGACGACCGTCAATCCCAAGAGGCCGACGCCGATCGGGTCAAGCTCGGTCCGTGGCGCGTCGGCTTCCCGGGGCTGCGGCGCAGGCAGATAGCGGCGGGCTAAGAACAGCGCCGCGGCGCCGACCGGGAGGTTGACCAGGAACACGGCGCGCCACCCGTCGTGGGTCCCGAACAAAGCGATCAGCCCGCCGCCCAGCAGCGGGCCGATCGCGGTCGATATACCGACCACGGTGCCGAAGTACCCGAATGCCTTGCCCCGCTCCTCCCCCGCAAACAGCGTCTGAATGAAGCCGGTGATCTGCGGCGTGATGAGTCCGCCGGCGAAGCCCTGAATCACCCGGGCGACAACGATGAAGGTTGGCGACGGCGCCGCGCCGCAGGCGGCGCTGGCAACGACGAACAGTGCCACGCCCGTCATGAACACCGGGCGGCCACCCCGCGCATCCCCGAGCCGCCCCGCCGGGACCAGGAGCAGCCCGAGGGCGAGCGCGTAACCGGACACGATCCATTGCAACTCGTTCTCCCCAGCGTGCAGCCCCGTCTCGATCGCGGGCAGGGCGACGTTGACGATGGACACGTCGAGCAGAGTCATGAACCCGGCGACCAGGCACACCCCCAGCGCCTTCCAGCGGTGGGGATCGGGCTCTACCTGGCTCACTCCGACCGAAGGATAGGAGCCGACCACTAGACTCCATAGCCATGCCCAAGCAGCAGCGAACGATGCGGATCGAGCAGCGCAGCCAACTCGCGGCGATGCAGCAGATGGAGAGCCGCAGCGACGAGGAGCTCGAGGCAGAGACCAGGTACAAGGCCGCCGCCCAGGCGATCCTCGGCGCCCGCGCCGCCGAGCGCTATGACGCCAAGACGGCGCGCGCGCACTTCCAGCGGGCGATCGCCTCCGCACGCCCCCAGGAGCGGCTGCAGCTGCGCCGGATGGCCGACGCGTCACTCGCGCTGGCCGAGCGCCGCGCCGATGATCTCAAGCGGGCGACCGAGCGTCTCGGCGTCGACGCTCCCACCACCAAGCAGCTGCGGGGCCTGAAGTTCATGGGTCTGGTGGCGCCGCCGGCGAGCGCCGGCCTGCTCGCCCGCGTGCGCGGCATTCTCATCATCGTTGCGCTGATCGTCGCCGTCTTGGCGATCGCCTTCGGGATCATCAACCTGATCTCGCTGGCGGTGCACATCTCCCTTGATCTGAGGATCTTCTGGAGCCTCGTCCTCGTGCTGGTGGTGGCCGCCGGGCTCATCTTCTTCGGCCGCCGCCGGCAGCGCCGAGCCCAGGCGCAGCGCGCCGAGCAGATCGCGGCGCGCTCGCGCTGAGCGCGGAGGCCGCAGCATGTGCGGGCGCTACACCCTCGCCGCGCCAGATCCGGCTGCGATCAGGGCTCGGTTCCCGATCGCGGAGGCGGTGGCGATTCAGCGGCGGTTCAACGTCGCCCCCGGCGACGACGTGCTGGCGGTGACGACCGATCGCGAGGGCTGTCCGCGGGGCGAGCTGCTGCGCTGGGGCCTGGTCCCGACCTGGGCCAAACGTCCAGACACCGGGCTGAAGATGATCAATGCACGGCTCGAAACGGTGGCGCAGCGACCGGCGTTTCGGCGGGCGTTTCAGCGCTACCGCTGCCTGATCGTGGCCGACGGCTTCTATGAGTGGCGCCGGAGGCCCGGCGCTCCCAAGCAGCCGTTTCACATCACCCGGGCCGATGGCGGGCTGTTCGCGTTCGCCGGGCTGTGGTCGATCTGGCACGGCGACGACGGGACCGTGCTGCGGACGTGCACCATCCTGACGACGGCCGCCAACTCCGCGATCGCGCCATTGCACGACCGGATGCCGGTGATCCTGGACGCCGGCGACGAGTCGGCTTGGCTTCACCCGTCGGCCACGCCGCCCGATCAGCTGGGCACGGTCCTGACCGGGCTGGCGGCGGAGGCCACGATGATGACCGAGGTCGGTGCGACGGTCAACGACGCCCGCTACGACGGGCCCGAGTGCCTGGCCCCCCCTGAGTCCAGCGCCCAGACGGCGCTCTTCTAGCGTCGCGAGTCGCCGCCTGCGCGCCCCGCCGCTAATCGCACCGATGCCCCTCTCCCCTCTGCTCCAACGCTACGACCACGTGCTGCTTGACCTGGACGGCTGCGTCTGGGTGGCGCATACGCCCACGCCTCACGCACGTGAGGCGCTGGCCGAGATTCGGGGCGCCGGCATGCGGATCGCGTTCGTCACCAACGACACCCGACTCGCCCCCGAAGAGTACGTGCGCAAGCTGTGGTCGATGGGCCTGCAGGCGTCGCTGAAGGAGATCGTCACGGTCGGATCGGCGATTCAGTACGCCCTCGCCGACCGGCCATCGGGGACGCCCACCTACGTCATCGGCTCGCCGGCGATCTTCCGCCACGTCGCCGACGCGGGCCAGCGGATCGTCAACGGTACCGACGCCGCCACCAGCGCCGAGCTCGTGGTCGTCGCCGGGCACGACGACTTCTCGTTCGCCGAGCTGAGGACGGCAACCCAGGCGGTGCTCAACGGCGCCGAGATGATCGCGGCCGGACGCGATCGGACGTTCCCGGCGGCCGACGGCTACTGGCCCGGCTCCGGCGCGATCGTGGCCGCCCTCGAGTACGCCACCGAGCGCACCGCGCGCAGCGTCGGCAAGCCCGATGTGACGCTGTTCCAGACCGCGCTGGATCGTGTCGGCCCGGGCTCGGCCCTGATGGTGGGGGACCGGCTGGACTCGGATCTCGGTGGCGCCGCCGCCTGCGGGCTGGACGCCGCGATCGTGCTCACCGGTGTGACGACGCGCCAGCAGGCGGCAGCAGCCAACGATCCCGCGCCCGTGGCGGTGGCGGAGAACCTCTACGCGCTGATCACCTCGTGACGCTGTCGCTGATCGTCAACCCGTTCGCGGGCGGCGGCAGGGCGGGACGAGAGCTGAAGCAGGTGCAGAGGACGCTCGGACGGCTCGGGCTGGAACATCACGTGCAACCGACGCGCAGCCTGTCGCACGCCCGAGAGCTCGCCGACGCAGCGGCGAGTGCCGGAGAGACCGCGGTGGCGCTTGGCGGCGATGGGCTGATCGGCGCCGTCGCCGACGGGCTGCGCCACCACGACGGCGTGCTCGGCGTGCTTCCCGGCGGCCGGGGCAACGACTTCGCGCGGACGCTGGGGATCCCGGTTGACCTGGAGCGGGCGTGCGGCGTGCTCGCCGACGGCGCTCTGCGACGGATCGATCTCGGCCAGATCGAAGCGGCCACGTTCATCGGGATCGCGAGCTGCGGGTTTGACTCGGTCGCTAACCGAATCGCCAACGAGTGCACGCTCATCCGTGGCAACCTGGTCTACACCTACGGCGCGCTCCGCGCCCTGATGGGTTGGCAAGCGGCCACGTTCACGATCAGGCTCGACGACGCGCCGCCAAGAACCGTCCACGGCTACACGGTGATCGCCGCCAATTCGAAGTACTACGCCGGCGGAATGATGATCGCACCGGGCGCCGGCGTCCGGGACGGCCTGCTGGAGGTCGTGATCATCGGCGACATGCCCAAGCTCAAGCTCATGGGGCGCCTTCCCAGCGTTTTCCGGGGCGCCCATCGCCGCTATCCCGAGGTGGAGATGCTCCGGGCCACCAAGCTCCAGATCTCGGCCTCGCGTCCGTTCACGGTGTACGCCGACGGCGATCCGATTGCGGACCTCCCGGTGACGATCGGCGTGCTCCCGGCGGCCGTGCGTGCGATCGTGCCGGTCGGTGGGCCGTCCGGCCACGCATAGTGAACCCGCTCGGCGCGATCTGGCACGACCTCGAGTGCGGGGGCTATACCGAGGATCTGCCGTACTGGCGGGCGCTGGCGCGGCGGGTCAGCGGCCCGGTGCTCGACATTGGCGCGGGGACGGGCAGGACGGCGCTCGAGATCGCCCGCGACGGCCATCCGGTGGTGGCGATCGACGTCGACGACGAGCTCTTGGAGCAGCTCCGCTGCCGGGCCCGGGGGCTGGATGTCACCACGCTGGTTGCCGACGCGCGATCGTTCGCGGTCGACGCTGAGTTCACCCTCTGCATCGTGCCGATGCAGACGATCCAGCTGCTCGGCGGCCCGCAGGGGCGCGCCCGGTTCCTGGAGCGGGCGAGACGCCATCTCGCTCCCGGGGGACGGCTGGCGATCGCGCTCGCCGACGACCTGGATCTGTTCGACGTCGCCGATGGCGCCCTGGGACCACTGCCGGACGTGGGAGAGATCGAGGGGGTGCTCTACAGCAGCCGCCCGACGGCGGTACGGGTGGACGGCGACGGCTTCCTGCTCGAGCGGCGGCGCGAGATCGTGACGGCCGACGGGGAGCTGTCGGTCACGCAGAATCTGATCCACCTCGACCGGCTGCACCCGGCCGTGCTGGTGCAGGAGGGCGCCGCCGCCGGGCTGCTCCCGGCGGGGCGGACGGAAATTCCAGCGACGGCTGACTACGTCGGCAGCACGGTGGTGCTTCTCGAAAACCAAGTGAGCCACAAGCCGCGGCGGCACTGGTGAGACCCACTAGCATCGCCCCCGCCCGCCGATGTCCGCGCCGCGCCTCACCACCAACGCCCGTCGCCTGCTGACCATCGGCCTGATCGCGCTCGGCGGCGCCGGCTGCGGGAGCGCCGGAACCGACTCCACCACCGTCGCCGCGCGGACCCGGACGTCGCCTTCCCGCTCCGCGACAACGACCACCACGGCCCCGGCGAGCTCAACGGCGACGACCACCACGCTGCCCGGCAGCGGCAAGCCGGTGATCACCGTCGGCGACAAGAACTACACCGAACAGTTCGTGCTCGGCCAACTCTACGTCCAGGCGCTGACCGCGCAGGGGTTCCGGGTCAACATCAATCAGAACATCGGGCCGACGCAGGTAACGCTGCAGGCCCTGAAGACGGGTGCGCTGTCGATGTATCCGGAGTACCTGAACGTGTTCAACGCCGACGTCGCCGGCTACCACCACGCCTTCCGCTCCGCGCTCGGCGCCTATCAGGCGGCGCAGCACTACGCCCTCGGCCACGATCTTCAGCTGCTGGCCCCCACGCCGTTCAGCGACACCGACGGGATCGCCGTGACCGACGCCTACGCGGCCGACAACCACCTGCACTCGATCGCTGACCTCCGCCGTGTGGCGGACTCGTTGACGATCGGCGGTCCCCCGCAGTTCCAGCAGGACACGAGTGGCCTCCCGGAAGTCAGTAAGGCCTACGGGGTGACGCCGGCGGTGTTCAAGCCGATGGCGGTCGGCGACCAGTACATCGCTCTGAACGCCGGCACCGTGCAGGCCGCCGACGTGAACACCACCGACGGGCAGCTGGCGAGCGGCAACTACCAGCTGCTGCGCGACCCTCGCCGGGTCTTCGGCTGGGGCAACGTCGTGCCGGTCGTGTCCGACACCGTCCTCGGTGCCGAGGGACCGGCGTTCGCCGACACCATCGAGCGCGTCGACCAGGTGCTGACGCTACCGACGATGCGCGAGCTCAATCAGGCGGTCGACGTCGCCCAGGAGAGTCCCGCCGCGGTGGCCAGGGTGTTCCTGCAGACACACGGGCTGCTGACGCCGCTGTCGTGATCGACCCCCGCCACCGCTCACCGCGGGCGGTGGCTACTGGCCGGTTGAGCCGAATCCGCCGGCGCCGCGGTCGCTGACCCCCAGCTCCGGCACCTCGCAGATGAGCGGCCGTTCGATCGCGACGACTACCAGCTGCGCGATTCGCGCCCCCGCCACCACCTCGAATCGCACGACGCGGTCGGTGTTTAGCAGGAGCACGCGAATCTCTCCCCGATAGCCGGAGTCGATCAGCCCGGGGGCGTTGACGACCGAGATGCCGTGGCGCGCCGCCAATCCCGAGCGCGGCAGCACCAGCCCCGCCTGACCGGGCGGGATCTCCAGCGCAATCCCGGTGCCGATCGATGCCCGCTCCCCGGGCTCCAGCATCGCCGGCTCGAGGGCGCGCAGATCGAGTCCGGCGTCGTCCGGGTGGGCTCGGGTTGGCAGCAGGGCGCGCTCGTCCAAGCGGACGACGCGAAGCTTCATGCAGGTCCGTGGACCGGCGCAGGACTACGGGACAGCTGGAAAGATGCGTAGCGGGCGGCAATGCTCGCCGGCAGACGCACCAGCACGCGGACGCCGTCGGGCGTGTTCTCGCGCTCCAGATCACCGGCGATCTCGTGCAGCTCGGCCAGGCGGCTCCCCTCGTCGTAGGGGACCAGCAGCTCGACCTCCGACAGACGGCGCTCGAATTCGACCGCGATCCGCTCGATCAGCGTCGGGATTCCGTCCCCGCTGACCGCCGAGGCCAGCACCGCCCGGGGATGACGATGAGACAGCTCGGCGCGGCGCTCGTCGTCGATCTGGTCGGCCTTGGCCAACACGAGCAGGCGCGGTGCGTCGTCGGCGCCGATTTCGTGAAGGATGTCGTCCACGGCGCGGATCATCGGCGCCAGCTCCTCCTCGGGCGCCGAGGCATCGACGACGTGCAGGACGAGGTCGGCGCGGCATGTCTCCTCCAGCGTGGCGCCGAACGCATCAACGAGCTGGTGCGGGAGCTTGCGGATGAAGCCGACGGTGTCGGTGAGCAGATAGTCTCGCCCGCCGGCGCGGAGGATGCGCGTGGTCGGATCCAGCGTGTGAAACAGCCGGTCGCGCACCGGCACGGTGGCGCCGGTGAGCGCGTTGAGCAGCGTCGACTTGCCCGCGTTGGTGTAGCCGGCAAGCGCGATCTGAGGCAGTGCCGCCCGCTCGCGCTGCGCCCGCATCACCGATCGAGTCGACCGCACGTGGGCCAGCCGGCGCTTGAGCGCGGCGATGCGGTCGCGGGCGAGGCGCCGGTCGGTCTCGATCTGGGTCTCGCCTGGCCCGCGGGTGCCGATCCCACCTCCGAGCCGCTCCAGGTGCGACCACAGCCCTCGCATCCGGGCCAGGTTGTACTCGAGCTGCGCCAGCTCCACCTGGAGCTTGCCCTCGGCGGTGTGGGCATGGGCCGCGAAGATGTCGAGGATGATCGCCGTGCGATCGATCACCGGAATCCCCAGCGCGGACTCCAGGTTGCGCTCCTGGCGCGGCGAGAGCTCGTCGTCGCAGGCGACGAGGTTGGCGTCGGCGGCCGCGATAGCGGCCTTGCACTCCTGAAGCTTGCCCGCCCCCACGTACGAGTTGGGATGCGGCTGGTCACGCCGCTGAACCATCTCGCCAACCGCGGCGACGCCGGCGGTGCGCAGCAGCTCGGCCAGCTCGGTCAGATGGGCATCCTCGCCGGCGGGCACGGCCGCCACCATGAAGGCACGCTGACGGGCGCGCCCGGCGGGTCCTCGCCCATCCTGGCGTGAGCGCCCGCTCCCATTGTGGGTGGCGTTGAGCTCGGCCACGCCCCCGCATGGTAGCCGCGCGGGCCACGGGTCACGGCCGTCACAGGCGACTCAGGCGCTGCACCGCCCCCGTCACAGGCGACTCAGGCGCTGCACCGCCTCCAGGAGGCGATCGTCGGGACAGGTCAGCGAGATGCGGAAGAAGCCCTCGCCGTTGGGTCCGTAAGCGCCGCCCGGGGAGATCACCACCGCCGCCTGCTCGAGCACGTGCTCGCAGTACTCGGCGGCATTGGCGAAGCCCGCCGGGACCGGCGCCCAGACATAGATGGTCCCCTTGGGTGGGGTGACGTCGACCCCCGCCGCGGCGAGCGCGCCACACACGAGGTCGCGACGGCGCTGATAGACCGCGTTCATCGCCGTGACGTCGGCGTCGACCTCCGGAGCCAGCGCCGCCGCCCCGGCCAGCTGGACGGCCTCGAACAGCCCCGAGTCGATGTTCGACTTCAGCTGCCAGAACAGCGCGATCGCGTCCGCGTTGCCAACGATCGCGGCGCAGCGCCACCCCGTCATGCTGTAGCCCTTCGACAGCGAGAACACCTCGACGCCGATGTCCTTGGCGCCCGGCGTGGCCAAAAACGACGGCGCCCGGTACCCGTCGAACGTCGTCTCTGAGTAGGCGTTGTCGTGGACCACCAGGAGGTCGTTGGCGGACGCGAACTCCACCGCGGAGGCGAATAGCCCATCGGGCACGACGGCGCCCGTCGGATTGTTGGGGTAGTTGATGAACATGAGGCGCGCGCGGCGGCGGACGTCCGCATCGATCGCCTCCAGGTCGGGCGCGAACTCGAGCTCGGGCACCAGGCCCATCCGCACCGGATCGGCGCCGGCGATCAGCGGGCCGCCCGTGTAGACGGGATAGCCGGGGTCGGAAGCGAGCGCGACGTCCCCGGGGTCGAGGAACGCCAGGCTCAGGTGAAAGATGCACTCCTTGGCGCCGATCGCCGCCATCACCTCGGTCTCGGGATCCAAGGTGACGCCGAAGCGACGGGCATAGAAGGCGGCAACCGCCTCGCGGAACTCGGCGCGGCCGCGGTTGGTCGGGTAGGTGTGGGTGCTGGGATCGGCCACGGCCCGCTGGGCGGCGGCGACGATCGGAGCGTACGTCGGCGTGTCAGGATCGCCGATGCCCAGGCTGATCACGTCGATCCCGGCGGCGCGTTTGGCGGTGATCTTGCGCTCCAGCTGGGCGAACAGATACGGGGGGATTTGCTCCAGGCGCCTACTCGGTCTCATGCAGCTCCTTGACGAACTCATCGGAAAGCGTGCCGGTGAACACCGGCATCGCCCACCCGCTCAGGGTAACCCCGAGGTCGTCGTTCACCTCGACTTCGAGCTCGCCACCGTCGAGCAGCACCGTGATCGGCGAGGGCCCGCCCGCCAGGACGTGGGCCACCGCCGCCCCGGTGGCACCGGTCCCGCTGGCCGATGTCTCGCCGACACCGCGCTCGAAGATCCGCGCCCGGATCTGCCCGTGCCGGAGCGGCGTGTACCAGGACACGTTGGTGCGATTGGGAAACTGGGGGTGGCGCTCGATCTCGGGGCCGATCGCCCCCAGATCCAGTGCCGCCAGCGCGTCCCGGTCAGGTACGCGGATCGCGCACTGCGGGTTTCCCACCTGGACGTGCTGAAAGCTCCACTGCCGTCCGCCGGCGACGAGCCGACCGGCGCCGTCCTGGCCGCCCGCCGGGAAGTCGGCCGAGACGACCGTTGCCCGGCCGAGGTCCAGTCGCGCGGTGATCGGTGAAGTGATCGTCGGGCGGATCTCTCCGGCGGCGGTCTGGATCGAGAAGCTGTCGGCGCCGGCCCAGCCATGGCGGCGCAGGTACAGCGCCGCCTCGCGGGCGCCGTTACCCGACAGCTCGGCCTCCGATCCGTCGGGGTTGAAGATCCGCAGCCGCGCCACGGAGTCCGGCTGATCGGCGGATGACAGCAGGAGGACACCGTCGCCGGAGACGCCGGTGTGGGGCGCGCACAGCTTGATGATCCGCGTCGCGGTGAGCTCGAACGGCAGCGCGGCTTGCTCGACGATCACATAGTCGTTGCCGAGGGCATGCCATTTCTCGAAGTACACGCGGGCGCCAGTGTATGTGTAGCGTCGCCCCGGCCATGACCCGCGGACGGACCCTGACGGCTGTGCAGCGAATCCGTGTCTCGCCTCGAGCGCCGCTGATCGCGCTCGCGGTGATCTCGGTCCTGTCGCTTGCCGCGCGGAGCCTGCTCCTCGACGAACCTTGCCAATCCCCGTGCAACCGGGCGAGCGAGCACACCCTGATCTTCGACGAGGCCTACTACGTCAACGCCGCTCGGGTGATCGCCGGAATCCGCCCCCCGGCAGGCGATCACTACGCCGACGCGCCGCTTGGCACCGACCCCAACGCCGAGCACCCGCAGGGCGCCAAGCTGATCATGGCGGCGGCGATCGAGATTTTCGGTGACGGTCCGTTTGCCTGGCGGATCGGGAGCCTGCTGATGGGAACGATCGCGATCCTCGGCATGTTTGCGCTGGTCCGCAGCGCCGGCGGCGGGCCCTGGTCGGCGGTTGGCGCGGCCGCCCTGATGGCTTGCGACAACCTGCTGTTGATCCACGGGCGTATCGGCACGCTCGACATCTATGCCGTGGCACCGATGATCTGGGGGGTCGCCCTGTACTTGCGGGGCCGTCCGTTACTTGCCGGAGCGGTGCTGGCGGTCGCCATCTGCTTCAAGGAGGTCGCGCCCTACGCCTTTCTGGTGCTCGCGCTGATCGAACTGGTGAGGGTGATCGCCCATCGGCGGGATCGCGCTAACCCGGCTGCGTGGGGGCTGGCTCCGGCGGGGCGGCGGTTGCTATCGGCCGCGGTGGTGACCGCCGCCGGGTTCATCGGGCTGCTCGAGATCATGGACCTGATCGCCACCCCCTACGCCGATGCCCAAGCGCGGCTGATCACCGGCGGCGCCTTCGCTCACATCGCGCACATGATCACCTACGCCGAGGCCCTGAGAAGTCCACACGGCCCCACCGGAATCGCCTCGTATCCCTGGCAGTGGCTGATCGATCTGGAGCCGATCGTCTACCTGCGGATCAATCCTTCGCTTCCCGGTCACGGCCTCTACGCGATTCACCCGGTCTCGGCCTTCATCGGGATCATGAGCCCGCCGATCATGGCGCTGGGCGTGCCGGCGCTGGCGTTCGCGGCCTACCGGTCGCTCGCTCCGGTGTCCGCCGGAGGCAGCCCAACCCCGGCGGACCGGCAGCTGGCACTCGTCGGCGTCGCCTGGTTTATCGGCACGTGGGTGCCGTTCGCGCTGCAGAGCCTGCTCGATCAACGCACCAGCTACATCTACTACATGGTGGTGGTGATGCCCGGGATCTATGTCGCGGTGTCCTACCTGGTGGCAGTGGGATGGCGGCGGCGGATTCCCTGGCTGTCGGCGCTCGCCCTCGTCTGGGCGGCCTGCGTGCTGACCGGGGTGATTCTCCTGTATCCGTTCGTCGCCGCCTTTTGACCGGCGGCCGGCAACGGGCGCCCGCGGTGTTCAGCCAAGCCAGGCGGCGAGCACCTCTCCGGCCACCTCCGCCGCCGTCCGGTGGGTGCGATCGATCACCGTGAGCCCGGCGAGCTTGCGCATCCAGGTGAGCTGCCGCCGGGCGTAGTTGCGAGTGCGACGCTTCATCGCCTCGGCATCACCACTGAGCAGCTCTGCGAATCCCAACGCCTGGCGCGCCGTGGCGGACACGCCCGCGGCCTGGGCCCGGCGGACCTCGGCCTCCGCGCCGGCGGCGATCATCGCCTCGACACGAGCGCCGATCTGCCGGTACAGAAGCTCTCGCTCCAGCACCAGGCCGATCAGCAGGGTGCGGTGGCGGGTGTCGGCCGTCCACAGCTCGGACTCGCGGCCCGGTGGCTCCAGTTCGCCGCTGTCGAGCAGCTCCAGCGAACGCACGATGCGCTGACGATCGCTGGGATCGATCGCTTCCGCCGCCCACGGCGCCCGCTGAGCGAGCACCGCGTGCAGGGCGACGGGTCCGCGCGCCTCCAACTCGGCGATCCAGCGCTCGCGAACGCCCTCGGGCGGGGCCGGACGCAGGCTGAGATCGGTCAAGGCTGCTCGCAGATACAGGCCGGTGCCGCCGACCACGATCGGCCGCCGGCCGGTGTCGAGCAGTTCGTCGATCTCGGCGTGGGCCAGCTCCGCATACTGGCCGGCGCTGAATGTCGCGTCGACCGGCAGGAACGACAGCAGGCGGTGCTCCAGCTGCGCCCGCTGGGCGGGAACGGCGGCGCCGGTGAGGGTTTCCAACCCGGCGTACACCTGCAGCGCGTCGGCCGACACGGCCACCGGACTCTCTCCGCGGGCGCGGAGCCGCTGCGCCAGCGCGATCGCCACATCGGTCTTGCCGACGCCCGTCGGACCGAATAAGGCGATGACATCGGGGGGTGGCACGGGGGCAGTATCGTGCAGCGATGAACGCTCTCGCCGGACGACGGCCGTGAGAGCGGGCGCGGGTGTCTCCACCGGCCCCGACCCGAGGCGGGGGGCGATCGAAGCCGCCAGATCGGTGGTGATGGAGCTGGACGGAGCCGCCCCCGATCTCGCGGTGGTGTTCGCCAGTGGCGCTCACCTGGCGGCGCCGGAGGCGATGCTCGCGGCGGTGCACGCCGAGCTGGGCCCCGAGACGCTGATCGGCTGCGGCGCCGGTGGTGTCCTCGGCGGCGGCCGCGAGCTCGAGTCGGGAACCGCGGTGGCGGTGTGGGCGGCGGCGCTGGAGAGCGGGGAAGTCCGGCAGTTCCACGCCACCGTGAGCGGCGATTCGGAAACCGGCACGCTCGAGGGGTTGCCGGAACTGGGTCCGGAGTCCGCGATGATCCTGCTGCCGGACCCCTACTCGTTCCCTACCGATGCCGTGCTGGACGGGATCGCCCGCGAAGCCCCGGGCGTGCCGGTGCTGGGTGGTCTGGCCAGCGCCCGGTCGTCCACCGGCGCGCTGTTGTTCGCCGATGACGCCGTGCACGAGGCCGGCGCCGTGGGGGTTTGCCTTGACGACGTCGAGCTGCTGCCCTGCGTGTCGCAGGGGGCCACGCCGCTCGGGCGCGAGATGACGATCACCGCCGCCGAGAGCAACGTGATCCACGAGCTGGCGGGCCGCCCGGCGGTGCAGGCGATCGAGGAGGCGATCGGTGAGCTGCGAATCACCGAGCGCGCCCTGGTGTCAGCCGGCCTGCTCATCGGGATCGTCATCGACGGCGGCAAGCCGGAGTACGAGCAAGGAGACTTCCTGGTGCGCGGCGTTCTCGGTGCCGACGCGCAGACCGGCGCGGTCTCGGTGGGCGCGCGGGTCACACCCGGCCAGGTGGTCCGCCTGCACGCCCGTGACGCGCGGTCCGCCGACGAGGATCTGAGCCGGGAGCTCCGGCTCCGCGCCGAGGCGATCGGCGGCCGCCCCCCCGCGGGAGCGCTGATGTTCGCGTGCAACGGACGCGGTCGGTCGATGTTCGGGGCGACCGACCACGACGCCCGCCTCGTCCGCGACCAGCTGGGTGGTGCCCCGGCAGTCGGCTTCTTCGCGGCTGGCGAGATCGGGCCGGTCGGCGGGCGCAGCTTCCTGCACGGGTTCACCGCGACGATCGCGGTGTTCCCGGGCTGAGCGATCCCGGCCCTAGACTGCGCGCGGTGTCACGGTCTGAACGGATCACGCTGGCTGACAGCGCCGCGCTGTTGACCGGAGCTACCGGCGGCATCGGCCAGTCGATTGCGCGTGCCCTGGCGGCTCGGGGTGTCCGCCTGATCCTGACCGGACGGCGGCGGGCCGAGCTGGAGCGGCTCGGCGAGGAGCTCGGGGTTCAGACGGTCGTGTGCGACCTCAGCGTGCGGACCGACCTGGATCATCTCGCCGGCGAGGCGGTGGCGGGCGGTGTCGACATTCTGGTCGCCAACGCGGCGTTGCCGGCGACCGGATGGCTCGTGGAGCTGGCGCCGGAGCAGATCGACCGAATGCTGGACGTGAACCTGCGAGCCCCGATCGTCCTCGCGCGCGCGCTGGCGCCGGAGATGGCCGCCCGCGGCCGCGGTCACATGGTGTTCATCTCGTCGCTGTCGGGCAAGGTCGCGGGGCCGGCGTCATCGATCTATTCCGCCACCAAGTTCGGATTGCGTGGCTTTGCCCTGGGGCTGAGAGAGGACCTGCGCCCGCGCGGGGTCGGCGTGTCGGTGCTCGCGCCCGGCTTCATCCGGGACGCCGGTATGTACGCCAAATCCGGCGTGAAGCTCCCCCCCGGAGTGGGGACGAAATCTCCCCACGAGGTCGCCGCCGCCGTGATCCGGGCGATCGAGCACAACCCGGCCGAGCTCGACATCGCCCCGGTCAGCCTCCGGCTCGGCACCGCGATCGGCTCGGTGGCTCCTGCCCTGGCGGCCCGGGCCAGCCGCATGATGGGCTCGGACCGGGTCGGCTCAGACTACGCGAAGGCTCAGCGCGATCAGCGCTGAGCCTCCGTGGCGGCGTGGGATCAATGCTGAGCCTCCGTGGCGGAGTGGGATCAATGCTGAGCCTCCGTGGCCGCGTGCTCCTCGGTGACCGCCGACAGCGCGCCGATGATCTCATCGGCCAACCGGGCGCCGTCGTCGGGCAGCTCGGGGATGGCCTGGATACGGACGATGACATCCTCGCCGTCGATCTCCTCCAGCAGCACCGACGCCGCCTTGCGGGTGGGGGTGGTGACGTCCTGGTCCAGGATCGCTTGCACCTGGCTGGGACGGACGCCCGAGCTGAGCCGGACCTTGACATCGACCGAGTCGGGTTCCTTCAGCGGCATCACCGCGGAGGCCAGCACCACGTTGTTAGGGATCAGCATCTGGTCGGCGCCGCGAGCGAGGGTCGTGTACAGCAGGCCCAAGGAGCTCACCACCCCCTCCAGCGTGCCACCGACCACGCCGGCCTGCAGTCGCACGCGCTCGCCGACCCGGAACGGCCGCGCGCTCAGCAGCACCATCCCGGCGATGACGTTGCCGAGCGTCTGCTGTGCCGCCAGACCGAGCACGACCGCAGTGAACGCGCCGCCCACCGCGAGGGTGCGCAGCGGCACGCCGGCGACTCCGAGTGCGACCAGCAGCGCGATGGCCATCGTGGCCAGCCGGATCAGGAAACCGACGGTGCCGGCGGTCGCCGGGTCCATCCGCCGCATGAAGGTCGGCCCCGCGAAGCGCCCCACCGCCCGCGCCAGTGCCCATCCGAGTCCGATCACCGCGAGCACGGCGACGATCCGGATCGGGGTCTCCAGCGAATAAAGGTCAGCGTGCCGCAGCGTCTTGGCGTTGTCGTTGAGGACCCGGTGCGCGGCGATGTCGACCAGGATCAGCACGGGCACCAGGACGAGCGCCTCGTGCCGCGCCCGGCGCACCGCCCGCTGGTTGACCTCGAAGGCCAGCCCGACTCGCTCCCACGCATCGCTGCGGGTTTCGAACATCCGATCGGGAATCAGGTCCTTGGCCGGCTTGAACTGCCTGGGCATCCGTGGCTGGGGTCGTGGGGTCGGGTTTCTCTAGATAACAGCTGTGGCGGGCAGTGGTTTCATCTCGAGTCGATCTCGAACAGCGACTCCTGCCGCGGTTGGCGCCCTCGAGGGGGCCGAGAGGTCTCCGTGGAAACGACTCTTCCCCGCTCCGACGGCGCCCAGTCCGGTCCTCGAACCAGCCCCGCCAGACGTTTTCGCTCCTGCTGCGGCGCGTATGCGCCACCGCGATACAGCTCACGATAGCGCGGCAGCAGGTCGGGTCGGTACTCGGCCATCCAGTCCATGAACACCTGACGCACGTCACCCCGCAGATGCAGCGCGATGCCGCTGACATACGCCGCTCCCGCCTCGGTGGCCAGCTGCAAGATCTCTGCCACGTGCTCCGGATCGTCGTTGATCCCGGGCATCAGCGGCGCCACCAGCACGCCGGTGCGGATCCCCGCCCGGGTCAGCTCGGCCACCGCCTCCAGCCGGGCGCGTGGATTCGGGGTGTGCGGCTCGGTGGCCCGCCAGGCACGCTCATCGATTGTCGGGACCGACAGCGCCGCGCTGAAGTCGGCCCGCGCGGCCAGCTCCACCATCTGCGGAAGATCGCGCAGCAGCAAAGGTGACTTGGTCAGCACCGACGATGGATTGCGGGCATCGATCATCGCCTGCCAGATGCCGGGCATCAGCTTGTAGCGGCCCTCCACCCACTGATACGGGTCGGTGTTCGTCCCCAGCGCAACGTGCTCCCCCTGCCACGAGGGCTTGGCCAGCTCGACCCGCAAACGCTCCGGTGCGTTGACCTTGACCACGATCTGGCGCTCGAAGTCCCGACCGGCATCAAAGTCCAGATACTTGTGGGTCGGCCGGGCGAAGCAATTGTGGCTCACGACTCCGTTGGCGATGAAGTCCCCGGTGCCGGTGGTGATGTCGTAAAGCGGCATGGCGGGCCCGATGGGCTCGATCTGAGCCACCCGCAGGTCGCCCAACGTGCCGACCATCTGGCCCTCGATGTCCCGTTTGCGCGTGATCGCCGGGTCGGTGAGATGAAAGAAGCGCAGCTGCTCGGCGAGCCCGCCGCTGATCCGTACGCATTCCGAGCCGTTGCCGTCGCGGCTCCGATCGACTCCTGCATCGAAGCCGAGGCGCCGCGCGCACGCTTCCGTCCGGGCCGCGAACGCAGGGTCGGCGCTCGTGATGGCAAGCCCCGACGGGCTATGGCCTCCCGCGGCGTCGAAGATTCCGCCGAGGAAGCCTCGACAACAATCGAGGCTTGGGAACACCGGCCATTCGATCAGGCTGGCGATGCGCTCGAAGGACCTGACGCTCCCGGCTGAGATGGCGCTCATTTCTCGGGATGCGCCCACCGCTCGCTGGAAGCTGACCTCACCTGAAGCGACGTTCGCTTCATTCAGGAAAGCTCGCGCCCGACGCAACGCCTCCAGATCCACAGGAGAGCGGGCCGTTCGCCCTGCGGAGCGACGGACGTACGACCCCAGCGTCCCATCGCCTCCGATGAGCCCGCACAGGTATCCACGCTGGTAATCACGCGTGGGTTGTGGCTGGAGCGCGAATGCGCCAGTGCCACCCAGCCGGTCCTGGATCGCGAGGTGGGGCCGGTCGGGGACCCCGCCGCCGCTGTTGAGCACGTGCTTCCAGCCCCGATCGGTCAGCAGCCGATGGTCTGCGCTCAGAACCAGCTCGGTCCCATCCTGCAGGGTCAGGCGATACGCCGGCTTGATCGTGACCCACTTGTCGAGCACCCTGGTGCGGACGTAGCGGCGATCTCCAACCGCTCCGGCCTCCGTCCCGTAGACGGCCTCCCCCACCTCCACCTCGGCAAGCGGCTTGTGCCGTCCGTCCGCCATCAGGATGGGCGTCTCGGGCCCCGCGCAATAGGCGCAGGCGTGAGTACACCCCCGGTAGGGATTGATCGTCCAGCGAAATGGCATCTGCGATGCCTCCGGCACCCGGTTGAGCACCGACTTGGCGCGGACCTCGTAGAAGCGGGTCGAGATCGCGTCGGGGGCCTCGAAATGACGGACCACCGCCTCCTCTCGGTAGCCGGGCAGCCGGGCCCGCTCCTCGTCGTCGATGCTCAGGTTGCTCCATCTCATCGAACACATGTTCCTACTCGCTTCGGATGGATCTGCCATGCCGTGCGTACCCGATCGTTTCGCGTCAGGTGTGATGGCTGGGGACGCCTCCTCGATCGTCGGCCGGCCCCCGGAACCCCCGCCTCTTCACGGGACCCGGCCTGCCGCGGTCGCGGCCCGTCGGCGGCCGCGACTACCGCCCCGACGACCGGGAAAGGTGACAAATTGTGACGGGGCCCGCGGATTTGTCACCAGCCTGCCGCTCAGCGTGGTTATCGTGACAAACCCCGAGCGCGCGCCCGAGTTTGGCGCAAAACTCACGTCAAATCGCTCGGATCGCGCCGATCTCGCGGATCGCTCGGATCGCGCCGATCTCGCGGATCTCGCGGACCGCGCCGATCTCGCGGACCGCGCCGATCGCCCAGCTCGCATCCGCCCCCCCGCAGGCTTTCGATTCCAGTGAAGGTTCCATCCACTCAAATCGACTAAATGCAACTGTTCGCACACTAGGCGGAGGGGCTCGCCGGCAGCACCTGCCGGGTCGCCGCGGGCGCTCCCACCCTCTTCAGCCGGCCGACCCGGCGGCACGTGCGCCGCGGCGCCAATCGGGCTCGCAGTCGGCGCAGGCGCCGTGGAGGACGACCTCGTGATCTGAGACGGTTATCGGGACGCGCTGGCTGAGACGCTTGATCGTGCGTTCGAGCTCGGGGTCGCTGAACGGTTGCAGGGTGCCGCATTGGTCGCAGACGAGATGGTGATGGTGGCCAGCGTCGCTGCGGATCGCTTCGTAGCGAACCAGGCCCTGACCGATGTCGACGCGTTGCACCGCGCCGAGACGCTCGAGACCCTCGAGGATGCGGTAGATGCTGGCGCGCGAGACGCGCCGCTCGCGGGTGCGCAGGATGTCCTCGATCTCCAGCGCCGAGAGCGCGCAGGTCTGCTCGTTGAGCAGGTACAGCACGGCTCGGCGGGCGGCCCCGCGGCGGTAGCCGGCGTCGGACAGCGCCTGCTCGGCGTCAGTCACCCAATCTTGTCCTGAGCCGACCATCGACCGAAATTCTAGGCTGCCGCCGGTCGTTTTCCGGATGTTCCCGGCGCTGGTCGTCGGGCGCTGCGCCGCCAGGCCGTCCAGCCTCGTCCGGTGGCGTAGGTGACCGCGCCCAGAGTTCCGACGAAGAACCCGATCGGCAGATCGGTGAGGTACGAGACTGCGATCGCCGCCCACACCGTTCCCAGAGCGAAGACCACCGACAGGCCGACGGCGCGCAAAGGCTGGTTGGTGAACGAGCGGGCCGCGGCGGCGGGACTGATGAGCAGGCTGAAGATCAGCAGCGAGCCGACGACGGGAACCGCCATGGTGGTGGTCAAAGCCACCACGATCAGAAACGCGAGCTCCATCCGGCGGCTGCTGACCCCGCGGGCCTGGGCCGCCTCGGGGAGGATCGAGGAGAGCAGCAGTGGGCGATACAAGATGAGGATGGCGGTGACGCAGGCGGCGGCGATCGCGACGGTAGGGAGCAGCTGATCGCCGGCGACGCCGAGGATCTCGCCGAACAGCAGCGCATAGATCTCGGGCGCGTACTCGGTGGTCTGTGACAAGAACAGCGCGCCGAGAGCGAGCATCATCACGATCGTCATCGCCGTCGCGACGTCGTGGCGAGCCCGGCGACCCAGGCCGGCGATGGTGAGCGCTCCAGCCACCGAGAAGACGCCGAGGCCGACGATCACGTTGACGCCGATCAGGCTGGCTCCGGCAGCGCCGGCAAACGCCCCGTTGGGTAGCGCGTGCGCGGCGAACGCCGAACCGCGGGTCACCGTGAAGAATCCCACGACACCAGCGACGACGGCGACGATCGTCGCCGCCTCCCAGGCGTTGACCATGAAACCGGAGAACATCAGCTCACGATTCGTGCGGCGGACGCGTCTCGGGGGTCGCCGCGGCGCCGGCCGGTGAGCTGAGCGAGCCCGTAGAAGACGAACACGACGGCGACGACGAAGAAGCTGACCGGCCATCCCGCGCCGTTGCTGGTCCACTCGACGCTGTCGTAAGCGAGCACAACCCCCAGCCAGACCGCGGCGACTCCGATTATCGCGGCCAGCGCGATGGCCGGGCCGGTGCGCTTGGCCAGCCGGAGCGCGGTGGCGGGCGGGCCGACCAGAAGCGCGGTGGACAGGATCGCGCCTATCGTGATCGCCGACAGCGACACTGCGACGGCCAGCGCCAGCAGGTAGCCGACGGAAACCCAGCGGACCGGGACGCCGCGGACGGCGGCGAGGTCCGTGCTCACCGAGGACAGGATCAGCGGGCGGTAGACAACGGCCACCAGCCCGACCGCGACCCCGCCGAAGCCGGCGACGATCGGCACCATCGAGCCAGACACGGTGAAGATCGACCCGAACAGCACGTTGACGGTCGCGCCGGTGGTGCTGGCGGTGATCGTGTCCTCATACAGGAACAAGGCGGCCAGACCGAGGGCGACGCCGAGCACGATCCCGGTCGCCAGATCGCGCCCCCGTGGCCGGCGGATGCCGATCAGCTCCATCACCCCGGCAGCGGCGATGTTGAAGGCGACAAACCCGTACAGGGACGGAACGCCCACCAAGAACGCGCCCGAGCCGCCGGCGGTGCCGATGTCGGCCAAGGAGTGTCCGGCGAACGACTGACCACGCATGACGGTAAAGGTGCCGACGATCGCGGAGACGACGGCGACGACCCCGCCGATGATCAAAGCGACGTGCACCGGGCCATTGGCGAAGAACCCCGGAGCGATGATCGCCGACCGGCTGATCATCGCCTAACCCAGCCCGACCAGGGCGTCGGCGCCGGCACCGTCGGGGGCGGCGTCCGACTCCCCGGCGACGACCAGGACCCGGTTCTGGACGCGAATGACCTCGACCTGGTGGCCATAGAGCTCGCTCAGGGTCTCGCTGCGAATCACCTGCTCGGTCGTACCCGATGCCGCCCGGCCGGCGGCCAGGTAGATGACGCGGTCCATGACCGGCAGCAACGGGTTCATGTCATGGGCGGAGAGCAGGACCCCGACCTGGTGCTCGACGGCGACCTCGGCCAGCAGGCGCACCACCTCCTGGCCGCTGCGCAGGTCCAAGTTGGCCAGCGGCTCGTCTAACAGCAACAGCCGCGGACGGCTGATCAGCGCGTGGGCGATCATCACCCGCTGCTGCTCTCCACCTGACAGTTGCCCCACCCGCGCGTCGGCAAAGGCGGTGGCGTCGACCGCGGCCAGCATCTCCTCGATCCGCGCCGCGCGGTCCGCTGACGGCATGGGCAGTCCGAAGCGATGCCCGTCCAAACCCAAGCCGATCAGATCCCGGGCTCGGAGTGGCACGTCAGGATCCAGCTCGATCTTCTGCGGCACATAACCGATCAACGGGTTTCGCCGCGACCGAGGGCGGCCGGCCACCAGCACCCGCCCCGAGCTGTGGCCCACCAGCCCGAGGATGACTCGCAGCAGCGTCGTCTTGCCGGCACCATTTGCGCCGATCAGGCCCGCGAACTCGCCGGCACAGACAGCGCAGCTGACCTGATCGAGGATCAGCCTGCCCGACAGCCGCACGCTGAGATCCTGCACCCGGAGAATCTCAGAGGGCGAACGATCCGGAGCGGTCACGACAGCTTCATGGTCGAGATCTTGTCGGCCACGGCCTTGTCCAGCGCGTTCATCTCGGCGAGCATCCAGGACTGATAGGTGTACCCGGGGGTGGGCATCGTCTCGTAAACGCCGATGACCGGAATCCCCGCCTGCTCGGCCTGGGTGAGGAAGCCCTCAGTCACTGCGTCGGTGACCTGCTGGTTGTAGACAAACACCTTGACCCGACGCTGGCTCAAAAGCGATTCCTGCGCCGACATCCCCTGAGGGGAGGGATCGGTGCCGTTCATGATGCCGGTCTGAAAGCGCAACGGGGTCAGGTTCCGCGTCCCGGCGGCGGCGAGCATGTAGTCCGCCAGCGGCTCGGTCGTCGCCACCGGCGTCGCTGGATACTTGGCCTTGAACTGAGCGATCGCCGCCCGCCAAGGCGCCAGAGACGCGATGAATTTCCCCGCGTTGGCGTTGAAATAGGCGGCGTGGGACGGCTGGAGCTTGCCGAGATCGGCCGCCAATGCCCTCGCCACCTTGGGCATCGTGCTGGGGCTGTACCACAAGTGCGGATTCGGCGTGCTGTCCGGGAGGCCCAGCAGACGCTGGACGTTGATCACCTGGCGAGACGAACTCGGCGAAGCGGAGGCGATCTTGGTGATGTAGCCGTCATAGCCCACCCCGTTCTGGATCAAGACCTGCGCGCCGCTGACCTCCTGCGCCACCCCTGGGCTGATCTCATATGTGTGCGGATCGGTGTTGGGATTGCTCTCCACTGACGACACATCGACGTAGCGGCCGCCGACCTGAGTGGCCACACTGCCGTACTCGTTCTCGGCCGCCAGCACCCGGATTGGCGTGTCGCCCCCATCGCTCGGGTGCGCAGGCGGCCCGAGGCTCGAGCTAGACGACGACCCGCAGCCGGTCAGCGCCGCCACTGCCACCAGAGCGACCGCCAAGCGCGGCACCCGGCGACCCAACCGCTGCCGTGGCCGCGGCGACGATCGGCGACCAAGCTCAGAAAGCGACAGCGTACCGACCATCGAGGTCGCTTCCTCGGGCTTGGGAGCGGTCAGCGGCGAGGCGGCGAGCACGGGACACCAGCCTAACATAAATGAGAACGAGTCTTGCTCTCTCTAAGCCGTGACCTGCCGGGTGGAGGGGGTGCGCGACACTGTGGCGCGACCATGAACCGCAGCGTGAGCAGACTCTTCGCACCGAGATCGACCGGCCGCGGCGAGGCCCGGGACACCCTCCATTCCCAAACCGCGATCAGGTACCCCGATTCGCCTCGTCGCCGACCGAGATGGCGGCGGGTGCGTCGCTGGCTGGTCAGGGGCGCCGGAGCGTTCGTCGCCGCGATCGTCTTGCTGTTTGTCATTTCCGCCGTATACGTGAGCAGCTTGGCGAGCGTCGGTGACGCCGAGTCGCGGGTGCAGCAGATCCTCGCGGTACATCACGGCGTCTATGCCGCGATGCCCCCACCGCGAAAGCTGAGCGAGGCCGTCGTTGCCGTCGAGGACGAGCACTTCTACGCCGACTTCGTGATCAACATCCTCGACGGCGCCGGGCGAGCCGCGCTGGCCACGCTGCAGACCAGCCAGGATCCTGGCGGCAGCACGATCGCTCAGCAGCTCGCCAAGCAGCTCTACGGCGATGGGAGCGGCCTCGGGGCAACCCTTCGTGAGATCGGCCTCGGCGTGAAGCTCTCGCTGAGCTATCCCAAAGCGAAGATCCTCAACATGTATCTGAACGCCGTGTACTACGGGCACGGCTATTGGGGCGATGGCGCGGCGGCCCGCGGATACTTCCACATCACGCCGCGTCGGCTCGATTGGGCCGAGGCGGCGATGCTCGCCGGGCTGCCGCAGGCCCCGTCCGCGTATGACCCACTACAGCACTTCGCGCTCGCCAAGCAACGGCAGCGGCACGTGCTCGATCAACTCGTCGTCAACCACTATCTCACCCGCGCGCAGGCACAGGTCGCGTTCCGCGCGCACCTCCCGCTCAGAGGTTGATCCCGCTCGTCGCCGGCTCGTCGACGAACCGGGCCCGCGATCTCAGCGACCGGCGTGCGCCAAGAGCGAAGCCTCGCCGGCCAGCGTCTGACTGGTCGCCGCGGTCACCGTGACGTTGACCAGGTCCCCGGGCGAGCCGAGGCCCTCGAAGTTGACGACCTTGTTGTGCCGCGAGCGACCGCGCAGCCGGGTCGGATCGGTGCGGGACGGCCCCTCCACCAGCACCTGCACCGTGCGACCGACGAACCGCTGGGCGCGCTGGCGCGCCCGCCGCTGGATCACCTCCACCAGCCGCTCCATGCGCGCGACCTTGAGCTCGTGCGGGACCTGGTCGGGCATCGTGGCCGCCTCCGTCTCCCGACGCGGCGAGTAGACGAACGTGAACGCGCCGTCGAACCCCACCCTCTCCGCCACCTCCAGCGTCTGCTCGAAATCAGCGTCGGTCTCGCCGGGGAAGCCAACGATGATGTCGGTGGTGAGCGCGCAGTCGGGCACGTGCTCGCGGATCAGCGCGACGCGGTCGAGATAGCGCTCGCGGCTGTAGGTCCGCCGCATCCGCTTCAGCACGACGCTCGAGCCGGATTGCAGTGGCAGATGGATGTGCTCGCACACGGCGGGCAGCTCGGCGTGGGCACGGATCACGTCCTCGCGCATGTCCTTGGGATGCGGGCTGGTGTAGCGAATGCGCTCGATGCCGGGGATGGCGTCGACGGCGCGCAACAGGTCTGAGAATGCGATCCGCTGCCCGCGCGGGAGATCCCGGCCGTAGGAGTTCACGTTCTGGCCCAGCAGCGTCACCTCGCGGACCCCGTCGGCGGCCAGCCGGGTCATCTCGGCCACCAGCTCGTCCACGGGCCGGCTGACCTCGTGTCCGCGGGTGGAGGGCACGATGCAGTACGAGCACACCGAGTTGCAGCCAACGCTGATCTGGACCCAGCCCTGAAAGTCTCGCGCCCGCTTGGCCGGGAGATGGCCGGTGAAGCCCTCGAACTCGAAGAATCCCTGGGCGGTCAGCGAGTCGCTGGTCAAGAACTCGGCGAGCTTGTGCACCTGGCCGGGTCCGAACGCGACGTCGACGAACGGGAAGCGGGCGAACACCTCCTCCTTGACCGACTGCGCCCAGCAGCCCCCCACGCCGATCACCCGCTGCGGATCCTCGCGCTTGAGGCGCTTGGCCTCACCGAGATGGGCGACGAACCGGCTGTCGGCGGCCTCGCGAATCGAGCACGTGTTGAACAGGATCACGTCGGCCCCGGCGCGGGTGTCGGCCTCGGCGTAGCCGAGCGACTCGAGCATCCCCTTGATTCGCTCGGAGTCGTGCTCGTTCATCTGACAACCGAACGTGGTCACGTGGTAGCGCTTCATGGGCGTCTCAGGGTACTGCGCAGGCGTATCCGGCCGGCGCCGTCAGCGCGCGTACTCGACCGCGCGTGATTCACGGATGACCGTCACCTTGATCTGGCCGGGATACTCGAGCTCCTTCTCGATCTCGCGGGCGATCTCGTGCGAGAGGATGGTCGCGGCGTCGTCGTCGATCGCCCCGGGCGCGACCATGACGCGGATCTCGCGCCCGGCCTGCATCGCGTAGACCTTGTCCACGCCGGTGTGCCGGGTGGCGATCTGCTCCAGGTCGCGTAGGCGCTTGACGTACTGCTCCAGGGATTCGCCGCGGGCGCCGGGGCGGGCGCCGGACAGCGCGTCGGCGGACTGGACGATCACCGCCTCGATCGTCTGGGGCTCGACCTCGTTGTGATGGGCCTCCATCGCATGTGCCACCGCCGCGGTCTCGCCGTACTTGCGCGCCAAGTCCCCGCCGACCAGCGCGTGCGGACCCTCGATCTCGTGGGTGACCGACTTGCCGATGTCGTGCAGCAGGGCGGCTCGCCGGGCAGTCTTGGGGCTCGCCCCCAGCTCCTGGGCCATCATCGCCGCCAGCTGGGCGACTTCGATCGAATGCGACAGCACGTTCTGGCCATAGCTGGTCCGGAAGCGCAGCCGGCCGAGCAGCTTGACGAGCTCGGGATGGACGCCTTGAACGCCGGCGTCGAACGCCCCCTGCTCGCCCAGCTTCACCATGTGGGTCTCCAGCTCGGACTTGGTCTGGTAGTACATCTCCTCGATTCGCGCGGGATGGATGCGCCCATCCTGGAGCAGCTTCTCCAGGGTGAGCCGGGCGATCTCGCGGCGGACGCCGTCGAACCCGGAGAGCACGACCGCTCCCGGGGTGTCGTCAATGATGAAATCGACCCCTGTCAGGTTCTCCAGCGCCCGGATGTTGCGGCCCTCCCGGCCGATGATCCGACCCTTCATGTCGTCGGCCGACAGCTGCACCACCGACACCGTCGTCTCGGCGGCGTGACCGGCGGCAAGACGCTGCATGCACACCGACAGGATGTTGCGCACCCGCCGATCGGCGTCACGCTTGGTCTCCTCCTCGATCTGGCGGATCCGGCGGGCCGACTCGTGCCGGGCCTGATCCTCCACCTTCGCCAGCAGCAGCTCCTTGGCCCGGGCGCCGGAGATCCCGGCCAATCGCTCCAGCGTCTGCTCGACATCGCTGCGCCGCTCGGCCAGCGCCTGGCGCTCGGTGGCCAGCTCGGCTTCGCGGCCCTCCAACGCCTGCTCGCGCCGCTCCAGGGCGCTGCTGCGCTCGGTGAGCGCCGCCTGCAGCGCCGTGGCGGTGGCGGTGTCCCGGTCCGCGGCCCCGGCCGACTCAGCGCCGTGAGTGCGCCCATAGAGAACCGCGGCGACCACGATTCCGACCGCTATGAGCGCTGCGGCGACGATGATTTCCATGGTCGTTCCTCTCATCAGGCCGGGTAGTCCGGCCTGTCCATCCCAGATTGTTTAGATGTTTGGGAGCGACCGAGCGGTCCGTGCGAGGCACGGAAAGCCAGTCCAGGCAGCGGCAGTCAGCGGTCCGGCCTGCGGATTAGCGCGGGTAGTCCGGAACCGATCTGGACCGATGGGGCGGTCCCTGGCGGATTGGCGTCGACACTGGAGATCTCTGTGTTCGGTATGTGGAGATTTGCTGGCGTTTTGCGGTCTCGAGGACCGTTCGTTCACTGGGTGAATCGTAGTACCGGGGTGTTGCCCGCGCAATCCTCGCGTTAAGCCGTCCCCACCCGCGCTCAGTCGTCGCCCGCGTGAGCCGCCAGTGCCTCGAGCGCCAGCTCGGTCTCGTAGCCTTTGCGCAACAGCAGCCCGAGGGCGCGCTGACGGTCGCGGCGAGAGGCCGGCGGCACGGCGAAGCGGCGGCGCAGCAGCGCCAGGGCCCGATCGAGCTCGCTCTCCTGTGCGTCATCGCCGGCCACGCCACTGCCGGCCGCCGATCCGGCTAGGCCGTCTGCGGCGGGTCCGGCCAGCGCGGCATCGGCCAGCTCGCGATCGATGCCGCGCGCCAGCAGGCCGCGCCGGATGCGGTCGCTGCCCCACTGCCCGAGCTCGCGCTTGTCGGACACGTACAGCTCGGCGAAGCGGTTGTCATCAAGGAACCGCTGCTCGGTCAGCGTTCTGATCGTCGCCTCGGTCAGCGGCTCCGAGATGCTGTTGCGCTGAAGGGCCAGCCGGACCTCGGCGATGGTGCGGTCGCGCCTGTTGAGGTACGCGTAGGCGAGCTCCAGCGCCCGTTGCAGCTGCTCAGCGGTGCCGAGCGTCACGGTGGGTCGACTGCCTGGTGCAGCCTCCGTGCCGGCCGTCGGCTAGGCCGCCGGCGCAACCGCGGACAGCGGCGCCTCATCGTGTTCGATCTCCTTGACCAGATCCCGACTGATGCCCAGCGCGGCGTAGATCTTGGCCTCGAGCTCCCTCGCCATCTCCGGATGCTCGTCGAGGAACGCCTTGGCGTTGCCGCGTCCCTGCCCAAGCCGCTCGTCACCATAGGAGAAGAATGAGCCGGACTTGGTGACGATGTTGTGCTCGATCCCGTAGTCCAGCAGGCACCCGGAGGTCGAGATGCCCTTGCCGAACTCGATGTCGAACTCAGCCTGCTTGAACGGCGCCGCCACCTTGTTCTTGACGACCTTGACCCGCACCCGGTTGCCGACCGCCTCGGCGCCGTCCTTGAGCGTTTCGATCCGGCGGATGTCCAGTCGCTGCGAGGCGTAGAACTTCAGCGCCCGGCCACCGGGCTGCGTCTCCGGTGAGCCGAACATCACGCCGACCTTCTCGCGGATCTGGTTGGTGAACAGGCACAGGGTCTGGGCACGGTTGAGGTTGCCGGCCAGCTTGCGCATCGCCTGGGACATCATCCGCGCCTGCGCTCCCACCGTCTGGTCGCCCATCTGGCCCTCGAGCTCGGCCCGCGGCGTCAGCGCCGCTACCGAGTCCACGGCAACCAGATCCACGGCGCCGGAGCGGATCAGCATGTCGACGATCTCCAGCGCCTGCTCGCCGTAATCCGGCTGCGAAACGAGCAACTCGTCGATGTCGACCCCGATCTGCTGTGCGTACAGCGGATCCATGGCGTGCTCGGCGTCGACGAACGCGCACACCCCGCCCAGCTTCTGGGCCTCGGCGATCACGTGGTAGACCAGCGTGGTCTTCCCCGAGGACTCCGGGCCGAAGATCTCCACGATGCGGCCGCGCGGGACGCCGCCGATCCCGAGCGCGACGTCCAGCGACAACGCTCCGGTAGGGATCGCGTCGCAGTTGACGCGCGCGCCCGGATCACCCATCCTCATCACGGTCCCCTTGCCGAACTGCCGCTCGATCTGAGTCAGTGCCCCCTGGAGGGCAGCCTGACGCTTGACGTTGGCCTTGGGATCAGGCGCGTCGGCGGTTGCGCCTCTTTGGTTCTCGCTCATGCTCGCGCGGCTCCTTTTCATATGCGCGTTGAACTCGTCACGGTAGGACGGCTGGCGGACGGAACCGGACGCTAGACCGAGCGCCTGTAAAGGAACAAGACACACTGGTGGCAAAAGTGCGGCGAATGCGTGCCAAATGATGCGTGCGGCAGGCCGGAGTCGCGCTGCGCATCCGTCCGGTGGCGCGGTAGTGCTCATAGCAGCGGTTGGCCGCGTGATCGACGGCCAGCTCCTCATCCAGACGCCGCCTCGCCTCCCGCAACCGCTCCTGACGTGCAGCGGGGATCGGCGCCGCGCGCTGACGCCGGGCGTCAAGGCGAGCACCTCGGCCTTCGCCTCCCCGGAGCGCCTGCGGATCGTGCGCCTCAACAACCTGAGCTTCTGGCCCACTTGACGCGAGCGATCGCGGACCCGCGCCTTCTTCGCCTTGACCAGCGCAGCCACCTTCTTGCCTTCCCGGGCGAGCACCCTCACCCCATGGGACGCGAGATCCGCGTCGGTCAGATAGCGCACGTCGGCCTCGATCACCGTCGAGTCGATCCTCACTGCCCGCGGCCGAAACCGCTTCTCGCGGACCGCGGTCTCGATCAGCGACCGGGTCAACTCGTTGACCGTCTCCGCGCCGATCCGACGAGTCAGCTTGCGCACCGTCGACTCGTCGGCACCCGCTCCGACAGCGCAATCCGACAGAACTGGCGCAGATGAATCGAGTCCGACACCTCCGCCACCAACGACCGATACCCCCACCGATACCGGGCCTTCAAGACCATCAGGCGGATATAGGTCTCCATCGCGATCGTCGGCCGCCCGCCGGTCAGCACCGCCCGCCCCGTCTCCAGCATCTCCTGGCGCCAGCGTTCCAGCAGCGCCATCACGAGCTCCGGATCGGCCAGCACCCGGTCCAACTCCGCCAGATCCGCCGGCAGCGCGCGCACCTCGACCGGCAACGACTCGTCCCACAGGCACTCCGCCTGCGGCGCCCACAACGTCAGCACCAATACCTCCCGGATCGACCTGAAACCTGCCCACCAGCAGGTCATTTTCACTGTCAGGTGGGACGGAAAGAGACCCTAACCAACCACCAAATCACGACGTTCCAGCGGACGCGTTTTTCCGCGAGAAGTAACTAACCCGAACAGCGGGTCGCGCCGCCGGGGTCCCGAGCTAGCCGGTTCACTACAACGGCCCGTCAAGGTACCGCACCGTGGCGCCCCGCACAGAAGGGACTCCCCTATACCGAACCCTGTACTTTTAGCCGGGCCGAGTTTCGCGGAGACTCCGAATGGAGGACGAACCGCCTTCGGACGGGGAGACCGCCCGCGAATGCTCAACCGACGGAAATATCCAAATGAGCTGGACCAGCGCGGGATCCGGCTGATGGTCGAGTCGGGCAGTCCGATCGCGCACGTGGCTCATCATCTCGGGATGCCGAGACGCTCAGAAAGCATGGGTGCCCGAGGCCGAGCAAGGCTTGTCAGACCGGATCTCCCAAGCGCAAGAGGGAGAGGAGATTGAGCGCGCTCAGCATCGTGACTACGAGCGCGGAGCGCCGCGTCAGCAGGGGCTGAAGTAGGTGCTCGCGGCGGCGTGTCACCATGCTACTCGTCGCTTTAGGCACCGCCAGCGAGGGTGTGTGCGCGCGAGCGCGACGACGATGTCCGGGCCGCGTGCGGTCCGACCTGGAATGTCGGGTCGAGACTCACGCCCCGTGGGCGGCAGCGCAGTCGCAATCGCGGTGATCGATTTCCTCGAGACTCACCGCGATCGCGCACCCGCGGCGATCCATATCTGCGCCGTAGCTCGGAGTCAGCCGCGATCGTAGGGTCGGTGTTCGTGGAGGCGTGACTTCTCCCCTATCTCGGCTGTCGAGATCCCGGGCGTGAGAGCCGAGGCAGCCTGGCCGCGAACCGACGACGCGGTGAGCGCGGTTGCGCGGTGGGCGCGACGCTGCGGGACCGGATTCCTCCCGCTCGCTCGAGCAGAGCATAGAGAACGAGCCCGACTATCGGAACGATGAAGTCCGTGTAGAGGATCACGCCGCTGTTGTCGGGCTTGTGGTTGTTGTAGGTGATGAGCTGGTAGATGTGGCCGTAGCCGGCGCCGATCAGGAAGATCGCCGACGCCACGAGGCCGGCGAGCCACAGCCGGTCTCGAAACCAGAAGCCGAGTACGCAGATCGTCCCAATGGCCAAGTTGGTCATCGCCACCTCGAAGTGGAACCCGCCGTCCCCTTGGGTAAACCCGATTCGCTCGGCGGTGCCCGACGCGTCTGCGAGGTGGGCCACGCCGGTCAGCAGGCTGGAAGCACCGAGCGCGATGACCAGCCACCACAGGACCAGCAGTTCAAGGGTGCGGCGTCGGCCGCGGGGTTGCTTGTCACGCCACAGGTGAGTTCCGGCGACGAGAAGCGTCAGGGCCATCCAGAAGATGTAGGTCATCGAGTCCTCCGGTTGAGATCGCGGCTTATCGACACCGTTGCACCTCGCGATCGAGCAGTAGGGTGCTCGCCGGTTCGACTGCCCGCTCGGGTGGCGAGGTCTCTGTCTTCGGCTCGAGCCTTTGCACGATTACCGGCAGCCCCAGCGACACCAGTAGGCCGGTGGTGGCCGCAATCAAGAAGGTGTCCCGCAGGATGCCGAGATCGATCCTGCCGAACCGGCCGCTCTGTCCGTCCATCGGCGCCTCGCCCTAACCAGTCGTCCCGGCATCGATCGGAGGTGTCACGCCGTTGACTATCGACTGCTGCGCACCGCCGCACTACCGGGGCATCCCCAGACCGACCCCCCATACTTTGCCCGGTGACCCTGGCGCGACGTCTCAGGGCGGAATCGTCGGCGACAGCGGTGGACCCGCTGCTCGAATGCGAGTCAGAAGACCGCGGCTATCGTGGCGGTGATTGCCGTCGTGCTGGCCAGCAGCGCGGAGGGTGCGGTGATCGAACGGCCGGCGCGGATCGGCAAGACGGGCTGATCGCTGAGGCAGACGGCGCGCCAGCAGGATGGGATTGACGGCGCTGTCGGCATGCGGGGGCGAACTGAGCTTACGTTCCGTTCCGGCCCGCTCGCCAGTTTCGCGCAAGTCGCTGCGGGAAGCAGCCGGCCCCGCGCCGTGCGTTCAGAGCGTTCTCCACAGTCGCCCGACCAGCCCCGCGGGAAGCTCCCCGAAGCACCGGTGATTTCAGCTAGGAGATCGATCCTGGGGAGCAGGCATAAAAGCGACCCGGGGGTCAGATGGATGTTGCCGGTTGCCCGCAGATGCGGAAGTGTTGCTCGGAGAAGTGGACCTGTCCCGGTTTGCGTGACACTGGGGTTGTGGTTGTTGATCTTGATTGTTGTTGTTCGAGCGATTGGTCTCAACCACCCAGCGTCGCGCGCATGTGCGTGGCCATCGACCAGCCGACGATCGCCCGCGAGTAGGCGCCCTGCACCGCGGCGAGGTACAGCCACCCCTCGCCGGTGCGCAGGTAGGTGATGTCAGCGACCCACAGTATGTTCGGTGAGTCGGGCCGGAACTGGCGCTCGACAAGATCGGTCGCGGGCGTGATGCCGGGGATCCGGATCGTCGTGCGCCAGCGCTTCGGTGGCCTGACGCCCGAGATACCGGCGGCCGCCACAACCGCGCCACCCGCTTGCCCCCGACCCGAACGTCGTGCTCGATGCGCAGCTCGGCGTGGATCCTGGGCGCTGCGTACACGCCCCGGCTGTTCTCGTGGATGCGCTTGATCTTCTGCTCCAGCCACGCGTCGGTGAGCGCCCGATCAGACCGCGCTCGCCGCTCCCAGTTATAAAAGCCGGTCCGGCTGACGTTCACGCGGCACAACACGGCGACGAGCTAGCTCGTCTTCTCCGCAGCGATCAACGAGTACGCCTCGCTTACCGCCCGTCGTCCTCCCCCCGCGAACAAAACCGCCGCTTTTCGCAAGATCTCCCGCTCCATCCGCAGCTTCGCGTTCTCATCCCGCAGCCGCTGAAGCTCCTCGCGCTCGTCGCCCGAGAGACCGCCGGGACGCTCCCCGCGCGCGGCCTTCTCCTGCTTGAGCCAGTGACGCAACGTCACGTCAGAGATCCCCAAAACCTCCGCCAGCTGCGCTGCGGCCTGCCGCCAAGCTGAGCCAGCCGATGGGTCGACGAAGCGACGAGTTCTTCGGCTCGCGGTGGTCATCCCGGAGCGGCGAGTTCGCGAACGGGCTCAACAGCCTGCCCAAGTACGTCGTTTCCTCAACGCTCCGAGATCCCGTTTGGAACAACTCGACGGTCCTTAAGGGCGATGCGGTGCACGCGATCTCAGCACTCGAGGAGAAGCTCGACGGGGAAATCCTGGTCTACCCCCGCCGTCAACTCGTGCACACGTTGATCGAGCACAACCTGGTCGACCAGCTTCGGCTGATGGTCCACCCCGTTGTACTCGGCGCCGGCGATCGCCTGTTTGGCGAGACCGCCGACAAGAAGCCGATCTGGCGTGCGACCGCCCCGCCGGCAGCGACCTTGCCGCTGGCGCTGGTCTTCGACCGGCGGAAGGGAGCCAGCTCCCGGATAGAGTTGCCGGCGGGTACACCCGAACGGAGCCAGGAGATCGAAATGGCTGAAGTCGGCAACCTCGCGGACTGGCGCGGCAAGCAGCTGATCGACCGCGACGGTGACAAGATCGGCAAGCTTGAGGATGTCTACGTGGACTTCGAGACCGACGAGCCGGTCTTCGGCACTGTCAAGGAGGGCTTCATCGGCCGCCATCTGACCTTCGTGCCGCTCGAAGGTGCGGTCGCCTCGCCCGACGGGCTGCAGGTGCAGGTGTCAAAGGAGCAGGTCCAGGGTGCCCCGAACATCGAAGCCGAGGGCGAACTTGCCCAACACGATGAAAGCGAGCTCTACCATCACTTCGAGCTCAATTACGTGCCGCCCGACACGCCCAGCGGCCGCCGACTAGCGAGACGGTAGCGAGCTCGAGACCGGCAGACCACGATCGCCCGCAGCACCTCGAGCCGCTGGCCTGCGGTGCTCAGGTGCCCGCCAATGACCACCCAGACGGCAACCGGCGCCGACCGTTCTCGGCTAGCTTCTTCGAGATGAAGCTCGAGGAATCGAACAGCGAGAGGGAGATCTGATGGCTCTACCACAGCAGGTCGGCTCGGGGGTGCATCGCATCGTCGACGGGGTCGTGAACTGGTATCTGATCGACGCGGGTGGAGAGGTCGCGCTGGTCGATGCGGGGTGGCCCAGCAGCTGGCCCCGCGTCGAGCAGGCGCTGACCAGGATCGGCCGCTCACCGGCAAACGTCACCGCGATCGTGCTCACCCACGGCCATCCCGATCATCTCGGCGCCGCCGAGCGGGCCCGGGATGCCTGTGGAGCGCCGGTCTATGCCCACCGCGCCGAGCTGGGAAGAGCGACCGGCAAGGCGAAAGGCGCCTCGCCCTTCGCGCTGGTCCCGAGCCTTGTCCCAACGCTGTGGCGCCCCTCGGCGGTGGGCTTCGTCCTGCACGCCACCGCTCGCGGATTCATGACCCCGACGTGGGTCAGCGACGTGACCCCGTTCGACACCGGCCAACGGCTCGACGTCCCGGGTCGCCTGAAGGTGATCGCCACACCCGGACATACCGAAGGCCACGTCTCCCTGCTGCTCGAGGAACAGGGGATCTTGTTCACCGGCGACGCGCTCGCCAGCTACGACGTGCTCACCCACGCCACCGGTCCGCGCCTGATGCCGGACGCGCTCAACGGAGACGCCGCGCAGACTCGGCAGTCGCTCTCCGCGCTCGCCGAGGTGCAGGCCGATACGGTGCTGTTCGGCCACGGCGAGCCGTTCGTGGGCCCGGCGGCGGATGCGGTGGCGCGAGCCACCGACGCCCAGGCGGCGTGACCGCTCCTGAGGGAGACGCCAAACACCGTCTTCAGGTCGCTGAGGTCGTCGCTGCCGGGTCCCACCCGGAGGCGTCCCCGCCCAGCGCGATCGTCTCCAGCGCCTCGTAGCGCGCCGGACCCGAGCCCAACCACGAGCGGTACAGCGTCACCGCGGTCGCCGCGAATCGCAGCGCGTCGGGCGGCGAGAGCTCGTCACGCGACCGGTGGGCGGAACGGCCGACGCGAGCGACGGTGACGTGACCCAGGTACGGCCGAGCCTCAGGCTGGTAGAACCCGCCGTGGCGAAGCGCCCCGGCGAGGGTGGCTTGCGTGTCGGCCAACGTCCCGCAGTCATCTGAAAGCTCCACGGCCACCACGTGCGGGCGGCGGCGTGGCAGCCAGACGGCCCGGCCGAGCGCCAACATCACCGGCGGCAGCGGCGCCACGACGCGGCACGCAGAAGCGATCGCGCCGATCTCGGCCACCGGCCGGGAACCGAGGAAGCACAGCGTGACGTGCAGCGATTCGCCGGCGACCAGTCGCAGCCCGGAAACCCGGCCCAACCGCTCGCCGCTCCAGGATGACAGCGCGTCGCGCACGCTGGCGGGCAGCTCCAGCGCGACGAACAGCCGCGGCTCAGCCGCCAGTGGCGGTGGCCTCGGCGTTCCCCGCCAACCCCCCCACGGCCCGCCCCGGCGGATTGAATTCGCCGAGCAGCACGCGGCGCAGGAGATGCATCGCCACCGTCACCGAGCGATCGCGGATGTCGGCGCGGCCGCCCGGCAGCACCGTGCGCCGCGACAGCCGCCGGCCACCTCGGGCCCAGACGGAGAAGCAGACCAGCCCTACCGGCTTGTCGTCGGTGGCGCCCCCCGGGCCGGCGATTCCGGTGACCCCCACCCCCAGGTCGGCCCCGAACCGATCCGCGATCCCCTCGGCGAGCGCGTCGGCGACCTGCGACGAAACCGCTCCGAAGCGCTCGATCATCGCCGGATCCACACCGGCGAGGTCGATTTTGGCCTGATTGGAGTAGACGACCCCGCCGCCGAGGAAGTAGGACGAGGAGCCGGCTCGGTCGGTCAGCCGGAACGCGAGCCCGCCGCCGGTGCACGACTCCGCCACCGCCAGGGAGTGCCCTCCGAGCAGCTCGGCGACCTGATCGTCGACGGTTGAGCCGTCGTCGGAGTACAGCGTGTCGGAATGGCGGTGGCGCAGGAACCGGACCAACGCGTCGTAGTCGCCCTGCGCGGCGGGCTCATATGTGGTGGCGACCTCGATCTCGCCTCGGCGCAGGCAGGTCGTGATCTCCAGCGGCGCCAGATCCAGCCCATCGTCCTCGGCCGCCCGCAGCGTGTTGGCGATCTCCGACTCGGGGATCCCGAACAGCCGCACGATCTCCCGGCGGTACTCCACCGCACCCGCGGTCGCGGCGACGAACGCCGCGGTGCGGCGGGCGGTTTCCCACATCGGCTGCAGCTCTCGCGGCGGCCCGGGAAGCACGACGACGGTCGGCCCGTCCCCGTCCGCCGGCGGGACGACCAGCCCGGGCGCGGTCCCGACCGGGTCCAGCACGACCGCCCCGGTGGGAATCACCGCCTGCTTGCGGTTGGAGCGACGGACGGCTTCGGGATCGAGGTCGGGCCAGCGCTCCATCATCGGCCGCAGGATCTCGGCGATGTGTTGCTCCAGCGCATCGTCGAGGATCATCTCGCGTCCGCAGAAGCGCCCGACGACCTCGGCGGTGAGGTCGTCGGCGGTGGGTCCCAGTCCGCCGCTGGTGATGATCACCGCCAGGCCCTCGTCACGCATGAACCGCAGCGCCGCCAGCAGATCCTGCGGACGGTCGCCGACGATCTGGATCATCGCCGTGTCGACCCCCACCTCACGCAGCCGCTCCGACAGCCACGGACCGTTGCGGTCGGTGATGATGCCGGTCAGGACCTCGGTGCCGGTGACCAGGATGCCGGCGCGCGGCGGGGTGCCGGCGGCGCTCATCCGCACCGCGGCTGGTCGGCCGCCGACAGCGCCGTGTGCGCCGTCGGCGTCAGCAGGTACCCGATCGAGCCCGACGACTGCGGCACCGTGATCGCTGTCCCGTTGACCTTCATCTTCACCGACGCGTTGCCGAGGGTGAGCTTCAGCTCGGACCCGGTCTCGGTCGGGATCGTCTGGCCGATATCGAAGATCTGGCCGGCGATCAGCGTCTTGCCGGTGCCGTCGACCAGGCATACGTACACCTGCCCGGTGGGCGTGAGCTGGAGCTTGACCCGCTTGGGCTTGGCCGTGGCGTGATGGTGGCGGTGGTGCCTGCCGTGGTGGCCGGTGCCGGCATGGGTGGTCGAGGTCGTCGAGGAGCTTCCGGACTTGTTGTGCAGGCCGACGATGACGAGCACGGCGACGACCGCCACCAGCACCGCTCCGATCAGCGCCCACGGGGGGATCAGCGGCCCTCGCGGCGCATTCGGCGGACGGCCGGAGCGTTGCCGGCGGTCACGGCTGAGCGGGCGAAGCTGACGCTGCTCGTGATCTGCCGGCCGCTCGTAGCGACGCTTGAAGTCGTCGAGCAGCTGCCGGCTGTCGAGCCCCAGGAAGTCCCCGTAGGTGCGCAGGAAGCTCTTGGCGTAGACATCGCCCGGGAGCAGGTCCCACTCCTCGTTCTCGATCGCGCGCAGGTACTTGGCCCGGATCTTGGTGCGGGTCTCCACCTCGTTGATGTCGATCTTGGCGCGGAGTCGCGCCTCTCGCAGCGTCGCGCCGATATCCGCCATCGTCATCCAAGGCTACCGGCGGCGCGCGCGCCGCCTAGCGGTTCGAATCCTCCGGGTCGTCCGGCGGATCCGGCTGGGGAGCGCGCGCCGATCCATTGCTCTCGGACTCCGCCAGATGCGACAGGATCCGCGGAACGTCAGCTTCGCCGATCAGCACCTGGCGGGGCTTGGAACCCTCGTAGCCGGAGATGATGCCGCGGCGCTCGAGCATGTCGATCAGCCGCCCGGCACGGGTGTAGCCGAGCCGCAGCCGCCGCTGAAGCATCGATGTCGACGCCGTTTGCATCGACGCCACGAGGAAGATCGCCTCCTCCAGCCGCGGATCCTCGTCGGGGGCAAGCAGAGCCTCGTCCTCGGCGGGGACGCCGTCGCTCGGCACCTCTTCCAGGAGCTCCTCGTGAAACTCGGGCTCTCCCTGGCGCCGCCACGCCTCGGTCAGCTCCAAGACCTGCGCCTCGTCGATGTAGGCGCCCTGGATGCGTTGCAGCTTGGACGAGCCCACCGGCGAGAACAGCATGTCTCCCTGGCCGAGCAGCGCCTCGGCGCCGTTGTGGTCCAGGATCACCCGCGAATCCGTCTGGCTGGAGACGGCGAAGGCGATCCGGGAGGGAACGTTGGCCTTGATCATCCCGGTGATCACGTCGACCCGCGGCGACTGGGTGGCCAGCACGAGATGGACGCCGACGGCACGCGCTTTCTGCGCCAGGCGGATGATCGAGTCCTCGACATCGGCCGGCGCGACCATCATCAGGTCGGCGAGCTCGTCGATCACGCACAGGATGTAGGGCAGCCGGGGCTCGCCGCGGGCGTCACGGGCGCGGTTGAGCTCGGGCAGGCTTCGGGTCCGGGCCAGCGACATGATCGTGTAGCGCTGCTCCATCTCCTTGACCAGGTTCTGGAGCGCGTTGGCGGCCATCCGCGGACTGGTGATCACCGGCGTGAGCAGGTGCGGCACCGACTCGTAGTGGTTGAGCTCCACCTGCTTGGGGTCGACGAGCACGATCCGGACCTCGTGGGGGGTCGCCCGCAGCAGGATGCTGGACAGCATTGCGTTGACGCACGCCGACTTGCCGGCGCCGGTGGTCCCGGCGACGAGCAGGTGGGGCATCTTGGCCAGATCGGCGCCGATCGCGCGTCCGGCGATGTCCTTGCCCAGCCATACCGTCAGCGGCGACCAGTCGGGCGGCGGCTCCTGGTAGACGTCGCCGAGGTGGACGATCTTGCGCCGGGCGTTGGGCACCTCGACGCCCACCGCCTGCTTACCGGGGATCGGGGCGAGGATCCGGATGTCGGTGGCGGCCAACGCGTAGGCCAGATCATCCTTGAGCTGGGCCACCTTGGCGACCTTGATCCCGGGAGCCAGCCGGAGCTCGTAGCGCGTGATGTGCGGTCCAGTGACTCGGCCGATCACCTTGGCGTCGATCCCGAAGTGGCCGAGGGTCTCCAACAACGTGCGGGCCACCTGCTCCTGGCCGGCGGTGTCGGGCTTGGCGGCATCGGCGGTGGAGCGAGTCAAGAGCCGGGTGGAGGGCAGCCGCCACTCGAAGTCGGGATCGTCGGTCACCGAGGCCCGGTAGCGGCCCTGCGGGGTGAGGTCGCCGGGATCGACGTCGGCCGCCCGGCCGGCCCGGCGAACCTCGATCTCCTCGGGCTCGTCGTCGGAATCGTCGCCGTCGAATTCCGGGTCGGCCGCTTCGGCGTCCGCATCGATTGGTTCGCGTCCGATCGGGGGCGCCTCGACGTGGGTGGCCCGCACGATCAACTCATCGGTGTCCGGCTCGGGCGGCAGCAGCGGCTCAGGCACCAGCAGTGGGTCGGCCTCCCCTGCCGTGGCGGCCGGCGTCGCCGTGCGCGCCGACAGGGCGACGCCGAGGCTGGTGCTGGAGCGGCGCACCGCCCTCCCGGCGCCGGCCGCGCCGGTCCCGGTGGCACGTATCACCCCGGCCAGGGTCGCGCCGCTGACCAGTATCACGCCGGCGAGCGCCAGGAATACCGACAGGATGTCGGCCCCGAGGTTGGAGAGCAGATGTGAGCTGCACCACAGCTCGGCCTGGCCGACCACCCCGCCGCGGGTCTCGAACCCGGCGGGATGCCAGAAGCGCGGGGCCGGCAGGCGGCCGGGGCCGATTCCCAGTGTTCCGGCCGCGAGCGCCAGCGTCAGGGCGGCGACCAGGCACAGCACGCCGGTCCGCAGCGGCCGTGCCGGCGGGCGCAACTCGCGCATCAGGATCAGCGCGCCGCCGAGCACCAGCACCACCGGGACCGCGTAGCCGAGTGCGCCGAACACGAACCGCACCGCGTGGACGCTGCCGTTCCCCAGCGCTCCGCCGGACCAGTGCAGGTAGGCGACCCCGCCCAGGAAGATCCCGATCGCGATCAGGGCCAGCGCGAGAATGTCGATCTGGTGGGGCGCGAGCGCCACCGAAGGCAGCGACGGGCGGCTGGCGAGCAGCGACCGTCGGGCCCGCGGCGGCGGGGCTCGACGCCGCGGTTTGCGCTTGGTGCTGGCGGCCATGTCCGAAGAGATGACTTCTACGGCCGCGCCCCGGGTCCTGCTGGGGACAAGGGCGCTGCGCCAGCAGCCCTCCCAATCATCCTCGTCGCCCCCTCAGCGCCGTACCATCTGCGACCAGCGATGGCCGATTTCGAGCGTCCCCCCCGTGTGCTCGTCGTCGAGGACGACGATGCGATCGCGCAGGTGCTGCAGCGCTCCCTGCGGATGGAGGGCTACGAGGTCCGGGTCGCGGGAGACGGCCCGGCCGCGCTTGACGGCGCCCACGCCTTCCTGCCCGACCTGGTGGTCCTCGATCTCGGGCTGCCGGGAATGGACGGGATCGAGGTGGCCAAGCGGCTGCGACGCCAGGACGACGACGTCCCGATCCTGGTGCTCACCGCACGCGACGCGGTCGAGTCGCGCGTCGAGGGGCTGGACGCGGGGGCCGATGACTACCTGGTCAAGCCGTTCGAGCGCCAGGAGCTGCTGGCCCGGCTGCGCGCCCTGTTGCGCCGCCACCCGCCCCGTGGGCAGGCCAACCTGGCGGTCGGGGATCTGAAGCTCAACCCGGACACCCACGAGGTGGTCCGCGGCGACCGACACGTCGAACTGACGCAGCGGGAGTTCGAGCTGCTGGAATATCTGATGCGAAACGAGCGGATCGTGATCTCGCGCCAGCGCCTGCTCGACGAGGTGTGGGGCTATGACCCGTTCTCGATGACGAACACGATCGAAGTGTTCGTGTCCAACCTACGAAGGAAGCTGGAATCCGGTGGCGAGCCTCGGCTCTTACATACGATCCGCGGCGCGGGCTACGTACTCCGCGTATAGGTCGGTCCCGATCCGCTGGCGGCTGGCCGGCGGCTCAGCGGCGCTGACGTTCGTGATCCTGGCCAGCTTCGCGGCGATCGTCGGGGTGCTCACCAACCGCCAGGTCCGCGCCCAGTTCGACGAGCAGCAGAGCTCGGCCGTCAACCAGCTCTACGGCGAGCTCAATGGCAAGCTGGCATTCGACAAGTTGTACCTGAAGCCCATCAAGGTGTCGTTGAGCGATTTCGCCGGCGCCAACCACGCCCAGATCCGGATCTTCGACTCCGCCGATGGCTTCCGTCTGGCGACGCAGCAGCAGATCTCGATCAAGGGCACCAAGGCGCCGGTGATCGGCGGGCTGTTCGCGTCCCCGCCGAATCGCAAGGGCCACTTCGAAGAGTCGGGTTACAGCGTCGGCGTGCGCCAGCTGCGGGTACAGCCCAACGGCTATGTGACCCTGCTGTACGCGGTGCCGCTGTCCGACGTCAACCACACCGTCGCGCGGATCGAGCTGTTCCTGGTCATCGGCGTACTGGGCGGCACCGTGCTGGCCCTGCTGGCCGGGCTGTTCGTCTCCGGCCGAGCGATGCGGCCGATCGTGGAGCTGACCGATGCCGCGCGGGAGATCGAGCGCACCCGGGACGCCAGCGGACGGCTCCCCCATCCCGAGGCCGACGACGAGATCGCCGAGCTGTCACGGACGTTGGGCGGGATGCTGGGGGCGCTCGACGCCGCCCGCTCCGACACCCAGACGATGCTCGATCGCCAGCGCGAGTTCGTCGCCGACGCCTCGCACGAGCTGCGCACGCCGCTGACGAGCGTGCTCGCCAACCTGGAGCTGCTCAGCGAGGAGCTCGAAGGCGAGCAGGCCGACACTGCCGACGCGGCGCTGCGCTCCACCCGCCGGATGCGGCGGCTGGTCGGCGATCTGCTGCTGCTGGCGCGGGCCGACGCCCGGCGCGCCCAGCCGCACCGCCCGACCGACCTCGCCGACGTGCTCGTGGAGGCCGCGTCCGAGCTGGGCCCGATGGCCGACCATCACGAGCTTTCGATCCACGCCGAGCCGGTGGTGGTGGAGGGGGTGCGCGACGAGCTGCACCGGCTCGTGCTCAACCTCCTGGAGAACGCGGTCCGCCACACCCCGCCGGGCACCAGCGTCCACGCCTCCACGGAGGCCCAGGGCGATGACGCCGTGATCGTGGTCCAGGACTCAGGCCCGGGGATCCGCCCCGATCTCGCCGACCGGGTGTTCGAGCGCTTCGTCCGTGGCGGCCGCGACGGCGCCAAGGGGTCGGGTTTGGGCCTGGCGATCGTCCGCTCGGTGGCGCAGTCTCACTGCGGCAGCGTGGCCCTGGAGACGCTCCCGTCGGGGACGGGCACGCGGTTCGTGATCCGGATCCCGACGGCGGGCGTCGCCGGGGAGGCCTCCGCCGAGCCGGTGGCCGATCACACCTCGACCACGACCGGCAGGACCATCGGGCGGCGGCGCAACCGGTCGTAGACGAACGCGGCGAGATCGTCGTGCAGGCTCTGCTGGAGCACGTCGATCTCGTGGACGCCGTCGCGGGCCGCCACCGCCAGCGAGCGGTCGACCTCGGCGCGAATGTCGGAGACGAGCTCGTCGGCCTGCTCGATGAAGGGGACCCCGCGAAAGATGACCTCGGGCGGGACCACCGACTCGCCGGTCTGCTCGGACACGGTGGCCACGACGATGAAGATGCCGTCGGCCGACAGCATCCGGCGGTCGCGCAGCGCGACGTCCGCCGGGTCGCCGATGTCGACGCCGTCGACGAAGATCATCCCCGCGGCCTCGCGCTCGCCGATGCCGGCGCCGGTCGCATCGATCTGCAGCGGCAGGCCGTTCTCCAGCGCGAACACCGCATCGGGATCGATGCCGACGGCATCGGCCAGCTGGGCGTGGAGCTGGAGCCGCTTGTGATCGCCGTGGATCGGCATCACATACTGCGGGCGCACCAGGTTGAGCATCAGCTTGAGCTCCTCGACGAAGCCGTGTCCGGAGGCGTGGATCGGAGCGTCCCGGGGAGTGATCACGTCGCAGCCGATGTGGTACAGGCGGTCGACCGTCTCGTTGACGGCCCGCTCGTTGCCGGGGATCGGCGTGGCCGAGAACACCACGGTGTCGCCGCGGCGCAGCGTGATCTGGCGGTGGTCGTTGTAGGCCATCCGCCGCAGCGCCGACAGCGGCTCGCCCTGGGAGCCGGTGGAGATGACCACGACGCGGTGGTCGGGCCAATCCTCCACCTCGTGGGGCTGGATCATCATTCCCTCGGGGAGCTCGATGTGGCCGAGCGAGCGGCCGATGTTGACGTTCTTGCGCATCGAGCGGCCGACCAGCGCCACCTTGCGCCCGAGCGCCGCCGCGGCGTCGATGACCTGCTGGACGCGATGGATGTTCGAGGCGAAGCTGGTGACGACGATCCGCCCCTCGGCCCGGCTGAACACCTCCTCCAGGCGGGGGCCGACGGTGCGTTCCGAGGGCGAGAAACCGGGACGGTCGGCGTTGGTGGAGTCGCCGCACAGCAACAGCACCCCCTCTGACCCGAGCTCGGCCAGCCGGGACACGTCCGCCGGGGGCCCGTCCACCGGCGTCTGGTCGAACTTGTAGTCGCCGGTGAGCAGCACCGTGCCCAGCTCGGTGGTGACCGCGACCGCGCACGAGTCCGGGATCGAGTGGGTCATGTGGATCAGCTCCAGCCCGAACGGACCGAAGGTCTCGGGCTCACCGGTGGCGATGTCCTCCAGGTCGACGTCGCGGAGGTTGTGCTCGTCAAGCTTGGAGCGGGCCATCGCGATCGTCAGCGGGCCGCCGAGCACCGGTAGCGGGTCATCGTCGCGCACCGCCGTCAGCTCGCGCAGCACCCAGGGCAGCGCGCCGAGATGATCCTCGTGGCCGTGGGTGACCACGATCGCCTCGATCTCCCGCGCGCGCTCGCGCAGGTAGCCGAAGTCGGGCAGCACCAGGTCGATACCCAGCATGTCGGCGGTCGGGAACCGCAGCCCGGTGTCGATGACGAGGATCCGGTCCTCGTACTCGACGACGGTCATGTTCTTGCCGATCTCGCCCAGGCCGCCGAGCGAGAGGACCCGGAGCTTCGAGCTACTCACGCTTGGCCTGCGCTCGCCATCCAGGCTCGCAACGGCCGGCAGGCCGCGTGAGTCATCCGGCTGCCGCTGCGGCGAGCATTCCGTGGCGCTCGAGCATCGCCCGCACGATCGCCAGCTCGTCGGCGTCGAGCTCGACGTAGGGCAGGCGGGGCTTGCCGACCGGGATCCCGATCAGGTTCAGCGCCGCCTTGTTGCTGCAGGCGAGCGGCGCGATCGCCAGGTCCCGGTAGACGTCCTGGAGGCCGGCGTCGATCTCCCGGCGGCGATCGGGCTCGTCGACCATCCGGCGCATCTCTTCGCCGAAGACGTGCGTGCAGGTGAGGATCCCACCCGGCTCACCCAGCTCCAGGACGTCGACCAGCAAGTCGTCGTTGCCGGCATAGATCATCATCCCGTCGACCTTGGCCAGGTTCGCCGCGTTGGCCTGCTTGACGCCGCAGATGTGGTCCAGCTGGGCGAGTTCGGCGAGCAGGTCGTTGGACATGTCGGACCCCGTCCGCTGCGGGATGTTGTACAGCAGGATCGGCCGGTCGGTGGCCCGGACGACCTCCCGGTAGTGGGCGACGATCCCGCGCCGGCTGGGCCGGTTGTAGTACGGGTTGACCGACAGCAGCCCATCGACGCCCAGCGCGGTGGCGCGCTCGGTCAGGTGCACGGCATGGCGCGTGTCGTTGGAGCCGACGGCGGCGATGATTGTCTTTGTGGGATGCGCTTCGCGCATCTCTTGTATGACGAGCTCGATCATGCCCAGGTGCTCGGCGTCGTTGAGCGTGGTCGCCTCGCCGGTCGTGCCACACACGACCAGCCCGTCCGAGCCGTGCTCTGAGAGGTGGTGCATCAGCCTCACCGCCGCGTCCTCGTCGACGCGTCCCCGCTCGTCGAACGGAGTCACCATCGCGGTCAGAATCGAGCCGAAGTTCAGGTCCATCGCGCCGCATTATCGCAGGGGCGCAGGCGGCTCGGCCGCCCCTCGGCGCGGCCCTCAGGCTCCTACGGGCCCTTAGTCGCTCGCCGGCGGCGCCGACGGGCGCGCGTCGGACTCCAGCAGCCGCTCGTAGACGCGCCAGCGCTTGACCAGCCGACCGCCCATCTCCTCCAGACCTCGGTTCATGGCCGTGTTGACCTCGAGGATGAAGCTGGCCTCCCCGGCCTTCTGGCGGCTGCGGGCGGCGGCGTCGAAGTGAGCCAGGTAGAGCGCCGCGGCGACTCCGGTGTGCTGGTACTCGGGCAGCACCCCGAGGAAGCCGACCCGGATGCGGTCGATGATCCGCGCCCGGTTGAGGTAGTACCACCAGCCGAGCGGCAGCAGCCGGCCCTGCATCTTCTTGTAGATCTGGTGGACGTCGGGGATCGTGATCGCCATCGCGATCGTCTTTCCGTCGGCCTCGGCGATCATGAACCACTCACGCGAGTAGACGAGCTGCATGTCGATCGCGAAGGCGTCGAGGTCGGCTTTGGAGTAGGGGACGAAGCCCCAGTTGCGCGACCACGCCGCGTTGTAGACCTTGGCGAACTCGTCCAGCTCGCGGCGCAGGTGTCTCCGCGACATCTTGCGGATCGTCACCCCGTACTTGCGGTGGGCCCGTTCGGCGACCCGCGGCAGGATCGGGTTCATCCGCTCGCGGTCGTCGATCGACAGGTCCCAGCCGTACAGGTCCATCGCCTTGGCCAATCCGGCGGCCTCGCAGCGCTGCTGGTAATAGGGCGGGGTCCACGGCTCGCGGATCAGCGGCTCGCGCGCGAACCCCTCGATCAGGACGCCGGCCTCGTCGTTGATCTGGAAGTTCATCGGGCCGACCATGCGGTCACAGCCGTGGCGCCGGCACCACTCCTCGGCCGCCGCCAGCAGGGCCTCCAGGGCCTCGGCGTCCTCCTCGAACTCCAGGAACCCGAACATCCCCCACCGGCTGCCGTGGAACCGGTTGAACTCGAAGTCGATCTGGGCCGTGATCCGGCCGACGACGCGGCCGTCACGCCGGGCGAGGAAGTACCGGGCCTCGCCGTGGGTGAAGTACGCGTTCAGCTTCCGGGTCAGGAACGCGTAGCGCTCGAGCTTAAGCGGCGGGATCCACGGAGTGCCGGCGTGCAGTCGGAACGGCAACGCCACGAACTCGACCAGGTCCCGCCGGCTGCGCACGGCGCTGATTTCGATCGACATGCGGTCGCAACCGTATCGGAGGCGAGCGCGGGCAGCTGCTACAGGAGGTGCTCGAGCCCCACCGTCGGTGACTCGGCCAGGGTCCGGACCCGCCGGACGGCGAGCAGGACCCCGGGCATGAACGACTCGCGGTCGACCGAGTCGTGGCGGATCGTCAGCGTCTGGCCGACATCGCCGAGGATGACCTCCTGGTGGGCTACCAGCCCCGGCAGCCTGACCGAATGGATCGGGATCTCATCGGCGCCGCCGGCGGCCCGGCGCATCAGCTCCGCGGTCCGGGCGGCGGTGCCGCTGGGCTTGTCGCGCTTGCCGTCGTGGTGGAGCTCGATGATCTCGCTCCGGGCCATGTGGCGCGCCGCCTCGGCGGCGAACTGCATCATCAGCACGGCGCCGATCGCGAAGTTGGGGGCCACGAACACATTGGCGGCGGCCCCGTGCAGATCCTCGAGCTCGGCGGTGTCGAAGCCGGTTGTCCCGATCACCACGTGAACGCCGGCGGCGACCGCCGCGCGCGCATTGGCCACCGCCGTCGACGGGATCGTGAAGTCGACCATCACGTCGGGGCCGGCGTCCAGGGCGTCGGCGATCGAGCAGTGCAGCGCCGGGTCGGCACGCGCCACCAGCTGCAGGTCGGCGGCGCCGGTCACCGCGCGGCAGACCGTCTCCCCCATGCGTCCCGCCGCGCCGGCCACCACGACCTTGATCGCCCGGTCGCCCACGCGCTCAGCCGGTCTGGCCGGCCGGCAGCGAGGGCGCGACCGCGGCCAGCGCCTCGTCGAAGCGCTCCCGGTCGGGGCCGATCCCGGCGGCCGACAGGCGCTCGGGATCCCACAGCTCCTCGGTGAGCGCCGCCAGATCGGCGAGCGACACCGCGTCGATCCGCTCGACGACCTCGTCGAGCCCCATCAGCGGGGCGCCGGCCAGGATCTCCGAGCCGAGCCGGTTCATGCGGGCTCCGGTCGACTCCAGTGCCAGCACCACCCGCCCCTTGAGGTTCTCCTTGGCGCGGACGAGCTCCTCTTCGGTGGCCGGCCGGGCCCGGAATCGGGTCAGCTCGGTTCCGACCACCGACATCGCCTGGACCAGGCTGTCGGCGCGGGTGCCGACGTACAGCCCGACCTGGCCGGTGTCGGCGAAGGCGCTGGTGAACGAGTACACCGCATAGGCGAGCCCGCGCCGCTCGCGGACCTCCTGAAACAGCCGCGAGGACGAGGTTCCGCCGAGGATCGTGTCCAGGACGCGCAGCGCAAAGCGGCGTTCGTCGTGGCGAGAGAGGCCAATCGTGCCCAAGCAGACGTGGTACTGCTCGGTGTCCTTGCGCTCGAACCGCCGCTGCGCTGCCGCCGGCGGCGTGGGGAGCGCGGGGGTCACCAGCTCCGAGGCGCGGTCGCCATTCGCGCCGATCCGCTCGGCGGCGAGCTGGACCACCGTGCCGTGATCGATCGCGCCGGCGGCGGCGATGACAACGTTCGCCGGCTGGTAGCGGGCCCGATGAAAACGCGCGATATCCGGGACCGGCGTACCCGAGATGACGCTCGCCCGGCCGATGATCGCCCGGCCCAGCGGGTCGTCGCCGAACACCGCTTCGCCGAGCATGTCGAACACCTTCTCCTGCGGATCGTCCTCGTACATCGCGATCTCCTCCAGGATCACCTCGCGCTCGGCGTCGATGTCCTGGAGCGACGGCCGGAAGACCATGTCGGCGATCACGTCGAGCGCCTCGGGCAGGTGCTCGTCGATGACCCGCGCATACACCGAGGTCGTCTCCTTGCCGGTGCCGGCGTTGAGCTCCGCCCCCATGCCGTCGAAGATCTGGTCGATCTCCAGCGACTCGTACCTGGCGCTGCCCTTGAACAGCAGGTGCTCGAGCAGATGCGACAGCCCGGCCTGCTCCTCTGACTCGTAGCGCGAGCCGGTGCCGATCCAGAAGCCGAGCGCCACGGACCGGACGGAGGGCATCGCCTCCGTCACGATCCGGACGCCCGACGGCAGCGTCGTCAGACGGTGAGCCTGCTGCACCGAGTCAGTTTCAGGAGCGCGGGCGGTCCGGATCCCGATCGCGAACCCGGCCGCGGTCACGGTCACGCTCACGACGGTCACGGTCGCGCGGGCCGCGATCGCGACTGCGATCGTCACGGCCGCGGTCGCGATCACGCGGTCCCCGCTCGCGCCGTTGTCCGCCGTTCTCGGCGGCGGCGATGGCGACCAGCTCCTCGGGGTTCTTTCCCTGGATCTCGGGATCCGCGGTGAGGCGGAGGCCGATCCGGCCGCGCTCGCGGTCGACCTCGACCACCTTGACGGCGACCTCATCTCCCTTGTTGAGGACCTCCTCGACGGTGGCGATCCGCCTTCCGGGAGCCACGTTGGAGATGTGCAGCAGACCATCGGTGCCCTTGGAGAGCTCCACGAAGGCGCCGAACGTGGTCGTCTTGACAACCTTGCCGGTGAACTCGTCGCCGACCTCGACTTCCTTCGTCATCGAGCGGATCCGGTCGACCAGCGCGTCGCCACGCTCGCGGTCGGCGGCGTAGACCAGCACCATGCCCTCGTCGTTGACGTCGATCTGCGACTCGAACTCCTCCTGCAGGGCCCGGATCGTCTCGCCACCCTTGCCGATCAGCAGGCCGATCTTCTCGGGGTCGATCTGCACCGAGGAGATGCCGGGGGCGTACCGCGACAGCTCCGAGCGCGGAGCGTCGATGACCGCGGCCATCTCACCCAGGATGTACTCCCTGGCGAGCTTGGCCTGGGCCAGGGCATCGCGCATGATCTCGAACGTCACGCCCGTGATCTTGATGTCCATCTGCAGCGCGGTGATCCCGTCCCGGGTGCCGGCGACCTTGAAGTCCATGTCGCCGAGGTGGTCCTCGACGCCGGCGATGTCGGTGAGGATGATGTGGTCGTCACCCTCCTTGATCAGGCCCATCGCGATCCCGGCGACCGGCGCCTTGATCGGCACCCCGGCGTCCATCAGCGACAGGGTCGAGCCGCACACCGAGGCCATCGACGAGGAGCCGTTGGACTCGAGGATGTCCGAGACCACCCGGATCGTGTAGGGGAAGTCCTCCTGACCGGGAATCACCGGCACCAGCGCCCGCTCGGCGAGCGCGCCGTGACCGATGTCACGACGCTTGGGGCCGCGCATGAACCCGGCCTCCCCGACCGAGAACGGCGGGAAGTTGTAGTGATGGAAGTAGCGCTTGGTGGTCTCCAGGCCCAGCGTGTCCAGGCGCATCTCCTCGCGGGTGGTCCCCAGCGCGACCGCGCTGAGCGCCTGCGTCTGGCCGCGGGTGAACAGCGCCGAGCCGTGTGTCCGCGGCGTCACGTCGACCTCGATCGAGATCGGCCGGATCTGATCGGAGGTGCGGCCGTCGGGGCGCTTCTTCTGGACGGCGATCCGCTCGCGGATCAACGTCTTCTCCAGCTTGTCGAACGCGCGCTGGGCATTGGCCCGGTAATCGGCGTAGGTGTCGGCGGTGGGATCGCCCGAGTAGTGCTCCAGGATCTGCGCCTCGACCGCCTTGGTCGCGTCCTGGCGCTCCAGCTTGTCCTCCACCTGGGTGGCGGAGTCCAGGGCGGCGCCGTGGGAGCCCTTGATCTGCTCGTACAGGTCGGCGTGAACCTGCGGGAGCTCCACCTCGATCTTCGGCTTGCCCGCCCGGTCGGCCAGCTCACGCTGGGCGGCGCACAGCTTCTTGATGTTCTCGTGCGCGATGTCGAGCGCGTCGAGGATCTCGGCCTCGGGAATCTCGTTGGCGCCCGCCTCAACCATCAGGATGGCCTCTTCGGTACCGGCGACGATCAGATCGAGGTCGGTGTTCTCCAGCAGCAGGTCCTCGTCGGGGTTGACGACGAAGTTGCCGTCGATCTTGCCCACGCGCACCGCGCCCACCGGCGTCGGGAACGGGATGTGGGAGATCATCAGCGCGGCGGAGGCGCCGTTCATCGCCAGGATGTCGTAGGGGTTGACGTGGTCGACCGAGATCGGCATCGCCACGAGCTGGGTCTCGTAGCGCCAGCCCTTGGGAAACAGCGGGCGGATCGGGCGATCGATCAGGCGCGCGGACAGCGTCGCCTTCTCGCCGGCGCGCCCCTCGCGCTTGAAGAACGAGCCGGGGATCTTCCCGGCCGCGTACATGCGCTCCTCGACATCCACCGTCAGCGGCAGGAAGTCGACATCGCGGAGGTTGCCCGCGGTCGCGGTGCAAAGGACCATGGTGTCGCCCACACGGACGACTACGGCGCCGGAGGCCTGCTTGGCCAGTTTGCCGGTCTCGAACGAGATCTCTTTGCCCTCGATCTCGACGGACACGAGCGTAACGGCGTCAGACATATTCAGTTTCCCTTCTCCTCCGCCCTTCGGTCGGCGGAGTTCTTCTCTTTGTTTTCGTTCCGAACCCTGATGATGCTAGCGGGTCATCCGGCGTGAGCCGTCCCGGAGCGCCCGCGCGCTCGCACCCGCGCGGCGTCCGCGCCACCTTGGCAACGCGTGTCTGAATTGTAAACGGACCATCAGGTCCGGTTGTGCTAGGGTAACCGGACCGACAGGTCCAGTTCGAGCACGCAAGTCCGTCCCCAGGAGCACTGCCATGAGCGTAACCTCAGCCCAAGGCCCCACCGTCCTCGCCTCCCCGCGCCGAAACGTGAATCCGTGGCTGGTGCTCGTGATCGCCTGCCTGGCGCAGTTCATGGTCGTGCTCGACGCGACCGTCGTGAACATCGCGCTGCCCTCGATTCAGCGCGGCCTGCACTTCTCAGCGGCCAACCTCCAGTGGGTGGTCAACGCTTACACGTTGATCTTCGGCGGCTTTCTGCTGCTCGGCGGCCGCGCCGCTGACCTGCTCGGCCGCAAGCGCCTGTTCGTCGCCGGCGTCATCCTGTTCTCGGCGGCGTCGCTGCTCAACGGCGTGGCCCAGTCCTCCGCGATGCTGATCGTCGGGCGCGGTCTACAGGGGCTCGGCGGCGCCCTGGTGTCCCCGGCGGCGCTGTCCATCGTGACGACGACGTTCACCGACGGTGGTCAGCGCACCAAGGCGCTCGGCGTGTGGAGCGCGATCGCCGCCAGCGGAGCCGCCGTCGGGCTGCTCGTCGGCGGCATCCTCACCGATGTCGCGTCTTGGCGGTGGGTGTTCTTCGTCAACGTCCCGGTCGGAATCGCCACCGTGGCGCTGGCGCTGCGCTACGTCGGCGAATCCCGGCTCGCCGTTGCGCGGCGGTCCTTCGACCTCGCCGGTGCCTTCACCGTCACCGGCGGGCTCGTCGTGCTCGTGTACACGATCGTCAAAGCGCAGGCGTACGGCTGGGGCTCGGCGCGCACCCTGGGGCTCGGTGCGGTGGCGGTGGCCCTGCTGGTCGCGTTCGTGATGATCGAGCGTCGCAGCATGGCGCCGCTGATGCGCCTGAGCATCTTCCGCGTGCGTGCCCTCGCCGTCGCCGACACCGTGCTGCTGCTGGTGGCCTCGGCGATGTTCGGGATGTTCTTCTTCGCGTCACTGTACGTCCAGGACGTCCTGCACTACAGCCCGCTACGCGCCGGCCTCGCCTTCCTGCCGGTGACGGCCGGAATCATGATCGGCGCCGGCGCCAGCCAGCAGCTGATCCGCCGGGTCGGCGTCCGCAACGTGTCGCTGGTCGGGCTGGTGCTGGCCACGGCGGGAATGCTGATCCTGGTCAGGCTGCCGGTCCACGGCAGCTACGTGGGTAATCTGCTCGTCGGACTGCTGCCGCTGAGCATCGGCCTGGGCCTGGTGTTCGTTCCGATCACGCTGCTGGGGACGAGCGGGGTCAAAGCCGAGGACTCGGGGCTCGCCTCCGGGCTGTTCAACACCGCCCAGCAGGTCGGCGGCTCCCTCGGCCTGGCGATCCTCTCCACCCTGGCGGCCAGCCGGAGCGCCTCCCTGTTGCACGGCGCCGACGCGCTGCACCCGCTGCACGCGACGGTGGGCGGATATCACGTCGCCTTCCTGGCGGCCGCGATCATGCTCGCCGCCGGCTTCGTGGTCATGGCCGCCGGGCTGCGGCGCAGCCACATGCGCGAGGTCGAACGGGAGCTCGAGTCGTCGGCGAGCACGGCACCGAGCGTGGCCTGAGCCGCTTGCGACGGCACGGCGACCCATCCGAGTGATCGAAGTAGGAGAATTCCCAGCGATGGAGGAAGAGCCTCGCCGGCTTCGGGCCGACGCCGAGCGCAACCGGCGACGGCTGCTGGACGCCGCGACGCAGATGTTCTGCGAGCACGGCCTCGACGTGGGTGTCGGGGAGATCGCCCACGCCGCCGGGGTCGGGCGCGGGACCCTGTTTCGCAACTTCCCGTCCAAGGAGCACCTGATCGCGGCCATCGTCGTGGAGCGGATGAACGAGTCGATCAGCCGCGGCCGGCAGGCCCTGGCGAGCGAAGCCCCGGCCGAGGCTCTATTCGAGTTGATTGACCAGTCAGTCGGTCGGTCCCAGACCGACCGTACCCTGTTCGACGGCCTCGGGGAAGCCTGGCTGGCCAATCCGGAGATCCGCGCCGCCCACGCCGAGCTCCTCGGCGTCCTCGACGCGCTCGTCCGCCGGGCCCAGGATGCGGGCGCGGTGCGGGCGGACATCAGCGCCGTCGACGTCCTGATGATGATCAAGGGGGTGTGTGAGGCCGCGCGCTCCTTCCAGCACGTGAACCCCGACGTGGCGCTGCGCCAGCTGGACCTGGTCCGGGCGGCGATCAGCGCCCGTGAAGCGGGCCCGCCCGCCCCCCCTCTGCGCGGCCGCCGGCCGACGCTCGCGGACCTGGAGACCAGCCTGCCGCCGCCCATGGAAACGGTGGAGAACCCGGCGCGACCCCTCCCAACGCTCGCGCCCGAGCGGATCGTCACCGGTTGACGTGCCCGGACAGGCCGTCACCGGCTGAGTCGCTCGAGCTCGGCGAGGTCCACCCGCTCGGCCCCGCCCTCCCTCCACTGAAACAACGCCGGGGTGGTGACCACGCCGGCGCGCACGCCGGCCCGAAAGTCCCGCGTCACCCGCTCGCGGACGGCGTCGCTGCGGCGATCGACGTCGAAGCGGTCCAGGTCGAGCCCCAGTTCTGAGGCGCGCGCCCACAGGTGCGGATCCTCCAGTCGCGCCGGGTCGGCGAACAGCGAGTCGTGCATCTCCCAGAAGCGGCCCTGGCACCCGGCGGCCTCGGCGGCGCACGCCGCGGGCCAGGCGCGGGGATGGCTCGACTTGACCGGAAAGTGACGGAAGACGAGCGCCACCGGCAGCCGCCGCAGACGCTGCTCGTGCGCGGCGCAGAACGGGCACTCGAAATCGGCGTAGGCGATGACCACGTGCCCAGAGGCCGGGCCGCGGCGGTGGTCCTCGGCGCCGGGCTCCGGAACGGGAGCCGAACCGAGCTCGCTCACGAACTGGTGGGGCTCACCTTGCCCGCCCGGGAGGCGCTCAGCGCTCGAGCGCGTCGAAGATCAGGTTGGCGCCGGGCAGGTCGCCCGGCGAAGCCGCCTGATAGCTCCACAGCACCACGTTGTCGGGCCCGACGATCGCCAGCGCCCGCTGAGCGAACCCACCCTCGTGGTAGGCGCCAAAGGCGCGGCACATCTCGCCCTTGGGCTCGAAGTCGGAGAGCTGCTTGATCGTGACGCCCAGTTGGTCGGCGAACGCCGACTGGGAGTAAGTCGCGTCACACGAGACGCCGTAGAGGGTCGCCCCCTTGGCGCCGAAGTCGTCCAGAACCTCCTGATAGAGGTTGAGCTGATCGGTGCACACCGGGCTGAACGCGAACGGATAGAACACCAGCACGGTGGTCTCGCCCGCCAGCTGCGCCCGGGTGAAGTCGCTGCCGTCGCCGCGCTTGAGCGTGAACTCGGGGACCGGAGTGCCGGCCGCGATCACCGGCGCAGGCCGAGCTCGCGGATCAGCGTGCGGTAACGGTTCAGGTCGTTGCGCTGGAGGTAGTTGAGGAACCGGCGGCGGCGACCGACGAGCATCAGCAGCCCCCGACGGGAATGATGGTCCTTGCTGTGCGTGCGCAGGTGCTCGGTGAGCGCGTTGATCCGCTCGGTGAGCAGAGCTACCTGTACCTCGGTCCGACCGGTGTCACCGTCGCTATCGCCGAACCTGGCGACGAGCTCCTGCTTGCGTTCCGCGGTGAGACTCATGCGGCCGGTGAGGCTAGCAGAGCCGGCCTAGTGTTCCGTCCGGTAAGTTCGTTGGCACCAAGAGGTGCCACTGGCGGATGCATGGCAAGGACGCAGGATCCGACGTGTGGCAGCGCCACACGAGGATCCGAGGACGCCGCCAGGCGCCGCCAGGGGTGCCTCGACTGCCGACGAACTTGCCTGACGGGACACTTGCTACCGGCACACAGCGCGGGCCTGGTCCACATCGATGTTCATCTGCTCGATCAGGGCCTCGACGGTGTCGAAGCGTCGCTCACCGCGCAGCCGGGCGATGAAGTCGATGCGCAGCCTGCGGCCGTAGAGATCTTCGTCGTGGTCGAGCAGGAACGCCTCCACCAGGACAGCGCGCCCGGTCCCGAACGTCGGCCGGACACCGACGCTCACGGCGGCGCAGGCGCCGTCCGCGCGGGCGGCGTAGACGCCGTGCCCGGGACAGACCAGCTGCTCGTCGGGGACGAGGTTGGCGGTGGGAAACCCGAGCAGACGCCCGCGCTCGTCCCCGTGCACGACCTGGCCCCGGATCTGGAAGGCCGAGCCGAGAAGCCGAGCGGCGCGCTCGACGTCGCCCGCGTAGATGAGCGCCCGGATGTGGCTGGAGGAGACGATCTCGCCGTCGACCTCGACAAGGCGGACCACCCGGGTCTCGAACCGAGGATCAGCGCCCAACAGGGTGCTGTCGCCGGCCGCCCCGTGGCCGAAGCGGAAGTTCTCCCCCACGGAGACGTGGTCGGCGTTCAGCTTGGACACCAGCACCTGATCGATGAACTCGGCGGGGCTCTGGGCGGCGAACCGCTGGTCGAATGGGATCACCACCAGCTCCCGCACACCGAGCTGGGCGATCAGCTCGATCCTGGCCTCCAGGCTGGTCAGCAGCTTGGGCGCCGCCTCGGGCCGGATCACCGCCAGCGGGTGGGGCTCGAACGTGAGCACGGTGTCGTTCCCGGCGATCACCTCGCGGTGGCCGAGATGAACGCCGTCGAACTCGCCCACCGCGACGCGACGCGGGCGGGCTTGGGCGTCCCCGAGCATGGTCACCTCCATGGCTGCAAGCCTAATCCGCCGCGCGTCGCTACCCCGGTTCGAGCTCTGCATCGGCGCCACGCCAACCTCACCGAACGGGGCCACTTAGCCGCGGAACCCGACCACGGGCTTGAACCCCGCACCCCCATCCACCGGCTCCGCCAGCGCGATCAGCCCGTCGGCATCGACGAGGCGCACCACCGGAGCCCCAGCGCCCCGCCCGCCGGCCGAGCCGCCTCCGATGTCCCCTGCATCCCCGGCGGCCCCTTCGCCCCCTGCCGCCGTCGCATCTCTCCCCACCGCCACCACGGCCCCATGAGCTGCCCGCCGCGCCGGCTCGCCGGCGAGCCTGACCTTGGGCAGGAAGCCCAGCGCCGCTGACAGCGGCACCGGGCGTTCGGGGTCGGCGTCAGCAATATCGAACTCGCCAATCCGGGTCCGTCGCAGCTGCTCGCAGTACGCGTCCCCCAGATCGGCGATCAGACTGCGGACATAGGTCCCCGACGAGCACTCGATCACGAACCCGCGGCGATCGCCGTCGTGCCAGCGCTGCTCGAAGCGGTAAACCTCCACCGCACGCTGCGCCAGCTGGACCTCGACCCCCTCACGCGCCAGCTGGTAGGCCCTCCGCCCCGCGACCTTGACCGCGGAGTAGGCGGGCGGCCGCTGTCGCAGCGACCCCACGGGAAGGTCGAGGCCGCCCGAGGGGACCCGCCCGGTCTCGGTGAGGTCGCCCTCGGGATCGCCGGTGGTGGACGTGGCGCCGAACCGCGCGACTGCCTCGTATCGCTTGGGTAGCGCCATCAGGAATCGTTGCACCCGAGTGGCGCGGCCGACCAGCACCAGCAGCAGACCGGTGGCGAACGGGTCCAGCGTGCCGGCGTGCCCCACCTTCGTGCTACGCGGCAACGTGCGGCGCACGCCGGCGACGACGTCGTGGGAGGTGACGCCAGGCTGCTTGTCGTACAGCAGTACGCAATCGTTCATCGGTTTGGCCGCCGGCGTCAACCTGCACGTTCAAGCGAAACCATGCTTCGCTTTAAGTGTGCAGGTGGCCTGCGGTCGCGCTCGTGTCGCGTTTCACCAAGCTACAGCTGCGCCGCGAGCTGCTCGCGCAGAAAGCTCACCAGCTCGTCGTGCGAGAGCTCAGTGCTGAACCCGGCGGCCTGGCGATGTCCGCCGCCGCCCTGGGCGCGGGCGATCGCGGAGACGTCGATGGCGTCGTCCCCGGCCCGCAGGGAGACCTTGCGCGGCGCGGCGACCCGATTGACGCCGAGGCGATCGCGGACCACCGCGGCGATCCGCGTGCCCTTGACCGCGCGCAGGTGGTCGACGACGCCCTCCGAGTAGCTCTCCTCCGCGCCGGAGTCGTCGAAGTCGCCGGCGGTGAGCTCGGTCATCGTCAGCCGGCCGTCGTCGTAGCGCTCGACATTGCTCAGGCCGCGGGCCAGCAGCGCGAGCTTGCCGTACGGCATCCCCTCGTAGACGCGCCGATAGATCTCGTGCACGTCGACGCCGGCGTCGATCAGATCGGCGGCCATGAGATGGGCCCTACGACCCGTGTTCTCGTACATGAACCGGCCGGTGTCGGTGATCAGGCCGACGTAGAGCGCGTCGGCCACCGTCCGCGACGGTGCTACGCCAAGCCCCTTCATCAGATCCCAGACGATCTCGGCCGTGCACGAGGCTTGCGCAACCACCAGGTTGACGGTCCCGAAGTGAGTGTTGTCGTGGTGGTGGTCGATGTTGAGGATCTGGGCGCCGTGGTAGCGGAACGCCTCCGCCGGATTGCGCTCGATGTTGCCGCAGTCCAGGAACACGATCGTCCGCTGGCGCAGGTCGGCCGGGGGGTGGGAGACGACCCGCTCGGGCTCGAGCAGTCGGTATTCCTGGGGCAGCGGGAACTCCCGCTGGTCGATGAACGTCAGGCAGTCCTTGCCGATCGCGCTGAGGATCCCCTGCATCGCAACCAGCGAGCCGAGCGCGTCTCCATCCGGGTTCTCATGCGCGACGACCACGAGCTTCTCGGCGGCGCGTAGCGCGGAGAGCACCCGTTCACGAGATGGGCGGTCGCCGTTGGTGTTCACTTGTCTCCTTCCTGAAGCTGAGCTTCGTCCAATAGGCGCGAAATCCTCATGCCGCGGTCCACGGATTCGTCGTATTCGAAGGTCAGCGACGGCGTGTGCTTCAGCGTCAGCTGGGTCGACAGCCGGCGCTGGAGAAAGCCATGGGCCGAGCGCAGTCCTTCGATGGTCGCGGCGCGCTCGGACTCGTCGCCGAGGACGCTCACATAGACGCGAGCGTGGCGGAGATCAGGGCTTGTCTTTACGCCGGTGACTGTCACGAAGCCGATTCGTGGATCCTTCAGCTCTTTGGCGATCGCGTCGGACAGAACCTCTCTCATCGCCTCGTCGACGCGACGCATGCGGCCGCTTCGCATCCTACCCACCGCACAGTTGTTCACACAGCGCGCTCATCCGCGCAGGTCCTTTACCGAAGCCGTGAACCGCTCCACGCGGGCTCCCTCCGGGCAGCGGCCCAGGATCCAGCGCTCGGCCTCATCGGCGGCGGCGGCCAGCCGGCGCAGTGAGCCGCCGGTGATCGCCGCGGTCAGGGTCGCGCGCTGCCACAGATCCTGGTGCCCGGTCTCGGCGACGGCCAGCCCCAGGCGCTGGCGCAGCGCCGCCTTTATCGAAGACAGCTCCTTGCGCTTGGCCTTGAGGCTTCCCGCCTCGGGAAAATGAAGCTCGATCACGAGCACGGCAACAAATCCATCATCTGACATCGCAGTTCACACACGCACCAGGCGACGGCCCCGCGGGCCCGCGCGCCTCAGGCGAGCTCGCGCTCGACCTGGCGCGTCGTGTATGTCTCGAGCACGTCGCCTTCCTTGACGTCGGCGTAATCGCGGAGAACGATTCCGCAGTCGAACCCGCTCGCCACCTCGCGAGCGTCCTCGTTGAAACGGCGCAGGCTGGCGATCTCGCCGGCCCAGATCACGGTGCCGTCGCGGACCAGTCGGACCCTGGCGCCGCGGGTGATCCTGCCCTCGGTGACATGCGAGCCGGCGATCGTCCCCACCCGGGAGGCGCGGAAGATCTGGCGGACTTCGGCCGAGCCGAGCGCCTCCTCCACCTCCTCGGGGGCGAGCATGCCCTGCATGGCTGAGCGCAGCTCGTCGATCGCGCGATAGATGACCGAGTAGTGGCGGATCTCCACGCCCTCGCGGTCGGCGGCGGCTCGCGCGTCTCCCACCGGGCGCACGTTGAACGACAGGATGACCGCGTCGGACGCGGCGGCGAGCATCACGTCGGATTCGGTGACCGCGCCGACGGCGCGCCGGATCACGTTGACCGAGACCTCGTCCTGCGGCAGCTTCGCCACCTCGTCCTCGATCGCCTCCAGCGAACCGGCCACGTCGGCCTTGAGCACCAGGTTGAGCTCCTGCAGGCCGGACCCGAAGATGTCCTCCAGCGAGACGCGCTTGCCGCTGCGCCGGGCCAGCGACTCGGCCTTGAGCCGGGTGGCCCGCTCCATCGCCAGCTGGCGCGCGCGGCGGTCGTGCTCGACGACCCGGACGTGCTCTCCCGCCTCGGGCACCCCGTCGAAGCCGAGCACCTCGACCGGCTCTCCCGGAAGCGCCTGGCCGATCCGGTTGCCGAGGAAGTCGTGCATCGCCCGCACGCGTCCCCACTGGGCGCCGGCGACGAGGGCGTCCCCGACCGCCATGGTGCCGCGGCTGACCAAGATCGTCACTACCGGGCCCCGTCCGGGATCGAGCTTGGACTCGATCACGGTGCCCGACGCGGCCGCGTCGGGGTTGGCGCGAAGCTCCTCCACCTCGGCCATGACGATGATCGTCTCGAGCAGGTCGTCGAGCCCTTCCCGCGTCCTCGCCGAGACGTCGACGAACTCGGTGTCGCCGCCCCATTCCACCGGCTGGAGTCCCAGCTGGGTCATCTCGGTCCGCACCCGATCGGGCTGCGCGCCCTCCTTGTCGATCTTGTTCACCGCGACGAGCATGGGCACGCCCGCCTCCTTGGCGTGGTCCACGGCCTCCTGCGTCTGGGGTTTGACGCCGTCGTCGGCGGCGACCACGATCACCGCGATATCGGTGACCTTGGCGCCGCGCGCGCGCATCGCGGTGAACGCCTCGTGGCCGGGGGTGTCAAGGAACGTGACGGTGTGATCGTCGTGGCTGACCTGGTAGGCGCCGATGTGCTGAGTGATCCCGCCGGCTTCGCCGGCTGCCACCTGGGTCTCGCGGATCGCATCCAGCAACGACGTCTTGCCGTGGTCGACGTGACCCATGATCGTCACCACCGGGGCGCGGGTGACCAGATCCTCGTCGGAATCGTCGAACACCGGCTCGGCGATCGTCTCATCCTCGGAGTGGACGATCTCGACCTCTTTGTTGAGCTCGGCCGCGAGCAGCTGGATCGTGTCATCGGACAGGGTCTGGGTAAGGGTTCGCATCTCCCCCAGCGCCATCAGCTTCTTGATGATCTCCGAGGTGGAGACGTTCAGATACTCGGCGACGTCCTTGACCGTGGAGCCTGAGTTGACCTGAATCGCCGACGGGTCGGCGAGCGCCATCCGGGTGGGACGCGACTCGGCCTCCTCGTCATAGACCCCGCGACGCCGGCGACCGCGGCGCTGACGGCGCGGAGGCTGGTTGATCGGACCCCCCCCACCCGGGCCGCCGACCGCCCGGCGCGACGCCTGAGAGTCGATGACCACGCGGCGGCGTCCGCCGGCATTGCCGGGAGTCCGTTCGCCCTGCAGGGAGTCACGGGTCGGGCGCTTGTGGGCGGCGTCGGCAGCGCTCTGGGTGCCGGCGTCCGGCGCGGGCGCGGCCGGCGGGGTCGCCGCGGGCGGGGTCCGGGCAGCCGCCGAGGCGGCCGCGGGCGGCGCGGAGACGGGCGCGGCCGGAGCAGGCGCCGGCGGCGCCTCGGCGGGCGGCGCGGAGACGGGCGCGGCTGGAGCGGGCGCCGGCGGGGCGGCGGCCGCGCTGCCGTTGGCGAGCACGCGGGAGGCGAGGTCGACATCGACCGATGAGGACGCGGCCTTGACCTCGACGCCGGCGGCCCTGAGGCGTGCCAGCACCTCCTTGGCGGGGAGACCGCGCTCCTTGGCTATCTCGTGGACGCGCTTGTTCATCTCTACCTGAGCAGTCTACGTCGCTACTGGCCGGCGTTATCGGGGGCGGGGGTACCGGCGGCGCCATTCGTCGGCGCCTCGGCCTCGACCTGATCGGTGTCCTTGCCGGCCAGCGCCTGGTGGGCCTCGATGCCGCAGTACCGCGATCCGGGCAGCGCCGCGTTGGGGCAGCGACGCCCGTTGGAGAGGATCGCCGCGCAGCGCCCCTGCGCCTCGTCCTCCTCGTAGCCGTGCTCGGCCTCCTCGGCGGCGAACTCGGTCTCGGAGCGGATGTCGATCCGCCAGCCGGTCAGCCGCGCCGCCAGGCGCGCGTTCTGGCCCTCGCGGCCGATCGCCAGCGACAGCTGGTCGTCAGGCACGATCACCGTGGCCTGCTTGCCGGCGTCGTCGACCAGCACCTCGCGGACCCGAGCGGGCGACAGCGCCTTGGCCACGAACCGGGCCGGCTCGTCGTTGTAGGGGATGATGTCGATCTTCTCGCCGCGCAGCTCGGAGACGACCATCCGCACCCGCGAGCCTCGCGGCCCGACGCAGGCGCCGACCGGGTCCACGCCGTCGATGTGGGACACGACCGCGATCTTCGAGCGGTAGCCGGGCTCACGGGCGACACCGGTGATCTCCACCAGCCCATCGGCGATCTCGGGCACCTCAAGCTCGAACAGCGACTTGATCAGCTCCGGGTCACGTCGGCTGACGATGATGCTGGGGCCCTTGGTCGAGTTCGAGACGTCCTTGATCACAGCCTTGATCCGCTGCGAGTGGTCGTAGCGCTCTCCGTCGACCTGCTCGGACTTGGGCAGCAGCGCCTCGACCCGTTCCCGCAGCTGCACGAGCGTGTAACGAGAGTCCGACTGCTGAACGATGCCGGTGATCAATTCGCCGACGCGGTCGCGGTACTCCTCGAACATCATGTCGCGTTCGGCCTCGCGGATCCGTTGCAGGATCACCTGCTTGGCGGTTTGAGCGGCGATCCGGCCGAAGTCGTCGGGCGTAACGTCCTCGATCTCGATCTGGTCCTCGTATTCCTTGAGCTTCTGCAGGTCGATCTCGGGCTCCGGCGCGTCGCGCATCTCTCCGGTCTCGGGATCGACCGTCGGCTCCTGATCCTCGGTGGCCTGCACCAGCAGTTGCTCCTCGAGCTCCGGCGGAATCTTCAGCTCCCAGACGATGAAGTCGCCGCTGTCACGGTCCATCTCCACCTTGGCGTAGGGAGCCGATCCGGGGGTCTTCTTGTAGGCGGAGAGCAGCGCGTCCTCCAGCGCCTCCATCAGCTTCTCGTGCGAGATGTTCTTCTCAGCGGCGAGGCCCCGTACGGCCTCGACGATCTCCTTGGACATGGGCTCAGTCTCCGGGTACGAGGTTTGAGCGGACGATCTGCTCGTACGGGATCGTCAGTATCCCGTCGCCGGCGGCGATCGTGACTTCGCTTTCCGAGGCGCCGACAAGCTCACCCACCACCAACTTCGTTGGCGGTGCCGGCTGCTTGTGGCCGTGGCTGGCCTCGCGCAGCCGCACCCGGGCGCGGCGCCCCAAAAAGCGGGTGTAGTGCTGTGGCTTGGTCAGGGGGCGATCCTGCCCCGGGGAGGAGACCTCCAGCGAGTATCGCTCGCGGTAATCGCTCAGATCTCGCGAGACCCGTTCACACAGGGCCACGCTGACGCCGTCTGGATGATCGATGAACAGGCGCAGCGTGGAACCCGAGATCTCCGCGAGCAGCACCTCGACCTCAGGCTCGATGCCGGCGAGTCTGGCTTCGATTTCGGTCTGCAACGGGGTCCTCACTGAATCTCCTCCGTCATAAATCTCATAAAAAAAGCGGGCGAGCGCCCACTTTCGAAAAACGGCACCGGGAACGCCCGGCCGGAAAGCTGTGTAGCTGAGGGTAGCACCGCTGCCGACTGGAGGCGGAGTCTTGAGCGCGCCCTGGCGGGGCCGCTAACCCCCTCGCGACTGCTCGGCCCGAGCCCTCGCCCGATCGCGATACACCTGGTAATCGTGGCGTCCCGGCTGCAGGCAGGCGGCGAGCGCCAGCGGCTGCCGCGCCTCGGCATGGCGGCCCATGAGCTGCAGGCAGCGCCCCAGACAGAACAGCGCGTAATCGTTGGTGGGCGCGCGCTCGATGACGGACCGGAACTCCTCGGCGGCCTGCTCGTAGTGCTGGATGTGAAACAGCGCGCGTCCCAGCGCCTCGCGCACGGAGGTCTTGTCGGGTGCGAGGTCCCGCGCCCGGGTCAGGGGGATGGTCGCCTGGTGGTGGTGTCCGGCCTCCAGCAGCTCGGTGCCCCGCCGGTAGAGGTCATAAGTGTCGTCCACGACCACGAGTTTAGTGTCCAAATGGGACACTAGACCGCCCTCGGGCGGCGTGGCGCCCGGCGTGGCCCGCCAGGCGCGGCGGGAGCGCCGACCACGCCTGAATGCGCCCGATGATCCCCAGTCCCCGGCCCAGCTCCTGGCGCAGCGCCCGCCGCTGGGCGGCGGTGGGCGTCCCGGCGGCGGCGCTGTAGCGGGCCAGGCGCAGCGTCCGGATATACGCCGCGGCATCGCTGCTGGGACCGAGGCGCTGCTCCAGGGCGGCCAGCGTGACCCCGTCCGGCAGCGGCCGCCCGGTCCGCGACCACGCTCGCTCGAGCTCGCGCAGCGGATCGCCGGCGGAGGGGCGCCAGGCGTGCAACCGCCACAGCAGCCAGCCGGCGGCGCCGGCCGCGGCGACGGCGAGCACGATCAGCCACGGGCTCGGCCCCCCGCTCGAGTGCGTATGCGAGACGGTGCTGGTCGACCCCTGCGTCCCTCCGGTGCGGGGGACGCCCTTGGCGATCGGGGAGCCCTTGGCGGCATCGCCCTTCTCGATCGCCGCCGGCGTCCCGCCGCCACGGGCCGGCGCGGACGTCGGGGTGGGGTCGAAGCGGACCCAGCCGTAGCGCGGAAACCACGCCTCCACCCAGGCGTGCGCGTCGGTGTCGGTGACGATCCAGCGATGGGTGGTGGAGTCGTATGTCCCCGAGGTGAACCCGGAGGCGACCCGGGCCGGGATCCCGCCCATCCGCAGCAGCATCGCCATGGCGCCGGAGAACTGCTGGCAATACCCCTGCTTGGTGTCGAACAGGAAGCTCTCCAGCGGATACGGACGGGCCGGCGGGTTCTCGTTGTAGGTGAACCCGTTGCCCAGGTAGCGCTCGACGGCGGCCACGAACGCATACGGCGTCCGGGCGTGGACGGCAAGCCCGCGGGCCAGCGCGTAGGCGCCGGCGTATGGCGAATGCGCCAGCGCCTTGGTGACGAAGCCGGTGGACACCACGCCCGCGCCGTTGATCGAAGGCTGGGCGTGGGAAGCGAAGAGCGGGAAGGTGATCTGCGGCACGTCGGCCGCCGCGCCTGAGCCGAGCGGGATCCCCAGCGTCAGATCGGAGTTCAGCGACTCGGCCGGATAGGCGCGGCCGGCACGGGAAAGCTGCGCCGCCGACGGATGGGGCGAGTACGTGGACACCTCGTAGGTGGCGCCCGGGCCGAGCGTCTGCCCGGTCACCCAGGTGCCGGCATCGTCGCCTTCGCGCACGCCGCCGGTGATCGCCCGCGGCTCTCCGGCGTAGCCGGCGGCGATCACGTCGGTGGTGCGCATGCCGACGATGCCGACCCGCAGCGTCTGGCTCCACCGGGCCACCGCGGCGTGGGCGGGGGGCGGCAGCACCGGCTGGATCGAGCGCGACCCCGCGATCCAGGTGTAGCCGTCGAACGTGCTCAGGTCCGCGGCTTTCCAGTAATCACCGGTGTGGGCCTGCACGGTGAGCACCTCGTGGCCGTTGCGGGGCCAGCGCAGCGGCCCGTAGGTCTGGTTCCAGTCGAAGCTGTCGACGTGCTCGCGGACGGGCGTGCCCGTCCACGCCCGGTAGTTCACCCACGGCTTTCCCTGATCGATGCCGGGAGCGACGATTGCTCCGGCGACCCCGGCCAGGGTCACCATGGCGATCGCCGACGCCGCCGCCGGGCGCCGTACCCGCTCGCCCCAGAGGAAGGCGGCGAGCAGCGCGAACAGGAGCAGGCCCTGCAAGTACGGCCACTCGGGCCGGACCAGCGTCGACGGGACCACCGCCAGCGCCGTCAGCGCCAGCGCAGCGGCGGCGCGCCGGCCGTCACCGAGCGAGCGCTCCGAGAACCCGATCACCGCCGCCGCGACGAGCACCAGCACCGCCGCGCCGAGGACGATCACCAGCCGCACCGCGGGGCTGGTGCCCAGATAGGGCACCAGCGCGGTGGGCAGCGCGGCCAGGCCGTTGCCGATCCGGTCGGCGCTGACGGCGATTCGCAGGTGGATGAACCAGTGCCAGGGCAGTCCGGCGATTGGGAACGTGACCAGGAGCAGAAGGACCGCCGTCACCGCTCCGGCCACCTGGCTGCGCCGCAGCAGCATGGGCACCGCGCCGGCGAGGGCGACCGCCACCAGCAACACTCCCACCAGGCGCCAGCCCGGCGCGGCGCTCAGCAACGTCGTCCAGCGCTCCAGCCCGTAGGCGGCGAACGCGGTGAACGCCACCAGCCGGACACCCGGCCGGGCGGTCGATTCGGTTGACTGCAGGTCCCGTCGCGTCAGGCTCGTCCAGGAGCGCGGGCCGGGACGCAGCGTGGAGGCGCCGGCGCTCATGCCACCCGCCCTGCCGCCGGCCGGTCGGCGACGGCGCGACCGGCGCCGAGGGCAAAGCCGCGGCAGCCGCTCACCGCGAGCGTCGCCACCGCCGAGCCGCGGGTTCCCCGTGGGCGACCGGCAACCAGGCCCTGAGTGGGGACGACGAGCACGGTGAGACCACGATCAGGTGCGGTCAGCACCGCTGCCAGGCGCTCGCCCGGCGACGCCGCCACGTAGATCAGGGCGCCGCTGCGCCCGGTGGCCGGGAGCGCCGGGGCGCGGGTGGCCGGCTCTCCCTTGACCACCGCCAGCCGACCGTACGCGGCCGGCCAGGTGATCAGCTCGCGATCGATCATGGTGGCTCGCTGCTCCCCGGGCAGCAGCAGCCCGCAGCCCCCGCCGCGGGCGAGCTCCAGGACGAGCGATGCCGCCGCTCGGACGGCGGCATCCACCAGCTCGGAGTCCAGCTCGCCGGCCGAGCGCGCGGAACGGGTGTCGAGCACGACCAGCGGCCGGGCGTCTCCGTCGGCGGCCAGGCGACGCTCGATCAGCCCGGCGCCGCGCGCCACCGCCGGCCAGTGGATCCGCGACGCCGGCGTCCCCGCACGGTATGGGCGCAGGCCGTCGATATCGACCGCGGCGAGAGTCTCGGAATCCCCGCGCCCATCGGGCAGCTGCAGTCGGTTGCCATGGCCCGGCCGCGCCCAGTGGACGGGCTCGGTGCGCGGCAGGACGAGCAGCTGCCGGCCGCCGCCGGCGCCTTCGCACCGGGCGGTGGCCAGCCCCAGTGGATCTCCGACGATGAGCGACGGGGGCGGCAGCCGATGCAGGCCCCGGCGCGAGAACCGGGTGACCATCCGCACCGTCACCCTGCGCTCGCCGCTGATCGGCGTCATCTGCTCGGCCAGCTCGAAGCGGGAGTCGGTGAATGGATCGACCACCTCGAACCGGCCCCACCCGCCCAGCCCGAGCCACCCGCGCCGGACCTCTATCGTCGCCTCCAGCGGCTGGTCCTCGACCACCCGCTCGGCGGTCAGCTGACGCTGCACGCGGGCGCCACGGGCGGTCAGCCAGACCCAGGCGGGGGCAGCCAGCCCGAGCGCGGCCATCCCCACCGCCGCCACGAACAGCGGCGCCGCCTCGAATACGAACGCCAACAGCCCGAAGGCGAAGCCAGTCACGGTCACCGCAGCGGCCCGCCGAGCAACCATCCGGATCGTGGCCATCTCCGCCGCGCCGCCTACAACGCCCGGGTGGAGCCGACCGCGTCGAGGATCACGTCCCGGGCCGCGTCTCGGGGGGTTTCGGGGGCGAGCACCAGCCGATGGGCGAGGACCGCCACCGACAGCGCCTGAACGTCGTCGGGCAGGGCGTGGTCGCGTCCGTCCATCATCGCGTGCGCCTTGGCCGCCCGCAGCAGCATCAGCCCGGCGCGGGGGCTGGCGCCGAGATCGACACGCGGGTCCTCGCGAGTGCGCCACAGCAGCCGCACGATGTAGTCGCGCAGCGCCCCGGTGGCCTGGATGCGGGCGGCGGCGTCCTGAGCCGCCAGCACCTCGGCCGCGGTCACTACCGGCCGGAGCGCCATGACCTGGTCGCCGGTCTCGTGGGCGGCCAGCATCCCGGCCTCGGACGCGCGATCGGGATAGCCGAGCGACAGCCTCACCATGAAGCGATCGACCTGGGCCTCGGGCAGCGGGTAGGTGCCCTCGTACTCGATCGGATTCTGGGTCGCCAGCACCAGGAACGGCCGCGCCAACTCATGCGTGTGCACGTCCACGGTCACCCGGCGCTCCTGCATGCACTCGAGCAGGCCCGACTGGGTCTTGGGCGACGCCCGGTTGATCTCGTCGACGAGGACCACGTTGGCGAACACCGGTCCGGGCCGGAACTCGAAGCGCTGCTCGCGTTGGTCATAGACGTTGGTGCCGACGACATCGGCCGGCAGCAGGTCCGAAGTGCACTGCACACGGGCGAACTGGCAGTCAATCGACCGAGCGAGCGCCCGCGCGAGGGCCGTCTTGCCGACCCCGGGGTAATCCTCGACGAGCGCATGCCCTTCGGCCAGCAACGCCACCAAGAGGTGGCGCAGCGTGTCCGGCTTGACCTGGACCGCGCGCTCGATGTTCGCCGTCAGCGCCCGTCCGACCGCGGCGAAGGCCTCAGGCGCCTGCGGCGCGAGCGGGGTCTGTTCGGAGGGCTCGATCGGTTGACTCCTTGGCTAGCAGGTTGTCCACCTCATCCAGGACCCCGGCCGCGACCTGCTCCTTGCGGGACCGGGGCAGGACGCGCTCGGTCCCGTCGGCGAGGATGATCGTGACCTCGTTGTGAGGCGCGTCGAAGCCGATCCCCGGCTGTGAGATGTCATTGATCACGATTGCATCCAGGCGCTTGCGCGCCAGCTTCTCGCGGCCGTAGGCGAGCGCCCCCTCGCCGTGCTCGGCGGCGAACCCGACCAGCACCTGGTCGGATCGGCGGCGCGCCGCCAGGGCGCTGAGCACGTCCTCGGTCGGCTCGAGCTCGAGCTGTGCGGGGGTGGACGGGTCCGATTTCTTGAGCTTACGCGCGGCCGGGTGGCGCGGGCGAAAGTCGGCGACGGCCGCGGCCATCAGCAGCACGTCGCAGCCATCGAACTCCGACCGGCAGGCGGTCGCCAGCTCGGCCGCGGTGGTCACCGCCACGACCGCGACCCCCGGCGGCGGCGCCAGGGCGACGTTGGCCGCCACCACGGTGACGTGCGCCCCGCGGCGCGCCGCCTGCTCGGCGAGCGCGAACCCCATCCGTCCCGAGGACCGATTGCCCAGGTAGCGCACGCTGTCGATCGGCTCACGCGTCCCGCCGGCGGTGACGAGCACGTTGCGCCCGAACCACGGGGCAGCGGCACCACTCAGCCGCGCCTCGGCGGCGGCGAGCAGCTCCGCCGGCTCCGCCAAGCGGCCGATGCCCTGCTCGCCGTGCGAGGCCAGCGCGCCGACACCGGGGGCGATCACCGTCACCCCGCGGGCCTCCAGCAGCTTCAGGTTGGCCTGGACCGCCGGATGCCGGTACATGCGATCGTTCATCGCCGGGGCGAGCATGATCGGACAGCTCGCCGCCAGCGCGGCGGTGCTCACCAGGTTGTCGGCGGCGCCCGTGGCCAGCTTGGCGATCGTGTTCGCGCTCGCCGGAGCGATCAGGAACAGGTCCGCGTTTTCCACCAGCGCCAGGTGGGTGATCGGCGCCCGAACGGGAGGCGGGTCGCCGGGAAACGCCCCGTGCAGCGGATCGTCCTCGAACTCCCCCCACAGGGCCGGCGCCCCGGTGATGCCGGCAAACGACGCCGGTCCCACGAACCGGCGGACGGCCGGAGTCTGGATGACCCTGACGGCGTGACCGGCCTTGATCGCCAGCCGCGCCGTCTCCAGCATCTTGTAGGCCGCGATCCCGCCGGTGACTCCGAACAGCAGCCGTGACACCGGCGCTACCGCCTGTACTTCAGGTGGCGGAGCCTGGTCGACACGGGTGTGGCGCTACCGGTAGTGGTACTTGAGCTTGCCCTGGGCGACCTCTTCCAGGGCGATCGTCAGGTAGTTCTTGGAGCGGGTGTCGACCATCGGCGGTGGGAACTCGTCGAACGTGCCCTCCCCCAGATTGTGGTAGTAGGAATTGATCTGGCGGGCGCGCTTGGCCGCCACCAGCACGCTGGCGTAGTCGGAGTCGACGTGCTCCAGCAGTTTGTCGATACGGGGTGAGATCACGGTTTCAGTCCTTCTTCGGGGGCATCAAAGACTAGCGGCCGGACGGGAGGGGACTCAGTCGCCGGCCAACTCCGACCGCACGATCTGCTCCAGCTCGTCGGTGGCGCGCTCCAGCCGGTCGTTGACGACGACGTGCGAGAACTCCCGTTGGGCCGTGAGCTCGGCTTCGGCGGTGAGCAGCCGCTGCTCGATCTGCGCGGGGGGATCGGTTCCCCTTCCGACCAGGCGCGCGCGCAGCGCCTCGCGCGACGGGGGCGCGATGAACACCGCCAGAGCATCCGGCATCGCCTCCCTCACCTGCCGGGCTCCTTGCAACTCGATCTCCAGCACCACTGGTTGGCCATGCTCGAGCCGGTCCTCGAGCTCGGAGCGCAGCGTTCCGTAGCGGCGACCGGAGTAGGTGGCGTGCTCCACGAACTCCCCGGCGCGAGCCCGGCGATCGAACTCCGTCGCACTCAGAAAATGGTAGTCGGCGCCTTCGCGCTCTCCCGGGCGGGGCGATCGCGTCGTGGCCGACACCGACAGTCCGAGCTCGGGCACCCGTTCCAGTAGTCCGCGGATCAGCGTGCCCTTACCGACCCCTGATGGGCCGGTGATGACGAACACTCTGGCCACAGAGGGGAACGTCAGCGCCGGCGCAGCAGCGCCACGAGCTCGCCACGCTGGCGCTCGGACAGGCCGCCGAGGGTCTTGCTCGGCGAGATCCGGCATTGCGAGAGGATCTTGTTGACCTTCACGCGGCCGTACTTGGGAACCGCCAGCAACAGGTCGAACACCTTGGCGGTCTGCAGATAGTCCGGCGGGGCGAGCAGCAGCTCGTGGATCGGCTGGCGCCCGGCCTTCAGGTCACGTTTCAGTTGAGCGCGCCGGCTGCGGATGTCGTTGGCCCGTTGCAACGCCTCCATGCGCTGCACCAGCGATCGCTCCGGAGCGGCAAGCGATTTTGAGAACGATTCACCGACCGGCGGCATGGGCGGCGACTATACATCTTGGGCCGGGGCGATCAAGGGCAATTCCTCCAATTCGGATCAACCTCAGCTTGAGCTTCAGCATTGTCGAGCCTGGTTGCGGTAATAGCCATGTTTTGCAGGGTTTTCCGCTTTCGTCGTCGGCCGGCAGATGATCGAGCCACCGATCACCCCGGGCCAGGTGCCCGATACCTGAGATTCGACCTATGAAGTGGGCGATGGGCGCTCCCCCAGCTCCGCGGCGATGCGCGCGCCGGCTGCCGGATCGCGGAACGTCTCGGTGCCCACCGCCACCAGGGTCGCTCCGGCCGCGATCAGCTCCCGGGCGTGCTCGCCACCGGTGACTCCGCCCATCGCGATCACCGGAATCCCCACCGCCGCGCGGACGGCGTGGACCTGGGCCAGCGCGATGGCGCGGATCGCGGGTCCGGATACACCGCCGGTCGTTCCCCCCAGCCACGGCTCGCCGGTGCGGGGATCCAGAGCCATGCCGCGGATCGTGTTGACCAGCGAGACTGCGTCGGCGCCCTCCCGCTCGGCGGCCAGCGCCACCGCCGGCACGTCGGACGCATTCGGCGTCAGTTTTACCACCAGCGGCTTGTCGGTCAGTGGCCGCACCACGCGGAGCAGCGCCGCCACCTCCCCCGGGTCGGCGCCCATCACCAGACCGGTCTCCACGTTCGGGCAGGACACGTTGAGCTCCAGTGCGCTGACAGCGTCGCGGCCGGCGAACGCCCGCACCAGCTCGGCCACCTCGTCACGGGTGAAGCCCATCACGTTGACGAACAAGGGCACGGGCAGACGCGCCAGCGCCGGTAGATCGTGAGCGAGATATCCGTGAAGACCCCGGTTAGGCAGTCCGATCGAGTTCATCAGCCCGGCGGGGACCTCCCACAGGCGGGGGGGCGGATTGCCCTGGCGGGGCTCGAGGGTCACCGTCTTGGAGACGTAGGCGCTGAACGGGAAGCGCTCGATGAGCTCTTCGCCGAACGCTCGCTGCGCGGCGATGACGTCGAAGGTTCCCGAGGCGTTGATGATCGGGTGCGCCAGCTCGATGCCGCAGAAGCGGGTCCTCAATGGCCCGCCCCCGGCGGCTCGATACCGCGGAAGCGGGTCCTCAATGATCCGCCCCCGGCGGCTCGATGCCGCAGAAGCGGGTCCTCAATGGTCTGCCCCCGGCGCCAGAGCGGTGTCCAATCGCGCTGCCTCCACCACGGGTCCGTCGACGCAGATGCGGATGTAGCCGTCCTTGGTGGCAACGACGCAGCCGAAGCAGGCTCCGAACCCGCACGCCATCCCGGACTCCAGCGCGAGCTGAGCCGGCACCCCCCGCTCGGTGCACTGAGTCCGCACGGCCTCGAGCATCGGCGGCGGGCCACACGCATACACCTCGGCGGGATCCTCGCCAGGGGCGTGCAGCGACTGCGCCAGCAGCTCGGTGACGAGTCCGTGATGGCCGACACTGCCATCGTCGGTGGCGATCCGGACTGCACCCGCCCCGCCCAGCAGCTGGGCGCCCGGAGCGTGATCGGCGTCGCGAAAGCCGAGTAGGACCGGCGCCTCCGGCCCCAGCTGGTCGCACCAGATCGCCAGCGGGGCGATCCCGACTCCTCCGCCGACGAGCAGCGCTCGCCGACCGGCGCGCGGTGCGGTGAAGCCGATTCCGAGGGGCCCGACCAGCGACAGCTGGTCACCGGGTCCGAGCTCGCCCAGCCGCTTGGTCCCGGGCCCCACCTGCTCGAGCAGGAACTGCAGCTCGTCACCCCCGTCCGGGGCGCGCAGGACGCTGAAGGCGCGCGGCAGGTACGGCCGCTCGGACTCGCCTCCGCCCCACCGTCGCGCCGCCATCAGCATGTAGAACTGGCCGGCGCGCGGTCGCGGACCAGCCGGATCGGCGCAGCTCAGGACGGTGTAGGCGCCGTAGCGACGGTTTCCGGTGACCCGCGCCCGGCGAGCGCCGAACGGGGCCCGCACCCGATCGGCGGGAATCGCCGTGGCCGGCTGGTCGCCGACCGTCACCGTGGCCCGCTGGTCGCCGGGACCGCCGGCCGGCCGCGGTGCAGCTCCTGCAGCGAGACCACCGGCGGCGCGCCGCGGCGGGCCGCGATGATGGCGCGGGCGGCGGCGACTGCACCGGACATCGTGGTGATGCAGGGGATCCCGCGCGCGATCGCCGCCGAGCGGATCTCGTAGCCGTCGGTGCGAGCGCCGGCGCCGGTGGGGGTGTTGATCACCAGGTCGACCTCGCCGCGCTCGATGCAGTCCACGACGTGGGGCGATCCCTCCCCCAGCTTGTTGATCCGGGTGGTCGGGATGCCCATCCGCTCGAGCGCTCGGGCGGTGCCGCGGGTGGCGATGATGTCGAAGCCGAGGTCGTGCAGCGAGGCGGCGATGCCGGTGGCGGCGGCCTTGTCGCGGTCGGCAACGGTCAGGAACACCGTGCCGAGGCTGGGCAGCTGCGCCCCGGCGGCGGCCTGCGCCTTGGCGAAGGCGGTCGGGAAGTCCGCGGCGATCCCCATCACCTCCCCGGTGGAGCGCATCTCCGGACCGAGCAGCGAGTCGGCGCCGGCGAAGCGGCTGAACGGGAGCACCGCCTCTTTGACGCAGACGTGCCCGGGGCTCGCCGCCGGCGGCAGGTTGAGGTCGACGATCCGCTCGCCGAGCAGGATCCGGCAGGCCAGCTTGGCCAACGGCTGGCCGATCGCCTTGGAGACGAACGGCACCGTCCGCGACGCCCGCGGGTTGGACTCGATCACGTACAGGCGGTCGTCGCCTCGGATCGCAAACTGGACGTTGAGCAATCCGACGACCCCGAGGGCGAGTGCGATCCCGGTGGTCTGCTCGCGGATCCGGTCCAGCATCTCGGCGCCGAGCGTGTGCGGCGGCAACACGCAGGCCGAGTCTCCGGAGTGGATCCCGGCCTCCTCGACGTGCTGCATGATCCCGGCGATCCAGACCTCGCGGCCGTCGCACAGCGCGTCGACATCGACCTCGATCGAGTCCTCGAGGAAGCGATCGAGGTAGATGGTGGAGCCGGCCTGCGCACCGACGCGGGTGAGGTAGTCGTGAAGCCCGTCGACGTCGTAGACGATCTCCATGGCGCGACCGCCAAGGACGTAGCTCGGCCGGACCAGCAGGGGGAAGCCCACCTGTGGGGCGCAAGCGAGCGCCGCCTCGGCGCTGGGGGCGGCGGCGTACGGCGGCGCGCTGTAACCAAGGCGGTCCAGCAGCGCGCCGAACCGCGAGCGGTCTTCGGCAAGGTCGATCGCGTCGATGCCGGTCCCCAGGATCGGGACGCCGGCCCGCTCCAGGCCCGAGGCGAGCTTGAGCGGGGTCTGGCCGCCGAACTGGACCACCACCCCTTCGGGCTTCTCCACCTCGCACACGGCGAGCACGTCCTCCAGCGTCAGCGGTTCGAAGTAGAGCCGGTCTGACGTGTCGTAATCGGTCGACACCGTCTCTGGGTTGCAGTTGATCATCACCGCGTCATAACCGAGCTCCCGCACCGTCTGCGCGGCGTGGACGCAGCAGTAGTCGAACTCGATCCCCTGCCCGATCCGGTTGGGACCCGAGCCGAGGATGACCACGCTGCGCCGGTCGCCGCGGACGACCTCGTGGCGCGGGGTGGCCGGATCCGATGCCGGCCGCTCCCAGCCCGAGTAGTAGTACGGAGTCGCGGCCGCGAACTCGGCGGCACACGTGTCCACGGCCTTGTAGGTCCGCTCCCCCGAGAACACGGTCCCGCCCACCCCGTTGCGGCCCGCCAACTCCCAACCGCCGGCGACCAGCTCGGCCAGCTCGCGCAGGAACCAGGGGTCGATGCTGGTGCGCCGGCGCAGCTCGTCGATCGGCGTGCCCCGCCGCAGCGCCTCCAGCAGGTGGTCGTAGCGGTCAGAGCTCGGCCCGGCCACCCTCTCCAGCAGCTCGCCGTCGTCCTTCGGGAACACGGGCAGCGAGTCCAGCTCGCGGGAGCGCAGCGCCTTGGCGAACGCCTGCTGGAACGTGCGGCCGAGCGCCATCGCCTCGCCGACCGATTTCATGTGGGTGGTCAGGTCGGCCTCCGCTCCCGGGAACTTCTCGAACGCGAACCGCGGCCACTTGACCACGCAGTAGTCGATCGCCGGCTCGAAGCTGGCCGGCGTGGCCCGGGTGATGTCGTTGGGGATCTCCTGCAGCGTGTACCCCACGGCCAGGCGCGCGGCGATCTTGGCGATCGGGAACCCGGTCGCCTTGCTGGCCAGGGCGCTGGACCGCGACACGCGCGGATTCATCTCGATCACCACCACCTCGTCCGTGGCCGGGTTGACGGCGAACTGGACGTTGGAGCCGCCGGTCTGCACGCCGACGGCGCGGATCACCGCGATCGCCTGGTCTCGCAGCGTCTGGTACTGCTGGTCGGTGAGCGTCTGCTGCGGCGCGACGCACACGCTGTCGCCGGTGTGCACCCCCATCGGGTCGAGGTTCTCGATCGAGCACACGATCACCACGTTGTCGGTGTGGTCGCGCATCACCTCCAGCTCGAACTCTCGCCAGCCCAGCACCGACTCCTCCAGGAGCACCTGTCCGATCGGCGATGCCGCCAGCCCCCCGCCGACCACCCGATCGATGTCCGCCTCGGTGCGGACGACCCCGCCGCCGGTGCCGCCGAGCGTGAACGCCGGGCGCACTATGAACGGCAACCCGAGCTCGCGCACGGCGCGCCGGGCGTCGCCGGTGGTGTGGGCGATCTCGCTGCGCGGCACCCGCAGGCCGGCGGCGGTCATCGTGTCGCGGAAGCGCTCGCGATCCTCGGCGCGGTCGATGGCGTCGTAGTCGGCGCCGATCAGCTCCACCCCGAAGCGCTCGAGCGTCCCGTCCTCGTGCAGCGCCTTCGCCAGGTTCAGCGCCGTCTGCCCGCCGAGCGTCGGCAGCAGGGCGTCGGGGCGCTCGCACTCGATCACCTGGGCGACCGGACCGGGAAGCAAGGGCTCGATGTAGGTGGCGGTGGCGACCTCGGGATCGGTCATGATCGTGGCCGGGTTGGAGTTGACGAGCACGACCTCGTAGCCCTCTGACTCCAGCACCCGGCACGCCTGGGTGCCGGAATAGTCGAACTCGGCCGCCTGGCCGATCACGATCGGGCCCGAGCCGAGCAGCAGGATCTTGTGGATGTCGTCGCGCCGGGGCATCGGTCACGCCGCGGTTTTGATCGCTTGCACGAAACGGTCGAACAGGTACAGCGAATCGTGGGGGCCCGGTCCCGCTTCGGGGTGGTACTGCACGGCGGCGCCGGGGACGTCGTGCAGCGTCAACCCCTCCACGGTGCGGTCATACAGGTTTATGTGGGTGAGCTCGGCGGTGCCGAAGTCCGTCTCCCACCGCGCCGGCTCGTCGTCCTCGATCGTCCGCGCGCCGCCGGGGCCGAGAACGGCGAAGCCGTGGTTCTGGCTGGTGATCTCCGTTCGCCCGGTGCTCAAGTCCTTGACCGGATGATTGGCGCCGTGATGGCCAAACGGCAGCTTGTAGGTCTGCAGACCCACCGCCCGGCAGAGCAGCTGGTGGCCGAGGCAGATGCCGTAAACCGGCAGCCGGCCGACCAGCTGCCGGACCGTGTCGACGATGTAGCCGAGCGCGGCCGGATCACCGGGACCGTTGGCGAGGAAGATCGCGTCCGGCTCGCAGGCGAGGAGCGCGTCGGCGTCCGCGTGGCATGGGTGCAGGATGACGGTCGCGCCACGGATGCGCAGGTTGCGCAGGATCGAGAGCTTGACGCCGGTGTCGATCATCGCGATCCGCGGCCCGTCCCCGCCGGCCGTCGGACCCAGTGAGACCGGCTCGGCGCCGGTCACCGTCGCGGCCAGGTCGCGGCCCGCCATCACGGGCTCTGACTCGATCATCGCGCGCGCCTGTTCCGTCGAGATGCGCGCCGGGAACACCCCGCCGGGCATCGCCCCCCGGTCGCGGATGTGACGGACCAGCGCCCGGGTGTCCAAGTCGGTGATCCCCGGGACGCCGCGGTCGCTCAGCCAGCTCAGCCATCCGCCCTCGGCGCCCGGAGCGTCGTCGTGATCGACCCCGGCGCGCATGATCGCCGCCTGGGCGTGAACGCGGTCGGACTCCATCGCCTTGGCGGCGACGCCGTAGTTGCCGATCTGGGGGTAGGTGAAGACGATCAGCTGACCGGCGTAGCTCGGGTCGGTCATCGCCTCCTGATAGCCCGACATGGAGGTGGTGAACACCACCTCGCCGACCGCCGGCCGATCGGCGCCGCAGCTGAGTCCCTCGAACCGGGCCCCATCCTGTAGCAGGACGTAGGCCGCCGGATACATCACATTCCCTCCCAACCGGCAAGGCCGGATCCCGATCGCAGCCGGGTGTCAGCGGCGGCCGTTGCCATCGTCACTCCGCCTGAACCGGCGCTTCCGCGCTCACGGCGTGGTCCTCGTCGGCGACCGGCATCGGTCGGCGGTGGGCGACGGTACCGGCGGCCAGCGTCAGCAGCACCCGACCCACCAGCGTCCGCCCGTGGAAGGCGCTGTTCACCGACCGGCTGACGTAGCCGTCGGCGCCGACCTGGTAGCGCGCGTCCAGGTCGACCAGGCAGAGATTGGCGGCCTCGCCGACGGCGATCAGCGGGATCGGCAGGTCGTAGAGACCGGCGCCCGCGCTCATCCGCTCCACCACGGTGGCGAGCGCGAGCTCGCCGGACAGCACCAGCTCGGTGTAGACGGCGGCGAACGCCGTCTCCAGCCCGGTGGTCCCCATCGGCGCCTGCTCGAACGGGACCTCCTTCTCGTGCAGCGCGTGGGGAGCGTGGTCGGTGGCGATGCAGTCGATCACCCCGGAGCGCAGCCCCTCGATCAGCGCCTGGCGGTCGACCTCGGAGCGCAGCGGCGGGTTGCACTTGAACCGGCTGTCGAGCGTGCGGACAGTCTCGTCGGTCAGCGTCAGATGATGGGGGCTGGCCTCGCCGCTGACCCGCGCGGGTGGGTGGGCCTGCTCCTTGACGGCGGCGAGCGCCCGCACCGACTCGGCCGCGGACAGATGCTGGAAGTGGACCCGGGCGCCCTCGTACAGGGCCAGGGCGGCGTCGCGGGCGATCATCGTCGACTCCGACAACGACGGGATCCCGGCCAGGCCGAGCCGGGCCGAGACGGCCCCCTCGTGCATCACTCCGTCCTCGGACAGGGCCGGGTCCTCCTCGTGCAGGGCGATGACGCCGCCGCACAGCCGCTGGTACTGCAGCGCCTTGCGCAGCATCCCGGCCGACACCACCGGCCTGCCGTCGTCGGTGAAGCCGATCGCACCGAGCTCGCGCAGCTCCGCCATCTCGGTCAGCTCCTCGCCCTTGAGGTTCCGGGTGATCGAGGCCAAGAAGCCGACCGGCACTCGTGCCTCGTGGCGGGCGCGCTCGATCACCGAACCGAGCACCGCCGCGGTATCGACGGTGGGATCGGTGTTGGGCATGGCCACCACGGCGCAGAAGCCGCCGGCGGCCGCGGCCGCCGTGCCGGTGCCGATGTCCTCCTTGTACTCCTGACCGGGCGTGCGCAGATGCACGTGAGGGTCGAAGAACCCGGGGAACAGGTGCTTGCCGTGAGCGTCGACGACGTCGAGCAGGTCGTCGCCGGAGATATCGGGTTCCTCGACTCCGGCCGGACTGATCGCCACGATCCGCCCCTCCCGGATGAGAACGTCGCAGGGCTCGTCGAGGCCGCTGCGCGGATCCAGGACGTGGGCGGCGCAGATCAGGAGGTCGGCCCGGGGGCGCTCCGCGCTGAACAGTCGGTTGGTCATGCCGCCGCCAGCAGCGGCGAAGTCGCCAGCAGCTCGTAGAGAACCGCCATCCGAACCGCCACGCCGGCTTTGACCTGATCGACGATCAGCGCCTGGGGCGAGTCGATCGTGTCCGCGGACAGCTCGACCCCGCGGTTGACCGGTCCCGGGTGCATGACCAGCTGCTCGGGACGCAGCCGGGCGGAATTGATCTGGTAACGGGCCGCGTACTCCCGCAGCGTGGGAACGAACGACTGGGTCATGCGCTCGTGCTGCATCCGCAGCACGTAGATCACGTCCGCCTCGTCGGCGCGATCCAGCGACGGGACGGCCCAGCAGCCGAGGGCCTCGATCTCGCGCGGGATCAGCGTGGGCGGCCCGCACACGGTGACGTCGGCTCCCATCCGGGTGAAGGCGAGAATGTTCGAGCGGGCGACCCGGGAGTGGCTGACGTCGCCGACGATCCAGATGTTGAGCCGGTCCAGCGATCCGAAGCGCCGGCGCAGCGTGAACACGTCCAGCAGCGCCTGGGTCGGATGCTCGTGCTTGCCGTCGCCGGCGTTGACGACGGCGGCGTCGGTCCAGCGGGTGACCAGCGCGGCGGCGCCGGCGTAGGGCGAGCGGATCACGATCGCCGCCGGGTCGTACGCCGACAGGGTCTGCACCGTGTCCTTGAGCGACTCGCCCTTGTCGACGCTGGAGCCGGCCGAGCGGATGCTGACCACATCGGCCGACAGGCGCTTGGCGGCCAGCTCGAATGAGCTGCTGGTCCGGGTACTGGCCTCGTAGAAGAGGTTGACGATCGTCCGTCCGCGCAGCGCGGGCACCTTCTTGATCTCGCGTCCGGAGACCTCGGCAAACGACTCAGCGCGGTCCAGGACGCGCTCGATCCCGGACCGGTCCAGGTCATCGATCGAGATCAGGTGACGGGGCATCCGGACGCTCATGCCGCCCTGACCTTGCTCTGCGCCGCCGGCCCGATCGTGACCTCGTCGACGCCGTCGACCTCCTCGACGTGGACGTTGACCCGCTGCTCCTGCGATGTCGGCAGGTTCTTGCCCACATAGTCGGGCCGGAACGGGAGCTCGCGATGCCCCCGGTCGATCAGCGTGGCCAGCTGCACCCGGGCGGGGCGGCCGTAGTCGAAGATCGCCTCGATCGCGGCCCGGACGGTGCGGCCCGTGTAGAGCACGTCGTCGACGATCACGATCGTTCGGCCCTCGACCGGGAAGTCGAGCTCGGTCGCGTGCACCACCGGACTGGCAGATCCGCCCGCGCGGATCGCGAGGTCGTCGCGGTAGAAGGCAATGTCGACCGACCCCCGCGGGACCGCCGAGTCCAACAGCTCGCTGGTGAGCGCATGCAGGCGGTTGGCGAGATGGGCGCCGCGACGGTGGATCCCGACCAGGGCGATCGCCCCGTCGGGATTCTTCTCGACGATCTCGTGGGCGATCCGCACCAGGGTGCGGCCGATGTCGTTGCGGTCGAGGACGACCGTTACGGCTTCCAACTTGCTCCTTCCTGGCCTCACGGGACCGGGTTAAGGGGCGGCGAATTTCTGCGGCGGAGCCTAGCAGCGCCTCCGGCGGATCCTTTCGGGCGCCCGGGCACGACCGTGGTCAAAAAAGTTGACCCATAGTCAACCCAACGCACACGGTGCCCCGCGCCGCCCGCTCACGACGCCGACGCGGCGGCTGGCGTTGCCTGCCAGCAGACGCGGTCGACTCACGACGCCGACGCTGCTGCCTGCGCTGCCTGCCAGCGGACGAGGGCCGGCTCGCCGCGTTCGGCGAACGGGATTTCGATCGTGTCGAAGTCACGCGGGACGACCGTCGCCGGGAACACCTCCCGGGCCTCGTCGCGCAGCTGGCCGAGCGGATGGCGGGTGGACATGTGGTTGAGCGCCAGCAGCCCGACCTTGGCGTCGCGGGCAATCGTCGCGGCCTCGCGGGCGGTGGAGTGGCCGTTGTCGGTCGCGCGGTCGCGCTCCTCTTCGGCGAACGTGGCCTCGTGGACCAGCACGTCGGCCCGATGCGCGGCGATCCGCACCGACTCGCACGGCCGGGTGTCGCCGGACAGCACCAGCTTGCGACCCGGGCGCGGCGGCCCGAGCACCTGATCGGGCGACACGCCGCGGATCGTCTCCCCGCGCTGCACCCGCCCGAACTCGGGGCCTGCCTCCAGACCGAGCGCAAGCGCCGCCTTGGGATCGAACACCCCCGGGCGCTCGTCCTCGAACAGCACATAGCCAAGCGCCCGGCCACGGTGTGACACTGCCACCGGCGCGATCCGATAGCCGTCGCGGACACGCGCGTCGCCCGGCTCGAGCTCCACCACGTCGAGCTCGAATCCCACCCGGCCGCCCATCCGCAGCACCAGCCCCAGCAGCGCTCGCAGCCCGACCGGGCCATGGATGGCCAGTGGCTTGTCGCGACCGCGCAGATCGAACGTCTTGAGCAGCCCGGGCAGGCCCAGCCAGTGGTCGGCGTGAAAGTGGGTGAGGTAGATCTCGGTCAGGTCGGCCAGACCCGTCGAGCTCACCAGCTGGCGCTGAGTCCCCTCGCCACAGTCGAACAGGATCCGGTCGGCACCCCGCCGCACCAGGATCGAGGGAAGTCCGCGACGCGCGGTGGGGATCGAGCCGCCGGTGCCGGCAAAGAAGATCGAGAGCTCCATGGCCGCCCTGAGTCTGCCAGTCGAGCGCCGGCAGCTTGAACTAAAAGCGCGGCGGATCGGGTGTCAGTCGAGCGCCAACAGCTCGAACGCAAGCGCGGCGGATCGGGCGTAGGCGAGTCCCATCGTGGGGTGAGGCTGGCGCCGTCTGTCGGTCGGGCTGCCCGGATTGAAGATCTGAAAGCCGCCGGCGTCGGCCTCGTGCAGCGGGATGTGCGAGTGGCCGAAGATGACCGCGTCGACGTCCGGGAACCGGCGACGCATCCGCTCCAGCCGACCGCGCGCGGCGCCGGCGTCGTGGATCACCGCGATCCGCCACCGCGCGCCGGCCCTGAACACCGCCGTCTGCGGTAAGGCCGCGCGCACGGCGGCGTCATCGACGTTGCCGTGCACGCCGACAACCGGCGGCCCGAGCTCGGTCAGCGCGGCCAGGACCGAGAGGGCTGACAGGTCGCCGGCGTGGACGATCAGATCGGCCGCGCGCAGCCGGGTCAGACACGTCTCGGGCAGCGTCCGCTCGCCGCGGGGCAGGTGGGTGTCGGAGATGATCGCGATGACCACGGTAAGCTGGCCAGCGATCTTCCCCGATCACCGCGCCCGTAGCTCAGGGGATAGAGCGTCCGCCTCCGGAGCGGAAGGTCGCAGGTTCAAATCCTGCCGGGCGCGTGCGAAAAGCCCTGTAAATCAGGGCTTTTCTCGTCTCTCGGTGTCGTCGGGTAGGGCCTCGATGCCCGCTGCATCCGCGCTGGTGCCCGCTGGTGCCCAATAATCACGCCCCGATTCGATGCCGACCAACGCCCGAAGCCGCTCGCGCTCGCCCCCATCGGTGTCCATGACATGCGCGTAAATCCGCAGCGTCACGTCCTTGTCAGCGTGCCCGAGCATCGCCATCACCCGCGGCAGCTCATAGCCGCACACGAACAGCAGCGAACAGCAGGTGTGCCGCAGCTTGTGCGGAGTAAGGCCCTGCGGAAGCGGCGGAAGATCGACCGGCACCCGGCTCTCGTTCGCGACCTCGACGGCTCGAGCGAACACCCGGTCGCGGTAGTTGTCGCGGCTGAACCGCTGGCCGCGGCTGGTGGCGAACACCAGATCGTCGGGGCCCGTGCGCGGACAGCCGACCTTGTACGCCGTCAGCGTCTCGCGCAGTGCGGGCAGGAGCTCGACGTGGCGGACTCCAGCCTCGGTCTTGGCGTCGGCGACGTACAGGCGTCCGGCGGCGAGGTCGACGTGACGCCAGCGCAGCGCGAGCAGCTCGCCGAGCCGCAGGCCAGCGAACACGAGCGTGGCGGTCATCGCCCGTCGCGGCACGTGCCGGCGATCCGGCCGAGCCTGCTCGTCAAGCTGGCCTGCCGCTTGGAGCAGCGCCTCGATCTGCTCCGCACGGTCGAGGTAGACGACTGGCGGCTTGACGGTCGTGAGCTTGCGGTTGCGCGGGTTCACCCGCAGCGGGTTACGCCACTTGTCCCCGCCCATTCCGTACTCGTCCGCCAGGTCGAGGATCTGTCCCAGGCGCACGAGCGTCTTGTTGATCGACGCCGCCGAGAGTCCCTTCGGTGGCCGCTGGCGCTCGATCTCGCGGCGCCGGCGCTTGTCCGTCTCGCGGTTCAGTCGCTGCCGCCACTCTGAGAGCGCCTCGGTGAGCCGTGCCGACTCGGCGACCTTGGACTTGCGGTAGCGGTCGACCTCGGCGACGGTGATCTGAGAGAGCTGATGCTTGGCGAAGAACGGGAGCAGATGGTGCGTCAGCTGCCACTCGTAGTCGGTCTGCGTGTTCGCGCTGACCTCGCGACGTTTGGCCGCCCACCACTCCGACGCGAACTCGTGAAACGTCGGATCCTTGTCTGGCTGCGGCGCGGGCTCGGGGTGCGGTGGACGCCAGATCCCGCGGCGCACGTCGGCGAGCACGTTGTCAAGCTCGACCTCGGCGCGCGTCCGGTCCCAGCCCTCGGCGTCGGTGCCGAGCGTGACGTAGTGCCGCTCGCCGTAGGCGCGGAACCGCAGCCCGTACACCCGCCCGCGAGCGCGGCCCCTGACGAGCACCTGGCCGGTCGCTTGGCGAGCCATTTCAGACGTCGCCTCCCTCGCCTGCATTCGAGCCGAGCCGGCGCAGCCATTGGGCGAGCATCTGCTGCGCGTGGATCTCGGCCTTGGCGACCCGCAGCGCTGTGTCCAACGCGTCTCGCTCACGCGGGTCTGAGATCTGCGCCTGGATGAGAGGGCAATACTGGTTCATGACGCTTCGGCGGCTCGTCGCGCGTGCGTCGAGCTGCTCTGCGGCGTCGCTCGTCAGCCATCGGAACGCGTCTGACGCCTTAACCAGCGATACAGCCTCCACGAGCACGGCCGAGAGGGTCACGCCGATCGGTTCAGTAGGTTCTGAGTCGGGCAAGGGAGATGCTCCTCCTGTGTTCACGCCCCGGCCGGTTGCTTCGGTCGGGGCTTTTCATTGTCCGCACGACCGCGGACGGTCGCGGACGCGCGCCGTTGTAAGACGATCGTAGGACTTTGTTCGCTCTGCGAACACGCGTAGAATCCCGGGCATGCGCCGCGGTCCTCGAGGGCCACCCCGACCTCGCACCGTGCCCGACGCGAAGATCCGCATGGATACTGCAGAACAGTTGCGAATAGTGGAGCAGGTCGAGCTGAAAGCTTCGCCGGCGACTGACGAGCACTTGGGGTCGCTGGTGTTTGACGTTGAGGCGGTGCTGCGCGGCGTGCTGGACAAGCTCGCCGCGGTCCGCCGGCACCTGCAAGAGCAACCCGAACCGGACCCGGCGCCGCAGCCAGGCTGGATGCGCCGCGCGCTGGAGGAGCTCGCCGACGTGCGCAACTGGCTCGGTGACCCGCACGACCCGCGGGCCGTGTTCTGCGGGCCTGACACGCCGTACGAGCTTGCGCTCAGCGCCCTAGGGCGAAGCGGCACGATGTGAGACAGCGCGCGCGGCGCGTGATCCGAGCGATCGACGCCGCGCTAACGATCCATAAGCGCCACTCGACCCTGTTCGCCGCGCAGCTGCGCCACGACCGTAACTGCCTGCAGCTCGTCCGCGCCGTCGAGCGCTACCAGCGCGAGCGACCAGCCACCGGCGGCCGCGTCGAGCATGACGAGGTCGAGCGCGTCGACCGGGAGTGGGAGGAGACCGAGGCCCGCCGGCGCGAGGACCGGTTCGAGAAGCGCAAACGCTCGATCGACGCCGACCGCCGCAGCTCCCGGGCGGCACTGACCGCGCTTGACCTGCACCGCCTGGCGGTGCAGCGGTCGACGACGCTCAGCACCGTCGGCGCTGGGAACGTCGCACCAACCCGCGGTGGTGGGGACCCGGTCGGGCCGCCGCAGCAGCAGCGTCTGGACGATGATCCGCGGTGGCGGGAGACGTGGACGGTCATCCGGGCACGGCTGGAGCGCGCGAACGAGCTTTTGGACGAGGCGGAGGGATTGAGCACGGTCGCGGCGACGACGACGATGCTGGGAGTGGAGAAGGACCGGCGGGTGATCATGGAGGGCGAGGGCTTGTCGCCGGTCGCGACGGTGGAGAAGCTCGGCTCTGAGATCGCCGGCAGCCCGGAGACGTTCCGGCGGATCCGCAAGCGCTACGACCGGACGACGCTCGACGGGCATCACCGGCTTGACCTGTAGGCCCGTGTCCCGGCCGCGCGAGCTTGACGACGCGCAGTGGCTGCGCCGCCGGTATGAGCGCGACGGGGACATGGCCATCGCTCTAGACCTCGGGGTGGCGCGCGGCACGTTGAGAGCGGCCCGAGAGCGGCTGGGGATCGCGCCGCAGGCGCCGGGACGCCGGCGTGGCGTGCTGGTGAACGTCGCGCTCATCCACCCGCGGGCTCCAGCGGCGCAGCTGCCGCCCGTCCTTGAGCAGCTGGGCCGCCGGTACGACCAGGACAGCCATCACACCGGGGCGCCGGCCACGTGGACCACCGTGCTCAATCGCCTCGCGGCCGCTGACCGCGCGCGTCGCCGCCACGACCGGACGGCCGAGCTCAACGCAGCGATCGCGGTCAGCTCCGCGGCCGCGCTGGTCGCCGACCACCTCGAGCAGGTCGAGCGCTGAACCGCGTCAGTCGTAGAAGCCTTCCAGTATCTTCGCCGTCCCCGGCGAGAGTGCTGAGGGGTCCTCGACCGGGTCGTATTGATGCTCGCCCAACCATCGGTTCAACGCCCCGAAGCCGACGAAGAACCGGACGAGATTCTCCTTGTTGATCGTGAGATAGACGTCCTCCAGGACGCCAGTATGCAATGCGAGCAGATCGGTGTCGGGGTAGTACGCCAGCTCCTCAAAGAAGCCAAGGATGTCCGGGAGATGGGCTTTTCGCAACTTCGCTTCGACCCTGGCTTCATGCTCTTCTGGCGTCATGGCAAATAGTCTCCTTCTGTGTTCGCACCCGCCGCGCACCGGCAGGTGCGTTCGATTGTGCGACGACCCGCGATCGATGTCGTGCCACAAGCGAGCGCGATAGCCGCTCCTACCGCCAGATATTTCGCAGCAACCCCCGCCGGCCGAACAGCGCACGCCCGACGATCACGTTCTTACCCCGGCGGACGATCCGCCTAGCCGATCCGGACGTGACCGCTGAGACGTTGTTCGAGGTGCGAGCGGCCTTGTAGAGCCCGCGGGTGACGTGGTCGATCTGACGCGCCATCAGGCGTCGCCCCCGCCGGCCGTCTCGCCGCGACGTCGCATGTCGATCTCCATCCGCTTGCGGTGTATCCACTCGTGATAGAACCGATCCAGCTCGGTGAAGCGATCATCGCCGGCGGCGTTCTCCAACATCACGATCACAAGCGCACATGCAGCTCCGAACGGATCTGCCTCCACCATCTCCTCGAAGAGTCGAGCAGCTCGTCGACCGAGGCCCCCTCAGCCTCATCCGTTAAGCGGGCGCGAGTAGCGAAACCGTGGGCGACCGTTACGTAAAGCTCATCGTTGCTCCTGGGCATCACGCATCGCCTCCGGCCGCTCGATACAGGTCTCGCGTGACGCTGCTCCAGCCCGCCATCACGCCACCACCCCATCGAGGTTCAGAAGAACGCGCAGCACCGCCCCCAGCCGCTCCGCGCCCGGCTGATCATCCACCAGCCCGTGCTCGAGCCCTCGTCGACGTACGCCAGCTTCGCTCGCAGCCACGCGCGCGTCCGCTCGTTCACCGGCACCTCATACACGTCGCGGCCGTCCCCCGCGCGCCACCCCAGCGCGTCAAGCATGCTGAACGCCCCCTCGAGCGTGTCGCGCGCCCGCAGCGCGTCTGCGGCAGCGTCCGGGTGCCGGTCGAGGTTCAGCGGCTCGAAGCTACCCGCGTCGCCCATGTCCGCTCTCAGCTCGGCATGGATCAAGTCCCGGGTCTCGGCGTTGATGATGATCGGATTACGATGAGACATGCTGGTCCTCCTCGGTTGGGGACTGGCCACGGCCCCGGCGGCGCCAACCGCGCGGGGCCACTTGGTTGATGCTGTCCATCGTCCGCCCGACGAGCGCGACTGTCAAGGGGTCTCTGGCAATCCTGTCGCGGCTCATCCGCACGTCCTGCGGGTGACACGCATCGGCTGCGGCTGGTCTGCCAAACGTGAGGGTCAACCGACCTTGATCCGACTACGGCGCGGGAACCTAGCGTCGCCGGATGGTCGCCAAGCTCGGGCGTGCTTGAAATGCCGGGTCGCTGTGTATGTGTGATGATCGCCGGCGTGTTGCTCACGGATTGAGTGCGCGTGCCGTGGATGATGTCGGTCTTCTCTTCCTCAACCCGTGCGCCGTGAAGGTCCTCGCGAGGGCGGATCCACGCGATGGCATATCGATTCCAGTCGAACCCGGGGAAGTCCTCGATGATCGTGAGGTCCATCGTGACGAACACCCACGGCACACGGCACTGGGCTGCGATGCGCCGGACGACGTCAGGATCGGCCCTCCCCGTCGCCCCATAATCCCCAACGGTTTCAGCCATGCTGCCGCGGTCGCGCAGCGCTGCGACTAGACGTGGATTCGCGAGCTGTTCGTCGAGGACGAGGAGCGCCACACTGCTCCGCCCCTACAGCTGCGCGGCCGCCTCGACCCAGCGAAGGGACTCATCGATATCCCGGTGATCTAGCCCGTAGTCCTCAACGAGCACGCGCTTGCCGTCCTCGTCGGCAGCGAGTTGTGCGACCCGGGCAACGGGCCATCGCCGGCCGCGTACCGTCGGGGCCCCCCCGAGCTTCTGGGGATCCACCTCCAGCCGGTTGAGTCCGAGCTGTTCTGCGATCCAGCCACCCCGGCGCAGCATGTCGCGCGTGAACTCGAGGAGCTGAGGCTTCAGCGTGACCTGCTCGCCGGGCGTTCCGACCTCGACGTACACCCCACGCTCGAGCTCGTGCACGATCGCTCCCCGCGGATCGCCGTCCACGGCATGCTGTGCGATCGCGAGCGGGGCTTTGAGCAGCGGCCAATCCGGATGTGCCTCTCGCGCGTAATCGATCGCTGAATGGATGTCGGCGTAATCGAAGCCGCGATCCAGCAGCCAGTGGACGACGATTGCCTCAGCGACATCGAAGAACGCGTAGAGGTTCGCCGGGCGACCGGCGTAGAACGTCGGCGTGATCAGGCCGTACCGCGCCCACTGGCCGATCCGCGACCCGCTCACGCCGGCGAGCGCGCCCGCCCCATGCGCGGGGAACACCGCCGCGTACTCGGGTTCCGAAGGCCGGGAGGAGGATGTGAGGATGGGCATCGACTGACGCGGCTCTTTCGAGCGCCGCCGAGATTATCCTCCCCGGCAGGCGACGTACTCCCGGGCCGGATAGCACGCGCTGGCAGTCGACTTCCTGCTAGGGGATCCACACCCCCTGTTTGACTGCGTCCGCGCGGGCGCTGAGCCGGTCCTTGACCCCGTCGATGTAGATCAGAAAGTCAACGAACCACAGCCCGTCGACCTGCGCGGCGGTCAGCTCGCAGATGTCGGCGAGGTGGAAGAGGTATCCGTTTCGGAGCTCGTCGACGCAGCAGGTGTCAAGCCGGACGTCTCGGACGACTCCGAGACCGGCGTAGGGTTTCCCGGCTCGTCATCGTCGTCCTGGGGGAGTTCCAGCGGCAGGAACTCGATGTCCGCGAGCGAGAAATCCAGCTCGTTCGGCACGCGGGACTTCTCCCCCGCGACCGTCTACGCTATCCAGATCCCGCACGCGAGAGCGTCGACGTCACCTTGGGCGAGCATCTGCACAAACAGGCTGTACGTCCCATATTCGCGACCGTAGATGGCCTTCATCGATCTCAGCCGCGACACCGTCAGGTCAGCATCCGACACCGTGTACTCCTTGCCCTTGAAGGCGATGCGCCAGAGAGTCTCAGCCACCGGAGTTATCTCCACGCCCGGACGCGCGGGAAGAGCCGTCACGGCTCGTGCCGCGTGCCGCGTGATCCCGCTGCGCCTGAGCGTTCTGCACGCCCTCGCGGGTCAGCGGCACCCGCTTGCCGTCGATCGTGACCGACATCCGGCCCGGTAAACCCAGGCTGCTGAAAAGTGATCCGAGAATTGGAATTGCCATTGCTGCCCTTCCCCTATTCGATAGTGAGCCCAACACTGATGTCGTCGAGGCTGTCCCAGCTGGCAGGCTCGTCCTTGCGCGGCGGTGTCAGCCAGGCGGTGTCGAAGATGACCTCCCGGCCGCTCATGAGAAGACAGTGGCCGTTTGCGGTCGGGTCGTCATCTTCGCCCGCCACGATCCCGATCCATCGGCGGCTGGAGGTCGGCAGCCGTGTCGGGTACGCCTGGATCGTGAGCGCGTTCTTCTCGATCCACCCGCCCATCTTCCGGCTGATCAGCCGCTCGATCTCCTCGGGATCCCGGCCGGCCGCCATCAGCATCCTAGCCCCAGGTCAGGCACCGTGTAAGGCTGCGCCTGCAGGAAGCTGGCGATCGCCGCTTGGACGCAGTCGTCAGGCCGGCGCTGGAGGTAGCCGAACGAGCTGTCCCGCAGCGGGGCTTTGAAATAGCCCATCCGCGCGCCCTTCCGAGTGCTGCCCTTGAACGCCACCGGGAGCAGCTTGCCGGCCCCGGGATCGTGACGGCACGTCTCGACATACTGGCGGCGGATCTCCGCCAGCTCCGCCGGAAGGCGGGTGATGAACCCGTCGGCCTGCGCCTGCGCCGCTGGAATCTCCGCCTCCGCCTCGGCGACCGCGCGAACCCCTCCGTCACCGCCTGCATGGCTGACATCACCGCCTGAGGGTCACCCTCCGCCGACCCGCACCGCAGCGCGTCCCGCATCGCCTCCAAGTGAGCGACACGGTCGCGGAACTCGTCGATGATCCCGACCGCCGGCGCGAGCCGCGGGTCCAGTGCGGGCTCTTCCTGGTCGCGAGCATGCGTGATCAGCCGCGGTCCCCGCGCGCCCGCCCCGTCCGGATCGGCCATTACTCGGGCTTCTCCGTTTCGAGAGGGGAGAAGGCTGCGCCCCGGCCGACCCCCAAGGAGACCAATCCCAGGCCGGCCGGGTGCGCCTTGGGCCGCCTCTCATCCGCCGGCCCAAGTGCTCGCGCGCGCACGTCCGCGCAGATCTCAGCGATCGCGGGCGGGTCGAAGCCGTCCGCGAGCTCGGCGACCGCCCTTTCGAGGCGCTCCACGCGCGCCTGTAGCCGGTCGACCGCCAGAGCGTCGGGTTTCACGTCGAAGACGCTCACGCGCCCGCTCAGCGCGCTCCGGACCCGTCTTGCGCGCCGGCTGCGGGACCGACGTCGACCGTGCAGTCCCCGGGCGCCACGTTCCCGGGGTCGCCCCAGCTGATGCCGGTGCCGACGGGATGGCCGAGCGGACCGGTGCCCGCCGGGGTGAGCAGCGGGTCGCCAGGGTCAAGGTGCGGTCCAGAAGCCGCCCGGACGGCCATGTCACCCACCAGTCGGGCGCTGCGAGCCCATGTCGGGCAGCACCGGGTCGTTGCCTTGGCTGACTGGCCCTGGCGCCGCGGCGCCGGGTTGTCCCCACGCTGGCGTCGGCACGTAGTGATCGGTGATGTTGGGGATGCCGGGATCAAGGTCGACGTCCGCGGCGCGCGGGCCATTGCTGCACGGCGGGCCGGCAGGGCTGGTGGGATTGGAGAACGACATGTCTATGCCTCCTTGGCTGGTTCGGCTTGTTCGGCTTGATTGTTGGGGAGCATCCCGAGATCGCGCAGCCGCGCCTCGACGCGGCTGTCAATGACCTTGTCGCGGTCGGACTTGGCCTGCTGGTGCGCGCGCTGGACCGTCTCGGTCGCGACGCGGCGCTCCGTCAGAAACGGGATTTGCTGCTCGGGCTTGCGCCGGTACTGGAAAGCAGCCGGGGGGACACCAGGCCGTCGGGGCGTGCGGTCGGGTGCCGCACGGGCCGCGACCCAGCCGCCGCTGAGCAGCCAGCCGACCCCGCGTCGGCCAGCATCGGCCCACGCGGGTCCTGCTTGTCGCAGCCCACGATCTCGCGCATCTCGTCCTGCGACAGCCACTTGTCGGTCGGCAGCTGCTCCCAGAGGATCTCTTCATAGCGCTTGTTGTCCACGATCACGACGCCTCCCCCACCGGGTTGAAATGCAAGAACTGCGCCTGCGGGGTCTGCGCCATCAGCGTCAGCTCGGCCTCCATCAGCACGCTCTCGAACAGCTCGATGACCCCGATGATCGCCTCCGTCTCCTGCTCGTCAGCGAACTCCAGGTCGCGCTCCTCATCCTCGATCCGCTCTCGTAGTTCACCCACCGTCGCCTGCACTTCGATGTCATCAGCGCCCAGCGGGCGCCACGAGATCAGCAGGTCACGGTTCATCACACCCGCTCCGCGATCCGCGACCGCAGCCGCTCCGGGCGTCGTGCCCGGGCCGTCGCCAGCCGACGTCGCGCGTCGCAGCTACACGCCCGATCGCTGCGCGCAGGTGACGCGATGCCCCGCGCCGCGAGCTGGGCGTGCAGATCGCTGCTGCGCGCCGGGCGTCGCGGGCTCCTCGAGTCGGCCGTCTCCGGGCCGGCGATCTGCCGCATCACGTCCAACTGATGGCGAGACAACGTCCGACCGGCCGCGGCATCAGCCAGCGCGAGCCGCAACCGAGCACGAGACTCGACCGGCACCTCGAGCGCCATCCGCTGCGCGACCTGCACGGAGGTTGTAGGGCTCGCCGGGTAGGTCACCGCGGAAATGTCGAGCAACGAGGCTAGCTGATGGATCGTCCGGTTCTCCTGGCGCTCATCCCACTCGTCACGAGCAACGATGAAGCCGGCGGACATGCTCGACACGTCGCCTCTCTCGATCGCTACCGCCAGATCGTTCGCGATCTGCTGGCGAGCGTCGAGCGACGCGCTGAACATCAACGCCGATGGCGTGTCACGCAGCGTCAGCGTGCCCGCGGTGCTCCTCGCCATCGGCAGCCCGTCATGGTTGAACAGGAACCTGACGTCGGCGCCGCGGGCGAGCACGTCCCGCGCGACACCGGGCGCCATCGTCTCCGTGAACGAGCCGAACGCGTCGACCACGCGGTAGCTCGCGCCGTACACGATCGGCCGGCCCGAGATGACGATCTCGTTCGTCTTGGCCTTCGACCGGACCTCAAGCCCACTGGCCTTGAAATGCCGGACCTCCGGCATGATCGGCAGAGCCCGCAGGCGCGCTTTCGTCTTCGTAGCTGACATCAGATCTTCCTCTTCCTCTTTCGTGTGTCGCGCTGCCGATCGATCCCGGAGTCGATCACGACGTCCAGGCAGCCCTGGACAGGAAGGCCCGCCAGGCGCCGGCGACGCTTAAGCGCGATCGCCTCGATGCCGTCAAACCCGTACGGAAGATCGACCGCGTCGACCTCCTCCGGGGGATATCCCAGGCCGAGCAGCACGTTCCGCGCCTGCTCGCCACCCAGGATCCCAACCCTGGGCGCCTGCGAGCTGTCGGGCGCGTCGAGCGCGAGCCTGGCGAGCGTGTTCGCGAGCTCGTGATGCAATTGCGCCGCGACCGCCGCAGTCTAATCACCCTCATCGAGCGCGCTGGCGATCATCCGCAACTGTGACGAGCTGACATCACCCGCGGGCGACGACGGGATCGCCGCGATCATCCTGTCGACCGCATCACTCAAGCTCATCGACGCGTCCCATCAGGAGAGCCCCCGGGGAGGGCCATTTGATCGCAGGGAGGGGGGGGTGGTCGCTCGGAAAAAAGTGGGTTGACGGCTAGGGTCATGCGCCGGTGCGGCCGCGAAGAACCCGCCCGGGAGTGTCTAGTGGTGGTCAGCGCCATCGGTGTCGGCCTTCGGTAGCTCGCCAGCGAACGTGGCGACGGGCATGTGGTCGAGCCGGTCGGCGATGAGCCGGCCGGCCGTCCGGCTGATGGTGCTGGCATTCCTCGCGGCGATGTCGCGGAGGATGTCGGCGTGGCGTTGCTCGACGCGGATGCTGATCGGCCGCGTGGGTGCGGTATGTGCGGTGCTGCTCAATGGACCTCTCTCCCGATGGTGTGGGATGCAGGCAGGGTGGATGGCCAAGCCGGTGGTCGGCGGCCGCTTTGTGCTTGCGACCGGTCCGGATGGCCCTGTACTCCAGGTACTGACTGTAACGGACGTGTCGCAACGGTCCAGGTAACGGTCCACCTTCACGATCACCGCTCAAGGAGCCGGTTGAGGGTTCTGATGCCGTTGGCGATCGCTCGGATCGGGTTGCGGCAGTCGACACCCTCGACGACGCTTGGCATCAGTGCTCGCACGTTCTCGAGGTCACTGTGCATGTCGCTGAGTAGTTGGCCGACGTGTGCACGCTTCTCCGCTGAGTGGTGCTGCTTTGCCTGGCGTGCCATCCGGTCCTCGTCGTCCCGTGCCAGTCGTGGCTCGCCGTGCCGGCGCCCGCCGGTCCACATGGTGCGTGCTTGGTGGTCGTGCTCGAGGTCGCGCTCGTGGCTCTCGCGGCGCTTAGCGTCGTCGTCACTCATCACCCCTCGTCGTCAATGACCGCCTACGCTTCGTGCTGAGCGGCGGCTCGTGTCCTAGGCGATCCTCACAGGTCTCATCGAGCCCGCCGATCATCATCGCTTCCGCACCGGCAACAGCTCGACGTTGACCTTCGGCCGCTGTCGCCGCTGGCGGTTCGTGCTGGCAGCACGCGGCTTCCGTGACGGTCGTGCCTCGAGCTCGGCCAGCCGGTCGACTGCGTTGGGCCAGCGAAACCAGAGTCGTGGCCGGTGACCGGATCCCAGCCGGACAGCGCCGAACGCCGCGCTGTTGGCGTAGACGAACTCGCGGCTACGTCCAAGCCGGCGTGCGAGCTCGGCAGCGTCGATCAGCTCACCCGCGGCGCGTTCCGCCAGACGGTCAGCGATCAAGTCCGCGAGCTCCGCGAGCTGCTCACCGTCGAGCGAGATCATCTGTGTCGGTCTCTGGTTCGAGGATGTCCGCGACCTGGCGGACTTCGCTGGCGAGAGCGACCAGGTCGAGACGCCGCAGCTCAGCCTCAACCTTCCGCAGCCGCGCGGCGAGCTGCTCGTCGGTCTGAAACAAGACGCTCACGCTGCGACCCTGGCTCATGCGACAGCCTCGAGCTGCCCAGCCTGAAGCACGCTGAGCGCGCTCAGCGGGTAGCTGGCCTCGACGCCACACTGGTCGCACTCGGCGATCAAGCTCGGGTATATCGCATCGAATACGACTATCTGGCCGCCGCAGTCGTCCTCCCAGCCGCGCCGCTCCGCCACCGCCGCGTGCGACTCGACGACCGCCCCGGGCGCGAAGGATCGAGCGTAGTGAGCGAAACGGTCGTGCCGCTCGCGGTTGCGCTGCTGCGCGACGGTCTCGGGATCGGACTCGTCCGGCTGGCCACCTTCGCGGATCCGCTTCACCAACAGTCCGGGACCAACGCCCTGCAGCCCGTCCCACCAACGACACCGAGCAAGAATCGTCTCGGGGTCCGCGTGCTCAAGCAGATATTCGGGACTGTCGACGCCACGGGCTCGCAGCGCCTTCACCGCGTCCATGGTGCGCGGCTCGGCGTTCTCGCTCATGGCCGGCCTCGCGCACTGTTGGACTCAGCGTCGGTATGTAGTTCTTGTTTTAAAACCTTTGAAAAAAATCAACAACAACAACAGCGCCGAGCCGCGCACGTACGCACGTTATGCCGGCGCGAGCGGCCCGGCAGAGCGATGGCAGCACGAGCTTGGCGTTGCCGCGGATCGGCTGCTTCCAGACCCATCTGCCCGAGTCGGTGCTCATGGCCCAGCAGCATGCCTGCGGGCGCTCGTCCTATCTACCGCCAAAACCCCTGACCCGAGGCTTCAGCGGCCTCAGGGGTTTTGGTTACTAACTCTGGACGCGTGGTCCAGCCGGACCTTGGGGAGCTCCAGCCGCTTACAGATCCGCCACACCTGCTGGCGACTCACGTGCAGACTGTCAGCGATTTCCTGGAGCGTCTTGTCGGTCGGCCAAAGCTCCGCTACGCGCTGCTCCAGGTCGCGCGCAGCCTGCGAACGAGCCGAGCCAAGTTGCCCGCTGCTTAGTGCGTTGATCGCTATCTGCTGCCAGCGCTCCTCGGTCAACCCGTATGCCCCTTGCGTGCGCGTGCGGATCATCTTGTCGATCCGCTCGGGGCGCGTCTTGGTGCTGTTCTGAAGCCGCAGAATCTCCGCGAGGCCGTTGCTTGTCAAAGCCAGCTGTGCGTACTCGTCCCGGTCGCGGTTGCCGTCGCTCCATGAAAGCTGCTGCCCCTCGCTCTGCCGCTTGAAGCGCTCATCCGGATCCAGGTCGGCCAAGCCTTCGGCGAGCCGCTGAGGCGCGGCCTCCGGCCAGCACTTGCCGCAGTGCGGGCGCTTGCCTCGGCGTAGCTGCGACGGCGTTCGGGTGAGCGGCTCACCACAGCCCCAGCAGACAACACCCGGGACGGCGTGGCCGTACCTGGCTCGCTGGCGAGCCTCAACCTGCTCACGATCGAAGTACCACCCGTTGCCGATCTTCCGGGCGCCGTAGCGCCCGCTCGGACCCCACCTGTCCCTCACGTCGCGCGCTTGACGCCGGCGATGCGGGCCGTCTCAGCGGTGCCGACGAGACGATCGCCGGCGAGCCGCCTAACACGCGCTTGGCGAGTCCGACGACGAGCGGGACCTTTGACGCCTGCCTCATCCAGCTTCGTCTTCATACCGAGAGCTCCGAGGTGAAGTACCTGCGACTCTCGTCGATCGCATACCCGGTCAACTCACCATCGGCGACGTCGGCTCGCAGCATCCCGCACCAGAATCGATACATCTTGTCTTTGCCGCCCTTGGTGGGGATGTAGCCGCCGGCGAGGATCGAGACCGCCGCAATGGTTTTGACCGCGTCTGGTGGCAGTGGTGAGGGCGTCATCTTCGATCCCACGCGCGCGATCATCCAATATGGCGCGGACGCTCAGATCGACCGGTGGTCCCTCCTACGCCGCGCGGGGCTTGCGAACTAGGCCAGCCGCGCGCGGCAAGGTCTCGCGCGACGACCTGGTCCACGTGCTTCTCGGACAACTCGAAGTAGCTGGAGTGCGTGTGCTCCAGTTTTTCGATCGAGTCGGATCCCAGCAGGACCACCTCGATGTTCGGATCGTCGCGAGAACTCTCTTCGGCCTCGTTGTAGGCGCGAAGCGCGGACTCGTAGTCGCGCTCGAACGGGGCACGTTGGCCAGCGCGGCTGCGATGTCGTATACGACGAGGAAATGTCTCAACTCTTTTGAGTTCATCCGGCGCTCTCCTCACTACGGTAGTACCTGCGGGTTGCCGCAAATAGCGCCGACAGTTCCGTGAGGAGCTCCTGTTCTGGCTCCTCGTCGAGTTCGCGCAGCTCGAAGTATTCCGCCGTCACGCGGAAGTACTCTCGCAGGTCGGCCGGTCCGACGCCGAACTTGAGTCCTGCGCGAAGCCGTCTGGTGTCCTGTTCACAGACTGAGCCCAGCGTCCTGCCAGGTGTGCGGAGCTGAACTCGACAAAGCAGCCGTCTTTCTCGACCACGACGTGAACGGCGCGGTAGCCGTCGGCCTTCGGCCCAGGATCGCGGCCGGTGACGTACCTCGCACCCGCTTGATCGACCAGCGCGGCTGACGTAGTAGCCGCGAACGACCTTGTCGACATGGCGCTGTCTCGGCAGCACAGCCCGTACCCCGGCGATGTCTTCCATCGTGCCAGCTGCATTGTCGGATGGCGCTGGAGCTTGTCGACGATCGTCGCAAAGCGCTTCAGCCTCTGCGGACGTTCACCTCACCCCCGGACTGGCGGGCGTAGTAGCGCAAGCCGGCGTTAGTGCGCACGAGAGGCTTAGCGTGGGTTGACCGCCACCACTCGACGATCATGACCGCCTCCCAGAACTCCTCAGGAGAGACCGACTGCTCGCCTATTGAGACGTCACGGAGCAGGCGCCCGGCTCTGCGCAGCTGCTGCTTCGAGTAGACCGGAGCAAGGGCCATTTCGTCGCCATCATCGCAACCTCGACGTCGAACACGAGCGACGCCAAGTGCTCGTCATCGCAACCGCTCATGCGTTAGCAGCGGCTTGTTCGCAGAACGAACAGGTACGACGATCTCAGCCATTGGGCACCAGCCTCAGTCTGGTGCCCAAATCGGGGGGAATCGGCCCCATACGGCCATCAATCGGAGCGGCCGTAAGCTTCTCAAAACATCCGTAAATGCTGGAGTTCTCGGGGTTTCACGTGGGTGCGGGCGTCCGCCTCCGGAGCGGAAGGTCGCAGGTTCAAATCCTGCCGGGCGCGTCCCGACTGTGGTGCGTGCCCGGTCGTTTCCCGCGGCAGGGTTCGGGGCTCGGCACGCCCCCCCGGCCCCAGCCTTCTCCTGGGAACTCCACGACCCCCGGTGGTGTTCGTGCGCCACGACTCAGCCGAGGTCGCGTCTCCGCTGCGGCCGGGCAGGTGGGCAACGACTTCAAGCCGATAGTCACCGGCGAACCTGACCTGCTGATTACCAAGCAGGTCAACTCCTGCTTTCACGGCCAACCCGATCTGGACGCCTGGTTGCGCGGCGCCGATCTGAGCGGGTTCGTCCTCACCGGCATCATCACCAACCACTGCTGCGAGACGACGCCCGGGTGGGCGGCAACCTGGGTTACCGAGTGCTGTTAGCCCTAGACGCGACTCACACGTTTGACCGCCCCGGCCCCGACGGACAGGTCGTGACTGCGGACGAGCTCGCCCGCGTCACCGCGACCAACCTGCACGGCGAGTTCGCGACGGTCCTCAACGCCGGGCACCTGCTCGGCGAGCCGCGATCAATCTGAACACACGGTGCGCTGATGGTCAGGCCGCCCGGCGAAGCCGGTCGAGACCGTCGAGGATGAGATCGAGTCCCCACGCGAACTCGACGGCGGTGTCGTACCCGGAGTCGGGAAGCCTGGTAACGATCTCAGCGAGATACGGGTAGTCGTCGAGCGCGCCGTTGCGCTCCGCGCGCCTCTGCGCGGCTTCTCCAGCGCTTCCGGGTGTCTCGAATCCGAGATCCTTCTCCTGCAGGGCGAAGCCGTAGATGTAGGCGTCCTGGACGGAGTAGGCGTGGACCGCCATCTCGAAGGAGAGACCCGCCTCGCGCAGGCAGCCCATCGTCGCGTTGTGGTGTCGCAGATTGGCCGGTCCAGGGTGCCGGGACTCCATCAGGCCGATCGCCCAGCTGTGGCGCTTGAGCGCTTCGCGCGCCGAGAACGCCCGGCGTCTCAGTGCGGACCTCCAGTCCTCGCCACCGGAAGGAGGCTCCATCTCGCTGAAGACGATGTCGACCATGCCGTCGAGGAGCTCCTCCTTGTTCGCCACGTGCTTGTAGAGCGCCATCGGCACGACCCCGAGCTCCTGCGCGAGTCCGCGCATGCTGAACGCTTGCAGCCCAATCCCGTCGGCCAGCGCGACGGCGGCTTCGAGCACGCGGGCTCTGCTCAGCCGTTGGCGGGGAGTGTCGGTCGGTTGGCTCATTGCGCTTGACAAGTGTACGTCGTACACCTATGATCGGCAAGCACAGTGTACGCCGTACACCTGACGGACCGACAGAAAGGCATCTCATGGACCAGCCGCATCCCCCTCAGCCGCCGGGCGCCTCCGTTGCCTATCCCGTCCAGTACTCGGTGGACTACCCAGACCGGCCGCTCAACCGCCTCACGACGTTCTTTCGCCTGCTGGTGGTCATCCCGATCGCGATCGTGCTCTCCCTCGTTGAGGGCGGCTACACCTACGGGTACGGCGCAGGCCGGGCCGTCACGATTGCCGCCGCCGGCGGTCTCATCGTGCTGCCCGCGCTGCTGATGATCCTGTTCCGTCAGAAGTACCCGCGCTGGTGGTTTGACTGGAACCTCGAGCTGATGCGGTTCTCGGCCCGAGTGGGCGTCTTCCTGGCGCTGATGGACGACCGCTATCCCTCAACCGACGAGCATCAGGCTGTGCGTCTGGACTTCCCCTACCCGGACGCGCGCACCGACCTCAACCGCTGGCTGCCGCTGGTCAAGTGGCTGCTCGTCATCCCGCACTACGTGGTGCTGTTCTTCCTTTACATCGCGGCGTTCCTCGTGGTCATCGCGGCCTGGTTCGTGATCCTGCTCACCGGTCGCTTCCCCCGCGGGATGTTCGACTTCCTCGTCGGCGTCGGCCGCTGGACCAACCGAGTGATCGCGTACGCCCACGTTCTCGTCACCGATCGCTACCCGCCGTTTCGCCTCGCCGCGTAGAGTCCCGGCGACGCAAAGATGGGGGGCGGCAGCCGAACATCTCGGCCAGCCGCTCCCTTCGTCCGGGGCCGTGTGGTCGAGGCCGGGGATCATTTCCGTCGTGCAGTCAGGGATGGTTGCGGTCAACAGGTTGAACCCAGCGCTCGTGAAGTGCGACCGGCGCTTGCCGCCACCGAGCAGGACGGTGCGCGCGGTGATGGTTCGGTAGCGGTCAGCGGTGGGCTCGTCCAGCGCCGCCACCTGTTCGTGCCTGCCTCCAGAAGCGGATCGATCCGCCGCCATTCGCGCTCGCTTATGAACAAGCGGAGCATCAGCTTCACGTACCAGAGCGGCATCCGCTCCAGAGCGGCTGGCGCGCCTCCTGCCCCGCGGACCACTATGCGCCACGCCCCGCCGAGGACGATGACTCCCTCTCCCGCTCCGAGGGTCTGGTAGCTGATCGCGGTTCCATCCTGGGATATGGCGATCTGCGCTTTGCCTACGGTCGAGATCATTTGCCGCTCCTCTGAACGGAGGATCGAGAGCGAGCGCTCCCCGTTTCCTTGCTCCCGACCCTGGCTGTGGCGCCTCGAGCGCCGCAAGCAGTCGCTGGGTATGAGCCCGGTACGCGCGGTAGGGGACGCCGGCAGCCTGCAACAGCGCTGCCAGGCGGTCCTCCAGCTCAGCTCCCCATTGCGCGACCAGACGATCCCCGGCGCTCGCGAGCCTGAGCTCGTTTCGGTTCCCGCCCCCCGGCTGGTCGACGACGTCCAACCAGCCGGCGACAGGCCCCGCACGAGCCGACTGACCCGAGGCTCGCTCACCCCAAGATACTGGGCCGCGTCGTCGCCGGAACGCGCAATTCGGGCGGACGTCGCCCACCGGCCTTGACTATGCGGCCCGTCGCAGTTATCCCGTCAGACGATGTCTCGGAAAGGAGGCCCACCTGCCACCCCGCGGACTTCCCGGTAACGCCGACCTGGGGCAGCTGCAGAACGGTGCTACTTCGTTCCAGCGCGCCGTCCGCGCCGGCGATGCCGGCGCCGCCGACGTCGTGCGCGAGTTCCATCCCCGCCTGGGAGACGCGGCTCCCGGCTCGCCGGAGCTTGCCGCGTTCTCGCATGCCGATGCGCTGCTCGTTGTCGCGCGTCGGTTCGGGTTCGCGAGCTGGCCGAGGTTAAAGGCCCACCTTAAGCTGGTGGCGCCGCTTGCCCGGTCCCCACATGAAGTCGGTCCGAGCGACAGCGCGGCCGACGAGTTCCTGCGGCTCGCGTGCCTGACCTACGGCGACGATGAACCGGATCGGTGGGCCGAGGCCGAGCGGATCCTCGCCGCCGCCCCGGAGCTCGCGACGGCGAGTCTGGCCACGATGGCCGCGGTCGGGGCCGTCGACGCGGCTCGCGAGCTGCTGCTCCGGAATCCCGGCAGTGTGCGGGTCCCATCGGGCCCGTACGGCTGGCAGCCGCTGCTGTATCTGACCTACTCGCGCGTGCCCGCGCCGGCGGCGTTCGAGACCGCCGAGTTGCTGCTCGACCACGGAGCCGATCCCAACGCCGGCTACCTGTGGGAGGGGCTGTGCCCACCGTTTACCGCGCTGACCGGCGCCTTCGGCAGCGGGGAGGGCACCAATCCAGCCCACCCGGATAGCCCCCGGATCGCCCGGCTACTGCTCGAGCGCGGTGCCGATCCCAATGACGGTCAGACCATCTACAACATGGGCAGCTTCCCGGGCGACGAATGGCTCGAGCTGCTGCTCGAGTTCGGGCTCGGCCGCGGTGACGGCGGCCCCTGGCGCCGGCTGCTGGGAGAGCGACAGGACAGCCCGCGGGAGATGCTCGAGGACGCGCTGATGGCCGCGGCCGGCCATGGCCTGGCCCACCGGGTGCGGCTGCTGCTGCACCACGGCGCCGACCCTGACGGGACGGGTAGCCGCCATCCGATCTACGAGGGCCGCTCGCCGATCGAGGAGGCGGCGGTGTCGGGGCACCCGGAGATCGTGGCGATGCTTCAGGTCGCCGGGGCGCGCGCGCCGCTCGACGACGTCCAGGCATTCCTGGCGGCCGCCACGGCCGGCGACCGCGAGACGGTGGAGGCGATGCGCGCCAGCGACCCGAGCCTCGTCGAGCGCGCCGTCGCCCGCGAGCCGGGGCAGCTGATCCGTGCTGCGGGCAGCGACAGCCTTAAGGGCGTTCGGCTGCTGATCGAGCTCGGTTTCGACGTCAACGCGCGTGAGCGGACCGCCCCGCTGCACGAGTCGGCGATGCGAGGCAACCTCGCAATCATCGAGCTGCTGCTCGCCCACGGCGCGAACCCGAATCTGCGCGACACTGGCTACGACGCGACGCCGGCCGGCTGGGCGGAGCATCACGGCCAGACCACAGCGCAGCTGCTTCTCGCCGGTCACGAGGCGCGCACACAGGAGACCGTCACGACCGGGCTGGCGTACAGGCCAGGTGAGCCGGTCAGGGTAACGGTGACCCACCGCGCGCAGCGGACATCGGTCTCTGACGAGGGCGCAGCGGTCAACCGGGCGGGCAGGCCGGCCGGCTGGCTCGCGATCGCCGGGCAGGTCGAGCGCGACCGGGAAGTCAACATCACCCGGCAGGGAGTCGTCTGGCTGCCGGTCGTCGCCGCCGGCCCGGGTCAGCAAGCGCTCGTCGAGCGGATCGCCGAGGCCTCACTCGCCCTCTACCAGGACCTGCTCGAACTCGGCTGATCAATGCCGGGCGTAGGCCTCCCGGCAGCGATCCGAACAGAAGTACATGCTCTCCCCCCCCACCTCCACCCGTGGCGCCGCGTCGGTGATCGCCACCTGCATCCCGCACACCGGATCGGTCGTCACCGCCACCCGCGCTGGAGCCGGTGCGTGGGCGACGGCCGCCGGCCGCCCCGGAGCCGGATCGGCGTGCTGGCGGGCGATCATCTCGGCGAGGATCGAGACCGCGATCTCGGTCGGCGTGCGGGCGCCGATATCCAGGCCGGCGGGGGTGCGCAGCTGCCCTGATAGCTCGGGGGCCAAGTCGAGCTCCTCGCGGACGGCGGCGCCTCGCCGGCGACTGGCGACCAGCGCCACGTAGGGCACGCCGGCGCTCAGCGCGGCGCGAAGCACCGTCTCCTCGCCGGCGCCGTGGGCGGCGACGATCACCGCCGCGGCGCCCGGCAGGTCCAGCCCCGCTCCGGCCGGGTCCACCGCGCTCGAGCCGGAGCCCGAGCCGGTGCGCACGCAGTCATAGCCCGCAGCGCCCGCCAGCGTCGCCACCGCCTCGGCGGTCGGCGAGCCGCCGACCACGATCAGCCGCGCCGCCGGCAGGCGCGGTTCCAGGAAGATCTCCAGGGCGCCCCCGCTCAGGCAGGGGTTGCGCTCCACCACGGCGCCCTCGATCGCGTCGGCGGTCTCGTCCGCCAAACCATCCTCGGGCACCAGGCGCAGCAGCAGCGGCTCCCCGGTCTCCAGCGCCCGCAGCGAATGCAGTCGCACCGAGGACTCGGCGCACACGCCGCCGACAAATCCCTTCACCGAACCGTCCGAGAGCACGATCGCCGCGTCGCCCGGCCGTACGCTGGTGGGGCGGCGGGCCCGGATCACCGTGGCCACCACGAATGGCGTCCGCTCGGCGAGCAGGCTCTGGACCTCGGCGGCGAGCTCACCCCCGATCATCTACTCGGCACCTCCGCCGTTGCCGGCGGGGCCTCCCCGACCCGGCCGTCGAGCCGGCGCGACCGAGATCTCGGCGGCGATGTTGACGGTCCGGCAGCGCCCGCAGCGCACCCGCACCCGGCGGGTCATGTACTGCGGGTCCATACCCGCGGCCAGCAGGTTGCCGCAGCTGACGCACACGTAGTCGTAGTCACCGTTGCCTCGGAACACCGGCCGCTCGGGGTACTCCTGGACGGCGGTGCCCCCGTCGATCGGCACCTCACCCGCCTGCACCGCCCGCATCTCGAGGACCGGCATCGCTGACCTACGCCGCCGCCACGAAGTTCGCGGTGAAGTCCTTGATCAGCGCATCGAGCACGGTGGAGACGACGCCCTCGCCCATCGAGGCCGCCTTGCCGGTGATCTGCGCCGCGGTGTGGACGTTGCCGCCGTCGTCGTTGAGGGTGAAGACCACGTCCGCATTGGCGTGGCCCTGGCCACCCGCCTCGCGCGCCTTGACCCGGAGCAGCGCCCGGCGCGCCTGCGCGTCCTTCTCGATCAGGCTCACCGTGCCGGTGAACTTCATCGACATCGCGCCCATCTTCACCTTGATCTCGGCCTTGACGGCCTCCGGCTCGGTCTTCTCCAGCACCGACCCGCCCTGGACGCACGGGACCAGTCGCTCGAGGTCGAGCACGAGATCCCAGCTCTCGTCGATCGGCTTGCTGGTTGTGAACGGATGGTCGAGTTCCACCATCTACAGGATGCCTTTCGTTTGTATGTTGTGGCCACTGCCGTCGCCGAAAGAAAGCGATCTGGGGATGACGATTGAGCCGGGCACGTACGCACTGGGACCCGAGTCGGGCACGCTGACGGTGCGGACGGGGAAGGGCGGTGCGATCGCCCGGGCGGGCCACAACCTGCTGATCGAGGTGCAGTCCTGGGGAGCCACGGTGCAGATCGCCCCCGAGCTGGCGCGCAGCGTTCTGGAGCTGACCGCGGACTCGAGCTCGCTGACGGTGCTCGACGGGACCGGCGGGATCCAGGCGCTCGACGACGACGACAAGTCCGGGATCAGCCAGACGATCGATGAGGAGGTGCTGAAGCGGACCGGGATCGCGTTTCGGTCGACGTCGGTCCGACCCGAGGACGGCGGACACCTGCACGTAACCGGCGACCTCGAGCTCGCCGGCGCCGTCAACCTGATCGCCTTCGACCTCGCCGTAAGCGATGACCGGCGGTTGAGCGGGAGCGCCACCGTCAAGCAAACCGCCTGGGGCATGAAGCCGTACACCGCGCTGTTCGGGACGCTCAAGGTCGCCGACGAGGTGCAGGTTTCGATCGACGCCGAGCTGCGGCCCGCCTGATCGCCCGGATCCACCCGACACCTCGGCATCAGTCGCGATACACCGTCTGCGCGTCGAGCCCGCCCTCGACCCCCGGCGGGAGGGCACCGGTGCCGTGGGCGTACATGGCGAGGTCGGCGATCGTCCGCGAGCGGCCGGCATCGTCGCCGGCGATGAAGGCGCCATCTGACCACACCAGGGCGTCGGGCGCCGCGTCGAGTGCAACTCCGGCGAGCAGCCGGGCCTTGTTCAGGATCTTGCCGGTAGCGGAGGCGATGGCCGCGGTCGTCGCCGAAGATGGGCTGGTATTGAACCCGTGGCCGGTGCCGAAGCGATCGCTATCGGCGGGAACGACCTTGACGTCGAGCGCAGGCACCCCGAGTTCCTCGGCGACCTGGCGGGCGTGCTCACCCTCGCGCCCGTCCGGCTCGGTGGTCAGGCTGAGCACCATCTTGCCGGTGGGGTGCACACGGAGGAACACCGCGCGGTACGCCTCGTTGGCCATCTACTCCTCCTTCCCGTTCTCGTCAGCCCGGCGCCGGCGCTCCTGGTGGGCGGTCAGCGCATTGTGCTCCTCCAGGTCGCAGAAGCTCGGCTGCGGACCGCCGAGCAGGTGCGGTGGGACCGCCGGGCGCTCACAGCCGGGGTAGATGCAGATCTTGGCAGCCGGCTCAATCATCGCCGCCTCCGAGGCCGGTCCACCCCGGGGTCGTCCGGCCGCGGCTGGGTCCGTAGCCACTGGGCATCGCCACCGAGCTGCCGGGGCGGGATCCCGCCCATCCCGTGGCGCTGGCCCACGTGTCCTCGTCGGCCTCCGGCGGGGCGAACGCGAGGTCTCCGCCGCGTCGCGGTCCGCCGGCGGCGATGGCCTCGACGACGTTCTCCAGCGCCGCCAGAGTATGGCCGCTGACAAGCTCGTCGCAGTGGGGCAGCGCCGCCGCCATGCCGCCCGCGCGGGGCGCGAAGCCGGTCGCCGCGACCCGCGGGTTGACCCACACGATCCGGTGGGCCAGGCGCGACAGGCGCTCCATCTCCCGCCCCACCAGCGCGGGATCACCCCGCTCCCAACCGTCGGACAGGATCACGATCACCGCTCCGCGGGCCATGCCCCGGCGCCCGTGGCGATCGTTGAAGCTCTTGAGCGCGTCGCCGATCCGAGTTCCGCTGGACCAGTCGGGCGCCGTGGCCGCGGCCTGCTGGATCGCGCGCTCGGGGTTGCTGGAGTGCAGCGCCCGCGTCAACCGGGTCAACCGGGTGGCGAACACGAACGCCTCGGCCGGCGCGGCCGGACTGGATCCGTTGCCCACGGCGCAGGTGAGGAACTGCAGGTAGGCACGGGCATAGGGCTCCATCGAGCCCGAGATGTCGCAGAGCAGCACCAGGCGCCGGCGAACGACTCGGCGCCGGCGGCGAGCCAGCCGGATCGGCTCGCCGCCGGTCCGCAGGCTGGCGCGCAACGTGCGGCGCAGGTCGATCGAGTCGCCCCGGCGGTGTCGTTGCGCCCGTCGCGTCCGCCGCATCGGCGTGGCCAGGGTCAGCCGGGACATGAGGCGGTAGAGCTCGGCCAGCTCGTCCGGAGTCAGCGCGTCGAAGCGCTTGCCTCGTATCACCTCCTCATCGGAGGCGAGCGTCGGCACCGGCAGTTCGCGCTCGGGTGGCTCGTGTCGCCGTCGCCTCGTCGCCGGCGTCGCTCCGGCAGACCACCGATCCGGCGCCCCGGCCCCCGGAGGCAAGCGCGCCTCCCGACGCGGGCTCTCGTCGCCGGGCGCCGGACCCTGGTCGAAATGCTCGACGATCACCGCCTCGGCTCCCGCGCCGGCGCCGAACACCTCCGCGAACACCCGGTCGAACACCCTGCCTTGTGCCGGATCGGACACGAACACGGCGCGAGCGGTCCAGTACAGCCGCCGCCGGGTGAGCGGCGCGGTCAGCTTCAAGGCCCGGGCGAAGCGCGCCGCGCGTTCGGCACTTACCGGCAGCCCAACCTCGTGCAGGCGACGGCTGAAGCCGGCGGCGATCGCCGGCAGGTCGAGCTCGATCGTCTCCACCCCGAACCCGGTCATCGTCTCACCGGGCGGCGCTCACCAGGTTGGCCAGGCCCGCCGCCCGGACCAGGTCCTGGTCCTCGCGGTACTTGAGCACCGAGCCGAGCGTGCGCTCGGTGGTCATTTCATCCAGCTCGCCGGCGCCGAGCAGGCTGAGCGCCGCCAGCCAGTCGATCGCCTCGGCGATCCCAGGTGGCTTCTGGACATCGGAAGCTCGCATCCGCGATACCGCGTCGGCGACCTGGACGGCCATCGTCGCCGACGCGTCGGGGACGCGCCGGCGGATGATCTGAAGCTCTCGTTCCCGGCTCGGATAGTCGATCCACTGGTACAGGCAGCGACGCTTGACCGCGTCGTGCAGGTCGCGGGTGCGGTTGGAGGTGAGCACGATCGCCGGCGGATGCACGGCCCGCACTGCGCCGAGCTCGGGGATCGTGACCGTGGCATCGGCCAGGATCTCCAGCAGGAACGCCTCGAAGTCGTCGTCGGCGCGGTCGATCTCGTCGATCAGCAGCACCGCCGGGCGGGGCCCGGGGTGCTGCAGGGCGCGCAGCAGCGGCCGGGCGATCAGGTAGTCGGCCCCGAACAGATCCTGCTCGCGCAGCTCGGCGCCGCGGGCGTCGGCCAGCCGGATCGACAGCAGCTGCCTCGGGTAATTCCACTCGTACAAGGCCTCGGCGGCGTCGATCCCCTCATAGCACTGCAGCCGCAACAGCGGCGTGTCCAGGACCGCCGCCAGCGCCTTGGCGGCCTCGGTCTTGCCGACCCCGGCCTCGCCCTCGAGCAGCAACGGCTGGGGCAGCCCCAGGCTGAGGAACATCGCCGTCGCCAGCCCCTCGTCGACCAGGTAGTCGACGCTCGCCAGCCGGCGGGCCAGGGTCTCGACGTCGGGGACTAGGTAGCGGATCTCCTCCGCCACCGCGTCCCCATCTCGGCCCACCCTCCCCCCGGGCGCGGTCATTGCGGGGGCTGGGGCCGACCCTGCATCGCCGCCCACACCCGCGCCGGGGTGCAGGGCATGTCGATGTGCTCGACGCCGTGGGTCTGGTGCAGGGCGTCGATCACCGCGTTGACGATCGCCGGCGGGGAGCCCACGTTCGGCGACTCGCCGACGCCCTTGGCGCCGAGCGGGTGGTGCGGGCACGGCGTGACGGTCGCCCCAAGCTCGAAGTCGGGGCACTCCAGCGCGGTCGGAATCAGGTAGTCCATGAACGACGAGTTCAGGCAGTTGCCCTCCTCATCGAAGCTGATCACCTCCATCAGAGCGATCCCGATCCCCTCGGCGAGGCCGCCGTGGATCTGCCCGTCGACGATCATCGGGTTGATCCGCACGCCGCAGTCGTCGACGGCGATGAACCGGCGCACCGTCACCTGCGCGGTGTCGGGGTCGATGTCGACCACCGCGATGTAGGCCCCGTAGGGATAGGTGAGGTTGGGTGGGTCGTAGATCACCTGGGCGTCCAGACCCCCCTCCATGCCCTCGGGCATCGGCTCGCCGCTGTAGGCGCGCTCGGCGATCTCCTCGATCATCGCCCCCTGCTCGGGGTCGCCCTTCACATACCAGCGTCCCTTCTCCCACGCCAGATCCTCGGGCCGGGTCTCCAGCATCGTCGCCGCGATCAGCCGCGCCTTGTCGCGCAGCTTGCGCGACACCACCGCGACCGCGGCGCCGCTGACCGGAGTCGACCGCGAGCCATAGGTGCCCAGTCCGTACGGCGTTCGGTCGGTGTCGCCGTGGCGGACCTGGATGTCCTCGGGCGGGATCCCGAGCTCCTCGGCGACTATCTGGGCGAACGTCGTCTCGTGGCCCTGGCCCTGGGTCTGGGCCGAGATCGAGACCATCGCCTTGCCCGACGGGTGTACGCGCAGGTCGGCACCGTCGTTCATCGACATCCCGAGGATGTCCATGTGCTTGCGCGGCCCGGCGCCCACCCCCTCGGTGAAGAACGACACACCGATCCCCATCAGCTCCCCGCGATCGCGCTTCTCCGCCTGTTCTGACCGCAGCTCGTCGTAGCCGGCGATGTCCATCGCCACCTTCATCGTCTCGGCGTAGTTGCCCGAGTCATATGTCCAGCCGGTGGTGGTCTCGAACGGGAACTGCTCGGGAGCGATGAAGCTGCGCATCCGCAGGTCGATCTGGTCGACGCCCATCTCCAGCGCCAGCGCGTTGACCATCCGCTCCACCAGGTAAACGGCCTCGGTGATCCGGAACGAGCACCGGTAGGCGACGCCGCCCGGCGCCTTGTTGGTGTAGACGGCCTTGACCTTGACGTGCGCCGCCTGCAGGTCATAGGACCCGCAGCAGATGTGAAAGAAGCCGGCCGGGAACTTCGTCGGCTGCGCCGTGGAGTCAAACGCTCCGTGGTCGGCGATCACGTCCACCCGGAGTCCGGTGATCCTGTCGCCCTTGGCGCACATCTCGGCGCGCATCACGTAGTCACGGGCAAAGCCGGTCGAGATCAGGTTCTCGGAACGGTCCTCGATCCACTTCACCGGCACGCCGGCGACGATCGATCCGGCGATCGCGCACACGTATCCCGGGTACACCGGCACCTTGTTGCCAAAGCCGCCCCCGATGTCGTTGCAGCGGATGCGGATCATGTGCTCGGCCAGCCCAGCGACGTGCGCGTACACGGTGCGGTGCACGTTCGGCGCCTGGTTGCCGTTGTAGATGTCCAGCTGCCCGGTCTCGGGGTTGAAGTCAGCGATCATCCCGCACGTCTCCAGCGGCGCCGGATGGCAGCGCGGATAGATGATGTCCCGGCTGACGACCGTGTCGGCCTCGGCGAAGGCCCGGTCGGTCGCCTCCTCGTCGCCCGCCTCCCAGGTGGGGCTGGCCAGGTTGTCGACCTGGCCCTCCTTGTCGTCGCGGATGAGCGGCGCGTCCGGGTCCAGCGCCTTGCGCGCGTCGACCACCGCCGGCAGCGGCTCGTACTCGACATCGATCAGCGGCAGGGCGTCGCGGGCGGTGTACTCGTCGGTGGCGATCACGAACGCCACCTCCTGGCCCTGGAAGCGGACCTTGTCGCCGGCGAGCACTGCCTGGGTGTCGTAGGAGATCGTCGGCATCCAGGCCAGGCCGAGGGTCTCCAGGTCCTTGGCGGTGACCACCGCTGCCACGCCGGGGTGGGCCAGCGCTGCCGAGGTGTCGATGGAGACGATCCGGGCGTGGGCGTAAGGGCTGCGCAGCATCGCGCCGTGGACCATCCCGGGCAGGCGGATGTCGTCCAGATATGTGCCCTGGCCGCGGATGAATCGGGCGTCCTCCTTGCGCTTGAGACGGCCGAAGCCGATCGGCCGCTCCTGGCTGGGACTCGGTAGGTTCTCTACGGTTGCCATGGGTCAGACCCCTTGTCGGTCGGCGGCTTCGTGTTCGGCGGCCCAGCGGACGGCGGCCACGATGTTCTTGTAGCCCGTGCAGCGGCAGATGGCGCCTGAAATCGCGGTCCGGATCTCCTGTTCGGTCGGGTCGGGGTTCTCGTTGAGCAGCGCGCGGCTGGTCATCAACATCCCGGGCGTGCAGAACCCGCAGTGGAGCGCGTGCAGCTCGTGAAACCCCTGCTGCACCGGGTCCAGCTCACCGTCGAACTCCAGCGACTCGACGGTCGCGATCTCGTGGCCCTCGCACATCACCGCCAGGATGGTGCACGACTTGACCGGCTCGCCGTCCATCAGTACCACGCAGGCACCGCAGTTGGAGGTGTCACAGCCCCAATGGGTCCCGGTCAGGCCGGGCGTGTCGCGGATGAAGTGCACCAGCAGCTGGCGGGGCTCGATCTCCCGAGACACCTCGTGCCCGTTGATCGTGATCGTCACCTGCGGCATAGCTAGACCTCCCGGTGCAGCGCGCGCGCCGTGGCCCGGCGTAGCGCTCGGTGGGTGAGCACGCCGGCGAGATGGCGCTTGTAGTCGACCGGTCCGCGGCCGTCGGCCGACGGCGAGCAGTCCTCGGACGCGATCTCGCCCGCCTGGGCGAAGAGGTCCTCGGATGCAGCCTTGCCCAGCAGCAGCTCCTGGGCCCGGGAAGCGTGCACCGTGGTCGGGCCGACCGCACTGAGCGCAATCCCGGCGTCGGCGATCGTGCCGCCGTCGATCCACACTGCCGCCGACGCGGCCGCGATCGCCCAGTCGCCGGCGCGCCGCTCCACCTTCTCGTGCGCGCTTCCGCTCGTCCCGCCCGCCGGCAAGGGGATCCGCACCTCGGTGAGCAGCTCGCCGTCGCCGACCGCGGTCATGTACGGCCCGACGTGGAACTCGTCCATGCCCACGATGCGCTCGCCGTCGGCGCCGCGGATCACCACCCTGGCCTTGACCGCCGAGCACACCGCGCTGAGATCCTCCGCGGCGTCGGCCTGGCACAGCGAGCCTCCGATCGTGCCCCGGTTGCGCACAACCGGGTCGGCGATGACCGCCTCGGCGTCGCCGAACAACGGTAGGTGCCGGGCGAGCACGTCTGACTTCTGAAGCTCGACGTGCCGGGTGAGCGCCCCGATCCGGATCTCGTCGGCAAGCTCGCGGATGTAGGCGAGCTCGTCCAGGTCGTTGATGTCGATCAGGTACTCCGGCTGGGCGAGGCGGAGCTTCATCATCGGCAGCAGGCTGTGTCCACCGGCGATGATCCGGGCGTCGCCGTCGTGCTTGACTAGCGACTCGATCGCCCCCGCAACGGTCGTCGCCCGTTCGTATTGAAATGGCGCAGGTGTCTGCATGAGGGCGTTCAGTTCCTTTCGTCGGAGGCGACCGGCATCCGCTTGCGCGGCCCACCCACCTCTTCCGAAGGGTCGTACTGGACCGGGGACTGGCTCCCGATCACCGGCGAGCGCGGCAGGCGCTCCGCCCGGCCCGGGCGTCCTTCCGGGTACAGCGTCCCGGCGGTCCGGCTTCCGTACGCCGGGTTGCGCAACGCCGGCCCGCTCGGGGACGCGGCGGCGATCGGCGCCTCGCGGCCCAGCCGCGCCAGCGTGAGCGTCCCGCGCGTGTAGACCTCGGAGATTCGCGGCGCCTTGACCTCCCGGCTCTCCGGGAAGTTGCGCAGCCCGGCTGTGCCGGCGCCCGGATACAGCCCGTCGATCAAACCCACGGCATCGGTGAGCCCGGCCTTGGAGACGAGCAGTCCTTCCAGCAGATCCACCCCCGCGTCGAGATTGCGGTTGAGGTCCGTCACCACGTCGGCGACGGGCTCGCTCTTGTTGATGATCTCCACCACGGCGGTGATCGCGTCGTTCAGGCTCGCCGTGATCCGGCGCAGGGCGACGATCGTGGACACGAGATAGAAGACGACCGCCGCCACGATCAGCACGACCGCGACGATCATTACGATTCCGGCTGCCGGCATCGCCTCACGCCCCTTCCGCATCGTCGAGGATCACGTCGAGCGAGCCGCCGTAGTTGGCGACCACGCCGACCGTCGTCGCCACCTGGTCCTGCGTAGTCAGCAGCAGCGGGACCGCGTCGAGGTCGGCCGACCCCGCTCGCGCCGCCCCGGCGATCCGCTTCACGCTGGGCACGATCCCGTTGGCCGCGTCGCGCACCCCGCGCAGCAGATAGATGACGACCGGGAGGACGATCAGCAACAGGATCGCGTCGCCGATCCATTCCAGGGTCATCGCGGCCTCCTCTCGGCCACGACCGCCGCCTTGGCGGCGATGCCGGGGAAGGCGCCGATGATCACGTCGAACTGGCCGTTGATCGCCTTCACTGCCGGCTCCAGCACCGCCAGGTGCTCGGTTTGGACGCCCTCGAGAGCGGTCGCCAGCGTCGCCAACTTGCCCGCAGCCGAGGCCAGACGGGCGCGGACGACGATCAGCGCCCCCGCCAGCACCGCGACGATGATCGCCGCCAGGATGACGCTCAAGATTGTCAGCGTGGTGGAGCTCATACGGCGACTCCACCGTAGCCGTCGGTGAGCGCGTTCATGTACCCGTCCTGGATCACGGCCTCCTCCACGATCTGCCCCAGCACCGGCGCGGTGGCCTGCAGCTGCGGGATGTTTGCGGTGTTGGCGGCCACGCTGCCCGCGACCTCCAGGAGATTGCCGGCGGACCGATCGATATCGGTGACCGCCCTGATGAGGATGAGCAGGAGGGCGGCGACCGCCAGGGCGGCGACCACGCCGATGATCAGGGCTATCCCCCAGGCCCCGTGATTGGAGATTGCGGCGACGGTCGGCATCATCTACCCACCGCCACCTTGCGCAGCGCCCGCGCCGAGTGCAGGATCCTCACGCCGGAGTCGTTGACCTGAGCGATCCCATCGAGCGCGTCGGTCTGCCTACGCACCTGCTCCACGCCGTCCACCGCCGTCCGCGCCTGCTTGGCGATCCGGTCGGCGAGGACCACGATCGTGATCACGATCGCCGCGGCGACGATCACCACCACCACGCCGAGCACGAGTCCGATCGTCCAGCCGGTGGACATGCCGACTACGGTCATGAACCCTCCTCACGTCGGTGTTTGCCAATCGCGCTGCGCATCATCTCCGATCCGGCGAGGGTGCACCTCGGTGCGACTCTGAGCCCGCGCGAGCTCAGCGGGCGCCGGGACCGGCACGGAGTCCTTTCCAATGAAAGCCCGCGGCCCGCACCAGGAGCCTGGGGACGATCCTCTTCTCCATGCACAGGATTTTGGCGGGACCGCGGACGATGCGCAACCGGAAGTCGGCGAGCAGTCGGTCCGGGGCGCCACCGGCGACCCGCTGTACCCGACGATCCGAGGGCGTGCCGAGGCAGGCTCGACCTGCGAAGGTTAGGCGCGAAGGATACCGGTGCCGAGAGGAGAACGGATGAGCGAGACCACGTCTGACCCACGAGCGGTCGCGGCAACGGTGGCGGTGCTGCCGAGCTCGGCCGCGGAGCGCTTCGGCGAGCGGTTGGCGGCGCGCCATCGGGCCGACGGTGAATGGCGCGAGGTGACCTATGCGGCGGCGGTGGAGGCGATTGAGGAAGTAGCGCTTGGTCTCCTCGAGTTGGGGATCGAGTCCGGCGACCGCGTCGGGATCCTCGCCGACACCAGCCTGGAGTGGACGCTGTCGAGCTACGGGATCTCCGCCGCCGGCGGGGTGGTCGTCCCGGTGTATCCGACCAGCTCCGCCGCGGAGTCCGCCTGGGTGCTGGGCAACTCCGGTGCTAAGGCGGTGATCTGCGACACCCCGGCACACGTGGCCAAGGTCCGGCAGGTCTCAGACCAGCTGCCTGAGCTGGCACGGGTCGTCTCGATCTCCGACGGCGACGGCACGGGAACGCTGGCCGAGCTGCGCCGGCGTGGCGCCGGCGGCGACCGGGCGCGCCTGACCGAGCGCCAGGCGGGGGTGAAGCCCGATGACGCCTACACGATCATCTACACCTCGGGTACGACGGGACCGCCCAAGGGGGTCGTGCTCACCCATGGCAACGCGATGTCGGTGTGCGAGATGGTGGAGACGTTGGCGTTCATCCAGCCCGGGGAGACGACCTATCTGTTCCTGCCGCTGGCACACGCCTTTGCCCTCACGGCGCAGCTGGCCTCATATGACCAGGGAACGTCGATCGTCTACTACGGCGGCGACACCACCCAGATCCTGCCCGAGCTGATCGAGACCCAGCCGACATACCTGCCGTCGGTGCCGCGGATCTTTGAGAAGCTGTACACGGCGGCGATGAAGATGCAGGAGGGGGCCGGTGCCGAGGATCAGGCGCGGTTCGCCGAGGCGATCAAGCTGGGCGTGGAGGTTCGCGGCCGCCGCGAGCGCGGGCAGGCGGTGCCCGAGGAGATGCAACAGGCGTTTGCCCGGGCCGACGAGCGTCTGTACTCGCGGGTTCGCGGTCTGTTCGGGGACCACATCCACCAGGCGGTCAGCGGCGCGGCCCCGATCGCGCCCGAGATCCTCAAGTTCTTCTACGCGTGCGGCGTGCCGGTCCTGGAGGGCTGGGGCATGACCGAGACCACCGCCGTCGGCACCGTGGGCACGCTTGACCACTTCAGGTTCGGGACGGTCGGGCGGCCGATGCCGGGGGTGGAGATCCAGATCGCCCCCGAGGACTCGGAGATCCTGGTGCGGGGGCCGAACGTGTTCCGCGAGTACTGGCGCAACCCGCAGGCGACCGCGGAGACCCTCGTCGACGGCTGGCTTCACACCGGCGATATCGGGACGATCGACGACGACGGCTACCTGTCGATCACCGGACGCAAGAAGGACATCATCATCACCGCGGGCGGCAAGAACCTGACCCCGTCGAACATCGAGAACGAGCTCAAGCAGTCGCGGTTCATCTCTCAGGCGGTGATGCACGGTGACCGCCGTCCCTATCCGGTGGCGCTGATCACGCTCGACGCCGAGGAGATCGTCCCCTGGGCTCAGGAGCAGAACCTGTCCCAGGACGTGGGCGAGCTGGCGGCGCACGACCGAGTCCGCGAGCTCATCCAGCGTGAGCTCGATCGCGCCAACGCCAACTACGCCCAGGTGGAGCAGATCAAGCGGTTCGCGATCCTCGAGCGGGACCTGACGGTCCAGGATGGCGAGCTGACGCCGACCCTGAAGGTCAAGCGGGCGGTCGTCTCCGAACGCTTTGGCGACGTTCTGGAGTCGCTCTACTCATCCTAGACCGGCGGGAACAACTCGGCCTAGACCGGCCGCGGGGACGACTCGGCTCAGATCGGCCGCGGACTCGGGTCCGGGGGCAGTGGGATGGGATCCGGCCCTGGGACCGGCGGCGCCGGATCCGGCCCTGGTCCAGGCCCGGGGCTGGGCGGCTGGGGGTCGGGCCCCGGCGGACCTGGCGGGCCGGGACCCGGGATCCCGGCGGTGGTGGTTTGATCTGACCGCATCGTTGTCCCTTCTACCCACCGGGCGCACCGGTTAGCCATCTCGGCGCCACGGGTACCCCACAGGGCGTGAAGATCCTCGTCCTGACCACTGAGCCCGTTTCCGCGGACGATTTGCGCGGCGCGCTCGGCGGTGAGCTTCCTCCGGAGGACGCCGAGGTGATGGTTGTCGCCCCCGCTCTGCACGAGAGCGGACTCCGCTTCTGGCTGTCGGACGCCGACGAAGCCATCCAGCGGGCGGACGAGGTTCGCCGGGAGAGCGTTGACCAGCTCGGCGAGGCGGGCGTCTCGGCCAGCGGGGACACGGGCGAAGGCGACATCGCCGACGCGATCGAGGATGCGCTGGAGACGTTCCCCGCCGATCGGGTGGTCGTGTTCACCCGCGCTGACGACGAGCAGCGATACCGCGAGGACGTCGACGAGGGCGAGCTCCAACGCCGGTTCTCGATTCCGGTGACCGAGTCCCGGATCGGCTCATGAGCCCAGCCTGCGGGCCAGCAGGCGGGCATTGGCGGGCGCGAACCCCTGCCAGTCGTTGTTGAAGTAGGCATACACGGTCTGCCGGCGGCGCCATTGTGCGATCCGCCGCGCCCAGGTCTCGATCTCGGTCGCCGAGTAGTTGCCGTTGCGCCCACGGGCCCCGTAGTGAAAGCGGACGAATCGCCAGGGTGCGGTGGCCACGTGGCTCTGGAACGGCCGCTGGGGGTGATCGCCGATCGTCAACGCGACCCCGTGGGCGCGGAGCGCCTCCATGACGGGTTGCGCAAACCAGCTAGGGTGCCGGAACTCGACCGTGTGCCGGCCATCGGGGAGCGAGGCCAACCAGCCCGCCAGCCGCTCATCGTCGCGGTGAAAGTTGGCGGGCAGCTGCCACAGGACGGGGCCGAGGCGACCGGCCTCGATCAGCGGTTGCAGGGGCTCGTAGAACCGGGCGATGCCGTCGCGCTCGGTCAGTCGCTTGATGTGGGTCAGGTAGCGGCTGGCCTTGACTGCGAACGTGAACTCGGGCGGGGTCTGCTCGACCCAGGCAGCGACCGTGTCGCGGCGGGGCAGGCGATAGAACGTGTTGTTGACCTCGACCGTGTCGAACCGCTGCGCATAGAGCTCGAGCCACCGCCGCTGGGGCTCGCGCTGGGGGTACAAGCGCCCGCGCCAGTCGGCGTAGTTCCAGCCCGAGCATCCGATGCGTGCCAGCTTCATCCGCGGGTAACTGCGACGTTACGACATGTCGTTGTTCGACGAGTCCCTGCCGCCGTCCCCGCCGATCCCGCAGCACCTCAGCCTCAAGTCGCTGCGCGAGTCGGCGCAGGCCTGCCGCGCGTGCGAGTTGTGGTCTGGAGCCACCCAGGCGGTGGTGGGCGAGGGACGCCGCGATGCCCGCCTGATGCTGGTCGGTGAGCAGCCGGGCGACCGGGAGGACATCGAGGGACTGCCGTTCGTGGGCCCTGCCGGCCAGATCCTGAATCGCGCTCTGGAGCGTGCCGGGATCGACCGCCGCGAGGCATACGTGACGAATGTCGTCAAGCATTTTCGCTACAAGGCGCGGGGCAAGCGCCGGATTCATCAAACTCCCGAACGCGCTCACGTCGTCGCCTGCCGACCGTGGCTGGACGCCGAGCTCCGGCTGGTGACCCCGGAGGCGCTGGTGTGCCTCGGCGCCACCGCTGCCCAGGCGTTGCTCGGCTCTCAGGTGCGCATCGGCCGCGACCGCGGTCAGCCGATGGCGTCGGAGCTCGCCGAGCTGGTGACCCTGACCGCGCATCCGTCGGCGATTCTGCGTCAGCGCGACGATCGCGAGCGGGAATCCGCCATGGAGGAGCTCGTTGCCGACCTGAGCGTGGTCGGCCGCTGGCTCGCGGCGCGGGAGAGCCCCACCGCCTGATCGAGCCCCCGACGCCGGTATCATTGGTCGCAGCTCGCGATGCGTCGGCATGGCGCCCGCGGGGCGACTCGTCATCGACGGGAGGCACACGGTGGCCGTCCACCGGTGCTTTTCGTCGTACAGACTTCCTGTACGGAGGAGGCGTGTGCCGGATCTGGCCCCCATCGAAGCCGCGTCGCGTCGACGCAGCGTGACATTCGATCGATCGACCGCAGGCGAGGCCTCGACCGAGGAGCTCCTGCGGCGGTACTCCGAGCAGGCCGACCCCGTCGTGCTGGAAGAGATCGTGCGCCGGTTCGAGCCGTTGGCGCGCAGCGTCGCCCGGCGCTATTACTCTCGCGGCGAGCCGCTCGAGGATCTCACGCAGGTCGCGATGGTCGGTCTACTCAAGGCGATCAATCGCTTCGATCCGCAGCGAGGCTACGCGTTCACCAGCTATGCCACGCCGACGATGCTCGGCGAGCTCAAGCGTTACTTCCGCGACAGCGGATGGGCAATACACGTTCCCCGCGGGGTCAAGGAGCGGGCGCTGGAGCTGGCCAGCGTCACCGATCAGCTGTCCGCTCGGCTGGGCCGGTCGCCGTCGTTGCCCGAGCTGGCCGAGGCGCTCCATGCCACCGAGGAGCAGACGCTCGAGGCAGTGGAGGCCTACCACGCCCGCCACACGACGCCGCTGGAGCACGGTCCCGACGAGGACGAAACCGGGGCTCCTCAGCTGGCCGCGGTGCTGGGCGCCGAGGATGAGCGGCTGGAGCAGGCCGAGTACCTGACGATGATCGCCAAGGGCGTGGAGACGCTGTCTGAGTCAGATCGGCTGATCCTGTACCTCCGGTTCGGCCGCGACCTCACCCAGTCAGAGATCGCCGCTCGCATAGGCACCTCGCAGATGCAGGTCTCGCGTCTACTGCGGTCCGCGATCGAAAAGATCCGGCGGGTCAGCGGCGACCTGACCGAGGCGGACGGCGGGTCAGCGGCGACCTGACCGAGTCAGGCGCCGGCTGTGCGCCGAATCCCGTGCGTGCGCCTCGGTCACGACTTCTTGGCGTCCACTGCGCGCTGCAGCTGGGCCTTGTTCATCTGCGAGCGGCCGTCGATGCCGAGCTTCTTCGCCTCGTTGTAGAGCTGGTCCCGCGTGCGCCCCTTCTCCCGGTTGGTCCCCGACCGCTGCCCGCCCCGTCGTGAGGAGGACATGTCCTGGGTGGAGGTCCTGGAGGCCTGGCGCGATTCCCCGCTGCGGGCGCGCTCCTTGTTCACCGTCCGGGCCGCGATCTCCTCCGCCCGGCCCTCGCTACGGCCCTGACCCTTCTCGCTCTCCTTGATGTGGTCGTACTGACGAGCCCGCTTGCTGCCGGGCTTCACACCGCGTGGTGGCATCGCGATCTCCTGCAGTCAACTGGTGAGGTCTTCACTACCCGAGCCCCGGTGTGCCAAACGAGGAGGACCGTGCGGGGTGGCCGGACAAACCGCCAGTAATTCCTGCGTGTGCCCTAAGCTTGATCCATGTTCGGATTGCGAGAGAAGGCGAAGATGATCGACCCGGAGCGAGCGCTCCGAGGTCGCGAGCAGGAGATGCCGGTGGCCGATCGCCATGCGGTGCTGGGCACGCCGATGAAGCCGCCCTTCCCGGACGGGTACCAGGAGTTGGTCGTGGGGATGGGCTGCTTCTGGGGCGCCGAGCGCGTGTTCTGGCAGGCGCCGGGCGTCTACACCACCGCCGTCGGCTACGCCGGGGGCTACACCCCGAACCCCACTTACGAGGAGGTCTGCAGCGGGAGCACCGGCCACACCGAGGTCGTGCTCGTCGTGTTCGACCCGGCCAAGACCTCCTACGCGGAGATGCTGAGGCTGTTCTGGGAGAACCACGACCCGACTCAGGGAATGCGCCAGGGCAACGACCAGGGCACCCAGTACCGCTCCGCGATCTACTGGGACACCGAGGAGCACCATCAGGCGGCCGAAGCCTCCCGTGCCGCCTACAACGAGCGCCTGCGGGAAAAGGGCTTTCCCGAGATCACCACCGAGATCGAATCCGCCTCCACCCACCCGTTTTACTACGCCGAGGACTACCACCAGCAGTACCTTCACAAGAATCCGTGGGGCTACTGCGGGCTGGGAGGCACCGGCGTCAGCTGCCCGGTCGGGCTCGCGGTGCCGGCACAGGTGCAAGTCGCCGCCCCGGCGACAACCAAGTAGCCGTCCACTCCCGGCTCGTTGAGCGCTCGAACGGAGGCACCTAGCTAGCCGCCGGCGACGGCGGGCAGGATGGTGACCTCGTCCCCATCCTTGACCTGGGTGTCGAGACCGTCGAGGAAGCGGATGTCCTCCCCGTCAACGTAGACGTTTACGAACCGGCGCAGGCCACCATCCTCGGCGATGCGGCTGCGCAACTCGCCGAAGCGCTCGTACAGTGAGTCGAGCACCTCGCCCACGGTGGCGCCGTCGACGGCGGCCGAAGCCTCGCCCTCGGTGGCGGATCGAAGCTGGGTGGGGATCTTCACGCTGACGGCCATCGGCGCATCTTATGCCAGCGCGCCAACGCGCTGGTTCGCGCTCTCAAACGCGGTGACACTCGGCTCGATCTCCCACGCCTCGAACATGCCGCGGACCGCGTCGAGCGTCTTCAGACCCTCGCCGGTGATGTACACGACGACGCGTTCGTCGGGGTCGATGTCTCCCCGCAGCGCCAGCTTCGCCAGCACCGCGGTGGTCACGCCTCCGGCGGTCTCGGTGAAGATGCCGGTGGTCTGCGCCAGCAGCTTGATCCCCTCGCGGATCTCGTCGTCGCTGACCGCATCGATGCCGCCGCCGCTGCTGCGGGCCAGGTCGAGCGCGTACGGACCGTCGGCGGGATTGCCGATCGCCAGGGACTTGGCGATCGTGTCCGGCTTGACCGGACGGCAGAAGTCCTGCCCGTCGGCGAATGCGGTCGCTACCGGCGAACAACCCGCCGCCTGGGCGCCGTTGAACACGGGCAGGCGGCCCTCGAGCAAACCGGCGTCGATCCACTCGGCAAAGCCCCGGGCGATCTTGGTGAACAGCGACCCGGAGGCGATCGGAGCCACCACCCGATCCGGGAGCTCGAACCCCAGCTGCTCGGCGGTCTCGAACGCCAGCGTCTTGGAGCCCTCGGCGTAGTACGGGCGCATGTTGATGTTCACAAACGCCCACGCGTGCTCGCCCGAGAGCTCGGTGCATAGCCGGTTTACGTCGTCGTAGTTGCCGCGCACCCCGACCACATTGGTGCCGTAGACACCGGTGGCGAGAACCTTCTGCTCCTCCAGGTTGGACGGGATGAAGACATAGGACTGCAGCCCGGCGGCGGCGGAATGCGCGGCCACGGCATTGGCCAGGTTGCCGGTCGAAGCGCAGGCGATCGTCTCGTAGCCCAGCTCACGAGCTCGCGCCAGTCCTATCGACACGACCCGATCCTTGAACGAGTGTGTCGGGTTGGCGGCGTCGTTCTTGATCCAGACCTCGTTGAGGCCGAGCCGCTTCGCCAGGCGGTCGGCGCGCAGCAGCGGAGTCCAGCCCGCCGGCAGTGCCCCCCGGGGCGGCGACTGCACCGGCAGGAAGTCGCCGTAGCGCCACAGCGAGTGGGGCCCGGCTTGCACCCGGCGGCGCAGCGCCGCCGGGTCCTGCACCCCGCGCGCCGCGTAGGCGACCTCGAGCGGACCGAAGCATTGCTCGCAGACGTATCGCGCGTCCAGCGGATAGGTGGTCTGACATTCCTTGCAGCGAAGAGACTCTGGCGGCATGTTTGACGATCCTCCGCCGGGGTCTGTGGTCGGAGGCCTTGCGAAACCGCCTTGCCACATCTCCCAGGCCTTTGTTGGTTGGAGCCTGATGGAATTGGCACCGTTCCCTTACGGGCGGTTGCCGGGGCTTCGTAGGGCCATATCCCTCCACCCCTCTGGATGCGTTACTGCTATGTACGGGCCGAGTATACCGGCGGAGCGGGGCCGGCATTAGCCGCGCGGGCCCGTTGCGCGGCGGCGTAACGACGCCCCCGGCACGGTGTTGACGAGGTTGGCATGGCCACCGCCCCGCCCGACCTGCCGGCGACCCTCGCCCGGGATCGACCGGATGCACCGAGGCGACGCATGCTGGTGATCGTCAACCCGTACGCGACGACCGTCTCCGAACGTCTCCGGAGTCTCGTCGTCGATGCCCTGAACGGCCGTTACGAGGTCCGGGCGGTCGATACCGAGGCTCGCGGTCATGCCACCGAGCTGAGCCGCGAGGCGGCGAACGCGGGCTACGACGTCGTGGTGGCGTTCGGTGGCGACGGCACCGTCAATGAGGCCGCCAACGGGCTCGCCGGCTCGGAGGCACCGCTGTGCTGCCTGCCGGGGGGCCGCGCCAACGTGTACTGCCGGATGCTCGGAATCCCCCCCGACGTGATCGATGCCACCGAGCATCTCCTGGGCATGGCGCACGATTGGAGACCGCGGCGCGTCGATCTCGGGCGGGTCAACCAGCGCTGCTTCCTGTTCTCGGCGGGTCTGGGGCTGGATGCCAGCGTCGTCGCCGTCGTCGATTCCCATCCGCGGCGAAAGGCTCGCTTCGGCGAGTGGTACTACACCTGGGCGGCGATCACGACGTTCAACCGCCGCTACCTCGCGCACCCCCCGCGGTTGCGGGCCCGGCTCGGCTCCGAGACCGTCGACGGCGTCACCGCACTGGTCCAGAACTCCGACCCCTACACCTACTTTGGCGATCGTCGGGTGCGGATGGCCGAGGGGGCATCCCTGGATAGCGGCGATCTGGCCGCGATCGTCCTGGATCGGGCCAACCCCGTGGACATGCCCTCGATCGCGTGGCGAGCGCTGTCCAGGCGCTCGCACCTGTCCGGACACCGGCGTGTGCACGCCTCCAGCGGGCTCACCGAGGGCACGGTCAGCTCCAGTGATGGGCGCCCGCTTCCGCTCCAGGTCGACGGCGACTACATCGGAGACGTCGCTGAGGCGACGTTCGCGTGTCTGGCGCAGCGGATGCTGGTGGTGTCCTGAGCTGCGCCCGCGCGGGGACGCTGAACCGGATCAGGGGGTGAGTACAGGCGCTCTGCCGGCTCGATGTATATGTGGAGACCCAAGCCGCGCGCCGGCGCCGAGCCGCGCAGGTCCGCCCGGTCCAGATCACCGACCGGGATCACGTCCTGCTCCGCTTCATCGCCGAGCATCGGTTCGTGGTCGCCGGGCAGGTGGCCGTGCTGCTGGAGGTGAGCGAATCGGCGGCGTCGGCACGGTTACGGGCGCTCGGCGCGGGCGGGTACCTCCGAGCCGAGCGCAAGCTTCACCTCCAGCCGGCCTGCCATCAGATCACTCGTGGCGGGCTGCGGGCGATTGGCAGCGACCTGGCCGCGCCGCGCAAGCCGGATCTCGCCCTCTACCGGCATGATCTCGGTCTCGCCTGGCTGATGCTCGCGGCGCGCCGCGGACGCTTTGGTGCGGTGGCGGATGTCATCTCCGAACGACGCATGCGATCCAGCGACGCTCGCAGCACGGAACGTGATGAGCGGTTGGGGGTTCGCCTCGGCGGTGTCGGTCCGGGTGGGCGCGACCGGCTGCACTATCCGGACATGATCCTGGTCACCGGCTCGGGGCAACGGGTCGCGTTCGAGCTCGAGCTGACGACTAAGGCGCAGGACCGGCGGGAACGGATCCTCTCCGCCTACGGAGCGGACCGCCGCATCGACGCCGTCGTCTACCTGGCAGAGAAACCCGCCGTGCGCCAGGCGATCGAGCGGTCGGCGCGGCGAGCCGGGATCTCGGACATGGTTCACGTGCAGCGCGTCACGCTGGGTGGCTCCACACCGGCGAACGCTCGCGGCGCAGCGGCGCAGCGGCGTCACCGGGCGGCCCGGGACGAGGCTGGCCGCGCCGGAGGCCGGTCGGAGATGTCGCGGTGAACGACCCGATTCCGGTCCGCCGCGCCCGCCGTTACCTGTCGCTTGCGCTCTGGGTGGCGGTGCTGATGGCGCCTTCCCTTGGCGTGGCGGTGGGCTTGCTGGCCGGCGGTGCCGGGCTGGCGTTCGCGCCGGCGCTGTGGCGAACGGCGGTCCAGCGCCGCGGGCGGCGCGGTGTCAGCGGGCTGCGAGGGCGGGGCGAGGGTCAACACGAGGTGCAGACCACGCTGCTGGGGCCGGATCCGACGGGCCGACCGGTGACGCTGAGCGACGCGCAGCTCGCCGCGCACGCCCTGATCCTGGGGGCCAGCGGAGCCGGCAAGTCGACCACCATGCTCAAGATCCTGAGCGCCCAGATCCGCGCCGGCCGCCCCGTGGTGGCGATCGACATGAAGGGGTCCCCGGCGTTCGCCGCCGAGCTCCGCCGTGTGGCGGAGCCGTGCGGACGTGGCCTTCAGGTGTGGACGCCGGACGGGCCCGGTCACTGGAACCCGCTCCAGCACGGCAACGCAACGTCGCTGAAGGACAAGCTGATCCGCACCGAGCGCTTCAGCGAGCCGCATTATCAGCGTGCCGCTGAGCGCTACGTGCAGACGGCCCTCGGGGTGCTGCAGGCGGCGCATCCGGGTCGTCCGGTCCAGCTGCATGAGGTGGTGGCGGTGATGGAGCCGCGACGGCTGATACCAGTGCTGCGCCGCGTCCCGGAACCGCTCGCCGAGCGCGTGCACGACTATCTCGGGGCACTGACCCCGGACCAGGTCAGCGCGGTGCGGGGCCTGGGGACCCGGCTGGCGCTGCTCAGCGAATCGTGCGCCGGCCCGTACCTGCGCATTGGAGAGACCGGCGCGGCTGTAGCCGGCGAGGCCGAGTCTGCCCCCATCGTCGACCTGCGGGCCGGCCTGGAAGGCGGCGAAGTCATCCTGTTCAGCCTGAACTCCAGCGTGTACGGCAGTCTCGCGGCGCAGCTGGGGGCGTTGGCGATCCAGGACCTCGTCAGCGCGTCGGGTCACCGCCTCGGTCCCGGCCCGGGCCGGGAGAGCGGTCCACGGAGCGCAACCGTGGCGATCGACGAGTTCTCGGCGCTGGGCGCAGACAACGTCCTGGCGCTGCTGGCACGGGGACGAGAGTCGGGCGTGAGCGTGGTCCTGGCCACCCAGGAGATGTCTGACCTGGAGCGCGCCGGCCGTGGCTTTCGCGATCAGGTGCTGGGGATCGTCGGGGTCAAGATCGCCCATCGTCAGGATGTTCCGGCGTCCGCCGAGATGATCGCCCAGATGGCCGGGACTTCGCGGGTGTGGGAGCAGACCGAGAGTCTCCGCAGTCCGCTCGCGCCCCGGGGCGGTAGCCGCGGTACGCGCCGGCTGGTGGAGCGATACTCGGTCCACCCCAACGAGATCAAGACGCTCGCCACCGGCGCCGCCGTCGTGCTCACGAAGCTACCGACGGCCGAGGTGCGGCGGGTGCGCGTGATCGCGCCGCGCCGGGAGCCCTCCCCGCCGGCGCCTGCTCCGGTGCCCGGGATGCCGCCGCTCGGCGAGCCCTCTCCGCCGGCGCCTGCTCGGATGCCCGTGATGCCAACGCACCGCGAGCCCTCGCCGGCGGCGCCCGCTCACGTCGCGCCGGTGCGCGCGGTGGCGCAGCCACGGGACGCGGCGCGGTCGGCGTCCTCTGGTGGCGATCGCCAAAACGCGGGCATCCCGCGCCGTTCGGGGGCGCGGGATGGTGACCGGGATCAGCCGGCGCCGGGGGTGACCCGGTAGGCGTCGAACACGGCGTCGATGTTGCGCAGGCGGTTGATCGCCTGATCCAGGGCGCGGGTGTCGCCCACCTCCACCACGAACCGGTTCTTCACCATCGGGTGGTTGACGGTGCAGTGGGCGTCGAGGATGTTGATCCCCGCCTCGGCGAAGGTCCGGGACATGTCCTCCAGCAGGCGGTGGCGGTCCCACCCGTCGACCTCGATCTCGACCCGGAAGGAGGTGTCGGCGTCGCCGTCCCAGGCGACGCTTGTGAAGCGCTCCGGGTCCTTCTTGAGGACGGCGACGTTGGGGCAGTCCTCACGATGGATGGTGATGCCGCGGCCGAGCGAGATGTAGCCGACGATCGGATCGCCGGGGACCGGGCGACAGCACTTGGCCAGGCGCAGCATCACCTCGTCGATGCCCTCCACGGCGATCCCGTAGCGCGAGGAGGAGGTGGTGGGCCGGGTTCGACGCCGGTTGGTCTGCAGCAGGTCGTCAGCGGCGGTGGGCTCCGACTCGGCGGCCTCGCCCTGCTTGAGACGTTGCATGACCTTGTTGACGACTGTGTTGGCCGAGATCTTGGCGCCCCCGAGCGCGATGTAGAAGTCGTCTCCCTTGCGGAAGCCCATCTCCCGGATGACGTCGGCGAGCAGCGGCGAGCCGACCAGCTTCTGTGCCGGCAGGCCCTGCTTGCGCAGCGCGTCCTGGAGCAGCTCGCGTCCGGTGTGCTCGGTGTCACGGCGCGACTCGGCCTTGAACCAGGCCTTGATCTTGTTCCGCGCCCGGGTCGTCTTGACCAGCGCGAGCCAGTCGCGCGACGGCCCGCGCTCGCGTTTAGAGGTCAGCACCTCGACGATGTCGCCGGAGCGCAGCACGTAGGAGAGCGGCACGATCTTGCCGTTGACCTTGGCGCCGACGCAGCGGTGTCCGACGTCGGTGTGGATCTCGTAGGCGAAGTCCAGCGGAGTGGCCCCGGCGGCCAGCGATTTGACTTCGCCCTTTGGGGTGAAGACGAACACCTCGTCCTCGAACAGGTCCACCTTGAGGTTCTCCATGAACTCCCGCGGATCGGCCTCCTTCTGCCAATCCATCAGGGACCGCAGCCACTTCAGCTTTCCATCCTGGTCCCGATTGGCTCCGCCGGACCTGACGGCGCCTTCCTTGTACATCCAGTGGGCGGCGATCCCGAACTCGGCGAGGTCGTGCATCTCGCTGGTGCGAATCTGGATCTCCAGCGGCCGCCCCTCGGGGCCGATCACCGTCGTGTGCAGGGACGAGTACATGTTGAACTTCGGCATCGCGACGAAGTCCTTGAAGCGGCCAGGCAGCGGCTTCCACAGCGAGTGGATCACGCCCACGGCGCCGTAGCAGTCCTTCACCGAGTCGACGATCACGCGCATCGCGGTCAGGTCGTAGATCTCGTTGAACTCGCGGCCCTTCTTGGTCATCTTGGAGTAGATGGAGTAGAAGTGCTTGGCGCGGCCGGAGATGTCGGCGTGGATGCCGAGCTCGGCGAGCTCGGAGGCCACGATGTCGCCGGCCTGGGTGACGTAGCGCTCGCGCTCGCCGCGCTGCTGGGCGACCAGGCCCTTGATCTCGTTGTACTTGCGGGGGTGCAGCGTCTGGAAGGCGAGGTCCTCCAGCTCCCACTTGATCGCGTGGATGCCCAGCCGGTGGGCGATCGGGGCGTAGATGTCGAGGGTCTCGCGTGACTTCTCGATCTGCTTCTGCTTGGGCATCGCCGAGATCGTGCGCATGTTGTGCAGCCGGTCGGCGAGCTTGATCAGGATCACCCGGATGTCCGAGGCCATCGCCACGACCATCTTGCGGTAGTTCTCGGCCTGCGCCTCATCGTGCGACTGGAAGGTCAAGCCGGTCAGCTTGGTGACGCCGTCGACGAGGCCGGCGATCTCCTCGCCGAACGTCTCCTGCACCTCCTCCAGCGACGCGCTCGTGTCCTCCACCGTGTCGTGGAGCAGGGCGGCGCACAGCGTCTCGGTGTCAAGCCGCAGCCCTGCGCAGATCTTCGCCACGCCGATCGGATGGCTGATGAACTCCTCGCCCGACAGGCGGCGTTGATCGGCGTGATGAGCGCAGGCGTAGACGAACGCCCGCTCGACGCGGTCGCGGTCGATCGGCAGCGACTGGTTGGCGTGCTCCTCGACGATCGCGAACAGGTCGCCGAGCAGCCGCTGCTCGAACGGCGCCAGGTCGGAGCGGCTCACCGCCTCCGGGTCGTGCGGGCCGGCGAGCCCGTCGACGCGGGGCCGGTTACTGGCAAGCGCTGTCGAGGCGCCGTCGGCGCGGCGTGCCGCCTTCCCCTTCGCCGACTTCCCCCCGGCGGCGTCGCCACGACCGATCGCCCGGCTCAGGCGCCCACTGGATGATTTGCGCTGCTCAGGAATCGCTTTCCGTCCTCGTATCGCCGCGTGTAGTCCCTGAACGACGGCGAGCGATCGAGCGCGGTGGGCGCCCGGCCCGCGATCGCGAGGGCCGGCAGATCCCGGTCGAGGCTGACGAGCTCCAGCTCCGCGAGCACCCGGATCAGCCTGCCGGCGAGCTGTGCCGATCGACCGTGCGGACCATCGCCGCGAAGCAGTCGCTCGAGCTCCTCGCCGGCCGCCCGTTCCCGCGCCCGCAGAGCGCGGTAGAAGGCGACGAGCGAAGCACGGAGACCGTACTCGAGCTCGTGCATCTGCTCGGTAAAGCGTAGCTCAGGCTCGCCCCAGGCAAGCTGCGTGACGCCCTCGCCGGCGAGCATCGCCTCGGCGGCCCGGTGACCGCTCGGCGGATCGAGCGCGACCACGTGGGCGAAGTCGGGCACCCGCTCGGGCGCGCGCTCCAGCTGACCGTAGCCCGCCAGGGTGAATCCGCCGACCCGCTGCGCAAGCCCGTTGCGCCGCCGGGCGACATCGGCGCAGATCGCCAGCACCGGCTCGCCGGCGGCCACTGCGTCCACCAGCACCGCCAGCGGGCTGTGGCCGCGGCGGTCGATGATCGCCCGAGCCGACGGGATGCCGGCGAAGCGACCGATCGGCGCGTCCGGCGGGGTGTCCAGCGCGGCGTCGACCTCGGCCAGGACCGATGTCAGATAGTCCCCGCGATCGTCCAGCACGCTGATCGGGGCCGGCGCGCACCGCTGGGCGTGCCGGAGCACGAGCCGGGGCTCGACGGCTCCTCTCCACACGTTGCGCTCCAGCTTGAAGGTCGCGTCCAGCGGCTGCCGGGAATCGTCGCCGACCCGTCCGTCGCAGCCGAACGCCACCGCCCGCGCCCGCGCCCCCCCAGAGGTGACCGAGAAGCGAGCGTGGCGGCCCTCCCCCATCGGCCGGACATCCCCGAACCGGCCGCCGGGAACGAGCAGGCGCGGCGACGGATTACCGATCCCGCAAGGCTCGAGCACGAGCAGCTCCTCGGCGAGCGCCAGGCCGAGCTCGCTGCCGGAGACGACGGCGTCGACCCGCTCCACCGGCTCGAGCAGCTCGGGAGTCAGCACGGCGGCCGCGTGCGCCTCGAACCGCGCCCGGAACTCCTCGATCCGCGCCGGATCGATCGTCAGGCCGGCGGCGGCGCGGTGACCGCCGTAACGGTGCAGGCAACCGGCGCCGGCGTTCAGTGCCTCGAGCAGATCGAAGCCGGGGATGCTGCGCCCGGAGCCGGTGCCGAGCTCGTCGTCGAGCGCGATCAGCACCGCCGGGCGGTGATGGCGCTCGACGATGCGCGAGGCGACGATCCCAACCACGCCGGGATGCCAACCCTCGCCCGCCAGCACGTAGGCGCTGCGGGGTCCCAGCCGCGACACCTGGGCCTCGGCCTCCCACCGGATCCGCTGCTCGACGGCCCGCCGCTCACCATTGACGCGATCGAGCTCGTCGGCGATCGCCTGGGCACGCGTCGGGTCCTCGCAGAGCAACAGCTCCAGCCCGGCGTCGGCGCGGCCCAGCCGCCCGGCGGCGTTGATCCGCGGAGCGAGCCGGAAGCCGAGCGTTCCCGCGTCGAGGGCGCCCGGGTCGGCCTGCGCCACGGCCATCAATGCGCGCAGCCCGGTCTTGGCGGTGGTCGCCAGCGCGGCCAGGCCCTCGCGGACGAGACGCCGGTTCTCGCCGACGAGCGGCACCAGATCGGCGACGGTGGCCAGGGCCACGAGGTCCAGATCCTCGCCGGCGGTCGGCGCCCCGAGCGCCTCGGCGAGCTTGAGCGCGACGGCGCTGCCGCAGAGGCTGGCGCACGGGTACTGGCCCACCGCGGGGTGCACGATCGGGCAGTCCGGCAGCCTCCCGTCGGGGCGGGGCGCGTGGTGGTCGGAGACCACCACCTCGACACCCGCCGCCCGGGCCCCCGCCACCTCCTCCACGGCGGTGATCCCGCAGTCGACGGTGACGATCAAGGCAGTAGCCCGCTGGGCCAGCCGCTGGACTGTCGCCGCCGACAGGCCGTAGCCGTCCTCCATCCGGCTCGGCAGAAACCAGCCTACGTCGCCGCCGAGACCGCGCAGCGCGCGGATCATGATCGCAGTGGCGCACACGCCGTCCACGTCGTAGTCACCGTGGACGACGATCCGGCCGCCAGCATCCAGCTGACGCCGGATCGCCGCGGTTGCCTGGCCGATGCCGGTGAACGCGCTCGGATCGTGGGCGTCGCCGGCGTTCAGGAACCGTCGTGCCTGATCGGGGTCGCTAAGCCCGCGGCGGACGAGGATCTGGGCGAGCACGTGGCCGATCCCGAGGGCGCGCTGCAGCGCCAGCGCCGCGCCCAGGTCGTAGGTGGGGATCTGCAGTCGTGGCCGGACGCCGGCGCCGGGTGGCCCCTCCGGCTGGCGCTCAGTCGACTGGGCCGGGGACCCCGGTGCGGCGACGGGCAGCGACGAGCGTGGGCGGCTGAGCGCTTCGGACTCGGCCGGTGTGACCACCTGCAGCATCGCCACAAGGTATGAGGGGCTCCGGACAAGTCCGGAGCCGGGAGCGTTCAGTGGCCGGTTCGCAAATGCGACCGGAACCACTTTGACTCAGAGGCGCACCGGACCGGGTCCGCCTTCTCTTTCCCGGCGCACTCCCAGGTAGTAGATCAGCCCGATGCCGATCAGCGCGCCCGGGATCGCCTCCAGCGCGGTGGTGATGTGGGTGTCGTGGCGACCCGGGATGGAAAAGCCGTTGACGATCAGGCCGAACAGTCCCGCGCCGAACAGCGCCCCCAGGAAGGCACCGACGATGCCGCCCCAATAACGGTCGGGCAGCCAGATGGTGAAGTGCCAGAGGGCGAGACCCATCACCACCCAGGCGAGCATGCCCATCAGCGACGCCTCCCGTGGCGGCGGTTGCGCGACCGCGGCTTGCCGGATCGAGGCGGCTTGGGGGACCTCGCGATCGCCTCGTTCTCGGCCTCGTCGGGAGCGTGCCGGAAGCCCTTGTCCTCGGCGGGCGCGGCGGTCGGGTCCGAGGCGTCGGAGGCAGCGCCGGCCGACCCGTCGGAAGCGGTCGGCGCGGGCCGCTCAGCGCGCTGCGGCTGACCCCCCTGCCCGCGGCTGGTCGTGGACTCGGAGTCCGGTTCACGATCCGGCGCCACCGCCGGTCCGCCGTCACCGGGTGCGGCGCCAGGGCGCGGCCGGGCCCCCGGTTTGCCGGCCCGGGACCGGGTGGGCGACGTCTTCTCGCCGGCGGCGACCGCTCCCTTGCCGCGCCGCGGTGGCGTGGGCTCGGCCGGCGCCTCTGCCTCGGCCTCGGGGGTGTGGGCGAGCCGTTTGATCAGGGTCGAGGTGCGCTGTGTCGGCTCCTTCTCGATGTCCAGATCTCGCTTCATCTGCTCGAACTCGGCGGCGGACACGCCCTCGGGGTCGGGCTCGGTGATCCGCCCCACCCGCTGGCGAAGGCGCTGGCGGGCGGGCTCGACGTCCGCCCCGGCCGTCGCGTATGCCGCGACGGTGCCGTAGTCGGTCTCGATCCGCTGCCGGCGGTGCCGGTAGATCGTCTCGCGCTCCTTCCAGTGGGTCAGCACCGGCGAGGCGATGAAGATCGACGAGTAGGCTCCGGAGGCGACGCCGATCAGCAGGGCGAAGGCGAAGTCCTGCAGGGTGGAGCCGCCGAACAGCAGCAGCGCGATGATCGGCAAGAGCGTGCACGAGGTGGTGGCGATCGATCGGGTGAGCACCTCTGACATTGAGCGGTTGACGATCTGCGAGAACGCGGCGCGAGGCATTCGCGGAACGTTTTCCCGCACCCGGTCGAACACGATGATCGTGTCGTAGAGGGAGTAGCCCAAGATGGTGAGCAGGGCCGCGACCGTGTCGACCGTCACCTGCCTTCCGGTCAACGCGTAGACGCCGGCGGTGATGAGCAGGTCGTGCATCAGGGCGATGAGCACCGGGACCGCGAACTTCCAGTCGAAGCGCAGCGCCACGTAGGCGGAGATCACCAGCAACGAGGCGATGATCGCAACCACCGCGGAGTGGGTCACCGAGGCCCCGAACGTCGGGCCGACCGACTCGCTGCCGAAGCTGCGCACCCCGAACTTGGAATTCAGCGCCGACTCCACCCCGCTGCTGCCCCGGGCCAGCGGCTTGGACGAGATCTGGAACTGAGTTCCCTTGCCGCCGATCTCCTGAACCACCGGGCTGGAGATGCCCGCTCCCGAGGCCACGGCGCTGACCTGCTTGGAGGTGGCCGGGTGGGCAACGGTGACGTTGATCCGAGCGCCGGAGGTGAAGTCGATGCCGAGGTTCAGACCGCGGCCACCGATCGCCAGCGCCCCGATCAGCAGGATCACGCCCGACATCGAGAAGAAGTACTTGGAGGCGCCCATGAAATCAAAGCGCCACACGTGCTTCTTGCCGCCGGCGCCGAGCGCCGACGGCCGCGCGATCGTGCGCGAGTCGGCGGTCGTCATCAGGATCGCCTGCGTCGCCATCACCGCGGTGAACAGCGACACGATCACCCCGATGCCGAGGGTGAAGGCGAACCCCTGGACGTCGGAGGTGGCCAGCACGAACAGGATGAACGCGGTGATGATCGTCACCACGTTGGCGTCGATGATCGCGGTCAGGCCCTTCTTGTAGCCCGTGGCGATCCCGGCCCGGATCGAGCGCCCGGCGCGTATCTCCTCCTTGACGCGCTCGAAGATGACGATGTTGGCGTCGGCGGCCACGCCGATGGTCAGGATCAGCCCGGCGATGCCCGCCAGGGTGAGCGTGATCGGGATCAGCTTGATCAGGGCGAAGAAGTACAGGCCGTAGACGGCGAGCCCGGCGACCGCGATTACCCCCAGCGCGCGGTAGTACAGGATCAGGAACAGGGCGACCACCAGCAGGCCGACGGCGCCCGCGAGCAGCCCCTGATTCAGCGCCTGCTGGCCAAGCGTCGCCGACACCTGCTGCTCGGAGATGCGCCTCAGGTTGATCGGGAGTGCCCCGAGGCGCAGCTGAGTGGCCAGATCCGAGGCCGATTGGGTGGTGAAGCCACCGGTGATGTCGGCGCCACCGCTGCCGATGATCCCGTCCGGATACTGGTTGAAGTTGATCTGCGGGACGGTGACCAGCTGGTTGTCCAGCGCGACCGCGAAATGCTGGTAGTACTTGTTGCCGCCGAGACTGACGTCCTCACCGCGCTTGGCGATCTGGCCGGTGACGTTCTGGAACTCGCTCTGGCCCTTGGAGGTGAAGCCGAACTGGACGTCGGGGCTCCCGCCCGAGTCGGTCCCCTGTGTGAGGGTTGGTGATGTCCCTGCCGAGGATCGACACCCGGTCCTTGAGGACGAAGAACTCGGCGTCGGGGCTGTCAAACGCGACGTGGTCTGAGGCGGTCAGGTTGGCCGCCTGCAGGACCACGGTGCCCTGGGGGACGGTGAGCAGCTGGCCGTCGGCGTACGCCACGCCGGACGGCAGGCCGGATTTGAGGTCGGTGATGCTCGTGTCGGGCCCGGACAGCAGGCAATGATCGCCCGCGACGACCGTGGTCCCGTCGGCCTTGGCCGCGGCGGTGCATGCCGCGCTGCCCGGCGCCCCGAACAGGAAGTACTGCGGGCCCTTGCGCGACAGCGTCGGCGAGTCCGGCGCGACCGGCTGGCTCGCCGCCAGCTTCACCGCCTGGTAGAGCGGGACGCCGCCCGCGCCCGGCACGCCCGGACCCCCCGAGCCCGGCGCCCCCTGGCTGATCGTCTGTGCCGTTGGATCCTGGATCTGCAACTGGCTGGCCACGGTCTTGCCGTTGGGGGTGAGAACGTTGGTCTCCCAGTCGTAGAAGTACAGCTCGGCGGTCTGCCCCACCTCCTGCTCGGCGCGCCCTACGTCGGTGACGTCCGGCAGGCCGACCGTGATCAGGTTGCCGCCGGTGGTCTGGATCTCCGGCTCGGTGACGCCCAGCGAGTCCACGCGCGAGCGCATGATGTCGACGGCCCGGTTCAACGAAGCCTGATCGACCGGGCTCTGCGGGGTCGCCTCGCCCTGGTAGACCAGCTCCACCCCGCCCTTCAGATCGAGACCCAGAATCGTCTTCTGGGTCGTGATCACGAACACCGAAGCGGCGATCAGTCCCGCCACCAGGAGCAGGACGAAGCCGTGACGCTGTCGATCTGACATCAGTGAACGATGCTAACGGCCCGAACCGGCCACGGAGCCCAGTGGATGGGCGCACCCGCCCCCACGCGGTCGCATACCTCGTGGCCGCCCCCGCAAATACGCTCGCATTCGAGCGGCCTCTGGCGGCGCCTGGCTTTGTCCTCGGATGCTCGTGCAGCGCTGCTGCACGTCGCACCCTGCGTCCGCGCCAGTCATCCGCCAGAGACCACTCTCGGTGCGACCGTACTCACGGGGACGACCACTAGTTGTGATTGGTGGGCGTGAGCACGACCAGCACTCCGCCCTCGTCGTCGTCGTAGGCGGGGAAGATGTCGGCGACGGCGCGGGCCGGGAGGTCGCGCTCGGCGTTCACCTGGACCGCCTTGCCCCGCACCCGGACCTCCCATTCCAGCGCGGTCCCGACGTGGTCGCCGCCGTCCTCGAAGCGCAGTCCGAGAACCTCCCGGACCGGCCGACCGATCGCCTGCTCGGTCTTCAGTCCGGTGAGCTCGAACGAGCCCCGCCCGCAGTCGACGATGCGCCCGTCGGAGTCGCACGCGAAGAACGCGGCGTTGGGTGCCGGGTAGTAGTCGTCGAGCAGCTCGAACAGGTAAGCGAAACCGCATTTGTCACAGCCGCGCGCCTCACGCCGAAAGCCGGCATTGCGGTCGGTGCCCATGGAGCGATTGCCGCAGTGTGGGCAGATGAAGTAGCGCTCACGACTCATCGGCGCTGAGGATAGAGGGAGGCGGATAAGAGTCACATGAGTACGCGTCCGCCGAGCCGGCGCGCCAGGTCACGCGTCGCCGGTCGCCGGTCACGCGTCGCCGGTCGCCGGTCACGCGTCGCCGGTCCGGTCGCGGTCGCCGGTCACGCGTCACCGGCCGCCGGCCGCCGCGCCCAGGCGTTACCGGCTCAGATCAGTCGGCGCTGGCCGGGGGGCTCGAGACCGAGGTGAGCAAACCCCCGGTGGGTGGCCGCTCGCCCCCGTGGTGTGCGCTCGATCAGGCCCCGTTGCAGCAGGTAGGGCTCGTACACGTCCTCGATCGTGTCCTGCTCCTCGCCAACGGCGACCGCGAGCGTCGACAGGCCCACCGGGCCGCCGCCGAACTTGTCGCAGATCGCTCGCAGGATCTCCCGGTCCAGGCGGTCGAGCCCCGCGTCGTCGACCTCCAGGAGATCGAGCGCGGCATCGGCTATGGGTTCGGTGACGATGCCGCCGTGACGCACCTCGGCGTAGTCGCGCACCCGGCGCAGCAGCCGGTTGGCCACCCTCGGGGTCCCCCGGCTGCGCCGGGCGATCGCCGCTGCGCCGCCGTCCTGGATCTCGACACCGAGCAGTCGCGCTGAGCGGATCACGATCCGGGCCAGATCGTCGGGCCCGTAGTGCTCGAGCCGTTGCTGGATGCCGAAGCGATCGCGCAGCGGCGTGGTCAGCAGCCCGGCGCGGGTCGTCGCCCCGATCAACGTGAACGGCGGGAGCGTCAGCGTCACGATCCGCGCGCCCGCGCCCTCGCCGACGGTGATCGGCAGCTCCCCATCCTCCATCGCCGGGTAGAACGTCTCCTCGAGCGCCCGCGGCAGACGATGGATCTCGTCGACGAAGAACACCGCTCGCGGCTCGAGCGCGGTCAAGAACGAGGCGATGTCGCGCTTGCGCTCCAGCGCCGGTCCGGCGGTCTGCACGAACGGCACGTCGAGCTCGGCGGCGACGATCTGGGCCAGCGAGGTCTTGCCGAGGCCGGGCGGCCCGGACAGCAGCACGTGGTCGAGCGCGTCGCCGCGGTGGCGGGCCGCCGCGATCGACACCGACAGCTGGTCGCGCACCGGCTCCTGACCGACGAAGTCCTGCAGCCGACGGGGGCGCAGCGAGCGATCGAGCTCGTCGCCGGGCAGCTCGGCGGGGTCCGGCAGCCGGGGCGTCGCCGCGCTCACCGCCGCGAGCTCCGCAGCGCGTGGGCGATCAGGTCCTCGGTGCTCTGGCCCGCGGCGCCCTGAAGTAGCTCATCGATCTCGGGCGCACCGAAGCCCAGGCCGATGAGCGCTTCGCGGGCCAGGCTCACCGGATCGTCACCGCGGGCGACGGTGATCTCGCCGGGCAGGGCTGCTTCGACCTTCTCGCGCAGCTCCACGATGATCCGTTCGGCCGTGCGCTTGCCGACTCCCGGCGCCGCCTGCAGCCGCGCCACGTCGCCCCCGGCGACCGCGGCCAGCAGCTCCCGCGGTGGGGCCCCGGAGAGGACCGCCAGCGCCACCTTTGGCCCCACCGACTGGACGGCGAGCAGCATCAGGAACAGATCCCGCTCCTCCTCGGTGGAGAACCCGTAGAGGGCGAGTGCATCGTCGCGCACGACGAGATGTGTGTGCAACACGACCTCACGACCGGCGGCCGGCACCTGCCGCAGCGTCTCGGCCGAGACCGCCAGGCGGTAGCCCACGCCGCCGCAATCAACGATCACGTGGTCTCCGCGGCGCACCGCCACCCTCCCGGAGATCAGCGCGATCACGTACAGGCTCCCGCGACGGCCCGCGCCAGCGGCGCCCGGTTGAGCTCGCAGATGGCCACCGCCAGGGCGTCGGTGGCGTGATCGGGCGCCGGCGGGGCTGACATCCCGAGCAGGCGGGCCACCATGCGCGCCACTTGATCCTTGGCGGCTCGCCCGTTGCCGCAGACGGCGGCTTTGACCTGCTGCGGCGTGTAGGAGCGCGCTGGGACGACGCGCTGGCCGGCGGCAAGCAGGACCACACCGCGCGCCTGGCCGACCGCGAACGCGGTGCGAACGTTGGCGCCGAAGTAGAGCTCCTCGATCGCGATCGCCGCGGGCTGGTGATCGTCGAGCAGCTCGCCGACCCGCTGATAGATGTCGGCCAGGCGCCGCTCCAGCGGGATCCCGGCCCGTGTCTGAATGACGCCCTCGGCTACCGCGCACAGCCGCGACCCCTCCCGGCGAACGAGCCCGTAGCCGGTACTGGCGGTGCCCGGGTCGATGCCGAGGACGAGCATGGCCAGACATTCTCCGTCGGCGCGCGGACGCCTCCCGGAGGCCGCACGCGGCTGGAAGATCGGTTTCCGGGGGCTTGGCACCGCAACCCAGGGCCGCCTGTGCTGTTGTAGGGGTGTTCCCGCCACGTCGCCTTCACCACATCTCTTCACCGGGGCATGGCGCAGGACGCTCGTCGTCCTGGGCGCGTCGCTGCTCGTGGTGCTCGGCCTCGCGTCGGCGGCCGGCGCCGCCCGCCTGGCCAGCCCGGTGCTGGCCCCCGACGGCGTGATCGACGGGCCGAGCGCGGCGATCGTCAGCGTGGACGGGATCTCGATCGCCCGCGACGGCACCGGCGGCCTGGTGTACGTCAAGGACGTGGGGGGCGTCGCGCACGTGTTCATGTCGCGGCTGCTCGGCGGCGGATTTCAGGCGCCCACCCCGATCGATGCCGGTCTCCCCGGCCCCTCCTCACAGCCCGTGATCGCGGCTGGGAACGGCGGCGCGCTGGAGGTGGCGTTCATCAATGGCGGACAGCTGTACGTCGCCCAGACCGTGTCCGCCGGCGCCCCGCTGAGCGCACCGGCCGCGATCTACCCCAGCGCCGCCAACCCGTCGATATCGATGTCCAACTTCGGCAAGGCATACGTCGCCTTCACCGCCACCAACGTCGCCGGGGGCGGCGACGTGAGGACCGCCTACTACTACCAGGGGCAGTGGGCCCTGGAGGCCAGTCCGCTGGACGCCAACCCGGCCGACGCAGCCGGCCTGGGCCCAGGCCGTCCCGATGTCGCGACCTCCGGCGACGGCAACGCGGTCGTCGTGTGGGGCGAGAACGGTCACATCTACTCCCGGCGCGTGGTCAAGACCACTCCGAGCGTCGTCTACCAGCAGGCGGACGTGCCGTCGCTCGCTGGGTGGCAGGAGGTCTCTGCCGGCGATCCCGTGGTCGCCGTCGGCGGTGACGACACCTACGTGTCGGTCGCCTTCCAGGAGGAGCTCGCCAACGGAGGCGCCGCCCAGTCGCGCGTGCTGATGAACCGCCTGCGGGGATCGCAGTACGACGGTATCGACCAAGGGGACGGGGTCGTCACCGGAGGGCCAGAGGGCGCCGCCCAGCCCGCCAGCGCGGTGACCGAGTACGGCGTGGGGTTCGTCACCTCCGAGCACGATCAGTCCCATCAGCTGTTCGCCACCGCCCTCGGCTCCAACGAAGCGTCCCGGGGAACCCAGCGCGTCGACAGCTTGGCCAACGGGGCGGCCCCCGACGCCGTCCCCGCCCCCGCCGGCCTGATCTCCACCCTGATCGCCTGGCAGCAGACCCCCGGTAGCGCCGGCCCGGCCGAGATCCGGCTGCGCTACGCCGCCGACGGCGCCGATCTCGGTCCCGAGCAGGTCGTGTCCTCCCCCAGCCTGGGCCCCACCGACGCCGATAGTGGACTGGTGGCGGCCGGCGACGTATCAGGCGATGCCGCGGTCGCCTGGGTCCAGGGCAGCGGCGCCGGCACCGACATCGTCGCCGCGCAGCTGTATAAAGCGCCGGGCGGTTTCGCGCCGGTCGATCGGTTCGGTTACGCCACGACTGCCCAGCCGGCGCTTGCCTGGTCCGCCGCCGCCGAGCTCTGGGGGCCGCTGGTGTACACGCTCAGCGTCGACGGGGTGCCGGTTACCCAGACCACCGCACTGCAGGCGGCGCCCCCGGCGCCGTTGGCCAACGGACGTCACACCTACCAGGTGACGGCAGTGAACCGGGCGGGTCTGACCGCCACGGCGAGCCCCGCGACCGTGTTCGTCGACACCGTGCACCCGCGGGTGTCGTTCAAGTTCACCGGGAAGCGGATCGTCGGCAGCCGGCTCCGGATCCCCGTCGCCTACAGCGACCCGCCGCCGCGGGGGCTGCCCAAGTCCGACGCTTCGGGGGTGGCCACGGTCTACATCAACTGGGGCGTTGGGCGCAATGCCCGGATCCGCCGCAACGCCGCGTACCACACGTATACCCGCAGGCGCACCTATACGGTGACGGTCACGGTTACCGACCGGGCGGGCAACCGGACGGTGGTGCGAAAGAAGCTCACGATCGCGGCCAAACCCAAACCCAAACCCAAACCTAAACCCAAGCCCGGGAAGACGAAAACGCCTCCGGCCGGCAGGAACCGGCACTGAGCGATCGCTCCCCTCACCGCCACCGGCGCATCGGATCAGCGGCCGTCGCAGCCGGTCGGCAGCCCGGGGGTGGTATAGCGGACCACCCGCCACGGGCCGACGACGGCGAGGACCTGCGCGTGGGTCAGTCGCGGGTCGATCGCGGCGGGCCCTCCGACCTGCGCCGAGTGCGGTCCGATGAAGTCGACGCCGGGCGCGTGCATCGACGTCCCAACCCGCTCGAGGGTCGCCTCCAGCTTCCAGGCGAGCGCTGTCTGGCCGGAATGGTTGATCGCCGTGAAGCTGGACCGGCACGGCAGCACCCCGCGGTGGCCGCCGACCGCAGCCACCGCCTTGGTCAGCTCGTGCAGCAGGTAGACGCCGTGAGAGGCGTCGGCCTGGTCGGTGCGAGCCACGCCGATCTGCGCGGTGCTGAACGGGACGCAGATCGCCGCCAGCACGATCGCCATCGCAACCGTCACCGGACGTCGCAGGCCGCCGACGAGCGCGCCCGCCAGCTCTGCGATCCGGGCAATGCCGACACCGCCGAGTACGCAGGTCAGGGTTGCCGCCGGCAGGAAGAAGCGCTCCAGGCCTGGATACCCGTCGAGCGTCTCGCCGACGACCACGACCCACCAGGCGACGACGCCCACTCCGATCGCGACGATCACCCGGTCGCGGTCGCGCACCCAGCCGACGACCACTGCGACCACCGCCAGGATCAGGGCCGGCAGCACCTGATCTCTGACGCCGCGGACCACGACCGAGCGCAGGACATCGGATCCGAGGTGGCCGTTGTACTCGGCGGCGTGGGTGGCGGCCAGAAACGGGTGGCCGGTGGTGATCCACGGCGGCACGAACCAGCCGAATGGCTGGGCCACCAGCCCGGCGATCAGCAGCAGCCGCATCCAAGGGCTCTTGAAGCCAGGATCCCGGAACCACAGCCAGATCGCGTAGAGCCCGATGAACGGCCACCACTCGGGGCGGATCAGGCCGGCGGCGACGGCGATCAGGTAGGCCTGCGCGTGACGGCCGTCGAGTAGGCGGTCGACGAACCACACGGTGGCGCCGACCAGGATCGCCTCGGAGGTGCCGTGGAGGAAGTAGTAGTACCAAACCTGGTCTTGGCGGCCGGTCAGCACGATGCCGATTGCCGCCAGCAGGCCGGCGAACGCCCCCAGCCAGCCGCCGCCGACCAGCCGGCTGGTCAGCTTCCATGCGCCCCACAACCCGAGCAGACCGCCGACGCGCGCGGTGATCACCCACAGAGTGGGCGCGGCGGAGCCGAACAGCCCCCAGATGGTTGTGAAGATCACCGGCAGCGGCTTCCACGAAGGACCGCCGTTGACGATGAAGCTGAGATGGGGATCGGTCACCTCACGGCCCCAGACGATCCACGACCACGGGTCGTAGCTGGGCACGGTGGGCAGGATCACCGCCGACAGCGCGGCCAGGACGATGCACGACACGACCGCGATCACCGCGGGCGGCCCCGGCGGACGAAGGGAGCGAACCGTTGAGGCGGCGCGCGACCCTCCGGGGCCGGAGGAGCCGGTCGGGGACGGCCGCTGCTGCGGCGAATCGACGGCTGACATCGGCGGACGAGTGTAGCGGTGGGTTCCGGCGCTCATCGGACCCCAGGGCGCATCAGGCCGACCTCGACGAGTCCGCCTTCCGTCACAATTGACGGAGCGACCGCACGCCGCGTTTCAGACCCTGCGCGGGCTCAGCGCCCACGATGCGCCGGTCAGCGACCGCCACGATCAGCGAACAAGCGACATGAGCCTCGGCAGAGACGATCGGGCATGCACTTGGCGACAAATTCAGATCTTGCAATCGGATTTGTTGCCACGTGCATACCCGGTCGCTTCCGCGGGGTTGATCTGAAAGCGCCGCCTCGCTCCGGGGTAGGTCTGCAGTATCCGGGGGGTATGTTCATCGTGGGGGGATCCCGAGGGCGGTGCCACGAGCCGAGGCGGCGTGCCGAGCGCCGCTACGGGTCGCGGTCCAACGGGGGGTTTGCGCCAAATTCGGCAACGCGCCCGGGGTTTGTTGCGTTTGCCACGCTGGACGGCATGCTGGTGACAAATCCGCCGGCGCGGTCACGATTTTCCACCTTTCCCGGTCGTCGAGGCGGAGTCCTCGGGCCAATTGGCGACCGGAGCGGCACGCCCAGCCACCAAGCCTTCCGACGGAAACGATCGGGTATGCACCTGTTGCCTTTTACACGTTGAGCCCGGTCGTTTCGGGAAATCCGATTCGTCACAATCGAATTTGTCGCCATCTGCACCCTGAAAAGCGGTGCATCGGACGAGGGGTCGGGTACGCAGCGGCGCCGGCGGGGTACGCGGCGGCGCTGGCGGGGTGCACGGCGGCGCCGGCGGGGTGCGCGGCGGCGCCGGCGGCGCGGCGAAGGGGCCGGATCAGGACCCGCCGAAGCGGCAGCGGAGCAGCGTCGCGATCACCCGGAACCCATCGCGCGCGGTCAGCTTCTTGCCCTCCGCCGTGGCCCGGGCGCGGTAGTGCACCGGGACCTCGAAGATGCGCTCGTGGCGCTGGACGAGGCGGGCGGTGATCTCGGGCTCGATCGAGAAGCCGGCCGAGTGCAGCGGCAGGCTCTGGAAGAGATCGGTCCGGATCATCTTGTGGCAGGTCATGATGTCGTGCAGGTACACGTTGAACAGGACGTTGCAGGCCAGCGTGACGCCCTTGTTGCCGAGCACGAACAGGAACGAGTGGCTGGTGTAGCCGTCGAACGCGCGCACCCCGAAGCAGGCGTTGGCGCGCCCGTCCAGCAGGGGCGGCATCAGCAGCCCCAAGTCAGCGGCGTCGTACTCGAGATCGGCGTCGAAGATGCACGCGAAGTCGCCGCGCGCCTCGCGGAGCGCCGTCTGGATGGCCGCGCCCTTGCCCTGGTTGTGCTCGTGCTCGAGCAGCCGCACCCGATCGTCCCAGTCGCCGCTGCGCAGGATCTCAAGGGTGCCGTCGGTCGACCCGTCATCGACGACGATCAGCTCGAAGTCCGACGGCAGCTCGGTGTCGAGCACCTCGGTGATCGCCTTGGCGACGCGCTCGCGCTCGTTGTAGACAGGCATCAGGATTGAGAGCATGTTTGCTTGTCCGCGTCGGCTGGGCGAGCGCCATCATGCACGCCCGCAAGGGCGCGTCGATGCTAGCGAACCTCGGCTGGCCGCTACTTCTTTACGGCAATCAGATCGACGTCGAAGATCAGCGTCGAGTTCGGCGGGATCGTCGGCGGCTGGCCCGTCTTGCCGTAGGCGAGGCTCGGCGGGATGATCAGCTGCCGGCGTCCGCCGACCTTCATACCGGGGATGCCCTGGACCCATCCCGGGATCACGCCGCCGGTGCTCAGGGTGGCGGTGAACGTCTGCCCGCTCGTCCAGGTGGCCTGGAACACCTTGCCGCTGTACAACGCGCCGACATAGTTGACGACGACGGTGCTTCCCTTCGTGGCGGTCGCGCCGGTGCCCTTGATCAGGTCCCTGGTCTGCAGGGTCTTGGGGGGGCTGCCCTTACCGGGCGCGATCGCGGGCTCCTTGGACAGTGGGCCGGACTTTGGCGTGGGAACGCTCGCCGAGCTCGTCGTCGAGGTCGTCGAGGCGCTGGCCACGGCGGTGCTGCTGTCGGCGGTGGCGCCCGCCGATGGCGCAGTCGCCACGCCCGGGGCGGTCGAGGTGCTGCTGCCACAGCCGGCGACGGCGGCGGCCAGCCCGATCACCGCGAGGGTGAGTGTTGTCGTCTTTCGCATGCAGGGGCCGAGGGTAGCGAGCGCGCTGAAGAAGCGCCGAAGCCTTCGGTGCGACCGGCGCTAATCGCCGCCCGTGCAGATACGCTAGGAGGCGATCCGCGCGAGCACGTCGGCGTCGACGTCGAAATTGGCGTGGACCGCGCCGACGTCGTCGGACTCCTCGAGCGTGTCGATCAGCTTCATCAACCGAGCCGCGTCTGACTCCTGCAGCGGAACGCGGGACTTCGGGCGCTGGGCGACGTCGGCGCTCTCCAGCGCCACCCCGGCGTCGGCGAGCGCCCCGCGGACCGCCACCAGATCGCCGGGCTCGGTGACGATCTCGTAGACGTCGTCATCGAGCGTGATGTCCTCGGCGCCGGCGTCGATGGCGACCATCAGGTCGTCCTCGTCGTAGCGTGAGGCGTCGACGATGATCACGCCGCGCTTGTCGAACAGATACGACACCGAGCCGGGCTCTCCGAGGTTGCCACCGTGCTTGGACAGCGCGTGGCGGACATCGGCGCCGGTTCGGTTGCGGTTGTCGGTGACCGCCTCGATCAGCAGCGCCACGCCCCCGGGGCCGTAGGCCTCGTAGAGGACGGTCTCGATCTGGTCGGCGTCGACGCCGTCGCCCGTGCCCTTGACGATGGCGCGCTCGATGTTGTCCTTGGGCATCGAGGCGTCGCGCGCCTTCTGCACGGCGAGCGCGAGCGCCGGATTGCCGTCGACGTCACCGCCGCCCTCGCGGGCGGCGACGGTGATCGCGCGGGTCAGCTTGGTGAAATGCTGGCCGCGCCGCTGGTCGACAACCGCCTTCTTGTGCTTGATCGAAGCCCACTTGGAATGACCGGACATGCCTGTAACTATAGGCGCACACCGAGTGCCTCCGGGTGCTCTCGGTACCACGAGATGGTGCGCTCCAAGCCCTGGTGGAGGTCCACCGTCGGGGCCCAACCGGTCAGCTCTGTCAGCTTGCCGGCATCCACCGACTGGCGGTCGATCTCGGCGCGCGGAACGCCGTGACCGCGGATCTCCGGGGCGACGTCTGCGCCGGCCAGCCGGCAGATCAACGCGACCACATCGAGCACGCGGTGGGACCGCCCGGAGCCCGCGTTGAACGCCTCTCCGCCCCCCTGCCCTGAGAGCAGGAGCCGCCAGATCGCCAGATACGCGGCCACCGCGTCCTCCACGTAGAGGAAGTCGCGCTCGGGAGATCCGTCGGACCGGATCACCGGCGCCCGCCCGGCCAGCGCCGCCGCGACCGCCTCGGGGACCAGCCGCGAGCGATTGGTGTCGCCCCCGCCGTAGAGGTTCGCGAACCGGGTGACGGCCACCGGCAGCCCGAACGTGTGCCAGTAGGAGCGCGCGATCAGGTCGGCGGCCGCCTTGGAGACGTCATAGGGGAAGGTCGGCTCCAGCGGCTGCGACTCCCGATATGGCAGCTGCGGCCGGGGGCCGTAGGCCTTGTCCGAAGAGGCGATGATCACGCTGTGCACGCCGCGGGCGCGGCAGGCCTCGAGCACGACCCAGGTGCCGCGTACGTTGGTCTCGAAGGTGAGGCGAGGCGCACGGTTGGCGGTGCCGACCACGGTCTGGGCGGCGAGGTGAAACACGCTGTCGACGTCGTACTGCACCAGCGTGCGGTCGAGCAGTGCGTCGTCGCAGACGTCCCCGGCAACCGTGTCCACCCGGTGGGCGAGGCCCATGAGCTCAAGGGTTGACACGACGGGCTCATCGCGCCGGATCACCACCACCCGCTGGCCGCTTCGCACCAGCGCGGCGGTGAGCCAGGAGCCGAGCAGTCCATACCCGCCGGTGACGAGCACCGAGTGCCCGGTCGACTCCGGCGGCGCTAGGCCCACAGCTTCCACGGAGCGCGCCGTGCCGCCCACAGGTCGTTGAGCATCACCGCGTCCTTGTAGGTGTCCATGCAGTGCCAGAAGCCCTCGTGGCGAAAGGCGCGCAGGTCTCCTTGCGCGGCCAGCTGCTGGAGGGGCTCGCCCTCGAGCACCGAGTCGCCGGTCAGGAGTCCGAGCACCGGCGGCTCCAGGCAGAAGAAGCCGCCGTTGATCCACCTCTCACTCCGCGGCTTCTCCTGGAAGCGACGGACGATCCCGTCGCCATCGACCGAGGCGACGCCGAACGGCAGCTCCGGCCTGACAACGGTCATCGTCGCGGCCGCTCCGTGGCGGCGATGGTGGCCCAGCAGAGCGGTGAGATCGACGTCGGCGACGCCATCGGCGTACGTGAGGCAGAACCCCTGCCCGGCCAGCTCGCGGGCTACGAGGTGCAGCCGGCCGCCCGTCGGAGTGCCCTCGCCGGTGGGCAGGCAGCGGATCTCGGCTCCGGCCGGCCACGTCTGCGCAGCCACGAACCGTGCCACCTGGTCCCCGAGATAGCCGGTCGCCAGCAGGAAGCGGCGAAAGCCCTGAGCAAGGTAGATCTGCAGCACGTGCCACAGGATCGGGCGCCCGCCGATCTCCACCATCGGCTTGGGAATCGACTGAGTGTGCTCCTGCAGCCGGGTCCCCCGCCCGCCGCAGAGGATCACCACGCTCGGTCTCACGGCGGCGGATTATCCGGCATCATCAGCGCCGGTGTCCGCGCCCGCTCCGCCCGAGGTGTTCAAGGCCTACGACGTGCGCGGGCTGTACGGCGAGCAGCTCGATGCCGCCGCTGCCCGCGCCATCGGCCGCTCATTCACGCGGGTGATCGCCGCGATGGAGGGCACCCCGGCCGCCGATCTGCGCCTCGGTCTCGGCCGCGACATGAGATTGACGGCGCCGCAGCTGGCGCTTGCCTACCGCGACGGGATGGTCGCCGAGGGCGCCACCGTGCTGGACGCCGGCATGGTCGGGACCGAGATGCTCTATTACCTGGTCGGCTCGCGCGATCTCGCCGGCGGCCTGATGTGCACCGCTTCGCACAATCCCAAGGCGTACACCGGGGCAAAGCTCGTCGGCCGCGGAGCGCTGGCACTGTCGGGCGACGCCGGCCTGGGCGAGGTTCGCGACCGAATCGCCGCCGGTCTGGGTGACGCGCCCGGCGGCGGCACCGCCGAGGAGGTCTCGATCTACGGGGAGTTCCAGCGCGCGGCGTTGAAGTTCATCGATGCCGCCGCGATCGCGCCGCTGCGGGTCGTGGTTGACGGTGGCAACGGGATGGCGGGCCCAATGGTCGGCCCGCTCCTGGGGCAGCTGGGGCTGGACCTGATCGAGGCCTACTGGACCCCCGACGGCAACTTTCCTGATCATGAGCCCAACCCGCTGCTGCCCGAGAACCGCCGCTTCATCATGAGCGAGGTCGTCCGCCGCGGCGCCGATCTGGGGATCGCGTGGGACGGCGACGCGGATCGCTGCTTCTTCATCGACGAGCGGGGCGGCTTCGTCGACGGTGACTTCCTGACCGCGCTGCTGACCGAGACCATGCTCGGCCGGGAGAACTCGCCGCCCGTGCCCACCGTCCTGTACGACGTCCGGGCCAGCCGCGCAGTGGCCGACGCCGCCCGCGCCGCCGGGGGCAACGCACTGGTCAACCGGGTGGGCCACGCGTTCTTCAAGACCCGCATGCGCGAGGTCGACGCCGTGTTCGGCGGCGAAGTCTCCGGCCACTACTACTTTCGCGATTTCTATTGCGCGGACTCGGGGACGCTGCCTGCGCTGTTGATTCTGGAGCTGCTGTCGCGGCGCGCGGTGCCGATGTCCGAGCTGCTGGAGCCCTACCGGGGCCGCTACTTCATCTCCGGCGAGATCAACTCCCAGGTGGCCGACCCGGCCACCAAGCTAAACCAGGTGAGCGACCGCTACGGGGACGGCCGGCAGACCCGGCTGGACGGGGTCTCGGTCGATTTCCCGGACTGGCACTTCAACGTGCGCGCGTCCAACACCGAGCCGCTGCTTCGACTGTGCCTGGAGTCGCTGGTGTCGGCCGAGCACATGGAGGCCAAGCGCGACGAGGTGCTGGGCCTGATCCGTTCGTGAGCCCGCGAGACGCGGCCGCGGCTGCCGCTCACGGATAGCCACCTCCGCGATTTTCCGACCCGGCTCCGTGCCAGTATCCAACCGTGAGCGCCGAATCAGTGCGGGACCCGGAGGGCGAGACGCTCCGCGCGAGACTCGAGAAGCACGATCCCTTCTGGGCGCCGCAGCTGATGCTGGCGGCGGCGATCCTGCTCCAGCTCTCTCTGTCGGCGAAGCTGCAGATCAAGCCGGTTTGGATCGAGCCCGCGCTGGAGGGGGTGGCGCTGGTCGGCCTGATGATCGCATCGCCCCACCCGCGACTGCGCCATTCGCCGCTGCGCCGACGCCTGTCGTTGACGCTGATCGCGGTCGTGAGCGCGACCAACGCCATCTCCCTGGTGCTCCTCTGCCACTACCTGCTGCAGGGTGGGCGGTCGAGCGGTCGCGCCCTGATCGGCTCGGGAGCCGTGCTGTGGGTGACCAACGTGCTCCTGTTCGGGGTCTGGTTCTGGCAGCTCGATCGGGGCGGCCCGGTGGCCCGGGCGATGCGGCGCAAGCCCCATCCCGACTTCCTGTTCGTGCAGATGACCGCGCGCGCATTCGCTCCCGCCGGGTGGGAGCCGCGGGTCATCGACTACCTGTACACCTCGTTCACCAACGCCACCGCGTTCAGCCCCACCGACACGATGCCGTTGACGGCGATGGCCAAGTGCCTGATGGCGGGCCAGTCGCTGGTGGCGTTGGTCACGATTGGTTTGGTCGTGGCCCGAGCGGTCAACATCCTCAGCTAATGCCCCCCCACATTCAAACGTGATCGACCACGCGCCCGGCACCCAGCACCCCCGGCGTCGCCGCCAGCTGGATTGGGAGCTGATCACCTGCGGCATCAGCGGGCACGTGCTCGTCGGTCGCGACGCGGACCCGGCCAGCGATCAGGACGCGATATTCGTCCGCGACGGCGGCGATGTCCGGTGGCACCGATGCCTGCGCTGTGACTGCTGGGTCGCCCTTCGGCCACCTGACTCGCCGACCCGGCAGCCTCTCCCCGACCGCACGGAGATCGACGTCCCGCTGCGCGGGAAGGCGCTGCGCGACCAGGTCGTGCTGCGCCTGATCGCGCTGGACCGGGTGGTGCACTTCCTCGTGCTCGGGATTCTCGGCATCGCGGTGCTGGCGTTCGCCGCCCACCGCTCCAGCCTGCGTGACGCGTTCTACCGGGTGGTGACCGCGCTCCAGGGCGGCGTCGGCGGAGGCCCGATCGTGACCGGTCGCCACGTCGGCATCCTGGGCGACCTGGATCGGCTGTTCGCTCTGCGCACGGGCACGCTCGTGGCGGTGGGAATCGCGGTGCTCGCCTACGCCGCGCTGGAGGGAGTCGAGGCGGTCGGCCTGTGGTTCGGCAAGCGCTGGGCCGAGTACTTGACCTTCGTCGCCACCGTCGTCCTGCTGCCGCTGGAGATCTACGAGATCGTCCATGGCGCCACCCCGTTGAAAGTGATCGGCTTCTTGATCAATGTCGCCGTGGTCGTCTACCTGCTGTTGCGCAAGCGCTTGTTCGGCCTGCGCGGTGGGGGCGCCGCCGAGGCGGCGGAGCGCCGCCAGGCGATGAGCTGGGAGACGATCGAACGGGCGACCCCGGGCGACCCGGGTCCGCAGCGAGCGACCCCGGTCACGCCGGGATGAGCGTTTGCCCGTCCACTCGGGCCGTCTTGGGTCGATGGCGGTGACTCCGCCCCCACCCGACGCTCGGGTCGAGACCGAACTGCAGCGGGTCGGGGAGCAGCTGGCCGCTTCGTTTCCCAGCGCGTCGCGCCAACCGCTGCGCGTGCTCGACGCGCGGGCGATGGAGCTCGCCGCCGGCGATCGCGAGCTCCGGGCGGCGCTGTTTCGCTTCGTGGATGTGGCGCCGGCCTGCCGCTCTCTGGACGACCTCGCCCGCCACCTGATCGGGTTTCTCGACGAGGTGCCGGACGCGCCGCCCTCGATCGCGACCGCGATGCGGGTGTCCAACAACCGTGCCGGGCGCGCTGCGCTGGGAGCCGCCGCCGCGGGCGGCGTGAAGCACCTCGCCCACCGGTTCATCGTCGGCGAAAGCCCCCGCGCGGCCCTAGGGACGCTGCGTCGGCTGTGGGAGACGGGGGTGGCCAGCTCGGTGGACCTGCTCGGCGAGGCCACGGTCACCGAGGCCGAAGCGCAACGCTACGCCGCGCGTTGCGCCGACGCGATCGAGCAGCTGGCGAGCGCCACCGGCGAGTGGCCGGAGCGAGCGGTGCTCGAGGCCGACGCGGTCGGGCCGTTGCCGCGGGCGAACGTGTGCGTGAAGGTGTCCGCGCTGACGCCGCTGCTGCGCCCCGACGCGCCGGAGCGCGGCGAACGCGACGCCGCGGCGCGGCTGCGGCCCCTGCTGCGCTCCGCGCGCACCGTCGGGGCGCACTTGCATATCGACATGGAGTCACTCGACTCCCGCGAGGCGGTGCTGGACCTCGTGCTCGGCCTGCTCGACGAGGAGGAGTTCGCGGACGGCCCCTCGGCGGGCCTCGTGCTGCAGGCGTATCTGCGTGATTCGCCGGATCAGCTGGACCAGATCGTGACCTGGGCGGCGGCCACCCGGCGCTCGCCCCCACTGACGGTTCGCCTGGTCAAGGGGGCGTACTGGGATCACGAGTTGGTGCAGGCCCGCCAGCACGGCTGGGAGGTCCCGGTGTTCGAGGAGAAGGCCGAGTGCGACCGCAACTTCGAGGCGCTCACGCGGGCGCTGCTGGCGGCGCGTCCCGCCATTCGGGTGGCGATCGCCTCCCACAATCTGCGCTCGGTGTCGCACGCGATCGCCGCCAACCGGGTGACCGGTGGCGAGGACCGGGAGTTGGAGCTGCAGGTGCTGCGCGGGCTCGGCGACGAGCTCCAGCACGCGCTCGCGGTCAACGAGTTCCGCGTCCGCGCGTACTGTCCGGTCGGAGATCTGGTGGCCGGAATGGCCTACCTGGTCCGCCGGCTGCTGGAGAACACCTCGAACGAGAGCTTTCTCTCCGAGCAGGCCCGGGGCGTCCCGGTGGCGCAGCTGCTGGCGGCCCCGTGATCCCGATGACGTGTGTCGTCTGGGTTGCCGGAGATCGCATCACAGCTGCGGCGTAACGTGCGGGCGTGAGCATGCTGGCACCGTTTGCCAACGAACCGATCCTGGAGATGCGTCGGGCCACGGTCCGGGGCCGCCTCGGCGAGGCGCTGGCCCGGCTCGACGCTGAGCTGCCGCTGCAGGTGCCAGTGTGGATCGGCGAGGACTCGCGGGCGGCCGGTGGCCTGGACTCGACCGACCCGGGTGCCCCGGAGCGCCTCGTCGCCTCAGCCGCGGTGGGCGGACAAGCCGACGTCGACGCCGCCGTGGCCGAGGCGGAGCGGGGCCGGCGGCAATGGGCAGCGGCCGGGGCGCACGACCGCGCCAGTGCGCTCGTCGCCGCCGCCGCCTGGCTGCGCGAGCGGCGGTTGGAGCTGGCGGCGCTGGAGGTTCGGGAATGCGCCAAGCCGTGGACCGAGGCCGACGCCGACGTATGTGAGGCGATCGACTTCTTGGAGTACTACGCCCGGGGTGCGGTGGAGCTCGGGCGGGGCCGTGAGCTGCTGCAGCTGCCAGGGGAGCACAACGAGCTGCGCTACGTCCCCCGCGGGGTTGTGGCCGTGATCTCGCCCTGGAACTTCCCGCTGGCCATCCCCTGTGGGATGACCTCGGCCGCGCTGGCGACGGGTAACGCGGTCGTGCTCAAGCCCGCCGAGCAGTCGCCGGGCCTGGCCCACCGGCTCGTGCAGGCGCTGCGCGCCGGCGGCGTGCCGCCCGCGGCGATCTCGCTGCTGCCCGGAGAGGGCGAGGCCGGCGCGGCGCTGGTGCGCCACCCCGGCGTGCACGCGATCGCGTTCACCGGATCCCTGCCGGTGGGGCGTCAGATCGTCGCGGCGGCGGCCCAGGTCGCCGACGGACAGAACCATTTCAAGCAGGTGGTGGCCGAGCTCGGCGGCAAGAACTGCGTGATCGTCGCCGCCGATGCCGATCTGGACGAGGCGGTCCCGGCGATCGTCGCCTCGGCGTTCGGCTACGCCGGGCAGAAGTGCTCGGCCGCCGCCCGCGTACTCGTTCACGAGGCAATCGCCGACCAGCTGCTGGAGCGTCTCGCCGGTGCCGTGCGCACGCTGGTGGTGGGGCAGGCACAGACGCTCGGCACCGACGTCCCGCCGGTGATCGAGCGCGCCGCGCAGGAACGCATCGATGATTACGGGCGGCGCGCCGAGCGCGAGGGCCGGATCGTCGCGCAGGCGCCGGCGCCGGAGGAGGCGGGCTGGTTCTGCGCGGGGCGGCTGGTCTGTGACCTGCCGGCGGACTCGCCGGTGCTCGCCGACGAGATCTTCGGCCCGCTGCTGGCGGTGCAGCGCGTCCGCGACTCAGAGCACGCCTGCGACCTCGTCGACGAGCTGGCGTTCGCCCTCACCGGCGGCCTGTTCACCCGAGACCCCGGGATCGTCCGGCGCGTCCGCGAGCGCTCGCCGGTCGGCAATCTCTACGTCAACCGAGGCATCACCGGGGCGATGGTCGGTCGCCAGCCGTTCGGGGGCAACCGGCTGTCGGGAACCGGTCTGAAGTCGGGCGGCCCCGATTACCTGTTGCAGTTCGTCGAGCAGCGCGCGGTGAGCGAGAACACCATGCGCCATGGGCTGGAGGTCTGACTGGATCCGGCGGCGGGGGTTGATTTAGCGCTCGCTCGCCCCCATCATGAGGTGCCGATGGCGGTACCGCTGACAGCCGCGTTCAAGCTCGGGTTCGCCCTCGCCCTCGTCCTGGCGATCCTGGCCAGCGCCTGCGCCCGCGCGCCCCGCCGCTCCGTCGACCCGGCCGAGCTGCGCCGCCTGGTGGTGTGCGCGCTCGGCCTGTACGGTGTTGGCGGTTTTGCCTCTCTGACCCATCACTCGGACCTCGCCGGCCTGGTCTACGGGGCCGGAATCGGCGTCTCCGCGCTCGCCGCCTGGCTCTCCCGGGGACGCGATCAGGAGGATCCCCCCGGCGACGAGGATCCGGTGCACCAGCCGCCACCCGAGCCCGACGGGCTGCGGGAGTTCGACTGGGCGCGGTTCGAGCGGGAGTTCCGCGCGTACACCCTCGAGCAGCGCTCACCCTCCCAGCCGTCCCGCGTGGGCTGATTGCTCGTCAATGGATCGACATGTGCTCCAGCGACAGATACAGGCGCGCCGCGTAGGAGATCGGGTCGCGAGTGAACTAGCGGCCGAGGGCGTCCCGGTGCAGCGCGTCGTCGATTCCGGCCATGATCATCGACTGGTCGAGCACGAGGCGCCGGTGCCCGATTGAGCCCGTGACCGGGTTGACGGCGTCGTAGAACCCTCCATCGGGCGTGTAGATGCCGGCGTGGCGCGCGCAGCGTTTGCAGGTTGCGTTAGGCCCAGTCCCTCGACGCCGAAGCCGCCGTAGTTCCCGGTGTCATCGGCGGTACTCGACGGCGAGATGCCCCAGACGGGATTAGTGCAGGACCTGGGTCGCGGTCGACGCGGACTGTGCATTCTGCCGTCGCATCAGGAGGGCAACCATCGCCGCTAGGAGTGGCGCCGCGGATGGCGTTGGACCGCCGCCTTGACTTGGAACCGGGTGTAGAAAACGTGCCCGACGCCTCGAGTGTCGTACAGGACCGAGCGCAGACGGTAGGTCCGTGGCGTGAGCCGGCGCACCGCCACCAGGCTTACCAGGCGCAGACGGTTGGCGCCAATCCTGCCGCGGTGGGCGAAGGCGGCGACGCGGGGGTAGCGCAGGCACCGGGCGGCGTGCCGGTTGCGCGCCGTCTCGGGCATGCAGCCGTGCCTGCCGCGGCGACCGATTGCCTGACGCTGCAGCGCGAAGCGCGCGACGGCGGCCACAAGCGCTCGGAAGGTGATGTGGATCCGGCTGACCGCACTGGTCGTCACGGCGGCGGGAAGGACGTGCGGGGCGCTCGGGATGGGGTTCGGGTGATGGGCGATGACCGGGGACGCCGCACCCGCCGACGGCGGGGGCGGCGACCCCGCGGACGTCGTGGACGGGGCCGGAACCCCGGTGCCGGTGAACTGCACCTGCTGCAGCCCCGAAGTGTCATCGCCGGTGATCTGCCAAGTTCCGGCGGCCGCGCCGTTCGCGGTCGGCGTGAAGCTGACTGTCAGGGTGATCGACTCATCGGGGGTGACGGTGGTCCCCTCCGGCAGAGCGGTGGTGGCGGCGAACGCGCCCCCGAATGGCGGCTTGGACTTCAGGATGTTGACGGCGGTCCCGCCGGTGTTGGTGATGGTGAAGGTCCTGGTGGCGGTGGTGCCGACAGCCACGTCGCCGAAGTCGACGTTCTCGCTGGAGTAGCTGAGGGCACCCGGGGTCCCGGCTGACGCCGACAGACCTATGGTCACGTCGCCGCCCGTCGTGCTGTCAAGCTCGATGGTGTCGTTGAAGGATCCGACCTGGGTCGGATCGAAGGCGATATCCACGGTCTGCGTCTGACCGGGGTTGATGGTGCTGCCGACGGCCGGCACGTCGGTGGCGCTGAACGGCGGCCCGGGGAGCTGCTCGGCGTCGATTGTGAGCGGGGCGTTGCCGACGTTGCTAAAGGAGACGGTGCCGCTGAGCTCACTCCCGACGGCCGTGCCTCCGAGCGAGAGGAGCGGCACGCTGCCCTGAAGCTGGGGCGATGGGCTCTGACCGGTCCCGGAGACCGGGAGCGTCACTGTTCCGGCGCTCGTGGTCACGGTGATCTGCCCGGCGTCCAAGCCCGGCTGCGTGGGTGAGAACGTGACCGGGACAGATATCGTCTGGGTGTCGTTTAACTTCGCCGGAAGCGCCGGTGAGGGCGTTCCGACTGTGAAGTCGCCCGACGACGAGCTGATACCGGTGATGTCGACGGGCTCTTTGGCTGTCAGCGTGAGGGTCTGCGGGGTGCTGGAGCCCACCGTCGTCGCTGAGAACGCCGGCAGCGATCCAGTGACCGGCTGGGTCACCGGGGACCCGAACGCCAGCACGTGACCGTCGCGCGTGCCGACGTAGAGGCGTCCATCGTTACCGACCCCCGGCACGCTGTAGTTGGCCGCGGTACCAATCGACGCGCTGTAGACCTCCTGGAGAGTGCCGTTGACCGGAACGGGGTCGTAGGCGCGCAGCTGGCCCCCGGAGCCGGACCGGTCGGCGCTCCAGATGATCCAGACGAGGCCGCTGCCGGATGTGGTTCCGTCAGAGGTGATCACCGGCGAGCCGCTCCCCCACCCGAATGCGTCAGCGGCGCTCCCCGCCAGAGAGAGGGACGGCGTTCCGGTCCCCGAAACCCCGTATTTGTAGACGTCGAAGAGTCCCCCGCTGCTCTGTCCGCTGGAGGTGGGGATGTAGACATAGCCCCCGTCTCCGGGCCAGACGCCGGCCCGCCCCCATACCCCGCCGCGCGGGCCGAGGCGTTGCACTACGTTGTCCCCCTGCCCGGGGCCCTGCTGGTAGCCACCGAGATCGTCGCGGTTGAGCAGGTAGACGTAGCCCTCCTTGCCCACGATCACGGCGAGGTGAGGGATCGCGGCCGTGCCGAAGTAGGCGTCGGGAAGTCCCACGATTCCCCCTGACCCGAAGTCGGCGTCCCAGTAATCCAGCTGCGCCGCGTCAAACGGCGTAAAGAAGTCGACCGGCGTGAGCTTGCCGTCCTGTCCTACGTTGAGGCGCACGACCGATTCGCCGAACGACGAGGGCGGGGAACTGCCAGGTGTGGCCGCTGATGGCGCTCCCCCGTTGCCGGTCGTGACCAGGAGCGTTCCCGGACCATCGGACATGAGTCCGACGCCTGACTGCCAGATGCCAGCCCCGTCGCCGTCTGGGTTGTCCACCCACCGGGCCCTGATCTGGCCCCCGACCGAGACGCCGAAGACCCAGCCCTCCCACGGCGAGTAGTCGCAATGACCGCCGAACCCCACATACACGACGCCGTTCATTAGCAGCAGACCGGGTCGCTGCTGCTCGTCCTTGGCATTGAACGACAGCGACGAATCGTTGTCCGCGGTGCCACTCAGCTGCACCGGAAAGCCGCTCCGTTCCAGTCCGGTCGTGACGTCGAGCGCGTCGAGATACCACACCGCCGCTCCGGATGCGTCATAGGTCTTGTGGGTGAGGTAGACGGTGTTTGTAGACGGATCGATCACCGGCGTGGCCGTGGTGCCGATCGACGGAGTGATGTCGGCACAGCCCACGTCCTGCGGGTTCCACGGTGTTCCCAGCTTCGTGGTCCACAGCTGGTTGCCGTTGGTGGCGTTCAGGCCGTAGACGTTGTTGGTCTCCGTCGCGACGATGACGGTGTCGGGCTGGGAGCCTCCGCTCGGCGTGACGGCCAACGGCTGGGCATAGACCTGACCATCGACGGGCGCCGACCACAGCTGTCCGAACGTGCCACCACTCACGTCCTGCGGTGAAATCCCGGCGCTCGGGTACCACCCCGTGCGCAGGTCATCGCCTGCGTTCGTGATCCCGGACGCCATCGCCACGCTCGTCCACCCCAGCCACGCGACAGCGAACATCATGATTGCCCACCAGCCCCAAAAGCGGCGCATCCAGGCCCCTTTGCGAGTGAGAGATTATACGAAGCTTTAGTTAGGAACGGTGAGGCTCTATGAGCTTTTGCGACCGAGCTGCAAAAGATTGCGCGGGTCGTCTCGGCCTGGGCCCGTGGTAGCCGCCGTACTGCTTCCGGTCGGCTGGTTGCCCGGCAAAGAGGCGTTCGTATCGCAGTCGGTCTGCGGCCGGCTGTCGTTGGAGATCGAGAAGTCCATCGGCGCGATCAGCCGTCCACTAGGCCGCGCAGTTCCGGCAGCGCTTAGCGGACCTCGATCAGTCCGGAGGCATACCACCCGTTGTCGACGGCCGAGGCGAACCAGCAGTTGTCCTGCGAGGGTGTGCGCTCGGCGCAGTCACCCGGCCCCGGATTGAGCAGCACTCGCCGTGGTCGGCGTGGGTTCGTCTGATCAGCTTGAGATCATGCGCGGCGACCAGCGCGCCGAGGACTGTTCCCACCCGACTCGACGCCGAGGGACTCTCACCGGCTGGCCGGGCGATCCGATGTGCCATCTCCCGCCTCCTCGTGATATTTCGGTGCGGGTTGGTGGTACCCAGGGGCGCTTTGAAGCGAACGCACCGCACTCCGGGTCGACGCCACCCTGCTGCACGGCCCCCCGGTCAGGCGTCGGTGGAACCTGGGCGCAGCGCGAGGAGCAGCTCGTGCAGGCGCGTCTCGCCGGTCAGCTCCGGGTGAAACGAGACTGCGATGACGTTGCCCTGCCGAACGGCCACCGGATGGCCCTCGATCTCGGCCAGCACCTCGACGTCGGACCCGGTCTCGGCGACCCACGGGGCGCGGATGAAGATCGCGCGCACTGGATCTCCGTCGATGCCCGAGATCTCCAGGTCGGCCTCGAACGACCGCAGCTGACGTCCGAACGCGTTGCGCCGGGCGAGGACGTCGAGCACGCCGAGGTGGGCGCGGTCGAGCATGATCATCCCGGCGCACGTGCCGAGCACGGGCGTGCCGGACTCAGCCACCGCACGCAGCGGCTCGGTGAGGCCTTCGCGCTCGATGCCGAGGCTCATGACAGTCGATTCCCCACCGGGGATGACGAGCGCGTGCAGGCCGTCGAGATCGGCCGGCACCCGCACCTCACGTGCGGTGGCGCCCAGTCGGGCGAGGATCTTGGCGTGGGCCTCGAAGTCACCCTGGAGCGCCAGGATGCCGACCATCGGGGCGCGCGCCGAGCCTCCGGCGGCCCCGGATGTTTCGCCTTCCACTACCAGCCGCGAGGCGCCAGCAGCTGCTCTGATTCGAGCTTGGAGGTTTCGAGGCTCATCATCGGCTGGCCCAGGCCCGTGGACGCCGCGGCGACGCGCGCCGGGTCCTTGAAGTGAGTCGTGGCCTCGACGATCGCGCGCGCGCGGCGCTCCGGGTCCTCGGACTTGAAGATGCCGCTGCCGACAAACACGCCCTCGGCGCCAAGCTGCATGACGAGCGACGCATCCGCGGGGGTGGCGATCCCGCCCGCGCAGAACAGGACGACCGGGAGGCGCCCGTCGGCGGCCACCTGCCGGACGAGCGGAAGGGGTGCGCCAAGCTCCTTAGCCGCGGTCGGCAGCTCCTCCGGATCCAGGATGCCGAGCCGCCGGATCTCACGGCGGATCACCCGTAGATGGCGGACGGCCTCGACGATGTCGCCGGTCCCGGCTTCGCCCTTGGAGCGGATCATCGCCGCCCCCTCGCCGATCCGGCGCAGAGCCTCGCCGAGATTGGTCGCGCCACAGACGAACGGGATCTTGAACCGCCACTTGTCGATGTGGTTGGCCTCGTCGGCCGGCGTCAGCACCTCGGACTCGTCGATGTAATCGACCTCGAGCGCCTCCAGCACCTGTGCCTCGGCGAAATGACCGATCCGGGCCTTGGCCATCACCGGAATCGTGACCGCGTCCTGGATGTCCTTGATCATGGCGGGATCGGACATGCGAGCAACGCCGCCGTCGCGCCGGATGTCGGCCGGAACGCGCTCGAGTGCCATCACGGCTGCGGCACCGGCGTCCTCGGCGATCTTCGCCTGCGCCGCTGTGACCACATCCATGATCACACCGCCCTTGAGCATCTCGGCCAGGCCGGTCTTGACGGTGAAGGTCGCCTCGTCGCGCGGGCTTTCGCCATTCTGTTGCATGCTGGCCAGTCTAGCCGGGCGGTAGGTTGTCAAACCGATGAGCGTCGACGCCGTGTTTGTCCCGAACGGAGCTGGCTTCACCGCCACGGATCTGGCACTCGGGCCCTGGGCGCCAGGAGCCCTGCATGGCGGGGCGGCCGCCGCGCTGCTCATGCACGCGTTCACCCAAGAGACGTCGTCCCCGCTGCAGCCGGCTCGGATCACCTACGAGTTTGTGCGGCCGGTGCCGTTGGGGCAGCTGGTAGTCGATGTCGAGGTGGTGCGCCCCGGGCGGCGGGTGACGCTGCTGGATGCCGTCCTGCGCGACGGCGATGGGACCAGCGTGACCCGGGCCCGCGCGCTGTTCGCCGTGCCCAGCGAGCTGGGCGAGACGCCGACGAGTCCCCCACCGTTCCCCGGTCCGGCCGACGGCGTCCTCACCGACTGGTCCGAGCGGCGGTCTCGGAACTTCATCACCGAGGCCATGGAGATCCGCTTCGTCCAGGGCCGCTTTCGAGAGCCGGGGCCGTCGACGGCCTGGTTTCGGCTGCGTCATTCGCTGATCGCGGGGTTCGAGACGGCGCCGTTCGAGCTGGTGGCCGCCGCCGGAGACTTCGGCAACGGGATCGCGTCGATTCTGTCGTGGGACGAGCACCTGTTCATCAACCCGGACCTGACGCTCTACATCGAGCGCGCGCCGACGGGCGAATGGGTGGCGCTCGAGTCCGAGATGCGGGTCGGCCGGGGCAGCGTCGCGGTCGCCGAGAGCGTCCTGTGGGATGAGCAGGGGCGGATCGGCCGGGCCGTTCAGTCGCTGCTGGTCGGCCGGCGGTGAAGACGCCCGGGCGGTCCGGTCACTTCAGGCGAAAGGCCTTGATGCGCACGTCGTACTGCTGGGTGTCGCGCGCGTAGACGCCGTACGCAAGCGCCTGGATGAGCGACAGCAGCGCGGTGTGAGAGCGGACGAATGCCGGCGTGTTGGAGGAGTAGTACAGGCGGATCCGAGCCAGGCGAGCGACTTCGGAGAGCGTCGCGTCGGTGATCGCCAGTGTCGGGGCCTTGCGGTGGCGGGCGAGCTTCATCGTCCGCGTGATCAGCGGATGCGGGCGGCCCGCCGACAGGCCGACCACGAGCGTCGCTGGATCGATCCGGCTGAGCCGGCCGAGGGCCTCCTGCGAGGGGCTGGCGACGATCTCCGCACGCAGGTCCAGCAGCATCAGCAGGTGACGCAGGTAGCTGGCGAAAAACGCCATCTGATCGGTCCCGGCGATCAGCACCTTCTCGGCGGACACGATGGCGTCAACCGCGGCCTCGACGTCGGACCGCGACAGCTTGTGTGCCGTGTCCTCGACGTTGACGTGGTCGGCGGCCAGCGCCGCCTCGAACTCGGTGTGATCGAGCGAGAACAGCGGTGCGGTGGCCCCGAGTAGCTCGGTGCTGACCCCGCCTCCGCCAACGCGCCGGCGGTACTCGTCGCGGGCGGCCTGCTGGAGCTCGGGGAACCCCTCGAATCCGAGCGCCTGGGAGAACCGGACCACCGTGCTGGACGAAGTGTTGGCCCGGCGGGCGAGCTCCTCCGCCGTCTGGAATGCGGCCTCGTCGAGGTGGTCGACGATGTACTGCGCCACGTCCTTCTGGGAGCGCGAGAAGTCCTCGAACCGGGCCCGGATGTAGCCCGACAGCGCTTGGTGGCCGTTGCCGGTCTCGAGGGCGGTGGTCGGAACGGTTGACTGCTTCATCGGCAGGCGTCTGTTTCGACGCCGCCTGCCGCCGTTCCTTCAGGACCGGTTGCGCAACCCGGTGGCACCGCCCGGGGTCGGCGGCGATCAGGGAACCCGGGACTGCTGGGCCCGCTGCGCGCGCTCCTGGTTCTGGCGGCGCTCGGCAAGCGCCTGACCCACCGCGTAGACGATCAAAAGATTCGCGATCAGCCCGATCCCCAGGAAGGTGATCAGCAGCGCCAGGGTCTGTCCGAACGAGCTGACCGAGTGGCCGAGCCCAAGGATGTCGCCGGCGGAGAGCATTGCGGAGATCATACCGCCGGGCGGGGGCGCGCTCGCGGGTGCGGTGCCCGATCGGATGCCGTGCTCGGACGCGGAGCGCCGGACGAGTCGGTAGCTTGGGCGACGCCGGCCCGGTAGCTCAGTTGGTCAGAGCAGCGGACTCATAATCCGTCGCGCGCAGGTTCGAGTCCTGCCCGGGCCATCAAAAAACTGCTGCAAAAAGCGGAAGCTTCGGTAATCTCTTTGCAACGAACATGTGTTCTAGGCTCCCCAAAGGCTCCCCAAAGTGGTACGCTCAGATCGTGTACCTGGACGACCTGTGAGCTACCAAAGCACGTCAATCAGGCTCTCCAACGAGCACAAGGGCCGGAAGCGACGCGAGCCCGTTTGGGTCGCTCGCTATCGAATCGTCGGTAAGGATTCGGCAAAGGTTCTCGGCAAGGCATGGACGAAACGCAGCCGCTCCCCGGAGGGTTATCTGACGCGAAGTCAGGCGGAAGAGGCGCTCCGCGACCTCATCAGCGCCGAGAGCGCAGCGCTCAAGACTGCGGCCGGTGTGACGTTCGATGACGCGGCGGACGCCTACATCGCATCGCTGACGGCGCGAATCCGGAGCGGCAGCTTCCGCGCCTCCACCCTACGGACCTACATCAACATCATCGATAAGCAGCTTCGTCCACTGTGGGGCGACCGACCGATCGCCAGCATCGCAACTCAGGAGATCACCGACTACCGCGCTCGACTCGTCGGGCGCGGGCTGGCCGCGAGTACCGTCAACCAGACACGAGCGATCGTTCACGGGATCTTCTCGATAGCGGTGGAGCGATTCGAGCTGACCGACGATGTCTCTTTCTCGTTCACGCGCGCGAAGACGCGCCGGGCGACGTCGGACAAAATCAGCTTCTACCCGCCAAGCGAGGTCATGCGCCTCGTCGAGCACGCCCTGAACGAGCAGGACGCGGTGCTGTTCCTGACCGCGGCGTTCACCGGCCTGCGCGCCAGCGAACTGCGAGCCCTCCGCTGGCGCTCGGTCGACTTCCCCGGCTCCCTGCTCCATGTGGAGCGGGGCTTCACGGAGGAAGGCGGCGAGGACCTCCCGAAGAGCTATCGGGTCCGTTCAGTTCCACTCATGCCCCAGGTGGCGTTGACGCTGACAAAGCTGCGCAGGCGGGAGTTCTTCACGGGAGAGGACGACCTCGTGTTCGTTGGGGACGTGGGACAGGTTCTTGATTACGACGCGCTGATCCGTCGATACCGAGCGGCACAAGATCATGCTCGTCTCCGCTTTCTGCGGTTCCACGATCTCCGTCACAGCTTCGGCACGATGGCGGTCCGTCAGTTCCCGATTACAGACGTGCAGACATGGATGGGTCATGCCGACATCGCGACTACGCGAAAATACATTCATTACGCTCCCCAGCCTGAGGCAGCGGCGCGCCTCGGGTCTCTCGTCGCCGAGCAGCTCACGGAGATCGCGACGCTGCGGCTTGCTGGGGCTGGTTGAGAGCGCTGAAGAACAGGCACTAGCTGCTCACGCGTCGCGCGATCATCACTTTGAACGAGTCAACGCACGAGAGCGCAGGTCCCGTCGGATTTCTGGCGACGGGCGAGGCCTACTTCGCGCCGATCGGGGAGATGCACTACGCCGCGGATGGCGCCCAGTGTCACCTTTGCGGACGCTGGCTGCGGATGGTCGGCGGACAGCATCTGCTCCACGTTCACGAGATGACGACCGCGGAGTATCGGGAGCTGTTCAAGCTCCCCGGGAACGTGACAACGGCGGCACCGATAACAAGTGAGCGCAAGCGCACCACGATGCTCGAGCAGATCCGTAGCGGTCAGCGTGACCAGTCAGCGATCCCCCGGCC
>CAWHMI010000015.1:0-295666 GCA_963830395.1 uncultured Actinomycetota bacterium
CTATAGTGCTATGAACCTAGTTATGTGGAGGCTTGGCTGTGATCGAGTTCCATCTCGATTCTCGCTCGGGTGTTTCGCCGTACATGCAGATCGTCCAGCAGGTGCGCCAAGCCTTGCGGCTAGGACTGCTTGGCGAGGGGGACCAGCTGCCGACGGTCAAGGAGGTCGTCGGGCGCCTGGCGATCAACCCGAATACGGTGCTCAAGGCTTATCGCGAGCTCGAGCACGCCGGCCTGGTTGCCGCACGGCCCGGGGTCGGCACTTTCGTCACCGGTTCTCTCGTTGATCCCGCGATCGCTGCGAACGGGCCGCTGCGTCGGGAGTTGCGTGGCTGGATCGTCAAGGCGCGGCGCGCCGGGCTTGACGAGGAGTCGATCGAGGCGTTGTTTCGCGACGCTGTTCGCTCCGCCGGGATCGAGGGGGTAGCGTGACGTTTGCCCTGGCTACGTGCGGTCTCGGGAAGCGCTACGGGCTTCGCTGGGCGCTGTCGGGCTGTTCGCTGGAGATCCCGGCTGGCCGTGTCGCGGGTCTTGTGGGGCCCAACGGCGCTGGGAAGACGACGCTGCTGGAACTCGCGGTGGGCTTGATCGAACCGGACGCGGGGACGATCGCGGTCCTCGGTGAGCCAGTCGCCGCGACGCGTGAGCAGCTCGCTCGCGTCGGTTTTGTCGCGCAGGAGATGCCGTTGTACTCGTCGCTGTCGATCGGCGATCACCTGCGCTTGGGTGCGGCGCTGAACCCAGGCTGGGCCGCGACGTTCGCGCACGCGCGGATCGCCCGGCTCGGTCTCGACCTTGGGCAGCGCGCCGGAACGCTGTCTGGCGGGCAGCGCGCGCAGCTCGCGCTGACGCTCGCGCTCGCCAAGCGGCCGGATCTGCTTGTGCTCGACGAGCCCGTCGCTGGGCTTGACCCACTCGCGCGACGCGAGTTCCTTCAGGACCTGATGGCGTTCACGGCCGAGCACACGGTGAGCGTCGTGCTCTCCTCCCATCTGGTGGCTGATCTCGAGCGCGTCTGCGACTACCTGGTCCTGGTCGCCGAGGGCTGTGTGCACCTGGCCGGCGAGGTCGACGAGTTGCTGGCCACCCACCGGCGGCTGAGCGGACCGCGCCGCGACAGCGCCCGGCTGCCGCCAAGCCAGCAGGTGATCGAGCAGAGCCACACCGAGCGTCAAAGCACGCTGATGGTCCGCACCGAGGAGCCGATCATCGATCCGGCCTGGCGCGTCGAGGAGGTCAGCCTTGAGGACATCGTGCTTGCCTACATGGGCCGCCCGGCCGCTGATGCCCCGCTGGCGAGGGTCGGCCGATGATCTGGGTGGCCTGGCGCCAGTTCCGCTCGCAGGCCGTTGTGACGCTCGGAGTGCTCGCCGCGTTCGCCGTGCTCGTGCTCGTGACCGGCCTGCACCTGCGCAACGTCTTTGACTCGCTCGGCGGCCCCCACTGCGCAGTGCGCAGCGACTGCACGGCACTGAGCGGCCACGAGACCCCGCTGGCGGACGTCCTCGGCCCGGCGCTGCTCGCGATCCCGGTGCTGCTCGGGATGTTCTGGGGCGCGCCGCTGGCTGCGCGCGAGTTCGAAAGCGGGACCTACCGGCTCGCGTGGACACAGAGCGTGGCGCGTCGCCGCTGGCTATCGGTCAGGGTCGCGCTCGTCGGGGTGGCCGCGCTCATCGTCGCCGGCCTGGCGAGCTGGCTGGTCAACTGGTGGTTTGCGCCGCTCGACACCGTCCACATGAACCGTTTTGCGCCGAGCGTGTTCACAGCGCGGGGGGTCGTCGCGATCGGCTACGCCGGCTTCGCGTTCGCGCTCGGCGTGGCCACCAGCACGCTGATCCGCCGGACGCTGCCGGCGATGGCCGCGACGCTCATCGCCTTTGTCGCCGCGCGCATCGTGGTCACTTTGTGGGTCCGCCCGCATCTCCTGCATGCCAAGGCAGTGCTGGTTTCGGTGACCTATGGGAATGGCGTCGGGTTCGTGTCTAGCGCGTGGGGCGTCAGCGTCGCACCCAACGTGACTCCGATCCCGAACGCCTGGATCCTCTCGTCCGCGCTCGTCGACCACGCCCGCCACGCCATCAGCACCGCACACCTACACGATTTGCTCCTCCGTGCCTGCCCGGGGATCGTGGCGGGCCTGCCGCAGACCGCAGGCGGCGCTCCCAAAGGCCCGCGCGGGCCGGCGGGCGGCCTCATCCTCGCCTGTGAACAGAGACTCTCGCACCATTTGCAGCAGCTCGTCACCTACCAGCCGCCACGCCACTACTGGCCGCTGCAGGTGCTCGAGACCGCGATCTTCGTCGCCGCCGCGCTAGCGATCATCGCCATCACCGTGTGGCGCTTCGGCCCACGAGCCGCACCCGACCGAGCCGCCGGCGGGTTCCCCTGGGGCTCGCTCACTCCTTGGCCACGCAGATCACGTCAACGATCAGGGAGCGACCCGTCCCGCCTCGCCGCGGACGACCACGAGCGCGCGGGCCGCCACGCTTACCGCACGAGCGCGACGCGGTTGCCGCCTCGGATTTGACTGGCTTGCCACTCGCGTGAATGGAGACCGAGGCCCGATGCGATCGCGCACATCTTTCGGCCGCGTCGGGCGGCGCATGGGCCACCGTCTTGCTGCCGGCGCGCCGTGGCGGAGGTCCACCGCCACCGCCCCCACCGCCTCCGGGCCGGCGCACGCCGCAATCGGCGCCACGGGCTCCCGAGATGAGAGCGCGCGTGGAGTTGCAGGCGGTATGCACCATATCCCAAGGGAGCCCAGCAAGGAGGCGAGATGGCGAGCTCGCTTGCCTAGCGTCGCATGGATGAGCGCCGCGATCCTGACGGTCGCGATCGGGTTGCCTGCCTGCGGCGGCAGCGGCTCGTCGAAACCTGCCGCAGCCACGCCTGCGAGAACCTCTACCACCGCGCTGTCGATGAGAACGAGGACCGCTTCCGCCATCGCGAGCCCCTCGACCTGCGTCAATGCCAATGCCCAAGCCCCAGCCATGGGCGCGGGGACCCCGGGCGCGGCGCTGCCCACGACCGATCCCGTCTACAGGTGGGGCAGATCGCTCACCCGCGACGCACCCGGGACAATCCTGCGAGCTCGGACGATCGCGTTCGGCGGCGGCAGTGCGAACACGCCACTCAAAACGACCCAGCTCCTGTAGGTCACGACCGATGAACTCGGGTGTCGAACGGTCTCAGTCGTCACCGTGTTCCAGCCTCACAGAAGGTCGGCCGCCAGCCCGACCCGACTCTTCTCCTACCAAACGTCCTACGACGCTCTGGGCTCCCAGTGCGATCCGAGCTATACCCTCAAGGCGGGCACCGAGGGCGAGCCCGGCTTCATTACGAGCCTCGCTAACGCGGGCGACACCGTGCTCATGGCGGACTACGAGGGAGAGGACGCCGCCTACGGAGTTGGCCAGCTGAGCGGATACCACACGCTCGATGCCATCCGTGCCGCTGAGACCCGGCTCGGCGTGCCGGAAGCTTCGACGCCAGTCGGGATGCTCGGCTACTCCGGCGGCGCCGTCGCCACCGAGTTCGCCTCCGAACTGGCCCCAACCTACGCCCCCCACCTCGACATCGTCGGCGTTGCCGAAGGCGGAATACCGGTCGACCTGTTCCACGAGCTCACCTACATCAACCGCCCCAACTCACCTTGGACCGGGCAGATCCCCTCCTACTTCGACGGCCTTGCCCGAGGCTTCGACATACGCAACCCGGCCAGGTTCTACACGCCCGAAGGCATCAAGGTCGCTAACGCCGATCAGACCCAGGGTCCCCAACACTGCAAACTGACCGTCACTAATGACACCGACCGAGTCACTGTTACCATTAACCACGAACCCCGCCTACACAGTTAACCGGACGCCCTCGCCAATCTCGGGTTTCGCGTGGGACTTGGGGCGCGAAGCAGCGAGGGCCCTCGTCTGCGGGCGAGGGGGACGCGACCGGCGGTGTTCGGATGCTCATTCTGCGAGGGTGCAGGAGCCGCGCGAAGTGACCTGGCAGCTCGAGGCCCTCCTCAGGCGCAGCCCTGAGGCCGTGGGCTGTGCCGGGACGACGGTTCAGGCCGCTTGGTGAGCGTCGTCATCGGGTCTGCGGGTGCTGCGGCGCCGGAGATGGTGCCCGGATAGCTGGGCGGCGCCGAGGAGGAAGACGGCGGCGAATGCGAGGTCGATTGGGATCAGCCCGAGTCGGTGGGTGGTGGCGGCGGTGATGGCGTCGAGGAGTTGGATCAGCGCGGTGAGGGTCATCAGGGCGGCGAGGGTCCGTTGGGCTCGGAGGGCCAGCATCAGCACGAGCATGACGGCGATCGCGAGATTGCGGGTGATGAAGTAGTCGGCGTAATTCTGCCCGGCGGTGTTGAGGTGCTCGCCTGTTGCGAAGAGGGCGGTGAGGGCGCCGGTGGCGGTGAGCAGCGCGCCGAGGATCACGATCGGTGCCACCCACCGGGGCCACCGTGTTGCTGCGTCAGGGTCATCGGGCGGGGCGATCGTGTGGTCGGCGGCAGGCGGTGTGGGGTTCCCCGCTGTTGTGGTGGGGGGCTCAGCGAGTCGGGCGTCGCCGGTGAGCAGCCGGCCGATGATCGCGACCATGAACACCATCGCGGTGATCGTGGCGAGCTTTTCGAACATGCCGCCCGGGCCACCGTTGTTGGTGGCGCCGAACGCCGCGATGAAGCCGATCATCAGCGCCGCGGCGAGGAGCGCATATCGGGACCAGCCCGTCCCGTGGGGCTCGTGGCGGAGGCGGTGTGCCAGGACGAGCAGGCCGGCGATCGTGGCCAGGAGGCTGACGACGGTCGCGGCGTTGTGAATCTGGGCGTGAATGGTGGGGTGGGCCGGGCTCAGAGCCCCGTGCGGGAACCCGAGGGCGGGGTCCTGGCTGAAGATCCCGGCGGCGATCAGGGCGAGCCCGGATAGGACTTTCAGCGCTGGGTAGCTGCGAGCGCCGATCCCGGAAGCCAGGGTGGCGCGCCAGCCGATCGCTGAGCAGCAACTCAGCGCCCCGAAGACGATGAAGTTGGCGATCTGCACCCAGCCGCCGGGGCCGAGGCTCAGCGCGCTGATCGGTTGGCGCAGCGAGTCATAGCCGGGCCGCAGGGCACCGTCGAGCAAAAAGGTGAGGTTGAACAGCACCGAGCCGAGCAGGCCGGCCGCGAGCAGAAGCCTGTGCGTGGTCGAGGTCGGGACGACGCTCGCGCCAGGGCGAGCTGTTCCGCGGATCCGGCGAAGCGCCGCCGCTACTGCGGGCCGGCGCTGCGGTGGGTCGTGCTTGCTCATTTGGATGACCTGGGCTGTTCTCAGTCTCATGATCGAACCGCTTCCGGTTTGATGATCTAACACTACGGCCGTAGCCTAGCATATGTGGCGCTACGCCCGTACAGTTATCATTTGAGCTAGGAACTACCGATGAGGCAGACGACCAGCACCCCATCCGGACGACGTGCTCGACGGCGCAATAACGCTCGCGGGCAGGGTGAGCGCCTGCGTGAAGAACTGATCGAGGCAGCGAGCGCGCTGGTCGCCGAAGCCGGAGGCGCCAGCCAGCTCTCGATCCGGGCCGTCGCGGCCAGGGTCGGCGTCGCCGCCACCTCGGTGTATCTGCACTTCGCTGACCTCGACCAGCTCAAGGTCGCCGTCGCCGAGCGCTGCTTCGCCGAGCTTGCCGAGGCCCGAGACGCCGCGACCGCCGAGATAGAGGATCCCGCCGCCAGTCTCATCGCCCGCTGCCAGGCGTATGCCCGCTTCGCGATCACCCACCCCGGCTACTACCGACTGATGTTCGGGCCCGATCTCCCCCCCGACGTGTTCACGCACGCCTACGATGCCGTGGGCTCAGCCAGCCGGACCAGCTACGACCAACTGATCCAGGCGATTCACCGCTGCCAGCAGACCGGGGATGCCCGCGATGACACCGACCCAGCGCTACTCGGCGCACTGCTCTGGCCCGCGCTGCACGGCCAGGTCTCACTGCGGATCGACCGCCCCAATTTCCCGCGCCCACCCCTCGAGCAGATGATCACCGAAACCGTCCGCCGCCTCGTCGGCCTCCGGACCAACGCCTACACCTGACACCACCGGCAGCAACAACCATCGTCGGTGGCGGTCCGCACGACAGGAATCCCACCGGTGCCGACGAACTGCCTCCGCTGCCCACGACGCGGAGGCACGGGAGGGGGTGATCCACACCCCCCGGGCAGACCGGAACGAACTGGCGCGAGTCGCCAGCGCCGGCGCCGACGAATACCCCGCCGACAACGAAGCGGGACAGGCGCTCGGACTGGTCGCGTCTCAGAACTGCTGTAAATAACTGCCGTTCGTCTCAAAGCTGTTCCCGAAGTGGCATTGCAAGCGGCTTTTGCGGACTGAGCCGCTTACGGCGCTGATCATCGGCGGGTTCGTCTGCGGCCTGTCGATGCGCGACATCGAGGCGCTGTGCGAAGAGGCCGGGCTCGCGAAGATCTCAAAGTCGAGCGTGTCCAGGGTCTGCGCGGAGCTGCCCGAGCGCTTTGGGGCGTTCCAGCGCCGCTCGCTCTATGACATCAACCTGGTCGTCGTGTTCCTGGACGCGATCTATCTGCCGGTCCGTCTCAGCGGCCCCAAGGAGGGCGTGATCTGCGCCTGGGGAACCACTGAGAACGGCGACATGGGCGCTGGTTTGGGTGCGGTTGGGGATGCGAGAGACCAAGGAGGACTGGCTCGAGCTCGGCCGTGACCTCACCGCCCGCGGACTGCCGGCGCCGCGCCTGGTCGTTGCCGACGGCGCGGCCGGGCTGCCCTCGGCAGTCCAGGAACTCTGGCCGCGAGCAGATCGCCAGCACTGCGCGGTCCACCGCCTGCGCAACCTGCAGGCCAAGCTGCCGAAGTCAGAACATGACCGGATCCGTTTCAACTACCGGTCAGCACTCAGCGACGCGACCTCGATCACGGACGGCAAGCTCCGTCTCGGGGTCCTTCATCTCAGAGCTCGAGCATGCCGGCTACCAGTCCGCTGCCCGCTGTCTCGCGGATGACCTCGACGCCCTGGTCGTGCACCTGCGCTATCCGCTCAGACACCGCGAACGCTGGCGGTCAACCAACCTGCTCGAACCGTCGCTCGGGGAGGTCCGCCGGCGCACGAAAGTGATAGGCCGGTTCCCTGGCGAGACCAGCTGCCTCTCACTCGTCTGGACGATGCTCGACCTGTTCTTCAGCCACGCCAGCAACGCGGCCACGTTCACCGACGTCGCCCGCCCACACCTCTACCGAATCAAGGACCAGCAAGCCGACCCCGACACCCTCGACGAGGCGGTCACCGCCGCCTAGACCCAACCAACGAGAACCTGAACCGCGAGTGAATTTACAGCGGTTAAGAGACGCGACCGTTGAGGATCGACACGTCCGCTCTCGTGGAGAGCAGGAGCGCATCAGGCCTAGGCCAAGAGTGCTGAGATTCGATCAAGGGCGAGCGTGTCAGATGCCCGGATTCGGCCGTTGTGGGCGCTCGCATCCTGCCGGAGCAGAAGTCCGACGGCACCCCATGAAGCTTCTGGATGCCGCGGATGCGAGTGTCTCCGGTGCCGAGGGCGAGCCCAGGCCTGAGACGCGTGGTCTTCCCCTAGTCTCGACAGTAATGGTTGACTTTCCTGCTTCGCCCTGCGAAAGCGCAAGTAACGCGCCCGCGTACCACCCTGCCGCACCCGAGGCGGAAAGGACAGTGGGCGTCATGCGTGCTGGATTGGCGACAGTAAGGCCAGTCAGCCGACAGCTCGCCGACGTGACCTCTTCACTTGCTCGCTCGCTGATCTCTTCAATCTCCTGTTCCTGCGGGTCAAGCGCGGGCGTAGCGGGCCAGCAGGGGGACAAGCACCTGGGCGTCGGGGCTTCCCCAGCCGGTGACCGGGTCCCAGCCGGGTGCTGCCTGGTAGCCGGTGATGGTCTTAGGCGGGAACGAGGCTGTGTTGTTGCCCGCTGTGATGTCGTGGAAGGCTTGGTGGTAGCGGGCGATGCGGTAGATGGCGGGGTTGACGAATCCCAGGCGCCCGGCGTACTGGTCAGCTAGGGCGATTATCCCGGCCCAGGTCGGCGCGCTGGCGCTGGTGCCGCCGCTGTTGCGGATGGTGTACCGGCCGCTGCCGTCGCTGATGACGATAGCGTGACGCCCCCCGCGGCCATCCAAGCGCTCAGCTCCGCCATCAACCTCAGCCGCGCTGTCTGCGCCGTCACGCCGTAGCCCAGCTCGATCAGCTCCAACAGAAAGCCGCGGACAAGCGGCTGCAATGGCCCCAACACGTGGGCACCGGTGGGCTTACCCATCCTTCCTCCTTCACCAGACTCGAGATTCCAGCGACAGGAACGACGACAGCAGGGCCCGCGATTTATGCCGAGTCGATCAACGCGCCTACCGACCGATCAGCAGCAACTACACCGTCATCCGGAGCAGCAACTCGGCATAACACGAGCCCCGGCATAACACGGGCTATGCCGAATTCGGCACAGGCCGCGCCGGACCAGAATCGACCCGCGACGCTGATCCAGGTCGGTCTCGGCGAGCGAGAGCGCCTCGTGGATGCGCAGCCCGGCGCGCCAGAGCACGACAATCAGGCCGTTGAGGCGATCGCCGTAGCGCTCGCCACGAGCCTGGCGCATCACCGCGACGATCTCATCGACCGTCGGCGGGTCAGCGGGATAGTGCTGACCCTTGTTCCTCGGCGCTTTCCCGGCGTAAACCCCGGCATGGTCGCGGGCGAGCGTCGGCGACCGGCGACGTCGACCAGCGGCTGGACAGATGGCATGGCTCCCTCCTTTGAGTGCAGAACGGTTGACCACCCACACCTCTACCGCAGCTCGTGCGGGCGGTTCGGGTCGTTCGTCGCTGCGTTCGGGGTCCGCCTGCGGGGCGGCATCCAGGCAGTCAGTGGACCGCTCGAGCGCTACTGCGCTTGCAGAAGGAGCAGCGAGCCGCCCGTGCTGCTCGTCGTCCATTGCGAGCACGTCGTCTCGCGTGTTCGCGGTCGTCCCTCCGCCTGCGTAAGCAGAAGCGGCGGTGTCCGGTTGACGCCCCATCATCGGGAATCTCACCGGACGGGTCTTACGGGACACCTTGGCGGCGGACCCCCCAGGGGATCTGGGAGTCGCTTTGGTGCAGGCAGGGCGCCCGGTTAAGGTTCGGATTGCAGGGAACCAGGTCGGGCTGCGTTAGCGTCCCCTATGCGCGGATGCTCCTTGGCCGTACGCTCGTTTCCATGTCTTGTAGTTGCCGGTCACGCGGGCCATGAGCGGTTGAAGGTCGTCGTCCTCGACGTCCCTGAAGAACTGCTCAGTGGCGGCACCGCGCAGCGTCGTCGCGCGACGATCGTGGTGGCTGATCAGTACTTCGTCGCCGACCAACCTGTACTCGAAACCGTTGGGTGGGTGGGCCATCGACAAACAGCATGCCCCATTCGGTCGCGCAGCCTGTTGCGCTGCGGGACCGCAGGCCGGAAGCTGCCCGAGGGAGACCGGCGGAATTGGTCGTCGTCCAACCGGGAACTCTCGATGGATGCGGACGATGTGCATTCGGCCGACACAGCGACAGCGGACGCCCCAGCTGAGCCTACGATCTCCCTGCAGCAGACGCGGCGCAGGCTGAGAGGTGATGTCGCTCCCGGTCAGGCGGAACGTGCGGGCAATATCACCGCCCGCGACGCTGCCATCGCCTAGGCCGGCTGGGCTGTTGTGATGCGGTGCGCCACGTGTCGGGCAACGGCGAGGAATTCGTGGCCGCTCGCGCTGAGCCGGTCGGATGACCAGGCGAGCGAGACGATTGCGGGTTGGGCGTCGCGGACGGGGATGTAGGCGACGTCGGGGCGGGGGTAGAGCTTGGCTGCCGTGGCGGGGACGAGGCACACGCCGCGGCGGGTGGCGACGAGCGTGAGGATCTCTTGCACGCTGGAGGCCTCGACGCCGATGCGGCCGGGGAGCCCGTGCTCGTGTTGCTCGGCCAGCCATTGCGTACGCCATCCGGGGTTGTGCTCCTTTGGTCCAGTGATGAAGCTCTCCGCTCGCAGGTCGGTCAGTGCGAGCGATTCGTGACTGGCGAGGCGGTGGGAGCGTGGCACGACGACGACACGCGGCTCGGCGAGCAGTTCCTCGACCGCGAGGCCGGTCTCGCCGGTACGCAGGCGTGTGAAGCCGATGTCGACGCGACCGTCGGCGATCTCGTCGGTGTGGCTGAGCTCGAGCTCGCGCAGGGCGATCTCGACCGACGGGGCCCGCTGCGCGAACTCGTCGAGGATGTCGTTGATCAGGCTGCTGGCAGCGGAGCCGTAGAAGCCGATTACCAGCCGCTCGTTCGGGGCGTCGCGCGTCGCGTGGACCGCGCGCTCGGCTTGGGCAAGAGCGGCTCTGGCCTCCCGCAGCAGCGTCGCGCCGGCTGCGGTCAGCTCGACGTGGCGGCTGTCGCGCTCGAGCAGCTGTACGCCGAGCTGGCCTTCGAGCTTGCGGATCTGCTGGCTGAGGGAGGGCTGGGCGATGTGCAGCCGCGTCGCGGCCCGTCCGAAGTGCAGCTCCTCGGCGACGGTGATGAAGTACTCGGCCAGCCGCAGGTCCAGCCTGTCCATAGGCGGAGCCTATCGGTCGCCGGGTAGCGCGTCTTGGACTTTCCAGGCGTCGTGAGCGAGCCTACGAGCCAGCTTCGCAGACACTGTTCGGCTGGGCGCGGAGTTACGCACAAACGACGACCGCGTTCGCGTGGCGATGCTCGGTCGTCTTGAGCAGGAGGTTTCAGCGATGGCGGAGATGGGTGCCGGGACGGTGATGCGTCCGACGTTGTCTGACGGGCAGTCGAGGGGGATGGTCGATGCCGCCGTCGCGGAGGCCGGCTCCATGTCGACGCCGATCACCGTGGTCGCGGTGGACGAGTCCGGGGTAGTCAAGGAGATGTTGCGGATGGATGGCGCTCCGCTGGTGAGCGTGCAGACGGCGATGAGCAAGGCGTACGCAGCGGCGGCGATCGGCATGCCACCGGATGATTTCTACGCGGCGATCGAGTCAGATGGGGCCGCGGTCGCGTCGTTTGCGACCCGTCCGGGATTGGCGCTGGTCGCGGGTGGCATCCCGGTGGTGGCCGATGGGAAGGTGGCAGGTGCGGTGGGGGTGGCTGGGGCGATGACCGGCGCCGAGGATCGTCGTATCGCCGAGGCGGCCGTCAATACCACCGGCGGGTGAGCAGCAGCCACCCGGCCGTGGTGTCCTGGCCCTCCCAACGGGGCGGAGAGCCGGCGGTATCGCGCGTGCGCGGGCTGCTCGCGAGGCGAGCCGGCCGGGGGACGCGGCATCCGCGCCAGCGAGAGCGACGGCGGCGCGACGGGCGCTGCGTACCGCGGTGGTGACGTTTGCGGGTTTCGCGCTCGGGCGTTGGGGGGTGGGAAGCGTGCCGGTGGCCGTGTTCGCGACGTTCACCGGGTTGGCGATCACCGGCATCGCGGATTTCGGCGGGACGATGCGCGGCCGGATGGCGGCGATCGCAGAAACGGTGATCCTCGCTGTGGGGTTGACGGCCCTGGGGGCCTGGATCTCCTCTCAGGCTGTAGGGGCGGGTTGCGTGGTGATGTTCGGAGTAGTTGGCGTGATCGCCCTCAGCGGGCGGCTCGGCGGCTATGCCGCCACGGGTTCCAACGCCCTGATCTTGTTCTATGTCGTCGCTGCCCGCTCGCGGCTCCGTCGGCGGCGATCCTCGCCCGCCTGCAGGGTGTTGGTCTCGGAGGCGTTCTGGCGCTTGGCGGGGCTCTGCTGCTCTGGCCCGAGCCGGCGCGACCCCAGGCGCTGCCTCGGTTCGGCGAGGCGCTTCTCGGCTTGGCGGCCCGGTTGCGTGGGCTCGCCGTGACCGCGTGCGACGGTCACCCTGCGCCCGCGGCCATTCCGAGGTCTGGCATCCGTGCGCGGATCGACGCGCTGGTTGACCGGCCCGCCGCGCCGACGGGCGCGCAGCGCGCCGAGCTGTATCTGATGAACGACGTCGAACGACTCGACGCGCTGATCGCCAGGCTCGAATTCGAGCCGGCCGCGCGAGCGGGTAGCGCCCAGCTGCAGCAGGCCGCCGCGAGGCTGAGCGAATGGAGCGAGACGCTGTCCGCGTCCGACGTAAGGCTCTCCGCCACTGCCGCGGCGGCTGAGCTCGAGCGCGACACGGCATGGGGACCGTTCAGCCTCGGCGCGCGGCTGGTGGCTGTCGAAGCCCATGCGCGCGGGGCGCTTGGGCGCTCGCCGGGCGATCCGGTTGGGGGCGGTGACTTCTCGGCAGGCGCAAAGAGCGATGGTCTGCGCGTGGCGGCGGCGCACGGTCTCCGGCGGGTGCGAGCCAATCTCACGTTGAAGCCTGTGCACGTGCACGATGCGCTGCGACTGAGTACCGGACTGGCTCTCGCGACCGCCGCGGTGAGCGTGTTCGGGCTAGCCCACGGCTTCTGGGTGGCGTTCGCGACGCTGACCGTCGTCAAGTCGAATGTGAGGGCTACTGGACGCAGCGTTGAGGCCGCGATCGCTGGCACCATCCTTGGGGGGGTGATCGCGTTCGCGCTGATCGCGGGGCTCGAGCCGACCAGCAGGGCGTATCTGGTGATGCTTCCGCTTGTGATCGCCGTGGCGATCTACGCCAATGTCGCGGTCAGCTTCCTGGCCGGGCAGGCCGGGTTTACGCTGGTGATCGTCGTGCTGTTCAACCTGCTCGGACCAGCGGGGTGGCGGATCGGGATCGTGAGGTTCGAGGATGTCCTCGCCGGGCCGCTCGCTGGCTTGCTGATCGGCGCGGTGGCCTGGCCGCGCGGCGCGAGCGCGAGCATCGCCGCCGCCACTGCCGATCTGCTCGAGCACGGCGCCGCCTACCTCGCCGACACGGCTTGCGCCGTCGCAAGTCCCGTCCCCGCGCGGGCGGGGTCCTCGCGGCGCCAGCGCGCCGCCGACGCCGCGGTGAGAGCCGAGAGCCCGTTCGCGCAATACCTCGCCGAGCATCCCTCGCCCGCCGTGGCGGCCCGCTGGGCGAGGCTGTTGTCGACCCGCACCCGGCTGTGGTATGCCGGCGACCTGATCGCCGCCGCCCCCCGGGGCCATACCGGTCCGGTCGCCGGGGTGATCGCGTCCGCCGAGCGTCTACGCGACCGGTACGCGCGGCTGGCCCGCTCCTTGCGTGACCGCCGCGCCGCCCCCGAGCCGAGCGCCACCCCCGCCGAGCAAGCCGAACCCCGCAGCGACCCGCAGGTGTGGCTTGAAGACCTGACAGCCGGGGCGGTGGCGCATACGTCTGCGGCGGTGGAGTTGCCGCGGTGAAGCTGCTGGCGATCGGCCGACCTCGTGCGGGCATCGACGCGCCAGCGGAGATCGCGCGCCACGCCGAGGCGGAGCTGCGGAGCGTATGGCGCATGTACGTCGATGGTTTGGTGCGCGAGATCTACTCGCCGGGCGGTCCCGGCGTGATCCTGATCCTCGAGGCCCCCGACGCCGAGCACGCCCGTGCGAGCCTCGCGGGGTTGCCGCTTGTCGCGAGCGGGATCATCGACTTCGAGGTGATCAAGCTGCGAGCATTCGCAGCGTTCGAGATGCTGTTCGACAACGGCGACCACCAGTGAGCCCGGCCTTGCTACCGCGCGCCCAGCCATTACCCGTCAGGATCGAGCGATGACGCGGCTCGCGGTCATCGGTCCGGGACGGCTGGGATCGGCCTTGGGAGTCGTGCTATCCGAGCGTGGGCACGAGGTCCGGTTCGCCGGGGGCAGCGACCGGTCGCGCGCGGCCGCCGTCGCCGGCGCGGACGCCAGTAGTCAGAGCCGGTCGATCGAGGACGCTGCGGCATGGGCTGAGGTCGTTACGCTCGCGGTGCCGTTCGCGGCTCTAGGCGGGGCACTGGGCTCGTGCGGGGATCTGAGCGGCAAGATCGTGTGGAGCTGTGTCAACGCGCTGCGCGCGGACATGTCTGGGCTTGAGATCGGGTTTGACAGCTCAGCTGCCGAGCGGGTTGCCCAGCTCGCTCGCGGCGCGCAGGTGGTCGGGGCAATCCCACCGTTCGCTGAGATTCTGAGCTCCCCGTCGCTCGACTTCACTGGCCAGACGCCGAGCGTGTTCTGCTGCGGCGATCACGCACACGCGAAAGCGATCGTAGCCGACCTCGTTCGCGATCTCGGAGCAGACCCGGTCGATGTCGGGCCGCTCACGATTGCGCGCTACGTTGAGCCGGCGCTGATGATGCTCATCAGCCAGGCCTACAGCAGCGATCCTCCGCGCACGCTCGCCCTGAAGCTGCTCGAGCGTGACGCGGCTATGAACCGAGGCCAAATCCCGAGCCGCCGTAGCGCGGTCGACATCGAATCCAGGAGCCGCTCGGCTCGTGGGAGAGGAGCGCAACGATGAGTGAGCCCGAGTCGTTGGTCGGCGGGAGCTTGGCGCGGACGATCGCCCTGCGTGGCGGTCAGGCGGATCCGGAGGCTCCGCTGGTCATCGAGCACCGCGAGGCGCTGATCTACATGCTGTGTGAGGCCGCCGAGCTCGAGCACGCGATCATGTGCCAGTACCTGTTCGCCGCCTTCTCGCTAAAGCAGGACAAGGCGGAGGGGCTCAGCGATGAGGAGCTGACGGCGGTGACGCGCTGGCGACGGGCGGTTTCGCACGTGGCCACGCAGGAGATGCTGCATCTGGCGCTGGTGCACAACCTGCTCTCGGCGGTGGGGGCGGCGCCGCATCTCGGCCGGCCGAACATGCCCGCGCCGGCCGGGCATTATCCGGCGGGCGTGCAGCTTGGCCTGGTGCCGTTCGGGGAGGCGGCGCTGCGTCACTTCATGTTCCTGGAGCGTCCGGAGGGGATGCAGCTGGAGGATGCCGCGGCATTCGCGGCCGCGATGAGCGACGCGGAGCCGTTGATGGCCGAGGCCGACATCGTCCCGCGCCTGCAGGACTTCTCGACCGTCGGTCACCTGTACCGCTCGATCGAGCTGGGCATCACCCACCTGGCTGAGAAGTACGGCGAGCGGTGGCTGTTCGTCGGACCCCCCAAGGCGCAGGCCACAACCGCTGATTTCAGCTGGCCTGAGCTGGTGGCGGTGACCGATTCGGCCTCCGCGCAGCAGGCGATCGACACGATCCTTGAGCAGGGGGAGGGCGCGCGGGGGGACTGGCAGGACGCACACTTCGGCCAGTTTGTGCAGATCCTCGACGAGTACCGGCAGATGACCAAGGCCAACCCGAGCTTCGATCCCGTGCGGCCGGTGCTGGTGGCCAACGTCCGCGCGCACGAGCACGTCGAGGGGATCCCGCGGATCGGCGATCAGGTCGCCGCTCGCTGCGCGGACCTGTTCAATGTTGCCTACGAGGTGCTGCTGCAGACCTTCGAGCGCTACTTCGCTCACACCGAGGAGACCGACGCCCAGCTCTCCACGCTGGCCGACGTCACGCTCGCGCTGATGTTCCGAGTCCTCAAGCCGCTCGGGGATTTGATCCCGACGCTACCTGTCGGGCCTGAGTATCCCGGGATGACCGCGGGCCCCACCTTTGAGCTGTTCTACGAGAGCGACTATCTGATGCCGCATCGCGAGGCGGCGTGGGCGCTGCTCGAGGAGCGCCTGCGCGAGGCGTGCGCCTTCTGCGCCCGCCTTCAGCGCAAGGCGGGGGTGGATGACTCGCTGGCCGCGCAGCTGGGGCCGATCTATCAGGCGCTGAGCGAGATCGCCGACTCGCTCGCCGCTCACTTTCCCGATTGGGGCGCGGTCAGCCGTTACGCGACCGATGGCTCAGCGGCCGCCTCGCCTGACACCGCGGAGGGCCTGGGATCGCTGGCGCAACAGGCCACCGAGCTGGCCGAGGCCGTCGCTGGCGCCGCGATCACCGACGACGCGGGCCGACACGTGCGCGGCCTCTTTACCCGTGCGCACGAATTGGTTGTCAGCGTCACCGGCGAGGACCAGACGCCTAGCGGTCAGCACCCAGATAGGCGGCCTGAGGTGGCCGGCCGGCTGGTGAGCAGCGTGTTACGACCGCTGAGCGACGGCCTCACCGCCCGTCCGGCGTTCGCGCGCCCAGACGGACGTCCGCTGATCACCACCCCGGACGACGGTACCCCCGATGGCGCTGGCGACGATGACCGGCTGTGGACGCTGGCGCAGGACGCCACCCGACTGCGCGCGAGCCTGCACGCCGACGCTCAGCTGGCCCCTGCCCTGGCCGAGGCCGCGGCCGCGCTGCAGGACCTCGCGGTCAAGCTCGCACCCGCTGAGGGTCCCGACGACGCGGAGAACCGCCTTGCCCGCCTGCGGGAGATCCAAGCCGAAGTCCCGCTCGGGATCCGGGTCGCGACCGACGGGCCCTACCTGGTCGCGAATGCAACCAACGTCTACAGCTGGCTCGGTGAGCGGCTGCCGGCGCGGCCGCAGTTGGCGCTGTGTCGTTGCGGGGAGTCGGCGATCAAGCCGCTGTGCGACGGCAGCCACGCCCGGGTGGCCTTCAGCGGCACCAAGGATCCCAAGCGCGTGCCCGACCGCCGCGACACATACGTCGGTCAACAGGTCATGGTGCTCGACAATCGCGGTATCTGCCAGCACTCGGGGTTGTGCACTGACCGGCTGGCGGGCGTGTTTCACGCCGACAGCGAGCCGTTCGTGACCCCCAGCGGCGGGCGGATGGACGAAATCATCCGCGCCGTGCGCGACTGTCCCTCCGGGGCGCTGGGCTTCGCGATCGACGGGATCGAGGCCCGGGCGCAGACCGACTGGGACGGCACCCGCGACCCGTCGATCGAGGTCTCCAAGGACGGGCCCTACCGGATCAGCGGCGGAATCCCGCTGACCGACGGCGAAGGCCGCGATGAGCCGCTCGCCCAGGGCGCGACGCGCGAGCACTACGCGCTGTGTCGCTGCGGACACTCGCAGAACAAGCCGTTCTGCTCAGGCATGCACTGGTATGTCGAGTTCTCCGACCCGGTGCTCGACCCCGACCGCGCGCCGACGATGTTTCAGTGGTGCGGCGGGCTGCCGGCGCTGAACCGGATGACGCGCCTGTTCTACGAGCGCCACGTTCCCCAGGACCCGCTCCTGGCGCCGCTGTTCGCGAACATGTCCGCCGATCACCCCCAGCGGGTGGCCAAGTGGCTGGGCGAGGTATTCGGCGGTCCGACGTGCTACAGCGAGGAGCTCGGCGGCTACCCGCGGATGATCTCCCAGCATCTCGGCAAGGCGCTCACTGAAGAGCAACGCGCCCGGTGGGTGGCGCTGATCTGCCAGTCGGCGCAGGAGGCGGGGCTGCCGGGCGACCCGGAGTTTCAGGCGGCGTTTCGCTCCTATCTGGAATGGGGCTCACGCATCGCGGTGGAGAACTCCCAGACCGACGCCAAGCCGCCGCAGAACATGCCGATGCCGCACTGGGGATGGGTGCGCGACGCTGCGCCCGGCACCCGGGTGTCTGCGCTTGCGCCGCAGGACGACGCCGAGGAGCCGGCGGCGCTGCCGGCTCCTGAGGAGGCGGTGAGCTATGACAAGCACATCAAGGCGTTGTTTCGCCAGCGCGACCGCCAGTCGATGAAGTTCGCGTTTGACCTGTGGTCCTTCGACGACGTCAGTAAGCACGCCGACGGCATCGCGCAGCGGCTGCAGGACGGGTCTATGCCCTGCGACGGCGCCTGGCCCGCCGAAAAAGTCGAGGTCTTTGACCGGTGGGTGAAAAGCGGCATGAGCCCGTGACGGTGCCCGCGTCGGCAGCCTGGCGCGGTGGCTGAGCTAGGCCGGGCCGGCGTCCCGCCAGGACCGCAGCATCGGTTGCGGTCGGGGCGCGTCATCGGCTCAGCCGACCGCCGCGGCTGCGGACCCTGGGCGAGCCCGAGCCCGACCACCGCGCTTCGGCGCTGGAGCTGTTCTTCGACCTCGTGTTCGTTGTCGCTGTCGCCGAGCTGGGCCAGACGCTCGCGCGATCCGTCGCCGCTGGGGGTCGCGCACTACGCGGCGTTGTGTGCCGCGCTCGCAGACTGAAGGGCAGGTGATCCGGTTCTTGTTGGATCAAGGGTTTCTGATCCCGTCTCCGGCGGTGCTGGGCGAGATGGGCCGCGATTACGCGAACGCGATCAATCGGTTCGTGGTCGAGAACGAGATCCCGGTAGTGCGGTTCGTCAAGGGCGATGTCAAAGAGGAGATCGCCCGCGAGCACTTCAAGCGTGCCGAGCGCGACCGCCGGTTCGGGGTGGTGATGGTCGGGATCGCGCAGGAGAAGACTTCGGCGTGGCGCGGTTGGCGTGACGGCGGACCAGACGGCCACCCGCATTTCGTCTACCGCCGTCAGTCGATCTTCCCCAACAACTACTACTTCTATATCCGCGACCCGGACTGGGACCGGGGTTCATCAAGACGGTCGCCTACGCGCCGTTCTCGGTCTGGGTGTACCTGAACGGGAACGAGTGGGCAAGCAGCAGGCCACGCAGCAGGGGATCGATTTCACGCCGCTGGACAACGGGTTCGCCTCCTGCCAGGACCCAGCCGCGCTCGCCGGGATCTGCTCAGGCCTTCAGCCGTCAGACGTGCGCGCGTTCTTCGATTGCTGGCAGGCACTGCTGCCGTCGCCGTTCACCGTTGAGACCGGCGGCGTGGATACGGGTACGAGCTCGCGTTCCGTCAGCTGGAGATCTCCGACACCCGCATCTTTGATCGCCCCGCGGCGGGCCGCGGGTACTTTGAGAAAACGCTCCCCGACCAGCTTACGCTCGGGCGTCTCGACCAGGTCGCTGTGGTGTTCGGCCGCCGCGTCTCGCCTCCGACCCCCGGCCGGTTTCACACGAAGGTGATCAACCGCGGCGTGGAACCGGCGATCCAAGTGCACTACCGCGCCTCCAAGGTCAAGCAGTACTTCAAAGAGGGCCGCGCGCTCGGCACCGAGACGACGGTCAACGACACCCGCGACTTCGCCATCGGCCGGCTGCTCACCTCCGAGAACTGGGACGCGCTGGTGCGGATCGGCCACCAGGTCAACGAGCGGCTGCTCACCAACCAGCTTCAGGCGTGCCAATGCGCGCCGGACGCCACGACGCTACAGCGCGTGGTGTTGCCGTCCACGGACGACGGCCTACCCGCCCCTGGCCTGCGGTTCGGCGATCCGCGCACGATGGCGCTGCTCGCCTGCGTGTGCTGCTACACGCACCTGTTCGCCGGGCTGACGAACCGCACCCTGCGCGAGCTGATCGCCGGACTCATCCCCGGCTACAACGCCAGGTAGCTCCCGTGAGAGCCGACGCGGGGACTCGAACCCCGGACCCCTTCATTACGAGTGAAGTGCTCTACCAGCTGAGCTACGTCGGCGGCCGGCGCCGGGCCAGTGTAGCGGCGCGTCAGAAGGGGCCATCGGGCTGCTCGGGCTCACCAGCGCGGATGCGCCATTCCTCCACCAGGATCGCCCAGCGTTCGTGGTCCCGCCATCGTCCCCCAATCTTCAGGTACCGCGGCGAGAATCCTTCGCGCCTGAACCCGGCCGCCCCCGCCAGCGCCAGCGAGCTGGCGTTCCCCGGCTGGATGTTGGCCTCGATCCGATGCAACCGCAGGGTGGTGAACGAATGGCGCAGAACCAGCTCGATCCCCTCCCGCATGTACCCCTGCCCCGCGAACGGCTGCCCGACCGCGTAGCCCAGGTACGCGCTTTGCAACCGCCGGCGCACGATCTGGGAGAGGTTGAAGAAGCCGGTGATGGCATCGTCGGCGCTGCGACACACAAGCATCGCCTCGAAGTCGGACCGGCGGACGTCGGCGAGGTAGGCGGCAAAGCGATCGTCATCGGTCGGAGCCGTCGCCCACGGGCTGTGAAAGTCTCGGCTGACCCGCATCAGCTCGGTGAACTCCTCGCAGTCCGAGCGCGCCGGGGCGCGCAGGTAGACCCGGGAGACCCCGCTCATCGCGCCAGGGTCTGCTCTAGCCGGTAGGCCAGCGCCTCGCATGCCAGATCCTCGGAGACGTTCAGCTGGAAGCGCTCTCGGGTTTCCTCCACCAGCTCCACGGCCGTCCGCAGACGCACCGGGTCGATCCCGGTGTCTTGGTTGAGCGCGACCTTGCGGTCGCGGTTGCGTATCAGCTCCGGCGCGGCGTAGGCAAGCGCGATCAGATCGGCAAACCAGAGCGAGACCAGCTGCAGCGCCAGGTCCAGCGCGCCGGTCTGCACGCGCCGCCGGCTCCGCCGGATCCGCTCGCTCCATTCGGTCTCGACGCGCTTGCGATCCCTGCGCGCGGTCAACTCCAGCTCGGCGGAGGCCAGCCCCTCCAGCTCAGCGCCGACTGCGTCGCCGCGCGCCCGGACCGCAGCCAACAGCTCCACCCACGGCCGCGAGCCCGCCATCTCCCCCGCGATCGCGCCCCGCGCGTAGCTCTCGGCCGCCCCCCGAAGCGTCTGACCCTCCGGGCTTGCCAGCTCACGGGCGTGGTCGGCGTCCTGGAGCGCCAGCGCCACCAGCGCCACGGCGCTCGCCGGCGCCACACCGAGCGCCTGCACCTCGGCGGCAGCCTCCTCCTCGCGGGGCGGCTCGAAGCGGACGACCTGACACCGCGACCGGATCGTGGGCAGGACCTCGCCCAGCCGGTCGGTGAGCAGGATCAGGTGAACGAAGGCGGCAGGCTCCTCGAGCGTCTTGAGCATCCGGTTGGCCGCCTCGTCGCCGAGCTCATCGACCCGCTCGATCACGAACACCCGGCGCCGGGACTCGAACGGCGTCTTGGTCGCCGCCGAGATCACGGGCGCGTCGATGTCGGAGACGAGCATCTCGTGGGCGCCGGTGGGGACGACCCAGGTCAGATCCGGGTGGGCGCCTGACATCACTCGAGCGTGGGCCCCGTCGGGGTCGTCAGACCCTTCGGCGAGCAGCTCGCCCGCGAGCGCCCGGGCCGCCGCCCGCTTACCGGCGCCGCCCGGGCCGTGGAACAGATACGCGTGCGACGGATTGAGTGGACCGCCGAAGACCGGAGCCAGAACCGCCTGCGCATGAGGATGTCGTTCGAGCGCCGCCAGCACCGGATCGATCCTAGTGATCGTCCGGCGGCACCCCGCCCCCGCTAGGGTCGAGCCGAGCCTCATGGCGCGCGGCAAGCTGATCACGATCGAAGGCATCGATGGGGCGGGAAAAACGACGCTTTCGCTGGCGCTGCTCGAGGCCCTCGGCGATCGCGGGGTAGCCGCGACGCTGCTGCGCGAGCCCGGCGGGGTCCGCGCCGCCGAGCGGATCCGGGGGCTGGTCTCCGATCCCGACGCCACCATTGGGGCCCGCGCCGAGGCGCTCCTTTACGCCGCCGCACGCGCCCAGCTCGTCGAGGAGGCGATCGAGCCGCTGCTGAGCGATGGTCACCTCGTCCTCCTGGACCGCTTCGTCGATTCCTCGCTCGCCTACCAGGGGGCCGGTCGCTGGCTGGGGGTGCCGGCCGTCCGCGCCATCAACGACTTCGCGACGGGCGGGCTGACCCCCGATCGGACGCTGCTGTTGGCGCTGGATCCGTCGATTGGACGGGCGCGGTCCCAGGCGCGCGGCGCGTTGCCCGATCGGCTCGAGCGGCAGCCAGATGACTTCTTCGCCCGGGTCTCCGCCGCCTACCTGGAGCTGGCGGACTCCGATCCCAGCCGCGTTCGGACGATCGACGCGTCGCTGCCCCCCGACGCGATCCTCGCCGATGCACTGGCGGCGATCGACGACCTAGTTTGAGTAACCATCGGGGTGGGCTTGGGCAAACGCCCACGCGTCGCCCACCATCTCCGTGAGCTCGGGCTTGCCCGGCTGCCAGCCCAGCTCGCGGCGGATCAGCTCTCCGGCGGCGACCAGCATCGCTGGGTCACCGGCCCGCCGCGGGGCCTCCTTGACGTTCAGCTCCTGACCGGTCACCTCGCGCGCCGCCGCGATCACCTCCCGCACCGAGAAGCCGGCGCCGTTGCCGAGATTGAAGACCCGGTGCTCACCGGCGCGGGCGCCGTCGAGCGCCAGCAGATGCGCGTTGGCGAGATCGTCGACGTGGATGTAGTCGCGGACCGCCGTCCCGTCCGGCGTCGGGTAATCCGTCCCGAACACCTCCACGCAGGGGTTGCGCCCCGACGCGGTTCGCAGGATGTTCGGGATCAGGTGCGTCTCCGGATCGTGATCCTCCCCCGCGTCGGCGCTGGCGCCGGCGACGTTGAAGTAGCGCAGGCTCACCGCCCCCAGCTCGTGAGCCCGGCAGTAGTCGCCGATCATCAGATCCACCGCCAGCTTGGAGGCGCCATAGGGGCTGGTCGGCCGCGTCGGCGCCGCCTCTGAGATCGGCACCTCGTCGGGCTGCCCGTAGACCGCGCAGGTGGATGAGAAGACGAGCCGGGGAACCCCGGCGTCGCGCATCGCGTCCAGCAGGTTCATCGTGCCGCCAACGTTGTTGGCCCAGTAGCGCTCGGGATGGCTCACCGATTCGCCGACCAGCGCGAACGCGGCGAAGTGCATCACGCCGTCGAATCCGTGGGCGAACGTCGCGCGGACGGCGTCGGGCTCGCGCAGATCCGCCACGATCAGCCGCGACTGCGCCGCCACCGCGTCTCGATGCCCGCGCTCGAGGCTGTCGAGCACGACCACCTCGTGACCGGCGCCGAGCAGGTGACGGGAGACGACGGAGCCGATGTAGCCGGCACCGCCGGTGACGAGAACCCTCACCCGCCGCGCCGGTTCTTGATCCGCGGGTCGGCCATTCGTCCTGGCATTTAACCGCCCGCGCCATCCGGGTGGCGCCCCCGTAGAATCGCCGGGCCAGTGAGCGATGCCCTCGGTGATGCGGCCGCCCAACTCGCCGAGCTGTCGGCCGCGCTCGGCGACGCCGAGGCGCGGGCCCGGCGGGCCGAGGCGGCCAACGACCGGATGCGGGCGGAGCTCGAAGAGCTCCAGGCCTGGAGCGACGAGCTGGAGCGACGGCTGGCGGCGACGACCAGCGAGCTCGACGCCGCCCGGACGCGCCGGGGCCAGGACGAACGCGACATCGCGTACCTGCGGCACCGGTTGGCCGCGGCCGAGGCGGTCGACGACAGGTCCGCTGCGCGCCCCTCGCCGAGGTCCCCCGCTGCCGAGGCGGAGATCCAGGCGATCAGCCGGCGGGCCGAGGCCGAGGCCGAGGCGCTCGCCGTCGACGAGCTGGCGCGGGCGGTGCGGCAAGCCCGCCCGGATCGGTGACCGGAGGCCGCCGCAGCGCAAGCCGAAAACCGGTGCAACGAGCTCGGCTGCGCCCCCACGCGGAGTAAAATAGGGATCCAGGAAAGTTCGTCTACCGCCGCCGGGCGCGCCCCGTCTTTCCGTCCGGACCGTCCGCCAGCATTCCCAGCCCACTCGGCCGCCACGGAGCCGAGAGGGGCAGGCGAAGCAGGCGGAAACGAGAGGAGCAGTACTTGATGTCCAACGCACCGCAGACGCAGCTCAACTCGGGTCCCGAAGCGGGCGAGGGCCTCTCGGTCCGTCGGTACTTCACCACCCGTGGAACCCATCCGTTCGACGCGGTCCAGTGGGAGCGGCGGGACGCACGGATCGGTCACGGCGACAAGGTGTCGTTCGAGCAGCGCGACGTGGAGTTCCCCAAGTCGTGGTCGCAGAACGCGACCAACATCGTGGCCCAGAAGTACTTCCGCGGTCAGCTCGGCTCGCCCGCCCGCGAGCGTTCGGTCAAGCAGATGATCGGGCGGGTCGCCGGCACCATCGCCGGTTGGGGCCGCGAGCGTGGCTACTTCGCCGCCGACGATGATGCCACCGCCTTCGAGGACGAGCTCACCCACATCCTGCTGCACCAGCTGGCTGCGTTCAACTCGCCGGTGTGGTTCAACGTCGGCTTCGAGGAGTGCCCACAAGCCTCGGCATGCTTCATCCTGTCGGTGAAGGACGAGATGGAGTCGATCCTCAGCTGGAACACCAAGGAGGGCAAGATCTTCCGGGGCGGCTCGGGGTCGGGAATCAACCTGTCCAAGATCCGCGGCTCGATGGAGCCCCTGTCCAAGGGTGGCACCGCCTCGGGACCGGTGAGCTTCATGCGTGGCGCCGACGCGTGGGCGGGCACGATCAAGTCGGGCGGCAAGACCCGGCGGGCGGCCAAGATGATCGTGCTCGACGTCGATCATCCGGACATCCGCGACTTCATCTGGTGCAAGGCCAAGGAGGAGGACAAGGCCGCGGCGCTACGCGACGCCGGCTTTGACATGTCGATCGATGGCGACGGCTTCTACTCGATCCAATACCAGAACGCCAACAACTCCGTGCGCGTCAGCGACGAGTTCATGCGCGCGGTCGAGCACGACGAGGATTGGCACCTGATCGCCCGAGTCACCGGCGAACCGATCGGCGAGCCGATTCCGGCCCGGCAGCTGATGAAGGAGATCGCCGAGGCGGCCTGGCGGTGCGCTGATCCGGGCGTCCAATACGACACCACGATCAACCACTGGCACACCTGCCCCGCGTCCGGTCGGATCAACGCCTCCAATCCGTGCAGTGAGTACATGCACGTCGACGACTCGGCCTGCAACCTCGCTTCGCTGAACCTGATGAAGTTCCGTCGCAGCGACGGGACGTTCGACGTGGAGTCGTTCCAGCATGCGGTCGACATCGTCTTCCTGGCGCAGGAGATAATCGTCTCGCCGTCCAGCTACCCGACGGAGGAGATCGGCGCCAACGCTCGCGCGTTCCGCCAGCTGGGAATGGGTTACGCCAACCTCGGCGCGTACCTGATGGCTGACGGGGTTGCCTATGACTCTGACGCCGGCCGCGGTACCGCCGCCGCCATCACCGCGCTGATGACCGGGCGCGCTTATCTAGGCTCGGCGCGCATCGCCGCCGCGATGGGCCCCTACGACCGTTTCGCCGAGAACCGTGATGCCCACAACGGTGTTATGCAGATGCACCGGGACGCGTCGTATGCCATCCCGGTGGAGGACTGCCTGGACACGAGCCTGCTGACCGCGGCGCGGACCGCCTGGGATCAGGCGGTAGAGGGCGGCGAGGAGCACGGCTACCGAAACGCCCAGGCAACTGTCCTCGCGCCGACCGGCACGATCTCTTTCTTGCTCGATTGCGACACGACCGGCGTCGAGCCCGACTTCTCGCTGGTCAAGTTCAAGGAGCTGGTGGGCGGCGGTCAGATGACGATCGTCAACAAGACCGTCCCGCTGGCGCTGCAGACGCTCGGCTACTCCGACGAGCACATCGAGCAGATCATCGCCTACGTCAACGATCACGGCACCATCGTCGGCGCCCCCGGTCTGGACGTAGAGGACCTGTCGGTGTTCGACGTCGCCGTCGGCGAGCGGGCGATCTCGCACATGGGCCACATCAAGATGATGGGTGCCGTCCAACCGTTCATCAGCGGCGCGATCTCCAAGACCGTGAACATGCCGCAGACGGCGACGGTGAACGACATCGCCGATGCCTACATCCAGGCGTGGCGTCTCGGAGTCAAGGCATTGGCGATCTACCGCGACGGGTCCAAGACGGCGCAGGCGCTTCGCACCGACGCCCAGCGGGAGACGCCGGCTGAGGTCGATGTCCAGGCCGAGGTCGAGAAGGCGGTGACCGAGGCGCTGGCCAAGGTCGGACCGAAGCGACGGCGGATGCCACGGGAGCGCCAGTCGATCACTCACAAGTTCTCGATCGGCGGCCACGAGGGCTACATCACCGCGGGCATGTACGAGGACGGCACCGTTGGCGAGATCTTCCTCACCGACATCGGTAAGGAGGGATCGACGCTGCGCGGGATGATGAACGCGTTCGCGACGGCGATCTCGCTCTCGCTCCAGTACGGCGTGCCGCTGGAGACGCTGGTGCGCAAGTTCAGCTACATGCGCTTCGAGCCCGAGGGGATGACCTCCAACCCGGAGATCCCGTTCTCCAAGTCGATGCCCGACTACATCATGCGCTGGCTGGCCTCACGGTTCCTGGACGCCGATCTGCAGGAGGAGCTCGGGATCCTCACCAAGGAGGTGCGGGCGCGCAAGGCCGCCCAGGACGCGGCCAGCTCGCAGCTCGGAGACACCGCCGGTCCGCTGGCCTCGGCGGCCCCGGTGTCGCCGGCCGCCTCCGCGCTGACCGACGATCCGCCGGTGCTGCCGGCGGTGCGTCACGGGCTGGATCTCGGCCCGGCGTGCCAGCAGTGCGGCGGGATGATGCAGCGGACCGGCAGTTGCTACACGTGCGGCAGCTGCGGGTTCAACACCGGTTGCGGCTGATGTAGACGGTGAGCAGCAGGCAGGCCCGGCGCTGGCGGCCGCGACGCTGCGCTGGTGGCCGCGCCGCTGATCAGGCGCGATGACCGGGAACTGAACGATCTCAATGGGATTCGCTCGGCGGCGGCAGGAACTCCACGTCGTGGCGCGCGGCGAGTTGCACGACGGTCTCCGGAGTCTGCTCCGGGAGCCCGTCGATAGCGACGAACAGGTCGAACAGCCGGCCCGTCGGAGCCACCCAGAACAGGCATACGACCGTTTCACCGGATCGATTGAAGAGCCCGTGCGGCTGGCCCATCGGCAGGCGTACTAGGTCGCCTGGGCCGGCGGCGTGGTCCTCGTCTCCGCTCACGAGAGTCAACGCTCCTTCGAGCACGTACACATGCTCGTCCTGCGTGGGGTGCACGTGCGGAGGCACAAATGTCTCCGGAGGCAAGGTCGCGTGCCACGCGAACGAGCGCTCGGTGCACTGCTTGGGACGGTACACCTGCCCGAGGATGCTCCACTCGATGTCGTCCATCGATGCCCCCGCGCCGAGTACGTCCGGAAGGCTGTCAGTCATTGTCAATGCTCCTTATCGTCGGGTGGTAGGTGGGGACGGACCGGAGATGGGCGCCGCGAAGCCCGCCTTCTGGGCGTAGCCGCGGACGATTGCCTCGCGCTCGGCGTGCGGGAGGACCTTCTCTATGTCGTCGAAGCCGTCCGGCGCAAGCGCTTCGACGGCATCGATCACCCCCTCCGGCCCGCCGCTGCGATTCGAGTAGACGATCTCAGCTGTCGGTTGCAGACGCTCCCGCTCGTAGGCGAGCAGCGCCTCGTCCACGCCCGAGCTGTCGGCCAGCGCGTCAGCTAGAACGCACGCGTCGAGGATCGCCTGGCTGGCGCCGTTGGAGCCGACCGGGTACATCGCATGCGCCGCGTCGCCGAGCAGCGTCACCCGGCCGCGAGACCAGTGCGCGAGCGGCTCGCGGTCGCAGACCGGGTACTCCCAGAACAGCGGCGTTGACCGGATCAGCGCCTTCGCATCGACCTGTTCGATCGCGAACCGCTCGACGTGCGGCATCAGCTCGGTCAGCCGTCCGGGACGCGACCAGTCCTCGCGCCGGGGAGGCGGCGTGCCCGCCTGCCCGACCCGCGCCATCACCGCCCAGTTAGTCAGCCGCGACGCTCCGGTGCCCGCCGCGATCGGATACACCACCACCTTCGCGGCCATCCCGCCGGCGATGATCATCGAGCGTCCGGTCAGGAAGGACGGCCACTGCACCACGCCACGCCATAGCATCGTCCCGTTCCATCGCGGCGGCCCCTCTTCCGGAGCAAGCGTCTGGCGAACGGTCGAGTGGATCCCGTCGGCGCCGATCAGCGCCGCGCCGCGCCGGGACTCGATCGACGCGCCCGACTGGTCCGTGAACCGTGCTGTGACCGCCTCGCCATCCTGGTCCAAGCTCACCAGCCGCCGGTCGGTGCAGATCGCGTGTGCACCAAGCCGCTCCACCACAGCATCTCGCAGCACGCCCTGCAAGGCCCCGCGGTGGATCGAGACCTGGGGCGCGGCGTGACCCGCGTCGATCCCGCGCAGCTCCCGCCAGATCTGGTGGCCGAAGCGGTTCATGTAGATCAGCTCGTAGGTGCGCACTCCCGCCGCGTCGAGCGCGTCCAGGAGGCCCAGCTCGGCCAGCTTGCCGATCGCGTGGGGCAGAGTGTTGATCCCGACGCCGAGCTCGCGGATCTTCGGCGACTGCTCGTACACGCGGCAATCCAGGCCGCGCCGGTGCAGGGTCAGTGCGGTGGCCAGACCGCCGATACCGCCTCCGATGACGATGATCGGATCGGGCCGACCCTTGCCTGCCGCGCGGGTGGTCATCCCGCGAGCGCCGGCAGCCGCTCGGCGACGGTGGACCAGACCTCAGTCCTCGGATCGATCAGCGCAAAATGGTCGATCCCTGCGAGCTCGATCAGCTCGCAGTTATCGCCCGCCCGCAGTGCCGCCGTGGCGTAGTCGCGGCTCTGCTGGACTGGCACGCGGCTGTCGGCGTCCCCGTGCACGAGCAGGACCTCGACCCCGGTCGGCAGCTGCTGCAGCGGATCGGCGAGCGCGTACTCGTCCGGCCGCTGCCCGGGACTCGCGCCGATGAACTCGATGGTCGCGTTATCGCCGATGCGCTGGTGGGCCGCCGACACGAGGTCGCAGACCCCGGCGAGCGAGACCACCGCGGCGACCGCCGGGCTCGAGGCCGCACAGAGCGCCAGCTGGCCCCCAGCCGAATGCCCGATCACGAGCAGGCGCCCTGTGTTCACGAGCCCTCCGAAGGCCTGGAGCGAATCGATCGCCCGGCGCACGTCCGCCAGCGTCTGCGAAGCCCCGCCGCCACTGCCCACGCGCCGGTACTCGACGTTCCAGGTCGCCCATCCGCGCTCGGCCAGATCGGTCGCCAGCGCACGCATGATCGAGCGTGTGTAGGCAGCCCGCCAGAACCCCCCATGCAGCAGCACGGCGACGCGAGGTGGCCGCTCCGCCAACGGCACCAGCAGCTCGGCCTCGTGCTCGGGCCCCGGTCCGTAACGGTGGGTCTGCGGCATCAGCCCACGAACTGACGCCCACTCCGCGAGCTCAGCTAGCAGCACGTCGGTGGCCGGCACCAGCCGAGCATATCCGCGCTCGGTTCGGCTGAAGGGATCGACCGCTCGCTTAGCCCTTCGCCACCGGCTGACGGACTTGATCGCAGCTTTATCCAGCTTGGTACGTTATTTACCTAACCGGACCGGGGCGCATCGCCAGCGAGGACGGAAGCGCGAACTCAGGATCGAAGGATTGCTGATGCTGAGGACGCGCTCCGTCCCCGGCGGTCAACCACCGACTGAGCCGCGGCCCGCTTGACCCGCGCGATCGCTGGGCTGCTCAGCTGACCGATCGAGGGGTCACGGGAGAGGTGTCCGCCACGACCTTGACCGCACTCGGGCCTGACCGTCGCGTTATCCCCGCGGTCGTCCACCGCCTCGAGCCCACGTTGCTCATGGGATTCCGAACGCCTGCTTGAACGATTCGCCCCAATTTGTCTTTGATCCTGCGGGCGGGTCGGCGGCCCCCGGATCGGTTGCTCCGGCCAGGGTTCGGGAGTTGGAGGTCGGCGATCCCCAGCCAATCTCGATGCCGGTCCCACTGGACGCAAATGACGCCACCCTCTGGCGCGCGCTGAACGTGGTGCCGATCGCGAACGTGACCGGATCGATCTGCTCGGCCACGTACCAGTAGTCCGACAAAGCTCCCGAGGGCGGGTGGATGAACCGAAACAGCAGCAGCGGTTCGCCCGCATACCAGTCGCGCATCACCTGAACAAGCCTGGAGGCGAGCGGCGCGTAGATCCCCGCCCCGGGGCGAGCACTCGCGTCGACTCCCATGTCGTCGCGCTCGATCGCGAAGCCGGGGATCGGGTCTGAACCGGCCGAGCTGCCACTGTCGGAGAGGACGGGTGGTTTGCTGGCGACGGGTGGTTTGCTGGCGACGGGTGGTTTGCTGGCGACGGGTGGTTTCCTGGCCACCGGGTGTTTGCTGGCCGCCGCATGGACCGCCGCCTGCAGGCTGGACGCGGTGCGCCTACCGACCGATCCGCTGGCGGGATACAACTCGTGCGCCAGCTGGAAACGCCGCACCATTGCCTTGGTCGTCGCGCCGAAGTGACCGGTCGTGGGAACCTGGTACCCGACCCTCGACAGCCACGTCTGCAGCGTCTTGACATCGGGGCCCGATTGACCCCTTCGCAGAGTCCGGGTGAACACCGACGCCGACGACCTGTCTGCCACCTTCCGCTGGTGCGTCTGCACCCGCGGACTGCCCAGTCCCGCCCCGCCCGAGCCCGCCGCCAGCGCACTCGCACAACACCACAGAAGACCGATCAGCGCCAGACCGGCGACACCGCCCGCGCGCTTCATAGGCCAAGCCCGCTGCCGAGCCCGCTGGGCGAGCATTCCCGCGGCTCAGGACAGCGGCCCGCGCTTGTGAAGGACGGCGACGACAGAAAGCTTCCAAGAAATGAACGCATGCAGAGCCTCCGCAGGCGCGGCGTTGTGTTTGGCGCCTTGGGCCTACGGAGTTAGCTGACGGGCTAGCGCTCTTACCTGAGCGCCTCTCGCGGACCACCGCGAGACTCGCCCCAAAAACTTGGGTTCTCCGCTCCTCGGGGCGGCAGTCCGAGGACTCGGCGCGCGCCAATCTATCAAAGAACTCACGAGAGCGACGAAACCCGATCAATCGGCCGGAGACCAACGTATGGTGCGACGGGCCTCGGGACGCTTGGGTCGTGTAGGGTTGCGCCAGCGTCGAGGAGAGGAAGCGGGTTATGGGAACGCGGTTCAGGGTCTTCGTTGGTGTCTGCGTGTTGGCGGCGCTCGCGGGAGCGACCGACTTTCTGGCCACGGCCTCTGCGGGGGCCCAGAGTCAGCCGGCGGTCAACCGAGTGATCGTCGTCCTGCGCAATCAGGTTCCCAACCTGCCGGCGACGCGACGCATGGAGACCCGGCGCCGCGCCGCGGTGGTGCAGTCACAAGCGCCGCTCACGTCCCGGCTGGCCGCTTCGGGGGCCCGCAACGTGCATAGCTTCACCGTCCTCAACGCGATCTCGGCGACGGTCTCAAAGACCGAAGAGGCAAGCCTGCGGGCAGACCCGGCGGTCAGCGAGGTGGTGCCGGACCAGCCGATCCATCTCGCGCCCCTTTTTAACCCGGCGCCAACAGGACCGGCGCAGAGCAGCCCGCGGGCCGCCGGCTCGTCCGGCGCCGTCTGCCCTCCTGCCGGACAAGTGCAGCTGAACCCGGAAGCGCTGCAGGTCATCCATGCGGACTCGGACAACAAAGCGCAGCCGACCGCCCGCAAGCTCGGAATCGACGGCAGCGGCGTGACCGTCGGCATCCTCGCCGATGGCCTGGACATCAACAACCCCGACTTCATCCGGCCGGACGGGCAGCACGTGTTCACCGACTACAAGGACTTCACCGGAGCGGGCACAAGCGCCCCGACGGGCGGCGAGGAGGCGTTCGGCGACGCTGCGTCGATCGCTTCGCAGGGAAATCAGGTGTACGACGCCGCCGGCTACGGGCCCAACGGGGTCACAACACCATGCAAGATTCGCATCGAGGGTGTGGCTCCGGGCGCCAGTCTGGTCGATCTGGTGGTCGCCGACCAAGACGGCGTCGACTACAACTCGACCTTCCTGCAAGGGATCGACTACGCGGTCACCGTAGACCACGTAAACGTCCTGAACGAATCGCTGGGGGTCAACTACTACCCGGACGATCAAGCCAGCCTCGACCTGATCAAGGCAGCCGACGAAGCCGCCACGGCCGCGGGCACCACTGTGACCGTCTCCAGCGGGGACGCCGGGGTGACCAACACCGTCGGAACGCCCGCGTCGGACCCAGCGGTGATCTCCGCCGGGGCCACGACCACCTACCGCTCGTTCCTCCAGACGGGGTACGGGGGCGCCCAGTTCCCGGGAATCACCGGCTGGTTGGACAACAACATCAGCGCCCTTTCGTCTTCGGGCTTCGAACAGAGCGGTCGCACGATCGACGTCGTCGCCCCTGGGGAGCTGAACTGGTCCCTGTGCTCCGTCCAGGTCACCATCTATCAAGACTGCTTCAACTACGCCGGTAACCCGGCCCCGGCCATCTTGTTCGGCGGTACCAGCGAGGCGGCCCCGCTGACCGCCGGAGTCGCAGCCCTGGTCTACCAGGCCTACCAGAAGACCCACGGCGCATGGCCAGATCCGCAGACGGTCAAGCAGATCATCACGAGCACGGCCCAAGACATCCACTCGCCGGGCAACCAGCAGGGAGCCGGGCTGATCGACGCCTATCAGGCGGTGCTGGCCGCTGAGTCCTACCGCGCACCGACGAGTACTCCGGCTGGAGTGGGCGCCACCCTGGTCAAGAGCGCGACCCAGCTGAATGCGATCGATCAACCCGGTACGCCGGAGAGGCTGACCGAGACGGTCACCAACGAGGGAGCCTCCCCGCAGACGGTCGCCGTCTCTAGCCGGGCGATCGGACCTTACACCCGGATCGCCAGTGAGACAGTGACGCTCAGCGACACAAACAGCCCGCATACGATCGACTACGCGGGGCATCCCTCAAACTACGAGCCGATCAAATTCAGGGTGCCGGCAGGACAGGATCGGCTCAGCGCGTCGCTTGCCTTCCAGAATGCCTCCACCACCGATCTCAACGCGCGCGTCCGTCTGACGCTCGTCGACCCGAGCGGGCGGCTGGCCGCCTACTCCCTTCCGCAGGGCGACGGCAACTACGGCAACGTGCAAGTGACGCGGCCGCAGGCCGGTCAATGGACGGCCTACGTCTGGAGCCGCGAGACCTCCTCGGGTGGGACCAACGGTCCCGTTCTGTTCAACGCCGCCGTGGCTCGCTACGTCCGGTTCGGCCAGGTCAGTCCGAGCACGCTCAGGCTCGCCTCCGGTCAGTCGGCGCGAGTGAGCCTGCGGGTGGCCACCCCGGCGACGCCGGGCGACGCAGCAGGATCGATCGTGTTCAGGAGCGATCGCGGCGTGTACTTCGGCCGCCGCACGACCACTCCGGTCACACTGCGGAGCCTGATTCCGAACCAGCCGACTTCATTCCAGGACACGCTGACGGGGGGTAACGGACGCTCGGATACGACCGGTCAGACGTTCTATTACCAGCTCAACGTTCCGGCCGGACGCCCGGAGCTCAACGCGACGGTGACGTTGGCCAACAACCCCAATAACCCGTTCACCCTGTTCCTGGTGAGTCCGAGCGGACAGGCGGTTGGCCAGGGGGCCAACGAGCTCCCGAGCTCCACTGCACCGGGCTACACCAACGAGCTAGGCGGGCAGGTGCACGCGCTCTCGCCGGCCCCGGGGAAGTGGACCCTCATCGTTGCCTTCGTGCCCCAAGTGTCCGGCACGGCCATCTCCGAGCCGTTCACCGTGAGCACGAACGAAAACGCTGTGCCGGTCTCTGCACCCCGGCTGCCCAACTCCAGCTCCGCGCGGCTGACGGCGGGGACACCCCACACCTACCAGGTGCGGATTACCAACACGAGCTCGGCTCCCGCCGCCTATTTCGTCGATCCGCGACTGCCGACGAGCGCCACGCTGAACCTGGTTGCCCTCAACAGCGCGACGGTTCCGGTGCCGCTCACCGCCAGCTCGGTGCTCCCGTTGTTTCTCGTGCCGACGCACACCACGTCGATTCAATCTTCGGCCCAGACCGACGGCGCGACCCCGATCCTGTTCGACTCGCAGGCCCCCGCCGGGGACCCGGACATCGGCTCGAACGCCGGCACGACCGCGACCGCAGCATTCACCGCCAACCCGGTGGCTCCGGGAGCCTGGGACGTCGCTCCCGATGTCGTAGGGCCGTTCGGCGCCACTGGTGTCGCGAACGAGAACGTGACCACAGCGATGACGACCACCTCGAACGCGTTCGATTCGGCGGTGAGCTCGTCAACCGGTGATCTCTGGCAGGCCAGTGTCAATCCCTCCCTGCTCAACGGCCTGTCACCGGTGGTGATCGGGCCTGGTCAGACAGGGACGATCACGGTGACGATCACCCCGAACGGCCCGGCCGGGAGCCAGACCAGCGGGACGCTATACGTGGACGCGGAGGACCTCTTCCTGTTCCAGGTCAATGCGAATGTGATCAATTTGAGCACCGGCAATCCGTACCCGAACGGGAGCGAGGCCGCGGCGATCCCCTACAGCTACAAGGTCAAGTAGCCGGGAGAACTCTCCGCCCGCGATCCGGCTTGCGCTCCAACGACTCCCCAGGCGCGCGACGTCGGTGCGTGTGGGGAGCAACTGACGACCACGTACCCAGAGACTCCTGGCCCTGCGTGTTCCGTGGGCGAGGTGAACGCCGGCGCGGGTAGCGCGGTCGGTGACCCTACCCGCGGTTCCAGCAGGAGCCTGTCAAACGCCTTACGCGCTGGCTCACCGGAGGACTCCGGATGCCGCACCGCCCCTTCGGCCCAGCCGTATCCGGAGTGCTCAGGGGTTGAGGATTCCGGACACCGCTGGGTGCCGCTGATCAGTGCGGTATCGGGAATCCGCGAGCGACGACCGAATCCGCCCGGCCATCCTCCTCGCCGTTCGCTTGCGGTCCTCCTCGAGGCTCGCCTGGAGTCCTCCTCGCCAATACCGGGGAACGCGCCGAGTCCGCCCGGCGGTGCTCGCTACATCCCACCCAGTAGGGCAGGTGCGCTATAACCATCATGAGTTGGCTATTTGACTACGCGGGAGGAATCGATGAATGACGGCGACTCCGGAGTTGGTCTGCGAGGAAGGCTGGATGCGGGGTCCGTCGTATGCGCCGAGGGATACCTGTTCGAGTTCGAGCGCCGGGGCTACCTGCAGGCCGGAGCGTTCGTCCCGGAGATCGTGCTGGAGCGCCCGGATCTGGTGCGGGTGCTGCACGAAGAGTTCGTGCACGCGGGCTCTGATGTCGTGCTCGCCTTCACCTATTACGGGCATCGCGAGAAGCTGCGGGTGATCGGCAAGGAGGATCGGCTCGAGCAGCTCAACCGAGGCGCCCTGGAGCTGGCGGTGCAGGTTGCCCGCGAGACCGGCACTTTGGCGGCCGGCGACCTCTGTAACACCAACGCGTACGCCCCTGACCGTGAGTCCGAGCTGGCTGTGCGCCGGATGTTCGACGAACAGCTGCAGTGGATCGCGGCGAGTGGGGTCGACTACGTCGTCGGCGAGACCTTCTCCTACGCCGCAGAGGCACTGATCGCGCTCGAGGCGATCAAGTCTGCCGGTCTCGACGCGGTGATGACGCTTGCCGTACACCAGGCCGAAGAGACCCGGGACGGCTGGGCGCCGGAGGAGGCCTGCCGGCGGTTGGCGGACGCGGGCGCCGACGTAGTAGGGCTCAACTGCATCCGCGGTCCTCAGACGATGCTGCCGTTGATCGCCCGTATCCGGGAGGCCGTCGACGTGCACGTGGCGGCCCTTCCCGTGCCGTACCGCACGACGGCCACGCAACCGAGCTTCCAGTCGCTGCGCGACCCGGGGTGTGCCTGCCTCCCCGATGGCCGTCCGTTCCCGACCGCGCTGGATCCGTTCACCTGCAACCGGTACGAGCTCGCTGAGTTTGCGACCGCGGCGTCCGCGCTCGGCGTGAACTATCTCGGCGTCTGCTGCGGCGCGGGCGCACATCACATCCGCAGCCTGGCCGAGGCGCTCGGGCGGACCCCGCCGGCCAGCCGGTTCAGCCCCGACATGTCCAAGCACGCCTTCCTCGGCAGCGACGCCCGGCTCAAGGACCACAACCGGGCCTACGCGACCGAGCTCTGACCGCAGCGCGTCCCAGCCAGGCGCAGCGGCCCCCGGCCGCCGGATCGGGGGTGCCGGTCCGCCGGCCGCCGGATCGGGGGTGCCGGTCCGCCGGCCGCCGGATCGGGGTCCGCCGGCCGCCGGATCGGGTGCAGCGAGGCAGCCGCCGGGTCGGGGGGCACAAGTCCGGCGGCCGCCGGATCGGCGGCACGCCGGACGCCATCGTCAGCTCAGGGTCACCTCGGCAACCGCTGCCTCGGGCACAGTCACGGTCGGACCCGGTGTGGTCGCGTCTTGCCAGATGACGTACTCACCCGCCGCCAGGCTGCCGAAGATCGCCGTCAGAACCGGCCCGGCCTGGGTGGTCCGATCATGCACCCCGGTGTGGACTCGTGGCCCATCCTCGTCAGTGGGGCTGATCTCGATCTCGAGGCCGCGGTAGCGCTCGTCAGGGTAGATGACCAGCGCTCCCCGTCCGTCGCCGATGTCGAGCGCCACGGTCGCGCTCTGCTGCCAGCTGAGACGGCTGGCGGTGTCCGCCGCCGTCGCGCCGTTGCCGGTGCTCATCATGATCAGCCGCTCGCCGACAGCGCCGACAGGGGCGCGGTGTTGTACCCGCTCTGCGGCGTGCCGAGATACGGGAACTGGTCCAGGTAGCTGGTGTTGGCCTCGGTCAGCCCGTCGGTCAGCAGGCCTGCTGCCGCGTCTGGCTTGTAGTTCTTGTCCACGAGCGGATAGGTCGCGCCGGCGATCGCCCGCAACTCGACCGAGGTGACGTCATCGAACACCCGCCGCCCGTTCGGGAAACCGGCGAGATCCCCGCCGATCACGCCCAGCGGATTCGGGCTGCTCGTCGTCGGCGGAATCGACAGGTTCAGCCTGAGCTCGTCGGCGTAGGTACTTCCGGTGTAGTTCTGGAATCCCGGCACGATCCCCGACGGGATCCCGGTCAGCAGAATCGCCACGAGATCCGCGCGGGCCGCCTTCAACCCGGCCAGGTGCGGAAACACGTTCGGGTACAGCACGGGGAGCAGACCGGCCAGCTCGGGATGCTGGACGTAGGAGAGGAACTGACTGTCGCTGGCCGGGGTGAGTGAGTTCCACAGGTCCTTCTTGCCCATCGGGACGATCACCTCGTTGAACAACGGGTTGCCGAGCCGGGACACCTGGACTGGGGGGCCGAAGTTCCCGATCACCCCGCCCGGCTCGTAGATCACCGCCTTCGAGCGGCTCGCCGCGGCCCACACGCCGATCACCGAGTCGCGGCGGCGCCAATCGTGCCAGCCCGAGGAGCGCGTCAGATCGCCCTTCGGGACCTGAAGCGCGATCGAGTGCACGCCGAACTCGTTGGTGGAGTTGACGCCCATCGCGTTCGCCATTCCGTAGATGTGCAGGCTCTGGAACGGACGCAGGTCGCCGAGGTCGAAGATCGCCCCGAGGTCGATGTAGAAGCCCTCCAGTCGCTGTCCCGCGAACACCGTCCGGCCGCCTCCCAGCGACTGCACCGCCTGGGCGGCCAGCGCTGCGTAGTTCGGCGTAGACGCCGGCCCGATGTTGCATGGCGGACACGGAAGCCGGCTCCCCAGCACGCTCGAGCCCTGATCTGAGGTCCGGGTTACCGAATAGAACTGCTTCCGATTCCAATTCGCGCTGGAGATCGAGTCGATCCGCCCGGTGTTGTAGAGGAACGTGTTCGGGTTGGCCACCACCGTCTCGAAGTTGAATTCGTAGGTGATGTTCGGCACGCCGTCGCCGTCGTTGTCGATGTAGATGTAATACGACACGTCGTCGGCGAACTCAAAGAAGTTCGGGCCGCCGAAGGGCGCCTCGAACGGTAGGAAGTTGGCGATCAGGGTGACCGTATCCGGCCGATCGGGCGATACGAACGCGTACGTGTCGGTGTTGTCGGCGACCGGGTCCTTGCTCGTCGCCGGTGCCTCGCGATGAGACGACATGTTGAAACCTCCGAGTGGGTGGTAGAGACGAGTGCGCCGCGTTTAGCCGGGCGCGGGTTGGCTCATCTCGCGGCGCGAGCGATCCGGGCGGCGAGCTTGCGATCACGGATCGTCACTTCACGCTTCCCTGACATGACCGTGATCTTGCCGTTGCGTGGATCGCCGATCCAGGCGACGACCGGATGCGCGTGATGCGCATGATGCGCATGATGCGCGTGATGCGCATGCGCCTCGCGCTTCTTGGCGTCGGCCGCGCCGACGTCCAACGCTCCCATCGCGGTCAGCCCGGCGGCGACACCCGCCGAGTTGCGCACGAAACTACGCCTAGTGAGCTCACTCATGGAGTTCCTCCTATATAGGTTTCGCCGAGCGCCTGACGACCCGCTCGACGGGTTCTCCTCGTGACACGCGAAAATTGGCTCGCGCAGCCTGCCCACTCGACCTGCTCACGCCAGGATACGCACAGACGGGTGAAACGTCAAAGGTTTTGTGGCATTTGCTCAGATCTGGGCGGACGGCCGATCCGAGCGGGGGCACTCAGAGGGCCTCTGAGCGGAGGCGCTCAGAGGACCCTTGAGCGGGGGCTCAGAGGTCTCCCCCCTCGTCGATCAGCCGATTGAGCTCACGCGTCACCAGCGCCAGCCGCGCCTCCCGAACCAGCGGCAGCCGGTGGCGGCGGCGGCGGACTGCGCCCAGATCGAGATCGGGGGTGACGATGACCGCTTCCCGGTCCTCGGGGGCTTCGCAGACCAGCTCCCCCGTCGGATCCAACACATGCGATCCACCCCAGTAGCGCCGCCCGGCCTCTTCGCCGACGCGGTTGACGAACACCACGTAGCACTGAAACAGGCGGGCGTAGAGCCGCGCGATGTCGCGCCAGTAAGCGCGCACGTCGAGCTCGAGTGGGTTGCTGTGCGCGCTGTCGGCGGGGATCAGCAGCAGCTCGGCGCCGTCCTGGGTGGCAACGAACGCCAGCGCCGGCTGCCAGGCGTCGTTGCAGACCAGGATCGCCGCGCGTCCGAAGCCGGTGTCGAAGGCCCGCATCGTCGAACCGGTGCTGAAGTGCTTTCGCTCCTCGAATTCGTTGTACGTGGGGAGATACAACTTGTGGTGGATGTGCCGCAACCGGCCGGCCTCAAAGTAGGCGGCGCTGTTGTAGACGCGCCCGCCGCGGGTCAGCTCCGGAAAACCGATGACCAGCGACCGATCCCCGGCAGCGGCGGCCAGTCCGTCGATCACCGGGTCGTCGGCGCGCAGCGCCACGTCCTCGGCGGTCGCCCCGAGCGCGTAGCCACTCAACGACAGCTCCGGGAAGACGATCAGGTCACCGCCGCCGGCCGTCGCCTCGGCGATCGCCGCCCGCGCCTGGTCGACGTTGCGGTGAAGGTCGCCCAGGACACAGTCAACCTGCGCCAGGGCGATCCGCATCGTCAGGCCCGAGACCCGAGCGGCCCGCGGCGCTTGCCCTCGCCCGACATCGATGCGAGCCTACAACAGTGGTTGCGCCACGAGCAACGAGCCTGACGCGGGGAACCCAGATCATGATCGCCCTGGGCAGCGACGAGTCGCTTGACCGCAATGGGCTGGGCGTCGTGCGGATCGCCGAGATCGTCGGTCAGGAGAAGAGCCAGGTCTCGCGGGCGCTCAGCGCGTTGGCGGCGAGCGGCCTGGTCGACCGAGATCCGGACTCCCGTGCCTACCGGCTGGGCTGGCGTTTCTTTACGCTCGCGGCGCGATCGGGTCGACCGCGACTTACCTCGCTCGCCCCGGGCACCCTCACCCGTCTGGTCGCCGACCTCGGCGAAACTGCTCACCTCTCGGTACTGCAGGGCGATCAGGTCCTCACTCTCCTCTCCGAGGCGCCAGCGTCGGCGATCAGCGCCAACGGCTGGAGCGGGCGCACGGTGCCGGTCGCCTGTACCTCTTCCGGGCGCGTCCTGCTGTTCGATTACGACCTGCCGGCGCTGGAACGCCTCCTCACGGCAGCGAGCTTCAGCCGCTCCGGTCCCAAAGGCCCCCGCAACGCATCCGAGCTGTACCGGAGAATCCAGGCAACACGGCGACGAGGGTACGCCACGGTGGACGAGGAGTTCGAGCGCGGGCTGGTCGCCGTGGCGGCGCCCGTCCGGGACTTCTCGGACCGGATCATCGCGTCGGTCAACGTCTCGGGTCCGAAGTTCCGTCTCGGTAGGCGGCTGCGGGTCGCCGGCGAGGCTGTCCGGGCCGCGGCCGATGAGCTGGCCAGCGAGCTACTCGGCGCGTCGCCCGCGGCCGGCCAGCCGATCCGGCGCGGACCCTAATTGAACTGCGTGAGGAATGAGTCGGCGAGGCGCTGGGGCGCGCGCACCAGCCACGCCTCGACCACCGTCTCACGCAGGTCCGGTAGCGAGATGGCATCGAGCGCCACCAGGATCGCGGGGTAACCGTGGAAGTGAGGCGTGGTGAAGAACACGCCGCTCCGGTCGCCCAGGAGCGCCTCCTTGGCGACGAGATGCTCCACTCGGGCGCCGAGGATCGGCCCGCGGGAGCATTGTCGCCCAGCGCCTCCAGATCGGTGCGGCGCAGCGGGCGCTCCCACACGAACAGCTTGTCCTTGACCCGCCACTGGCGCCAACCGCGCGACTCGCGCTCGCTGCACTCCGGCAGCGCGAGCGCGAGCTCGCGGACATCGTCCCACCTGGCCATCCCGCCAACTGTAGGGTAATCCCACCCGTGATCCTCTTCCTGCACCACCGCTATCGAACCGCCGGCGGCGAGGAGGAGGCGGTGGAGAATCTCGTCTGGCTCGTCCGCGAGCGACTCGGCGAGGACGCCGAGCTGCTCATCCGGGATTCGGCGAAGGTGCCTCGGGCGCGGGCGGCGGCCGCGCTGCTGGGAGGTGGTCTGCAACCGGACGCGGTCGCCCGAGCGGTGAAGCGCACCGGCGCCCGGATCGTGCACGCCCACAACCTCAACCCGACCCTGGGGTGGCGTGCCCTCGCGGCCGCCCGGGCGGCCGGAGCGGCGGTGGTCATGCACCTGCACCAGTACCGTCTGGTGTGCGCCACCGGCGTCTGCTTTCGCGCCGGACAAGAGTGCACCCGCTGCCACGGCCGCAACGCCCTCCCCGGCATCGTGCTCAACTGCCGCGGGTCACGGTCCGAGGCCGTGGCCTACGGGGCGGGGCTGATGCTGTGGCAGCGGCGCCTGGCGCAGTCCGTCGACGCGTTCGTGGTGCCGAGCCGGTTTGCCCACTTGCGCCTGCAGGCCCTCGGCGCGCCGCTGGGCTCCACGTTCGTGGTCCCGAATCCGCTGCGCGAGTTCGCGCCCGAGCCGCCGGCGAGCCGCGCCGGCCCTGCCTTGCTGGCCTCTCGGCTGGCGCCGGAGAAGGGAATCGGCGTCGCCATCGCCGCCTGTCGCCTTGCCGGCGTGCCGCTGGTGATAGCCGGTGATGGCCCGCTGGGATCGCGTCCCGGTGACCCCGGGGTCCGCTTCGTCGGCCGGGTCTCCCGCGACGAGCTCGCCGAGCTGCGCCGGACCGCGTCGGTGGCCGTCGTCCCGTCGCTGTCGGCGGAGACGTTCGGCCTGGCTGCGGCGGAGGCGATGGCGGCCGGCCTCCCGGTCGCCGCGTCACGCATCGGCGCGTTGCCTGAGCTCGTCCCCGCAGATTGGCTCGCCGCCCCCGGCGACGCACCCGCGCTGGCCGCAGTGATCTCCCGCCTGCGGACAGACGACGGCGCCGGACGGCGGGCGATCGCTCGCGCACAGGCGGTCACCGCCCCGGCCGTTGTGGCGTCCGCTCTGAGGGCGGTCTACGAGAGCGCCGAGCGCGCTCGGCGCTGAGCCCGGCGCTCGGCGAGGCTCGCCACCAACAGGCTGAGCTCGAAGAGCAGGTACAGCGGGACGGTCTCGAGCAGCATCGTGATCGCGTCCCCCGGGAGGGCCGCCGCGATCACGCAGCAGGCCAGCACCGCGTAGCGTCGATGGTGGCGCAGCTGCTTGGGGGTGATCAGCCCAGCTCGCGTGACCGCGATGATCGCGACGGGAATCTGAAACAGGAGTCCCATCGCCAGCAGCACCGTGGCGGCGAACTTGTAGTACTGATTTGCCTGGACGAGAACATTGAACTGCCCGCTGTTGAAGTTCTGGAAGAAGTGCAGTGACGCCGGCAGGACGACGCCGTAGCCAAAGGCCACCCCGGCCGCGAACAATGCGGGGATCGCGAGGGTGACGGGCAGCATGTGGCGTCGCTGGGCGGGCGAGACCGCCGGCATCAGGAAGCCATACGCCTGCAGCAGAAGCACCGGCAGCGACAAGATCAGCGCGAAGATCAGTGTCACGGTCAGTGTCGCGGTAAACGGTTCACCGATGCCGAGCGTGACGGGGCGGTCGCCCTCGGGCGCCGCCGACAACGCCTTGACATCGCCAGCGAGGTGTTGCGCGACGCCGGTCAGGGTCGCGCGTGTCGCCGGGTCATGCGCCTGACCCTCCAGGACGCCGACCACGGTCCCGACCTGCTGGGCCAGGTCTCGCGCGCGACGCTGCACGGTGTAAGTGGCTCCGAGCGGCCCATGACCAGCCCTCACCTGCGCCTGGGTCTGATGCGCTAGGGGCGCGTTGACCAGCCGCAGCAGCTGATGGTTTTGCCAGAAGCAGATGCCAAACGCCACCGCCACCGTGGCGAGACAGATGAGCAGCCGCGCCCTCAGTTCCTCCAGATGATCCACGACGCCCAGGCGGGCGTCGTGACTGATCGGGCGGACCGCGGCGGCGGCCAATGCGCCTGGCATCTGCATGACAACTCGTCCTTGATCTCCGAGGCGCCGACTAGACGGTCGTCTCGACGTGCGGGCGCTCCTCGGTGGTCCGGTCAGGCAGCGGGGTGGCCAACGACAGGTCCTCGATCTGCTGTGGACTGGGCTCGGCGGTGGCGGTCAACGAGGCGGGCGGGCCGTCGCCGCTGATCGAGTCCTTGAATCCGCGCAGCCCTTCGCCCAGTGACTTGCCCATCTCCGGCAGGCGCTTGGCCCCGAACACCAGCAACAGGATGACCAGCAGAAAAGCGATGTGAATTGGATTGTCAAGTCCCAACATGGTCAGCTCCGATCAATGAATTTTTCTCTCGCTGTCGGTTCCTACGGCCCCGCTGGGGATTCGGATCAGCAGCGGTGGTGGTTAAACGGTCAGGTGAGGTTGGCGGTGATCACGGGAGCATGAGTCGGGACTCGACTCCCTCCCGCCGGCTCCGGGGTGACGAGGACGCGGCTCACCCCTCGCAGGCTGCCCGGGACCTCGACGTCGCCGTCACCGGCGGCGGTGACGCTGAACAACGCGTTGGTCGGCGCCAACGGTGCAGCGCCTCGCTTCAGCCAGACCTCGTAGATCTGACCTGTCGCCGGCGGCGAGAAGCGGTGTACGACCAGCTGGCCATGGCCTGCGGTGACGCTCAGCTGGGCGGTTCCTGCGCCCGTCACCCGCGCTTGTATCACCCGAGTCCCGGGACCCGAAGACGAAGCCAACCACAGTCCGCAGACGGCGGCGACGGCGAGCGCAAAGGCGGTCGCCAGCGGGGGCGCCCGCCGCGCCGTGAATCGGCGGCCCGGGCGCGGCGCGCGCGCCCGGCCTTCGCTGGGCTTGGGCGCGGCCGCCACGGCGCGCATCACGTCTGCCCGCAGGTTGACGGGGGCCGGTCGCCGCGGAACCGACATCGCCAGTCCGGTGACCACACCCTGCAATGCGATCAGCTCATCGCGGCAGACCGCGCAGGACTCCAGATGGCGCGCAAACCGCGCCGCCTCGCCGGGTTCCAGGGAGCCCAACGCAAACGCGGCGACCTCACCGCCACAGTCTCGTATCGCCGGCTCGGATCCGGTGCTGCTCACGGTCGCCTCCTCACCGCGTCACTGGCGAGAGATCACCCAGCGCGAGCCTCAGCTTCATCAGGCCCAGCCGCATCCGGCCCTTCACGGTGCCCGGCGGCAACTTGAGCATCGTGGCGATCTGGCTGTGCGTGAATCCCCCGAAGTAGGCCAACTCGATGACCCGTCTCTGATCGGCGGGGAGCCCGGTGAGCGCGGCCCGCACCTGCCGGCTCTCGTCGCGATCCTCCACCTCGGAGACGGTGTCCTCGGATGCCGGCAGTCGCTCGACGGCCGCGTCGTCGCTGACGTCGCGGCCGGCGCGCGTCGAGTCGCGCCGGAACGCGTCGATCGCCCGGTTGTGGACCACCGAGAGCACCCAGGAACGGACGCTGCCGCGTGCTCGGTCATAGCGAGTGCCGCTACGCCAGAGGGAGAGAAACGCCTCCTGGACGACATCCTCGGCCATAGCCCGCCGGCCGCACATACGGTAGGCCAGCGAGAAGGCCACGTCGCTGTGGCGATCGAAGATGACCTCGAACGCTCTAGCGTCGCCATCGTGGACGAGCACCATCAGGTCCTCGTCGGCGAGGCTGAGCAGGCCGCGGCCAGGCCGTCGGGGGGTCAGCGGGGAACGCAGCATGGGCCGGCTCAAGTGGTTCGCAGGCGTAGACTGCGCGCGCGACCCGCGTTCACGATGGGCAGGCTCGCGGGCCGCGCGCACATTTGTCGATCAGCCGCCTTTATGCCTTGATCAGCGGTCCCGCCTTGGCGAGGACCTGCCTCATCGTCAGCGGCTTGTCGAAGGCTCCGTTCGGCGTCAACGGCTCCTCGGTCAGCAGTCCGATCGAGGCGGCGTGACGCGCCTCGATCTGGACGATCGACCCGGCCGCCGCCAGCAATACCTTGCTCTTGAGGGCGGGACCGGCACCGTTGTACGCGCCGACGCCGGTGTTCTCCAGCACGTAGGCCAGCTTCAGGAAGCTCGCCTGGTTCTTGACCGGGAACGAGAACATCGGCTTCTTAACCGGCTTGCCGCCCGATGCGGTGATCGCCTTGGTCAGCGCCGCCACGTGCTCGGCCTCCTCATCGCCGAACAGACCGGCCAGCCTCTTCGCCTCTCCGCTGAGACCGACCGTCTTGCCCTTGACCTGGTAGAAGTCGCTCTCCAGGTACTCCAGGGTCAGCGCGAAGTTCAGGATGTCGACGTCGGTGGTGCCGCCTGCCGCCAGCGCGCTGCTGACGTAGGGAGCCACCGCGGTGGCGCCAAACGCGGCGCCGGTGGCGAGCGCGCCGCGCAGGATGAAGCTGGCGCGGCTGATGCCGTGAACCTCCACGGCGTCCAGCTCGGGTCCAATCAAATCAGGACTGGTCATGAGTTTTGTTTCCTCTCTGAAACTTGGAGCGGGCTAGGCGATGAACGGCTTGACGGCCGCCAGCACCTGGGCCATGCTCGCCGGCTTGGCGAATGCCCCGTTGGGAGTCGGTGACTTCTTGAGCACCAGGTTGATCGTGGCCGCGTGGCGGGCCTCGATGCTGTGGATCGCCAGCGCGGCCGCGAGGATCTCCTTGCTCTTGATCCTCGGAGCCTGACCGAGGTAGGCGGCGGCGCCGAGGTTCTCGACGGCGCCCGCCAGCGCGGTCACCTGCCCCGCGTTCTTGATCGGGAACTTTCCGGTGGGCTCGGCCGCCGGAGTTCCGAGGCTCGACGCCACCTTCTTCAGCGCCACGACGTGCTGCGCCTCCTCGGCGCCGAACGTCTTGATCACGGACAGGTTCTTGCCGTGAAACAGGCCGCTCTTGATCACCTTGGCGTAGAACTGTGACTCCAGGTACTCGAGCGTCAGCGCGTAGTTGACGATCGCCAGGTCGCTGGTCGACGACCCCGACGCGGCGGCAGAGGCGGTGGCGCTGGAACTGCTCGTCGCGGCGCCCGCAGCACCCGTGGCCGAGCTCGAGGAGCTCGAAGAGCCGCCGCAAGCGGCGATGAACGCCGCCAGCGCCGACGCCGCTGCGCCCGCACCCATGCCTTTACCGGCCATCTTCAAAAAGCGCTTGCGCTCGACGTCGTCACCGGCAAGCTCCCGCACGGCGCCGTCTGTGGCGCGCGCTTCGTTGTCGGGTGTGGATTGCATAATCACTGCTCCTTTGGCTTTCGCCCTGGGTTCGCCCCAACCACACTCGGTATGCGCACCCCGCCTGCCGCTGGATCACTATTGATCTGAACCGCGCCGTTCTGCGCAGCAGTGATTGTGGACCGCACGCCAAGCAATCTTCGCGCTGCGGCGGCGGTCGTGGCGAGCGCTGCACTGCTCGCCGGATGTGGTTCGGCGGCTCCGGCGCACTCGACGACCTCGTCGACGGTCATGGCGCGCGCCGCCGTGATGCCGAAGCTCCGCCGGCACGTGACCGTGTCGATCCTCAACTACGGCTATCACCCCGAACACATCACGGTGAAGGTGGGTTCCAAGGTGACCTTTACCGATCACGATGCGATGGCGCACACCGCGACCAGCAACCATCACGGCTTCGATGTCGTCGTCGAGCCCGGGGAGAGCCGAACCGTGACCGTGTCCAAACCGGGCACCTACGCCTACTACTGCGAGTTTCACGCGTTCATGCGCGGGACCGTGACCGTCGTCCGGTAACGGAGCTAAAAGGCCGTTCTCGGGCCTACCGACGGCCGGCTGGGGGTGCCGGCGACAGTTCTCGGGGATGCGCAACTTCGCGGCCGGGCCCCGTGTTGTTGCCCGCAGACCCCGACCCTAATCGCATAGGAGGAACATGTCGCGCATCCGTCGCATCGTCGCCCTGGCGGCCGTGATGACACTGGCGGTGGCCGGCGTCGCCACCGCGGCCGTCACCCCGGTGACCGGCGGCACCACCCAGATCAGCGTCTCCAGCGGCGTGCAAAGCGTGCTCGCCGCCAACCATCTCAGCGTGACGCCGCTCGCCCCCGCCACCGCCGCGGGGGCCACGTTCAGCTTTCCGATCACGCGCGGGCATCTGAACACCACCAACCTGCACGGCCGGATCCACCATGCCGGTGGGCTCGCGCTCTCCAACGGGTCCTCGACGGTTCGCCTGCGTCGCCTCACGATCGTGTCCGACGCCCACGGCATCTCGCTGCTCGCGCTCGCCGCGGGGCCGGCGCATCGCCGCTGTCACCGCACCGGCCGTTACCGGCTGCGCTGCGTCGTCCGCACCCACCTGCGCACGGCGCGGATCGCGCGCGTCACGAACCTGACGACGAGTGGCGGCACCGCTTCGGCGACCGTGAATCTGACCCCGTTCTCCGCCCGGGTGCTCAACCGCCTGGCGGGCAAGACGATCGCCACCGCCGGTACGCCGATCGGCACCGTGACGATCGCCCCGACACTGAGCTAGGGGTCCCCCCGGAGCTCCTGCCCGAGCCTCGCCGAGTCACCGCCTAACGAGTGGCCGGTGATCGGAGGCGGCGCCGGAATCGGCCGGCGCCGTCTCCCCGCCCGGGGCATCCGGAGCCCCGATCACGACGCTGGAGCCGCTCGCGGTCAGCAGCGCCACCAGCACCAGCACGACGCCTCCCAGCTGGATGACGGTGGGCGACTCGCCGAAGATCAACGCGGCGAGGCCGACCGAGCAGACCGGCTGGACGGTCAGGAGCACTGACGTCAACGCCGCCGGCAGGCGAGGCAGCGACGATGAAATCAGCAGCCAGCCGAGCACCTGCGAGCCGAGGGCGAGCAGGAGCAGCCAGCCGGCACTCGGCCACGAAGGCACCAGGCGGGCGTCCCCGATCACGAGTCCGGCGCCCACGCACAGCACCGCGCCGACGGCGGTGGCGTCGAACAACGGGCCCGCCGGCCGTCGCAGATCCGCCCCGGCCCGGCGCAGGAGCAGCAGAAAGCCCACATAGGCGACCCCGGCGCCGAGGCCAAACAGCGTGCCCCGGCCGGGATCGCGCCCGTAGGCGCCGTGCTCGAGCGCCCCGGAGATCAGCACGACGCCGATCAGCGCCACCGGCAGCGCCAGCAGTATCCGCCGGCTCGGACGCTCGGACAGCAGCGCCCACGCCACCAGCGGCAGCACCACCACCTGGATGTTGGCGAGCACCGTCGCCAGTCCGGCGCCGACGTCGGCGATCGAGTGATTCCACAGCATCAGGTCGATCGCGAAGAAGATCCCGGCGCCCAGAGCGGCCCGGCGTTCACTCCAGGAGCGGGATCCGAAGCGGCGATCCTCGATCCAGGCGATCGCGCCCAGGATCGGCAGCGCGTACGCGCAGCGAAAGATGGCCGCGGTCGACGGCGAGGAATCGCTGAGGCGAACCAGGATGCTGGAGAAGGCGATGGTGATCGCGCCCGCCACCGCATAGGCGCGTTCATGGCCCTTGATGGCAGGGAATCTGGATGCGGCCGACGAGCTCAACGCTTCACGTCTAGCACCAAGTCACGACCGCGGCGTCCGCGAGCCGCTCGCTGGCAGGATGCGGGGCGTGATCTTGGCCCCATCACAGCGAGACGTGGTTCGCGGCCACTGCGAGCGCGTGCTGCGACACAACTGGCGTGAGGGGCTGCGGTCAAGCGACGGCCTGCCGTTCGCCTACACCTGTCCAAGTCCGGGCCGCTACCCCTGGCAGTGGTACTGGGATTCGTGCTTTCACGCAATCGTGTGGCGTCGCATCGACGCCGCGCGCGCCGAGCGCGAGCTCCGGTCGCTGCTGGCCGTCCAACGCGCCGACGGGTTCATCGGCCACACCATCTTCTGGAACGTGCCGCTGACCGGCAGCCGGCGCTACACCTACAACGTCATCTCGGGCAGCGATCCGATGACCTCCAGCATCCAGCCCCCGCTGCTCGCCTGGGCGTGGCAGAGAGCGGTCGGCGACCCCACGACTGAGCCCGGCCTGGCGCGCCAGCACGAGTGGCTGGCGGCCCACCGCGATCTGGAGGGCGATGGCCTGCTGTGGATCGTGTCGCCCGACGAGTCCGGCCTCGACGCCTCGCCCCAGTTCGATCCGATCTGGCGCCATCAGGCCCATGGCCTGCCCGGGTATCTGCGACTGATCCATCGCAACCGCCGTCTCGGCTTCGATCTGCGGCGTATCGCCGGCGCCGGGGGCCCGGTCTGCTGCGAGGTGCTGACCAACGTGCTCTACAACCAATCCCGCCTGGCTCTCGGCCACGCTTCGTTGACGTCCGCGCTGATCGATCGCACCTACGATGAGGCCCGTGGCCTGTTCCTGCCGCGGTCTGAGCCGGCGCCGCGCCACCCACCGCCGGCCACGATCGCCGCCCTGACACCCCTTGCCCTCCCCGATCTGCCCGAGGCGATCGGGAGGCGGCTGGTGGAGCAGCACCTGCTGGACCCGAGTCGCTTCTGGACGCCGGTCCCGCCACCGTCGGTGTCGGTCGCCGATCCAAGCTGGTCGCCACGCGACCGGGGCCTCGCCGGTCAGCGCCGCTACTGGCGGGGGCCGACCTGGATCAACGCCGCCTGGCTGTGCTGGCTGGGGTTGGTCCGCCTCGGCTACACGCAACCGGCGCGGGAGCTCGCTCACCGGCTCGCGGCGGCCGTCGCCGGCTCGGGAGTGCGCGAGTACTACCACCCGGAGACCGGCGCCGGCATGGGAGCGGTGGATTTCGGCTGGTCCAGCCTGGTGCTGGAGATGCTGTGAGCGCGCTAACTTGAACGACATGGATACCGAACGCGATACGCAATTGACCGATGAGCAGTGGCAGGCGAAGCTCACCCCCGAGCAATACGAGGTGCTCCGCCGGCACGCCACCGAGCGGCCGTTTACCGGCGAGTACGTCAACGTCAAGGAGGACGGGACCTACCGCTGCGCGGGCTGCGGCGCGGAGCTGTTCTCGTCCGACACCAAGTTCGACTCCGGGACCGGGTGGCCGAGCTTCTACGAGCCGGCGGTCGCCGAAAACGTCGAGCTGCACGAGGACAAGAGCATGTTCATGCGGCGGACCGAGGTCAGGTGCAAGCGCTGCGGCGGCCATCTGGGACATGTGTTCGACGACGGGCCGAGGCCGACCGGTCAGCGGTACTGCATCAACTCGTGCGCCCTGCAGCTGGAGCCCGGGGCCGAGTCCTGACCCGGCTCACTCTTCGTCGGACAGCCGCCGGACGGTGCGTCGCTCCCGGAGCTTGAAGAAGATCACCGCGCCAACGCCCAGGACGGCCAGCGCCACCGCCGCCCAGACACCGAACTTGGAGATCGCGTCGGCGGCGGCGCTGCCCGCGAAATAGCCGACCAGCCCGAAGGTGACGCCCCAGGTGATTCCGCCGAGGGCGTTCCAGAAAAAGAACTCGGGGAAGTGCATCCTGTCGATCCCCGCCAGCCAGGCCGCGGCGAACCGCACCAGGGCGATCCAGCGGGCGAGGAACACGGCCTTGGGGCCGTGGCGCGCAAAGAACTTGTCACCGGCGGCGATCACCTCGACGCGCCGCTTCTGAAATGGCCCGGGTGCCTCCAGCACCCGGCGCCCGAAGTGCCGACCGAGCAAGTAGCCGATGTTGTCGCCGATGATCGCCGACGCCACGCCGATCACGATGACCAGCCCAATCTGGAGCTTGCCCTGGCTCGCCAGCACGGCTGCGAGCACGAGCGCCGTCTCTCCGGGCGAAGGCACTCCCAGTGATTCGAGCCCGATGATCGCCGGCAGCAGATAGCCGAGACCGCTGGAGACGCTGATGATGGCGCCGAGAACGATCATCGCTGCCGCCGACGCCGCTCGCCGGAGCGAATCACGGACGGGCCGGCGGGCGCCGCAACAAGATGAGCAGCGACAGGCCGAGCGGGAGCGTGTGCCCGTTGGCCAGCCAGCGGGCCTCCAACTCGAGTGGCCGCTCGAGCACATCGTTGAGCCAAGCCGGTCCCAGCTCGAGGTCGTTGGTGTAGCCGTCGTGGGTTCCGAGGCGCCGTTGCGCGATCCGGATCACCGCCGCCGGGGCGAACAACAGGCTGTTGAAGGCGCTCATCCGCATCACCTTCCATCCCGCAGCCAGGGCGGCACCGCGCAGTGAGGCGCGGGAGTAGCGGCGGTGGTGGTGGTTGGCCTCATCGTGGCGCGACCACAGGGCCTGATGGGCCGGTACGGTGACCAGCAGCCAGCCCCCCGGCCGGCACACGCGGAGCAACTCCAATAGCGCCCCGACATCGTCGGGCACGTGCTCGATCACGTCGAGGCAGGTGATCAGATCAAACGTCGCGTCGCCCCAGGGAAGCCGATCCAGCGATCCGACTTCGACCTTCCCATGGCCGCGGCTGCGGGCCAGCTCGGCGGCCTCCGGGTTGAGCTCGATCCCGGTGGCCTGGCCGTAGTCCACCAGCTCCTGCAGCGTCCGCCCCGAGCCGCAGCCGGCATCGAGCACCCGCGCACCCGCGGGAAGCGACAGCTTGTCGAGCTCGGCCCGGATCACCCGCCGCCGGCCGCGGTACCACCAGTGGCGCTCGTCGACGGCGAACGTCGCCTGCATCAGCTTTGGGTCCATTACGCCGAGATGCTGTCAGCTGGCTGCATCCACTGCGGTGCGGACGCCGCCGGTCAGGCCACCGCCACCGGGTCGTGCTCCGGCGCCCGCGTCGACGGCAGCTTCAACGCGAACCGGGCGCCCGGGCCGTCATGGTCCTCCAGAATCAGCTGGCCGCCCATCCGCTCGGCGAGCTCGCGCCCGATCGCCAGCCCCAGCCCGAACCCCGCCTGACCCGCCGTGTCCCGCCCACGGTGAAAGCGCTCGAAGATCGCCTCCCGCTCGTCGGGCGGCACGCCCGGGCCTTCGTCGCAGACGCTGATCATGGCAACCGATCGCCCCGTGAGGCTCACCTTCACCTCTGATCCGATCGGACTCGCCCGGACCGCATTGTCGAGCAGGATGCGCAGGATCTGGGCGATGCTGCCGGGGTCGCCGAGCGCCCACACCGACCCGTCGAGATCGTCGAGCCGGGATCGAATCTCCCGCCGCTCGGTCCCCAGCTCGAACTCCGCCAGCACGGCGCGACTGAGCTCTCCGAGCTCCACCGGCTCAGAGCGCAACCGGACCTGAGCGTCGATCCGCGAGAGGTCGAGGAGGTTGGCGGCGAGGCGGCCGAGCCTCCGGGACTGGACGTGGGCGCGCTCCACGAGCGCCCGTGCATCCTCCAGGTCGGGCGAGTCGTCGCGCAGGTCGTCACTGAGCAGCTCGAGCATCCCGTCCAGCGAGGTCAGCGGCGTGCGCAGCTCGTGCGATGCGGTGGCCACGAAGGCGCGCCGCGCCTCCTCCTGCTGCTGGAGCCGGGACTGCATCGTGGCCAGCGTCCGGGCCAGATCGCCGACCTCGTCGTGGGCGCGATCGAGCGGGACCTCCACCGACGGGCCTTCGTGAGCCAGCTCCAGCGCCGCCTGGCGCAGTCGCCGGAGACGGCGCACCAGCCGGCCCGACAGCGGGATGCCGAGCAGAAGCGTGAGCGCCAGCCCGGCGAGGGCGCCGTCGATGAACGCGCGGCGGACGACGGCGAACACCGACGGAACCTCGGCGATGCTCTTGCGGACGACCAGCACGTAACGGATTGAGGCGGCGTTGAACGGGATCGCCGCCCGCACGTACTCGAGCCCGTCGACCGTGCGAAAGCTGAACACGCGCCTGCCGGTGCGGAATGCCTGCGCCACGTCGTCGAGCGCGTCGTCGTCGAGGACGGTGTCGCCCTGTTCGACCACCGGCTGGCTGCCGGTTCCGTCGACTGCGGGGTTGCGGCGCACCTGCACGAGGCGCGCGTCCAGCCGCTGCTCCAGAGCGTTCTGCGCGCGGATCACGTCCTCGCGCGCCGTCTGCGACCAGCCGACGCTGTCGTATTGCCGACGTCCGAACTGCTGCTCCACCCGCTTCTCCCCGAGGTTCCGGCGCAGGGTCGTCTTCGCGGAGTTACGCAGGCTCTGCTCCAGCGGCCCCAGCAGGGCGAGGGCGGCGACGCCCAGCGTGGCCACTGCGGTGAACAGCACGACTCCGACGATCCGGCCGCGCAGACCGAAGGCGTGTCCACGCACTCCCGGCAAGCTAGTGGGCCTCCCGAGCTTCATCACGGCGCTCGCCAGTGGGCCTCCCGAGGCTCATCACGGCCCTCGCAGGCGGTACCCGGCGCCCCGAACGGTCAGGAGGTACCGCGGCTTCTCGGGCTCGGGCTCGAGCTTTTCGCGCAGGTGGCGGATGTGCACGTCGATCGCCCGTGGGTCTCGATAGGCGCTGTCGCCCCAGATGGCGCGCAGCAGCTCCTGGCGGTTGAGCAGCCGGCCGGGATCCGCCATCAGCGCGTCCAGGAGCTCGAACTCCGAGAAGGTCAGCTTCACCGGGACGCCGTCGATGCTCACCTCCCGCTGGGCGCGATCCAGCGAGATCGGACCGACGCTCAGGACCTCATCCCCCATCGCCCGCGTTCCGGCTCGCCTCAGCACCGCCCGGATCCGGCTGCGCAGCTCGGCCAGGCCGAACGGCTTGGTGACGTAGTCGTCGGCCCCGGCCTCGAGGCCGAGGACGGCGTCCGCCTCGGAGTCAAGCGCGGTCAGCATGATGATCGGGACCACGTTGCGGCGGCTGCGCAACGTGCGACAGACCTCATAGCCGTCCGGTCCTGGACCGAGCGCGACGTCGAGCAGGACGATGTCAAAGCTGTCGGTGCTGGCTCGGTCGATCGCCGCCCTGCCATCGGGCACCGCCAGCACGCGGTGCCCCTCGCGCGAGAACGAGCGGGTCAGCATCTCCCGCAGGTCCGACTCGTCGTCGACCACGAGGATGCTGAGCGAGGCGTCAGGGGCCCGGGGGGGCGCCGACGGTGAAGAGGTTGTCGGATATTCCCCGCTCATGACGACGATTTGATCGTATCGAGCCCCTTCCCCGCAGGGCTCAGGCCCGCTGCAGTGAGGCGGCGCGGCGCTCGGAGGCGGCCTCGTCGGCGGGTACCGTCGCCGAGCGGGGCACCAACCGGCCCTCGGCGGCGATCGCCCACAGCACGACCAGCCAGGTGATGGTGGCCAGTGCGACGTGGACCCAGACCATCTCGGCGGGCAGCTTCATCTCGTATTGGACGCTGCCGACGAGGCCCTGGGCGGCCAGAAGCACGCCGAGCACGGTCAACGGCTCCAGGGCCTGCGCCGAGGCGTCACGGTGCCGGTGCAGGAACCAGACGCCGATCACGACGACTCCGAAGATGGCGGCTATCGTCGCGTGTTGGTGGACGGCCCAGCTCAGGGTGTCGGCGCCCTTGAAGTGCAGACGGTGAACCACCTGACCGGTGAACCCCCCGGAGTGAGGCCCGGCGGCAGTCGCGACCGTGCCGGCGAAGATCGTCAGGCCGCCGAGGGGACCAAGCCCGCGGACCGTCCAGACCATCAGGCGGTCGCTGGACCGCGGGCGCGTCCCGGGCTCGTGGCTGCTGCGCCACGCCAGCGCGAATGCCGCCACCAGGATCAGCAGCGAGAGGCTGAAATGCGCCATCACGAACCCTGGGGCGAGATGGTGCAGGACGGTGACGCCACCGAGTACCGCCTGGGCCATGACCCCGAGCGGCAGCAGGACCGCGAGCGCGGCCAGATCCCGCCGGAACGGCTTGCGGGTGAACGCCAGCACGGCAGCCGCCACGGTGATCACGCCAACCACGGCGGACACGGCGCGGTTGCCGAACTCGATCAGGGCGTGGGAGCTGAGCGGCGGCAGGGGCGTGCCACCACATTTCGGCCAGTTGGCGCAGCCCAACCCCGAGTCGGTCAGCCGCACCGCGGCGCCGCTCATCACGATCAGCGTCAACGCCGCCAGCGTCGCGTAGGCGACCTTCCGGTACTGCCGGGGGGTGACGGCCAGGCGATCAAGCATGAGCGGCGTAGTGCAACGGCAACGACGGTGCCCGCTCAGCCAGGGTCGGGGCGGTTCGATCGCGTTCAGAAGCGATCAGCTGGTCGCGATCGGGCCAGTCGATCGCCACTGCCGGATCGTCAAAGGCGAAACCGCTCTCCGTCGTCGGATCGTAGAACGTCGACACCTTGTAGACGACGTCGGCGAGGTCGGAGAGCACGGAGAAGCCGTGGGCGAAGCCGTCGGGTACATAGAGCTGGTGGTGCGCGACGTCGTCGAGCACGAACCCCTCCCAGTGCCCGAACTGCGGCGACGCCGGACGGATGTCGACGATCACGTCGAAGATCGAGCCGCGCCCGCACCGGATGAGCTTGGCCTGCCCAGGCTGAAAGTGCATCCCGCGCACGATCCCGCGGCGCGATCGCGAGTGGTTGTCCTGGACGAAGTCGTCGTCTAACCCGAGCTCGGCGAGCGTGCCGCGCCGGTAGGACTCGATGAAGAATCCGCGCTCGTCGCCGTGGACCGCCGGCGCGAGGAGGACCGGACCTTGGAGCTGGGTGGCGAGTTTCTGCATCTTCAGACGGCCCTCGCGGGACGATACCGAGTCAGCAGCCACCGGAGGCGCACGACCGAGCGTCCACCGGAGGCCGCGCCGAAAGCCACATGGCCCGAGATGCGTACTTGCATGCCTGCATGCAAGTACGCATGCTAACCTGCCGTACGCGTGCCCAAGACCGTGCAGATCCGTGATCTCGACGACGACGTCTACGCCGGCCTGGCTCGCCGGGCTGCTGAGGCGAGGGTGAGCGTGCCCGAGCTGCTGCGGGCTGAGGCGGTGCGCCTGGCCTCACGGCCCACCGTCGAGTCGTGGCTGAGGCGCACCCGGCGTCGTTCCTCACCGCTTGACCGGGCCGAGATCCTGGCGGCGCTGGAGGAGCAGCGCGGCCCATGGCCAGATGCTGGTGGTTGACGCTTCGTGCCTGTGCGAGGTGCTGATCTCCGAGGGCGACGCCGAGCAGATCCGGGAGCGGCTCGCCGGCGACGACGATCACGCCGCTCCGCACGTCGTCGACGTCGAGGTGTTCGGCGTCATCCGTCGCGAGCATCTGCGGGGACGCCTGGACCACACCGCGGCCACCCAGGCCGTCGAGGACCTCGCGGCGTGGCCCGGCGAGCGCTTCGGCCACCGTCTCCTCCTCGCCCGGGCGTGGGAGCTACGCGCCACCGTGCGCGGCTGGGACGCGATGTACGTCGCCCTCGCCGAGGCACTCGATGCGACCCTGCTCACCACGGACCGGAGACTCGCCGCCGCACCCGGCCCCGCCTGCGAGATCGAAGTCTTCGACCACCGATAGGCGTGCCGCGCCGGCGCCACAGCGCTTTACGCCAAGATCCTCACGTCGGCAAACCGGACCGCCCGGCCGGAACTGAGAAGATCTCAACTCCACCCGCGCTGACTGGCGTCAGTCCGGTTGCCTTCAGCACCGGCGACCAGGTCGCCAAAGCGGAGGGGTCGGCAATCACGGCGCCGATATGTCGGGCGGCGATGAATCGGATCAGCTGCGACGCTGCGGACGGGCCGGGGGCATTTGCCAACAGCTGCGGGACCAGGGGGTCCGCCAGATAGTCCGGAGGCGGTGTCCCGAAGTAGCCGCTGGCCATCCTGAAGTACATACCGGTGCTCGCCTGCCAGAGCATGCTCAGCCCGTCCTGACCGTAGGGCAACGGCATCACGACCTCGTCGCGGTGCAGATATCTCCTGTACACGTCGCTGGTGAAAAAGCGCGGCACCGAGATCGAGGCATGGAAGAGCGGCGTTCGTGTCCCCGGCGCGGTCGCGCCCACGTCAGGGAAGATGAATGCCACGGCGACCAGCGCAAACAGCCACCTTCGCAGACCTCCCCTCCCCGTACGAGAAAGCCACATGGAGACGATGACAGCGCAGGCCAGGCTCACATAGACCGCCACCCGCACCGGCAGGACCTGGCTGAACAGCGGGAGCTTGCCGAGCAGTGAATCGGGGAGCCACAAAGTCCGATGGCCGGCGATCCACAGGTGGCCGCCCAGCGCCCACAGCGCGCAACATCCCAGCACGACCGCCAGGAACTTCGCCGTCCGCGTCGACCACTCCCGGACCAGGAAGACGATCACGATTGCGACCAGCGGAATTCCCAGGTAGGCGCCGCTCTCCACCAGACCGGAGATGAAGGTGCCGGAGACGCCGGCGAACCGGTGTCCTCCCAGATAGGTCACGGCGGTCGGGACGAGGAAGTTCAGCGCGTCGGCCGGAAAGAGCTGATTCCACGCCTCGGCATAAGCATGTCCCCGGAACAGCGCGTAGTACAGATAGGGTGCGCAGACCACCGCCATGACCAGGTAGGCGGCGCCGAGCTGCGGGAGGAGTCCGACGATGCGCCGGCGGACGGGGGTGGTTGCGAGACACCAACCGACTGCCAGCGAGAGCACGAGCACGGCGGTCAGCGTCCACAGGATCTCGGTGGACAGCAGCAGCTGGACAATCAGCGTGAGCGCCATCAGCACCAGATACCGGCGGCCGCCGATCGCGCCGTCCAGGCGCTGCAGGGTCAAGAGCGCCGCGAGCGGAATCGCGAAGACGAGAAAAAGATTCAGGTGCCCTATCAGCTGGCCGAGCTCGTATGACGAGAAGCCGAACACGTACCCCCCGAGGAGCGCGGCTGGCCAGCTTGCCACGTAGGCGCACAGGCGGTAGGCGAACCAGGCTGCGAGCAAGGGGCTCAGGAAGCTCAGGATGTTGTAGGACACGATCGGACCGGCGAGGGCGGTGATCGGTGCGGTGACCAGGGCCGCCGCGGGCACCGACGTGGCCCGGGCGAGATCCAGGCCTCCGGGCGCCCACAGGACGTGGGTGATGAACGGGTTGATGCCATGCAGCAACGCGTGCGGCCACCAAACCATCGCCCACATGAATTGAGTCTCGTCCGAAGTTCCAACACACAGGCACTTGCTGGTGGGATGCAGGACAACCTCATGCCAGAGCACCAGCGACAGCACGAGGTAGAGCCCGAGTGCCGCCCACCCCTGATGCCGGTTGATTGCCTTGATCGCCGCGGCCCGGCCCGACGTCAAGCCTCGGACGCTCAGCCTGGGTCGCCAGTGCGCCGGCGCAAGCATCCTCTACTCCGGACTGGGCGTCGGAGCGGGTTGCGGCAAAGCGGGCTCGGCCGTGGCGACGATCGCGTACTCTCCGGCCGTGTAGCGGTCCAGCTCGACGTCGCCGGCGCCGTTGGGATGAAAAACGAACGCCCGCCCGAAGCCGACCGCACGACACAGCGCGAGCGCGACCTCGGGAAAGACGGGATGTTGATGGGTGAGATCTACCCAGAACGCCTTCAGCGCCGCGGGCGAATGCGGGTTGACGGTTTCGGCTATGAGCACGCCGCCCGGCGCGAGTGCCCGCCGGGCTAGCGAGAAGAAGCGAATCAGGGTCTCGTACGGTAGGTGCTCGATCACCTGGGCGGCGAAGATCGCTCCGAGTTCACCTGGCGCCAACTCAGCCAGGTACTGCACCCCGTCCTGGAGCACAACGTGCTCGTGCCCCTTCTCGAGGCAGCGGGCAACCATTCCCGCATCCGAGTCCACGCCCACGTAGTCGAACCCATGATCTCGCAGGAGATCGAGAAACTCGCCTCGGCCGCAGCCGAAGTCGAGCACGGGTCGATCATCGCCGATGAGCGGGAGGAACCTCTCCTGCCGCTCGCGAATGAACTGCTCCGAGCCGCGGAACAAGTCCTCAAACGACCGGTAGACGTCCGCGCGCTCTAGAGCAGGCGCTTCGTATCCCTGCACCCTCCCCGCGACAGGATCGCTGGAGATGGTGAAACCGTCCTCGGCGGTGAACGGCAGGGCATGGGCCTCGGCGGTGATTCGCTGCACGCGCGAGTCGAGATCCTCCAGCCTGCTCACCACCGGTCCATGCAGCGCCACCAGCCCGGCGACGTCACGGCGCAGCGCCGCCAGGTCTCGCTCCGATGCGCGAGCCTGCGTCATACCCGCTGCCTCCGACCGCTGTTGCGCGTCACCCGTCCGGGCCAGCTCGGCCTCGAGCCGCTGCATCGACTCGAGCAGTTGGTGGTTGACGGTCTGTTGATACGCGCTGAACGGTTTCATCAGCCGCAGGACGGCTCCGCGTAATACCGGTCCAAGTCCGCCGACAGCCGAGCGGGCGGGGGGCACGGGTCCGCGGCTAAGGGTAGGCGGCAGTTCAGGCACGACCATGGGGCGCCGAGGTCGCTGTCCGTAGGCTGCTTGCAAGACGCTCAGGCGCTCGGCCATCTTTGCCCCGGCGGCCTGTGGCGAGTGGGTGCGTCTGATCGCTGATGCGGCGACCCGGCCGCGCTCGCGGGCGGCTGCGCGATCGGTGAACACCTGGCGCATCAGCCGGGCGGCATGATCCAGGTCAGGCTCAGCCCAGACCCCATCCGCAGGGTAGGGCGACGCGCCATTGCCGATCGGCACCAGCTCGTGGTCGACCAGATAGGAGTTCTCCGGGCTCATGAAGTCCAGATTTCCCGAGTAGCCGGTAGCGATCACGGGCTTTCCGAGATACATCGCTTCGGCCATGGTCAGGCCGAAGCCCTCCGACCGGTGAAGCGACACGTAACAGTCGCACGTCGCCGTCAGCGCATCTTTCAGCCACGGGTCCAGGTACGTGTCGAGTACGCGGATATCGGGACGCGGCGCGACTGCCTGAAGTAGCCGCGCATGGGCGTCGGGGTCGTGGGAGCCATTTATGCATTTGAGGACGAGCACGGTCTCGCCGGCCGACGGAAATGCCTCGCAATACGCTGCCACGACAGCCAGCGGGTTCTTTCGCTCAAACACGCTGAGATAGTCAAACGAGAACAGGAACATGAACCCATCCGGTAGCGCCAAGGTTGCGCGCTGCACCGGATCCGTCCCTGGAAGCTCCACGGGGAGGGTGACCTGCACCACCGGGATCGGAGACGTGGGCGAAACCGCCTCGGCGACGTGGCGGGTCGGCACCCATACCTCGTCGAGCAGATCGAAGGACCGCTGCCAGCCCTCTGACGGTGGCGCGCTCACCTCCCAGAACCACAGCCCAATCGAATAGCGATTCGCAAACAACGAGCGCCCCGCCTGTTGGGCCAGCTCAGGCAGGACGTCCGCGTTCATGCAGATGAGGTTGACCGGGTAACGCGCATCCCGCAACTCGAGGTGCCGAAACGAGTGACCCTGCCGACTCCGTGGGATGGTTTCGCCGTGGAGCGGGAGCAAGGGGACGCCCGCTGCGTCCAGGGCCCTGGTCGCGTGCCGCGCGGCCTCTCCGACGCCCAACTCCGACCGGAAGTAGCCAATGACGTTGACGCCCCACCGAACCGACGTCGGCACCGGGGGCTCGGGGCTATCCGCGACCGCCGGCTTTGCTGCCGGCGCCGGGAGCAGGCTCGGGGGAAGGCCGAGCTCCTGACGACCCACCTCCGTCGCCCAAGCCAGAAACGGCTCTCGAGACACCCCAGCCAGATCTGGGAAGGCGATCCTCAGATCCAATCTCGCCGCATAGGCGGCTCCCAGCGCGCGGTTGACCCCAGCGCCGGCACCGGGTTGCTGCTCAGCGGCCCAGTGCAGGAGGGCTCGACAACCGTCCTCGCAAAAGGGTGACTCGGTCAAGGCACCCTCCTTCTCGCCGAGCGCGTACAGTGCGCGGAGCGCAGGCGTCATCTCCGTTCCGTCGGTCAGCCGCGCGTACGAGTACGGCCATGAGCGCGACTCGGCGTACCCCTGGTCGAAGGTTGCTCGGGCGTACTCCAGACATATCTGCGCAAGCGGCGGCTCGGTCGCGAGCTCGGTCCTGGTCTGATGCCGGCTCAGGATCTCTGGCCGAGCGGGGTCAAAGCCGCTGAAATGAAAGAACGCCAACGGTTCCCCATTCACCTGGTAACCCTCACTGGTCGGACTCAACGAGCGCTCGTGCACGTTCCAATAGGCGACGTTGTACTCCGGCTGACGGATGACCGCGTAGTCCGAGACAAAGCTGGGGGCGAGGTCGAACCACCGCTGATCGACGAAGTAACCATAGACCGGGTCAACCCGGCAGTCGCGGGTCAGCCGTTGACACCACCAATCGAGCAGCGCCTCGGTATCTTCCCGTGCTGAGAGCGACACAAACCCGAGGTTGTAGACACCGGCGATCATGATGTCGATCTGGGTTGGTCGCTTGCCATCATCCGGAATCGGTGTCGTGCTGTGCGGTGTAAGCGCAAGGCCGTGCTCACGTGCCTCCCGGTCGAGCAGCTCGAGTGACCCAAACACCTGGATGTCCGGATCGAGATACGTGATCGCGCCTGCCCCCCGCTCCAGCTGCGAGCGCAGCAGCCAGGGCTTCACTGCGGTCGACAGCTCGAGGACGTCATAGCGGGCCGCCATTTGCGCAAACGGCGCGCAATCGATGTCGCGAGGCGACAGGAGAGTGAACGGCTCGTCGGCTGAGTGCACCCGACCGTCCAGCTCATCGATGATCAGAACGGCGATCTCACTGCCAGGGTTGTGGTTCAGGAACGACCTGGCCAGCACCCGGGCTTGCGCCAGATAGTTCTTGGCAATGATGGTGCATGCGTGCATCGGCGCCACCGTATCAACGACTACTTCTGATCACGGCGGCGAGCCGGACGCTCAACCGATCCCAGCAGGGCGAAGGGCCAGAGCAGCGCGCGCGCCAGTGGCGGTCGGGACGCGACCCGCAGCAAGCCGCGCTGCTGGTGGGCGGTCAATGGTCCCTCGTCGCTGGCCAGCGCGATCCGGTCGCCCAGGCGGGCTAGGACTCGAGCGCTCTCCTGGCGAGCGCGGTCGATCTCCACCAGATATCGCTCGCGCTCGAGCTCTTGCCAGGCGCGCACCGCCGCGGCCCGGTAGCGGCCGCGCAGGGCCTTCTCGTAGGTGGTCATCAGGTCGTTCGCCAGCTCACGCCAGGTCCATCGCATCGCCTCGGTCCGAAGTCGGGCGATGTGATCTGTGCGCGGCCTACCGTCTGTCAACAGGGGGCGAGCGCGTGCCGCGCTGGTGCTGGCATCCCAGGGGATCAACGTCGCCAGCGAGTCCGACAGCACTTCCCGCAACGATGTCTGCGCCGCGAACAGGCACGGTCGTCCCGCTTGAGCTGCCTCCAGCGGCACCAGGCCGAAGCCTTCGACCACGCTCGGGACCAGCACCGCTCGTGCGTTTTCCAGCAGCCACTGCCGCTCCGGATCGTCAACGCCGCCGAGGTCGATGACGGCTCCGCGCACCCGGGCGTCCGCCGACAGCAGCTCACCTTCCTCCGGACGTGACGAGCCGTGAGCTACATGGGAGCCGGCAAGCACGAGCAACCCCGGCCAGCCCTGCTCCGTGCGCAGTGCCGCGAGCAGCTGGATTGCGAACCTCCGATTCTTGTGCCTGTAGTCGGGCCCCAGACAGAGGATGAACTCACCGTCGTTCGCCACTCCCGCCGGTGCTCGCGCGACGATCGCGGCCGGCGCCCCGAGCGCGGCGCCGACGACGTCGCCGCGACCAGGCGCAACCAGGTCCTCGGCCTCGGCGGCGCGTTTGCTGTGCTCTGAGAAGAACACCACCCGATCGGCGCTGGCCAGCGCGATCCGGGTGATCCTCCGATACCGCTCCCACGTCTCGATGCTCTCGTGGTAGGTGGGGTTGTGATAGGCGATCAGGTCCTGATGGGTGACCACCAGCCGGCGCCCGAGCAACCGCAGCAGGGCGAGGTCATCAGCCGTGAAAACCTGTTGGGGCCGATGCACCACCTCCGACAACTCCACGCCGCTGATGACCTCGTCGTAAGTGACAACCTGAATGCCATTGGCCTCGTCCAGCCGCTGGCGGGAGCGGCTGTCGATCCCGGGGGCGACGACCACCCGCACCGCCGCGCTCTCGGTCCGGGCCACCGCGAGCGCCAGCTCGAGCGTGTACAGCTGGGTCCCTCCGGCCGCGGCCCCGGGTCCCAGCGAGCGCGCGTCGATGGTCACCGTCAGGCCCCGCACCGCCACCCGCGAGACGGCAAGCGCGCGGTGCAGGACGCTCCGCTCGTCACCAAGATCGTGGTCGCGGAGCCGCCCGCCGGGGAGCGCGCCTGAATCCTCGGTGGCGCCGGCGCAGCTCACGAACAGATCGTCGGCCACCACGTTGACCATGCCCGCGCCGGCGCACGCCTCACACAGGGCGGCAATCAGCGACTCCAGCGTGCCGTCGGATGGGGGCATCCCGGCAATCAGCTCGAGCGCCGGGCGACGCACATAGAGGCAATGCGGACCACCGATCAGCAAGCTTGGAAACGCCCGCAGCGCGGATGCGGCAATCGCCCGATCAGCCTCGGCATCCGCCGCGACCGGCAACGCAGCGCCGCCGGCGGCGTTGGTCAGCGGACTCGCCGTCGCCACCGTGTCGTCGCTACACGCTGCCTGGCGCAAACGCTCGACCCATCGGGGGGGAACGCGACAGCATGAGGACATCAGCACCAGGTCAGCAGGCGCGGCGCGGCGATCGACCTCGCGCATCATCTGATCAAGCGTCGACTCGGGTCGCGCCGCCAGCACGAGGCGCTCGCGCTGCACCGGCGAGCCCGAGGTGTCCTCGCCGGAGGCGGCACCGACGATCACGACCGGAACCTCGACAGGCGTGTAGCGCTCCAATGCTCCCAGGGCCGAGGCGGTAGCGACAGCGTCACCAGGATGGTCGATCAGGCATACGACCGTGCTGGACCGACCGACGTCGAGCCTGTCCGCAGGACCCAACCACCGCGCGTTCACGGGGCGCCAGCATAGAGTGCGGAGCCGGCATCCGATGATGCTGGAGATGGCTGAGGGCTTGGCGTCACCGTGGGACCGGCGGCGGACATAATGGTCCGGTGCCCAACCCACAGCATCCCGACCCCGGTTCCGAGCCACGGCCCGAAACCGGCTACCGCGCCGCCACCTTCACGATCCGCGAGCGGATCCGACTGACGATCGAGTACCACGGCGTCAGAGCGTTGACCTACCGTGCCGTGACCTTCCCCCTGCGCTTCACCCCTCTGAAGCGCCGGCTGCGTCTCGGCCCGACGCCGGAGGGCAACCGTGCCAGCGTGCGTCGTTGGTATCGCGCCAACGGCCGTCCGGTGACGATCGTGATCCCCAGCTACCGTGATGCTCGCGAGGTTCGCGCGCTGGTGAAGACCATTCAGAGCACGACCAAACGGGGGCGGGTGCGGATCATCGTCGCCGACGACGCCAGCGGACCCGAGCACGTCGCCGAGTTACAGGCGATACCGGGGATCGACATCATCGCGGGCGAGAGCAACGCGGGCTTTGCCGGCAACGTCAACCGGGGCCTGCGTGCGGCTGACGCCGACCACGACATCGTGGTCCTGAACTCGGACGTGCTGGCATTGCCCGGGTGGTTGGAGGGTCTGCAATTCGCGAGCACGCGCGCCGACGACGTTGGGATCGTGGGCGGGAAGCTTCTCTACGAGAATGGAGCGATCCAATTCGCCGGGACCGTGCGCAATCTCGGGGCTCCCGAGTGGTTCGACCATCGCTATCGGTTCCGCGGCCGCGACTTCGGGGCGGCCAATGTTCCCGCCCCGGTACTGGCGGTCACGGGGGCGTGCATGTACATCACGCGCGAAACCCTCAAGCGCGTCGGGCTGTTCGACGAGGACTATCCGATGGCCTACGAGGACGTGGATCTCTGCCTGCGGGCGTGGGAGGCTGGGCTCAAGGTGCTCTACTGGCCGACCGCCGAGCTCCTCCATCTGGAATCAACGACCCGCGGGACCGATGTCGGAGAGCGAGAGCGAGCCTCGCAGCGCGTCTTCTGGGGCCGTTGGGGCGACTTCTTCGACGCGCGGGAGGTACGAGACTCCTCTGGCGCACTGCGCATCGTCTACGTGACCGAGGACACGGGTGTCGGCGGCGGACATCGGGATGTGTTCGAACACCTCAACGGGCTTCAGGAACGCGGGCACCACGCCGAGCTGTGGACGCTGGGCGAACGGCCCGATTGGTTTGAGCTCTGCGCTCCGGTCAGGACCTTCGAGGATTATGAAGAGCTCGTGGCCGCGCTCGCCTCGGAGCCGGCGATCAAGGTGGCGACCTGGTGGAATACCGCCAGCGCGGTCTGGCAGGCCAGCGTTCTGCACGGTATTCCCGTTTATCTCGTGCAGGACATCGAGACCAGTTACTACCCGGCCAGCCGCCAGCTCCAAGACGCGGTGATGGCCTCCTACCGGCATGAGTTCCGCTACATGACGATCTCCTCGTGGAACCGCGAGCGCTTGCGGGAGCTCGGCCTCGACGCGGCCCTGATCCCCCCCGGTATCGACCTAGAGAACTTCCGCCCGCTCCCGAGCGTCGACCGGCGCTCGGATATGGTGTTGGCGCTGGGACGCGGCAATCCGCTGAAGAACCTGCCTTTGACGATCGAGGCGTGGCGCCGGCTGCCCACCCCGCGGCCGGAGCTGTGCCTGTTCGGCATCGAACCCGAGCTCGCCGCTGAGCCGGGCATCAGATATGTGACCGCACCCTCTGACAGCGAGGTCAACCTGCTCTTCAACCAAGCGACCGTGTTCGTGCAGACGTCGGTGCACGAGGGCTTCTGCCTGCCGGCGCTGGAGTCGATGGCCACCGGCGGAGCGGTCGTCTGCACCGACGCGCACGGCAACCGGGACTTCTGCCGCCACGAGGGAAATTGCCTGATGCCAGCCGCCGCCGCGGACGCGGTGTCGGCGTCGATAGGTCGATTGCTGAGCGACCCAGCGCTGCGCGACCGGCTGGGCACGAGCGGAATCGAGACGGCCACGCAATACGCGTGGAAGCACCGGATCGATGCACTGGAGCAGTTCTTCGAGGCCGCCGCAACCCCCCGATCGATTCCCTCCTGCACCGATGCCGTGCCGCAGGCCCGCGGCTAGCGTCCGGTGAATCATCCGTGCAGGTCCAGTTCGCCCAGGAGTACCTGCGCTGTCCGGTCTGCCGCCGGGACCGGAGCCTGCGTCTTCACCCGCGCGAGTCCGATGAGCGCGAAGCTCGCGAGGGAACCCTGGTCTGCGAAGCATGCGGCGCGGAGCAGGCGTTGCACCGCGGCGTCGCCCACCTGCTGATCGATCCGCCCGGACACGTTGCCGCGGAGGCCGCTGGGTTGGAGCGCTTCGCCGAGTACATGCGCTCCGACGGCTGGAACCGCGAGAAGGTGAAGCAGCTGCCGAACATCGATGATGGTTACTGGTACGTACAGGGCATCTCGATCAATCAGCTGGCGGCGATGGTGGCGTTCCAACCGGGGCAGTCATTGCTGGACGTGGGCTCGAATACGTGCTGGGCTTCCAACTTCTTCGCGGTGCGCGGCCTGAAGGTGATCGCGCTGGACATCGCGACGCCCGAGCTGCAGGGGCTTTACACCTCCGACTACTTCATCGAAGACGGAACCTCCTACTTCGAGCGCGTCCTCGGTTCGATGTACGACATGCCGATCGCGTCACGCAGCCTCGACTATGTCTACTGCTGCGAGGTCCTCCACCACAACGACAACGCCAGCCTGCGGCGCACCTTCGAGGAGTGCTTTCGGGTGCTCAAGCCCGGCGGCAAGCTGCTGGTGGTCAACGAGACGCTCAAGTGCAAGCGCGACCCAGTCGGAGTCCATGCTGAGGCAGTTGCGCAGTTCGAGGGTTACGAGCACGCCCACTGGGCGCTGCAGTACCGCGGTGAGGCCATGTACGCCGGCTTCTCGACGCGACTCATCGAGCCGTCCTACCACTGGTTCTTTCGCGATTCACCGCCGAGCCAGGCGCCGCCCCTGCGCGACTGGCGCGCCCGGTTCCGGCACGAGCTCAAGACGCGCCCGCTCGGGCGACGCTCCTACCTGATGTGGATCAACCACATCGCCGGCGGTGTGTCATTCGGGATGATCGCCACCAAGCCGGCTCGGCGCAGGCTGCGATCCCCCGCCTCAGCTCTCAAAGATCTTCGGCGACGTGCGGCGCGGTTCGGTTGAACACGTAGAACCCGAGGACGAAGATCGCCAGCACGATCCCGATGGGCTCCAGCAGCGCCGTCATCGACCCCAGCAGCGCTCCGGCGCTGGGCGTTGCCTGATTTATGTAAATGTGGCGGAACTGCTGGAAGATCACGGCAAGCGGATTGAGCATGTAGAGGTGAAACAGGGCCGGGGAGAGCTTCTCTTTTACCTTCTCGACCGGAATGATGATCGGCGAGGCATAGAAGATGACCTGGTTGACCACTTCCCAGATCGGCTGGATATCTCGGAAGTAGACGAACAGCGACGACAGCAGCATCGCGATGCCGGTGCAGAGGACGACGAGCATGACGACGATCAGCGGCAGCTCGAGCCAGGTGAGCATCGGGCGGACTCCCTCGATGAGCGCGAAGATCGTCACCACGATCAAGTTCAGGCCGAGGTTGAACAGTGACAGCAGTACGACCGACAACGGGATCACCATTCGGGGAAACTGGATCTTCCGCACCAGGACCTCGTTGTCGACGACGCTGCGGACGGCGCCCATCGTGGCTTCGCCGAAGAACGTGAAGAGCACGATCGAACCCAGCAGCTGGGAGCCGTAGAAGTCGTAGCCGGGACCGGCTCCCCTGCCGATGCTTGAGATCTTGGTGAAGAATATGTACAGCACCGCGAACAGGAGCAGGGGCCGAACCAGCTGCCATAAATAGCCCAACGCGGAACCGAAGAACCGCAGCTTCCACTGCATGACGGCGATGTTGAAGGTCAGGTGCCAGAAGCGCGCCCAGTCGTGGGTCAGGGCGCGCGGGCCCCGGATGGGACGGCCGAGTTCCGCGTAGGGAACGGCATCGGCGCGGTGAGGTGCGGTCTCGACGGTCATGTCCGCGTCGGCATCCGGCGGGGGGTGACCGAGCGGGTCACTCCCGCCTTGACCGGCAGGTCGACCAGCCCGCCCAGCGCCCCGGGCCCCGTCACCACGAACGTGAAGGCGCCCTCGAAGCGGTCGATCAGGTCCAGGCCGGAGCCTCGATGGGCGATGGTGAACATGGGGCTGTAGCGACCCCGCGCGAGCACGTTGTCAAAGGTGAACGAGAAGACGACTTCCTCGCCGGCATAGAAGCGGCCGGTGCGTTCATTCTGGATGGCCGTGTTGGCAACGAGGATCGCCTTGTGCTCCTCGTTGAGGATGTAAAGGCTGGCCGACGGATCCTCGACCGCCACGTTGAACAGCACCCGGGCGTTGAGGGTCACGCGCTCGTGTTGGGGCGCTCTGGTCAGACGTTCGCCGCCGTCGTTCTCCACCCACGCCTCGACCACCCGCGCGTCGCCGTCGCCACGACGTTCGCCGTCCGCTCCCGACACGGCCTCGGGGTCGCGTCCGAAGTTGAGCTCCAGGTAACGGTCGGCAACCTCGTGGGTGTCGCCAACGTAGACGGGCGATCCCCGCTCCAACAGCAGCGCTCGGTGGCAGAAACGCTGCATCGACCCCATGTCGTGGGTGACGAAGACGATCGTCTTGCCGTTGTCACGCATGTCGTTGAACACGTCGAAGCACTTCTGCTGGAACGAGGCGTCACCGACGGCGAGGACCTCGTCGATGAGCAGGATGTCGGCATCGACCTGGATCGCGACGGAAAACGCCAGCCGCACGTGCATGCCGGAGGAGTAGTTCTTGAGCTTGAGGTCCTTGAACTCCTGTAGCTCGGCGAACTCGATCACGCTCTCGTAGCGCTTGCGCGCCTCCCGCGGCGAAAGCCCCAACATGATCCCGTTCATGACCACGTTGTCGCGAGCGGCCATGTCCTGGTTGAAGCCGATCCCCAGCTCGATGAATGTCGAGAGACGGCCGCGACACCAGATATCGCCATCGGCCTGATAGATCCCGGCCAGGCACTTGAGCAAGGTGCTCTTGCCGGAGCCGTTGCGACCCGCGATGCCGAAGAACTCGCCCCGCTGAACCTCGAACGTAATGTCATTCAGGGCGCGGAAGGTCTGGTGGCGGATGCGGCGCCGCGGGTGCAACGCGCGCTCCTTGAGCGTATGGGTGCGCTCCTCGGGGACCGTGAACGACTTGCTGACCGAGCGCACCGCAACCGCAGGCAGCCGGCCGCCGTCGATGGCCGGAGATGGCATGCCGAGAGCGTAGCGTGAGCCGGCACCGCTCAGCGGCGGCGCCCTTCCAGTGACAAACGGCCTGCCAGCGCCGGCGGCAGGCGCTCCGAACGCGCGCCCAACGCGCCTCCGACCGCGCGCGCCGCGTGATGAGCGACCGACTGGGCCAGTAGCGACATCGCCTGCCGGCCCGAGAGACCTCCCGCACGCCCCCATCGCCAGTCGGCCCCGACGCGGCCGTAGATGTTGAGCGTCGTCACGCGAGGATCCAGCGGCTCGACCCATCCATATACCTCCCGCAGCGCCCGGGACTCGTCGAAGCTGCGTCGCAGCCAGCCCAGAGTCGAATAGTCGTGGGAGTGGACCACCGCAGCGTCCGGGACGAATACCTTGGCGAACCCCGCTCGCAGCATGTCCTTCGCCAGCAATCGGTCCTCCGCGTATGGAACATCGCGGAATCGCACCTGCTCCCAGGCCGCGCGCGAGACGCAACCGTTCGCGTCGGTGAAGAAGCCCGGGGGTCCGAGAAGGTCCGTCGCGGGCGCAGAAGGCCAGCTCTCCGCAAGGCGATCGATTCGCGGGTGCCCCTCGGGCGCCAGTCGTTGGAACCATCGCGTCAGCTCCCTGGCCACCATCGGGCTGGCATCGGCCCGGGGACGGTAGGGACCGAACACCAACGCCACGTCAGGCGCCAGGCGGAATCCAGCGAGCAGTCGATCCAGCCATTCCGGTCCATCCGGCACCGCATCTTGAGTTAGAAAGGCCACATGGGCGCCCTGGGCGCGCTCCATCAGGAGATTCCGCGTGCGCCCGTGACCGAACTGGTCCGGCGAGATCTCGAGTACCTCGGCTCCGAAGCGCCTCGCGAGTGGGACCGACCCGTCGCGGGAGCCCGAATCGCAGACGAGCACCTCCACCTCATCAATCACCGTCTGCGCATCGATCGCCCCCAGCGTCGCCTCCAGCGATGCCGCACCATCCCGCACCGGAATTGCGACCGTAACGGTCACGCCAAGCGCCTGTTGTCGACGGATCCATCCAAATCGTTCATGCCGCGTAGAACGCCGTGAACATCAACAACTGCGACGCGTAGTTCATCGCCAACAACGCAGCCAACAGCATCGCCCCACCTCGATCATTCGCTGTCGGCTGGCGGCGTGCAACGCGCCGATCACCCACACAGCCAGCGCTGGGACCGGCGGCGAGCTCGTCAGCGCGGTTACGCTATCGGTGCCCGGGTAGTAGGCGCGCGGCACCAGGCACCACGCCAAGACCAGTACTGACAGCAGCAATCCGACAACGCTTGCCCAACCCCATACCCGGCGGTCCCCTGCGGACACCGCGCTCTGGAAGCTCCGCGAAGTCGAGGTCGGAGTTACCAGAGTCACGCTCAAGTTCGCGACATCCTATGAATTTCCTCGTGGCGACAAACGGAGGGTCCCGCTGCCTAGCTCATCAGCCTCAAGACCGCGCGCCAGTACAGGCACAGTCCCTGACGGACGCGAGGGTCGGTCCCGATCAGACCGAAGTACGGGCTGCCGAGGGTGGCGGTGAGACTACGGGCGAAGGCAGTCGCGGATATGCGACGGCGTGCCTGGATCGCTCGTCGCTCGCGCAGCAATCGCGGGAGCGTTCGCAGCACGTCGATGCTCGCCTGTCCCTTAGCCGCCCCCCAGCCACTGCGGAGCGCTACCCCCCAGACCCCCAGTTCCGTGATCAACAGCGCCGGTAGCACCAGCGCCAGCAGCGGGGTCGGGTAGGTCCGGATCAGCGTCGCCCACCGGTTGCGTTCAAGCATCCGCCATTTTCGTGGTCCCTTGGCGAATTCGTAGGCGTGCTCAACGCGAGCGTTCGGGACGACTGCCAGCTTTCCCCCACTGAGCCGCAACCTCAGGGAGAGATCAACGTCTTCGCAATACATGAAGAAGTACTCGGCGAAGCCACCTATGTCGCGCCAGCTGGAAGTGGGGATGGCCAAGCATGCACCCGATAGAAACCCGACCTCGCGCGGCCTCCTCGGCGCCGACGCTGCGGGCTCGCCAATCTCGCCCGCCCAGCCGAAACCCGTAAAATGCAGTATCCCGCCGCTCGTGTTGATGCGCTGCCCGCCGTCGAGTAGCACCAGCCCCATCCAAGCGCTCCAGCATCCGCCCCATGGCTCTCGGATCGCCTTACCCCACCCCGGGTGGACACAGACGTCAGGATTGAGCATCACCAGAAGATCCCCCCGTGCGGTCGCGGCGCCGACATTGACGCCGCCGGCAAAGCCCAGGTTCTCGGACAGCCGTATCAGCCTCGCGGACGGTGCCAGGTCAGCAATCTCTATCGCCAGAGTATCTCTGGAAGCGTTGTCGACCACGATCAGCTCGTCTTCTGGATCGAGCTCTGCGGCCAGCGCCGGCAGGGTTCGGCGAAGCTCGTCTAGCGAGTCATGGGCGACGATCACCGTCGACAGAGATACGCCAGCCATCAGCCGCCGCGATAATAGAGACCGCTGATGGCGCTCAGGCCGGCCACTCATCTCGCCGTCGTTCCCGCATACAACGAGGCCGCGGCGATCTCCGACGTGGTGGAGACGCTGCGCGAGCGCGCACCCCGCTTCGACGTGATCGTCATCGATGACGGCTCCACTGACGAGACTGCTCGTCAAGCGCGTCAAGCCGGCGGGGTGGTCGTCCGTCTCCCGTTCAACCTCGGCATCGGTGGCGCGGTCCAGGCCGGGTTCCTGTACGCGCTGGAGCATGGGTATGACTACATGGTCCAAGTCGACGGCGACGGTCAGCACGAGCCTGCCGAGATCGAGAAACTGCTGCGCGCGATGGACTCCGATCCGCGTCTCGACATGGTGTGCGGGTCGCGCTTCCTCGGTGAGGATCAGAGCTATCCCGCCCCAGTCAGCCGGCGGACCGGGATCCATCTGTTCGCGTTCGCACTGACCAAGGTCCTCGGCGTGCGCGTGACCGACCCGACCTCCGGCTTCAGGCTCTACAACCGCCGGGCGATCGAGCTGTTCGCCCGCGACTACCCAAACGACTACCCGGAGGTCGAGGCGGTGCTGATGCTGCACGCCCACCGCCTGAGCATGACCGAGGTGTCGGTGCGGATGCACGTCCGTGGGTCCGGACGGTCGTCGATCACCACCGGACGTTCCGCCTATTACATGATCAAGGTCTCGCTCGCGCTCCTGGTGGGGTTGATGCGACGGCGCAGCGTGGTGGAAGCCGGAGACCCCGCACCGGTCGCCGCGAGCAAGGGCGTCTGAGGTGCACGTCGGCGCCCGACTGGCCTCGATCGCATTCGCGCTGCTGGTGTTCGCGTTCGTATTCGAGATGGTGCGCCGGCGCTATCTGCGCGAGCGCTACGCGATCTTGTGGCTGGGAGCAGCGCTGGTCTTGCTCGTGCTCGCGGCATGGACGCAGCTACTGCGCGCAATCTCAGACGCGGTAGGCATCGCAACTCCATCCAACGCCTTCTTCGTGATCGCTTTCGCATTCCTGCTCCTCCTGGTGCTGCACTTTTCCGCCGTAGTCTCACGCTTGTCCGACGAATCTCGCGTGCTCGCCCAGCGGTTGGCGTTGCTCGAGCAGCGCCAACGAGCGACCGAAGACGCTCGCACCGGTGGCGGCGCCTTGCCCGAGGAAGACCGGGCGGCCCCGACGCGAGCGTCCATGCGGCGGGCGCGCGCCGGAACCAAGCCTTGACCGAGATCCCGCTCGCAGACGCGCGCGACGAGGAGCCGTCGCGCCGACCCCGCCTGCGGCTGGTGGTCAGCATCGCCGGTCCGCTGCTCGTCCTGGGAGTGCTCGTCTATCTGCTGGTCAGCCACGGCACCGAGATCGCCCAGGCGGCACGACGCGCGAGCTTCGGTGAGCTCGCCGGCGTCACGCTGCTGGGACTCCTGACCCTGGTGGCGCGCACTGAGGCTGTCGTCGCCTGCCTCAACGCGATGGGCACGCGACCTCCCCGGTCAGACATCCATTCGGCCAACTCGCTCACCTTCCTGGCCGCGCTCATCAACCACTATGTCTCGAGCATCGTCCGGGGTGCCCTGATGCGCCGGCTCGACCGGCAGCGCGCGCCAACCATCCCTCAGATGGTCATGGTCGACACCTCGACCACGCTGATCGAGGGGCTCGTGGTCGGGTTGCTGATCGTGATCAGCGCAAGCGCGCTCAAGCTGGCGTGGTGGATCCCCGCGCTGATTGTCCTGGCGTGCATCGCTGGCGTGACTATCGCCCTGGCGGCCCGCAGCCGGTTCAGTCACCGTCCGCTCCTCCGAGGGCTCGACGTGCTCGTTCATTCCCGCCAGCGGGTGATCGTGGCGGCACTGATGGTGATCGTGATCGTCACCCAGGTCGCGCGCACCTTCATCGTCCTGAGCGCGGTCGGATTGAACCCATCGTTGCTGCAGGCGGTGGCCACGTTCGTCGCCGCCGGCGTGCTGTCCAGCCTGTTCGCGGGACCCGGGGCCGGGACAGCGGGCGGCCCGCTGATCGTCTTCGGTCATAGCAGCCTCGCCGCCTCGGCGGCCGCTGGGCTGGAGCTCTCGATCACGTCGCTCCTCGCTGGAGTCCTCTACGCCATGGTCGGAGGCCCGGCGTACCTCTGGCGACTGCGGCGAGCGCGGACGTGAGCGCCCCGGCGTGCCTGGCGTGCCACGGACCGCTGCAGGCTCAACCCGCGGTGGTCGCGCCCGACCGCATGCACAATGTGCCCGGCGCGTGGGCAGTGCACACCTGTGTTCGCTGCGGCTCGGGCACTACCCTGCCGCTCGCCTGCGAAGACGATCTCGGACCCTTCTATCCAAGCGCATACGCACCGTTCGAGCTGCCGGCGGGATCCACGGCGGCCGCGATGCGCGCCATGCAGCGCGCCCGCGATCGGCGCTTTCCGCTGAGCACGCTCGGCATCGGGGAGGGCTCCGGGACTCTGCTCGATGTCGGCTGCGGGCGAGGCGACCTGGCGCAGTCATGGATCGATATCGGCTGGAAGGTGGTTGGAGTCGAGCCCTCGCCCGAGGCGGCGGCGACTGCCCGAGGACGCGGCGCGGAGGTGCTCGAGGGCACGCTCTCCGCGGTGGAGTTGCCGACCGGGGCCATCGATGCCGGGGTGTTCCGACATTCGCTGGAGCACGTGGTGGACCCACAGCGCGATCTGCGCCGGGTCCACGCGGCGCTGCGCAGCGAAGGCCGGCTGGCGGTCATCGTTCCCAACTGGGCCTCCTGGCAGCGTCGTGCGTTCGGGCAGTACTGGTTCCCGCTGGAGCTGCCGCGGCACCGCACCCACTTCACCGCTGAGGGACTGCGCTCCGCTCTTGTGGCCAGCGGCTTTACCGAGATCGTGATCCGTCCGGGGTCTCCGCTGATCACCACCACGTGGAGCCTTCAGTTTCGCCTCTTCGGCGGCTTGCGGACCCGCAGCGGTCCGGCATTGCTGGCCGGGTACGCCATTTCAATCCCAATTGGGCTCGGGGCCCGTCTGATCGACGTCGCGCTAAAGAGCGGCGACTTTCTACACGCGTCCGCAATGCGTCAGAGATGACAAGGAATGGCGGCTTATGTCAGCCGAAACCAGTCGACATACTTGCCGCACGCATGCCGTAGCGACACCAACCGACGGAGGTCCGGGACCCGTGTCGCGGCGATGGTAGTGATTTGAGCGCCTGGCGTATCGCCGCTGAGGATGGACGGACGGTCGGCGCTGATCTGGAGATCAATCGAAGCATCAGGTCCTTCGCCGCTCACCGGTCCGACATTGAAATAGGCGCCCGGGCGTCCGATGTAAGCCGGCATCGCATACGTCCTCCCTTGCGCAGCGAAGGTGGTATTCACCGTGCTCGTATAGGCGATCGAAAGCTGCCATCGCCCTGCCGGAAGTTTAAGCCGCAGGACAGCGGATGCCCCCCGGGACACATGGACGCCGGGAAACGTCTCGGGTTGCGCCATCAGGCTCGCTTGTCCCCGCTCCGCCGCGATCTGCCGGCCAGTCAGCGTATGACAATCGAGCACCGCGCCCGGTGCCCCCGGCGGCTCGATGCTATGCAGCTGCGGCGTCGCGCCGACCCGCTTCCAGAGCTGGTAGAGCCGATCGCTCGCCAACAGGTGGAAGTTCTGCGGTGGCTGGCTGGCAAAGGATGTATTCGTGGTGATCACATACCGAAACTTGTCGAGATCATCGGGGATCACGGAGTCGAAATCCAGCGCTTGTGAGGCGAACGGCTTGTTCGGCGGGCTGGACACCCCAGCAATACTCGGCGTGGGGGCCGAGAGCGTCGCGACCGGCGAATTGCGCAGCTCCCAGGGAGCCCAATCGTCTATCCCAAGGAACAGCACCCCTGCATCGCCCGTGAGGTGATGGAAGGACGCGAGCTCGCGGCCGGCCGCGGGCGCCTGTACGGACGCGGACTGGAGCGACAGGTAGCTCGAGTAGGCCGCGGACGCGCAGAGCACCGCCGCACACACCAAGACCACCGCCCGGATCTGTTTTGACGCGCGCCGGCGCGTGAGCAGCGGGCGGAGCGCAACCGCCATGATCACGGGGGAGGCGATCACGAGAGCCTTTGCGGCGACGTAGGGTGACTGTGAATGGTTGGAGTACCACCAGATCAAGCCCGACGCGGCCACCCCGGCGGGCAGCTCCAGCTGGCCTCGGCGGACTGACCAAACCAATCCGACCACCACCGCGGCGAGCGCAAGGATCGACAGCTCACCGGCATGGAACGTGTTGGTTGGATCCTGCCGGAAGTCCGAACTCCACCAGACGCCCAGTGACTCATAGGCCGAGAGCGGGTGAAATAGATTTCCGAGATTGCCGACCGCGATAGATCCACTGGCCGCTGGCGAGAAACCCACAGTGTTGAAGAAGGTCTGCAGGTCGCCGGCGATCGGGATCAGGATTACCACTCCGAGACCTACGAACCCCGCCAACCAAGGGGCGACACTGGCAAGGCTGTCCAGCGAGATCCAGCGGCGTGCCCGCCTCGGCGCCAGCACCGCTTCGCCTGCGACCAACACCAGGAGCGTCGCCGCGAACCAGATGACTCCCAGGTAGCTGTAGGTATAGATCGCGCCAGCGACGAGCAGTCCGGCTGGCAAGACGAGGCCGAACCGTCTCGGCCGCGTCGCTTCCAACCACCTCGCTCGCACTTGCTCTAGGTGCAGCACAAAGCCAAGCAGCAGCCCCCCCATGATCGTCTCCTTGAATGCGCCCTCGCCGTAGAACGCGGCCACGAGATAAGTGAGCGAGCACAGCCCACCGATGACGACGCGTCGCCACAGCGCTTCCGACGCCGCCAGGTCAGCTGCGCCCAGGGCAGTGAGCACCACAACCGCCATCAACAATCCTGTGAACACCATGATCAGCGGCGCATCGAGAGCGGTGCCAACGGTCGCGACGACGCTATGCGGGCCGGTGGGATAGCCGGACACGAGGCCGCCCCAGATCGCAGCCATTCTCGAGGAGCGCAATGCCTCGGCGATCAGCAGGTGAATCGCCATGTCGTTGTCTACGCCAGCCCCAGGGCCAACCCGCCCGCTGGCCAAGAAGGGAATAGATGCGCCGACCAGCGCCACCGCGCCGACGGCCAAGTCTCCGAGCGGTAGCCGCCGACGGCGGCCCCGCAGTAAGAAGCCCGCAGAGACGAGGATCGTGAGCGCACAAACGACGACCGCCGTATCCGCTCGGCCCGGCAGCCGGATCGCAGCACCCGACAGCACGATCAGGGCGGCTAGGCCCACCAGCGGCGCAGCCGACCAGCGCTGGCTGCCGCCGCAAGCCGTACAGATCGCTCGGCCGAGCAGCGTCGATGCGAGGACGATGACGAGCGCTGCTCCGTAGGCCTGCTCGAACACCGCGGCGAGTCTAATTGAGCCTCGCCCCCAGACGACGCCGAGCGTTGAGCACCTCAGGATGACGCAACTCGGCACCCGGTGGCCGCGTTGGTACCAACGAAAGCCTGACGCAGACGCTGCGTCCGGTTACTTTGGCCGATAACGAGCGGCGTCGATTACGAGGGTCCCGAGTAGCCTGCGTGAGCAATCACCGGCCATCGAGATCCCTCTCCGTACTCGTCCGACGATCGGCTACCGCACCCAAGGGGTCTCTTCGGCTGACGCCGCTGAGCGCTCTCCACGTGAGAGCACCTTGTGGTCAGCGTCCACCATGCGCCTGATCATCTCCTCGAAGCTGGTCTGGGGCGTCCATCCCAGCAGCCGCGCAGCCTTCGACGAATCGCCGAGCAGATGATCGACCTCCGCTGGACGCTCAAACGCTGGATCGACGGTCACGTGCGAGTCGACGTCCAAACCGACGTGGTCGAACGCGACCTCCAGGCATTGCCGAACTGAGTGCGCGATTCCAGTTGAGATGACGAAATCCTCGGGCGTGTCCTGCTGCAGCATGCGCCACATCGCGTCCACGTAATCGGGCGCATAGCCCCAGTCCCGGTGGGCGTCCAGGTTGCCCAGGCGGACCTCGCTGAGCAGTCCCAGCCGAATTGCCGCCGCGTGCCAGGTGATCTTGCGGGTGACGAACTCGAGGCTCCGACGCTCGGATTCGTGGTTGAACAGGATCCCGCTGGTGGCGTGCAGGCCGTAGCTCTCGCGGTAGTTGACCGTGATGAAGTGTCCGTAGGTCTTGGCCACGCCGTAAGGCGAGCGGGGATAGAACGGCGTCTGTTCGTTCTGGGGCACCTCGCGCACCTTGCCGAACATCTCGCTCGAGGAGGCCTGGTAAAAGCGGGCCGCGGGACAGACCTCGCGCATCGCCTCCAGGATCCGCGTGACGCCAACGCCGGTGAATTCCGCGGTCAGGGTCGGCTGTATCCAGGAGGCCGCCACGTACGACATCGCCGCCAGGTTGTAGATCTCGTCGGGGGCTGACGCGCGCAGCGCGTCGACCAATGACCGTTGGTCGAGCAGATCACCCTGGTGCAACGTCACCCGGTCACGAATGTGCTCTATCCGCTCGAACCTCTCAGTCGACGAACGGCGCACCAGACCGTGGACCTTGTAGCCCTTGTCGAGCAGCAGATCGGCCAGATACGAGCCGTCCTGACCCGTGATCCCGGTGATCAGCGCTTTCGGGGACATGGGCATCGCCGCCATTCTTACAGGCCGGCCAGGATCATCCGGAGGCCCTCGCTGAGCCCCACCTGGGCCTTCCAGCCGAGCTCGCGGTTGGCCCGGCTGACGTCCAGGCAGCTGCGGCGCACCTCCCCGGGGCGCTCCGGAGCGAACCCCGCGTCCGCCAGCGGGAGATTGCTCACCGTCCGCAGGGCCTCGAGGAGGTCTCGGACCGAGGTCTCACGCCCGGTGCCAATGTTGATCGGACCGGTCAGCCCCGCGCCGGCGGCCAGCAGGTTGGCTCGCACCACGTCTGAGACATCGACCCAATCCCGGGTCTGCCCACCGTCGCCGAAAATGGTGGGCGCTCGACCCTCCACCAGGCGGCCGCAGAAGATGGCAACCACCCCCGCTTCCCCTTGGACGTCCTGGCGGGGGCCGTAGACGTTGCCGTAGCGCAGCGAGACCGTCGAGAGTCCGTACAACCGCGTGTAGAGGGCGCAGTACTCCTCCCCCGCATGCTTGCTCTGGCCGTAGGGGGCCAGAGGCCGGATCGGGTGATCCTCCGGGGTAGGGATCAGCTCGGCGTCGCCGTAGAGGCCGCCGCCTGTGGAGGTGTTGACGACTCGGCGGGAGCCGGCCTCTCGAGCCGCCTCGAGCACCGCGATCGTCCCCACGACGTTTGCCATGGCGTCGCCGTCGGGGTGCTGGACGGAATAGCGGACATCGATCTGCGCGGCCAGGTGAAAAACCACCTCGGGACGGGCGGCGACGACGATGTCCGCCACCGAGCCAGCGTCCTGGACGTCGGCCACCTCTAGCCTCGCGCCCCGCGACAGCGCGGACTCCAGATTCCCGCGCTTGCCGGTGGAGAGGTTGTCGATCACGGTCACGCGATCGCCACGCGTGACGAGCGCGTCGACCAAGTTGGAGCCGATGAAGCCGGCGCCTCCGGTGACCAGGCAATCCATGAGCAGCGCCACGTTAGTCCGTGCAGCTTTCCGACCATGCCGGAGGCCAAGCGATCAAACCGCGTAACTTGGTCGCGGAATCTTCGTTCCTAGGGCCATGCACGTTCCGACCTTCGTCCGCTCTCAGGGAGATCGTGAGTTGCTGATGCGCCCGCAGGGCTCATTGTTGTCAGAATCCGTACCTCTCGCGCCCCCGAGAGCCATCGGCGTGCTCGGCGTTCCGCTGGGCCTGACCGACTACGACCAGACTCTTAACTGGATCGACGCGAAGGTGGCGCGGCGCGAGCCCGGCTATGTCTGCGTATGCAACGTTCATACGGTCATGGCCTCTTCGGAGGACGGCGAGCTCCGCCGTGCCCTGACCGGGTCCTCGCTCAATGTCCCCGACGGACAACCGCTGGTGTGGGCGCTGAATCTGCTCGGGCACGAACTCCACGATCGCGTCTACGGTCCCGAGCTGATGGCGCGAGCGTGCGCGCGGAGCGCCGAGGGCGGGCAGCGCCTGTACCTGTACGGGGGCCGCAACCAGGGAGCGCTCGTCCAGTTGGCGCTCAACCTGCGCCAGCGCTATCCCGGCGTCCAGATCGTCGGCGGGTACTCACCCCCCCACCGCCCGCTCAGCCCGGAGGAGCGTCATTCGGTGGCCGAGACGATCAACGCCTCGAACGCCGACGTGGTGTGGGTCGGCATCGGCGTGCCCAAGCAGGAGAAGTGGATGGCGCAGATGCGAGACGAGCTGGACGCCCCGGTGCTCGTCGGGGTCGGAGCCGCGTTTGACTTCCACGCCGGGCTGGTCCCGCAAGCCCCCGATTGGATGCAGCGGCGCGGGCTGGAATGGGCCTACCGGCTGGCCCACGAGCCGCGCCGACTGTGGCGACGCTACCTCCGTTACAACCCACGGTTCCTCTGGGCTCTGGCCCGCCAGCTGATCGAGCACCGTCGCCGCCCTCCGCGATAGGGCCGCCGTCCGGTACGGCCGGGCGCCGAGTGCCGGGACGGCAGAATCTGCGGGCGATGTCCGGCCGACCAACAGCTTCCATCGTCATCCCGACCCGGAACCGGCCGCAGTACCTGGCGGTCGCGCTGAACACGGTGGCTCCCCAGGCCCAGGCCGCCGGTGCCGAGATCATCGTCGTCAACGATGGTCAAGACCTCGAAACCGAAGCGGTCGCCAAGCGCTTTGACGCGCGGGTAGTTTTCCCAGCGCCTCCCGGTGGCGTGAACGCCGCACGAAACGCGGGCATCGACGCCTCCCGTTCAGAGCTCGTTGTCTTGATCGACGACGACGTGGCTGTCCCCGAAGGCTGGCTGCAGTCATTCCTCGCCGGAGCGGCTTCGGCGCCGGATGTCGACGTCTTCGGCGGCCCCATCCGCCCCTACCTGGAAGGGGGGGGACCGCGATCCTGCGGCCGGGAGGCCTTGCCGATCACCGCCCTGGATCTGGGACCGATCGATCGCGACGTGGCGATGGTGTGGGGTGCAAACATGGCGCTGCGTCGCAGGGCAGTTGAGCAAGCGGGGCGCTTCGATGCAGCCTTGAGTGGCCCCGGTGACGAGGAGGATTGGGAGCGTCGCTACACGTCGCGAGGCGGTGTGGTGCGCTATCTCGCCGGCGCCGGTCTCGACCATCGCCGGACCGCCGCCGACGCCACCGTGCGTAGTCTCTCGCGCGCGGCTTACAGCCAGGGGCGCGCGTCTCGTCACCTCGACGTCCGCAAGGGAACCGCGCCACCGCTGCGCAGCGAGATGAGGACGCTGCTCGGCTGTACCTGGCACATCTTCAGGCGGCGCTGCGCCAACGGTATCGTGCTCACCGCACACGCTGCGGGGCGCATGCGCGAGACGCTCAGCTTAAGTGCCGGATGACAGACCAGCCGCTGCGCATCGACTTTCTGTCTGGGACCGGCGGTCAGGTATACGGCAAGCGCGCCACCGCGCGGGCGCTGATCGCCGACGCCGTATGCGACGGGGCGGCCGCCTCCCGTCTGACCAGTTGGCGCCTGGCGCGGGCCGCCCGCTCGGGGCCGCGGCGCCGGGTGCTGGCGCTGGGCATCGAGCGCACCGACGTTCCCAACGTGCTACCGGCGGCGCGCGCCGAGCTGGAACGGTCGCGCCATCACGTGGAGTTCGCGGCCACGGCGACCGGCGGGCGCGGCAAGTTCGAGAACCTCAACCAGCTGCTGCGCGAGCATCCCGCCGCCGGGCACGACTGGCTGCTGCTGGTCGATGACGACGTCGTCCTTCCCGGCGGATTCTTGGACCGCTTCCTGTTCCTGGCCGAGCGCTTCGATTTCGCGCTCGCCCAGCCCGCTCATCGATGGCGGTCGCACGCCGCGTGGGCGGTGACCCGGCGGCGGCCAGGGGTGATCGCCCGAGAAACCCGGTTTGTTGAGGTCGGTCCGGTGTGTGCGCTGCGCGCGGTTACGTTCGCTGAGCTGCTGCCGTTTCCGCCGCTGCGTTATGGATGGGGGCTGGATGCCCATTGGTCGGCGACCGCGGCCACGCGCGGCTGGCGTTTGGGGGTGATCGACGCCACCCCAATGCGTCACGGGCTACGCCGGATCGCCTCGTCGTATTCCTGGGACGCGGCCGTCGCCGAGAGCCGCAACTTCCTCGCTGAGCGCCCGTACACCCCGGCGGCCGCCGCGCAACAGACCGTGAGCTCCCATGTGAGCTGGCGATGAAGGTCCTGATCGTCGCCGAGTATTACCCGCGGGAGGCCGACCCCACCCTCGGCGTGTGGGCGCACCGGCAGGCGGTGGCCACCCGCGACCACGGCGCCGACCTACGGGTGCTCGTCCTGCACCGGCCGTTGCCGTCGCTGGCCGACGTGCGTCACCGGCGCGTCGGGGCGATGCAGACGGCGCTCGTCCAGCCGCCGACCGCACAGCTCGATGGAATCCGCGTCGATTACCTTCGCTACCTCTCCCCGCCACGCCCGCGGACGTACGCTTCCTGGGGGGCGTGGGCCGCGCCGGTCCTGCGCCGAGCCTTGGCGCGCGTCCGAGCGCGGTTCCCGTTCGATCTCATCCACGCCCACTACGCGGTCCCGGCGGGCGACGCGGTCCGCCGCGCCGCGCCGCAGACGCCGCTGATCGTTTCCGTGCACGGGGGCGACGTTCACGGCGCGCACGCCGACTCGTCCGCGGTTCGCCGGACGCTGACCCACGCTCGGCTGGTCCTGGCCAACAGCGCGGGGACGGCCCGCCGGTGCGAGCAGCGCGGCGCCGCCCGAACCCGCGTCGTGCACCTCGGCACCGATCTGCCGCCCCACCCGTCGAGGACGCCCGCCGACCCGACGTTGGTCACGGTCGGCAACCTGATCGCGCGCAAGCGCCACGCCGACGTGATCGAGGCGGTGGCGCTGCTCCGCGAGCGCCATCCCCGGATTCGCTATGTGGTGGCCGGCGATGGACCCGAGCGCGAGGCCGTCCTGGCGCTGGCCGCGGCCCGCGGCGTGACCGATCTCATGCAGCTTCGCGGTCGCCTGCCGCACGCCGACGCCGTCGCCACCGGGCGCGGCGGCTCGCTGTTCGTCCTGCCCAGCGTGGCCGAGGCGTTCGGCGTCAGTTATGTCGAGGCGATGGCCGCCGGGGTCCCCGCGGTCGGCTGCCGGGGCGAGGACGGGCCCGAGGAGATCGCGGCCGCCGGCGGGGGAATCGAGCTCGTCACCCCCCGCCACCCGCCCGATCTGGCCGAGACGATCGGCGCCCTCCTCGACGACCCACCGCGGCTGGCGGCGCTCGGACGCCAGGCGCGGGAGACCGTCGCCCGCGAGTTCACCTGGCAGCGCTGCGGACACGAGACGGTGACGGCCTACGAGGAGGTGCTTCTTGGCTGACGCGCCCGCTCCGCCGGCGATGGCCTCCGCCGCCTATGACCAGGACAACTTCCTCGATCGGCACACTCGCCAGTCCACTCTGGAGCACAGCTACCAGCACACGATGGAGCGCGAGCGCGAGCTGCTGGCGCGGCGGCTGCCTCTCGCCGGCGGCGATGTCCTCTCGGTCGGCTGTGGCTGGCATCCCGGCCGTCATCTGTTTCCCGCTCCGGCCTTCCGGATCGTCGCCGCCGATGCCGATCCGGCCAAGGTGGCCGGTGTGCTCGACACCGGGCGCGCCGACGCCGGACATGTCGGCTTCGCCGGCCGGCTCGGCCTGCCCGCCCGCTCGTTCGACGTCGTGCTCTACCGGCTGGTGCTGCACCACATCGCGTTTCAGGGTTCGCTGGCACCATGCTTTGACGAGGCCGCGCAGTTGCTGGCGCCGGGCGGCGCGCTGATCGCGATCGAGCCGGGGCTGTGGCATCCCGTCGGCGCCGGGCTGGCGCTGGCCAACCGGGCTGATCTGGGCACCCGCCTGCACGGCACTCCCGATGACATCCCGCTCTCCCCCCGGCGGTTGGCCGCCGAGGCTCGGGCGGTCGGCCTCCGGCCCGAGATCCACGCCGTCACCTACACCTGGCGGCGGCTCGCGCCAAGCGTGCAGCGGGGCCTCCAGTCGCTTGACCGGTTCGGCTCCAGACCCCGTCTTGCGCCGTTCGGTCACACGCTGATGTTGATCGCGCGCGCCCGCGTTAAGGGCGGTTAGGGAAAGATCAGACGCCGGTGAGGCGGACCCCTCGATTGCTAGCCTCGGCTCCCGTGTCATCTCTCGCCACGGCGCCGGCGGGCGCCGGGGAGGGCGCCCCGGCGCAAACGCCTCGGACGGCTGCACGCTTCGCACCCACCGGCGATGCCATTGTCGGGTTCTGCCTCGCTTCCGTCCTCGTCGCCCTGCCGTTCCTGACCAGCGGCAGTGCCGATCCGAGCGTCCCCGTCGCCGCCACGTACACCTGGGCGGAGATCGGGCTCACGCTGCTGGGGGCGGCCGCATGTGGGACGGTGGTCGTGATCGGGGCCCGGGGTCGCGCCTGGGGCGCGGCCACCGTCGGCCTGTTCGCCGCCTTCGCCGCGTTTGCCGCCCTGTCGATCCTGTGGTCGGTGGTCCCCGACTGGTCCTGGTTCGGGGCCGACCAGCTGGTCGCGTATCTGGCGGTGTTCGCCGGCGCCGCCGCGATGGCGAGGCTGTTCCCGCAACGCTGGCCCGGAGTGCTCGGGGGTCTGGCCGCGGGCATGTCCGCGGTCAGCGCATACACCCTGCTGGCCAAGGTGTTCCCGGCCGCGCTCGCCTCCGCCAACACCTACGGTCGAGTGTTGGCGCCGTTCGGCTACTGGAACGCCGCCGGGGTCGCGGCGGCCGTCGGGCTGCCGGCGTGCCTGTGGGCGGGCGCGAGGCGCAGTCGGGGCGTGATCCTGCGGGCGCTGGCGGCGCCCGGGCTGACGCTGGTTATCTCGGTGGTGGTGCTGTCGTATTCGCGCTCGGCGGTCCTGATGGGCGTTGTCGCCATCGCCTGCTGGCTAGCGTTCACCCCGTCGCGCCTGCGCGGGGTTGCGATGTTCGCGGTGGGCGGGGCCGGAGCGTTGCCGGTCGTCTTGTGGGCGCAGGGGCATCACGCGCTGACGGGCGACGGGATCGGGCTCGCCGCCCAAGACGCCGCCGGGCACTCGTTCGGGATCGTGCTCCTCGTGGTCCTCGGGCTGGTGACGCTGGCGGGGTTGGGGACGGTGGCGGGCATGGACCGTTTTGCCATCTCCCCGCGCCTGCGCCGCCGACTTGGCCTGGGGCTGATCGTGCTCGCGGCGCTGATCCCGGTGGCCGGGGTGGCTGCGCTGGCCGCGTCCAGCCGTGGATTCACCGGCGAGATCTCCCACGGCTGGAACGTCCTCACCAATCCCAGCGCGGCCCAGCCGAGTGACACCTCCGGCCGGTTCACCGCGCTTGGCTCCAGCCGTCCGGTGTACTGGGACGAGGGGATCAAGGCCGGGGAGCACGCGCTGCTGAAGGGCGTCGGTGAGCTTGGCTACGGAGTCGCCCGCCTGCGCTACGCGACCAAGCCCGACAAGACCGACCAGGCCCACAGCTATCTCGTTCAGACGTTCGCCGACCTGGGGTTGATCGGGTTGGCGCTCACGCTTGCCCTGCTGGTGGCGTGGTGCCTCGCCGCGGCTCGCCCGCTCGCGCTCGGGGTGAAGTGGCGAGCCCTGTCGGCCGAGCAGGCGGCCGAGCGGGAGGGGCTGATCACGCTGGGCGCGATCGTGGTGGCGTTCGGCGTCCAGTCGCTGATCGACTGGACGTGGTTCTTCGCCGGGGTGACCGTCCCGGCGCTGGTCGCCGCGGGCTGGCTGGCCGGGCGCGGCCCGCTGCTGGCGCCGGTGAGCCGCGTGGCAGCGCGGCGGCCGATGCGCCAGCGACCGGGCTCCGGCGCTCTGCTGACCGTGCTGGCTGCGGTAGCGCTGCTGAGCGCGTGGCTGATGTGGGAGCCGTTGCACTCGGTCCAGGAGCTCAACTCGGCGGTCAACGCAGACACCAACGCGCAGGCGTTCGCGCACGCTCGCGCGGCGGCGGCGAGCAACCCCCTGTCGGTGGCGCCGCTGAACGAAGTCGCGGCACTCGATCAGAACCTCAACCTGTCCACGGCCGCGCGCGCGGAGCTCGTCCAGGCCACCCAACTTCAGCCTCGCAACCCACAAGCCTGGTCGACGCTCACCGTCTTTGACTTCCAGAAGCACGATCTGCGGCGCGCGATAGTTGACGCGCGGCACGTGCTGGCGCTGGACCGTTCGGGAGACGGAGCGGAGCAGGGTGCCGCGATCCTGCTGCAGCAGGCCCAGGCCGGCCTCGCCGCTCGACGCGCCCAGCCGAGGTAGCGGATCACGGACAAACCGGCGGGATCAGCTCGACGGCGCCATCACGTCGAGCAGGACGCTGGAATCGATCAGGATGCTCACGCGGGACCGTCGCCGCGGGTGAGCGACAGGACCTCATCTGCGCCAAGCTCCCCGTCCGCGCGATCACGCAGGGCGACGAGGTCGCGCCCGCGGCCCTGAACCTCCGCTCAGCGCACCAGCGCACCGTCCTCGCTCGTCATCACCTCCACCTCCACGCCCGCACCGAGACCGTATCGGCGGCGCAGCTCGACGCCGCCCCTCACCTGACCCCGCGTGCGGTCAGCAGCCGCCGCCACAGCGGCGGCCCGCCCGCGGCGCCCACCTGGACGTCGGTGAACCCGAGCTCCCCGAGCACCTGGCGCAGCGAGCGTGCGGTGTACAGATGCAGGTGGTCCCCGAGCGGCTCCGAGTAGCGCTCGATTCCGTGCACCGCCAGCTGCAGCCGCCCGTGGCTGGGCGTGGTCAGCAGCAGCCGGCCACCGGGCACGAGCTCCCGCCGGATCTCCGACAGCCACCGGGCGGTGTCGGCCACGTGCTCGATCACCTCGCTGGCCCAGACGACGTCGAACGATCCGTCCGCAAACGGCACGGGACCATCAAGCGGCGCCGTGCGGAACTCGAGCGCGGGGTGGCGTGAGCGAGCCCGCCGCACCGCCGCCTCGGCCACGTCGACACCGACCACCACCGCGCCCGCGCGAGCGATGTCGGCGGTGAGATCGCCGGCGCCGCAGCCGAGATCGAGCACCCGCTCGCCGGCGGCGATGTTGGCCAGCGCGAACGAGCGGCGGAGCTCCAGATCGGGCGGATCCAGATCAGCGGGCAAGCGCTCCCACAGGTCTTCGTAGTAGTCCTTCACTGGCGGTGAACGTAGCGGACCGCGTCGGGGTCAGATCTGGGTTCCGGCCGCGGCGGGGGTGACGACGATTCTGGACTCGCCTGGGCTGGTCGGCGCGGCCCGCAGCTCACCCGGCAGGTCCCACAGGTACAGTCCGACCGCCTCGGCCAGGGCGTCGCCGAGCTCGTCTAGCGTTCGGCCTGAGGCGAAGCATCCCGGTAGCTCGGGGATCTCTGACCAGAAGCTCCCGCGCTCCTGGTGGACGACGACCGTGAGCTCCATGCCTGTCCCTCCGTCGATTCCAGACCGGCCTGCTTGACGATTGACTGTGTCAGTCCCTTCCCGTACTCCCGAGCACCGTGGCGCGGCAGGATGACCGGGAGCTGGTCGGGCTTGACCATCTTGGTGCCATGCCGGCCGCCCTTGCCGACGGTATAGCCGTTGTCGATCAGCAGGCGGACGGCGCGGCGGTGGTTGAGCACGGGACCGGACACGACTGGACCGTAGACCCAGCGCCGCCCGCCGTGGGTTGGGAGCCGCAAATTGGCACAGAGGCTTGACACCCAGGCGCTTGGCTTCGTCTGGTTCGGGGGCGTGGTTGGCGTTGGCTCGGTGGGCTTCGTGCCCCGTGTTGGTCGTGTTGGGCGAACCATTCCTCGCCTTCGATGCTGAAGTGCGGCAGCGCCCGGTCAAGCCAGCGGGGGAGTATCCAGGCGGCGCGGTCCATGAGTGACATCGCGGCGGGCGCGAGTAAGCAGCGGACGATGGTGGCGTCGATGGCCACGGCCGCGGCCATCCCGAGCCCGAACTGTTTGATGTTGGGGTCGCCGTTGATGAGGAAGGCGCAGAACACGCTGACCATGATCAGCGCGGCTGAGGTGATGACGCGGGCGGTGCCGGCCAGCCCCTCGATCACTGCCTGGTGAGGGATCCTCGGTCGCGTGCCACCGATCGGGGATGTGGCTCATCGAAGGGAAGAGCGGTCAGCGGATCGCGGGCCGATCGGTCCAAAGCAACGACGGGTAGTAGTCCCACACCACGGCGTCATGCATCGCGAAACGGACGCCGATCCGCAGCATCCGCTCCAGCAGACCACCGTCGTGGGCGATCCCGAACAGCCAGTCGGTGGGCTGCAACGGCAGAAAGCGCAAGCCGTGATGAATCAGCGAGCTCTGCAGTCCCCACGCGCCACGCTCCGGCGGAAAACGCCCCAGCCTCTCCGATTCACCAGCCGGCAGATGCTTGACTCCCCAGCCGTAAGGAACCTCGGCACGGTCGGCACGGGCGAGCCCGAGCAGCGATTCGATGCACTTCGGGCGTAACGCGTCATCGTCGTTGACGACCCCGATCCAGCGCCCACGCGCGAGCGCCAAACCGGTGTTGTGCGGGGTGGTGCCACCGACCAGCCACGCGTCCTCACGGCGTGCCGGATACGGCCCGCGGTAGGGAAGGTTGACAAACCGCAGCCGCTGATCCCCGAATGATCGAACGACGGCCGCCGCGTCCGCCGCCGCATCGCCTACGACGATGCACTCGAAATGCTCGTATGTCTGAGCCCGCACCGACGGCAGGGCACGCTCACGTAACAGCTGCGGACGGTCATAGGTCGTGACGATGATCGTCACCAGCGGCTCAGGCTCGTCGAAAGCCAGCGCGTACTCGTCGCTCTCGCGCAAACGCCAGAGCCGCTCCCACGACCCCGCGTCCTGATCGCGCACCACCAGCAGGGCATCGAGGGTCCGCTGATGCTCGCCCCGCGCCTGGGCGGCGAGCTCTTCCAGCCTGCGGTTGACCGCGGACAGCTCCTCCCGGCACGCTCTCACGTCATCCGCGAGCCGGACCGAGATTCCCAACGTCTCCTCAGCCCGCGCCCGCGCCGCACGAAGGTCGGCGCGCGCGGCACGAACCCGCTCCCACTGAGCCCGAGGGCCACTCCGAGGATTCTTCAAGCCTCCCCCACCGCCGATCCGCGTCCGACAACGCTCGTGATCATTCCATCACCCGGAGTTCGGTTCGCCAGACTCGTCGATCGGTGCCGGCACCACCCGCCCACGTGCGATTAAGCACTGAAAGAGTCGTCGAAGCTCACGGCAAAGCGCGGGTCTGGGGACTCCACCGCTCAACCAGAACCAGCGCCCCACCCGTAGCATCACTAGCCGTATGTCGGTGTCCACCTCACGCCAGGATTCCGCCCCGGCTCGCTGCCGCCGGGTCGGCCACAGTATCGTTGCCCCCGGCGGGAACCTGCACGACCTGGAACGCCGGCTGGCCGGCGCCGAATGGGACATGGTGGAGCTCGACGTGCTCGCCCGCGGCGACGAGCTGGTGGTCGCTCATGGCCCGGCCGACCTCGATCATCCCGAGCCGATCCGGTTCGCCGACGCGCTCCGCGCCCTGCGCGATCTGCTAGCCCCGGAGGTGGAGCTCGACGTCGATGTTAAGGCGATCGGCTACGAGCCCGCCGTGATCGAGACGCTGCGTGCGCTCGACCTGACCAGGCGCACCCTCGTCTCGACGATGGAGCCCGCCACCCTGCGCAGCCTGCGCCAAGCCGCGCCGGAGTTGCGCCTCGGTCTGTCGGTGCCCAAGGTCCGGCGCAACTATCTGGCCCACCCGCTGACCCGCCCCGGCGCCCAGCTGATGGTGGCCTACGTTCGGCGGGCGCTGCCGCGGCGCGCCACCCACGTGCTGCGATCCGGGCTGGCCGACGCGATCATGGCCCACTGGTCGGTGGTGACCCCGGCGCTGGTGACGGCGATCGAGAACGCGGGCGGAGAGCTCTACGTGTGGACGGTGGACGATCCCGAGCGGTTGGTGGCGCTGCACCGGCTCGGGGTCAGCGCCGTGATCACCAACGACCACACGCTGTTTCAGCGCGCCGGCCTGGCTGGGCCCGGCGCAGATTGACCGTCCCTAGCTGCATCACCTGCGGCGCCGCGACCGCTTCCGGCATGCGCTCAGCCGCAGCGAGTCGCCGGCCGCCGCAGCGCGGCGATCAGCCGGTCGAGAACCTTGGGGTTGCTCGGCAACGCAAAGTGGTTGACGCCCGGATTGTCGGTGAGGCTGAACCGGTGGCAGGACATGCCCCTCCACACCCGGATCGCGGTGTTCGTGATGTCCTCCTGATTGATGTCCCCGTCGCGCTTGCAGGAACACGGTTTTCCGCGTCACCACCTGCCCTACGGTCAGGTTCGGGAGCACGGCGCCCACGACCGTGGGGATGCCCGAGCCTCGCTGGGCGGTCACGTCGACATCGGGAAAGTCGCGTCGATCGGTGAACCTGACGAAGCCGATGTAGTAGTTGGCGATCTGACGCGCATACGGCAGTCCGGCGTCGGTGAACAACCGGCGGTAGTCCGCCGGCGTGTAACTGACCCCGGTGGCGGCGTCCTTGAGCACCACCTCGCGGCGCCCGAAGACCGCCGGGTCGGCCGCGCTCATGTAACTGGCGGGCGAGCTGAGATACAGCCGGGCGCTGCTGACCGCGTTGGCGCGCGTGGTCGGGTAGCTGAAATGCTCGATGTTCAGCCCCGTGAACATGATCGAGTACAGCGACCCCTGTCCCGGGAAGTTGCCCGCGATCGGCGCGAACCCGTGGATGTACTTCGCGCGCCAGGCGTGCGTGGTGTGGGTGAGCAGGTACTGCGCGTACAGCGGCCCGTTGGAGTGACCCACCAGCTCAACCGGTCGGTGTCCGTTGCGGCGGTAGGTCTGCTCGATCAGGGATTTCGTCCGGGGCAGGAACCCGCCCTGATCGGGCGTGAGCCGCGCGTCATAGCCGGCGACGCGGATGTTCCGGTTGGCCATGTATCCGACCCGCTCCAGCGCTCGATAGAGCGGACGATAGAACGGCGCGCTGGCCGTCTGACCGTAGTCGATGATCCTGACCGTCACCCCGCGTTGGTCGGAGAACCGGCGCGGCATCGGCAGTTTGGCGGCGGGGTCGTAGCGCAGCGTCAGCAACTCGTCGCGGCACACCTGCGAGAACTCCGTCCCGGGATGGGGATTCTCATACCAGTCCTGAAAGCTGCCGGAGCGCGGACAACCTGGAGCCGCCGTCTGATTTCGCACCGTCACCTGGAGCTTTGTGAAGTGAAACGCCGGGAACAGCACCACCGGCGTCAATCCCGACGCCGGAGCGGCCGCGCCCGACGACGCGGCGAGCGTGATCATCGCGACAATGCTCGCCAGCGCCGTCATGGCGAATGCAAACCGGCGACGTCTGTTCATCGGCAAACCTCCCGCTGCTCCGCGACCGGATCTGTCGGTCCGCCCGGGCAACTTACCGACTCTCGACCAGGAGCGTCACCGGGCCATCGTTGACCAGCTCCACCGCCATCTCAGCCCCGAACACCCCGCGTTGCGCGCCGGCCAGATCGCAGAAGCGCTCGTACAGCGGCTCGGCCGTCTCCGGGGGCGCCGCCGCCACGTAGCTAGGCCGGTTGCCCCGGCGAACGTCGCCGTACAGCGTGAACTGGCTCACGCACAGCAGCTCACGATCTCCCAGGGGCTCGTTCATCCGCCCGTCGGCGTCCGGGAACACTCGTAGTGCCCGCACCTTGTCGGCGAGCCACCGCGCCTGCGCCTCCCCGTCGCCGTGCGTGATCCCGAGCAGCACCAGCAGGCCGGGCCCGATCACCGCGATCCGCTCGCCGGCGACATCGACCGTGGCGCGGCTGACGCGCTGCACCAGGGCGCGGACCTCACACCTCCCGCAGCTCGGCGGCCGCCTGCTCGGGGGCGACGATGTTCAGTCCCAGACCGGCCCCGAGCTCGAGGCCGGCGAGATGGGTCAGCCGGGGCACGATGTCGATCCGCCAGCAGAAGTGCTCGGCGCCGCGCGGAGCGGTGCGCACCCACAGGTTCAGCGGCGGCGCCGGCCCGAGGTGACGGGCGAGGCGGCGCAACCCGTCGTGAAGCAGCGCCGCCCCGGTGGGACCGTCGTCTTGAAAACGCGCCCGCGGCGTGCGCGGGGCGAGCAGCAACTGGTAGGGGACGCTCGAGCCATACGGCGCCATCAGCACGGCCTCGGCGTCGATGGCGACGATCCGCTCCCGCCGGCGGACCTCCTGCTGCACGAGGTCACCGAGCAGGTTGCCACCCATCGTCCGCGTCGTGTAGGCGCCGAACCGCTCGCGCTCACGGGCGATCGCCGCCGGCACGAAGTCCAGCGCGTACAGCTGAGCGTGCGTGTGGGCCACCGTCGCGCCTGCCTCGATCCCTTCGTTGACCGCCAGGTGCAGGCAGGCCGCATCGGGGTGGGCCCGTATCCGCTCGCGCCAGACGTCGACCGCCAGTGCCACCTGGTCGGGCTCGAGCTCGGCGAGCGAGGCGACCGGATCGGGGGCGTTGACGATCACCTCGTGGACGCCGGCGGCGGCCCCCGCCCAGAACAGGTCGGGACTGCCGCTCGGCGGCGGCGGCTCGGAGTCGCCGGTCAGCGCCGGGTACAGATTCGGGATCACCCGCACCTGCCATCCCGCCGTGTCGGCGACGCTGTCGGCGGGGCGGACGGCGTACAGCTCGGGCGGAGTTCTCGCCTCGTGTCCGTCGGCGAACGGATCCTCGGCGGGATCGAGCGACGGCGACGGCGGCGCCTGAAGTCCGCTGCCGGGTCGCCGCGCCCGCGCCGCGGTCAAGATCACGCGCTGACCGGTCAGCGGGTCGATGCGAATCTGAGGCACGCGAGGCCGGCTACCCGTCGCCGCCCGTCACGACAGGTGCTTCTCCATCGCGATGTGTTCGATTCCCGCCTCCATGAAGATCCGCCCCCGCGGCTCGTAGCCGGCGGCCTCATACAGCGCCCGGGCATAGGTCTGGGCGTGCAGCACCAGCCGCCGGGCCCCGCCGGCGCGGGCCTCGTCGTCGGCCAGCCGGAGCAGCGCGGAGGCAATGCCGCGCCGCCGCGCGTCCTGGCGCACCGCGAGACGGCTGAACTGAACCGTCGGGCCGACGAACAGCAGCCGGCAGGTGGCCAGAAGCTCGCCGTCCGAGACCGCCACCAGGTGCAGCGAGTCCCCGTCGCGACCGTCGAGCTCCTCGCGCATCGGGACCCCTTGCTCGACGCAGAACACGTCGCGCCGCAGCTCCAGCGCCGCCGACATCTCCGCCTGCCCGTGCACGCGGCGCACCTCGTAGGCGAGAACCTCGGTCACCGCAACACGTACTGCCGGATGTCGCGCTCGAGTGCCGCCGCCGTCTCGTAGGGGCCGGCGTGGTCGTAAACCTCAGCGCCGCGGCGGTCGAAGTAGACGGTCTGCGGGACGTAGATGGGCGCCTGGACCGAGTCGGAGATGCTCTGGTGCGGGTCCTCGTAGCTCGGGTAGCTGACCGGGAACCGGCGCAGGAAGGCGGCCGCGGCCGAGCTCGAGTCCCGGGCGTCGATCCCGACGAACGCGACCTCACGTCCGTACGCCACCGACGCCCGCTGATAGGCCGGAAACTCGGACCGGCAGGGGACACACCACGACGCCCACTTGTTGATCACCACCGGATGGCCGCGCAGCGCGACCAGCCGAGCGTGAAACGCCTTGGTGCCCCCGCCGAGCAGCCGGTTTGACTGGGCGTGCAGCGAGGCGAGCACCCCGGGCGATCCCGCGAACGCAGCGGCGGTCGCCTGCCGGGATGGGGCCGCGCTGCTGGGGGCGTTGCCGGCGCCCCCGGTGGCCACCACCGCGACCGCGATCACCGCCACCAGCAGCACCAGGACCGCCGCAAATCTGCCGCGCGGACTCATGGCCGACAGCTTGCCACAAGGGTGCCGTGCCGGATCTGCTTAAATAATCGTTATCCTTTGGCGTCGAGGCCGGGGGTGCTTTGAGAGGAATCTCTCGTGCTCGGCCTCGTGCTGAGACCGCTTGAGCCGCCACGACGCAACGCCGCGGCTCGCTCATCTGACGCAACCTTCCAATCACCGATGGGTGTGACCACCCCCTTTCCCAGTCCTGACGCGATCGCGCGCGCCGAGTTGCTGACGCGCGAGCGCTTTGTATACGACGGAGAGTCGCTCGAGGAGGCCCTGGCCCCGGGGTCCGAGCGTCGCCGTGCGCTGGAGGCCGCGCTCGGCGAGGTCGACGCCGGGCGCAAGACTCCGTCGATCGAGTGGCGGCGGCAATTCTCGCTGCTGCTGGGACTGGAGCGACTGCTGTCCGAGGAGGAGCCCCATCTGGCCGATGGCACCGTGCTGTCCGCCCATCAGGTCGACGCGCTGTCGGGGACCCTGACCGCGCTGCTGGCCGAGAGTCAGCCGGCCGGCCCGACCAATGGACACGTCAACGGCAACACCGCCGCCGCGGTCCCGGAGCCGGTGGTGGCGAGGGAGAGCGGGAACGGCGCCGACGGGGGCGGCCGCGATGAGGACGATGCGGAGATCGACCTCGACTTCGACGACGACCCGGACGAGACCGACGACGACGACGAGGACGAGGGACCCCCCGAAGACGAGGAGCCCGAAGACGAGGAGCCCGAGGACGAGGAGCCGCAGGACTGGCAGGACGAGGTCGACGAGGACGAGGGCCAGCTGGCCGATCAGCCCGAGGACCCCAACGCCGCCAAGCGGTTCTGGTTCGAGCACGCCACCGGCGCCGGTAAGACGGTCGCCGCGCTGGGCTTCGTCGAGGCGTCGCGAACCGGCGGTGTCCTGATCCTCACCCACCGCCGTAACCTGGTGGACCAGTTCAACGGGGAGCTGCGCGACCGCGGCTACCGCGACCGGATCAGCGCTCCGCTGCTGGAGGATCACGACGCCGCCAACGGTCCGGTGACCGTAGAGACCTACCAGTGGTTCGTCCGCAACGCCGGGCGCGTGTCCGACGCCTACACGATCGTGATCTGTGACGAGGCGCACACCGCCCTGGGCGAGAAGACCTCGGCGGCGATCCGCGCCTGGGCGGGGCCGATCTTCGTTGGGATGACCGCCACCGGCGCGCTGATCGCGCGCCACGTGACCGACCTGTTCCCGACCCAGACCAGCCGCTTCGATCTCGCCCAGGCGGCCCGTCGCGGGGTGATCTCGCCGCTGCGCTGCATCCGCATCCCGCCCGGTCCCGGCGTGCGCACGATCGCCAAGGTGCCGTTGCGCCGCGGCGAGGTGGATACCGAGTTCGATCAGGAGATGCTGGCCGAGCTGCTGGACCAGACCCCGTTCAACGTGGCCATCGCCGATCTGTACAAGACCCGCTTCAACGGCGTTCCCGGGGTCGTCTACGCCGCCGGCGTCAAGCACGCCTACAACGTGGCACAGGCGTTCCGAGACCTCGGGATGAAGGCCAAGGCGGTGTCCGGAGAGACGCCCAAGCGCGAGCTGGCGCGGGTGCTGGCCGACTACGAGTCGGGCAAGGTCGACGTGCTGGTCAACGCCCAGCTGCTGGCCGAGGGCTGGAACAGCCCGCGAGCGACGATCTGCATGCATCTGGCGCCGACCGCGTCCAAGCGCATCTACCAGCAGCGCGTCGGCCGGGTCACCCGGCGTCATCCCGGCAAGGAGGCGGGGATCGTGATCGACTTCGTCCACCCCGCCACCAAGCACGACGACCCCGTGGTCACGCTGCACTCGCTGCTGGACCGCGACGTGTATCGCGGGGGGGCGATCGTCGTCGGCCCGGTCCGGCGCGGCCGCGGCCGTCGGGTCCGGGTGGAGCGCCGGGTGCTGCCGGTGACCCCGGATCCGGAGCGGCGCGCCGAGGTGTTCGAGCGCGAGCTGTGGCGGATCGCCGTCGAGTACCTGGACTACGGCGAGCAGCACGTGTGGGCGGCGCTCGCCGGGGCGCGGGTGGCGCCGAACGGGTGGCGCCGCGCGAAGGCGATGCTGCACTTCGACCGCGGCGGCGAGCTCAAGCGTCGCTTCCTGCTCACCGCCGTGCAGCGCAACCGCAACGCGCAGCTGCGCCTGCGCGCGCTGCAGGAGATCGCCGCCAGCCGGGATGCGGAGGCGTTCGACTCAGGCGTGGACATCATGGGTGGCTGGCCGCGGGACGAGCGCCGCGAGGGCGTCAAGATCATGCTCCAGGCACTGGCCGAGCGACGGATCGGCCGCCGCGATCAGGCCAACGCGTGGATCTGGCGGATGGCCGAGTACACCCGCGAGGTCCACGAGGAGTACGCGGTCCAGCGCTGGCCCGAGACCAAGCGCCTGCTCGGGCTGCTCGTCAACTCGAGCGGGTCCGCACATGCCCGCAACGCCCGGCGCCTGGTCCACGCTTCTCGAAAGGAAGATCGCCGCCTGTCGGCGGCGTTGTTGGCGGCCGCCCTGGCACACACCCCGGAGGCCGAGGAGGCGCTCCGCGGCGCCCGGACGCGGATGGCCCGCAAGCCCGCGGCGCTCGCCCGAGAGCTGCTGCGCAACTTCCCCAAAGGCCGGCGCGGCTCCAAGCGCCGCCGGCGCAAGACGGGCGCCACCGCCGGCGTGCAGGACAGCGGCGGCGTCGATACGCCGGAGACGACGCTCGATCTCGCCGACGGCGACGAGCTTGCGGTCACGGTGGACCCGGACGAGGAGCCCGACGTCGATCGGGCGGCGTAGTCGCCGCCGGGCTCACGACACCAGGTGAACCTCGCCGGCGGTCAGCGCGGCGACGGCCCCTGAGTCATCCACCACCAGCAGTCGTCCGGCGTCGTCGATCCCGGTGGCCCGCCCACCTCCCTCGGCCCAGCTGATCTGATGCCCGTAAAGCGCGTCGCGGGTGGCGAACGCCGCCCTGACCTCGGCCGCGGAGGCGTCGAGCCAGCGCTCCAGGCCGGCGAGCAGCGCGCCCAGCGCCGGCTCGATCGCGTCGACGTCCTGCCCCAGGGTCCCGGCGCGGTCGCGCAGCTCGGGCGGGAAGTCGCCGGACCTCAGCGCGACATTGACGCCGACACCGAGTACCGACCAGCCCGCTTGCGGACGTCCCTCGACCAGGATCCCCGCCACCTTGCGCCCGGCCACGAGCACGTCGTTGGGCCACTTCACCGCCGCCCGCGTCCCCGCCGCGTCGGCGACCTCGGCGACGGCGAGACCGGCGGCCAGCGACACGAGCGGCGGCGACCGGCGCAGGATCAGCGAGCACAGCAGCGCGCGCCCCGGCGGGGCCGACCAGATCCGGCCCTGGCGGCCGCGGCCGGCGGTCTGCTCGCCGGCCGTCACCAGGGTGCCGTGGGGAGCGCCGGCGACCGCCAGCTCGCGAGCGCGGAGGTTGGTGGAGTCGGTGGCCCGCAGATGCAGGCGCGGGCGTCCCAGGGCCCCGCCGGCGGCGGTCATGCGGGGCGGATGCGCAGCTCGTCGTCGCGCTTGACGCCCAGGGCGGCGGCGGCATCGCCGTGGCGAATCGCGATCGCCAGGCGATGCTGCGCATCCTCGTAGAGCAGCACCTCGCCCTCGTCGGCGTCGGCGAACGTGCGCAGGTACGGGGCCAGCTGGATTCGTCCGCCCGGGAGCTCGAGCCGGACGACGCCGCCCGGTTGGAGTTCCGGCACCTGTTGCGGGCCGGCGTTCAGCTGCAGGTTCCCGAAGCCGTCCACGTGGCGAACGTGCGCGATCACGGCGCCGTCTCGCACCCGCGGCTCGTCGAGCGCCAAGGAGACGAGTCGTCCGGGGTCAAGCGGATCGCCGGCCTCCGCCAGCGCCGCCCCGGCGGCGATCGCCGCCGCCACCGGCGCGAAGATGTCGCGCCCGTGAAACGTGGCCGAGACGGGCTTCAGTGCAAACCGCGAGCCGCCGATGTCGACCGCCTCGGTGATGCCACCGCCGGCCGCCGCCGCTGGGGCCAGCAGCCCGTTGTCGGGACCGACGAGGACCCGGTCATCGGCCAGTTGCAGCGCCACCGCGCGCCGCGCGGAGCCGACGCCGGGATCCACCACCGCCAGATGCACCCCAACCGGGGCAAACGGCAGCGCGTCGGCGAGGATCGCCGCCCCCGCACGGGCGTCGTGGCGCGGGATCCCATGGCTGAGATCGATGACCCGGGCCCGCGGGCAGATCCGCGCGATCACGCCGTGACAGACGCCGACGAACTCGTCCTGCAGACCGTAGTCCGACAGGAACGTGATCACCGGGTCGGCCACGCGGGTTACCGGGCCGCGGGCGTCGCGACGTCGTTCACCAGCGCCTGCACGAGCCCGTCGATGTCGTGGCGACTGGCCTCCACATCGGGCTCGCGGCCCCGTTCGCGCAGCGCCTCGCTGGTCACCGGCCCGATGCTGACCAGCCGGGTGCGTTCCGACAACGCCTCCCCGGCCGATGCAAAGAAGAAGCGCACCGTGGAGGACGACGTGAACGTCACGTAGTCGGCGGCGGCCACCGCGCTCGCCTCCCGCTCGCCGATCGGCGCGGCCAGCGTCTCATAGAGGGCGACGACATCGACCTCGGCGCCGCGCTGGCGCAGCGCCTCCGGGAGCACGTCGCGCGCCTGGGCGGCGCGCGCTACCAGCGCCCGCGCGACCGGGACATCGGCCAGCGCCTCCACCAGCCCCTCGGCGACGAACCGCTCCGGGACCACGTCGGCGATCAGGCCGTGCTGCGCCAGGGCGGCGGCGGTGCCCGGGCCGATCGCCGCCAGCCGGGCACCGGCGAAGGCGCGGGCGTCCCGTCCGGTTCGCAGCACTCGGTCAAACAAGGCGTGCACCCCGTTGGGGCTGGTGAGACACACCAGGTCATACCGCTCGATCTCCGGGGCCGGCCCGTCGATGGCAACGACGCGGATCGCCGGCGCCTCCACCACCGCGGCGCCGAGGCCGCGCAGCCTCGCCGCCAGTCCGCTGGCCTGCGCCCGGGCGCGGGTGACCGCGACCGTGACCCCCGCCAGCGGCCGTGACTCGAACCACGCGAGGTTGCGCCGCAGCGCCGCCACCGGGCCGAACAGCAGGATCGCCGGTGCGTGCAGGGATTCCCGGGCGGCCACGGCGGCGATCGACTCCAGGGTGCCGGTGACGACCCGCTGATCCGGCAGCGTCCCGCGCTCGATCACCGCCGCCGGCTGCGACGCCGGCCGCCCCCCTCGATCAGCCGGCGGGCAATCGCGGCGAGCCGTCCCACCCCCATGTAGAGCACGAGCGTGCCCGGGAACCGGGCCAGCGCCTCCCAGTCGAGCGATGACCCGGTCCCAGCCGCCCCGAGCTTGTCCGGGTCCTCGTGTCCGGTGACGAATGCCACCGCGCTGGCGGCGTCGCGATGCGTGACCGGGATGCCGGCGTAGGCGGCGGCGGCCACCCCGGCGGTGACCCCGGGGACGATCTCGAACTGCACCCCGGCTTCGCGCAGCGCCTCGGCCTCCTCGCCGCCGCGCCCGAACACGAACGGATCTCCGCCCTTGAGCCGCACCACCGACTCGCCGGCGGCGCCGTGCTCCAGCAGCGCCTGCTGGATCTCGTCCTGGGTGACCGAGGGACCGCCCCCCTCCTTGCCGGCATAGATCAACCGGGCCTCCGGGCGGGCGCCGTCCAGGGCGGACGCCGGGATCAGGCGGTCGTAGACGATCACGTCGGCGGCGGCGATCAGCTCCAGCGCCCGCGCGGTCAGCAGCCCGGGATCACCGGGGCCGGCGCCGACCAGGTACACGGTCACGCGGCGGCCGCCTCCGCGCGGGCGAGCAGCTGCCCCGCGCCCGCCGCCAGCATGCGTCGCCCACATTCGCCGCCGACGGCGTCGGGGGCGCCGGTGAGCTCGTCGCGCAGCCAGACAGAGCCGTCGGGCAGCCCCACCCAGCCGACCAGCGTCACCCGGCCGTCGGGGAGCGCGGTGGCGTGGGCGCCGACCGGGGTGTGGCACGAGGCGCCCAGCGCGGAGACGAGCTCGCGCTCGGCGGTCACGCATGTCATCGCCACCGGCTCGTTGATCGCGGCCAGCGTGTCCGGAGGCAGCTCGCCGGCGCGGGCCTGGACCGCGAGCGCGCCCTGACCCGCGGCGGGCACGAACTCGTTGAGCAGACCGCCGGCCGCGTCGCTGCGCCCGAGACGCTCGAGGCCGGCGGCGGCGAGCACGAGTGCGTCCGCCTCCCCGTCGGCGAGCTTGCGCAGCCGGGTATCGACGTTCCCGTTCAGCGGCACGACCTCAAGGTCCTCCCGGGCTGCCCGCAGCTGCGCGGCGCGGCGCAGGCTGCTGGTGCCGACCCGCGCGCCGGGCCGGAGCTGGTCCAGCCTGGCGGCCCCACAGATCGCGTCTCTCGGATCGGCCCGGGGCGGGATCGCCACCAGCTCCAGGCCGTCGCCGAGCTCGGTCGGCACGTCCTTGGCCGAGTGCACGGCGATGTCGATCCGGCCGTCGAGGAGGGCTCGCTCCAGCTCGGACACCCATCGCGACTTGTCCTCGACGGCGGTCCCGCGATCGCCCAGCGTCGTGATCTTCACGATCTCGGCGTCGCTCCCGAATCGTGCCGCGACCTCGCGCGCCTGCACCAGCGCGAGCGCGCTGGCCCGCGTGCCGATCCGCATCAGCCGCGCCGGCTGCGGCGAACCTGCCCGCGCGCGGGCAGCTCACGCACTTGCGCCAGCTCGCCGGCCGCCTGCCCCGTCGCGGACGCGCCTTCCTCCACGTTCAGGCCGAACAGCTCACGGACCAGCGCCATCCGGGCGTGCACGCGATCGTCGTGCATCTCCTTCATCTGCAGCGTCGGCACGTGCAGCAGCCGGTTGACGACGGCGCGGGCCACGGCGTCGATGCGCTCCCGGTCCCGCGGTGACGCCGACTCCCACTTGTCGTCGTTCTCGGCTATCACCTGGGCGGCGATCTCGGTGGCGTGCGTCCGCAGCGCCGCCAGCGTCGGCAGCACCTCGAGCGATCCCAGCCAGGCGGCGAATTTCTGGATCTCCTCCTCCACGATCCCCTCGGCGCGGCGAGCCTCGGCCTGGCGCACCTTGCGGTTGCGGTTGGCCACCGCCTGGAGGTCGTCGATGTCGTGCAGCGCGACGCCGTCGAGGCTGGCGCAGGCGGCGTCGATGTCGCGCGGCACCGCCAGATCGATCAGCAGCAGCGGCCGACCCCGGCGCTCGCCCATCACGTCGGCGATCTCGCGTACCTCCAGCAGTAGGTGGGGCGAGGCGGTGGCCGCGACCACGATGTCGGCCTCGACGAGTGCCTCGGGAAGCTCGTCGAGCGGCACGCTGGTCCCGTGGTAGCGCCCCGCTAGGCTCAGGGCCCGGTCGCGTCGGCGGTTGGCGACGAACACGGGGACGGCGCCGCTGTCAGCCAGCGCCCGGGCGGTCAGCTCGCTCGTCTCGCCGGTGCCGATGATCACCACCCGGCGGCCCTGGAGCGCCCTGAGCTGTTCGCGGGCCAATGCCACCGCCGCCCCCGGCAGGTTCAGCTGGCCCTCGCCGATCGCGGTTTCGGTCCGTACCCGCTTGCCCGTCTCCAGCGCCGCCCGGAACAGGCGGTTGGTCAGCGGCCCGGTCATCTCCCGGGCCAGGGCGGCATCGTAGGCGCGCTTGACCTGGCCCTGGATCTCGGCCTCGCCGACCAGCATCGACTCCAGGCCGGCAACTACCCGGTAGAGGTGGCGGGCGGCGTCGCAGTTGCGATGCGCGTAGATCGCGCCGGCCAGTTCGGTGGGCCGGATCCCGGCGTGGCGGGCCAGCATCGTCAGCACCGTCGACTCCGCCTCCACCGGATCCCCGACGACGAGATACAGCTCGGTCCGGTTGCAGGTCGACACCACCACCGTCTCGTGCACCTCGGCGGCGCCGCGTAGATCGCGCATGAAGCCGCTGGCCCGCGCCTCGGGCAGGGCGAGGCGCTCGCGGATCTCCACCGGGGCGGTCTTGTGTGACACCCCGATCGCCAGCAGCTCGCTCACAGGACGGCCTCGGGCTGCCGGTGAGCCTGAGTCACAGGACCGCCTCGGGCTGCCGGTCGGCCTCGCGGGCGGCCCGCGACGCCTCCACGTCGCGGCGCAGCTGCACCAGCTCGCGCTCGAGCCGCTGGGCGCGTACCGCCATGATCGTCACGTAGACGAGGATCAGCGCCACCACCACGATGTAGGCGGCGGCGACGTACTTGCCCGACTCGCCCAGCGGCAGCGCCGGCGCGATGGCGATCGGCAGGCTCATGATGGGGCGGCGCTCCGTCCCCCCGGCCGGGCGACGTCCTCGCCGAGCAGCGACCGCCGCAGCCGTCGCACCTGGGAGCGGGCGTTCTTGGCCGCCATCTCGAACTTCCACAGGGTCAGGTACAGCAGGGCGAAGCCGAGCAGCGCCACCGCGAACGTGAAGCCCATCGACGGCGGCAACTTGGCGCCGGTGAGGGTGAGCACTCGCGGGTGCACGTAGGCCGTGGCCAGGTTCACCGCCAGATAGTTGAGCGGCACGAATGCGCCGGCGACGATCGCGAACACGCTGGCGTAGCGGGCCTGGCGCTCGGGGTCCTCGATGGAGAAGCGCAGCGGCTGATAGGTGGCGAACAGCAGCAGCACGATCAAGAACGACACCAGCGTCGGCTCGTTCCACACCCACCAGTGGCCCCATGACGCCTTGGCCCAGATCGAGCCGGTGATCAGGCCGCCGACGCCGAAGATGAGCGCCATGTGGATCGCCACGTAGGAGCGCATGTCCCAGCGGCGATCCCCGGTGCGCAGGTATCCGATTCCCATCAGGCCGCCGAAGACGAATCCGCACAGCGAGACGATCGCCAGCGGCACGTGGACGTAGAAGATCTTCTGCACGAAGCCCTGATCGGCGTCCAGCGGGGCGTAGAAGAACACCAGCGCCAGGGCCGCGGTGATCGTGATCAGGGTGGCGGCCGCCAGGCCGCGCAAGCCTTTGCCGTAGGTGGTGGAAGCAGACATCGCTAGCTAAGGGCCCGTAGATGAATAAGTTGTCGTTTGAGGCGCCCGATGAGCGGCGCGGATGCTTCGTCCTCGTCGCCTTGCGCAGCGCTGCTGCGCGGCGGCTCCTGCGTCCTCGCCCCGCTTGCTCCTCGGACCCCTCATTCCGACACCTTATTCATCTACGAACCCTAATCCTCGAGGAGAAAATCGAACACTGCGTAGGCGAGCAGTGCGAACACCACATCATAAAGAGCCAGGATGGCCAGCCACTCAGCTGGCGGCGAGGCCGCGGCGTGGGTTCTCGCCAGGAGCGGCCCGGCGGCCCGCGCGGTGGCGATCAGCGCCGGGAGCAGCAGCGGGAGGCCGAGCATCGGGCCGATCAGGTCCCGGGCGCGGGTGTGGATGGCGATCGCCGACACCAGCGTGCCGATCACCGCCAGCGCCAGGTCGGCGAGAACCAGGATCAGGATCATTCCCGGCAGCGCGGGGCCGAGGGACGGCCCGAGCAGGAACAGGGCGAACGCCGGCAGGGCGATCACCTCCAGCACCGCCAGGAACAGGAACAGAGCCGCCGCCTTGGCCAGCAGCATCGCGCTGCGGTCGACCGGGGCCAACAGGAAGGCGTCGAAGCCGCCCTGCTCGCGCTCGGCCACGAACAGCCGGTTGATCCCCAGCAGCGCCGCGAACAGCAGCGTGACGGTGAGCACCCCGGCCGCCAGCTGGCCGTCGATCGTGCTCCGGTTCAGGCCGAAGTGAAAGATCACGAACGTGACCAGCGCGAACAGCACCATGGCCGGAACCGTCTCCAAGGTGCGAAGCTCCAGCCGCAGGTCCTTGCGCAGGACCGCCAGCGCGGTCCTCACGCGTAGAGCTCCCGCAGGTGGGCCTCGGTCACCTTTGCCGGGTCGCCGACGAATGCCCGCCGCCCGTCACGCAATGCCAGCACGAGGTCGGCCTCGGCCAGGGCGGCCCGGGGATCGTGACTGGTGATGACTCGCGTGGCGCCGCTCGCGCGTCCGATCAGCGGCTCCACCAGGTCGGTGGCGGCGGGATCCAGGTTCGCCCGCGGCTCGTCGAGCAGCAGCAGCCTCGGCCGGTGCAGGACCGCCCGGCAGACCGCCAGGCGCTGGACCATGCCGCGGGACAGGAGGCGAACCGGCTCCTCGGCCCGGCGCTCCATCTCCACCGCACGCAGCACCTCCTCCACCCGCTCGGCGCCGATCCGGTGCAGCCGGGCGTGGTATTCCAGGTTCTCGCGCCCGCTCAGCTCCCGGTACAGCAGCGGCTCGTGGCCGAGCAGCCCGAGCCTGCCCCGGACCGCGAACCCCCGCCGCGGCAGCGGCTCGCCGAACACCTCAACATCGCCGCCGTGAGGGCGCAGCAGCGAGGCGAGGATTCGCAGCAGGGTCGTCTTGCCGGCCCCGTTGCGGCCGAGCACCGCCAGCGTGGCGCCCGTCGGAACGCTTACCGACAGATCCTGCAGCGCGGTTCGCTCGCCGAAGTAACGGGAGAGGCCCCGCAGCTCAATGGCCGGGGGTTCGTGTCCCACGCTCTCGCTGCAGCGTCGCGACCACGTGCTCCAGGGTCGGCGCGATCACTCCGAACAGCTCCCCGACGGCCTTGGGGTTGCCGGGGAAGTTCACGATCAGCGACCGCCCGGCGATCCCGGACACTCCGCGGGTCAGGATCCCCATCGGCGTGTACTTGACCGCCTCGGCCCGCATCGCCTCGGCGAACCCGGGCGCCGGGCGGTCGATCACCGCCGCGCTCGCCTCTGGGGTGACGTCGTCGTCGGTCAGCCCGGTGCCGCCCGTGGTGAAGATCAGCGGCACGCCCGCGCCCACCTGCCGGCGCAGCCACGCCTCGATCGCCTGCTTGTCGTCGGCCACCAGATCCCGGGCGACGATCTCGGCGCCCGCCGCCTCGGCGCGCTCTGCCAGCGCGGCCCCCGATCGATCTTCGGTCTCGCCGGCGGCGACCGAGGTGGAGATGGTGAGGATGGCGGCTTGCATCAGGCCACTGAGGATAAGAGCGCGCCGGAGTGAGGAACAATCGCGACGTGACGAGCACCAGCGGGCGCGGGTCTGACGCGATCAAGCTGTTCACGAGCATCTTCGACGACGCCAAGCTGCTGCCGCACTTTCTCGACCATTACTCGGCGGCGGGGGTCGGCGAGTTCTATGTCCTCGCGCAGCCTGAATTCGCCGCCCAGATAGAGGCGCTGCGTTCTGCGTATGTGATCACCATGGTCGCCACCGACCTGAGCGATAGCTGCTATCGCGGTGAGATCGCTGGCAACGAGATGCGCGCGCTGCGCCGGAGACACCAGCGCGACGATGAATGGGTGGTGATCGTGGATCTGGACGAGTTCGTGGCTTTCCCTGAGGCTCTGAACGCAATCATCGCCGCGGCCGAGGCCGACGGGGCCAACGTGGTGCGGGGGGTGATGTACGACCGCTTCGGCGCTGACGGAAGCGCCGTCGACTTTGCGCCGGGAGAGGCTCTGGCGGAGCGCTACCCGGTGAGGACGAGGTTCGTCAGGGACGTGATGCGCGGTTGCGATCACAAGGCAGTCGTGGTCAAGGGGCTGTTGGAAGGCGTGCCCGGCGGCGAGCACCACGAGATGGTGGGAGAGAAGCTCGCCACGCAGGTGCTGGACATCGACCACTACAAGTGGACAGCCGGATCCGTGGAGCGACTCAGGGAACGGGTGCGGGGTGCCAGGGGGGCCGGAATGGAATGGGCGGTCGAATACGAGCGCGCCCTCGTGCACTACGAACGGCATGGACGCTTCACGTGGACGCAGTGCCCCCGCGCGCGGCGTATTGTTGCGGCCGATCCGGCGGGACTGACAGGTGATCCGGCTGGCGGATGTTCGGCGTCGCGCGCGGCGCCCACGAGCCGGGGGCAGCGATTGTCCGATACACGATCCAGCATCATGCATCCCGCCGAGCGGCTGAGGGGATATCTGCGCGCCGTGCGGCTGCTGATCGCCGAGACTCGCGAGCTCGTCCGCGCCACCGAGCGCACCCTCAGCACGCAGTTGGCCGATCTGCGGGCGGTCAGGAACGCTGATCAGGCAACCCTCGTCGAGCTCGGCGCCCAGATCCAGCGACTGGCCGAGCAGCTGGACGGCGCAGTATCGGCGCGGGCGGCCGATCACGCTCAGCTGGTCGAGATCCTGCTCTCACTCAACGACCACGAACACTGGCGCCGGCAGCGCCTGCGCGAGGTCCGGGAGAGCGTCGGTTACGCCGACGCCTACTCGCTCGAGGAGCCATTGATCTCCGTCGTCATCCCCACCTACGACAACTACGAGCTGCTGCGCACGCGCGCGATTCCCTCGGTGCTGGCTCAGACCTATGAGAACTTCGAGATCGTCATCGTCGGCGACGCCGCCGGGCCGCAGACCGAGGCAGCGGTCGCAGGCTTCGACGACCCGCGGATCAGCTATGCCAATCTCCCCTATCGTGGCCCCTATCCTGCCGATCCCGCTCGCCGGTGGTTGGTGGCCGGAGTCCCGCCGTACAACGAAGCGGTCCGGCTTTCCACGGGGCGATGGATCGCCCCGCTGGATGACGACGACGCGTTTCGGCCGATGCACCTCGAGCGCCTGCTGATGCTCGCCCGCCAGGAGCGCCTGGAGCTTGCCTACAGCCAGATCTCCTGCCATGTTCCGGGCGGCTCCACCACGACAATCGGCCGTTTCCCGCCCGAGGCCGAGCAGTTCGGCGTCCAATCCTCGCTGTACAACGCGGCGCTGGCCGACGTCTTCGAGCTCGAGCTCGCCGACGCCGCCTTGGGACTCCCCTACGACTGGGGGCTCTGCCGCCGCATGATGCAGGCCGGCGTGCGCGTCCGCATGCTGGACGAGGAGACGGTCGACTACTACCCGTCGAAGCTGTGGAGTCCGCGTTGGGGGACCCACAGCTCCGACACCCCCGGGGACCAGTCAACCGACGAGGAAAGAGACGATCCGTTGCCGCCCGAGTGGGAGTATGTGCCCGAGGGGTGGCAGCGGGCCCGACGGCCCGACGCCCCGACGGCCGGCTGGGACGTCGCCGAAGTCGCGCGCGCTTATCGTGAGAAGTGGCCCCGGTTTCTCGAGGCTCTGGCGGGGCCTGGGCCGCTTGGGATCGGTCACGAGGTGCAGGCCGGAGCCGCGATTGGTCGTGACGACATCTTCAACCAGAACGCGGTGCTCGCGTTCTCGTATGCGCTCGCCCGAGCCGCTTCGCCCACGAAGACGTTGTCGGTACTCGATTGGGGAGGAGCCCTCGGCCACCACTTCATGCTCGCGCGCCGGCTGTTTCCCGATCTGGACCTCGAATACCACTGTCGCGAGCTGCCGAGCATTTGCGCTCAGGGCCGCAGCGTGCTCCCCGAGGTCGAGTTCCACGATGGCGATGACTGTCTGGAACGCCGGTACGACCTCGTTCTGGCCAGCGGCTCGTTGCAATACTGCGAAGATTGGCAGCCTCTCCTGACCAAGCTGGCGGCGGCGACCCGGGGGTGGCTGTTCCTCACTCGAGCTCCGATCGCGACGAGGCATCCGAGCTTCGTGGTGCTTCAGCGAGCGCACGCCTACGGGTACGGCACTGAGTACCTGGGGTGGGTCTTCAATCGCGACGAACTGCTTCGCGCGGCCCAGGACGCGAACCTCGCACTCGCCCGCGAGTTCGTGCTGCTGCCGGGTTGGACGATTCACGGGGCGCCCGACCAGGTGGCTCACGCCGGCTTTCTGTTCAGGGACGGTACGGCGTGAGGCCGCTCCCCACGACGGCGACCAACGACGCCAGCCGCTGCCGGCGCATCCCGCTGCAGCGCGTCGACGAGCCGCGAGGATCCTTGTGCGTCGCTCAGGCGGGTGAGCAGCTCCCCTTCGCGGTGGAGCGCGTGTACTTCGTCTTCGATGTGCCCGCAGGCGGCGAGCGTGCCCATCACGCTCACCGCGAGCAACATGAGCTGCTCATCCCCGTCGCCGGCGGCTTCGAGGTCCACTGCGACGACGGCGCGGTCCAGACCACATTTACCCTCGACCGTCCCGAGCAGGGGCTGCTCCTGCCTCCGATGGTGTTCCACCATCTCGACCGGTTCTCGCCGGGCGCGGTGTGTTTGGTGTTGTCATCAGGGCCCTACGACCCAAGCGAGTACGTCAACGACTACGCCGCGTTCCAGGCGCTGGCGTCGCCGCGGTGACCCAGTCCTCATTCCTGGATCTGGCGCTCGTCAACCACGAGCTGGAGGCCGAGCTCGAACAGGCGGCGGTGCGGGTGCTCCGATCTGGCCAGTACCTGCGGGGCGCCGAGGTGGCGTGCTTCGAGCGTGAGTGGGCGGATTACTGCGGCGCCACGGCCGCCGTCGGCGTCGGTAACGGCCTCGAGGCGCTCCAGTTGGCGCTGGAGGCGATGGGCATCGGCCGCGGCGATGAGGTCCTGGTCTCGGCGCACACATCGATCGCGACCTGGCTGGCGATCTCGCATGCCGGAGCCCGACCGGTGCCGGTGGAGCCCGATCCGCACACCCTCCTGATCGATCCCGCCCGTATCGAAGCAGCGATTGGATCGCGGACATCCGCCATCGTCCCGGTCCATCTCTACGGGATGCCCGCCGACATGGACGCGATCACGGGGATCGCCGACCGGCATCGCCTCGCCGTCGTCGACGATGCCTCCCAGGCTCACGGGGCGCGGTTGGGCGAGCGAGTGATCGGAACCTTGGCCGACGCGACGGCGTTCAGCCTGTATCCCACGAAGAATCTGGGCGCGGCCGGGGACGCCGGTGTTGCCGTGTCCGGCGACACCCGGCTGCTCCAGCGGGTGCGGATGCTCGCCAACTACGGCGAGCGAGAACGCCATCGCAGCGAGCTGCGCGGCTACAACAGCCGCTTAGACGAGCTGCAGGCCGCGCTTCTGCGAGTCAAGCTGACCCGCCTGGACGACTGGAATCAACGCCGGAGAGCCCGCGCCGCCCAGTACGCGGAGGCGCTCTGCGGAATCGAGGCGATAACGCTCCCCAGGGGCACCCCCGGCGCATACGCAGTCTGGCATCAATTCGTCATCCAGACCGACGACCGCGACCCCTTGCGTCGTGAGCTGTCGCGGCGAGGCGTGCCGACGCTCGTGCACTATCCGATCCCGCCGCATCGCTCCCCGGCGTATGCGGATGAGTATCCAGAGCCGCTGCCGATCACCGAGCGCCTGGCGACGACCGTCCTCAGCCTGCCGATGTCGCCCGCGCTGACCGAGACCATGTGCCGCCACATCTGTGAGACGCTGGTCAGCTGTGTCGCCACCGCGGGGCTGGTGTGACGGCTACGCCGCCGGGCGGTCGTGACGACTACGCCACTGGGCGGGCGGGACGACTAAGCCCCCGGGCGGCGCCACTCGCCCGAGCGCCCGCCGGACTTGGCGAGCAGGGACACCGAGGCGATCTCGGCGCCGCGCTCGATACCCTTGACCATGTCGTAGACGGTCAGCGCCGCCACCGACGCCGCCGTCAGCGCCTCCATCTCCACGCCCGTGGGACCGGTCGTTCGGGCCTCCGCGATCAGCTCGATCTCGCCTTCGCCGGCGTCGATCGTGCCCTCAACCCCGAGATACGACAGGGCGATGGGGTGACACAGCGGGATCAGCTCGGCGGTCCGCTTGGCTGCCTGGATGCCGGCGATCCGGGCCACTCCGATCACGTCGCCCTTCGGAGCATCGCCCGCTCGCACCGCGGCCGCCGTCTCCGGCGAGACCCGAACCACCGCGCGGGCCACGGCCCGGCGCTCGGTCGCCGGCTTGTCGCCGACGTCGACCATGCTGGCGCGCCCGGCGCTATCGAGATGGGTGAGCTCGGGATCGCTCACACGGGCGCGGGCTGCGCGTCTCGCTGCGCTGACTCGATCAGCTCCCGTACGCGCCCGGCGTCGCCTTGGCGCAGCAGCTCGATCGGGTCCGGGTCGCCGTTGACGATCGACTCGAAGAACTGCTTGCGGTCCTGGTAGGTCGGCAGCGTCGCCTTGGCCCAGCCGCGCACGTCGTTGAGCAGGACGGCGAGCGTGGCATAGGGCTCTCCGAACCGGTCGGCGATCTCCCGTTTCATCCGCTTGGCCAGTGCCGGGGATGCCCCCGCGGTGGAGATCGCCACCGCCAGCGGCCCGGTGCGCACGATCGCCGGAAGGATGAAGTTGCACAGCGGCGGCACGTCGACCACGTTGACCAGCATCGCCCGTTCCTCGGCGTCGTGAAACACGCGAATGTTGACCTCGCTGTCGCCGGTGGCGGCGATCGCGATCAGGCAACCGTCCAGGTCGGTGGGGGCGTAATTGCGGCGCTGCCACTCAATCGAGCCCTCGGCGGCCAGCTCGGCGAGCGCCGGGTGCGCCTCGGGGGCCACGAGGGTCACGTCGGCGTCGCAGGCGAGCAGCCCCTCGACCTTCTCCAGGCCGACGTCACCGCCGCCGACGACCACGCACCGGCGGCCCGTGAGCCGCAGGCACGCGATGTAGAACGGCGTGTCCAGCATGTCGCGGACACACGACTGGTCGCAGATTCCCTTGCGGAACTGGCAGACGCATTCCTTGCCGGCGTAGGCCTGAGCGGGCATCGATCTAAGCGTAGCCATCCGCCCGGCCCCGACCGCGCCGAATCTCGACCAGCCGCTCTCGCAACCCTGCCTCGGCGTCGTCGGGGTCATAGAACCGTGCCCCGATCGCCGGATCGGGCATCAGCTCCTGGGGCGAGAGGTGGCCGGCGCGGCGGTGCGGGTTGTCGTAGCCGCCGTCGCTGCGGGTGGACGAGCGCAGGTGGGGCGGCGGCATGGCCGCACCCTGCTCGCGAATGTGGCCGCGGGCGGCGAACACGGCGCGCTTGACGGCGTCGGATTTCGGCGCCAGAGCCAGATACACGGAAGCCTGGGCGAGCGCGAACTGGCATTCGGGCAGGCCCACGTGCTCGACGGCGGCCGCCGCCGCGGTGGCGATCACCAGGGCCTGGGGATCGGCGTTGCCGATGTCCTCGGAGGCCAGCACCACCATCCGGCGGACGATGAACCGCGGATCCTCGCCGCCCTCCAGCATCACCGCCAGGTAGTACAGCGACGCGTCGGGGTCCGATCCCCGGGTCGCCTTGATCCAGGCCGAGATCGTGTCGTAGTGCCGATCGGCCTGGCGGTCGTAGAGCAGCGCCCGGCGCTGGAGCGCGTCCTCGGCGTGGGCCAGGGTCACTCGGTCCGGTGGGTCAGATCCGCTTGCCGCCTCGCAGGCCAGCTCCAGGGCATTGAGCGCCGAGCGGGCATCGCCGCCGGCGCGCTGCGCCAGGAAGTCCAGCGCCGCCTCGTCGACCTGATCGCCGGGCCCGCAGTGCCCCTCGGCGACGGCCCGGTCCAGGAGCTTGCGGATCTCCGGCGGCCCGAGCGGCTGCAGCTCGTAGAGGTGGGTGCGCGAGATCAGCGCCGAGTTGACCTCAAAGTACGGGTTCTCGGTGGTCGCGCCGATCAACGTGATCAGCCCGTCCTCGACGGCCGGCAGCAGCGCGTCCTGCTGGGCCTTGTTGAAGCGGTGGATCTCATCGAGGAAGAACACGGTGCGGCGACCGGAGCGCAGCCGTTCGCGCGCTCGCTCGATCACCGCCCGGACCTCGGCGCGTCCCGCGGCGACCGCACTCTCCTCTTCCAGCGCCGCGTCAGACGCCTGCGCCACCAGCCGGGCCAGCGTGGTCTTGCCGCTGCCCGGAGGCCCGTGCAGGATCATCGAGTGGGGCTGTCCCTCCTCGATCGCGCGCCGCAACGCGGATGTGGTCCCGCCCGCCCGGAGCAACTGGTCCTGCCCGACGATCTCGTCGAGCGTGGTCGGCCGCATTCGGGTGGCCAGCGGCGCCTGCGCTTGCAGCGTGGCGGCGCTGTCGCCGACGTCATTTCCGAACAGGCGCTCCATCGCTTTTAGTATGACCCGGCGTCAGCGGACGATGATCGTCCGCGCGAGCTCGTGCAGCAGGCCGTTGGTGGCGATCGCGCTGCCGCCGCCGGCGGTGGCCACCCCGGCATGATCGGTGAACCTTCCGCCCGCCTCCTGGACGATCACCATCGGCGCCGCCAGATCCCACAGCGACACCGACGGGTCCAGCCCGATCTCCAGTGCCCCCTCGGCGACCAGCATGTAGCTCCAGAAGTCCCCGTAGCCCCGGCTGCGCCAGCAGCGCGCCGCCAGCGCGAGCAGCGCGTCCAGCCGACCCGCCTCGCGCCACTCCTCGAGGCCGCCGAAGCACAGCTGCGCGTCGGCGAGCCGGCGCACCCCGGACACGTGTAGCCGCCGGGGGCCGTGGCCGGGCGCGTCGCGCAGGAACGCGCCCGCGCCGCGCGCCGCCCACCACCGCCGCCCGAGGGCTGGCGCCGAGACGACCCCAAGGGTGATCTCTCCGTCGACCTCGAGCGCGAGCAGCGTCGCCCACGCCGGGACACCGCGCACGTAGCTCTTGGTCCCGTCGATCGGATCGACGATCCAGCGCCGGCCGCCGTTCGGGACGGCGGCGCCGCCGTACTCCTCGCCGAACACCTGATCGTCGGGACGCGCCGCCGCCAGCCGCTCGCGTACCGCCTGTTCGACGTCGCGATCGGCCTCGCTCACCGGCGTCAGGTCGGGCTTGGTCTCCACCACCAGGTCTTCGGCGCGGAATCGGGCCAGGGTGATGGCGTCGGCGCGGTCGGTCAGCGCCAGCGCCAGCTTGAGGTCGTCGGCGAGATCGCTCGAGGCCGGCGCCGCCTCATGGTCGTCTCCGGGCGCGGGCACGGCGCCATCCTACGCCGATAGTCTTGCCGCCAAGATGGCGTCCGAAGACCTCCAGGGCGAGACGGTTGCCCTGCTCCAGGACCTGATCCGCTTCAACACCGTCAACCCCCCCGGCAACGAGCGACCGGCGATCGAGCACCTGGAGGGCTACCTGACGCAGGCCGGTTTCGAGACCGAGGTGCTGGCCGCCGACCCGGAGCGGCCCAACCTGGTGGCGACGCTCGACGGCGAGGGCGACGGTCCGGTGCTGTGTCTGCTCGGCCACGTCGACACCGTCCTCGCCGACCCCCCCGAGTGGAGCCACGACCCGTGGTCGGGAGATGTGGCCGACGGCTTCTTGTGGGGCCGCGGCGCGCTGGACATGAAGAACCAGGTGGCGGCCGAGGCGGTCGCCGGGGCGGCTCTGGCCCGGCAGGGATGGCGGCCGGCAAGCGGGGCGCTGAAGCTCGTGTTCGTCTCCGACGAGGAGACCGGCGGCGACATCGGCGCCGACTGGCTGACTGCCACCCATCCCGAGAAGGTCCGCTGCGACATGCTCCTCAACGAAGGCGCCGGCGAGGTGTTCCAGTACGGCGGCGGTCGCCGCTACGGCGTCTGCTGCGCCGAGAAGGGCATCTTCCGCTTCAGCGTCACCGCCACCGGAGCCGCCGGCCACGCCTCGCTGCCGCGCACCGGCGACAACGCGCTGCTGAAGCTGGCGCCGGTGCTGGCGGCGCTGGCACAGCCGCCGGAATCATTCGAGCTCACCGAGGCCCCCACCGCGCTGCTGAGGGCGCTGGGGGAGAACCCGGACGATCCGTCGACGGCGCTGGCGCGCATCGAAGCCGCCGAGCCGGGCCTGCGCACGCTGATGGAGCCGATGTTCGGGGTCACGCTGGCCCCGACGATGGCCTCGGCGTCGTCCAAGATCAACGTGATCCCGTCGCGGGCGACGATCAAGGTTGACTGTCGCGTGCCGCCCGGTCTCGGCCGCGACGCGGCGCTGCGCCGCATCACCGGGGTGCTCGGCGACGACGCCGAGCAGCTCCGGATCGACTTCACCGAGGAGGTGAGCGGCAACGCCTCGCCGGTGGACACGCCGCTGATGAGCGCCATCGCGGGCTGGGTGAACGATCATGACGCGGGCGCGACCGCCGTCCCGCTGATCCTCCCGGGGTTCTCGGACTCGCGCTGGTTTCGGGCTGCGTTCCCCGACTGCGTCGCCTACGGCTTCTTCCCGCAGCGCCACCAGACCCTGCTAGAGGCGACGCCGCTCATCCATAACGCCGACGAGCGGATCGACGTGCGCGATCTCGGCTTCGCCACCGGCTTCTACTTCGACATCATCTCCGAGCTGCTCGACTGAGCCGGGGCGGTCGTCGGTCAGCCGCCGGGTCGCCCGCGGCAGCGTGCCGGCCACGAGCATGATCAGACCGAGCCCACTGCCGACACCGAGCACGAGCCGCGGGCCGAGCGCCGCCGCCAGCGGTCCGGCGAGCGCGAACCCCAGAGGCATCAGCGCCAGCGAGCCCATCCAGTCATATGAGCTCACCCGAGACAGCGCGTGCGGGGGGATGTGGCGGGCCAGCGCCGTCTCCCACCAGACCTCGAACAACGAGAACCCGATGCCGGCGGCGAACGCCAGGATGATCACCGACGCCAACGGCGCGCCGAGCGCGAACGCGATCCCCTGGGCCGGCCACACCAGGATGAGCAGGAAGCCGATCAGCATCGGCCGGCGGGGCCGCCAGCGGATCCCGACCAGCGCGCCGAGCACGGCGCCGCCGCCGGCCACGCTTTCCAGCACCCCGAAGTCGCCGGCGGAGCCGTAGACGTCGCGCGCGATCGACGGCGCCAGGGTGAACCACGGTGAGTAGGCGCACAGCACCGCCCCGGTGAAGACCACGATCGTGACCCACACCCACGCCCGCGAGCGGACCTCGTGCCAGCCGGCGCGCAGCTCGTGGACGATCGAGCGCCGGCGGGGAGCCCGGCCGCGGGCCCGGGGTTGAACTCTGATCAGCAGCGCGGCGCTGATCACGAACGTGGCCGCGTCCAGCGCGAACGCCGATCCGGCGCCGACCGTCAGGACCAGCGCCGTGCCGAGCGCCGGGCCGATCAGGAGCGCGAGATTGCTGGTGGTGGATGACAGCGCCCGCGCATCCTGGATCAGCTCGTCGTCAATCGTCTGCGGGATCAGGCCGGAGTAGGCGGGCTCAAAGAACGCGCGGGCGGCGCCGAACAGGGCCTCGATCACGATCATCTGGACCACGGTCGCGCCGCCCAGCAGGATCAGCGCCGCCAGTCCGCCATGCAGGAGCGCGCGGGCGGCGTCGGCCGCGATCATGATCCGCTTGCGACCCAGGCCCCCGCCACGATCGGCCCACACGCCGCCGAGCAACACCAGCCCGATCAGCGGGACCGACTGCGCTGCCAGGATGAAGCCGAGGTCGCTCGCCGATCCGGTGCGCTCGGTGACGTACAGCGCCAGGGCGACGATCACGACCTGATCGCCGACGGCGCTGGCCGACTGGCCGAAGAACAGAAACCGGAAATCTCGATGGCGCAGAACGCGCAGATACGAACCCATCACACACACCCAGAACGAAGAAGGAACGACGACGTCGGCGGGCGGCGGTCACTTACGGCCGCCCGCGAGGAGGACCTGAGTCAGAGGTGGCGGATGGCAAGCATCGCGGCCCGAGCCTACCACGTGACGAGGCCGCGCGCCCAATACACTTCTCGCCCATCTCGACGCAGGTCTCCACCCGGCTTGACCCCTCCATCTTCCGGCTGCCGGTCGACCGGATCCGCCAGGGCTACTACTCGGATGCCTACTTCGTGCTGACCAAATCGCTGCTGGAGGCCGAGGACGATCACCCCAGTGTCACGATGCAGGTGTTCCAGAAGCAGGACTCGATCCTGGGCGGAATCGATGAGGCGATCGCGGTCCTCAAGACCTGCTCGGGCCATTCCGACAACGGCGAGTGGGTCAACGGCTGGGACCGGCTGCAGGTCCAGGCGCTCAAGGAAGGCGACCGGATCGCCCCGCGGGAGACGGTGATGACAATCGAAGGCGACTACTCGCTGTTCGCCCACCTGGAGACGGTCTACCTCGGGTCGCTGGCCCGCCGCTCGTTGATCATGCGCAACGTCGCCGAGGTGGTGGAGGCAGCTCGCGGCAAGCAGATCTTCTACTTCCCGGCGCGCCACGACCACTGGCTGGTGCAGACCGGCGACGGCTGGAGTGCCCACGTGGCGGGGGCGATCGGCGTGTCCACCGACGCCCAGGCGTCATGGTGGGGCGGCCGCGGGATCGGCACCGTGCCCCACGGGCTGATCGCCGCCTACGGGGGCGATACCGTCCGGGCGGCGGTCAAGTTCGCCGATCGCTTTTACCGGGACATGAGCATCACCGTGCTGGTTGACTTCGAGAACGACTCGGTGCGGACGGCGCTGGCGGTCGCCGAGGCGCTCGGGGACCGGCTCTGGGGGGTGCGGCTGGACACCTCCGACACGCTGGTCGACCGCTCGCTGTTGGACGAGATGGGCGGCTTCAAGCCGACCGGCGTCAACCCCCGCCTGGTGGAGAAGGTGCGCGGCGCCCTGGACGGCGCCGGCTTTCCGAACGTGAAGATCGTGGTCAGCGGCGGCTTCACCGCGGGGCGGATCCGGGAGTTCGAGGCCCAGGACGTGGCCGTTGACGCGTATGGGGTGGGATCCTCGCTGATCCGCGGTGACAACGACTTCACCGCCGACATCGTCCTGCTCGAGGGCCGGCCGTGCGCCAAGGTCGGCCGCTTCTGCGCGCCCAATCCACGGCTGGCGCCCGTCCAGTAGCCGCACTCAGCTCGATATCCTCCGCCGCGCCATGCTGTCCGCGATCGACCACGTCGGGGTTGCCGTCGAGAACCTCGAGGGCGCACTCGCGATCTATCGCGACCAGCTGGGAATGCCGCTCGTGCACCGGGAGACGGTCACCGAGCAGGGCGTCGACGCGGCGCTGCTCGACGTCGGCGACGGTCACGTCGAGCTGCTGGAGCCGCTGGCTCCCGACACCGCGGTCGGGAGGTTCCTCAGCCGCCGCGGACCGGGCCTGCACCACGTCGCCTACCGCGTGGCCAGCGTGCAGGAGACGCTCGACGCGTTGACCGCCGCCGGGCTCCGGCTGATCGACGAGACGCCGCGCACCGGGATTCGCGGCTCACGGGTGGCGTTCCTTCACCCCGCCGCTACCGGCGGGGTGCTAACCGAGATCGTGGAGCCAGCGGAGGAGCATTGCCATGAACGATGAAAGGCCTCAGAAGATCAGCATCGGCTTTCAGGCGGGACCCGTGCTGAGCGCGCGGGTGGCCGCGGACGCGCTCGCCGGTCTGCGCCAAGCGCTGCCGGGGGGTGGCTGGCACGAGCTGACCGCGGAGGACGGGACGATCGCGCTGCGCCTGGACAAGGTCGTCTACGTGCTGATCGACACCGAGGGCCACCGGGTGGGCTTCGGGGGCTGACCGGGTCGTTTCCCGCAACCTGAAAGCGCCACCACACACGGCCCGAAGGCGCCGGGGTCCGGCGTTTAGGGTCGGTAGAACCCTTTTCTTTAGCCGCGGTCGCGATGGATGCGCAGTTGGGGCGCCAGCTGCGCGAGGACGCCGAAGTCCTCGTCCTGGGTCCAGATCGCCAGGTCGTGGACGAGCGCGGTGGCGGCGATGATCGCGTCCATCGCCCCGGCGCGCCGGCGCTGGGTGCGGGCGCTGGCCAGCAGATCGGCCAGGCGCTGGGCGACGAGGCTGTCGTAGGGCAACGCGATGAATCGCCGGGCGCGGCGCAATGTCTCCTGCCGCAGGTCAGACAATGGGCCGGGGGCGGCGCGGCGCGCGCCGACCAGCAGCTCGGTCAGTGTCGCGACTGAGATCCGCGCCTCGCCTTCGGGAGGGGCTCCGAGGGCGCGGCGTTGCTCGGCGGCGATGAACACGCTGGTGTCCGCGAGATATCCGCTCACGGCGGCGATGAACACGCTGGTGTCCGCGAGATATCCGCTCACCCGATCAGGTCGTCGGTGCTCCAGCCGACATCGAAGTCGCCTGCGTCAGAGGCCACGTCCAGGTCGGCGGCGCGGTCAGCGATCGCCCGCAGGTCAGCCAGCACCAGATCGCTCGGGCGACGCTCGCTGGCTGCCTGGCGGGGGACGATGTCAGCGACCGGACGACCGTGCACGGTCAATACGACGGGCTCGCCGGCCTCGATCGCCGACACCACTCGGCCGGTGTGATTGCGCAGTTCGCGAACCGAAACATCCATCCGTGGCACACCGTAGCACGCCTCGCGGGCGCCGGGTTGGGTGTCCGACGATGCCACGCTCGCACTCGCCGGGCACTTGAAAACCGCGTCAATCGCGTCCCAAGATAGGTCAACAGCTTGTTAGTAAAACCTATACTTGATGTTTAGCGGGATGCCGCGGCCGGGTAGTCCCCAAACGACAACGTCGAAAGGAACCAAGATGGTCAAGCTGTTGAAAGGTCTCGGAATGAGCAGCGAGTTCGCCTACACCGCCGGATTGGTGTCGATTGCGGCGAGCATCGCTTCGTGGTTTGCGTCCAGCCGCGGCGAGGAGGCCGGTCAGGCCAAGGCCGAGCGCTGGGGCATCTTCGTCGGACTCTGGGCGCCAACCTTTATGTCGATCGGCAACGCGCTGAAGGTCGACGAGAAGTAGCCGGAACGCCGGATGAAGCGCGCTACCGCGTAAACAGCGTCGAGAGCACGATCTCGGTGACCGTTCGGGTCACGCCCTGCGTCGCCCTGATCCGCTCCAGAGCCAGCTCCAGGTCCTTGGTGTCGCGGGCCATGACGTGAAGCAGGGCACTCGCCTCGCCGGCGACCGTGTGGGCCGAGACGACGCCCGATTCCCGCTGCACGGCACGCTTGATCGCCGCGCCCGGCATGTTTCCCTCGCAGTACAGATCGACGAACGCCTCGGCGTGCCAGCCGAACGCCTCGGGGTCGACCACGGCGGTGTAGCCGAGCACGACGCCGTCGCGCTCCAGGCGATCGAGCCGGCGCTTGACCGCGGGCGCCGAGAGGTGAACGTGCTGGCCGATGTCCTGGAAGGAACGGCGGGCGTTTTCGCGAAGCAGCGCAATGATTTCACGGTCAACGTCGTCCACGGCCGCCCACAACGGCAGGCTAACACAACGTCCCGGGGTTGAGAAGCCGCGTTGGCCTGCGGATCATTGCCGAGTTGTGATCAGGCAAAGTCTGCCGATTCCTCCGTCCGGCGCCGTCGCCAGGACTTCCGCGGGAGCTACACCGCTGTGGACTGAGGAGGTGATGGGACTCGAGCGGTTCACTGGCGACCGCTTGATCCCGCATCACCCGCAGATGCCGTGCCGGGTGAGCGAGCTGGGGCCGTTCACGGCGATCGAACGTGCGGAGTGGGTCCCGGCCGCCCACGCCCACAGGCAGTTGCCCACCACGGGCGATGGAGTGCCGCCGGGTGTTTGAGGAAGCCCAGCTCTACGCGCCCGTGACTCGGGCCGCCGACGGGGCGGTGACGGTGCACCTCGACGAGGGTCACCCCGGGTTCGGCGATCCGCAGTACCGGGCGAGACGCAACCAGATCGCCGTCCGGGCGCTGGACTGGCACCCGCCAGCGCCGATCCCTCACGTCGACTACACCGAGCAGGAGCAGGAGGTATGGCGTACGGTCTGCCGGGAGCTGGCCGCCAAGCACGAGCGGCTGGCGTGCGCGGAGTACCGCCAGGCCATGGCCGCCCTGGCGCTGCCGGCCGACCGGATTCCGCAGCTCGACGAGGTGGGAGCCCGCCTGCGACCGCTCACCGGGTTCGAGTATCACCCTGCGGCGGGCCTGGTCGCCTTCGAGGAGTTCTACGGCTCGCTGTCGGACGGCGTCTTTCACTCCACGCAGTACATCCGCCATCCATCGCGTCCCCTGTACACGCCCGAGCCGGATCTGATCCACGAAGTCATCGGCCACGGCGGACTGCTGGCGAGTCCGAAGCTGGCCGAGCTCAACCGTCTGGCGGGGCGGGCGGCGCGCCGTCTGGAGACCAAGCCAGGGCGTGACCTGTTCGCCACCGTGTTCTGGTTCACGCTCGAGTTCGGCGTCGTCTCAGAGCACGGAGAGCCGCGCGCCTACGGGGCGGGGCTGCTGTCCTCATACGGGGAGATCGATGAGTTTCGCTCAGCCGAGCTCCGGCCGCTGCGAATCGCCGAGATGGGCATGACCGAGTACGACATCACGAAGTACCAGCCGATTCTGTTCGCGGCCGACGGGCTGGAGCAGCTGCTGGACGTGGTCGGCGGGTTCTTCGCCGAGTGCGACGACGATTCGCCGGCACGGTACGGCGTCGTCACCCCCGCCCGCGCCTGACCGACGTCGCCGTCAGGTCGCCTCCCCGTCAGGTCGCCTCCTGGTGCCCCGTCAGGCAGGTTCGTCGGCAGTCGAGGCACCCCTGGCGGCGCCTGGCGGCGTCCTCGGATCCTCGTGTGGCACTGCCACACGTCGGATCCTGCGTCCTTGCCATGCATCCGCCAGTGCCACCTCTTGGTGCCAACGAACCCACCAGACGGAACACTAGAGTCATCCGCTGATGACGACGGCGACCCGCCTCGACCACCGACTGCTCGTGCTCGCCCGGACCCGCGGTCACGGCCCGCGCCGTGAGCGCGCGATCCACGGCTACTCACTCACCGGCGAGCACGCGGCCTGCTGGCTGGCGCTGGGCGCGGCGGGCGCGGCTCTCGATCCTCGCCGGCGCGACCGGTGGTGGCACGGCGCCGGAGTGGTCGCCCTCGCCTACGGCGTCAACTACGGGGTCAAGCTCGCGGTCCGGCGCCCCCGCCCGCAGCTGCGCGACCTCGCGCCGCTGACGTCAACCGTCTCGCTGCTCTCCTTCCCCAGCGCCCACGCCACCACGTCGTTCGCGGCGGCGCGCGCCTACCGGGGCCTGGTGCCGGCGCCGGCGCTGTACGCGGCCGCCGGCGCGTTTGCCCTCAGCCGCCCCTATCTCGGCGTCCACTATCCCAGCGACGTGCTGGCGGGGGCGGTGATCGGCAGCGTCGTCGGCGCGGCCGGCGCCCGCATGTTCGGAAGGAGCGACCACTAACCGATGCCGATGCGGGTCGGGATCGTCGGGATGCCGAACGCCGGCAAGTCCTCGCTGTTCACCGCGCTCACCGGCGTCGCCGCCGAAGCCGCCAACTATCCGTTCACGACGATCGAGCCCAACGTGGCGATAGTCCCGGTGACCGACCCGCGCCTGGACGCCGTGGCCGATACCATCGGCGCCTCGAAGATCGTGCCCGACACGATCGCGTTTCACGACATCGCCGGGCTGGTCGCCGGCGCTCACCGCGGCGAGGGGCTCGGCAACCAGTTCCTCGCCAACATCCGCGAGACCGACGCGATCGTTCACGTGGTCCGCGCCCACAACGACGAGAGCGTCGTCCACCCCGAGGGCCGGGTTGATCCGATCGCCGACATCGAGACGATCGAGACCGAGCTCGTATACGCCGACCTCGAGCAGGCCGAGCGCCGGCGCGAGCGCGTCGTGCGCACGGCGCGCGGCGGCGACCGCCAAGCGATCGCGCAAGCCGGATGGCTTGAGCGGGTGATCGAGGCGCTGTCGGCGGGTCGCCCGGCGCGAACCGTGCCGCCGCCGGCCGATGGGGCGGTTGGGACCGATTTCATGAGCCTGCTGTCGCCGCTGACCGCGAAGCCGGTCCTGTTCGTCGCCAACGTCGACGAGGGCTCGCACGCCGTGCCGCCGGCGATCGCCGAGCACGCCGCGGCCGTCGGCGCCGAAGCGGTGGCGGTCTCCGCCCGGCTCGAGTCAGAGCTGGCCGAGCTGTCCGAGGCGGACGCAGCGGCGATGCGCGAGGACCTCGGGCTCGCCGAGTCCGGGCTGGCCACCGTCGTCCACGGCGCGTTCTCGCTGCTCGAGCTCGTCGCCTTCTTCACCGCGGGGGAGGACAAGCCGGCACAGTCCTGGCACCTACGTCGCGGCCGGACGGCATGGCACGCCGCCGGACTGATCCACTCCGACATCCAGCGGGGGTTCGTGCGGGCCGAGGTCGTCTCCTGGGATGAACTGACCGAGGCCGGTGGCTACGCGGGCGCCCGCGAGCGCGGCACCCTGCGGCTCGAGGGACGGGACTACGCGGTCGCCGACGGAGACGTGATCACGGTCAAGTTCACGCCCTGACAGCAACGCTGATGACAAAGGTGGGCCCTGACGTCGCTTTTGTCATCAGCGTCAGAGGTCGCGGACAGAGTGCGCGCTCTCCAGCCGCTCGGCGAGCCGGTTCATCCCGTGCCCGCGGGCGGCGGCGGCCCCGCCGGCGAGGTCGGTGGGCCGGTCGGCAGGCAACTCCACCTCCGCGGGCCGCAGCGTCGCGATCTCCCGGAAGGCAAGGAGGGCGTCCGCGTTGTCGCGGAGCGCCGCGGCGATCTTCGGCCGCTCTCCGCCGGCGGCGGCGATCGCCTCCTCCAGAGAGCCGTGGCGCTTGAGCAGGTCGGTGGCGGTCTTGGCGCCGATTCCGGGCGCGCCCGGCAGCCCGTCCGACGGGTCGCCGCGCAGCGCGATGAAGTCGGGCACCAGCTCGGGGCCGATACCGTAGCGGCGACGGACCTCGGCCGGGTCGACCTCCTCGAACCCGCTGGCGCCCTGCTTGAGGAACACGACGCTGACCCCTTCGCCGGCGCACTGGTACATGTCGCGATCCCCGGTCATGATCAGCGCCCGGCCGCCGGCGGCCACCTCGGCCGCGGCGAGCGCGCCGAGCAGGTCGTCGGCCTCGAGGTCGTCGGACCCGGCCGTGGTCCAGGCAAACGCCTCGAATAGCTCGGCCGCGCGTTCGAACTGCCACTGCAGCGCCTCCGGAACCGGCGGCCGGTGCGCGTGGTAGTCGGGGTACAGATCGACCCGGTAGTGCGCCGCCTCGGCGCCGAAGCAGACCACGATCGCCCGCGGCGGCCGGTCGGCGGCGATCCGCAGAATCAGGTTGACCGCGCCCAGTAGAGCGTTGACGGGGTGGCCGTCCCCGTCGGTGATCGAGTCCGGCAGGGCAAAGAACGAGCGATAGAGCACGAACGGCCCGTCGATGGCGAGCAGGGGGCCCGGCATGGGCGGCAATCTAGTCGGTCTCGGGCGACGTTTCCGGGAGGCCCACTCGTGGCTCGAGCGTCACGGCTCCCGGAACCCGGATCTGGCCGTGGACCCGTTGCGGTCGCTAGGGTGACGGCGTGACCGAGCGTAAGGCGTCAGACGTGTTCGTGCAGTGCCTCGAGTCCGAGGGCGTCGAGTACGTGTTCGGCATCCCCGGTGAGGAGACGCTCGACCTCAATGAGTCCCTGGCGGATTCCTCGATCCAGTTCGTGCCCGTCCGGCACGAGCAGGGCGGCGCCTACATGGCCGACGCCTACGGCCGGTTGACTGGCCGCGCGGGGGTGTGCCTGGGCACCCTCGGCCCTGGGGCCACCAACCTGGTGACCGCCGTGGCCGACGCCTTCCTGGACCGGGCGCCACTGGTGGCGCTGACCGGCCAGTCGGACCTGGAGCGGATGCACAAGGAGTCGCATCAGCACATCGACCTGCTCGGCATTCTCCGCCCGGTCGTGAAGTGGAACGCCCGGGTCTCCAGCCCTGAGATCGTGCCCGAAGTGGTCCGCAAGGCGTTCGCGGTCGCCGAGTCCGAGAAGCCCGGGTCGACCCACCTGGAGCTTCCCGAGGACGTGATGGCGCAGCCGCTGGACGCGGGTGGCCGGGCACCGCTTCCCCGACATGCCCCGGTGCGCCCCGAGCCCGGGATCAGAGAGCTGCAGCGCGCCACCGACCTCATCATGGCGGCCGAGAACCCGATCATCCTGGCCGGCAACGGGGCGATCCGCACCCACGCCAGCCGTGCCCTGCGCGCCTTTGTCCACACCACCGGAATTCCGGTGGCCGAGACGTTCATGGCCAAGGGCCTGCTCGACTACGAGGACCCGCACGCCCTGGGTACGGTCGGGCTGCAGTCCCGGGACTACGCGCTGGCGGGTTTCGACGACGCCGACGTGGTGATCGCGGTCGGCTACGACCTGGTGGAGCACGCCCCCGAGCATTGGAACCCGCGCGCCGACAAGCAGATCGTCGTGATCGACACCGTCGCCGCCGAGATCGACGAGTTCTTCATCCCCGCAGTGGAGCTGATCGGCGACATCGCCCACGTGCTGGCGCGGCTGGCGGCGGGCTGCAGCCGCAAGCAGTCCCAGCCGCCGGAGTCGGATCGCCTGCGTGAGCTGGTGCTCGGAGCCCTCTCCGATGCCGCCAACGACTCGCATTTTCCGATCCGACCACCCCGCGTCCTCGCCGACATCCGGCGCGCGCTGCGGCGCAGCGACCTGCTGGTGTCCGACGTGGGCCTGCACAAGCTGTGGATCGGCCGCATGTTCCCCGCGCACGAGCCCGGCACGGTGCTGATCGCCAACGGGCTGGCCGGGATGGGCTTCGCCCTGCCGACCGGCGTCGCCGCCAAGCTCGTCGAGCCCCGTCGCCACGTGGTCACGGTCAGCGGCGACGGCGGTTTTTTGATGAACTGTCAGGAGCTGGAGACGGCGGTCCGCCTGAAGACCGCGACCGTGAACGTGGTCTGGGAGAACGGCCAGTTCGGCTCGATCGTCTGGAAGCAGGACAAGAAGTTCGGCCGCCATTTCGGCGTGGACTTCGGCAACCCCGACTTCGTAGCGCTGGCCCACGCATTCGGCGCGCCGGCGTGGCGGTGCGCGGACGCCGACGAGTTCTCCGAGCGGCTGGGCAAGGCCCTGACGCTCGACGTGCCGTCGGTGATAGTGGTGCCGATCGACTACTCGATCGACGTGGCGATCTCCCAAACGCTGGGCGCCGAGACGGTCGCCACCTAACTCGGCGCCGAGACGGCGCCACCTGAGCCCGGCGCGAACCGACCGGGTCTCCCGGACGGCCCACCCGGCCACTTGGGGCCGGGTGAGCGCGTCAGGAGCGACTGCACCTCAGGGTGTCAGTGGCTCGCGAATCCGTACCGGTAGCCGGCAAGCCTGGCGACGAACAGGGCGCCGTTGGGCGACCCCAGGCCGCTGGCCAGGTCATAGCCCGGCATGGCGTTGTAGCCCTGGACGGTGATCGTCTGGCCGGTGCTCGGCTGGACGAAGGTGACGGTGTTGTTGCCCCGGGTGATGTCGGTGATCCCGGAGAACGGCCCGTCGCCGATGCCATACAGCCGTGGGTTCAGGAGGCCCAGGTCATGGTGTGCGGCCTGATCGGCCACCGCCACGAGGCCCGAGAACAGCGGCGAGGCCTCACTGGTGCCGGCGATCGGGTACCAGTCGGGGGTCAGGCCGGGTTCGCTCATGTAGATGTCCACCGACCCCGAGACCGCGGCGCTCAGGCTGACGTCCGGAACGCCCCGCTGCGAGCCGACGACTCGCGCGACCCCGTTCTGATAGAAGGGCCGGCCGAAATCGGCCGACTTCCCGCCGCTCCCGGCGCACGGCTGCGAACCGCACGGCGGCGTCGGGTCGTTCCAGACATTGTCGGGCGCGATCCGGTTGCCGTAGTTGTCCAGGTGCAACTGCAGGCCGCCGACGCCGGTGACGAGCGGGTCGCTGGCCGGCCAGCCGACCACTGGGTAGGTGTAGTAGTTGAGCCCGTCCAGCATGTAGTTGGTCGCGCCAGTGTCACCAGTGGAGGCCAGCACCGTCACGCGGTGTAGAGCGGCGTTGATGTACGCCGAGCGCTGGCTGTAGAGCTGCTGCGGGCTGCTGAACGTCTGTTCGGTGGCGCCGAAGCTCTGGGTGATGACATCGCCGAGATGGTGGTCGATCACGTAGTTCTCCGCCTGCACGATCTGCGGGAAGCCCGTGATCCCCTCGGTCTCGGCCACCGGCGTCTCGACCAGCAGGATGTTGGCCCCCGGCGCCATCGCGTGGGAGTACTCGACGTCGAGCGACGTCTCCTCCGCCCAGCCGAGAGCGGCGGGATCGTTGTGATTGACCGGCCCGTCCGGGGTGATGATGTTGAACGACGGCGGCGCCGGCAGGTTGTAGGTCTGATCGAAGGTCTGCAGGTCGTGCTGGATCGTGGGCGATCCGAAGGAGTCGACGATCACGATCGTCTTGCCGGCGCCGGTCAGCCCGGCGCGGTACAGCGGCTTCATGTGGTAGGCCTGCTCGATCTGCGGCGCTCCATAGCATTCGATGCCGTACAGGGACTCGCACTGCGCGATTGTCGGCGGCTGAGGGAACTGGCCGGGCAGCAGGATGTGATAAGGAGCGGCGGACGCGGCGGCAGCCGAGAACGCAAAGATGGCTGACGCGGCTAGGAGCGCCAGAAGACCTTTACTACGCAAAGCCATACCTCCCGTAGTGGCGTGAAACGAAGCGGCGGGCATTCAATCACGGCGCCCGGGGCGCCCGCGCCGGCACAGATTCTTTGCAACGAATCGCCGCGTAGAGACGAATATCCGGCGGATCGCCTCGCCGGCACCGCTCAGGTGTTGCCGCGAGCCATCCCGCGGAGGTCCATCGCCTGGTTGTAGGTGTCCTCGTCGACCCCCATCTCGTAGGCAACCTCGCGGAGCATGCGGCCAGAGCTGGCGGCCTCCTTGACGATCTCGGTCGCCTTGTCGTAGCCGATGTACGGGTTCAGGGCGGTGGCGGCGGCCAGCGTGGCCTCGGCCGAGTGCAGGCAGCCGTCCTCATTGGCCTGGATCCCGTCGACGCACTTCTCGGTAAAGATGCGCGCCGTCGCCGCCAGCAGGCCGATCGACTCGAGCAGGTTGCGCGCGATCAGTGGAACCCGGACGTTGAGCTCGAAGTTGCCCTGCAGGCCGCCCACCGTGATCGCGGTGTCGTTTCCGATCACCTGGGCCGACACCTGGAGGACGACCTCGGCAATCACCGGGTTCACCTTTCCCGGCATGATCGACGAGCCCTTCTGCAGCTCCGGCAGCAGCAGCTCACCGATGCCCGCCCGTGGGCCGGAGCCCATCAGCGCCAGGTCGTTGGCGATCTTGGTCAGGGAGACGGCGAGCACCTTCAAAGCGCCGGAGAGCTCCACCAGCGCGTCCCGGTTGCCCTGGGCCTCGAACGGATCCTCGGGCGCGCGGATGTTCAGCCCCGTCGCCTCGGTCAGACGGGCGCGAACCCGGCCGGCGAACTCCGGGTGGGTGTTCAGGCCGGTGCCGGTGGCGGTGCCGCCGAGCGGAATCTGAGCGACCTGGGGCAGCGCGTTGCCCACCCGCCGCACCGCCAGCCGGATCTGCGTCGCATAGCCGGAGAACTCCTGCCCGAGCGTCACCGGGACGGCATCCATGAGATGGGTGCGGCCCGCCTTGACGATGTCGGCGAACTGGTCGGCCTTGGCCTGAAATGAGGCCTCGAGCTGACCCAGGGCTGGAAGCAACTCGTTGGTGGCGCGATCCAGAGCCGCCAGGTGGACCGCCGACGGGAAAACGTCGTTGGAGGACTGGCCCATGTTGACGTGGTCGTTGGGGTGCGCGCCGTCGCCGGCGAGGGTCGCGATCACCTCGTTGGCGTTCATGTTCGTTGAGGTCCCGGAGCCCGTCTGGAACACGTCGATGGGGAATTGATCATCGAATTCGCCGCCGGCGACGCGGTCGGCGGCGGTGGCGATCCGCTCCGCGACGTCGGGCTCGAGCAGCTCCAGCTCGGCGTTGACGCGGGCGGCGGCGCCCTTGATCTGCGCCAGCCAGTGGATCACCGCAGCGGGAACGGTCTCGCCCGAGACGGGGAAGTTGTCGACGGCCTTCGTCGTCTCGCCACCCCACAGCTGCTCTCTGGACTGAAGGCTCATGGCTTCCTTTCGCGCTCGCTGATGACGGTGTTGAACGCTAGCGCTACCCGCAGAACGCGATCAGCTCGCGGGCCACCGCCACCGGGTCGTCGTAGGCGATCAGGAACCCGGCCCCGGGCAGCGTCCGCAGCTGAGCATCGGGGAGCAGGTCCAGCGCCTCACGCGCCGCGTCGATCGGATGAGCCGGATCTTCCTCAGCCCACAGCAACAGCACTGGCATCTGCATCTGCGGATACGCGTCGAGCAGCTGGCGCTGCGCCTCCACCGGCCAGCGCCGGGCGAACTTGGCCCACGAGCGCGCACGATTGCCGTTGCCGCCGACGTCGGCGAAAGCGTGGCGCACGAGGTCGCGGGCAGCCTGGTTGTGCTGCACCGACAGTCGCTCGCCCAACGCCGGGCGGAACACCAGCTTGGCCCCATGGGCGAGAACCCGGTCGAGCCCGGGCAGAGCGCCCAGCCGGCAGACCGTCCGCCATGCCATGCGCGTGGGCCCGAACTGGTCACGCCGGTGCAGGCGATTGGGCATCAGCACCAGCCGCGTCGGCTCCAGCCGGCCGCTGCTCACCGCCAGCAGCGCGATCCCGGCGCCGAGGTCGTGGCCGGCGATCATGGAGCGGGGACCGCCGACCTCGCGGCAGAAGCCGGCGATCACGTCGGCGAGCCAGTCCGGCGAGTAGGGATGGCGCGGGCGGTCCTCGGAATCCCCGTGCAGGGGCAGATCCGGCAGCACCACGCGGAAGCGTGCCGACAGCGGGGCGACGATCGGCTCCCACTCCCGATGCGAGAGGCCAAGAGAATGCAGCAGCACGAGCGCCGGGCCGGTTCCGGCCTCGCGGTAGGCGATCCTGGCTCCGTCCTGGTGGTGATAGAGGCGGAGCCGCACGACTCAGATCGTCGCAGCTTCGGGCCTATCCTCGAGTGGACTGAGCCCGCCCCGGAGTGTTCGGTAGCCCTAAAAGTGGTGCATTTGCAAGAAATCGGGCGCCCGGACCAATCCCGACCGTCCCGGCGTGGCTTGCCGACACAAGGTTGTGCAATTGCTGTGCTTGCCTCACCAAGGTTGCGCAAGTGCGGGTGAATGGCGGGCATGAGACAAATTCACGGAAGCCCTCTGGGCCTGTCGACCTCGCAGGCGGCCCAGGCGCTTGGCGTCTCATTGGGGACCATCCGACGCTGGTCGGACATGGGTCATCTGGAGTCCTACCGCACTCCGGGAGGACAACGGCGCTTCAGCCAGGAGCAGATCGACAAGTTCGTCGATTCACTGGAGCAGGCCTCGGAACCCGAGTTACGCCGTCACGTCGTCTGAACGAAAATATTGAGAAGGCCGGCCATGCGGCCGGCCCTTAGGTGGCGTGTCAGGCGCCCGCCCCGGCCTGGTTGATGCGCCGCTCCATGTCGAGCTCGACGTCGAAGTCGGCCATGTCGGCGTGGCGATACTCGACGCCTTCGCCGCTGAGCAGGCCGGCCAGCACCTCCACATAGCGCGAGTCGACCTGCGAGCCGGCGACACGACGGAGCTCGGTGAGCGCCTCGAACGAGCTCATCCGGGTGCGGTAGGTGTCTGAGGCGGTGAGCGTGTCGTACACCTCGGCAACCGAGATGATCTTGGCGATCTCGGGAATCTCGTCCTCGGTCAGGCCCGCTGGATAGCCGCGGCCGTCGATGCGCTCGTGATGGGCCAGCACGATCTCGCCCACCGGTCCGTACATCCCCAGATCCCGCAGCATGTCCGCCCCGAGCTCGGGGTGGCGCTGAATCGCCATCCAGTCATCCTCGGTGAGCGTCCGTCCCCGCTCGGCCACCCGGTCCGAGAGCGCGAACCGGCCGATGTCGTGCAGCAACCCCGCGGTGTGCGCGAGCTCTGATTCCGCCTCGCTCATCCCGACCTCCTTGGCGATGTCCTGAGAGAACCGGGCGACCGCCGCCGAGTGGCGTGCGGCGCGCTGGTCGCGGGTGTCGAGTGATCGCATGAGACCGCCCAGCACCCCCCAGGACAGCGACACGTACTGCTGGGCGCGTCGGCGCGACTGGTCCAACAGATGGGCCATGTACGAGAACGCAAACACCGCCGCGAGGGCGAACGCGATCCCGGCATTGCCGATCTTCAGCGTGATGCCGACGCCGGCCACCGCAACACAGATGCTGAGGCCGGCGCTCGGCATGAAACGAGATCAGTGCACCGAGTCCGAACTGCTGGGTAGACGGAAAGATCAGCCGGCGCAGCACCGAGAACATCGCGAAGCTGATGACCAAGCCGACGGCGGCCGCCAGGACGACCGCGAGGTAGAAGCCGGCCACATCGTACGGGCGTCGCGTAGAAGCCCTGGATGATCGTCGCCATCGCCGCCGCGGCGACCATCGCCGGCGGCAGGTTGGTGAAGGCGACGGTCTGCCAGCGCGTCTTCATCATCACGGTCGCCGTCAGCTCGGCGATAACCGCGGCCGCAACCGCGGAGACCGGACCGAGGAACGCCGCTGCCAGAACGCAGACGATGAACGATGCCGACACCGCCAGGCCGCCGCTCTCGCCGACCACCAATAGCCCGGCGCCGACAGCGGCGACACCGAGCACCGCGCTCAGGGCGCTGACACGATCGGCCTGTCCGAGAACGATGGCGACAATGCACGCGCCAGCGCTGGCCACCGTTATGACGATGGCCAGAACCTGACGCCGCCGCGGCACGGCGACGTGTCCCGCGCGTCGGCGGAGCATCTATGGAAGGTAGCGTGAAATGCGGCCTGCTACCAGCGAGACTGGGACCTCAACGACCGCCGCGGAAGAACATATTCCCTCCCTTCGCAGACCTGGGACGGTGACGGGCGCTGCACCCGAGGGCAGCTGCCGGCGGCTCGAGCGACGACCGAGCTACGACTTCGGTCTTCCTTCTGGTTGGGGGCCGCGCTTGTCCTCGTTGACGATTCGCGCAACAATGAGCCGGGTTTTCCATTTCTTTGCACAGGATTTTGTTGATCATCTCGTGCATTTCCTTTCCCGCCAGCGTACTCAGCAACGCTTCGGCCGGAGCTTGACACACAAGTGCGCTATCTAAAAACGAGCGAAGCAGCCACCCTGCTGAACGTGAGTCCCAACACGCTGCGCGCTTGGGAGCGGCGGTTCGGCTTTCCGAAGCCGCAGCGATCGCCGGGCAAGCATCGCCTGTTCACCCATGGCGAGATCGCCGCGCTGCGCGATGCGCTCCAGGAGGGGCTGTCGATCTCCTCGGCGGTGTCGCGCGCACGAGAGGGCTTGGCGGCGGACACCAACTCGCTTGTCGGGGCGCTCGTCTCCTACGAGCGGGAGCGTGCGGACTCGGCGATCGAGGCCGCCCTGGCACTGCGGACGGTCGAGCGCTCGGTGGCGGAGGTGCTGCTGCCCACGCTCGACGAGATCGTCCGCCGCTACGGGACGGAGTCGGCGGCCTGGGCGTTTGCCGCGCACTGGGCGGGCGACTGGCTGCGGCGGGCGATGCGGCTGTCGCCGCCACCGGTGCGGCCGGTCTCGATCGTCGTCGGGGACGCTACGCGCGACGAGCTCGACCTGGACGCTCCGCACCTGCGTGCGCTGGAGCTGTTCTGCTCCCGGTCCGGGATCGACGTCCTCAGCCTCTCGGCTCGGGGGGTGGCCGGCATCGGCGATGCGGTGGCGGTTCATCGCCCCAACCTGGTTGTCGTCGCCGGTTCGCACCTGGACGATGACGCCGTGGCCCGGTGGGCGTACACGATCCGGCTCGCCGGGGGTGCGGTGCCGGTGGCGGTCTACCGGCGCGGGATCGAGCCGGGTCGCTTCCGGGCCACCGGGACTCGCAACCTGCCCGCGGGCGCCGGCGCCGCGGCACGCCGGATCCTGGAGCTCGCCGAAGCCGAGCCGCTCACCGTCGCGGCCGGGCCGGGGCGCGGCGCCCCGCGTTCGGCCAGCGCCTGAGCCGCGGCCATCTAACTCCAAACCCGTCGGTCCGCCGACCCGGCATTTCTAGAATCCTGCGCCCATGCACCGTCCCGTCGACCCGCGCGTCTCGTTCCCTGAGCTAGAGGAGCTCGTGCTTAAGCGCTGGCGCGAGCGTGACGTCTTTCACGAGTCGATCCGCCGCCGCACCGGTGCGCCGCAGTGGGGTTTCTACGAGGGGCCGCCGACCGCCAACGGAAACCCGGCCACCCACCACGTGCTGAGCCGGGTGTTCAAGGACATCTTCCCCCGGTACCGGACGATGACCGGGTACTACGTCGAGCGCAAGGGCGGCTGGGACTGCCACGGGCTGCCGGTGGAGCTGGCGCTGGAGGCCGAGCTCGGCTTTCAATCCAAGGACGACATCGAGCGCTTCGGGATCGCCGAGTTCAACGCCCTGTGTCGCGAGAAGGTGCTCAGCCACGTCGCCGAGTGGAACCGCTTGACCGAGCGAATCGGCTTCTGGGTCGACCTCGACGACGCCTACCGCACCCTGGATACGACCTACATCGAATCGGTGTGGTGGGCGCTGAAGACGATCCACGACCAGGGACTGCTGTACGAGCGCCTCAAGGTGGTTCCCTACTGCCCCCGGGATCAGGTCACGCTGTCCAGCCACGAGCTCGGGCAGCCCGGCGCCTATCAGGATGTCGTCGACCCGTCGGTGTACGTGCGCCTGCCGGTGGTAGAGCCAGTCGGTCCGGCACAGGCCGGGGACGACCTGGTGGTGTGGACGACAACGCCGTGGACGCTGGTCTCCAACGCGGCGGTGGCGGTCAATCCCGAGCTCACCTACGTGCGCGCCCGGGACATGGAGGGACGGGTGGAGATCGTGTCCGAGGCCCTGGTGGAGAAGGTCCTGGGCGCCGCCGCCGAGGTGGTGGAGCGGTTTGCAGGCGCGGCGCTGGTCGGCACCGCGTATGAGCCGCCGTTCGCCTACATTCCGGGGGAGGCCTACGGCCCCAAGGGCCACACCGTGCTGGCGGCGGATTTCGTCACCGCTCAGGACGGCACCGGTCTCGTGCACACCGCGATCGCGTTCGGCGAGGACGACTTCCGGCTCGGCGAGCAGGAGGGACTGAACGTCGTCAACCCGGTCGCCCTGGACGGGACCTACGACGCGCGGATCGGCGCCTATGCCGGCCGCTGGGTCAAGGACGCCGACGCGGACCTGGTGGAGGACCTGCGGTCCAGCGGCAAGCTCCTGCGCGCCGAGCGCTACGAGCACTCCTACCCCCACTGCTGGCGGTGTGACACGCCGCTGCTCTACTACGCCAAGCCGTCGTGGTACATCGCCACCAGCCAGATCCGCGATCGGCTGCTGGCCGCCAACGAGACCGTCAACTGGCATCCCGAGCACGTAAAGCACGGGCGCTTCGGCAACTGGCTGGAGGGCAACGTCGACTGGGCGCTGTCCCGCGAGCGCTACTGGGGGACGCCGCTGCCGGTGTGGCGCTGCGCGCACGGCTGCGTCAAGGTGATGGGTTCGCTGGAGGAACTGGAGCGCGAATCCGGCGTGCGCCTGGAGGATCCCCACCGGCCGTTCGTCGACGAGGTGACCCTCAAATGCGACAACTGCGGTGGGGACATGCATCGCGTGCCCGAGGTGATCGATGTCTGGTTTGACTCGGGCTCGATGCCGTTCGCCCAGTTCGGCGCCCCCCATGCCAACCAGGAGCACTTCGAGCAGCGTTTCCCCGCCGACTTCGTCTGCGAGGCGCTGGACCAGACGCGCGGCTGGTTTTACTCTCTGCTGGCGGTCTCGACGCTGCTGTTCGACCGATCCTCGTATCGCAATGTCGTCTGCCTGGGCCTGATCCTGGACGAGCAGGGCCGGAAGATGTCCAAGTCGCTGGGCAACACGGCGGAGCCGTGGGAGGTGATCGACCGCTACGGCGCCGACGCGCTGCGCTGGTACTTCTTCACCTCCAAGCAGCCGTGGGACGGCTATCGCTTCTCGCTGGAGACGATCGGCGAGGCGGTACGCCAGTTCATGCTGCAGCTGTGGAGCACCTATCACTTCTACGTGCTGTACGCCAACGCCAACGCCGTCGATCCCGCCGCCGATCTCGGCGAGCCCGAGGGTGATCTGGATAGGTGGGCGCTATCGCGCCTTGCGGTTACGGTGCAGGTCGTCCGCGAGCGCCTGGAGGAGTTCGACGCGACCACCGCGGGGCGGGCGATCCAGAGCTTCGTTGACGAGCTGTCCAACTGGTACGTGCGGCGGTCGCGCCGCCGCTTCTGGGACGGCGATCCGGCCGCCTTCGCCACGCTGCGTGCGTGCCTGGTCACGGTCGCCAAGCTGCTGGCGCCGTTCTGCCCGTTCCTCGCCGACGAGCTCTACGACAACCTCGACGGCACCGAGCCGAGCGTGCACCTGTGCGATTTTCCGATCGCTTCCGACCGCAGCCCGGAGCTCGAGCAGGCGATGGACGTCGCCCGGGAGACCGTGCGGCTCGGTCTCGCCGCGCGGGCGCAGGCGAAGATCAAGATCCGCCAGCCGCTGCGGGCCGCGGTGATCGTCGCCACCGGGCGCGAGCGAGACGCGATCCAGCGTCTGGGCGAGATCGTCCGCGACGAGCTCAACGTCCGTGAGCTGCGGTTCGTCACGCAGGCCGATGAGCTCGGCCAGATCGAGATCAAGCCCAATTACCGGAGCCTGGGCCCCCGCTTTGGCAAGCAGATGCCGATGGTGGCAGCCGCGATCGCCGGGCTTGACCCGGCTCACGTGGCGGCGGCCCTGCGCGACCACCGCCCCGTATCGATCTCGCTGGGCGGCGGCGAGCACCAGCTCGGCGCCGAAGACCTGCTGATCAGCATGCAACCGTTGGCCGGCTATCAGGTGGAGCGCGAGGGATCGCACGCCGTCGCCCTGGAGATCGAGATCGACGAGCCGCTGCGGGTCGAGGGCTGGGTGCGCGACATCGTGCGCGCAGTGCAGACCGCGCGCCAGCGGCAAGGGCTGGACGTGTCTGACCGGATCGTGCTGACGCTGGACGGCGACGCGGAGCTGATCGCCGCGGCGCGGGCGCACGAGACGTATCTGGCCAACGAGACGCTGGCGGTCCGAGTGGCCTACGAGTCCTTGGACGGCGCCGGGCCGGTGATGATCGACGACCGGCCACTGAGGATCCGCGTGGCCCCGGTGAGTTAGCCTCCACCGCGGCGCCAGCTGACGACGTTGATGACCAAAGTGCCCTCAGACGGCACTTTCGTCATCGGGGTTCGGTCAGCCGCTCCCGCTAGGCGAGGGCCGGCTCGAGCTCCTCTTCGATCTTGCGCTTCGGGTAGGCGCCGATCACGGTCTTGGCGACCTGGCCGTTCTTGAACAGCATCAGCGTCGGAATCGACATGACGTTGAACTTGACGGCGGTCTGCTGGTTGTCGTCGATGTTCAGCTTGACCACCTTGAGCGCCTCGCCGCGCTCGGAGGCGATCTCCTCCACGATCGGCGACACCCGACGACACGGACCGCACCACGGGGCCCAGAAGTCAACGAGAACCGGGACGTCGGACTCGACCACCTCGGCCTGGAAGTTGTTGTCGGTTACGTCTGTCACCGCGTCTGGCATCTGGCTCTCCTTCTCAGTTGTACTTCAAAAAGTATAGCGGGTCGCGAAGCTAGGCTAATAGCTGCCTCATGGCCGAACCGACGAACTCCGAGATCGCCTCCGCGCTGGATGAGCTGGGGGACCTCTACGAGCTCGATGGAGCGCTCATCCACCGGATCGTCGCCTACCGCAACGCGGCCAAGGCGGTGCGCGACGCGCCGGTGTCGGTGACCGCGCTGGCGCGCGAGGGACGGGCGACCGAGTTGCCCGGAATCGGCGCCACGATTCAGGAGAAGGTGCTGGCCCTCGCCGACGACGGCGCGATCCCGGCGGCGGTGAAGCTGCGGGCCAAGTTCCCCCCGGGGCTGCTCGAGCTCACCCGGCTGCCCGGACTGGGGCCGAAGCGGGCGCGGCGGCTGTTCGAGGATCTCTCGGTCGACTCGCTGGATACCCTCCAGACGGCCGCCTCCGGTCATCAGATCCGCAAGCTCAAGGGGTTCGGTCCGAAGGCGGAGGAGAGCCTGCTGGCGGCGGTCACCCTGGCCAAGGCCGACGCCGACGCGGGCGAGGCCAACGGTGGCGCGGGGCGGATGGTGCTGCACCGCGCGCTGCGGGTGGGTGAGCAGCTGATCGACGCGTTGCGGGCGCATCCCGCCGCCGAGCGCGTCGAGTTGGCCGGCTCGGCGCGGCGGATGACCGACAGCGTCAAGGACCTGGACATCATCGCCACCGCGTCTGACCCGGGCGCGCTGGCGCAAGCCGCTGCTGAGCTTGATCTGGTGGAGGCAGCGCAGCGTCCCGGCGAGGCGGGCGTGCGGCTGCGGACCCACACCGGGCTGCGAGTCGACCTGCGGATCGTCGCTCCCGATCAGTTCGGCAACCTGCTGCAGCACTTCACCGGCTCCAAGGAACACAACGTCGCGCTGCGCGAGGCGGCGGTGCGCAAGGGTCTGCACGTCTCCGAGTACGGGGTGCTCGACGACGCCACCGGCGAAACCCACCGCTGTGAGCGTGAGGCCGACGTGTACCGACTGCTCGGCCTGGAGTACATCGAGCCCGAGCTGCGCGAGAACCGAGGTGAGCTGGAGGCGGCCGCCGCCGAAACGCTGCCCGAGCTGATCGAGGTCGCCGATCTCCGGGGCGATCTGCACTGCCACACCACGGCGTCGGACGGCACGGCGTCGATCGAGGCGATGGCGCTGGCAGCAAAAGACGCCGGCTACGAGTACCTGGCGATCACCGACCACTCGTCCTCGGTCGGAGTGCGCATCGAGTCTCGCGGCCTGCGCGATCACGTCCGGCGAATCCGCGCGCTCTCGGAGACCGACGCCGTCGGCGGCATCAAGCTGCTCGCCGGATCCGAGGTCAACATCCTGCCCGACGGGTCGCTGGACTACGACGACGCGACGCTGGCCACCTTGGACTGGGTGGTGGCCTCCGTGCACTCGGCGTTCGGGATGGACTCGGCGGCCATGACCGCCCGGATCGTGCGGGCGATTTCCAACCCGCTGGTCGACATGATCGGCCACCTGTCCGGGCGCAAGATCGAGACGCGGCCGCCATACCAGTTCGACTTCCCGGCGGTGGTGGAGGCGGCTGTGCCGGCCGGCACGGTTCTCGAGATCAACGCCAGCCCCGACCGGCGTGACGTCAACGACGTGCACGCGCGCGCGGCCGCCACCGCCGGGATTCCGATCGCGATCAACTGCGACGCCCACCGGGTTGCCGGGTTCGAGGTGGCGCGCTACGGGGTGGCGACGGCGCGGCGGGCGTGGTTGGGGGCGGCGGCGGTGGTCAACACCCGCCCTTGGGCCGAGGTGGCGGCGCTGCGGCCCCGGGTGCGCTGAGCGCGTCAGCGGCGTTTGGATCTTTGGGTGCCGGCGCCGGTGGCGGTCGCCGCCGCGGGCCTCGGCAACCCGATCCCGCGGGTGGGGCCCGAGCGCAGCGCGCTGTCGGGGACCGGCTCGGCCGGGGGCACGCCCCAACCGCGCCAGCCGGTCTGTACGGCGAAGAACCACGCGAGACCGATCAGGCACAGGATCGACGCGACGAAGAAGTTCAGCCGCAACCCGAAGATGTAGTTGGAGTAGTCGATGCGCTGGGTCTCCTCGAAGATGCGAAACCCCGAGTAGCCGGCGACGTACAGCGCGAACAGCGCCGGGGCGCGGATCTTGCGATGCGAGCCCAGCCAGATCAGGAACGCCGCCAGCAGCAGGTTCCAGATCAGCTCGTAGAGGAACGTGGGCTCGAAGGTGGAGACGTTCAGGTAGCCGGGCGGGCGGTGGGCCGGCGAGATCTGCAACGCCCAGGGCAGCGAGGAGGGCGCGCCGAACAGCTCCTGGTTGAAGTAGTTCCCGATCCGGCCGATCGCCTGGGAGACGAGCAGGCCGGGGGCGACCGCATCCATGAACCGCAGCAGGTCGTCGTGTCCGAGGCGCCGGCGGAGTACCAGCAGGCCGACGACCGTCCCGGCGGCGATCCCGCCCCAGATGCCGAGGCCGCCGTCCCAGATGGCGAACACCCCCCACCAGTGATCCGGGACCTGGCTCGGCGTCGTGATGTCGAAGTAGATCCGGGCGCCGATCAACCCGGCCGGGAACGCCCACATGGCGACCTCGTAACACAGGTCGGGATCGCCGCCGACCCGGGCCCAGCGCCGCCGGGCGATCCAGATGACGGCGGCCACCGCGAACACGTACGCGATCCCGTAGGCGTGAAAGAACAACGGGCCAATGCTGATTCCGTTGCTCGACGGGCTCGGGATGGACGCCAAGGTGCTCATGAGCGGGGGTGGCGCGCGATCAGGCTCACGGACTCCATCCTGGCAGCAATCGGGGAAGGACGTGGCGGCTGATGGTCGCGGTCACCGACTCGCGGCTGAACGGCGCCACCAGCTCGGCGGCGCGGTCCGCGTAGCCGGCGACCGGATCGTCGAGGGCGGCGCGCAGCGCCGGGGCCAGGTCCTCGCCGACCAGGCGCGGGTCCAGCTCGCGGGCCAGCGTCAGCGCCACATATGGGCCCGGGGCCGGCGTGGTGACCACCATCGCGCCGTCGGCCAGCGCCTCGAGCGCGCCGATTCCGAAGTCCTCGCGCCGCGGCGCGGCCACGAACACCCGCGCGCGCCGGAGCAACGCGCGGTACTCGTCCGGCGCCAGCCGACCGGCGAAGCGCACCCCCGCCACCTCCTGAGCGGTGTCGATCCCGGTGACGACGAGCGTCTCCCCCTCCTGCCGGGCCCGCTGCCACGCCTCCAGGATGAAGCCGAGCCGGCGCTTGACCGGATCCGCGGCGTAGGCGAGCACGTCGACGTCGCGGATCGCCGCCGGTGGTCCGGAGGGCGCCACCGCCACCGGAACCACAATCGCGTCCGGACGCGCGTCGGGCCCGAGCGGGGCCAGCGACGTGCGGGCCATCGTCAGCAGCAGCGGCGCCCGCGCCAGCCGCCGGGGTTCGAGCGCGCGCTGCCAGACGCCGTGGCGGCCGGGCCGGTTCTCGGCCGCGATCGTATCCAGCCAGATCGCGCCCGGGCGCGGCCACAGCAGCGCGGCGGTGATCGAGCAGTACACGACCGCGGCCGGCTGGTGATCGGCGATCGCGCGCGCGGCGGCCCGGCGCGCCGCCACCGCCTGCACTAGATCGGTGAGCATGAACGTCCGCACGTCGCGCACCGGACCGGTGTCGACGGTCATCACCCGGGCCCCGGCTCGGTGCAGCGCGCCGTGCAGCTCGCGCGCCGCGGCCCGCCACCCGGTGGTTGCCCCCACCGAGACGATCAGCACGTCCACCGCGATCGGGCCTACCAGTAGCCGTCCACTACGGCCGCACCGATCGCGACGCGGCGGACCCGTTGAGCTCGCGCAGGTTGGTGCGAAAACCCGGGGTGCGAACCAGCCGGATCGGGCGCAGCGGCGACGTCCGCTCCACGTAGAAGCGAGCGCCATCACGTTCCTCGATCGCCGTCACCGCCGACGCCTGGCGGCGCCAGGCGAGCGACCAGATCACGGCAAAGCCGGCGGCGATCGCGGGCACCTGGGGCAGGATCACCCCCAGCGCGCCGGCACCCACGGTGGAGACCAGCAGCGGCCACAGCCGATTCAGCACGGTCCGCGAGGGATTGACCTCGGGCAGGGAGGACTGGGTCCGCGCGCCGGCGAGCAGCGACGCGATCGGCGGGGAGGTGTTGGCCCGGCGCCCCAGCCACAGCCCCAGCAGGCCGGCCAGCAACCACCAGCCGGCCGCAATCGGCACCACCAGGTCGTGGCCACCTTCAACGGCCCCCGCCAGGGTGACGGCGGCCAGGGCGCTGGCCGCCGCAGCGCTGATCAACACCGTGGTGCGCAGGAACTCAGCGAAACGCACCGGCGCTTACTCGCTGCTGAGCGCCGCCAGCAGCTCGCGCACGCCGTCCGGCCCGTCGACGACGATGTCGGCCTCGGCGCTGATCTCGGAGGGACTCTCCTCGGACTGGACGCCGGCCCGCACCGCGCGCACCAGCCGGCCCTCGGAGACGAGCGAGCTGAGTGTCCGGAAGGCGTCCAGGTCGGTCGTGTCGTCGCCGACATAGAGCGCCGACTCGATCTCCGGACCCACCTCGTTGAGCAGCCGGATGATCCCGGCGCCCTTGTCGATCTTCACCGGTGGACGCACCTCCAGTACCTTGCGGCCCCAGTGGGTGCGCAGCCCGGCTGCCTGGGCATGCTCAGCGATGACGTCGATCGCGCTGCGAGCGGCTTCCTCGTCAGGGGCGCCGCGCCAGTGAAAGGCGACGATCGGGCCCTTGTCCTCGAGCCGCACCCGGACCCGGCGGACCTCGGCGGTGTCGGCCTCGCGGCCGAAGTCGTGAATCCGCCGCACCCAGTCGGCCACCTCGGGGTCGAGCACCGCCTCGGTCCAGCCGGAGCGCAGCAGCTCGACGCCGTGCGAGCCCACGTAGTTGATCGAGCCGATCGAGACCATCGCCCGCGCCTCGGAGGCACGGCGGCCGCTGACGCACCCCACCAGGCCGTAGATGCGCGCCACCGCGATCAGCAACTGGCGGGTCGACTCCGGCACGTGGGCGTCCGCGGAGTGGTCGACGATCGGGGCCAGCGTGCCGTCGATGTCGAGCATGATCGCCGCGCGTTTCGGGTTTGAGCGAAGCGGCGCGAGCGCCTCGGATAGGACCGCAGACGTCACGTACCTAGTATGCCCCTTCACGGATCGGGTGAGCCGCCAGGGACGCGTCTGGCAGATACTTTTCACCGAGCCGGTGGCCACAGGCGATGATCGCTGCCACAGCCGCCCCTTGCGCAACCTGTGTCGGACGGCTCGCCCGAGGTCACGGCGGCGCTCGGCGCGATCGGACGGCTGACTGATGCGCTCGCCGACGAGCGCTTGGTGGCGGCGGGAGCGCGGCTCTCGACGTCGAGAATTCCCGCGTGCTGCTTTACCAGCCGGTATCCTGGTAAAGCAGATGAGCAGGGTTTCCAGCAAGCGACAGGTGACGATTCCGGTGCGGGTGCTGCGCGAGGCGGGCCTGGATGCCGGCGATGAGGTGGTAATCCGCGCTCTGGCTCCGGGGCGGATCGAGCTTGAGCGCGCCGATGATCTGATCGACCGCTACGCCGGCTGCCTGCCCTCAGGCACCTACCCGCCCGGCTACCTCAATCGGCTGCGCGACGAGTGGCGTCAGTAGCGCTTGACGCCGATGTGCTGATCGCGTTCCTTGACCCCTCCGACGCCCAGCACGAGCGAGCCGTTTCAGAGCTGCGCTCACGGATGACTGGCGGCGAGCAACTGCTCGTCGGCGCGAGCGTCTACGCCGAGGTCATGGTGCGCCCGCTGGCGCAGGGCACCGATGCGAAGGTCGACGAGTTCCTTAAGGCCGCCGGCGCCAAGGTCCTGCCAGTCGATCGCACGCTTGCCCGACGCGCCGCTGCGCTGCAAGCGCGGCACCGATCGCTTCGCCTCGGCGACGCGCTGTCGCTCACCACCGCCCTGCTTCACGATGCCGACCTCGTCACCTTCGATCGAGGTCTGCGACGCATCGTCAAGCGCGAAGAGGGATCAGACGAGGCCCGAGAGCAGGGGTGCCGCCGGTGCAGGAACGCCTAGCCGCGCCGCTCTTATCGCCGATAGGGGTTAGGAAAGTAAGTGACCGCAGACGGCACTTAGTTCCCGAACCCCTATCCCGGACCGCCGTTCCGGTGGAGTAGGGGTAGGAAGGTGCATAAATCGGGGAGCAGGCCGGCCCGAAGCTCGACTGCAGGGGCCGTATTCAGCCGTATCAAAGCTCAGAAGCGGTCTGGCTGGGTGCTGTTCATCCTCAGCGGGACGCTCTTAGGATCCCCCCGACGGCGCCGGCGTTTCGCGCCTCTCCGGTGGCGACCCCGGCCGACGGAGTCGATGCTACGCCGCGGTTGACCCCGGGTCGGGCGGCGACGGCTCGGGCACGACCGGCGTGGCCGGCTCCTCGGGCGCCGGAACCGTTGCCGGCTCCTCGGGGTCGGCGGGAGTCCCGGGATCGGGGTCGGCCGGCGGCACCGGAGCGTCCGGGACCACCGGGGTGCTCGGCTCCGCGGGTTGCGGGACCTCGAGCCGAGTGCGGGCGCGACGGCGCCTGGCTGTCTGCTGGTTGGTGGCTGACATATACACGGTGCTTACTTTCCTCAGCTTAGACTGCGCGGCGGTGGAGACTGCGTCTGAGTCAACTGGGCCGGTGGAGGCCGACTCGGTAGCGCTACCCGGTTTTGAGTCAGGGCAGGCGCCCGAGGCGGTGTCGGGTGGGGTGCGCGAGCCGGCGCGGCGGGCGCGGGTGCGCGCGCGGGGCGGGCGCCGGGCGTGGGTCAGCGCTGATTTGCGCCGCGAGCTGTTGTGGATCTGCGTGATCTATTTGGGGGCGCGCGCCCTGCTGTTGGTGGCGGCGTTTTTGCAGGCCAGCTTCGGTCATCACCCGTTCCAGAACGAGCTGGCTAACTGGGACGGGCTGTGGTACCGCCAGCTGGCCAACCAGGGCTACCCCCACCACGTCTCCTACGGCCAGACGACGCTCGGGTTCTTCCCGCTTTACTCGCTGACCATCTGGGGGGTCGAGCACGTCATCGCGGTGGTGATGCCCGGCGAGCTGATCCTGTCAGCGACGATCGCCGGGGTGATCATCTCCGGCGTCGGTGGGCTGGTGGCCACGATGCTGGTGCACCGCCTCGCCGAGGGCTGGTGGGACCGCGACACCGCACGCCGGGCGACGATCCTGTTCGTGCTGTTCCCCGGCGCGGTGGTGTTCTCGATGGTCTACTCCGAGGGGCTGCTGCTACCGCTGGCCGCCGGGTGCATCTACGCGCTGGAACGCCGCAAATGGGTGCTGGCCGGCTGCCTCGCCGGCGCCGCGACCGCCGTCCAACCCGTCGGCCTGGTGCTGGTCGTGGCGTGCGCGGTCTCCGCGCTGCTGGAACTGCGCCGCCACCGGTGGCGCCCGCGCGCCGCCTGGCGCAGCTTCATCGCGCCCGGCCTGTCGGTCGCCGGCGCCGGCGCGTTCGCGCTGTTCTTGTGGGCGTGGACAGGCACCCCATTTGCCAACTACATCGCCCAACACCACGGCTGGGGCGAAAAAACCGACGTCCTCGCCATCTGGCACCTCACCAAACGACTCGCCGCCGAAGTCTCCCTAAACCACTTCAACCACCCCGCGATCAACCTCAACCTCATCGTCGGACTCATCGGCGCCATCCTGCTCGCCGGGATGCTCGTCCTCGTCTACTTCTCCCGCCGCCAAATCTCCCCCGAAGCCATCATCTGGACCGCCGGGATCAGCTTCCTCGCCCTCACCTCCGAATACGTGCCCCCCAACCCCCGCCTGCTGATCACCGCCTTCCCCGCACTCATGGCCGTCGCCCACTACACCCACGACCGAGCCTTCCGCATCCTCGCCTGGACCAACGGCAGCCTCCTCATACTCCTCAGCCTGCTCACCTTCTGGGCCCACCTCCTCCGACCCTAACCACCCGCCCCGGCACGACCGGCAGAACTTTCGAGGTCCCCGGGTGTTGTGCGCAATCAGACCGGTGGGAGAAGCTGCGCCCCACAACGCCATGAACGCGCTCCTGTCACGAACTGCCGGTGCCGCCGGGACCCTGCTGGTCACGCTGGCGCTCGCGTCGACCCTCGGCATCTCCACCGCCCACGCCCAGGCGCCAGCCGGGACCTCGTATTACGCAACGGCGCCGACCAAGGGAGCGCTGGCCTCAGACGGTCAGGACAGCCGTTACCTGCTCGGCGGAAGCTGGCTGTACCGGCCCGATCTGAGCAACGTCGGGATCGCCGACGGCTGGTGGCGCAACCTGGCCGCGACGGCCGGCTGGCAGCCGGTGACAATGCCCAACTCGTTCAACGCCGGGAACTTCTCGGCGGCGAGCATGGCGGGCTGGGTCGGCTGGTACCGGCGTGACTTCACGCTGCCCTCCTCCGCCTTCGCCAAGTACGTCCCCCAGGTCGACCGCAGCTGGCTGATCCAGTTCGAGTCGGTCAACTACACCGCGACGGTGTGGCTGAACGGACACGAACTGGGGACCCACCGGGGCCCGTACCTGCCGTTCGAGTTCGCGCTCAAATACCTGAGGTCCGGCGTCAATCGGCTGATCGTGCGCGTCGACAACCGGCGCACGCCGACCGACTTTCCCCCCTCCAACAACCTGTGGTGGAACTTCGGCGGCATCCTCGACGCCGTCTACGTCATCCCGGTGCAGCGCGCGGACGTCGATCAGGTGTTGATCCGACCGATCCTCCCCTGCCCGACGTGCAGCGCCACGATCGACGAGCAGGCGACGATCCACAACCTGACGGGTCGCTCCCAGACCGTGGCCCTGCGGGGCACCTACGGCTCGGCCCACTTCACGTTCGGCACCGCGACTATCGCCGCCGGGCGGACGTGGACCCCCCAGGCCGCCGTGCGGATCAGGCGTCCCCGGCTGTGGGCGCCGGGCAGCCCGTACCTCTACCGCGCGACGGTGACGCTGACCGACAGCCGCGGCCGCCGACTCGGCGGCTACACCTACCAGAGCGGCGTCCGCAGCATCACGCTGACCCCGAGCGGCCAGCTGGAGCTCAACGGGCGGCTGCTCGACCTCCGCGGGGTGAACCTGCACGAGCAGAGCATCGCCACCGGCGAGGCGCTCACCCTCGCCCAGATGAAGACGATGATCGGGTGGGTGAGAGCGCTCCACGCGACGATCATCCGGGCCCACTACCCCCTCAACCCCGAGCTCGAGCAGATGGCCGACCAGGACGGGATTCTGCTCTGGTCAGAGGTGCCGGTCTACCAGGTCAGGCGCCAGTACCTCGGGCAGCCGGGCTGGCGGGCCGGTGCGCTGGCAGTATTGAAGAACAACATCCAGACCAACCAGGATCATCCCTCGATCCTGCTCTGGAGCATCGGCAACGAGCTGCCGACGCCGCCGACCGCCGGGGAGGCGGGCTACATCGCAGCGGCGGCCGCCGAAGCCAAGCAGCTGGACCCGACCCGACCGGTGGGGATGGCAATCAGCGACTGGCCGGGCGTCCCGTGCCAGGCGGCGTACGCGCCGCTCGATGTCATCGGAGTCAACGAGTACTTCGGCTGGTTTGACGCCGGCGGAGGGTCGACCGACGACCCCGACGCGCTCAGCCCGTTCCTGGACTCGCTGCGGGCGTGCTACCCCAAGCAGGCCCTGATGATCACCGAGTTCGGGTTCGCCGCCAACACCACCGGCCCGGTCGAGGTCCGCGGCACCTATGGCTTCCAGGCCGACGCGGTCGCGTTCCACCTCGGCGTGTTCGCCACCAAGCCCTGGCTGTCGGCCGCGATCTACTACAACCTGATCGATTTCGCGTCCAAGCCCGGCTGGGACGGCGCCAACCCGTCCGGGGCGCCACCGTTCGTCACCAACGGCCTGCTCGACGCCTACGGGAACGAGAAGCCGGCGTTCCCGGTCGTCAGCTCCATCTACGGCTCGACCGTGCAGATCGCACCGGCGCCGTGACGGATCGCTGCCGCGTCACCCGCCGCGTGAGCGTGCCGCCCCGGGAACCACCGGCACGCTGAGCAGGACGGCGCTGCGGCGGGGCAGCGTCAACGTGTACCCGCCACCTTTCGGCAGGATCGTCTGGGGCAGCGGCCGCCCGTGCCAGCGCCCGTCGCGGCCAAGCCGCTGACCGTCGAGGGTGACCCCGGACGTGGCGGTGGCGCTGCGCGCCAGCAAGCGCTGCACCGTGGCGGCGCCGGTGGCCGGGAGCCGGAGGGAGACGGTCGCCGCCCGGCCGCCCTTGTCGATCACCAGCACGTGCAGCGCGCCGTCGGCGACGCGCACCGCCCACACCTTCAGGTGCTCCGAGCGCGGCGCGCGCACGGTGACCTTCATCAGCCGCCCCCCCGCTCCGACGGTGCGAGCGAACAGGATCAGTCCATACAGCAGCGGGCGCGCCACCAGCCCGTCGCCGGTGAGCGCGAACGCGCCGTTCGCCGCCTCGGCGCGAACGTGGACGTTGACGCCGACGACCCCCGCCCGCAGCAGCTCGAACAGGGCGTCCGGCGCCCACAACGCCGTGGCGAACGCGTCGCTGACGCCGGGCCGGCCCCCGCAGCTGGCCGAGCCCAGCTCGTCCACCCTGAAGGCAAGCCCGCGGCGGTGCGCCAGCGCGACCGCCGGGGTGATCAGGGCGGCCAGTCCGGCAGTGGCGTGCTCAGACAGCAGCCCCGCGATGGTGGGGTAAGCCGGCGAGCCCGGGCGGGGGCAGGCGGTGAACGGATACAGGTGCCCGCTGACGATCCCCAGCCGAGGATGCGGCCTGTCCAGGAGCCCCGCGATCCAGCGGGCATCCCGGCGCGGATACCCGACCGCGGGCCCGAGCAGCGGCGCGCGCGGCGCGGCGCGCGCCAGCCGCCGCGCGTAGCCGGTGAAGTCCCGGGCGTAGGCGGCGGGCGACATCGCCAGCGCGGCGCGGGCAGGCCCGGGCACGGTCCGGGCGATCGCCGCCAGCCAGCCGTCGTGCGCGTAGAGGTCGGGCTCGTTGCCGACTTCGAACCCGGCGATCCTCCCCGGCGGCAATCGATCCGCGGCGGCGCCCGCCAAACGAGCCGCGGCCGCGGGAGTGGCCGTGGCCAGGTTCAGATCGACGATCAGCCGTGCTCCCACGCGGCGCAGCATCCTGGCCGTCTCGGCGAAGAACTCCGGGGTGAGCGCGAACGCCCAATGCGCCAGCGGCCGCCCCGGGTGGGCGGGATCCGAATCCCAGAACGTTCGATCGGCCGAGTTGCCGCCTACGCGAACGATCAGCGGGCCCGCGCCCGACGGGCGCAACAGGGACAGGACGCGGTCGAACAGCACACCACGGCGCTCGAACTGCGCCAGGCCCCAGTCCTCGAACGAGACGCCCAGAAACGAAGCGGGGACACCGATTGTGGCTGCCCCCGATCCGAGGCTGACCCGGACCGGCGCCGCCACGGCGGCGCCATGGCGTCGCTGGCCGGTCGTGCCGGCGGGCGGGCGGGACCGATGCGACAGGCGGGAGCCACCGCAGCCGGCCACCGCGAGCGCCGCCGCGACACACGCCAGTCCCACGATGGCCGCCGTGGCAGGGAGCCGTGCGCTGGGTGCATTCCGGTCCCGGGGGGGCGGGGCGGGCATCGGCGACGATCATAAGACGCCGCTCCGGAGGCCGGCTACAGACCGGACGGCGACCGAAACCGAGTGCGGGGACGGCTCGTACGCACTCGGCCGAGGAGTCGGCATGCTGCTGGGCACGGCATAATGACCTCCGCTCGCGTTACGGTCTGATTGTCTTCAGTCCGTCGAAGGCCGGCCCTACGATCTCGCCAGTCAAGGAGTGCTGTATGGAAGAACAACTGACCACGGGCCAGCCTGCCGAGGAGCGTTCGCGCACCGTCGAACACGATCTGGCGGCCCTGCCCTTCGAGGAACGGGGTCCGGCGACAGACTTCCTGGCCGCGCATCCGCCCGGGCTAGGAGCACCGGTCGCGGTGGTGATCCCGGCGTTCAACGAGGAGCCGACGGTGGCCGAGGTGCTCGGTGCGATCCCTTCGGTCCTGGGCGGGCTCCCCACAGAGGTGATCGTGGTGGTCGATGGATCGACCGACGCCACCGCCGCGGAGGCCGCCCGCGCCGGGGCGCTCGTCTGCGACATCCCGATCAATCGAGGCCAGGGGCTCGTGTTCATGCTCGGCTACTGGCTGGCCCGGACCCGCGGCGCGCAGATCATCGCCACCATCGACGCCGACGGGCAGTACGTGGAGGCCGAGCTGGAACGCGTCGTCGAGCCGATCGTTGCCGGCCACGCCGACTTCGTCAACGGCTCCCGGCGCCTGGGCACCGAGCTGACCACCGATCCCGTGCGCCACGCGGGAGTACTCGTGTTCGGGGGGCTGGTCAGCGTCCTGCTTCGCCAGCGAATCACCGATCCCGCCTGCGGGATCCGCGCGTTTCGCGCCGAGGTCACCGCCAAGGTCAAGCTCCAACAGATCCAGTATCAGACGTCCGAGTTGCTGATCGCCACGGCGATGAACGGCTACCGGGTGATCGAGGTCGCGACGACGATGCGCGATCGGCCGCCGGGGGCGACCGGCACGAAGAAGGGACCGAACCTGCTCTACGGCATGCGGTTCGCCCGCGCGATCCTCCGCACCTGGCGCAGAGAGCGAAACGCCGCTCGCACCCGGCTGCGCTCGGAGAAGATCCAGTACTCGTAGATCGCGAACTTGGCGAAGAACAGCAGGACGGTCACCGCCACATAGGCGCTGGTCACGACCAGGAGGCGCAGGCCGTGATGGGCCGGAATCCCCTGGACGTGCGCGTTGGTCCAGCCGGTAGCCGCCGAGGTCGTGATCAGGACGACGATTGAGACGGCGATGTAGCCGACGATCTGCCGCGCCGGCGGTCGTCCCTGCCGCTGCCAGGCCCAGCGCCGGTTGAGGATCCAGTTCGGGATCGCCGCGAAGATGAATCCGGCCACCGAGCAGGTCGTGGTCGACGCGCCCATCACGTAGAACAGCATGAACGCGATGTTGCCCGAGACGAAGGCGACGACCGATCCGAGCGCGTACTTCGTGAACCGGGTGGACAGGGCCGTCCGCGTCAGCCGCGCCCACGCGCGATGCTCGGTGATGCGCGCGACCAGCCGATCCCGCTGGCGCTGGTAGCGCTCAGAGACCACGAGATCTCGCGAACTCATGTGTTAGGGGCGACTTCGCGCCGCGGTCTGAAGCAGGTTTAGGTGTCATTTACGCGCAGGATTGCGCGAGTGGATGATATCGACGCGTCCGCTGGCGACCGGTCTGCGCATCCGCAGACCGTCGGCTCGCGCTCCGTTGGTTCGGCGATCGTCGCCGCCATCCTGCCCGGCTAACCGCCATGGCGCTCGGTGGCTACGGCGCGAAGGCTATCCCATTGCACGCGCCAGCTGTGTCCCCGCGGAAGCCCGGCGAACACTTCGAACAGGCCTGGGAACAGCAGCGCGGGGACGGGCGGATCAGGCACTCTCCAGCCGGGCTGGAATCGTCCGCCATAGCTGGCGCAGAGCAGCGAGTAGGCGAGATCGTCGGACTCGTGGCCGCTGTCGCCCCAGCTGTGGTGGCCGGGCGGCTCGTGCCGGCGGCCGTCATCGGCGCAGAAGTGCGGGAGCAGCTCGTAGCCTCCGCCCGCGACCGCCAGCGCCACGCGATGCTGATAGTGGTCGCCGTCCAGGCGCGAACGGGGCCAGTCGGCGATCCGCGGGAGGTCCTGCGGCAACGCCACCGAGATCTCGGCGGCTCCAGCCTCGAACACGGCCAGCGTGCGCCGCTCGTCGAACGCATCCTCGCGCGGGATGAGCAACCCGACGGCGTAGGTGTAGCGACCGGGGGAGCCCTCCGACAGGCCGAAGCGAACCCGCTCCGCCTGACCCGGCCGTCCGCCGTTCGCCGGCGCGGAGCGCGCAGATCTCAGCTGTCCGCCGCCGACGCGGCCATCGCAGGCATCCCGGCTACGGCCGCGGCGAAACCTCCGCTCCGTGCTCCCCGGCGCCGAGGGCGCGAGATCGCGCTCCGACGCCGCGACCGGCTGGATCGACTCCATCTCGTTGCCCTCCTCCCTCGATAGGACGAACGTCGCGGCGGGGAGACCCACGGCCGCCTAACACAGGCCTAACGCTACCACTCCGCCGCGCAAAGCTAGGCCGGACGCGCGGCTTAGACTGCGCGGCGGTGGAGACTGCGTCTGAGTCAACTGGGCCGGTGGAGGCCGACTCGGTAGCGCTACCCGGTTTTGAGTCAGGGCAGGCGCCCGAGGCGGTGTCGGGTGGGGTGCGCGAGCCGGCGCGGCGGGCGCGGGTGCGCGCGCGGGGCGGGCGCCGGGCGTGGGTCAGCGCTGATTTGCGCCGCGAGCTGTTGTGGATCTGCGTGATCTATTTGGGGGCGCGCGCCCTGCTGTTGGTGGCGGCGTTTTTGCAGGCCAGCTTCGGTCATCACCCGTTCCAGAACGAGCTGGCTAACTGGGACGGGCTGTGGTACCGCCAGCTGGCCAACCAGGGCTACCCCCACCACGTCTCCTACGGCCAGACGACGCTCGGGTTCTTCCCGCTTTACTCGCTGACCATCTGGGGGGTCGAGCACGTCATCGCGGTGGTGATGCCCGGCGAGCTGATCCTGTCAGCGACGATCGCCGGGGTGATCATCTCCGGCGTCGGTGGGCTGGTGGCCACGATGCTGGTGCACCGCCTCGCCGAGGGCTGGTGGGACCGCGACACCGCACGCCGGGCGACGATCCTGTTCGTGCTGTTCCCCGGCGCGGTGGTGTTCTCGATGGTCTACTCCGAGGGGCTGCTGCTACCGCTGGCCGCCGGGTGCATCTACGCGCTGGAACGCCGCAAATGGGTGCTGGCCGGCTGCCTCGCCGGCGCCGCGACCGCCGTCCAACCCGTCGGCCTGGTGCTGGTCGTGGCGTGCGCGGTCTCCGCGCTGCTGGAACTGCGCCGCCACCGGTGGCGCCCGCGCGCCGCCTGGCGCAGCTTCATCGCGCCCGGCCTGTCGGTCGCCGGCGCCGGCGCGTTCGCGCTGTTCTTGTGGGCGTGGACAGGCACCCCATTTGCCAACTACATCGCCCAACACCACGGCTGGGGCGAAAAAACCGACGTCCTCGCCATCTGGCACCTCACCAAACGACTCGCCGCCGAAGTCTCCCTAAACCACTTCAACCACCCCGCGATCAACCTCAACCTCATCGTCGGACTCATCGGCGCCATCCTGCTCGCCGGGATGCTCGTCCTCGTCTACTTCTCCCGCCGCCAAATCTCCCCCGAAGCCATCATCTGGACCGCCGGGATCAGCTTCCTCGCCCTCACCTCCGAATACGTGCCCCCCAACCCCCGCCTGCTGATCACCGCCTTCCCCGCACTCATGGCCGTCGCCCACTACACCCACGACCGAGCCTTCCGCATCCTCGCCTGGACCAACGGCAGCCTCCTCATACTCCTCAGCCTGCTCACCTTCTGGGCCCACCTCCTCCGACCCTAACCACCCGCCCCGGCGTCAGCGAAAGGTGACCGGCGTTCCCGATCGTCCTCCCTCGGGCATCAGCGTGACGTGGATCGTGCTGGCGTAGCCGAACCTCTGCACCGGACCGAATCCGAACTGGCGCTCCAGCGTGGCCCGCAGGCGCAGCCACCGGGCGCGATTGGCGCGTGCCTGCACGGGCCCGTTCGCCTGGCCTTCGTGGCTGGAGACCAGCCACATGCGCCGGCAGCCCGCCGCCCGCCGGCGGGCCTGCGCCGTCGACAGCGTGCGGTAGTCCTCGACATACGGCCGGACCGGGCCCCAGCCGACCGCCGGTAGGATCGACCGGGGAGCCCTCGAAGCGGCGGTGCCGAGGTAGTACCGGAACGCCATCCGCGCATCCTGCGGGTAGAAGGCGATGCAGTCCCCCGGGCGCGACTGGGCAAGCACGCGGGCGGTCACCGTCTGCCACGGCTCCGGGGACACGCCATAGCTCGTCGCCACGGGGATCGCTCGCAACCCGACCACCAAGATCAGCGCCGCCGCCGCCGCCCATCCGCGTCGGTGCCGATCACGCACCACCGACGCCAGCGCCAGCGAGATCGCCGGTGTGACGGTGATGAGGTTGCGGGGCACGAAGATCGGCTGCGCCACGAATGAGTACAGGAACGTGAGCCCCACCGGGACGGCACACCACGCGAGGATCAGGGTCATCCCCCACACCGCGTCGCCGCGGCGCCGGCGCTCGATCACGTCCACCCCCAGGGCCGCCAGCGCCGCCACGGTGGCCCACATCAGCACGTACGTCCACGGACCGGGGTGGAAGCTGGGATCGAGTCCCGCTGAAGTCAGCAACTGCAGCACCTGGGTCTCCACCATGCGGGTCGGACGCGGGACCCAGAACAGCTGCCCGCCGCCCCGATGGATCGCCAGGATCATCAGCGGCACACAGCAGACGGCCGTCACCACCAGCGCGCCGGCAACTCGGCGCAGCGCGGCGCGACGGTGAATCAGCGCCAATAGCTGCGCCGGCACCACCAGCACCGCGACGAAGCTGCAGTACATGGCCAGCGTCATCGCCAAGCCGTAGGCGATCACCGGCCACCGGCCCCGCGACCGGCCGTCCCGCGGATCGCTCGATGCGATCAACGCCAGATAGGCGGCGCACACGAACGCCACCATCGGGGCGTAGCCGCGAGCGGTCTGCGCCCAGTAGACGAGCGGCAGGCTGACCGCGGCCAGCACGCCGGCGACCAGCGCCACCAAGTCTCCGAACAGCCGCGCAGCGATCGCGCCGGTGAGGGCGACCGTGACCACGACCGCCAGCGCCGAGGTGATGCGCAGCACCAGCGGGCCGTCTCCGAACGCGCCGATCAGGAGATGGAGCAGCAGGTAGTAGCCGGACATGTTGCCCCCGTCGTGGGCGATCGCCGCCCACAGGGCGGACCCGTGCTGAGAGGCGATCGACACGGTGGCTCCCTCGTCGAAGCCGAGGCTGCGCCCGGTGATGTCGTACAGCGACAGCACCGCCGCGAGCGCCGCCGGCGCCACCACCGCGACCCTGCCCAGCGAGGAACCGTCCCCACCGCGAACGGGTATGGCGAGGGCCGGCTTTTCTTTAACGGGGACGGACACGTCTTGAACGGGTACGGACATGCGCGTCAGGTACCGGCCAGCGCGTCGGAGGTGGGCTGGGGGACCGGCGAGGATCCCGCGGCCGCGCTTCCCCCCTCACCGGGGCCCGCCGCGTCACGGCCGCCGCCGCGGCGGCGCGCACGGTACCACGCGACGCCGATCAGCGTGTAGACGATCACCACTGCCGGCGACGCTTGCACCGGGAGGGCCAGGATCCCGTTGGGCTTGACCACGAACACCGACAGCACGATCGCCGCCGCGGCCGCGGACGAGCGCTGGACCGCGCGCACCGCGGCGATCAGCGCCAGTCCCCAGATGCCGTACCACGGCCAGGCGGCGGGACCCAGCGCGGCCGCGATCAGCAGCAGGGCGCCGAGGTCCGCCACCAGGGTCCGGATGCGCACGCGATAGACGAGCACCAGGCCGATCGCGGCGGCGACGATGATGCCGACGATGCCCAGGGTGTTCTCGAAGCCTCGGGACGAGGTGGCGATTCCGACGTCTCTCAGCAGCGAGGCCGCGGTGTAGCCGACCGCGGTGACGGGCGTGATCGCGAGGTGGACCTTGGCCGGCGTCGACAGCAGCGAGCTGGAGATCCAGGTGACGCCGACCCCGGTCGCCAGCGTGACGGCGCCGAGGATGGCGAGCGTCACCGAGCCGGCGGTGGCAAGGAAGCGCAGCTGGCGGGCGCGGGTGCGCTCGGCTCGTCCCCAGGCGACCGCGATGAACACCACGCCAGCCAGCGCGGGCAGCTTGACCGTCGCCGCCAGGGCGCAGATCGCGATTCCCGCCAGGGGAGCACCCCCGAGCGCGCAGGCGACGCCGGCCGCGAGCAGTCCGGCCATCAGCAGGTCGTTGTGGCCGGGGACGATCAGCTCCAGCATCACCACCGGGCTGAGCAGCCCCAGCCACAGGGCCCGGCGGGCATCGGTCCCGAGCGCCCGGGTCAGCCGCGGCAGCGATGCCGCGAGCAGCGTCAGGCCGATCAGCCCCAGCCCACGGGTCAGCAATGCCCCGGCCACCAGGTGGGTCCCGACGATCCCGACGATCCCGCTGATCAGGTCCAGGAACAGCGGCCCGTAGGGCGCCGTCGTTCCCCGCCAGAACTCAGAGACGGCGGCAAGCACGTGCTGGCGTCCCAGCGCCGGCAGTGAGTTGGGCGTGATCAGGTACGGGCTGTGGCCGAGATGGAGGATCGTGCCCTGGGCCAGGTAGCTGTAGATGTCCCGGCTGAACAGCGGCGGCGCCACCACCAGGGGCGCCGCCCACAGGGCGCAGATGACGAGCAGCCCGCGCGGCGACGGCAGCGCTCGGCCCAGCGCCAGCCACGCGCAGCACAGGGCCCCCATGCCGATGTAGACGAGGACCAAGCTCGCCGAGCGCCCGGCCGGCGCCGACGGCTGATACCACCAGCCGACGACCGAGTCGGCGACCGCGCCCGGCGCCGCGTAGGCGACCAGCAGCGAGCCGGCGAGCCCGAGCAACGCCAGCCCCCGGGTCGCTCGGGGGGATGCGGACGCGCTGGTGGTCACGGCGTTCGAGCGTAGTCGGCCCCGTCAGCCGGCGCACCTGCCTGGCCTTGACTGACCGTCGCCATCCGGTATAACCGCCAGCGGGGGATGCAGCCGCGTAACCAGAAGCTCGTCATGACCGCGATGGTCTTCTCCGTCGCGATGATGTTCATCGATCAGACGATCGTGGTGCTGGCGCTGCCGAGTCTGCAGCACGATCTGCGCCTCTCGCCGACTGAGTCGCAGTGGATTATCAACGGGTACCTGCTTTCACTGTCGGCGTTCTTCGCGCTGGGCGGGAGGATCTCCGATCTGCTCGGGCACCGGCGGGTGGTGATCACCGGCACGGTTGCGTTCGCTGTCTTCTCCGCCCTGTGCGGCGCCACTCCCACCGGATCAATCGGGGCGACCTGGATCATCGGCTTTCGCGTTCTCCAGGGTGTCAGCGCAGCGTTCCTGTTCCCGGCGGCACTGGCGATCGTCGTGTCCAACTACGAGATCGACGAGCGCGGCAAGTACCTGGCGATCTTCTTCTCGGTCTCCGGGGCGCTGACCGCGATCGGCCCGATCGCGGGCGGTTACCTGACACAGTGGACGTGGCGGTCGATCTTCTGGATCAACGTGCCGGTGGCGATCGTCGCGGTGGTGCTGACGGTTATTGCGCGGCCGGATTCCGAGCGCCGCCGGGAGCCGATCGACGTCCGTGGTGCGGTGCTGGTCTGCGCCGGCATGGCGCTCGCGGTGCTCGGCCTGCAGCAGGCGAGCGTCTGGGGATGGGGCAGCCCGGCCACCTGGGGTTGCCTGGTCGCCGGGCTGGTCCTGCTGGCGCTGTTCATCCTCTGGGAGCTGCGCACCGACCCGCCGCTGGTGCCGATCCGGCTGTTCGCCAACCGCGGGTTTGCCGTCGACAACGCGGTGCTGTTCCTGCTCTCGATCTGCTTCATCCCGCTGTTCTTCATCGCCAGCCTGTACGCGCAGGTGGCGCTCGGCGAGACCGCCTCCAACGCCGGCCTGTTCCTCTTGGTGTTCTTCGGAGGATTCACGATCGCGGCCCAGTGGGGCGGCCGCATCCTCGATGCCCGCGGTGCCCGCCCCACCGTCGTCCTCGGCTGCGCGGTGGCCGCGGTCGGGTTCTACCTGTGGGGCTCTCACCTGGATCAGCTCGCCTTCTCCAAGCAGTGGTACTTTCTCGCCATCGCCGGCGCCGGCATCGGCCTGGTGCTCGGCCCGGTCAGCACCGACGCGCTGAACCGCGCCTCCCGGACCGCGTACGGCGCGGTCACCGGTGTGACCCAGACCGTCCGCAACTTCGGCGGCAGCCTCGGCTTGGCGGTGCTCGGCTCGCTGCTGATCACCGAGACGACGACGAAGGTGGAGCACACGCTCGGGGGGTTCGGTGTCCCGAAGCCGGTCGCCGACCGGGTTGCCCGGGCGATCTCGGGGGCCAGCGGCGGCGCTGGCACGGCAAGCCACCGGCAGCCCGCTCGCGTCATCCACGCCGTCCAGCTGGACTTCGCGCTCGCCGCCAAGGTGGTCGTGTTCGGGATGGCCGCCGCGATGGCGGTCGCGTTCATCGTCGCGTTCCTGGGTCTCCCGCGCGGACGTTCGTACGCCGAGACCGAGACCCCAGCCGAGGCCGAGCTCGAGAGCGGCCCGGCAATGCCCGAGGCTCAGACCTTCAACTAATGATCGCCCGCCAGGGCGGCCACGCTTGGCCTAGGTCGCGAACGGGTCAGACCGCTCCCAGCGTGCCGGCAACTCGTCGTCGGCCGTCATCTGGGGCTGGTCGGCGGTGTCCTCGGGGTCGGTCGCCCCAGTCGCGCCGGTGGCCTTCGTACCCGCGTCGCCGGCGGCCTCGGTGTGGCCGATCCAGCTGCCCGCCCCGGCCTCATCGAGCTCGGAGACATCGAAGGGCTGGGTGCGCTGGGGATCGGCGGCCGCGACCGCCCCGTGACGACGTTCGAGATCTGCGGCGTGGAAACCGGCCGCCCCCACCGTTCCCGCGGCCTCCACGTCGGCCGGAAAACGCTCTTGGGCGCGATCAGCCAGCGATGCCAGCGACGCCGAGACGCCTCTCAGGTCCTCGAGCAGCCGCTCGCGCTCACGCCACACCGAGTCGGTCTCGGCGTCCAGCTCGCGCAGTCGGTGCTTGGCCTGGGCGGTGATGGCGACGGCGTTGGCGGCCGCGTCGGCGACGCAGCGCTCGGCCTGCTCCTGGGCCAGGCGAGTGGTCTCGTTGGCCTTGTCGTGGGCGACCACCAGAATCGAGGCGGTCTGCTCCCCAATCCGCTCCAGCTCGTCGGTGATCGAAATCGCCGGCGCGTGATTGGCGCGAAGCTCGGATAGCTCGCGCTCGAGCGAGGTCAGGTGCTGGTCGACCGCGGTGCGGTTGTACCCGAACGGGGAGAGCGGGAAGCGCGATGGCTCCTCGGTCTCCGGCGCCGGGAGCGGGCCGGCCGGCTCGTCACGACGAGAGCTGGCGGTCAGCTCGCGCTTGTCGCGACGAGAGCTGGCGGTCGCCGTGCGAAGCGGATCAGGTTCCGGCGGACGGCCGGCGTCGGGCTCCTCGTCGACGAGACGATCGGCTCCGGTGATCCAGTTGGCAAAGCGGCCCGCGACGTCGGCGAACTGGGAACGCGGCTCATCCTGGGACTGGACCGGTCCCGCAGACCGAGGCTCGGGGCGATGAAGGTGGCTCATGCAGTGACTCCTTGGCTGGCGATCACGAGGCTGTTCGGCGCCCGCGCCCGGTTCCCTGTCGGCGAGGGGGCGTCGCCAGTTTTCGTGCAGTCGCCGCGCCGATCAGCCGGCAGCGACCGCCACCCGTCGCGCCGTCGCGCCGCCGCCGCGCCGATCAGCCGGCGGTGACCGCCGCCCGCCGCGCCGCCGCCCGCGCCAGCGCCAGGTGATGACGCGTGACCCCACCCAGGAGCGCTCGGTCGACCTCCCCTCGCTTGTACAGCCAATGGACATCCGCCTCCCAGGTGAAGCCAATCCCGCCGTGCGCCTGGATCGCCGAGGCCGCAACCGCGCGGGCGCCGGTCGCGGCCGCGGCCGCCGCCAACGCGCCGGCCTCGCTGAGGCGCTCGGGCTCGGCGCCCGCGGCCCACGCCGCGTAATACGCGGCGGAGCGGACGCTCTCGGCGTGCAGGAGCATCTCGGCGCAGCGATGCGCGACCGCCTGAAACGATCCGACGGGCACCCCGAACTGCTTGCGCTCCTTGACGTAATCGACCGTCATCTCCAGCCCGCGCTGACAGATCCCGACCACCTCAGCGGCCACTGCGATGCGCACCCGGTCCGCAACGTTGCCGGCCAACGCCTCGCCCTCCCCGCGGACGCCCGCGAACCGGCGCGTGGGATCGATCGTGATCAGAGGCTCGGCCTCCGGCGCCGGCAGCAACCGCGCCTGCGCGCCGTCGATCAGCACGACGAGGTCGGCGCCCACCCCGTCGAGGACGAGCTCCGGGGGGCCGATGCCGGCGGTCAGCTCGCCGGCGACCAAGCCCGGCAGCCAGCGTTCGCGCTGCTCGTCACTACCGGCGGCCTGAATCACCGCCGCGGCCACCGCCGTGGACAGAAACGGCGTGGCGGCGCAGGCATAACCCAGCTCCTCCAGGAGCACGGCCAGCTCGACCGCCCCGAGCCCCTGGCCACCGTAGTGCTCGGCGACGGCGATGCCGGGCCAGCCCAGATCCACGATCTCCCGCCAGAGCGCGAGGTCGTACGCACCGTCCTGCGCCGCCTCGCGCACCTTGGCGAATGGTGAACGCACGCTCAGCAGCTCCCGCGCCACGTCCTTGATCTCCCGCTGGTCCTCGGTCAGGTCAAAATCCATCTCGTGCTCCTACCGAGCCTTGGGCAGGCCGAGCACGCGCTCGGCGACGATGTTCTTGAGCACCTCGGTGGTCCCGCCCTCGATCGAGTTGCCGCGCGCGCGGAGCAGCTCATAGGCCCACCGCCCGCCCGCGGTCAGCGCGCTGGGGCCGAGCAGGTCGGCGGCGAGCTGAGTCAGCTGCTGGTTGGTGTCTGACCACATCCACTTGGTCAGCGAGCCCTCGGGCCCCGGTTGTCCGTACTTCTCAACTGCCGTCAGCCCGCGATACGCGGTGAGCCGCAGGACCTCGGCCTTCAGGTACAGCTCGCCGAGCCGATCGGCGACGACCGGATCCTCCAGCAGATCGCGTTCGGTCGCTTCCAGCACGACGCGATCGAGCAGCTGGCGCAGCCGGACCTGGAGGAAGAACGCCAGGCCGGCGCGCTCGTTCATGAGCGTGGTCAGCGCCACCTTCCAGCCGTTGCCGACCCCGCCGAGCACGTTTGCCCCGGAAATCCGGGCGCCGTCAATGAACAGCTCGTTGAACTCGCTCTCGCCGGTGATCTGGCGCAGCGGCCGGACCTGGATCGCGTCCTGCTCCATGTCCATCAGGAAGTAGGTCAGGCCCTTGTGCTTGGCCGCGGCGGAATCGGTCCGCGCCACCAGCATGCACCACTTCGAGTATTGGGCCCCGCTGGTCCACACCTTCTGTCCGGTGACGATCCAATCCTCGCCGTCGGCGACCGCCCGGGTCTTGAGGCTGGCCAGGTCAGAGCCGGCATCGGGCTCGGAGAACCCCTGACACCAGATCTCCTCGGCGGTCAGGATCGGCGTCAGATACCGGTCCTTCTGCTCCGGAGTTCCCCAGGTCATGATCGTCGGCCCGGCCAGGAGCAGGCCGAGCACGTTAGCCGGGAGCGGGGCGCCGGAGCGACCGAGCTCCTCGAAGAAGATCGCCGACTGGGTCAGCGTGGCGCCGCGGCCTCCGTACTCCGGCGGCCAGTGCACGGCGGCCCAGCCGGCTGCGGCCAGCTCGCGCTGGAACTCGCGCCGCCAGACGTAGTGGGCGTCCTCGTCTCCGACCGGCTCATCGCCGGGCCCGTGGTCGGCAAACCAGGCGCGCAGCTCGTCGCGGAAGGCCAGCTCGGGCCCGCTGAAGGTCAGATCCATCGCTTCTCCTTTGGTGCGCGCCCGTCGCGGCCGTGTCGGCGCTGACCGCTAATTGTCGGCGAAGGTGATCGTGAACACCGTCCGGTACTCCTCGCCGGGCGCCACCAGCGTCAGGTGACGGCCGTCGACCAGCGCGTTGGTCGGCGCCGTCATCGGCTCGAAGCAGATGAAGCCGCTTTCCGGCGGCGCGTATACCTGCGCGAACCGGTATCCCTCCGCAAACGTCACCCGCAGCGGCCGCGTGCCGGCGGCGACCGAGAACTCGGGCGGCGTCGACAGCCCAGTCAGGCCGTCGTCGAAGCTCTCCGCTCCCAGGCGGAACCGCTGCGTGGCAAGAGGCTCCGTGTCCCCCGTCGGGATCATCTGCGCGTCGAGGACGAACCGTCGCGCGGCCCCCAGCGCCACCTGCCAGTCCGCCCGCGAGCGCTCACCCGGTGGGATCAGGTACGGGTGATAGCCGAACGAGACCGGAACCGGATCGGCGCCCGTGGCGCTCAGCGTCGTCACGAGCGTGAGCTTTGCATCGTCCACCCGGGCTTCGCGCCGCAGCTCGTGGACGAACGGGAACAGCTCGAGCAGCTCCGGGCTGCTCCATTCCAGGCGTGCCTGGAGGCGATCGTCGCCGGCCGTCTGCGCCCGCCAGCGCAGCGTGCCCGGCAGCGCGCCGTGGATGGGGAGGCCGTTGGGATCAACCGCGTACCGGCCGTCGGCGGCGGGGAGCTTCACCCGTTTGCCGGCAACCGCGTAGCTCGGTGAAGCCAGCCGGTTGGCCCACGGGTGCAGCAGCGGGATACCCATCGTCTTGCCGTGCTCCGCGTAGGCGCGAACGCCCCGGCCGCCGTGCAGCAGCTCGACGCCGGCGTTCGTGAGCGAGTGGCACACCATGTTGGCGTCCGGAACGAAGTGAGCCGCAACGGTGCCCGCGCTGTTGGCGATCGTCACCGTCTCGAATCCATCGATTGCTCCCACGCCATCGCCTTTCTGTCGACTCCACTGCTCAGCGCAGAAGCATCTCACGGCACCGGCCCGGCGGCGGGCGTTTCCCGGTGGCGTCACTCCTGGAGCAAAGGCGGCGGCAGCACCGACCCGACCGACCCGGTGACCTCGATCGCGGTCAGACGACCATAGAAATCGAAGTGCAGCACAAGCGAGTCGAGCGCCGGGATCCGATCGGCCTCGTCGTGCTCGCCGAGCGCCACCGAGTCTCTGACCTCGCCGTCGCCCAGCCTGATGTAGGCGGTTCCGTCCGGCGCGGTCGTGATCGGGATTTCGGTCACGCCGCCGACTCTATGCTGACGGTGGGCACCGGTCCAGAACCCGCCCCTTCTCCAACAGCGCTCCGGCGATGCGTCAGGGTCCTACGGGCCTTAGCGGCGTTGGAGCCGGCTGGCCTCCAGCAGGTCTGCGAGCCGGACGAGCTTGACGCGGGGCCGGCCGGCGGGCATCCCCAGCTCGGACTCGTGAGCGTCGATCGCCTCCCAGCCCTCCCAGGTCACCACCCCAGGGATGCGGTCGGTAACCCAGCCGGCGACGGCGGTCGGGTCCGCCAGCTCGGGTTGGGGGCGCCCGAGGCAGCCGGCCTCGGTGTCCTCGACGATCCGGGCGACCGTGTCGGCGGCGTCCTTCTTGTTGGTGCCGATCACCCCCGTCGGACCCCGCTTGATCCACCCGACCACGTACTCGCCGGTGCATGCGCCGTCCTCGTCGACGACTCGCCCTTGCCGATTGCGGATCAGCCCCCGCGGCTCGTCGAAGGGGAGCCCCGCCAGCGGAATGCCGCGATAGCCAATCGAGCGCAGCACCAGCCCGCACTCGATCATCTCCTCCTCGCCGGTCGGTTCCGCCCGGACGCGTCCGTCGGCGGCGGTGACCAGCCGGTTGATGCTGACCCGCACGCCGGTCACCGGTCCGCCCTCCCCCTCGCCCAGGATCTCGACCGGCGAGCGCAGGAAGCGCAGCTCCAGACGGTGTGACTTGCCCGCCGGCACGCGCTGGGCATAGTCGCGCAGGATCTCCAGGTTGCGACGCTTGGTTGCATCCTCGGGCTCGGCCACCCCCTCCAGCTGCGCCGGGTCGACGATCACGTCGGCGCGTTCCAGCTCGCCGAGCTCGCGCAACTCGGGATTGGTGAACGCCGCCTCCGCAGGGCCGCGGCGGCCGAGCAGCACCACCTCGGTCACGCCCGCGGCACCGAACGCGTCCAGGGCGTGATCGGCGGTGTCGGTCGGGGCCAGCTCGCGGGGGTCCAGCACGAGCATCCGCGCCACGTCGATCGCCACGTTACCGTTGCCGATCACCACCGCGCGGCCGCCGTTGAGATCGAAGCTGTGGTCGGCGTAATCCGGATGGCCGTTGTACCAGGCGACGAAATCGGTGGCGGCATGCGATCCCGGCCGGTCTTCGCCCGGGATCCCCAGCCGGTTGTCGATCGAGGTCCCGACGGCGTAGATCACCGCGTGATAGCGCGCCACCAGGTCCTCGCGCGAGATGTCGCGGCCAAGCGTCACCCCGCCGAAGAAGCGAAACGACTCCTCGGACGCGATCTTGGCGTACACGCGGGTGACCGACTTGATCTTCGGATGGTCCGGCGCCACCCCGGCGCGGACCAGACCGAACGGCGTCGGCAGGGCGTCGAACAGATCGACCTCAAACCCTGCCTTGAGCAGCTGGTCGGCGGCATAGAACCCCGACGGTCCCGCCCCCACGATCGCCGCCCGGTTCATTCACTCACCGCCTTCGCCGTCTCCACCATCACGAGCGAGGCTAGCGACGGCGCGCCGATCAGCTGGTCTGTCGCGGCCGATACCGCGCCACCCCCACGCCGGCCAGGCAGAGAATCCCGCCGGGCAGCGCCACCAGGGCCGGAACCTCGCCGAGGAGGATCCAGCCCAGCAACACCGCGATCGGGGGGACGAGGTATGTCGTCGCGCCCAGCTTGCCCGCCGCGGTGTGCGACAGGGCGTAAGCCCAGATGGAGAAGCCGATCGCGGTCGGTACAAGCCCGAGATACACGGTCCACAAGAGCGCCGACCGGTGAGCGTCGCCTACCTGGGTGACGAGCGACGGAGCGTAGGGCAGACAGCACAAAGCCCCGATCGTGCACGCCATGAACGTAGCCGCCAGCGGCGAGCCATGGCGTAGCGCCGGCTTCTGGGCGACCACGCCGACGGCGTAGACGGCCGCCGCGATGACGCACAGCGCGGCACCCCAGCCGCCACTGACGCCGTGACCCGACGTGCCGGCCGCGATCAGCGCCACCCCGGAGAACGAGACGACGCAGCCGAGCAACAGCAGCCGGCCGATCCCCTCCTTGAGGAAGACCCCGGCGAGCATGGCGATGAACAGCGGCGCGATGTTGACCAGCAGCGACGCCGTGCCGGCGTCGACTCGTCGCTCGGCCGCGTTCAACGCCACGTTGTAGGCCCCGAACCACAGCACGCCGCAGATCACCACGCCGGGCAGGCCAGGGCGGCGGACCAGCGGCTCACGCCGGATCAGCATCAGCGCGCCGAGCGCGAGGCTGCCGACGAGCAGGCGGGCGAGCGCCAGCGGGCCGGGCGCGAGCTCACGGCCCGCGTAACGGATCCCGACGAACGCCGACGCCCACAGGCATACGGTTACGAGGGCGGCAATCAGCGGGAGCCGGCCACCGACCGGGCCGGGCATGGCCTCCCGCGCGGTCGGCGCCGGCGCTGGCCTCAACGCGGCGGCGGGCACGTCCGAGCGGGCGGGGCTGATCGTCATCGTCTGCATTGAACGCAATCTCGCGCCTCGATGTGAGATCCGCCGGATCCAGCGGGCCGGATATCGCTTCGGGTCTCCTCAGCCGCCGCCTCGGGTCTCCTCAGCCGCCGGCGGGGAGGACCGTCTCCACCAAACCGGTGACGACGTCGTAGACATGCCCGGACACCGTGACGCGCGGGGAGATTGGCAGCGCGGAGCGGAGTTGCTCGACGTCCCGCGCGACCGTCATCCTGGATCGAGAACGGCGTCCTCGCGCAGGGTCGACTCCTCGGCGCCGATCCGCTGCGCGTAGCGGCGGCGAAAGGCGTCGTCGGCGAGCGCGCCGGTTCCGCACTGGGTGTGGTGGATCACGGCGACCCCGAACAGCGGGCCGTCCGGCAGCATGCTCTCGGCGAGCTGGCCGATGAACGCGACGTCGTTGATCACCTCCGGGGTGACCCGGCCGCCGGCGTTGCGGACGACCACCGCGTCGCTGAGGTGCAGGGCCAGGAAATGCGCGGGGTCGACCCGCAGATCGAGGCAGGTGATGCTCCAGCGCGACTACCCCCTCGGCCGGGCGCAGAGGAGTCGCGGCATGAACGTCGAACCCACTGGCGAAGCCCGCCGGCCCGGGCGGTAAGGTTTGTGACTGGAGATCAAGATGCCTGACGCCACCCTCGCGAACCGACAGCCGGCCCTCCCCGTGAGGCTGGCGATCTCCTGGCTCACCAACGCAATCGTGCTGTTGATCGTGGTCGCGGTCCTCAGCCGGGTTCACTCGACGGGGGCGGGTGCGCTTCTGCTGGCCGCCGCAGTATTCGGCGTGCTCAACACGGTGCTCAAGCCGCTCCTGCGCTTCATCACCCTGCCCCTTGCGGTGCTCACGTTCGGCATCGCCTGGTTCTTCGTGTCGATGCTGATGTTGTTGATCACCGACACGATCGTCAGCGGCTTTAGCATCGTCGGATTCTGGGGCTACGTGCAGGCGACGCTGATCGTCTGGGTCGTCAACCTGGTGCTCGACTTCACGCCCGGTCCGTGGCAGATCACCGGCCGGCGGCGCCGGGCAAACCTGCGCCAGGCGCGGCGCTAGCCGGAGCGACGCCGGGCTGGTTCGCCCAGCCCTGCCGGAGCAGTGCCAGGAGAGCCTCGGGCGGTTGAGCGCCGGACACCCCGATGGCGCGGTCGACCACAAACGTCGGCACCGCGCTGATCCCGAGCGCGGCGGCGCTGCGCTCGTCGTCGCGCACCTCCGCGGCGAACCGGTCCCCGGCCAGCGTGGCGCGGAGCTCCGCGGCGGCGAGACCGACCTCGGCGCCGAGCGCGACCAGCCTCTCGCGGTCGCTGATCAACTCGCCTTCGCTGAAGTAGGCGCGCAGCAGACGCTCCTTGACCGCATCCTGGATACCGTGCTCGCGGGCGAGCTGCACCACGCGATGGGCGTCGAACGTGTTGCCGGCGCGGGCGATCTCCAACCGGAACGTCAGCCCCTCACCGGCCGCCGTATCGGTCATCTGCTGCTGTGACTCGCGCGCCCGCGCCAAGGACATCCCGTATTTCTGCGCCAGATGGGCGACCCGGTCGCCGGATCGCTGCGCCGGGGCCTGGGGATCGAGCTCGAAGCTTCGCCACACGACCTCCACCTCCTCGCGATGCTCGAACTGAGCCAGCGCGGCCTCGAAGCGGCGCTTGCCGACATAGCACCAGGGACAGGCGACGTCTGACCAGATCTCGATTTCCACGATGACTCCTGCGTCGTTGAGTACGCAAGCGAGTCTAGTCGTCACCAGCCGAGTGCTCGCCGTCTACCGCGACGCACCCGGCGCCCGGCACGACCAAGGCCAGCTGCAGACGCTCACCGAACGCGAGCGCGAGGTCCTGACCCTGATCGGCTCCGGGCTGACCAACGACGAGATCGCCGCCAACCTGTTCCTCAGCCCCGGCACCGTCAAGACCCACATCAACCACATTTTCTCCAAGCTCGATCTCCGCAACCGCGCCGACGCCGTGATCTTCACCTTTGACCACGGCCTCGTAAGCCGACGCCAGCCGTGACGCACACAAGCCACCCGCCGACCGAGCCCAGCCGGTCAGTCGCCCCCGAGCCCGTACTGAAGCGCGCCCTTGACGCCCGCGTCGACCGCGTTTAGCCGGTACAGCGCCACCGCCTCGGCCGAGTGAAACCGCCCACCCGGGGCCGACGCCGGCCCGTGATGGGTGAGCAGGCAGTGCAGCAGCGCCAGCCGGCGGTCCTCGTCGAGTACCCCGGCGCTGCGCTCCGAGACGATCCGCTCTCCGATCACCAGGTGACCGAGCAGCCGCCCCTCGGCGGTGAGGCCGATCTCGGCTCCGTAGGTGAACTCGCCGGCGCGGCCCAGGTCGTGGGTCAGGGCCGCGGTCAGCAGCAGGTCGGGGTTCAGCCCCGGATGCAGCTGGCAGGTCTCGTGGGCAAGCGTGGCGACCGCGACCGTGTGCTCCAGCAGGCCCCCGAGATAGGCGTGATGCCCGGTCCGGGTGCAGGGGGCGCGGCGCCACTGGGCCCGCAGCGCCGCGTCGCCGAGCAACGAGCGCAACAGGCCGGCGTATGCCCGGTCGTAGACCTCGCCGGCGAGATGCTCGAGAAACCCGTCGAGCTCGTCCACGTCACGGTAGGCGGTCGGGAGGAAGCGACCGGCATCGACCTCGTCGTCGGCCTGGATCCGGCCGATCTCCGCGACCTCCAGCGTCAGCTCGTCCCGGAACCTCTCCACCCGACCGCGCACCCGCACGAGATCGCCGCGCTCGAAGCGCCCGGCCAGGGCGTCGGCATTGCGAAACGCCCGGGCCGGCAGCACGCCGGTGCGGTCGCGGAGCTCCAGCGCGAGGTAGGGGGAGCCGGTCCGGGTCATCAGCCGGTCCTTGCGGGTGCACGCGAACACCCCGTCGACCTCCTGCCCGGGCCGCAAACCGCTGACCGACAGCACTGTCCTGTCGTCTGGCGCCATCAGCGCATGATGTACGGTGAGTCGGATGCAGCCCCTGCAATGGGAACACCGCCCGGACGGCCTTCGGGCCCCGGCGCTGGTGTGCGCGTTCAAGGGCTGGAACGACGCCGCCGACGCCGCTTCGAGCGCCATCCAGTTCGTCGGCTCCGCCCTCGGCGCCCGCCGGTTCGCCACGATCGACCCCGAGGAGTTCTACGACTTCCAGGCGACCCGACCGCGGGTCAAGATGATGGAGGGCCAGACGCGGGAGATCGTGTGGCCGGCGGTGGAGTTGTTCGAGGCTCGCGTGCCCCGGGCGCCCCGGGATCTGATCCTGATGACCGGCTCGGAGCCGTCGTTTCGCTGGCGGTCGTTCTGCCAGCTGGTGGTGGAGCTGACGGAGGCGCTCGGCACCCAACTGTTCGTGACGCTCGGGGCGTTGCTCGCCGACGTCCCGCACACGCGGGGGATCTCGGTCACCGGCCTGAGCTCAGATCCGGCGCTGGTCGCCCGCCTGGGACTGGCGCCCTCCTCCTACGAAGGGCCGACCGGGATCATCGGCATCCTCCACGCCGCCTGCCAGCAGGCCGGGCTGCCGTCGGCCAGCCTGTGGGCCGCCGTCCCGCACTACATCGCGGCCACCCCCAACCCCAAGGCGGCGCTCGCGCTGGTGCGCAAGCTGGAGGGCCTCGTCGGCGTCGCCGTCGACGCGTCAGAGCTGGAGTCCGCGGCCTCGGACTACGAGCGCCAGGTCAACGTCGCCGTGCAGAGCGACCCGGACGTTCAGGCGTTCGTCGAGCGTCTGGAGCAGGCGGCCGGCGAAGAGCCCGACGACTCATCCACCGCCCTCCCCTCGGGCGAGACCATCGCCCGCGACCTGCAGCGGTTCCTGCGCCAGCGGGGCGGCGAGGGTCCGGGGCCCGAGTAGCCGGCCGGCGCCACCCGGGCGCCAGCGGGCCTGGCGATGGTCCGGGCCTGAATAGCGCCTCACCGCTCGGCCGCGGGGCACGCCAGCCGGTAGTCGCAGATGGAGCACGCCTGAAACGACGGCGTCGGCTCGAACCCCTGGGCGAGGATCCCATCGGCCACCTCCGTCGCCACCTCGCGTACCCACTCGCCGCGTTCGCCGTCGTCGTCGGGCACCGACACCTTCTGATCGTCGAGCAGGTAGTAGTAGGCCTGACGCGACGCCTGAAGCCGCCACGACTCCCGCGCCCCCACCGCGTACAGCGACAGCTGCACGTCGTCGGCGAGCGCCGCTGCGCTCTTGGGCCGTCCCGTCTTGTAGTCGATCAGCTCGTAGTCGCCGTCGGGGAGGCGATCGACGCGGTCGACCCGGCCGCGCAGCAGATGGCGTCCGAGCTTGAACGTGAACTGGCGCTCGAACCACACCGGCTGGGCCGCCTCCGAGCGGAAGCGCTCGTGGTAGCGGGTGAGCGCCGACGCCGCCTTGCCGCGGAGCTGGCGCTCTTCCTCGGAGTCGCCGAACCCGCCCCGCCGCCAGCCCGCCTCCAGCAGTCCCAGCAGCTCCGGCAGGGTGCCGGCCGACGAGTCCCACCCAGCGGCGTGAAAGCGCTCCATCACCTGGTGCAGGAGGATTCCGAAGCGCTGATGCAGCGTCGGCTCCTGGGGGATCCGGAACACCCGCGCGAACTTGTACTTCAGCGGGCAGGTCCGGTAGGTGTCGATGTCCGATGCCGACAGCACCACCCCGTCGCCCCGCCGGGGAAGGAACGGCTCCAGCGAGGGCTCGTCACGGGCCACGATCGCCTGGGCGCGGCGCCGCGCGTCCCGTTCTGCGTCCAGCAGATAGTCATCCAGCGCGGAGGACTCGAAGATCTCTCGCTGCTCGGCGGTGACCGCCTGCAGGATCCGCGAGTTGACGTCACGCAGTGACTCGGCGACGCTCGGGTACTCGCCCCACCCACCCCGCGCGATCAGCGCCGCCAGCTTGAGCAGCTCCAGGTAGCGAACGACCGCGTGGGACACGTCCAGGTCGGTATCGAAGCGCAGCTCGCCGAGCCGGCCGCCGGCCCGCATCGTGCCCTCGAGCAGCTCGTCGCGAAGCAGGCGGTAGGTGGAATGCAGCGCTTCAGCGGGTCCGAACAGCTCCTCCACCCGCTCCTGCCACGCGCCGCCCAGCTCGTGGCGGACCTTTTCCACGACGGGAGCCGGCGACAGCGGCGCGCCCCGATCGTCGGCCGCCGGGAAGGTGAGGACCAGGCGGTGGGCGGCCCGGCTGAAGGCCACGTAGAGCTGTTGCGCCAGGGCGAGGCGGCGGTTGTCCTCGGTGTCGGCGGGGAGGGGCTCGCGCAGCAGGGACTCCGGGATCGGCTCGGGCGCGGATTCCGCCCCCCGCGCCATCCCCGCGTGCAGCCCGACCACGTAGACGTGGTCGGCCTCCAGTCCGCCGGCCGCCGACAGCATCAGCACCTGGACCGCGCCGTCGCCCTCCAGGTCCGGCTCCTCCTGCTCGCGCAGGGTGGGCGGGGTCGTATCCACGACGGCGGTGATCGAGCGGGCGAACTCGCGCGCAGTGGCCTGCGGCGCCCGGGCCACGTAGGCGGACGCCAGCTCACCGAAGCGGGCCAGCGCGCGCAAGCGCTCGACCACGTCGGCCTGCGCGGCGAACAGCTGCTGGCGGCGCAGCCCGAGCCGCTCGATCAGACGATGGACGTAGAGGTCGGGACGGCTGGTGTCGATGGTGGCCATCCCCGCTCGGTAGAGCTTGAGGAACACGCGGATCCGCTCGCGCGCCTCCGGCGGAACCTGTGGCGCCTCGGTCGCCGCCGCCAGCGCCGAGACCATGTCCAGCTTGCGCCGGCGGGCGATCTGGGTGCAACGGGCGATATCGACCGAGCGCAGCTCGATCGGCGGCCGCGCCAGCGCCCGGACCACGGCGCCGGCATCGGTCGGATCGGCCAGCAGGCGCAGCCAGGCGAGGACGTCGCGGATCTCCGCCCGCTGGAGGAACGCCGCCTCGCCGACGAGGCGGTGGGCGATCGCCCGTTCCTCCAGCGCCACGCTGACCGCCTGCCCCGCGTGGCCGATCTCCGGCACGAGCACGGCGATCTGACCCGCCGACACGGCTTCTCGGGCCAGCAGGCGCTCGATGTCAGCGGCCACGGATTGGGCCTGGGAGCGCTCGTTGGCGCACCGCCACAGCTCCACCTCGCCCCCGCTGCCGCCGGCGGCGGTCTCGGCGGGCTCGAGCCCCGGAGCCGGGCCAGCCGATGCCAGCGCGGCCCGGGCGGCCTGCCACACCCGCGCCGGGCACCGCTGGCCGCGGTCGAGCACCACCCAACGGGCGTTCGGCCGGTCCGCGAAGCTGCGCATCCGCGCGGCCCCCGCTCCCCGGTAGCGCCCCACCCCGGCCGACGGGTCGCCGGCGATCGTCATGCTCCGGGTCCCGCCGCCGACCTGCAGCGCGAGACTGGCCGGGCCGAGATCGAGCTCCTGGGCGTCGTCGAGCAGCAGGTGGTCAAAGCGGGCGGCCAGGGCGGGCCGGCGGCCGGCGAGGGCGAGCGCGTCGATGATCAGGGTCCCGTCGTCGCGCGCCCCCACCTCCGCGAGCATGCGCTCATGCACCGCATAGATCTCGGCGAACTCGCGCTCCAGCGCCGCCTCCGGCACGTCGGCCTCAGCCAGGTCGGCCGCCCAGTGCAGGTATTGCTCGGCGCTCACCAGCTCCGCCTTGAGGCGGTCGATGCGGCGGACGAACCCGCCGAGCAGCAGGGTGGGCCGCCCGCCGAAGTCGTGGTGACGCAGGGACAGCTCATCGATGCGCTCCACCAGCATTGCCAGCCGGTCACCCGCGGTCAGCACCGACTGCAGGGGATCCCATCCGGACACCGTGCCCCCCGGACCGGCTGCGCCGGCCCCCTGCAGCACCAGGGCGCCCAGCCGCACCGGGGTGAGGACGTACAGGGTCTCGTAGCCGAACTGCAGCCGGCTCTCGATCCGTGCCGCCAGCGCCGTGGCTCGCGCCGCCGTCGGGACGACCACGCCGATCCGCTCGGGGGGGCAACCCTGTCGGACCAGCCAGCGCACCCGGGCCTCCAGCGCCCGCGTCTTGCCGGTTCCGGCCCCGCCGCGGACGACCAGGCACGTGTCGGAGTGGGTCGCGACATCGCGCTGGAGAGCGGTCAGGCCATCGAGCGGCCGGTCCGCTGCGGCGCGGTCGGAGAGCAGGTCCAGGTCGGCTGGTCGCGTACTGCGTGCGTGGTCCTCACTCACCGTTTGACAGCATAGGTCGAGGATGACCTGCACCGGCACCGCACTCGACGCAGATTGGCTGGGCGCGTGCCGGCGCGCCGTGATTGGTCTCAGCGAGGTGCTCGCCGCGGCTCCGAGCACCGCCCAGCGGGCACGCGAGACCGGTACCCGGGGCAGCGGCGGTGACCGTACGCTGGAGATCGACCGGTCAGCCGAAGCGGTGGTGATGGCAGAGCTGCAGACGCTGCACGACGACGGCTTTCACTTCGACGCACTGTCGGAGGAGCGTGGCCAGGTCGACTTCGGCGGCGGCGGGGTGCACGTGATCATCGACCCGATCGACGGTTCGCTGAACGCCAAGCGTGGCGCCTGCCATTACGCGCTGTCGATCGCGGTGGCCGACGGCGACACGATGGCCGACGTCGCGTTCGGGTTCGTGCACGACTTCGGGGCGTCAGAGCAGTGGTGGGCCCGGCGCGGCGAAGGCGCCTGGCGTGACGGCGAGCTCCTGGATCCGGCGCTGCCCGAGCGCCGCGCGCGCGATGGGCGGCTGGAGCTGGTCGGGATCGAGTCGGCCGACCCGCGATGGGTCAACGCCACGATCGAGCCGCTGATGGCGTCCGCCCACCGCCTGCGCGCGCTGGGGACGATCGCGTCGACCTTGTGCCAGGTCGCCGCCGCCCGGTTCGACGGGATGGTCACCCTCGGGCGCTGCCGCGGCGTCGATGCCGCGGCCGGTCAGCTGATCGTCCGCGAGGCCGGTGGACAGGTCAGCTTCTCGGACCTGGATGATCCGCTGGGCGCCCCGCTGGACGCGACGCCCAGCTCGCACCTGGTGGCCGCCCGGAGCGGCGCGGCGCTGGCCGAGCTGGAGCGCATCCACGCATGATCGACTGGATCCTGGCCGAGAAGATCGCCGGCTACGTCGCCGGCAGCACCGACGCGGCGCCGCCCAAAGCCGACCTGCCGGCACTGGCCGGCGAAGCCGAGCGCCGGGTGACGGCCTACACCCGCCTCACCCCGGCGCGGCCCCTCCCCCCGCCCGAGGGCATCGGGCGGCGCGAATGGGTTGCGACCAATCTCAACGCGATGCGCAACCTGCTGGACCCGGTGCTGGATCGCGCGGGAGACGGTCTCGGCCCGCTGCGGCCCGCGGCGCAGCTCGCCCTCGGCGTCGTCGTCACCACCGAGGTCGGGGTGGTCCTCGGCTACCTCTCCCAGCGCGTCCTGGGCCAGTACGAGCTGGTGCTGCTGGACGAGGCGGTTCCGTCGACCCCACCCCGGCTGCTGTTCGTGCTGCCGAACCTGGGCCAGGCGGTCGAGGCGTTCGGCGCCCGCGAGGAGGAGTTCGTCACCTGGGTGGCGCTGCACGAGGTCACGCATGCGGTTCAGTTCGCGGGCGTGCCCTGGCTGCACGGGCACGTCGCCGGACTCATCCGCGAGCTGTTGCGCAGCGCCGAGCTGCGCCTGGAGACCGAGCACAAGCTGCGGGTGCCCAGCGGCCCCGAGGTGAGAAGGGTCGCCGGAGCGGTGCGCAGCGGCGATCTGATCTCGGTCTTTGCCAGCCCCGGCGAGCGCGACACCCTCAACCGCGTCCAGGCGGTGATGGCCGTGATCGAGGGCCACGCCGAGCACGTGATGGACGTGGTCGCCCCCGACCTGTTGCCGTCACTGCCCAAGCTGCGCTCCGCGCTGGATCGTCGCCGGCGCACCCAGTCCGGGTTCTCCCGGCTGGTCGGCAAGCTGCTGGGGCTCGAGCTCAAGCTGCGCCAGTACGAGCAGGGAAAGTTCTTCTGTGACGCGATCGTCCACGCCGCCGGCACCGAGGCGCTGACGCGAGTGTTCTCGGGACCCGAGGCGCTGCCGACCATGGCCGAGCTGAGCGCGCCCACCCTGTGGCTGGCGCGCGTGGGCCTGCACCAGCTGCCGCGAGCCTCCGGCGCCTGAGCCCGGCGGCCATGTAACCCGTGGCGGCCATGGTTTACAAACGTGTGTTCGATCGCAACCGAAAACCCGCTAACATCATCACCGCGAACTTGAAGCGAGTGAGACGAAACGATGGCAAGCACGAATAGCCAAAGCGGCCGCCAGGCCACCCCCAAGACGAGCGCCCAACGGGCCGCGACCACGCGCGGACAGAAGGCCGCCGCCACCCGGAAGCGCAACGCGACCCGCCGGTCGGCCACGGCCACCAGGGCCAGCGCCAGCCGGACCGCGACCCGGGCCAAGGCGACGACGCAGACCGCCGCGAGCGCGACCCGGGCCGAGTCCAAGGTCCGCGTCAATCAGGTCCAGCAGATCGCCGAGCGAGCCGTACTGGTGCCGGTCGGAGCCAGTCTGGTGGCTCGCGACAACTTGGTCTCGACGGTCAAGGGGCTGGCCGACAGGTACAGCAACCGGACCTCGGTGGAGCGCGAGCTCGAGCGCTACGAGCGCCGCGGAGCCACCGCCCGCAACCGCGTCGAGCGTCAGGTGCGCCACACCCGGACCCGGGTCGAGCACGAGCTGCGCCAGCGGCGCCACCGGGTGGAGAAGCTAGTCTCCGACGCACAGGGTCGACTCACGATCTCATAACCGCAAGCTTCCCCCGCGGCGCGACCAGGAGAGCGCGCCTGCGGGACAGGTTCGCCGGCCTCATATCCTCGCCGGCGGACGTAGCACCCTCTCCTCCCTCAACCGCCGGGGCGTCACGCAAGTGGCGCCCCGGTCGGTCTTTAATCGAACTTCATCGGGTACAAGCCGGGCAAACTCAGGAGGGATCTGACCATGCAGCTGTGCCTGATGATCGAAGGACAGGAGGGGGTGAGCTGGCCGCAGTGGGTGGCGCTGGCCCAGGCGTGTGAGGCGCACGCCATCCCGGCGCTGTTTCGCTCCGACCACTACCTGAACCTGGAGGGGGGGCATCCCGAGCGGGGCTCACTCGATGCCTGGGGCACGCTGTGCGCGCTGGCGGCGGTGACATCCACGCTTCGCCTCGGAACGATGGTCTCGCCGGCGACGTTTCGCCACCCGTCCGTGCTGGCCAAGCTCGTCACCACCGCCGACCACGTCTCCGACGGACGGGTCGAGCTCGGCCTCGGGGCGGGTTGGCACGAGCGCGAGCACGCCGCCTACGGATTCCCGTTTCAGTCGACCGCCGTGCGGATGGACGTGCTGGAGGAGCAGCTGCGGGTGGTGCTGGGCACGTGGACGCAGGCGCCGTTCTCGTTCGCCGGCGCGCACTACACGCTGCGCGATCTCGACGCCCAGCCCCGGCCGGTGCAGCGGGTGGGCGGGGCCGGGGTCCCGCTGATCATCGGCGGCGCCGCCGGCCCCCGCAGCGCCGCCCTGGCCGCCCGCTACGCCGGCGAGTACAACACCGCGTTCGCGAACGTGGATGAGGTGCGCCAGCGGCGCGAGGTCATCCTCCGCGCCTGTAACCGGGCTGGCCGCGAACCGCTGCCATTCTCGGTGATGACCGGTGTCGTGGTGGGCGCCGACGAGACCGAGCTACGCGACCGCACCGCGCGACTGGCGCAGCGGATCGACGCCGACGCCGCCGCGCTGCGCGACGAGCCGCCACACGGCTGGATCGTCGGCACTGTCGACAGCGTAACCGAGCAGCTCAAGCAGCTCGCCGACGCCGGCGTCAGCCGCGTCTTCTGCCAGCACCTGCTGCATGACGACCTGGACGCGGTGGCGCTGATCGGCGACCGGCTGGCGCCCGCGGTGGCCTGACGGCGATCGGGTGACGCCTGGCCCGGCCGTCGCAAACCCCAGGACGCAAACGTCCGGCACCGAGCCCGGCCGGCGCCCCGCCGGACGTTTGCCGACGCTGGGGCCGCAAACGTCCGACGCCCCCGCCGGACGAAACGCCGACGGACGTTTGCCGGCGCTGGGGACGCAAACGTCCGACGCCCCCGTCGGGCGCCACGCTGCCGGACGTTTGCCGACACCACCGGCCGCCCCACCCTCGACAGCCGCCGTTCGCGCCCACCGCGCCGCCCGCCCCCCCGGCGGTTGTTCCCATCGACTCGAGCTAAGCCGAGCTGCCGATCGGGTCTGCTTGAATGAATCTCATGCCGACCAGAGAGCAAGTCACCGAAGCCCTGCGCAGCGTGATCGATCCCGAGCTGCGGCGCGACATCGTCGAGCTGGAGATGGTGCGATCGCTTGACATCCACGCCAACGGGGTGGTGGACGTGATGGTGTCGCTGACCACTCCGGGGTGCCCGATCCGCAGTCACTTCGAGACCGGGGTCAACACCGCGATCCGCGGCCTCGATGGCGTCACCGGGGTCAATCTGAGCTTCGACGTCCTCTCCGACAACGAGAAGGCGGCGCTGGGCCGCAAGCTGGGTCGCGCCGGCCTGCCGGAGGGCGCGCTGGCCCAGGTTTCGAACGTGATCTGCATCGGCTCGGGCAAGGGCGGCGTCGGCAAGTCGAGCGTGACCGCCAATCTGGCGGCGGCCCTGGCGGGTGACGGCAAGCGCGTGGGCATTCTCGATGCCGACGTGTGGGGGTACTCGCAGCCCCGGATGCTCGGCGTCGGTGCCGAGCGCCCGCGGGTCGACGGCGATCGCAAGCTGGTCCCGATCGAGGCCCACGACGGCATCTGCGTGATGTCGATCGGCTTCTTCGTCGAGCAGGATGCGGCCGTCGTGTGGCGCGGCCCGATGCTCCACAAGGCGCTCCAGCAGTTCCTCGAGGACGTCGCCTGGGGGCCGCTGGACTACCTGCTGATCGACCTTCCGCCCGGCACCGGGGACGTGTCGATGACGCTCGCCCAGCTGCTGCCGCAGGCCAAGTTTGTGATCGTGACCACGCCGCAGCCGGTCGCCCAGAAGGTCGCCCGCCGCTCGGCGGAGATGGCAACCAAGCTCAAGTTGGAGATCACCGGCGTGATCGAGAACATGTCCGGGTTCGTGACGCCGGCTGGCGAGCGCTTCCAGATCTTCGGCGAGGGCGGCGGGCAGCTGCTGGCGGAGGAGCTCGACGTGCCGATGCTGGCCAAGGTGCCGCTGACGATGGCGCTGCGCGAGCAGTCGGACTCCGGACTGCCGCTGGTGCTGTCCAACCCTGACGATCCGGCCGCCCAGGCGCTGCGCCACGCCGCGCGCGGGCTGATCGCGCAGTCTCCGGTGGAGCTCCCGGTCATGCAGGCCCCCGCCGCGGCGGCGGCGCCCAAGCCGGCCGGGATGTCATTGCCCATGGCCTGATCAGCTGTTGGGGGTCGGCGCATGCGCCGACCCCACGGCGGCCGCATGCGGCCGCCGGATCCGCGCGCATGCGCGCGGATCTGTCAGCTCTTGTAGTAGTCGGCGTTGAGCTGGATGTACTTCTGCCACTCGTCGGGCAGCTGATCCTCTGCGAAACACGCGTCCACGGGGCACGCCTCGACGCAGGCGTCGCAGTCGATGCACTCCTCGGGGTCGATGTAGAGCATCTCGACCCGGTCGTAGTCGGGCTCGTCGGGCGTGGGATGGATGCAGTCGACCGGGCAGACCTCGACGCACGAGTTGTCCTTGGTCCCGATGCAGGGCTCGGCGATTACGTAGGCCATGGGTGTCTGAGTTCCTCGTTTAGGTTTGCGTTCGCACCGCCGGCTTCACCCTCCGGCGAAGTGCGCATTCTAGGTGGCTCACTGAGCGCCTGGCTACGTCGCGTCGGACGTCCGCTGAGCCCAGCTCAGGTCCGGTGTGCGCTGCGTCCACGGCCGCGCCTGCTCCAGCTGATGGGCGAGCGCCAGCACCAGCTCCTCGCGCGCCGGCGGCCCAATCAGCTGGACGCCGGTCGGGAGACCGTCGTCGCCGTGGTCCAGCGGCACCGAGATCGCCGGGAGGCCGGTGATGTTGACGATCGCGGTGTAGGGGGTGAAGTAACCGGACCGCTGGTAGTTGCCCCAGGGATCCGGTCCGCGCCCGTGGATCTCACCGGTGCGCACGGGCCGCTGCGCCAGCGTGGGCGTGAGGATCACGTCATACCCAGCCAACTGGCGGATGAGGGCGCGGGCCACCGATTCCAGATTTGCCTGCGCCTCCAGATTGGCCAGCGTGTTCAGCTGGCGTGAACGCTGCCACAGCAGCCAGGTCAGCGGCTCGAGATCGTCCTCGGTCGGCTCCCGGCCGGCCAGGCGGGCGCCCTGCAGCGTCGTCAGCGAGACCAGCGGCCCGAACGCCCGGGTAAACGAGGACAGCAGCTCCAGCCCGGACCACGGGGCGGTGATCTCCTCCACCGCGTGACCGAGCGACTCCAGCAGACGGCCCGCGTCACGCGTGGCCGCCGCGTTGACCGGATCAAGCTCGGCCCCCTCCAGCGGCGGGTTGAGCGCGAGCGCCACGCGCAACCCCCGGGGCGACTCGGAGGCCAGCTCGGCGTAGGCGCGACCGGCTTGCGGCCTGGCCGCCCAGGTCGCATCCCCGGGCTCGTAGCCGGCGAGCACGTCCAGCACCGCCGCCGTGTCCAGCACCCCGCGGGTGAGCACTCCGTCGCACACCAGGAAGCTCTGCCCGGCGTCGGGACCGAGCGACACCCGCCCCCGGGCCGGTTTGAGCCCGACCAGCCCACAGCACGAGGCCGGGATCCGGATCGAGCCGCCGCCGTCGTTGCCGTGGGCAATCGGCACCATGCCGGCGGCGACCGCGGCCGCCGACCCCCCGCTGGAGCCGCCAGGGGTCAGGTCCGGCGCCCACGGGTTACGGGTCGGGCCGAACCGGCGCGACTCGGTGGTCGGCAGGATGCCCATCTCCGGCATCGCCGTCTTGCCGACGATCACGAACCCGGCGTCACGCAGCCGGCGGACCGCGAACGTGTCGTGATCGGCGATGTGGTCTGCGAACAGGTCGCTGCCCATGGTCAGCGGGAGGCCGGCCACGGCCCGGTTGTCCTTGATCGCGATCGGCACGCCGGCGAACGGCCGCGGGTCGCCCGACGCGATGCGCGACGCCGTGTCCAGCGCCCCGTCGGCGTCGACATAGGTGAACGCGTTGACGGCGGGGTCCAGCGTCTCGATCGCCGTAAGCGAAGCCTGCACGAGCTCGCCCGCGCCGAGCTCGCCGGAGCGGACCATCCCGGCCAGCTCCACCGCCGATCGCTGCAGCAGCGCGCGACGACTAGGCCCGGTAGGGGCCGTGCAGGTACTGGGTGAGCATCCGGCTCGCCGAGAACATCGGTCCCAGCGTGCGCAGCGACTCGCGCATCAGCGCCACCCACCGGGGCGGCAGCCCGGTCTCGTCGCGGTCGTAGAACGCCGGGAGCACCTGCTCGTCGAGCAGGCGATGAAATGCCGCCGCGTCCCGCTCATCCTGGGCGTAGTGATCGGGATCCACGTCTCCCGAGATGGCCCACCCGTTGCTCCCGTCATAGGCCTCGGCCCACCACCCGTCCATCACGCTGAGCTGGATTCCGCCGTTGACCGCGGACTTCATGCCGCTGGTCCCGCTCGCCTCCAGCGGCGGCCGGGGGAGATTCAGCCACACGTCGCAGCCCCGCACCAACCAGGCCGCCGAGGAGAGGTCGTAGTCGTCCAGAAACACGACGCGCTCGCCGACGATCTTGGCCGCCTTGAGCCCGAAAACGCTCTGCAGCCCGCGCTTGGCCTCCTCGTCACGAGGATGCGCCTTGCCGGCCAGCACCACCTGCACCGGACGCTCGCCGCCGAGCAGCCGCAGCGTCCACTCCGGGTCTCGGGTCAGCATCTCGAGCCGCTTATAGGTCGCCACCCGGCGGGCGAAGCCGAGCGTCAGGATGTCGGGATCGAACGCCCGGGCAGCGGCATCGACGTAGCCGCGCAGATCGCCGCGCAGCAGCCGCTCGGCGACGCTGCGCCGGCTGACGAACGCGATCAGCTCGGCCCGCTGCCGGCAGCGGGTCTGCCACAGCTCGGCCGCGGGGATCCGGTCCACCGGCTTCCACACCTCGGGGTCGGCAACGTTGTCGCACCACCCTTGCGGGAGGTGGCGGTCCAGCAGCTCCCGCATCGCCCTGCCCATCCAGGTCGGCACGTGCACGCCGTTGGTGACGTGACCGATCGGCACGTCGGCGACTTCTCGCCCGGGCCACAGCGAGCTCCACATCTCTCGGGCGACCTCGCCGTGGCGACGGCTCACGGCGTTCGCGGCCCGGCTCGTGCGCAGGGCGGCCTGGGTCACCCCGAACGGCGCCGAACCGTCAGCGCCGTTATCGCGACCGAGCGCCAGCAGCTCGTCCAGAGACCCCCCCAGCGCCACCGCGAGCCGGCCGACGGCCGCCTCGATCTCGTGGGCCGGATACGAGTCGTTGCCCGCCGGCACCGGTGTGTGGGTGGTGAACACGGTCCGGGCGCGGGCGCGCTCCAGCCGGTCCGACAGCGAGCCGTCCTCGCCGTTGACCCCGCCGTCGCGGGCGAGCTCCAGCGGGGCGAGCGCGGCGTGGCCCTCGTTGAGGTGGATCACCGATGGCTCGTGGCCCATGGCCCGCAGGGCCCGGATCCCGCCGACCCCGAGCAGCGCGTACTGGGCCAGGCGCGTCTGCGGGTCGCCGTCGTACAGCCGGCCGGTGATCCAGCTCTCGAGCGGGCCGTTCTCCGGGGTGCTGGAGTCCAGCAAAAACAGCGGCACGCGCCCGACCTGCACCCGCCAGATCCGCGCGGTCACGTCTGAGTCGGCGATCGGCACGGTGATCGTCAGCGGCTGGGAATCGGGGCCGGTGACGAGTGCCGCGGGCAGCCGGTCCGGGTCGGTCTCGACCCAATACTCGTGCTGCCACCCGGAGGCGTCGATCCGCTGGCGGAAATAGCCCTTGCGGTACATCAGCCCGACCGCGACCAGGGGCACCGCACGATCCGAGGCCTCCTTGACCAGGTCGCCGGCGAGCGCTCCCAACCCGCCCGAGTAGACCGGCAGCGACACGTGTACTCCGTACTCGGCGCACAGGAACGCCACGGGGCGGTCGTCGCTCAGCGGGGCGCCGATCGACGGTCGCTCCAGATCGGCGGCCACCGCCGCCTCCAGCGCCCGCGCCCGCTCGAGCAGGCGATCGTCCTGCGCGGCGCGGCGCAGCCGCCGGGCCGGCGCCTCCTGCAGGAGCCGCACCGGGTTGTACCCGCAGAGGATGAAGCGCTCGGCATCGACCGCGGCAAACAGCTCCGGGCCTCCCGGCAGCCACGACCAGCGATAGTTGAAGGCCAGCCGCGCCAGGGGAGCCAGCGCGGGAGGGATCCGCTCGGCCAGATCCGCGGCTGCACACCGGATATCTCCCTGGCCGTCGTGGCGCATGACGATTCCTTGTCCCACAGGCTCGCGGATTATCGACCATCGGGTCTCCGGGAGCGGATGGGGCGCCCCGACTCGGCTACTGTCGCGCTTCGATGACCGCCTCCGATCAGGGACGGAAACGCCGGCTGGGGGTGCTCGCGTTCGGCGATTCGATCACCCACGGCGGCGGTGAGCTGCAGTGGGGGGTGGCCCTGCAGTCCTGGGCACTGTGGACGGCGCGGGGGCTGGGCCTGCCGTACACGAGCTACGCCGTCGACGGAGCGCGCGTGGCCGACGTGGTGGGCCGCCAGATCCCGGCGTTTCAGGCGCTGGCGGCCGATCCCGAGGCTCGCTTCGATCTCGGCTGCCTGTACATCGGCGTCAACGACGTGCGCGCGCCCGACTGGGACCCCGCGGCGTTCGCCGCCGGCTTTGCGCCGGCGCTGGGCTTCCTGGGCCGCCGCTGCGACCGGGTGCTCACGGTGACCGCGCCGCTCGTCCTGGGGGTGCCGCCGGCGGGGATCGCGCGCGTCGGTGCGCTGCACCAGGTGGTTCGGCGGGTGGCCGCGGCCTGCGGCGCCCTGGTGGTGGACCTGAGCGACTTCGGCGCCCGCAACCAGGTGATGGCCGACCGGGTGCACCCCACCGCGCTCGGCCAGATCGCGATCGCCGAGCGGGCGCTGGCGGTGCTGGCGCAGGACGGGCTGCCGGCGCGGGTCGCTCCCTCCCGGCTGATCAGCTTCTCGCCCACCCGGTGGCAGCGGCTGCGCGGCGACTGGACGTTTGCCTATCGCAGCGGCAAGCTGCGGGCGCAGGCGGCGGCACTGCGCCTGGGCCGGCGGGCCGTCTACGCCGTGTCGAAGCAGCCGTAGATCGTGAACAGCGGATTGACGACGCTCTGGCCGTGGGCATCGCGCATCAGCTGCTGGCCGACGAATGACGGGGGCGCCTCGGCCTTGTAGCAGCCGTTGGACTTAACGCTCATGTCGTAGGTGACGGGGGCCTGCTGGAACGGGTCCGGTCCGGCCTGGGGGATGAACACGTCGAGGGTGCAGGTCCAGTCATCGCCGGGTCCCTGGCTTTGCCCGGCGCGCCGGCGACACCGCGTGACGATGTTCAGCTTCGCTCCGGCGGGCACGCTGCGGCCGAGGAGTCGCTGCTGGAGCAGGGTCAGGTTGGTGAACGTGGGAGTCAGCGAGGCCTGGAGGCGATGCTCGGTGATCGCGGCCGGACCCCAGTTCCCGGCCACGCCCAGCGCCAAGATCAGCGCGATCGCGCCGAGGGCGGCGCGTACCGGCACCACCCAGCCGGGCCGGCGGACGACGGGCGGGCCCGCGTAGTCGCGCCGGCGCAGCAGCCGCCACGCCGCGCCGAGACAGGCGAGGATCCAGGCGAGGCTGACGATGCTGCCGATCACCAGCGGCCCGTAGAACCGGTGCGCGGTGAACAGGCCGTGCCACGCGTCGAAGGCCGAGCCGAGAAGCACGGCGTGCACCCAGGTTCCCGTCCCCACCAGGGCCAGCAGCTGCATGACCAACGCGACCAGGATGGGGCCGAGCACGCCGACGATCCCGCTTCGCGAGGCGACCGAGAACAGCACCGCCAAGCTGGTGAAGCCGAGCACCGGCAGCACGCTGACCAGCCAGCCGGCGACCACGAGGGCGAGGGCGGTGCCCGGAGACAGCAGCCGGCCGCTGAGGCCGACGAGCGACTGATCGCCGGTCAGGACGAGGGCGGCGACGAGGCTGGAGGCGGCGGTCAGGGCAACCAGCCCCACCGTGAGCATCGACGCGGCGAGCACCTTCCCGGCGAACAGCTCCCGGCGGCGGCGCGACCGGGTGAGGATCGTCTTCCACGTCCCGTAGCGGTCCTCGCTGGAGAACAGGTCACCCGCCAGGACCCCGGCCACCAGCGGGAACCCCCATTGGCCGGCGAAGCTGAGCACCACCAGCGAGACCGCCCAGCCGCTGGAATGGACCCAGACGCCGAACAACGTGTCGGCCGGGACTCCGCTCTGCAGCTTCAAGACGGCCGCGAACGCGAGCGGGCCCAGGCCGCACACGAGCGCCAGCACCCGCAGCGGGAGCTGGGCGGCGAGCTTGCGCCGCTCAGTCCGGCATACGCTCCACATGCCGCGCCCCCGTCTCGTGGGTCAGGGCGAAGAACATCGACTGCAGCGGGCTCGAGCGCAGCTCCAGACGGCGGATCGCGATGTCGGCGCGCACGAGGGCGATCACGTATCGATCGAGCGCCGGCACCTCGGCCGAAACCGTCAGTCCGCCTCCGGCGACGGGCTCGGCACGCAGGCCCGGCTGCTGGGCGGCGAGCGCCAGCGCGCGATCGTCGTGGTTGGTCGCCAGCCGATAGGCGGACACCGGCGCCTGCGCCCGCAGCTGCGCCGCGGTCCCGTCCCAGACCACGCGGCCGGACCGCAGGACCGTGAAGCTGTCGCAGACCTCCTCGAAATCGCTCAGCAGGTGGCTGCTCAGCAGCACCGCCGCCCCGTCGGCGGCCAGGGACCGGATGAGCGACGCCACGTCCCGGGCCCCAGCGGGGTCCAGGCCGCTGGTGGGCTCGTCGAGGAGCAGCAGCCGGGGCGCCCGCAGCAGCGCCGCGGCGATCCCCAGGCGCTGGCGCATGCCCGACGAGTAGCCGCTCACCCGGTCACCGCCGCGCCCGGCCAGGCCCACCCGCGCCAGGCTCTCCTGCACCCGGCAGCGCGCGGCATCCCCGTCCAGCTCGGCCAGCAGCTCGAGGTTGGCCCGCCCCGAGAGGTAGGGATAGAAGCTCGGATCCTCGACGAAGCCCGCCACCTCGTCGAGCACGGGTGATCCAGAGGCGTCGGGTCCGCGCCCGAACAGCTCCATCGTGCCCGCATCCGGCGCCACCAGGCCGAGCAGCAGCCGCAGCAGCGTGGTCTTGCCGGCTCCGTTGGGCCCGATCAGGCCGCGCACCTCGCCCGGCGCGACGACCAGATCCACGCCGTCCACCGCGCACGTCGTCTGAAACCGCTTGACCAGACCGCGCGCCCGCAGTGCGGCCATCGCGGGCGCCCGGTGGGTTCTCGCTACGTTGGCGGCCAGCGCCACGATCTACTGGGAGCAGCTGGGCGCCGGACTCAGGTCGGTCGTCGGGCAGATCGGCAGGATCTCCGGCGGACGAGGCGGCTGATTGAAGTCGAAGTCCGCCGTCAGGTCGCCAAGGATCGGCTCGGACTCGCGCACATCTGGACGCGGATCCGGCCGGCCGTCGGTAGCCGGGTTCAGCCGCTGGCCTCCGAGGAAGTCGTCCTCGATGAACTTGTTGTAGGCGTCGTGGCTGAGGATCTGGTGGTCGATGAACCCCTGCTTGGCGTACGGGCTGATCACGATCCCCGGCACCCGCAGGCCGTACCCGTTGGCGTCGACGACGGGCGGCACCACGTGGTCATAGAAGCCTCCCCAGTCGTCCCAGGAGAGGAAGATCGCGGTGCTGTCCCAGTCCGGGCTCTTCATGATCGCGTTGATCAGGCCGGTGACGTAGCTCTCGCCGGTGCTGACGAGCGCGGGCGGATGCTCGGACACGGTGCCGTTGGGGTCGATCCACGACACCGCCGGCAGCGTCCCCTGCTGCGCTGCCGTGTAGAAGTTGGAGATCGACTGGATGTTGCCCAGCTGGTCGTCCTGGTGGACGTCGGTGAAGTGCGGCAGGGGGTTCCAGATGCTCGGCGTCTTGGCGCCCTGGGTCGGCGCCGCGCACACCTCGGCGGTCGGGTCATCGCAGTCGGGTTCGGTCCCCTTGAACACGTAGTAGCCCCAGCTGACGTTGTTCTTGTGCAGCAGGTAGGTCATGTCGGTCCACGCATACAGCGGCGTCGTGTCCAGGGGATTGAGCTTGCTCACCGGGTTTGGCGTCTGCAGCGCGTTCGTGCACGAGTACGGGTTGTACGGGTCGGTGCAGAACGCCGACCACTCGGAGACCTGGTACAGGTGCTCCGGCTGACTCCAGGAGGCATTGGGCTCGAACATGTGGTCCTGGAGGACGAAGTCGTGGGCGTAGCGCCAGTAGTTGGGGATGTCGCTGCCGTCGTGGTAGCCCATCACGTCGATGCACTGGCTCTGCCCGTTGTTGGTGCAGGGGCTGCAGTTCGGGTTGATCGTCGAGCAGTTCTTGCCGGCCTCGGCCTGGCCGACAAAGCCGTCCATCTTGCCGCCGTCGATGTCGGCGGTGGCGTTGGTGGCCCCGTGAGGACCGCCGAAGTTCTTGTCCTGGGTGTCGTGGTACGGGGTGATGCACCCGCCGTTCTTCGGATCCGGGACACACGGCACGCTGCCCGGGTTGCCGGCGAGACCGGGAATCCCGTCGGCGCCGGGATAAGTGCCGAAGTACTGATCGTACGACCGGTTCTCCTGCATGATCACCACGACGTGGTTGATCTTGTGGATCCCGGTCAGACCGCCGACGTCGATCGTGACCGCGGGCGAGTAGGAGCGAATGTTGCGCCGGTCGCCCGGCAGGACCGCCCGCAGGGTAACGTTGCCATCCCGGTCAAACCGGTGGACGAACGTGTAGTTCGAGCCGCGGCGAATGCGGGTGCTCGCGATCACCCGCCAGCGCCCGGCACCCGCCCGCTGGAGCAGGATACGGTCGCCGGCATGGTTGGGCGTGACGTGACCGGTGAAGGTCACGCGGTGCCCGCGCGCCGGGCTGGTGTCGGAGACGACCAGTGTCACGATCGCGCGAACGCGCTGATGGATCGTCCGGCTACGCCGGTGGCGCGAGGTGACATACCACTGGCGGTTGGTCCGCACCACCCCGTCCGGACGGAGGATCGAGTAGATCCCGAAGCGGCCGGTGGTGGTGCGCAGGACTCGACTGAACCGGCGTTGCCCGGGCAGCCGATGCCAGAGGACGACCTCGGTCCCGGCCGATGCGCCGCGCACCACCCCGAACAACCTCACCCGAGCGCCCGCCGTCGAGGGATTCGGGAACGAGAAGATCGACACTCCGCCCGCGCAGCCGGTCAGGACGCGGCAGCACCGTGTCGAGGATGTCGTTGCCGGCCCGCAGCACCCGACCGCCGGGGAGCAGGCGACCGCGCGCGAGCCCGAGGAGGAGGCGGCCAGCGCGATCGACGCTCCCGCTATCACCAGCAGCCCAACCGACATCGACAGCACGAGCCAACGACGCATCGCGTCCTCCCGGATTCACTAGGTTTTCACCTCAGCTGCCGGCCACCTGAGCTACCCGCCTGAACCCAGGAGCACGGGCGAAGTTGCGCTCTCCCGATCTGTGTCGGCTCCCGGGAGCGCCGGCGGGTGAGCCGCCCGTGCGCACGGCGTTCTTTCTCCGCTCCCGCGGTGGGGTGGATTTTGCGCCAAACTCAGCCCTGGGGAGGGTGGATTTTGCGCCAAACCCGAAGCGCGCCGGTGGATTTGTCGCGAGAGCCACGCTGAGCGGCAGGCTGGTGACAAATCCGCCGCGCCGGTCTCGATTTGTCACCTTTCCCGACCGTCGGGACGGTAGTCGCGGCCGCGGACCGCGACGCCCGCGGACCACCGCCGCGGGATGCGCTGCCCAGAGCCCAATCCACGCCCGATCGCGTCCACCTGACCGGTTGCCCAGCCTGACCTGGCGGGGTCCGGGAACCCGTCCCTACCCGGCCAGTCGCCCCGACTCCTCGGTCACCTGACGCAGGCGGCGCGCCAGCGCCGGGGTCAGCGCGCCGCGCTCCAGTCGCCAGCGCCAGCTGCGCCCGGAGCTGCCCGGGACGTTCATGCGCGCCTCGCTGCCCAGCCCGAGCACGTCCTGGGCCTGGAGCATCGCCGTCCGCGCCGGGGAGGCGAAGGTCAGCCGGATCATCCCCCACCACGGCCGCCGCCGATCCAGGAACCCCCGCCGCCCCAGCTCACCATCCACGAACGAGCGCTGCGCGGGGTCCATGGACTCCAGCCACCCCCGGGTGGTGTCCTGGTCGTGGGTGCTCGCGTAGACGATCCGGTCGGCAACGTGGTTCTCGGGACGATGCGGGCTGTCGGGCTCCTCCGGATCCATGCCGAACTGGATCACCAGCATCCCGGGCAGGCCGATCCGGTCGCGCAGGCGCTCCACCGCCGGGGTGATCACCCCCAGGTCCTCGGCCACCAGCGGCAGCGGGCCGCTTCGGAGCCCCCGCTCCAGCGCCCGGAACAACGCCATCCCGGGACCCTGGCGCCAAGTCCCGCCCACCGCGGTCCGTGCCCCCGCGGGCACCGCCCAGTAGGCGACGAAGCCGCGGAAGTGATCCATCCGCGCCAGGTCGAACAGCTCCAGCGTCCGCCGCACCCGCTCCACCCACCAGCGATACCCCCGGCGTTGCAGCGCCGGCCAGTCGTACAGCGGGTTGCCCCACAGCTGACCGGTCGTGGAGTAGGCGTCCGGGGGCGCCCCCGCCACCACGTCGGACTGGAACAGCTCGGGGGCATTGCGGTGGTCACAGCTGCCGGCGGCGACGTAGATCGCCACGTCACCCATGATCCGCACGCCGTTCTGGGCTCCGTAGGCGCGCAGCGCCCCCCACTCGCGGTCAAATCGCACCTGGTCGGCTACCGCCTCGCGCCCCGCAAACCGCTCCCAGTCGCCGATCCAGAAGCGCTGGCGCTGCCGAAACTCCGCGATCTCCGCGGCCGACACCGGCACCCGCGGCGCCGCCAGCAGGCCCCGCCAGGCGGCGAACGCCGAGCTTGACTTGTACGGCGACCGGTACCGGTCCGGCGGCCCCAGCGGCAGCACCTGCCACCAGGATTGTCCCGCCGCGGCCAGCCAGTCCACGAACCGATAGGCGTCGGCACCGAGCCGGCCCTGCGGCAGCGAGGTGATGTGCAGCTGCACCCCGCTGGTCCGAGGCCGGTCGTTCACGCGCTGGTGTTTACCCGATGCGGCGAGCTGGATACCTTCCCGGAAGTGAGCATCCGGACCACGACCACCCAGCCGCAGCCCGCTTCGGCGCCGACCGCCGCCGCCGACGGGGAAACGACCCGCCCCCCGGGCCGAATCGTCATCCAGTATCCGTCACCGGCGGTCGACGGTGGCCGCTACCCGGCCAAGCGCTGCGTCGGCGACCGCGTCGACGTGTCGGTGGACGTGTTTCGCGACGGGCATGAGCTGATCCGGGCCGCGGTGCGCTACCGCGGCCCCGGCGACGCGGAGTGGCAGGAGGTCGGTTTGCGCCGCCTCGACGCCCACCTGGGCGGAGTGCGCTGGGTGGCGCAGTTCGCGGTGGACCGACCGGGGCGCTGGGAGTACACGATCGAGGCGTGGACCGACGGGTTCGGCACCTGGCGCGACGAGCTGGAGCGCAAGGTCTCAGCGAGCCAGCACGATCTCACCGGTGAGCTGTCCGAGGGCCTGCGCCACCTCCAGGCCGCCGCGGCGCGCGCTCCCTCTCCCCCCGCCCTCAAGCTCATCGAGCACGCCTGCGAGCAGCTCGCCGACCCGACGGTCCCCGAGTCGGCCAAGCACGACGTCGCGCTCGGCGAGGAGCTGGCGCTTGCCGTGCAGCACGCCCAGGAGCGCCGCGACCTGGCCACCCTGGAGCGACCGCTCACCCTGGCGGTCGACCGGCTGCGGGCCCGGTTCGGCTCCTGGTATGAGATGTTCCCGCGCTCCTGGGGCGGGCTCGAGGGCGTCCAGGACCAGCTTCCCCGCCTCGCCGAGCTCGGGTTCGACGTCGTCTACCTGCCCCCGATCCACCCGATCGGCCTCACCAACCGCAAGGGTCGCGACAACGCGCTGACCGCGCTGCCGGGCGATCCGGGGTCTCCGTGGGCGATCGGCGACGCCGGCGGCGGACACGACGCCGTCCACCCCGACCTCGGCACCACCGATGACCTGAGGAGCCTGACCGCCGCGGCGGCCCGGCTGAACATGGACATCGCGCTGGACTTCGCGATCCAATGCTCGGCCGACCACCCGTGGCTGACCGAGCACCCGGAGTGGTTTCACCGCCGTCCCGACGGGACGCTGAAGTACGCCGAGAACCCGCCCAAGCGCTACCAGGACATCTACAACGTCAACTGGGACTCACCCGATTGGCCCGCGCTGTGGGAGGCGCTGCGCGACGTGATGCTGCACTGGGTGGACTGTGGGGTCAAGGTGTTCCGGGTCGACAATCCCCATACCAAGCCGTTTGCCTTCTGGACGTGGCTGATCGACGAGGTCCACGCCCAGGACGAGGCCGTGCTGTTCCTAGCCGAGGCGTTCACCCGGCGATCGGTGATGCGCCACCTCGCCAAGCTCGGCTTCAGCCAGTCCTACACCTACTTCACCTGGAAGAACTCCCGCTGGGAGCTGAGCGAGTACGTCTCCGAGCTCGCCTACTCCGGCGAGCAGGAGTACTTCCGCCCCAACTTCTTCGCCAACACGCCCGACATATTGCACGCCTACCTCCAGCACGGCGGGGTGCCGGCGTTCCACGCCCGGCTCGTGCTGGCGGCAACGCTCAGCCCCAGCTACGGGCTCTACTCGGGCTATGAGAGCTTCGAGAACGTGCCGGTGCGCGAGGGCTCCGAGGAGTACCTCCACTCCGAGAAGTACGAGATCAAGCAGCGCTCGCTGGACGGCCCCTTGCTGCCGATGATCGGCCGCCTGAACCAGATCCGCCGCGAGCGCCCGGCGCTGCAGGCGCTCTCCGACATCACCCTCCTGGACACCGCCAACGACGCGCTGATCGCCTACGCCAAGCAGGCCCACGCCGACACGGTCATCTGCGCGGTCAACATCGATCCCCACGTGACCCAGCAGGGTGTCGCGGTGATTCCGGCCAGCCTCGGTCTCCCCCCCATCTTCACCGTCCGCGATCTGCTGACCGACGAGCACTACCAGTGGCGGATCGGCCACAACTTCCTCGCACTGCACCCCGGGCAGGCCCACGTCTTCCAGGTGCTGCGATGAGCGTCGGTCCACCCACCCTGACCCATCTCCTGGCCCGCGAATCGCGTCCCCACGACCCACGACCGGGGGCGGGCCCAGCGACCGCCGACGCCGCCCAGGTCCAGGCCCGGCAGTGGTTTGAGGCCGAGCCGCTGTGGTTCAAGCGCGCCGTGTTCTACGAAATCCACATCCGCGGCTTCTTCGACGCCAACGGCGACGGCTCGGGCGACTTCCGGGGGCTGACCGAGAAGCTCGAGTACCTGCAGTGGCTGGGCATCGATTGCATCTGGCTGCTGCCCTTCTACCAGTCACCGTTGCGCGACGGTGGCTATGACATCTCGGACTTCACCCGGGTGCACCCCGATTACGGAACCGTCGACGACGTCCAGGAGCTGATCGAGGCGGCGCATGCTCGGCGGATTCGGGTGATCGCCGATCTGGTGATGAACCACACCTCCGCCGACCACCCCTGGTTCCAGGAGTCGCGCTCAGGACCCGAGAACCCCAAGCGCGACTGGTACGTGTGGTCGGACACCGATGACCGCTACCCGGAGGCGCGGATCATCTTCACCGACACCGAGGTCTCCAACTGGACCTACGACCCAGTCGCCGGCGCCTACTACTGGCACCGCTTCTTCTCCCACCAGCCGGACCTCAACTACGACAACCCGGAGGTCCAGGACGCGATGATCGGGGTGCTGCGCTTCTGGCTGGACCTCGGGCTGGACGGCTTCCGCCTGGATGCCGTGCCCTACCTGTACGAGCGGGAGGGCACCAGCTGCGAGAACCTGTCAGAGAGCCACGCCTACCTCAAGAAGGTCCGCCGGGAGATCGAGCAGACCTATCCGGATCGCGTTCTCCTCGCCGAGGCCAACCAGTGGCCGGGCGACGTCGTCGAGTACTTCGGAGACGGCGACGAGTGCCAGATGTGCTTTCACTTTCCGGTGATGCCGCGCATGTTCATGGCCGTCCGGCGCGAGGAGGCGGCCCCGATCTACGAGATCCTGGAGCGCACCCCGGCGATTCCCGACAGCTGCCAGTGGGGCCTGTTCCTGCGCAATCACGACGAGCTCACCCTGGAGATGGTGACCGACGACGAGCGCGACTACATGTACGCCGAGTACGCCAAGGACCCGCGAATGAAGCTCAACCTCGGCATCCGGCGGCGGCTGGCGCCCCTGCTGGACAACGGCCGCGACGAGATCGAGCTGATGACCGCGATCCTCTTCTCGCTGCCGGGATCGCCGGTTCTCTACTACGGTGACGAAATCGCGATGGGGGACAACATCTTCCTTGGCGACCGGGACGGGGTCCGGACGCCCATGCAATGGACGGGGGATCGCAACGGCGGCTTCAGCCGCGCCGATTTCGCCCAGTTGTACGCGCCGCCGCTGATGGATCCGGTGTTCGGCTACCAGGCGGTCAACGTGGAGGCCCAGCTGCGCACGCCGACCTCGCTGTTGCGGTGGGTGCATCGCTTCATCGCGCTGCGCAAGGAGCATCCGGTGTTCGGCTTCGGCACCTACGAGCCGATCGAGACCACGAACGACCGGATCTTCGCGGTGATCCGCCGCTTCGAGGACGACTTCGTGCTCTGCGTCCACAACCTGGCGCGCTCGGCGCAGGCGGTGGAGCTCGATCTCAGCGCGTACGCCGGCCGCTCGCCCGTGGAGCTGTTCGGGCGCAGCCGGTTCCCGCCGATCGGCGAGTGGTCGTATCTGCTCACGCTGGCCCCGCGTGGCTTCTACTGGTTTGGACTGGTCGACGACGGGGAGGGCGCGATCCAGTGACCGAGCACGTCCAGACCGAGGCAGCGGAGCTGGTCACCCGTCTGGACCTCGAGGCCGTCGGCGGATGGCTCGAGGGCCAGCGCTGGTACGCATCGAAATCACGCCACGTCACCGCGGTGGAGATCGAGGAGCGGGTGACGCTGGCGCCGGCGCTGCTGCTGACCATCGTCCAGACGCGCTTTGCCACCGGCAGCCACGACCTGTACCAGCTGCCGCTCGCCTTCCTGTCGGGCGTGTCGTCCGATCAGCCGGCGGTCATGACCCGCACCTCCGACTGGGCGGTGATCGACGCCGTCGCCGACCCCGCGCTCGTCCGGGATCTGCTGCGCCAGATCGACGCCGAGGCGACCCTGACGGGCGAGGCGGGAAGCTTTCGCTTCAGGCGGCTGCAGGACACCGGGCCGCTGACCCCGGAGGCGGCGGTGCGTCCGATCGGGGTGGAGCAGTCCAACTCCTCGATCGTGTTCGGCGAGGACACCGTGCTCAAGGTGTTTCGCAAGCTCGAGCCCGGAATCAACCCAGAGCTCGAGCTGTTGCACTTCCTCACCCACCGGGGGTTTGCCAACATCGCCCCCCTCCAGGGCTGGTACGAGTACGACGGCCGGGCCTTCTCCGCGACGCTGGGGGTGGCCCAGCGGTTCTTCGCCGACGCCGTCGGCGGCTGGGAGCTGGCGCTGAATCAGATCACGTCGGATCCGGCGGTGTTCCTGTCAGAGCTCGGCAGCCTCGGCGCGGTGACCGCCGAGCTGCACAACACGCTGGCCTCGGACGCCAACGATCCGGCATTCAGCCCCGAGGAGCCGAGCGCCGAGTCCCTGTCGCTGCTGACGGCGACGATCGACGAGGACATCGAGCGGATTTTCGTGCGGCTGCCCGACGACGAGCGCGTCGCCCGGATCGCCGGCCGCGGCCAGGACGTCCGCGAGCGGTTCGCCATGCGCGCTCACATCGGCAGCGGGGGACGGGCGATCCGGACCCATGGCGACTACCACCTGGGACAGACGCTGCATGGATCGGATCCCAGCCGGGCGGGGGGGGCCGATTGGCTCATCATCGACTTCGAGGGCGAGCCGGCGCGGCCGCTGTTCGAGCGCCGGCAGAAGCGCTCGCCGCTGCGCGACGTCGCCTCGATGCTGCGGTCGTTCGCCTACGCCGCCTCGGCGGCCGAGATCATGCGCGGCATCCCGACCCCGGGGGCATTTGAAGAGCAGGCGCGGCGGACGTTCTTGGAGCACTACTTCTCGGTCATCGACCCGGCGCTGCTGCCCGCCGGCGAGGCGGCGATCCTCAACCTGCTGGCGATCTTCGAGCTCGAGAAGGCGATTTACGAGCTCCAGTACGAGCTCGACAACCGTCCCGACTGGTTGCCGATCCCCGTCGCCGGCATCGCCCGCCTGCTGGAGTCCGAATGACCACCGTCGCCAAGTCCGAGCTCGATGCGCTCGTGCGCCGGGAGCATCCGCAGCCCCACGAGATCCTCGGCGCGCACCGGGTCGACGGCGGGGTCGTGGTCCGGGCGCTGCGCCCGTCGGCGGAGTCGGTGACCGTCAAGCCGGCCACGGGCAGGAGCGTCAAGCTGGAGCAGATCCATCCCGGCGGGATCTTCGAGGGCGAGCTCGACGGCGCCAAGCTGCCGCTTCACTACCAGCTCGATGTCGATTACGGGCCCGCCGGTAGGTTCACGCTGCACGATCCGTACGCATTTGTGCCGACGATCGGCGAGCTCGACCTGCACCTGATGGGCGAGGGCCGCCACGAGGAGCTCTACGAGCGGCTCGGAGCGCACGTCCGCGAACATCAGGACGTCGCCGGGACGGCGTTCGCCGTCTGGGCCCCGGCGGCTCGGGCGGTGTCGGTCGTCGGGGACTTCAACTCGTGGGACGGCCGGTTGCATGCGATGCGCTCGATGGGCCCCAGTGGCATCTGGGAGCTGTTCCTGCCCGGCGTGGGCGCCGGCGAACGCTACAAGTACGAGATCCTCACCGGCGACGGCGAGCTGATGCTCAAGGCCGACCCCTACGCTCAGGAGACCGAGGTGCCGCCCAAGACGGCGTCGATCGTGTCGACCCCGGGCCACCGCTGGAGCGCCCAGGACGCCGAGTTCCTCCAGGCACGTCGCGACGGCCAGCCGATCTCTGAGCCGGTGTCGATCTACGAGGTCCACCTCGGCTCGTGGCGGCTCAATTCACTCCAGGACAATCGTCCCCTGACCTACGCCGAGCTCGCCGAGGAGCTGTCGGCGTACGCGACCGACCTGGGCTTCACCCACATCGAGCTGCTGCCGGTGATGGCGCACCCGTTCACCGGCTCGTGGGGCTACCAGGTGACCGGCTACTACGCGCCGACGCCGCGCTATGGCTCGCCGGACGACCTGCGGTCGTTCGTCGACAAGCTGCACTCCCGGGGGATCGGGGTGATCCTCGACTGGGTGCCGGCCCACTTCCCGCGCGACGAGTTCGCGCTCGCCCGCTTCGACGGCACCGCGCTGTACGAGCACGCCGACCCCCGCCGCGGCTCGCATCCGGACTGGGGCACGCTGGTGTTCAACCTATCGCGCTACGAGGTGCGCAACTTCCTGATCGCCAATGCCCTGTTCTGGCTGCGCGAGTACCACGTCGACGGGATCCGGGTCGACGCCGTCGCCTCCATGCTCTACCTCGACTACTCACGTCGCGAGGGCGAGTGGATCCCCAACCAGTTCGGCGGCCGCGAGGACCTTGAGGCGGTGGCGTTCCTCAAGGAGCTCAACGAGGTCGTCTACGCCCACGAGCCCGGGATCATCTCCGCCGCCGAGGAGTCGACGGCGTGGCCGGGGGTGTCGCGGCCGACCTACCTCGGCGGACTCGGCTTCGGCTTCAAGTGGAACATGGGCTGGATGCACGACACCCTCGGCTACTTCCAGCAGGACCCGATCTATCGCCGCTACCACCATCACGAGCTGACCTTCAGCCTCATGTACGCGTTCTCGGAGAACTTCGTGCTGCCCCTGTCCCACGACGAGGTCGTGCACGGCAAGGGTTCGCTGTATTCCAAGATGGCCGGCACCGACCCGTGGCAGAAGCTGGCCAACCTCCGCGCCCTGTACGCGTACATGTGGGCGCACCCCGGCAAGAAGCTGATGTTCATGGGCTGTGAGCTGGCCCAGCCGGCGGAGTGGAGCCACGAGCGCTCGCTGGACTGGCATCTGCTCGAGTCTCCCGAGCACGCCGGCATTCAGTCGCTGGTGCGTGACCTGAACCGCCTGTACCGCTCCGAGCCCGCCCTCTACGAGCTGGACTCCGACCCTGCCGGGTTCTGGTGGCTTCAGCCCAACGATGCCGACAACAACGTGATCGCCTTCGCCCGGCGCTCGGCCGGCGCGGCCGGCGATCGCGTGCTCGTGTTCGTGGCCAACCTGTCTCCCGTGCCTCGCTCGGGCTACCGCCTCGGCCTGCCCCGCTCCAACCGCTGGCGCGAGGCGCTAAACACCGACTCGAGTTACTACGGCGGCTCAGACGTCGGCAATCTCGGCGGCGTCGTCCCGGAGCCGATCCCGTGGCACAACCAAAGGTTCTCGGCGGAGGTGACGCTGCCCCCGCTGGCGGCCATCTGGCTCGTGCCCGATGAGTAGCGCCCCGTCCGGGGGTGACAGCTACCCCTGGGAACGCCCGCTGGGGGCGCGACCGCTGGCCGACGGGCGCGTCCAGTTCCGGGTGTGGGCGCCACGAGCGCCCGATGTGGCGCTGTGGCTTGACGGCAAGCGGATCGAGCTGGAGAGCGCCGGCTATGGGGTGTTCGAGACGGTCGTTCCGGCACCGGATCCCGCCCGCCCCGACTACTCCTATCTCGTCAACGGTTATCCGCTGCCCGACCCCGCTTCGCGGTGGCAGCCGGAGGGGCTGCGCGGACCGTCGCGGGTCGTCTCGCTCGACCCGCCGGGAGCGTGGGACCCGCCCACGGTCGCCGACCTCGTGATCTACGAGCTGCACGTCGGCACGTTCAGCGCCGACGGGACGTTCGACTCGGCCATCCCCCATCTGGCCGAGCTGGTGCAGGTCGGCGTAAGCGCGATCGAGATCATGCCGGTCGCCGAGTTCCCGGGAGCCCGCGGCTGGGGCTATGACGGCGTGTACATCAGTGCCGCGCAGTCCTCGTACGGCGGCCCGGAGGGGCTGGCGCGGCTGGTGTCGGCGGCTCACGAGGCGGGGCTGGCGGTATTCCTCGACGTCGTCTACAACCACCTGGGGGCGTCGGGCGCGCAGGCCATGGAGGCGTTCGGGCCCTACTTCACCGAGATGCACCAGACCCCGTGGGGCAAGGCGATCAACTACGACGATGCCGACTGCGATCCGGTGCGGGAGTGGGTGTGTCAGAGCGCCGAGGGTTGGGTGAGGGACTTCGGCATCGACGGTCTGCGCCTGGACGCGGTCCACGCCATCTTCGACTCCAGCGCCGAGCACATCGTCGCGGCGGTGGCACGGCGCGTCCATGCGATCAACCCGCGAGCCCACGTGATCGTCGAGTCCGGGCTCAACGACCCGATCGTGGTCCGCCCCCGCGAACGAGGCGGCTATGACTGCGACGCCGTGTGGGCCGACGACTTCCATCATGCGCTGCGCACCCTGCTCACCGACGACCGCGACGGCTACTACGCCGACTTCGGCCGCGTCGCGCAGCTGGCCAAGGCGTTTCACCGCCCCCATGTCGACGACGGCAGCTATTCCCGGTTTCGCCGGCGGCGCTTCGGCGCCCCCGCCGAGGACGTCGCGCCGGAGCGCTTCGTCGTCTTCTCCCAGAACCACGACCAGGTCGGCAACCGTGCCTACGGGGACCGGATGCCGGCGGCGGCGCGGCCGCTGGCGGCGTTCTGCACCCTGCTGTCGCCGTTTGTGCCGCAGCTGTTCATGGGCGAGGAGTACGGCGAGCTGGCGCCGTTTCAGTTCTTCACCAACCACATCGACGAGGCGATCGCGGTGGCCACCCGGGAGGGCCGGCGCGCGGAGTTCGCCACCTTCGCGCAGTTCGCCGACACCGTCCCCGATCCCGAGGATCCGGCCACGTTTGCCCGCTCCAAGCTCACCCGCGGGCGCGACCAGGGGCTGGCGCGGCTGTATCGCGCGCTGATCGCCGCCCGCCGCCGGCTACCCCCCGGCACCCCGCAGGAGATCGAGTACGACGAGCCCGCCCGCTGGCTGGTGGTGCGCCGGGCTCCCTACGAGCTCGCCGCCAACTTCAGTCAGCAGGTCCTCCGGCTGCCCTGCGCCGGAGCCACGGTAGAGCTGTCGGCCGGAGGCGAGGCCAGCCTGACCGCCGGCGCCCTCAGACTGCCGCCGATGTCGGGAGCGCTGATCCGATGAGCCAGGTGTGGCCCGGACGGCCGTTCCCGCTGGGGGCGACGTGGGACGGGCAGGGGACCAACTTCTCGATCTTCTCCGAGCACGCCGAGTCGGTGCAGCTCTGCCTGTTCGACGACGACGGCGAGGAGCGGCGGATCGACATCCCGGCGCGCCGGGCGCTCAACTGGAACTGCTACCTGCCCGGGGTGGGCCCCGGGCAGCGCTACGGCTTTCGCGTCCTCGGGCCCTACGACCCGGCCGAGGGACATCGCTTCAACCCCGACAAGCTGCTGATCGACCCGTACGCGAAGGCGATCGAGGGGACCGTTGATTGGGCCCACGACGCCAACGTGCTCCCTTACGTTCCCAACCCCGGCGACGAGGACGCCGACCTGGAGCGCGACGACGAGGATGACGCCGCGGCGATGCCCCGGTCGGTGGTGATCGACGACGGCTTTGACTGGGAGGGCGACCGCCTGCTCCAGACCCCGTTTGCCGACACGATCATCTACGAGACGCACGTCAAGGGGTTCACGATGACCCACCCCGAGGTGCGCGAGGACCTGCGTGGCACCTACGCCGGGCTGGCCTCCGAGCCGGCGATCCAGTACCTGCGAGAGCTCGGCGTGACCGCGGTTGAGCTGCTGCCGGTGCACCACATCTGCGACGAGTCGTTCCTGCACGATCGGGGGCTGCGCAACTACTGGGGCTACAGCACGATTGGCTACTTCGCGCCCTACTCCGAGTACGCCGCCACCGGCCGCCGCGGTCAGCAGGTCACCGAGTTCAAGGGCATGGTCAAGGCGCTTCACCAGGCGGGGATCGAGGTGATCCTCGATGTCGTCTACAACCACACCGCCGAGGGCAACCACCTGGGACCGATGCTGTCGTTCAAGGGCGCCGACAACTCCGCCTACTACCGCCTGCTGCCCGACGACCCGCGTCACTACATGGACTTCACCGGCACCGGGAACTCGCTCAACCCGGTCCACCCCAGCGTGCTGCGGCTGATCATGGACTCGCTGCGCTACTTCGTGGTCGAGTGCCACGTCGACGGCTTCCGCTTCGATCTCGCCTCGGCGCTGGCCCGCGAGTTCTACGACGTGGACCGCCTGTCGGCGTTCTTCGACACGATCCACCAGGACCCCGTCCTATCGGTGGTCAAGCTGATCGCCGAGCCGTGGGACGTCGGCCCCGGCGGCTACCAGGTCGGCAACTTCCCGATCCTGTGGTCGGAGTGGAACGGCGTCTACCGCGACACGATGCGCGACTTCTGGCGGGCGTGCGCCAGCGTCGGCCAGTTCGCGCAGCGCCTGGCCGGATCGGCCGACCTGTACGAGTCAGACGGCCGCGACCCGTTCGCGTCGATCAACTTCATCACCGCCCACGACGGCTTCACCCTGCGCGATCTCGTCTCCTACAACGAGAAGCACAACGAGAGCAACGGAGAGGACAACCGCGACGGCACGGACGACAATCGCTCCTGGAACTGCGGCGCCGAGGGCGACACCGACGATCCGACGATCCGCGAGCTGCGCCTGCGCCAGCAGCGCAACTTCCTCACTACGTTGCTCGTCTCCCAGGGGACCCCGATGCTGCTCGGCGGTGACGAGCTGAACCGCACCCAGGACGGCAACAACAACGCCTGGTGTCAGGACTCCGAGCTCAGCTGGTATGACTGGGTGACAGGACGGCGACGCCCACCAGATGCTGGACTTCGCCCGCCGGCTGATCGCGCTGCGCCGCGACCATTGCACGTTCCGGCGCCAGACCTTCCTCCGCGCCCAGGAGGCCACCAAGTCGGGCCTGCCCGATGTGTGGTGGTTTCGCGTCGACGGCCGGCGGATGACCGACCGCGACTGGGAGCACGGCGAGGCGGTGCTGGGAATGTTCCTCAACGGCAGGTCGATCCAGTCACGGGGTCCGCACGGCGAGGAGGTGGAGGACGACTCCTTCGTGCTGCTGTTCAACGCCCATGCCGAGGACCGGGAGTTCAAGCTCCCCCGCCGCCGGATGGGAGCCCGCTGGGAGCTGGAGCTGTGCACCGCCGACCCGGCGACGGCGCCCGGCAGTTCGAGCTACGACGCCCAGTCGCTGGTCAAGGTCATCGCCCACTCGGTCACGATCCTCAAGCGGCTGGCTTGACCGCGTCACGTCCGCCCCATCCTGGTCGCCCGCTGCGAGCGACCTACCGCCTCCAGCTCACGGCGGATTTCGGGTTCGAAGCGGCGCGCGCCCGGATCCCCTACCTGCGAGACCTCGGCATCTCTCACCTCTACCTGTCCCCGTCGCTCCAGGCCCGGCCGGGCTCCACCCACGGCTACGACGTCGTCGACCCGACCCGGATCTCGGCCGATCTCGGCGGTGAGGCGGCGTTCCGGGAGCTGGCCGGCGACGCCCACGCCGCCGGCCTGGGCATCGTTCTCGATCTCGTCCCCAATCACATGGCCACCGACGACGCCAACCCCTTCTGGGCCGACCCGGAGTGTCGCCGGCGCTTCTTCGACATCGATTCCGCCACCGGCCGCCACCGCCGCTTCTTCGACATCGACGATCTGGCCGGGGTGCGGCAGGAGGACCCCGAGGTGTTCGAGCAGACCCACGCGCTGGTGCTGGCGCTGGTCAGCGAGGGAGTCGTCGACGCGCTGCGGATCGACCATCCCGACGGCCTCGCCGATCCGCTGCAGTACTTCGGGCGCCTGCGCGAGCGGGGAGTGGCGACGGTGTGGATCGAGAAGATCCTGGAGGCGTCCGAGCGGCTGCGCGACTGGCCGGTCACCGGCACGGTCGGCTATGAGTTCCTCAACGACGCCTGCGCCGTGTTCGTCGACGCCGCCGCCGAGCCCGCGTTCACCGCGCTGTGGCACCAGGTCAGCGGCGACACCGATTCGTTTTCCGAGGTCGCGCTGGCGGCGAAGCTCGAGCAGGCTCAGACCACCTTCGCCCCCGAGATGGAGCGGCTTGCCGCCGCCCAGGAGGTGCCGGGCGGCACCGCGGCCCTGGTTCGCGCGTCGGCCGGCTTTCCCGTCTATCGCTCGTACGTCTCACCCGATCGCGGCGACGTGGCCCCCGCCGACCGCGAGGCGGTAGCCGAGTCCGGGATGCCGGAGGAGATCGCGCAGATGCTCCTCCTGGAGCGACCGGCGCAGGCGGCGTTCGTCACCCGGTTTCAGCAGACCACGCCGCCGGTGGTGGCCAAGGGCGTGGAGGACACCGCGTTCTATCGCTACGCGCGGCTGCTGGCGCTGTGCGACGTCGGCGGGGACCCGGGGCGGTTCGGAATCGACGTCGAGCGCCTGCACGCCGCCAACGCCGAGCGCGCCCGGCGGTTCCCGGAGGCGATGCTGACGACGATGACCCACGACACCAAGCGCTCGGGCGACGTGCGTGCCCGGATCGCCGCGCTGACCTGGTTTCCCGAGCGTTGGGCGGACACCATCCGCCGCTGGCTGGCGCTCACCGAACCGCTGCGCGTGGACGGCGCCCCCGACGACGTCGAACGCTACTTCCTGTTCCAGACGCTGGTGGGGGCATGGCCGATCGAGTCCGAGCGGCTCACCCGGTACATGGAGAAGGCGCTGCGGGAGGCCAAGCGCAACTCCAACTGGATCGAACCCAACGAGGCGTGGGAGCAGGCGGTGATGAGCTTCTGCACCGGCTTGTATCAGCACGGCGAGTTCCTGTCGCAGCTGCGCGGTTTGGTTGAGGAGCTCGAGCCCGCCGGCGACCGGATCTCGCTGGGGATGCTGACGTTGAAGCTGACCGCGCCGGGCGTCCCCGACATCTATCAGGGCGACGAGCTGCCGCTGCGGGCGCTGGTCGACCCCGACAACCGCAGTCCCGTCGACTGGGAGTGGCACCGGGCGATGCTCTCCCGGTTGGCGGGCGGGGCGCCGCCGCGGGGCGACACCCGCAAGCTGTGGGTGACCTCGCGTCTGCTGGGATTACGGATCAGGCGACCGGAGGCGTTCGCCGGTGACTACGCGCCGCTGGACGCCGGCGAGCGGGCGGTCGCCTACCTGCGCGGGGACGAGGTGCTGGTGGCGATCGACACCCGGCCGGGCCCGCCCACCGGGTCGCTGCCCCCGCTGCCTGGTCGGTGGCGCGACGTCCTGGTCGGCGACCAGCACTCGCTGACGGCGGTCAGGCCGCTGGTGAGGCTGCTGGACGGTCATGGGATCGCCGTGTTGGAGCGGGTCGAATGACTGGGCAAGTCGTAGACCTGGACGGCGGCGGCGCCCAGCCGGTAGATCCCGAGTGGCGACGGTTGCGTCGCGCGTCGCGATCGGCGAGCATCCAGCCGGCATGACCTGCCACCCGCTGGACCCTCTGACCGCTGACGAGATCCGCCAGGCAGCGGCGATCCTGGGTCGCGACCGGGGGGTGACCGGCGGCTGGCGCTTTGCTTCGATCGAGCTGCGCGAGCCCGCCAAGCAGGCGGTTCGCGACCACCAGCCCGGTGCTTCGTTTTCCCGCGAGGCCCGCGTCGTGTGCTGGAACCGCGACGACGGGCAGGTCTACAAGGCGCTGGTCTCGCTCACCGACGACCACGTCGCCGACTGGCTGCACGAGCCCGACGGGCAGCCGAACATGACCCTCGACGAGTTCAGCGAGTGCGACCAGGCGCTGCGGCGCGAACCGCGCGTGATCGAGGCGCTGGGCCGCCGCGGAATCACGGACATGGACAGCGTCCTGATCGACACCTGGGCCTACGGGGCCCAGCTCCTGCCCGAGCAGTACAGCGACCGCCGGCTCGGCTGGGCCGACGTGTGGTACCGCAAGCACGAGGGCTCCAGCCCGTACGCCAATCCCGTCACCGGCTTGCACTTCGTCGTCGACCTCAACCGCATGGAGCTGCTGACCGTCGAGGACGACCCCAGCGTGCCGGAGCCGCCCACGATGGGCGAATACGTCCCGCGTCTGGTGCCCGGCCAGCGGCTGCGCAACGACATCAAGCCGCTGCACATCGCGCAGCCCGAGGGCCCCTCGTTCAGCCTGGAGGGCAACCTGCTGCGGTGGCAGAAGTGGTCGCTGCGCATCGGGTTCAACTACCGTGAGGGTCTCGTCCTGCACACGCTCGGCTACGAGCAGGACGGCCGCACGCGCTCGGTCGCGCACCGGCTGTCGCTCGCCGAGATGGTGGTCCCGTACCGCGACCCGACGCCCGACCACTACCGGCGCACGGCGTTCGACGTCGGCGAGTGGGGCCTGGGGTTCATGACCACGTCGCTGGAGCTGGGCTGTGACTGCCTGGGGGAGATCGCCTATCTCGACGCCGTGTTGCACGATACGAAGGGAGAGCCATACACGATCGCCAACGCGATCTGCATCCACGAGGAGGACAACGGCGTTCTGTGGAAGCACGTCGACGACCAGGTGGGCGCCGAGACCCGCCGCCAGCGCCGGCTGGTCGTGTCCTTCCACGTCACTGTCGGCAACTACGAGTACCTGGTCTACTGGCGCCTGTACCAGGACGGCAACATCGAGGCCGAGGTGCGCGCGACCGGGATCATGGTCACGACCCACTTCCCCGAGGGGCGCCAGCCGCCCTACGGGACGCTCGTCGACGAGCGCACGTACGCGCCGTTTCACCAGCATTTCCTCGTCGCCCGGCTGGATCTGGACGTCGATGGGGTCAGCAACACCGTCCACGTAACCGAGTCCGAGGCGCTGCCCACCGGCCCGGACAACCCCCACGGCCTGGCGCTGGTGCAGCGCAGCACGCCACTGCGCACCGAGCGCGAGGCCCGGCAGGACTACGACTGGGCCAGTCAACGGGCGTGGAAGGTGGTCAACCAGCGGGTGCCCAACGGGCTGGGGACGCCGGTGGGTTACAAGCTCGTTCCGGGCGCATGCCTGCCGCCAATGCTCAATTCCGACTCACCGGTGTTCCGCCGCGCCCAGGTCATCGCCCACACGCTGTGGGTAACGCCGTTTGATCCGGAGGAGCGCTGGCCCTGTGGCGAATTCGTCGTCCAGAGCCGCGAGGATCGCGGGCTGCCGGTGTGGACCTCGCGCGACCGCGGCATCGAGGACACCGACGTCGTGCTCTGGTACGTGTTCGGCATCCACCACGTAACCAGGCCCGAGGAATGGCCGGTCATGCCCGTCGACACGGTCTCGTTCTGGCTCAAGCCTGTCGGCTTCTTCGACCGCAACCCGGCCCTCGACGTCCCGCCCACCGCCGGCCAGCACCCGGCGCAGGCGGGTTTGTGATGAGCTTCAGGGATGGCTGACGACCAGCCCGACCTGCAGAACCTGCCCGATTGGGTCAAGTCGCTCGGCCTCCCGCCCGAGGCGGCGGCGGCCATCGACCGCTACTGGAAGCCGGTCTGGGAGGCGCTGCGCGACCAGCTGGGCCTGCTGCCCGCCCAACCGGGCCGGGAATGGACGGCCGGCGGGGAGCAGATCGAGTTCGAGGCGGTGCAGGAGCTCCAGCCCGGCCCGAAGTGGCAGGCGCGCTTTGCCGGGATGTGGCCCACCTACCGCAGCTGGTATCTCCGCAACGGCGAGGCCGACCGGCCCGACCTGTCCACCTGCCGGCGGATGCTCGAGCGCCACATGCCCGAGCTGGTCGGAACCTACGAGCAGGTGGTGGAGCTCGCCGGCGACGACGAGCTGGCGGCGCGCATGCTGACGCTCTACCGGCCGCCGGGCTTCATCGTGGGCTGCTCGCAGGGCGCCTGGACGCGCGGCGCGCCGATGCTCGTGCGCAACTACGATTACCCGGCTTCCCGCCTGGAGGGAATCGTCTATTTGACGAAATGGAGCTCCCGGCGGGTGCTCGGGATGAGCGACTGCCTGTGGGGGCTGCTGGACGGGATCAACGATGCCGGCCTGGCCGCCTCGCTCACGTTCGGCGGGCGCCGCGACGTCGGCGACGGCTTTGCCATCTCACTCGTCCTGCGCTACCTGCTCGAGACCTGCGACACGGTGTCACAGGCGCGCGCGGCGCTGGCGCGGATCCCCGTCCACGCGCCCCAGAACGTCACGCTGCTGGACCGCGCCGGTGACTTCGTGACGGCCTATCTGGGCCCAGGGCGCGCGGCGGAGTTCCACACCGTGGCGGCGACCACGAACCACCAGGGCAAGGTGGAGTGGCCCGAGTACGCCCGGGCGATCCGGACCGTCGAGCGCGAGCGCTGTGTCGGCGCCCTGCTTTCAGACCCTGATCTGACGGCCGAGCAGTTCGTCGCCGCGTTCCTGGAGGCGCCGCTGCACAACACCGAGTACGCGCAGGGCTTCGGGACGATCTACACCGCCGCGTACCACCCCGGCGAGGGACGCGTCGAGTACCGCTGGCCCGGGTCGGTCTGGGAGCAGTCGTTTGACCGCTTCGAGGAGACCCGGCACACGCAGACGTTCACCGAAGCTCGGCGCGCCGCCTAACTGAAACATACGCCGCGCTCGACGGTCAGGCGGTCTTGAACGCCATCGCGCCCGCCGGGGCGTCGTCCGGCGTCACCGGCGTGCCGGCGAACTCCAGTTTGATCGCGTCGATCCAGTTCCGCGCAGTCTCGGTGAGCTCGTTTGCGTCGGTCTGCATCCGCGAGCGGGTTACCAGCAGCCCGAGGTCGGCGCCGCGGTAACGGTAGTCGCCCGGCCCCAGCACGCGCAGATAGAACGCTTCTGACTCGTCTTGGAGACTGTGCCAGTCGTTGCCCCAGCGGCTGAAGCTGACCCGTCCGGTCTCCTCGTGCAGCCGCCAGACGCCGGTCTTGGGCGCCTGCGTGAGCTGCTGGTCGCGGTCGCCGGTCTCTTTGAGGATGAGCTGGCTCCAGACGTCGACGCTCGACGCCTGGGCCCAGCGGAGGTTGATCTCCTCCACGTCGAACTCATAGTCGACGTCGAGGTACTCGAGCAGGTGGAACATGAACAGCGGGATGTCGGCGTAGGCGGCGGCGGTCACGTTGGTCATCGACGTGACGCCGCTGATGCGAGGGTTGAGCTCGCCGAGATAGAGCTCGCCGGTGTCGATGTCGGCCAGGTAGTCGATCTCCAGGAAGCCGCGGTAGCCCTCGACGGCGAGCCGGTCGCCGAGCTTCTGCGTGAACACCCGCGCCCGCTCGCGATGCTCGGCCGACAGCGCCTCAGGGAACATGTCGTTGCCGCACCAGCCGCCCTGGTGGGGCGTGAGCTCGGGATACCCGGTCAGGTCGGTCATCAGCGGCCCGACGACGGTCCCGTGGCGGGTCAGCACGGCCTCGACGGCCGCGGCCCGGCAGTTGATGCGCTTCATCACCTTGAGCTCCTGCCCGACGATGTCGGCGGCGTGCTTGTCCCAGTCGCGCCGACTGGCGATGAAGAAGGTCGTCTTGCCCGAGTCGCCGTAGGGCGTCTGCACGACCAGGTCGCCGCCAAGGCCCGCGGTCTCAGAGAGCGCGAGCAGCTCCTCGTAGGTCGTCGCGCGTCCGAGCGTGTTCGGCGCGCTGGGTACGCCCGCCTCGTCGCCGAGCTGCGTGGTGACGATCTTTGAGTCCAACCGGTGACGCAGCTGGGCCGACGGATGGGCTACCTGCAACCCGGCCTCGGCGGCCAGCGCCTCGGTCTGATCGTCGAACATCACGAACACGGCCTTCCCATTGGGCCCCTTGGCATGAAAGTGGTCGATCACCTCCGGGTGGCCGAGCAGGTAGTTGCAGATCTCCTCCATCGAACCGAACTCGACATACGGATGCTCCTGAGGCACGAACACCCGCGGATGGGTGCCCTCGAACGAGTCAAACCAGTTGACGTAATAGAAGCTCTTCACCCACCGGTCGATGCCGAGCAGATTGAACGCGGTGGGCGAGATGAAGTAGACCGGCGTCTGGTTGGTGCGAAAGAACGCGCGGATCTCGGAGATCCCCTGCAGCGGCTTGGCCTTGGCGATCTCCGTCATCGCTCTGGGAGTGTTTCGCACCGCGAGCCCAAGCGCAACCCGTCCCGCGACGGCTATTCCGCACCGGGAGCCCAAGCGCAACCCGTCCCGCGACGGTCGGCGACGATAGATTCCCAGCCGTGGACGCCGAGATCCTCGCGGCCGTCGCGGCCGAGGAGCCCGCGATGGTCGCTCTGCTGAGCGATCTGGTCGCCGCGCCCACGTTGCTGGGCAGCGAGGCGCCGGGCCAGGAGGTCATGCGCCGGGCGTTCGTCGAGCTCGGCTTGGAGCCGCTCGAGGTGCCCCTTGACCGCGCCGTGCTGGAGCGCCATCCCGGCGCCGCGCCGTTCAGCTGGGACGTGGACGGCAAGCGCAACCTGCTCGCCACCTGGGAGCCGGCGGGCTCGTCCGCGGGCCGCTCGCTGATCCTCAACGGCCACATCGACGTCGTCAGCCCCGAGCCCGCGTCTCTGTGGGACGACGACCCGTTCGTCCCCCGGCGCGACGGCGACTGGCTTTACGGGCGTGGCGCCGGTGACATGAAGTCGGGACTGGCGGTGATGGTGGGCGCCGTGCGTGGCCTGCGCCGCCTCGGAGTCGCCCCGCGGGCGCGGGTCCAGCTTCAGTCGGTGGTGGAGGAGGAGTGCACCGGCAACGGTGCGCTCGCCTGCATCCTGGCCGGTCACACCGCCGACGCGGCGATCCTCACCGAGCCGACGCGTGAGGCGATCTGGACCGCGCAGGTCGGCGTCCTGTGGTTTGCCGTGCGCGTGCTGGGCGCGCCCGCCCACGCCGGCGAGGCGACCGCGGGGGCCAACGCGATCGAGGCGTCCTACGCGGTGATCGGAGCGCTGCGCGCGCTCGAGGCGCAGCTCAACGAGGTCCGGCATCCACTCTATGCCCTCGATTCGCATCCTCTGCACCTCAACGTCGGAGTGATCCGCGGCGGCGACTGGCCATCCACGGTCGCGGGCGAGTGCGTGACCCACTTCCGTCTGGCGGTCTACCCCGGCGAGCCGATCGCGGACCTGAAGGCGCAGATTGAGCGCACGGTGGCGGGGATCGCGCTCCCGGGCTACCGGACCGAGGTTCTCTACGATGGCTTTCAGTGCGAGGGGTACGAGCTCGCCGCCGACGCGCCGCTGGTCAGCGCGCTGTCGGACTCGTGCCTGCGGGCGACGGGGCGGACACCGGGGCTGTACGCGTCGACCGCGACGACCGACGCCCGCAGCTTCGTGCTCTACGGCGATACGCCCGCGGTCTGCTTCGGGCCTCTGGCCGAGCACGAGCACGGCGTCAACGAGCGTGTCCACCTGCCTTCCGTCGTCGCCACCGCTCAGGCAATCGCGCTCTTCATCCAGACGTGGTGCGGACTGGGTTAGGGCGTCCGGTCGTATTTGCGAACGGGGCCACTTAGGAGGAATGAAAGCCATCCCCGCATCGTTTCCCGGCCAGCACCGGTCAGCCCGCCATCGCCGATGAGCGAGCTCGAGTTTCTCCACGCGCTTGCAGTCGACACGCTGCGCCACGACCGGGTGGGGTTCGCGGGAGCGGCGCATGAGCTGTTTCAGACCTCGACGGTGCGGGCGCTGCTCGGCGGCGCGTTTGACGGTGATGTCACGCTGGAGGAGCTGCTGGCCCACGGGGATCTCGGTCTGGGCACGCTCAACGGGCTGGACGGGGAGTTGATCGTGGTCGACGGCGAGGCGTTCAAGGCTGAGCTCGACGGCACCCTGACCCGCCCGGACAAGCGGTCGCGGACCCCGTACGCGGTGGTGGTGCAGTTCACCCCGGGCCGGGCCGAGCACTTCACCGACTCGCTGTCCGGCGAGGCCGTCGAGCACCGGTTGTGGGCCGGCGCGGCCCCGCCGCGTGGGCCCGAGGCGATCCGGATCGAAGGCAGCTTCGAGACGGTCTCGGTGCGATCCGTGCCCCGGCAGACCCCGCCCTACCCGACGCTGGCCGAGGCGATCTCCCGCCAACAGGTGTCCGAGCTGCGCGACGTGGCGGGAACGATGGTGGGGTTCTGCTTCCCGGACGGGCTGGCCGGGATCGAGATCCTCGGCTCGCATCTGCACTTCGCCTCCGCAGACCGTTCTCGGGGCGGTCACGTGCTCGGCTACGTCGCCGGTGAGGTCACCGTGAGCCTCGACGATGCCACCGGCCTGCACGTGGAGCTGCCGCCGGCGGTGGCGCCGCCGACGGGCGGGGGCGCCATCGATCAGGCAGCGCTGCGGCGGCTGGAGAGCCGTGGCTGATTGGTGACAAGCACCGCGGCGGTGGCCTCCGAGCGCCTGTTCTGATCAGGCCAAATGCTTAACGAAGCGTTCAGGTTACTTCAACGCGTTGTGCGGGTACATCTCAGAAATGAGCACCACCAAGTCGCACTCGGATGTCGCCGTGCAGATCGGCGAGCGCGCCGGGAATCAGCCCCTGGCGACGCAATGGGAGGGCCGCGGCGGGGCGCCGACGCCGTCCTCGGGCTGGACGGGCACGATCGTGCGCCTCCTGTTCGGGGTGATCTGGGCGATCGACGCCATGTTGAAATGGCTGCCCGGCTACCGCCACACCTACTTGAGCAACCTCAAGACCGCCGCGCAGGGGCAGCCTTCGTTCCTGCATGGCTGGTTCCACTTCTGGATCAACCTCCAATCCAGCGCCCCGACCCTGTTTGCGACGCTCACCGGACTGATGGAGACCAGCTTGGCGCTCGTCTTGCTGTTCGGCATCGCCCGGCGAGCCGGGTACGCCGTGGGCGCGATCTACGCGCTGCTGGTGTGGTCTGTAGGGGAGGGCTTCGGGGGTCCGTACATGTCCGGCACCACCGACATCGGGACCGGCATCGTGTACGCGATGATGTTCATCACCCTGCTCGCCTTCGCCCCGCCCGCCCGCCGCGAGCGGCTCAGCCTCGACAGGCTCCTGATCAGTCGCATTTCTTGGTGGCGACATCTTGCCGAGCCGCACGCCGTTGACCGGGTCCCCGGCGCCCCGCTGGTCGAGCCCGTTGTCGTCGGCGAGACCCAGCCACCGGGCCAGGAGGCCGGCGGCGCCGGTCTAGCGTCCTGACCAAGGTGGAGATCGAGAACACCACGGCGCTGGTGACCGGCGCCAACCGCGGAATCGGCAGAGCCATAGCCGCTGCGCTGGCCGCCCACGGCGCCACCGTACTGGCCGGGGTCCGAGTAGTCGACGAGGATCACGAGGTCCCCGCCGCCTCCAACCTGACCGCGGTGCAAATCGATCTGTCGTCTCGCGTGTCGATCGAGTCCGACGTCAGCAGCCTCGAAGACGCCCGCATCGACATCCTGGTGAACAATGCGGGCGTATTCGAGGGCGGGCTGCTGGAGACCCAGCCGGTGCATCGCATCTACGATTTGCTTCAGGCCACGTTGACCGGTCCCGTCCATCTGACCAGGCTGTTGCTCCCCGGGATGTTGGAGCGTGGACGCGGCAAGATCGTCAACAACGCGTCGATCATCGGCCACGCGCCGTTCGCGGGAGCCACCGTCTACGCGGCGGCCAAGGCCGGAGTGCACGCGTTCAGCGAATCTCTGCGCCAGGAGCTGGAGCAGACGGACCTGACCGTCCTGGAGCTGATCACCCCCGGCGTGGACACCGACATGATGCAGCAGGTCCAAGAGCAACTCTCCGATCACGTCGACACGAGCGGCTGGGATCACGTCGAGCCCGGCGACTGGGCAGACCAGGTCGTCGCGGCGATTCAGTCAGACAAGGACGTATTGAACCCGGGAGGAGCCGAGCGCCTGGCCAGGCTGCTGCCGGCGGCGTTCCTGGACCGCATCGCCCGCCATGCCTTTGACCGGTGACAACCTGCAGTCCCCTTACCTCGGCGGGACTGCGGATCGGCCCACCCACCGGTCACGATGATCTCGACCTCCTGGGCCAGGGTCAAGCCGTGAGCATTGCCAGACAAGCTGGACTTACCGGCGATCGACGTCCACCGCGGCCAAGATCGACTCCCGAGTGACACCGGCACTGTCGCTGTCCGCGAGCACGTCTTCCCACTCCGCCAGCAACTCGGCCCTCGACGGCGTGCCGGCGGCTTGATCACCACTCGCGCATGTAGGACTGGATCGACCGGCCCTCGGCCCGGGCCCGCCGGCGAATCGCCTCGTAAGCCTCTTCGGGGATCTCGCCGATCTGAATCGTGGCCGCAGCCCTAGGTGTTGGTCGGGCCGGCGCACCAGAACCGCGGTGTGGCGCGATCGGCCCGAGCAGCCCGCCCTTCCCCACCGAGGCCGAGGCAGGAAAAGGGCCCGGCGAATGCCGGGCCCTCAAGAACCCACAGCTGGGGTTGACGGGGGCTTGCCCCCGAACCCCAGTGGGGGGGTCGATGGGGGGCTTTCCCCCCCATCTGTCTGTTACATCATCCCCGACATGTCGGGCATGCCGCCGCCCGGGGCGCCGGCGCTTTCCTTCTCGGGCACCTCGGCGACGATCGCCTCGGTGGTGAGGATGTTCTTGGCGATCGACGCCGCGTTCTGCAGCGCGGAGCGCGTGACCATCGCCGGGTCGATGATGCCCTCAGCGATCAGGTCGACGATCTCGCCGTTGGCGGCGTTGAGGCCGTGACCCTTCTTGGCCTTGCGCACGTCGTTGACGACGACCGAGCCCTCCAGGCCGGAGTTGTTCGCGATCTGACGGAGCGGCTCCTCGAGCGCGCGGTGCACGATGTTGGCACCAGTCCGCTCGTCGGCCAGCTCGATCGCGTCGATGTCGAGCGCCTTCTGGGCGACCAGCAGGGCGACGCCGCCGCCGGGCACGATGCCCTCCTCGAGGGCAGCGCGGGTGGCCTGCAGCGCGTCCTCGACGCGATGCTTCTTCTCCTTCATCTCGGTCTCGGTGGCCGCGCCGACCTTGACCACGGCGACACCGCCCGACAGCTTGGCGAGGCGCTCCTGGAGCTTCTCGCGGTCGAAATCGGAGTCGGTGGTCTCGATCTCGGACTTGATCTGGTTGATCCGGCCCTTGATGGCGTCTGAGTCGCCGTGGCCGTCGACGATCGTGGTCGTGTCCTTGGCGACCACGACGCGGCGGGCACGGCCGAGCTGGGACAGCTGGGTGTTCTCCAGCTTGAGGCCCATCTCCTCGGTGATCACCTCGCCGCCGGCGAGGATCGCGATGTCCTCGAGCATCCGCTTACGGCGATCGCCGAATCCCGGAGCCTTGACCGCCACGCCGGTGAAGGTCCCGCGGAGCTTGTTGACGACCAGCGTCGCCAATGACTCGCCCTCGACGTCCTCGGCGATGATCAGCAGCGGCTTGCCGGACTGGATGACCTGCTCCAGCACGGGCAGCACGTCGCGGACGGAGCCGATCTTCTGGTTGGCAATGAGGATGTAGGGATCCTCGAGGGTCGCCTCCATGCGCTCCTGATCGGTCACCATGTAGGGCGAGATGTAGCCCTTGTCGAACTGCATGCCCTCGGTGAACTCGAGGTCCATGCCGAACGTCTGGCCCTCCTCGACGTTGACCACGCCGTCCTTGCCGACCTTGTCGATCGCATCGGCGATCACGTCGCCGATCTCGTCGTCGCCGGCGGAGATGGTCGCCACGCGGGCGATCTGGTCCTTGCCGGAGATCTCCTTGGACTGCGTCTCGATGTTCTTGACGACTTCGTCGACGGCGCGCTCGATACCGCGCTTGAGCGACAGCGGGTTGGCGCCGGCGGCCACGTTCTTCAGGCCCTGGCGGACGATCGCCTGGGCGAGCACGGTCGCCGTGGTGGTGCCATCGCCGGCGACGTCGTTGGTCGCGGTCGCGACCTCACGCACCAGCTGGGCGCCCTGGTTCTGAAAGACGTCCTCGACCTCGATCTCGCGAGCGATGGTGACGCCGTCGTTGGTGATGGTGGGGGCGCCGAACTTCTTGTCGAGCACCACGTACCGGCCGCGCGGGCCGAGGGTTACCTTGACCGCGTTGGCTACCGCGTCGACGCCCTGCTCGAGCGCCTTACGCGCCTCTGCCTCGTACTTGAGTTCCTTGTGTGCCATGTGTTCTCTGGTTCTCCTAAGCGGTTCTACTGGACCTTGGCCAGCACGTCTGATTCGCGGAGGACGAGAAGCTCCTCGCCGTCCACCTTGATCTCGGTGCCGCCGTACTTGCTGTAGAGGACCTCGTCGCCCTCGGACACGTCGAGCGGGGTGCGCTTGCCGCTGTCCTCGTTGACCTTGCCGTCACCGACGGCGAGGACCTTGCCCTTCTGGGGCTTCTCCTTGGCGGTGTCGGGCAGGACGATGCCACTCGCGGTGGTCTCCTCCTCCTCGATGGCCCGTACGATCAGGCGATCGCCGAGGGGCTTGAGCTTCATGTGATCCAACCTCCGGGTTGAAGTGTGGGCTACATCGGGTGCTTGGCACTCGCGAACTCAGAGTGCCAGCACGTAACGCACTATAGCTTTGCCAGCCGAGCGAATCAAGTCCAATTTGGCACTCCTACATAAAGAGTGCCAAAAGCCGGGGGCGCGGTAGCGTCGTGGCCGTGGACAAGGTCTTCGGCAAGCATTCGGTGCGCGCCGTCCTGCTGAGCCGGCCGGAGTCGGTGAGCCGCTTGGTGCTCGCCGGCAAGGAGTCCTATCACCGGGAGCTGATCGAGCTCGCGCACGGCGCCGGCATCGAGCCCGAGCTGCTGCCGTGGCCCGAGTTTCGCCGCGTCGGCGGGGTCGGTGACGAGGACAAGCATCAGGGGATCGTGGCGCTGACCCGGCCGCGCCGGCTGCTCACCGAGGCCGAGTTGAACGAGCTCGCCGACGCCCACGTGGTGCTGGCGCTCGACCAGATCTCCGATCCCCAGAATCTGGGGACGATCCTGCGCGGCGCCGCCTTCTTCGGCGTCGACGCGGTGCTGATCCTCAAGAACCGCGCCGCCGAGGTCTCGCCACTGGTGGCCCGGGTCGCGGTGGGCGGGGCCGAGCTGGTGCGGATCTTCCGGATCACCAACCTCGCCCGCAGCCTGCAGATCCTCAAGGGCCATGGCTTCTGGATCTACGGCCTCGACGAGCGGGGCGAGCGCATCCTGGCGCAGACGGAGTTCGACGCCAAGACGGTGCTCGTCGTCGGCGCTGAGGGCGAAGGGCTGAGGCAGCGAACCCGGAGCGAGTGCGACGCGCTGGTGCGGATCCCGGGCGGCCAGACCGGGCTGGAGAGCCTGAACGCCGGGGTCGCGACCGCGGTGGCGCTGGCCGAGGTGTTCCGGAGGGGCTAGGCGCGCGACACGTACTTGCCGCTGCGCGTGTCGACCCGTACCCGGTCGCCGACGGCGACGAACAACGGGACCTGCACACTGGCGCCGGTCTCCAGCATGGCCGGCTTGCTGCCGCCGCCCGAGGCGGTGTCGCCACGGAGTCCGGGCTCGGTGTCGGTGACCTCCAGATCGACGGCGCTGGGCAGCTGCAGCCCGCCGGGCCGGGCGTCGATGAACAGCAGCTCGACCTCGTCGTTTGGCTTGGTGAAGCGCAGCTCCTGCGCGATCTGGCTCTCAGGCACGGCCAGCTGCTCGTAGGAGTCGGAGTCCATGAAGTGCGCATCCTGGCCGTCGGCGTACAGGAACTGCATGCGGCGGACCTCGGTCCGGATCGAGCGGAACTTCTCGCCGGCGCGGAACGTCCGGTCGATCACGGCGCCGTCGGAGGCTCGGCGCAGCTTGGTACGCACGAACGCGGCGCCCTTTCCGGGATTGACGTGCTGGAACTCGAGCACCTTGAACACGGTGCCGTCGACCTCGATGTGGTTGCCGCTCTTGAGCTGATTCGTGCTGACAGACATATTCCCGTGAGGCTAGCCGCAGCCAGGCCGCGCTTCGGCGGTCCCGGATCAGTTGCGGGCGCCGCCGAGACCGTGGATGCGGTCGCGCATCTGGTCCGGTGGCTGCTCGATGATCTGGGAGAAACGCACCACGGTGACCGTGTCGTCCATCGCCACCTTGCGTCCGTAGATCTGCTCCAGGAAGTGCACCATCTCGTCGACGCGCCGAAACTCGGGGTTGTCGTGCTCGATCTCGCGCGGGGAGAGGTCCTGGACCCGCTTGACCTCCACCTGGTCGATGACCGCGCTGAAGATCTTCTCCCGAGGGGAGTGCTGGTAGCCGATCGTCACCAGGACGCACTCGTTCTTGTGGTACTTGTGCGACTTGTCGCCCAGGCGAATGGTGGCGGTCTTACGACCGCGCCGGAGCTGATCGGCGAACACCGAGGAGTAGAAGTTCAGGACGCGCACCGGTGGGCAGCCTACCGATCCGGTGCGAGACGCGACATCGCCCGCTCCGCCATCTCGCGCTCCCCGGCATAGGTGAGCTGGCCGGCCGCGTCGGGCAACGAAATCCAGCGTGCTTCCTCGATCTCGTGATCGTGGTCGGCGATGTCGCCCGAGCGGTAGCGAAACAGGTAGAAGCGCACGACCTTGTCGATGCGGCGACCGCGGCGGTCGTATCGGTAGCGGACATCGCCGAGCTCCTCCACCAGGTCGGCGTCCACGCCGGTCTCCTCAGCGACCTCGCGCCGGGCCGCCTGTTCCGCCGTCTCATCGGCGTCGAGGTGGCCCTTGGGGAGCCCGAGCACACGACTGCCGTCGGCCGCGCGCTTGACGGGGACGATCGCGATCATCTGATCCCCGCGCACGACCACGCCGCCGGCGGAGAACTCCTGAGCACCGTCCGGCCGGCTAATAGACGTATCCCTCCAGCCTGGAGGGATCGTGGACGGTCAGCTTTCCTCGCCCCTGGGTGATCACGCCGGCTCGCTCCAGCACGGCCAGAAAGCGGCTCGCCGACTCCCGTGAGGAGCCGGCCAGCTGGGCGAGATCCGTCTGGGTGGCGGTGATCAGGACGTCGCCCTGCGCCGCGCCCTCGGCGCGCGCGGTCGCCACCATCCCGGCCAGTGCCGACGCGACCCGGCTCTGCACCGTCTGAAACGACTGCCGGGTCAGACGTTCGTTGGTCTCGCGCAGCCGGCGGGTGAGCGAGCCGAGCAGCTTGACCGCGATGTCGGCATGGGCGGCCAGCAGGCGGCGCATGTCGCCGCCGAGGATCGCCACCGCCTCGGTGTCCTGCAGCGCCTCGACCGTCGCCGACCGCGACTCGTCCCCGAACATCGCCAGCTCGCCGAAGATGTCCCCGGCGCCGAACGTCGCCAGCGTCAGCGTCCGGCCGTCGGTGTGCTCTCGCACGGCACGGACGCGTCCATGGCGGACGACGTAGCAGGTGTCGCTGCGGTCCCCCTCGTGGAACACGATCTCGCCGGCAGCGAACTGCCGCGGCACGGTGACCGACGCCACCTCCGCCAGGTCCGCGTCGGCCAGCGTCGAGAACACGGGGACGCCGTGCAGCAGCGCGATCGTCTCCTCGCTGGTCACCACCATCGGCTGATGGATACCACAGGGGTCCCCCGGACGCCCCGCTATCCGAGCGGGCTCGCTACACGAGATCGAGTGCCTGCTCGCGCCGGCGTCGGCGGATCAGCAGCCCGATCCAGGTGGCCAGCGCCACCACCAGGCCGACCGGGACCAGAACTGCGAGCGCGATCAGCGCCCCCCCGGCGACGACGACGAGCACCCGTCCCGCGTCGTGGGCGGCGCGACCGAGGGTGAACGAGCCGCCCGTGGCCGGCGGGGGCGCGGGCGGCCTGGCGGTCTGGATGGTGACCGCGATCCGGCTGTAGGCGACCCGTCGCCGCAGCCCGCCCAACCGCGATACATCGGAGGCGATCGAAGCGTCGGCCCGGCGCAGCCGGAGCTTGATGGTGTCGACCGCCTGCGTGGTCGTCGCCGCCGCGAGCTGCTTGAGCAGCCCTCGGCGCAACGCTCGGGCCTCGGCCAGCCGCTGCCCGGCGCCGCCGAGCCGGGCGGTGATGTCGGCGGTGGTGTCCCGGCGCGACACCACCGCGGCTCCGCGTAGACGGGAGAGGGCGGTCATCGTCGCCGACAGGCGTGAGCTGGGCACGCGCAGCTGGAAGGTGGCGTCGCCGTGGGCATTCCCGGTGGCGGTGATGTTGGAGCTGTCGACGATCCCGTGCTCTGCGCCGATCACGTTGAACACCTGCTGGGCGACGTCGTCGATCCGGCCGGGGCGGGCCGCCAGCGCCAGCTGAGCTGACTGGACGATCTGCCGCTTGGGCGAGGGCGCGGGAGTGGGCGCGGCGCCGAGCTGCGCGGTCTTGGAGGACGCGGCCGCGGACGGCGCGGAGCGGATGCCGGCCGAGCTGGACGCCGCCGGGGCCGCCGAACCCGCGGCGGCGGACGAACTGGAGGCGAAGACGTCGGCCAGCGGCCGGCTCGCCGAGCCGGGATGATTGGCGGCGATGACCACGCCCGCGGCCACCGCCGCCATCGCGGCGACGGCGACCCCGCCCGCCGCGAGGAGCGATCGCGCCCGCCGCCTGCGCGGAGGATCGGCCGCCGCTGGGGCGAATCGTCGCTGCACACGCGCGTCGAGGGCGGTGACGAAGCCGGCGGATGGCTCGGGCCTGCCCTCGCGCAGACTCAGCGCCAGCCTGGCGAGCTCGGCGTGCTCGGGATCGACCGGGTCGCCGGCCAGGGTGGCGTCAATGGCCAGCAGCGCCGCGGCGGCCTCGGGCGCCATCGCCTCGTCCTCAGCTCCGTGCATGACGACCCCCCTCAGCTCGGCGCATGACGACCCCTTCAACCGAGCGCATCGCAGGACTCCCTCAGCTTCTTCATCGCGCGGTGCAGCAGCGTGCCCGCCGCCGACTCGCTGATGCCGAGCACCCGGGCCAGCTCGCCGTTGCCCAGGCCGCCGTGGAACTTGAGCGCGATCACCTCGCGGTCGCGTGCGGGAAGACCGGACAGCGCCGACCGCACCGCGGTGCGCCGCAGGGCAACCTCGACTCGGTCTTCGACATCGACTCCGGCCAGCTCCGCCGGCTCGGCCACCAGCGAGGCCAGCCGCCGGCGACGGCGCAGCTCGTCCAGCGCGGCGTTGCGAGCGATCCCGAACAGCCAAGCTCGTTCCTCGCCTCGGCGGCGGTCGAACGTCACCCTGCGCCGGTAGGCGCGCTCGAAGGCCTGAGCGGTGATGTCCTCAGCGGCGGCGTGGTCACCGAGCAGGGTGCAGACATAGGCGAAGACATCGTCGCGGCTGGAGCGATACAGCAACTCGAACCGCTCCCAGGAGTTCTTATCGGCAACCCGGCCGCCCGCCTGCACCCAGCCCCGATGCGCCTGCACCTCGATCACACCCTGACTACGTCTCCACGCGTGATTCATCACCGCATCAGCTCGATATCGTGCAGGATCATGCGCCGCGTGGTGGTGACCTCGGTACTTGCCGCCGCCACGTTGGTGGCGGTGTCCCCGGTGGGCGCCGCAGCGGTCACCCCCAAGCAGGTCGCCAAGGCGGTGAGCCGGGCCGACCATTCCTCGTCGCTGTGGGCGACGGTGAACATCTGCGCCTCCAAGAGATATCCGAACGCGATGGGGATCCGCGGGCAGATGCCGACGCTCGGGTTCCCGGCATTTCTGTGGATGGCGATCCACGTCAACTACTGGTCGACCACCAAGAAGCGGTTTGAGCCGATCAGGAGCTCGAATGCGACACGTACCATGTCACTCGGCCGCCAGTCCTCGGGGCTGGAGCAGGGTGGGGCGGTGTTTCCGTTCAAGGCGCACAGCGGGCTGCTCAACGCGACGGTGACGTTCACCTGGAGGCGAAGCGGAAGGACACTGGGTCAGATCGCCCGCCGGACGTCGGCCGGCCACCGCGACGCCGACTTCGGAAGCCCGCCGCACTACACCGCGGCGGAGTGCCGGATCAAGTAAGGACCCTAAGCGCGCTCAGCGCTGACACCTCGGGCACCAGAACGTGGTCCGGTTGTCGTCGCCCTGACCCCGGGCGAGGATCCGCGCGCCGCAGCGCGGGCAGGGCCGCCCCTGGCGGCGGAACACCCGCCGACCAGCGTCCTGGTCCCCGGTGCGTGCCGACTCGAGCATCCGCGGCCGCGCGGCGTTGATGATCGCGATCGCCTCCGCGTCTGAGACCTCCGACACCGGCCGCCACGGATCGATCGCGACATCCCAGCAGCTCTCGGACTTCCACAGGTTCCCGATACCGGCGACGTTGCGCTGGTCGAGCAAGGCGTCGCCGATCCCTCGGGTGAAGTCGTCACCGCGCAGGCGAGTCAGGAATCGCTCGTAGTCGAACTCGTTCGCCAGCACGTCGGGGCCGAGCGCCGCCAGCCGCCGGTCGAAACGGACGCGACCATCGGTGAGCAACTCGAGCACCGGGCCGTCGAACTGGACGACTTGATGGCCGGCGCGCTCCAGGACCAGCCACGCCCTCCGGGCGGCTCGCCGCCACTGGCGCCCCGGGGGGTAGACGCCCCAGCTCCCGGTCATCCGCAGATGCGAGTGGATCGTGAGATCCCCCTCGAACTGGATGAACAGATGCTTGCCGTGCGTATGGATCTCCGATACCGCGCGGCCGGCCAGCCGGTCGGGCCATCGATCCAACGCGTGGCGGGGGTGCGGAGTGCAGATCAGGTCGGGAACGTGGCCCTCGAGGACCGGCCGCATCCGCCGGGCGGCGTAGGCGATCGTGTCCCCCTCGGGCATGGTCGGACCGTCGCCTAGGCGGTCAGGGTCAGCCGGCGCGGTCCTTCCTGGAAGCCGAGCGCGGCGAGCGCCGGAGCCAGCGGGGAGCTCATCGCCGGCTCACCGTCGACTTTCTCCAGGGCGACCCGCTTGATCTTCCCGGCACGGACTTGGTCGACCAGGGCGGCCAGCGCCGGCGCCAAGCGGGCGTCGTCGGCGGCGACCAGCGTCTGCAGCGCCCGGCCACCGCGCTCCAGGTACACGATCGGCTCACCCCCGGCGAGCACGACGTAGGCGCCCGCCGTTCGCGCCGGCCGCCGCGCCGACGGAGTGGCGTGCGGGCGGGCGGACGGGCTCGCATCCGGCGGAGTCGCCTGGCGGTCGGCGGACGGGCTCGCATCCGGTCGTTTGGGCCACGTCAGGGCGGCGCCGTATGGCTGCGCCGGGTCAACGGCGGCGAGCACCAGCGGCGGGCTGCTGTCATCGCCGCCGCCGGCCCGCGCTCGCAACCGCTCCACGGCACCCGGCAGCGCGAACTGAGCCCCGCCCAGGCCCTCCAGGAAGTAGCCACGGCGGGCGACGCCGAGCGTCTCCAGCTGCGACAGCTCGGCGTAGATCGCCGAGAAGCCGCCGACGATGCCCTCGGCGAGGACCTGCTCGCGGGTGACGATTCCGTAGCGCTCCAGCAGGAGCTCGGCCAGCGCCCGCCGCCGCGCCCCGGGGTCGACGCCTTCACGCAACAGCGGTTCGGTCAGCGACCAGCGGCCCTGGACCTGAGCCGAGGCGGCCTGGCGGCGGCGCCCGGCGCCAAAGCGCCCGGCGGTGCGCCGAGTGGCGCGACGCAGCTGGTCGCGCTGAGCGCGGGCCAGGGTCAGGCGTGGAGCCCGCAACGGGGCGAAGGCATCGTTGGTTGCGGCGCCTGACCACGCCAGATCCCACAGCGCCTCCTGGATCTCCTCGGGCGACAGCCCGTTGACGTCGGCGAGCAGGTCGGTGAAGAAGCACGCGCCGGCGGCCAACCGTATGCCGACCGCGGCATGCGCCTCACCGGACGGGACCTCCCCGCGATATGGCGGCGGACCGAGCAGCGTCAGGTCCTCGCGGAAGTACAGCGCCACCCGGCCGGAGTTGCGTCCGAGCGCGCCCGCCCCGATCCACACCACCTCGCCGGCGGCGCACAGCTGATCCATCCATGACGGCGAATAGGCACCGACGCGCCGGGGCAGAATGTCACGCTCCCACACGTCGGCGGGTAGCGCCAGGCCCTGCAGTGCGACCAGCACCTCGCGGAGGCGATCGATGCCGGCACCGGATGGCGGGTGGCGGTCGACCCCCTGCCAGGCGGGGAGAAAGCGGGCCAGCTCGCGGGTGTCGGCGGGCTCGATCTCCTGGCGGAGCACCGCCAGCGAGGCGCGGCGCAGCCGCCGCAGAACTTCGGGGTCGCACCACTCCCGCTCCGTCCCCCCCGGCCGCAGCTCGCCGCGGACGAGATCGCCGGAACGCTCGAGCTCGCGCAGCGCCGCCGAGGCGTCGATGCCGTACCGGTCGCGCACGTCCGCGGTGGTGAACGGCCCGTGGGTGGCGGCGTAGCGGGCCAGCAGCCGGCGCAGGGCGTCGGGCACGTCGTCCAGGAACGCCGCCGGCAGCCCGCCGGCGGGGGCGGCGCCGAGTGCGTCGCGATACAGGCCGGCGTCGGCCGCATCGATCCACCGCGACTCTCCGTTGATCCGGACCCGTGCGGCGCGGCGCTCGCCGCGCAGGTCGTCGAGCATCGCGCCGGCGTCGAGCCCGCCGAGCACGCGGGCGGTCGCCTCATCCGGTGACAGATCGCCCACGCGGCGCAGCACGTCCAGGAGGCCGTCGCGGCCGGTCGCCCGCGCCGGCTCCGACAGGCACTGCAGGTCGGCCTCGACGCGCTCCAGAGCGGCAGGATCGATCAGGTCGCGCAGCTCCTCCTGGCCGAGCAGCTCGCGCAGCAGATCGCGATCCAGCGACAGCGCGGCTGCCCGCCGCTCGGCGTTGGGCGTGTCCCCCTCGTACATGTAGGTGGCGACGTAGTCGAACAGCAGCGAGGAGGCAAAGGGCGACGCGGTGGGGGTCTCGACCTCGACCAGGGTCAGCTCGCGCCGGTGGATCCGGGTCAGCAGCTCGACTAGACCGGGCACGTCGAGCACGTCACGCAAGCACTCTCGGTAGGTCTCCAGGACCACCGGGAACTCCCCGTACTTCTTGGCCACCTCCAGCAGCGACTGCGCCTTCAGCCGCTGCTGCCACAGCGGGGTGCGCTTGCCCGGACGGGCCCGCGGGATCAGCAGCGCGCGGCCGGCGTTCTCCCTAAAGCGCGCCCCGAACAGCGCCGAGGAGCCGAGCTCGGCGACCACCAGGTCCTCGATCTCGTCGGGCTCCAGCAGGACCAGATCGGCACCCGGCGGCTCCTCGGCATCGGGGAGATGAACGATGATGCCGTCGTCGGAGTAAATCGCATCGGACTCGAGGCCGACCTGATCACGAATGCGGGCGCTGAGAGCGAGCGACCAGGCGGCATGGACGCGGCCCCCGAACGGACTGAGCACACACAGACGCCAGTCGCCGATCTCGTCGCGAAACCGCTCGACCACGATCGCCCGGTCCGACGGCACCACCCGGGTGGCCTGCTGCTGCTCGTCGAGGAACTGAACCAGGTTGCGGGCGGCACGCTCGTCGAGGTCGTAGTCACGTTTCAGGGTTTCCGGCGACTGGTCGACCGCCCAGCGGGCGAAGGCGCCGATCGCCTCGCCGAGCTCCCGCGGGCGCCCCAGCGTGTCGCCCTTCCAGAACGGCACCGCCCCCGGCAGGCCCGGCGCCGGGGTGACGATCACCCGGTCGCGACCGATCTCCTCGATCCGCCAGGTGCTCGCGCCCAGTAAGAACGTCTGTCCCGGTCGGGCCTCGTAGACCATCTCCTCGTCGAGCTCGCCGACGCGGCGGCCGTCGGGCAGCGTCACCGCGAACAGGCCCCGGTCAGGGATGGTGCCGGCGTTGGTCACCGCCAGCTGCCGGGCGCCGGGGCGAGCACGCAACGTTCCCGCGATCCGGTCCCACACGATCCGCGGGCGCAGCTCCGCGAATTCGCTCGATGGGTAGCGGCCGTCGAGCATGTCGAGCACGTTCTCCAGCTGCGAGCGGCTGAGCTCGGCATAGGAATGGGTTTTCGTCACGAGCGCATACAGGTCATCGACGTTGACGGGCTTGTCGTCCGGCGCGGCGGCGGCGATCGCAACGATCTGCTGGGCGAGGACATCGAGCGCGTTACGGGGCACGACGGTGGTCTCGATCCGGGCCTCGCGCATGCGGCGGGCGACGACCGCGCACTCCAGCAGGTCGGCCCGGAACTTGGGGAAGATGCGACCCCGGCTGACATCGCCCACCGAGTGGCCGGCGCGGCCGATGCGTTGCAGACCGCGAGCCACCGATTTCGGCGACTCCACCTGGATCACCAGATCCACGGCGCCCATGTCGATCCCCAGCTCTAGGCTCGAGGTGGCGACCAGGCAGGGCAGCTCGCCCGCCTTCAGCATCTCCTCGACCACCGTCCGTTCCTCGCGGGCGAGCGAGCCGTGATGAGAGCGAGCCAGCTCCTGGCCGGCCAAGTCGTTGAGCCGGATCGCCAGGCGCTCGGCGGCGCGGCGGTTGTTGACGAACAGGATCGTCGACTTGTGAGCGCGGATCAGCTCCAGCAGCTCGGGGTAGATCGCCGGCCAGATCGAGCGGCGGGTGGCCTCGCCGCCCTCCAGCGGATCCAGGGCCGGCGCGGCCGTTTCGTCGGGCTCCACCATCGACTCGACCGGCACGTGGATCTGCAGGTCCAGCTCCTTGCGCACGCCGGTATCGACGACACGGCAGTGGCGGTGCGGCCCGACCATGAACCGGCCGACCTCCTCCAGCGGGTTCTGCGTCGCCGACAGGCCGATCCGCTGGACGTCACGGCCGGCGGCCTGGGTCAGGCGCTCCAGCGTCAACGCCAGGTGGGATCCGCGCTTGGTCGAGGCGACGGCGTGGATCTCGTCGACGATGCACCAGCGCACGCCTCCAAACAGCCTCTGCGCCTGGCCGGTCAGCATCAGGTACAGCGACTCCGGGGTGGTGATCAGGATGTCGGGCGCCTCGCGCAACATCAGCTGGCGCTCGCGCTGGGGCGTGTCACCGGTGCGCACCGCGACCCTCAGGTCGGCGCCGATGCCGCGCAGCGGGGTGCGCAGGTTGCGATCGACGTCGTAGGAGAGCGCCTTCAGCGGAGACACGTAGACGAGGCTGATTTGGCGCTCGCGCGGGTCAATCGGCTCCCGCCCGCCCGGCGCCTGGGCCAGCTGGTCGATCGCGTACAGGAACGCCGCCAGGGTCTTGCCCGACCCGGTGGGCGCCGAGATGAGCACGTGCTCACCTGACGCGATCGCCGGCCACGCCTGGATCTGAGCCGGCGTTGGCGCCTCGAAGGCACCCTCGAACCAGTCACGGGTGCGCTGACTGAACACGCTGTGGCTCATCAGGTTCGAGGCTACACCGGGGGCCCCCGGAGACGGGCCCGGGCACCGTCGCCGCCGCGCCCGGCCAGGCGCGGCTCGGTCCCCAACGGCCCGAGAGCGCCGGGCTCTCCACGGGGAACCCGGGCTGCAGCCATCGCGGTCCGCGGCCGCGAAACCGTCCGGAGGACCGGGAAAAGGTGACAAACTGAGACGGGGCCAGCGGATTTGTCACCAGACTGCCGCTCAGCGGGGTTAGCGTGACAAACCCCGGGCGCGCGCTCGAATTTGGCGCAAGACTCACGTCAAATCGCGGATCGCGCCGATCTCGCGGATCGCGCCGATCCTCCAGCTCGCTTCGCTTTCTCATCCAGGTTGTGCCGGCGGCCGTGGCACTCCCCGTCTAAAAGCGACTCAACCGATGATCACGACCAGCTTGCCGCCCGGGTGCCCGCTCTCGCTCAACCGCTGGGCATCGGCGACCTCGTTGAGAGCAAACGTCTGGGCCACGGGCATCGAGAACTGGCCGGCCTCGATCAGATCCGCCGCCTCGCCCAGCGCGTACCAGGCGCGCTCGGACTCGGGACCGCCGGTGGTCCTGACCCCGGTCTCCTGCGCGCCCTGGAAGTCGACGATCGTGACCACGTGGTCGGCGTGCCCGGTCACCTCCACCAGCGCCGGCAGCACCCCGCCGCCGGCCGCGTCGAGCGCCCGGTCGACGCCACCGGGCGCCAGCTCGCGCAGGCGCTGCGCCAGCCCGGCACCGTACGTGGTCGGCTCGGCCCCGAACGAGCGCAGGTAGTCCTGGCTGTCGGCGCCGGCGGTCCCGATCACCCGCGCCCCACGCCGTCGGGCGAACTGGACGGCGGCGATCCCGACGCCTCCCGAGGCGCCATTGATCACCAGCGTCTGCCCCTCGGCGACGCCGAGCAGATCGAGCGTCCGAGCGGCCGTCTCCACCGCGATCGGCAGCACCGCCGCACCGGCGAAATCGAGCGCCGGCGGGATCGACGCGTAGGTCTCCACCAGCGCCAGCTCGGCCATCCCCCCACCGCCCGCCGCCGGGCCGAACACACGATCCCCCGCCGCGACGCCGGTGACCGCGTCGCCGAGCCCGTCGACTATCCCGGCGACCTCCAGACCGACCCCCCGCGGCAGGTCTCCGCCCATCATGCCGTTGCGTAGCTTCCAGTCGATCGGGTTCACGCCGGCGGCGCGCACCTTGATCCGGAGCTGGCCGGGCCCGGCCTCGGGGTCGGGCACCTCAGCCAGACCGAGAACCTCCGGACCGCCGAACTCACTGAACTGGATCGCCTGCATGGTCTCGCTCCTGGTCTTTAGAACGTCGTCGCGGCCCACATTACGTCACCGCTCCGGTCAGCTCCCGCGCGCGTTTCATGACCTCGTCCAGCATCGCTTCGGTGAGCCTGCCGGTGAACGTGTTCTGCTGGCTGGGGTGAAAGCAGCCGAGCAGGGTGAAGCGGTCGACCGTCGCCTCGGCGCCGTGGCCGAACCGGGGGCGCGGCCGGGGCGGGGCGACGCCCAGCGCCGTCAGGATCCGCAGGGCGGCGTCCCAGGCGAACGCACCCAGACAGACAATCACCCGGACCCGATGCAGCAGCTCCAGCTCGCGCACCGCATAGGGCAGGCAGGTGTCGCGCTCGGTCGGGGTGGGGCGGTTGGCCGGCGGCGCGCAGCGGACCGCAGCCGCGACCCAGCAGCCGTCCAGCTTCAGCCCGTCGTCGCGGCGGCGCGAGCTGGGCTGGTTGGCGTACCCGGCGCGATGCAGCGCGGCGAACAGCCAGTCTCCGGAGCGGTCGCCGGTGAACACCCGCCCGGTGCGGTTACCCCCGTGGGCCGCCGGGGCGAGCCCGAGCACCACCAGTTGCGGATCCGGATCGCCGAAGCCGGGCACCGGCCGGCCCCAATAGGTCTCGTCGGCAAAGGCGGCGCGCTTGTCCCGCGCCACCTCCTCGCGCCACGCGACCAGCCGCGGGCAGCGCCGGCAGTCGATTATCTCGCGCTCCAGCTGCTTGATTCCGGCAGCGCCGGGCCGCGCCCGCGGCACGTCACGCCTTCAGCGAACGTCCGTAGTGGCGCTCGTAGTAGTCGCGGTAGGCGCCGGAGCGGATCGGCTCCCACCACCAGATGTTCTCGCGGTACCAGTCGACCGTACGGGCGAGTCCGTCGGCAAACCGGGTGCGGGCCCGCCACCCCAACGCGGTCAGCTTGTCCGACGACAGCGAGTAGCGGCGATCGTGGCCGGGCCGATCGGTGACGTACTCGATCAGCGACTCGTCGCCGCCGGCGAGCTCCAGGATCCGCCGCACCACCTCCAGGTTCTCGCACTCGTCCGGGCCGCCGCAGTTGTAGACCTCGCCGGGACGGCCGTGCGCGAGGACGTGGCCGATGCCGCGGCCGAAGTCCTCCACGTACAGCCAGTTGCGCACGTTGCGGCCGTCTCCGTAGACGGGCAGGCGATCGCCGGCCAGCGCGTTGAGGATCATCAGCGGGATCAGCTTCTCCGGGTACTGACGCGGCCCGTAGTTGTTGGAGCCCCGGCACACGAGCGCCTCGAGCCCGTAGGTGTGGAAGTAGCTGCAGACCAGCAGGTCGGCGCCGGTCTTGGTGGCGCTGTAGGGACTCGAGGGCGCCAGCGGCGACGTCTCCGTGAACGAGCCCGTCTCGATCGACCCATAGACCTCGTCGGTGGACACCTGGACATAGCGCAGCCCGCGCTCTCGGGCCGCCTCCAGCAGCACGTGCGTGCCCTGTCCGTTGGTCACGCTGAACCCGAACGGATCAGCGATCGAGCGATCGACGTGCGTCTCGGCCGCGAAGTTGACGATCGCCTCGGCGTCGCGGACTGCGTCGGCCACCGCCCCGGGATCCTCGATCGCACCGTGCACGAACCTGATCTCGGCCTCGACCTCGCGCAGGTTCTCCCTGCGGCCGGCGTAGGTGAGCGCGTCGAGGATGGTCACCTCGTCGCCGTGCTCGCGGACTCGCAGCTCCACGAACGTCGAGCCGATGAACCCGGCCGCGCCACACACCAGGAGCTTCACGCCCCAACCTCGGACAGCTGCGCCATGAACGCCTGCAGCCCCAGCCGCCACTCCGGGAGCACCGGCGCGTTGCGCTCGGAGGCCAGCGCGCTGTAGGCCGGCCGCCGCGCGGGCGTCGGATATTGCTCGGTGCCGATCGGGTTCACCGTGCACTCCCGGCCCGACGCGGCGACGATCTCGGCAGCGAGCTCAAACCACGAGCAGTACTCCGGACCGGCGACGTGGAGCACGCCCGGCCGGCGCTCCCCCGCCAAGGCCACCAACGCGCGCGCCAGGTGGCCGGTGAACGTGGGACCGCCGACCTGGTCGGCGATGACGTTGAGCTCGTCGCGCTCCGCGGCCAGGCGCAGGATCGTCTTGGGAAAGCAGTGGCCATGGACGCCGAACAACCAGGCGCCGCGGACGATGGTGTGGCGATCCGGGGCAGCTGCGGCCACCTCCAGCTCCCCCTGGAGCTTGGAGCGACCGTAGGCGCTGATCGGGTGCAGCGGGTCGGACTCCACGTACGGGGTCGACTTGTCTCCGTTGAACACGTAGTCACTGGAGACGTGCACCGTCCACGCGCCTGCCGCCACCGCGGCGGCGGCGACGTGTCCCGCCCCCGGCCCGTTGACGGCAAGCGCGTCGGGGTAGCGAGACTCGGCGCCATCGACATCGGTCCAGGCGGCGCAGTTGACGACGGCGTCGGGCTCGGCGCCCGCGATCGCCCGGGTCACCGCGGCCGAGTCGGCGATGTCGAGGTCGGCGCGGGCCAGCGCGACGGTTTCGTGACCGGCCGCTTGGGCAACCGCCGACAGGTCGACGCCGAGCATCCCGGCCGCCCCGGTGATCAGGATCCGCATCGGTCGACAGCGTAGTCGGAGTGGCCTCACGGCGATCGATAGTTGAAGATCCGCGTGTAATGTTTTTGTAAGGTGGGGTGGCAGTTACAGGCGGATTTTTCGCGGTCGGCGCCTCGTTCGCAGCCGGAGATGGCGACCAAAATGAGGCGATCAGCGCTCCGCTCCGTTTGCCCGCAGTTGCCCAGTCGGCCGCCCTGTCGATCGCGGTCGTGGGTGCCGATGCCATGCTCGCCGGCCTCACCGCGCGTGGGGCCCGGGAGGCGGGGTCGCTCGCCTTGCCGGCCGAGACCCATGTCGCGTCGCTGCTGCTCGGGCTGGCGCTGCTGGCGTTGGCCCAGCGGGTGTGGCGAGGGACCCGAGCCGCGCTGGCGCTGGCGATTGGTGCACTGATCTCGCTGGCGGTGGTCAGCGCCTGCGAGAGCCGCTACGGTGAGGCGACGGTCCAGGCCTGCCTGGCGGTGATGCTGGCGATGGCGCGCGGCGCGTTCTTACTCGGCTGCTCGCACCGGCCGCGGCTGGCCGTCGTCGGAGGCGCAATCGTCGCCTGGGGGCTTGCCGGGGCGACGATCCTCGCCGCCCGGCTGGCGCGCGGCGGCCCGGTCCACATCATCGCCCGCGTCCTGCGCCACCCGGCGATCCACACCCTGCGCCCGCCTCGCCCCGACGGGAGCTGGACGGCGCTGATCGAGGTGCTGATCGCCGCCGCGGCCGTGATCTCGGCGCTGGCGCTGCGCTCGCTCGTCCGCCCGGCCGCCGCCGTCGACGGTCACGATGAGCGCCAGCATCGCGAGGCGCGAGCGATCGTGGATGCTTACGGCAGCGACTCGCTGTCGCCGTTCCTGCTGCGCCCGGACAAGGCGCTGGCGTTCGCCGCCGGCGGCGTGCTGTCCTACCAGGTGATCGGGGGGACGGCGATCGTCTCCGCCGACCCGGTCGCACCCGCCGGCGCCGCCGGCGAGGTGCTCGCCTGCTTCCGGGAGCAGGCTCGCGGCTCCGGCTGGCAGGTCGTGGTCTGGGGCGCAGGGGCTCGCCACATCGACGCCTACCGGAAGCTCGGCCTGCACGCCGTCTGCGTCGGCGAGGAGGCGTTCGTCGACCCGGCCACGTTCAATCTGGAAGGTCGCCCGGTGCGCAAGCTGCGCCAATCGGTAAACCGCGTCCAGCGCCGGGGGTGGGAGGTGATGGTCCATGAGGGACGTGACATCGACGGCGACCTGGAGGCAGAGATCCTGGCCCTCCACGACCAATGGCGAGCCAGCCATCCGCGGGTTCGTGGCTTCGCGATGGGGATGGGCGCGTTCGCCGGCGAGTTGCGCGCCGACGATCTGTACCTGCTGGGTCGCTCGCCGAGCGGAGCGTTGGGGGCGGTGATGCGGTTCGTGAGCTGCGGCGCCGGCCTCTCGCTGGACACGATGCAGCGCGTCGGCGAAACCCCCAACGGCCTCAACGAGGCGCTCGTCGCCGCCGCCCTGGAGGCGGCGCGCAAGCGGGGCGTTACCGAGGTCAGCCTCAACTACGCGGGGCTCGCCCACCTGGTGCGCCGTGCGCCTGGACGCAGTCGGGCCGGTCGGCTGGTGGGCCGACTGGCGCTGGCACCGCTTCACCGGCGCTTTCAGATGGATCGGCTGGTGTGCTTCAACGACAAGTTCGGACCCGAGTGGCGGCCGCGGTATCTCGTCTACGAGTCGCGTACGGCGCTGCCCGGGGCGACCGTGCGGGCTCTTCAGGCCGAGGGCTACCTCCCCTGCCCAGGGCGAGCCGGCCTGCGTTTCGGCGCGACGCCGAACCGCCCCCGGGCCCGGCCGGCGCGGCTGCGGCCACCGGTCGGCGAATCCCGGTGAGCCGGCCGCACCCTCGCCACCCTGCGGTGGTCGGGATCACCGTCGCTCTCGCCGTCGCCGGCCTGATCGGCGCCTACCGATACTGGGAGTCCTATTACCAGCACCGCGGGTTCACCAACGTCGCCTACCTCCCGCACGCGCGGCGCGGGACGCTACGAACCGTGCGCTTCTACTCGCCCGCTCTGCGGCGCGAGTCCGACTACCTCGTATATCTGCCGGCGGGATACGGCCACGCCGGTCGGCGTTACCCGGTGTATTACCTGCTGCACGGCAGTCCCGGACGCCCCGAGGTGTTCCTCGGCATCGCCGGGCTGCCGGTGCGCATGGACAACCTCATCAGTCGCCATCGCATGCGGCCGATGATCCTGGTGTTCCCCGACGGCCGGATCGGCGGCAGCACCTACTCGGACTCCGAGTGGGCCAACACGCCGGCGGGCAATTACGCCAGCTACGTGATCGACGTCGTCAACGACGTCGACCAGCGGTTCGCGACCCGGGCGGATCGCCGCGACCGGGTGATCGCTGGCTTCTCGATGGGCGCCTACGGCGCGACGAACATCATGTTGCACAACCCGGGCACGTTCGGGGCGCTGCAGAGCTGGTCGGGTTACTACATCCAGACCCGCAGCGGGGTTTTCGCCCACGCCGACGACGCCACGCTGGCCGACAACAGCCCCCTGGACTACGTCCGTCGTCTGCGCCGCCGGTTGCACCGAGATCCGCTCCGGGCGTTCCTGTTCGTGGGTCGCGATGACAATGTCAGCCCGCAAACGCAGCCGATGGCCCACGCCCTGGCGGCGGCCGGCGGGAGCGTCAGCTACGCCCTGTACCCCGGCGGCCACGATTGGGAGCTGTGGCACGCGCATCTGAACCAGATGCTGATGCTCGCCTCCCGGGACACGACCGCGCCGGCCGGCCGGCCGGGACGGATCCACTCGTTGACTCCGGGGGTGACGCCGATTCCACATGGTCTTGGTCGACGCCACCGACGCCGGGTTACCCATGGCGATCGGGGCCAGCGTCGGCGGGTCGGCCCTGGCGACGCTCGGGGCCAGCGCCGCCGGGCCCGTGGATGAGATGATCGGCGGACTGCTGCTGGCACTGGTATCGGCGGCGCTGATCAATCTCGGCTTCCTGCTTCAGCATCGCGGCCTGACCGCGGGGCCCAGCGGCGGCGCGATCGACCGGTGGCGCCACGCGATCCGCGATCCGTCTTGGCTGGGCGGCCAGGGGCTCGGCTGGACGGGCTTCGCGCTTCAGCTCGCCGCGGTGGCGATCGCGCCGTTGGCCCTGGTGCAGGCGTTTGCCGCCGGGGGACTTGCCCTGTCGGTGCCGCTGGCCGCCGGGATCTTCCACCATCCGGTCTCGCGTTCGCAGGTGGGCGCCGTGCTCCTGATCGCGGTCGGCCTGGCGGCGCTCACCACCGGGCTGTCCATCGGCCACGACCACCTCCGCTCCGTCGGGCTCATCATGGTGATCGCGGTGGGGACCGGAGTCGGGTTGGGCATCGGCCGCTCCCGCGCCCCCTGGGCCCGGGCGGTCGCCGCCGGTATCTTCTACGGGCTCGCCGACGCGGCGATCAAGGCGATTTCGCTGGAGTGGCACGGCGATGGCGTCGCCGCCCTGGTCTCAGGATGGACGCTGGTGGCACTGGCCGGTACGTTCGGCGGCTTTTTCGCCTTTCAGTCTGCGCTGGAGCACGAGGGGCCGGTGGCGGTTATCTCACTGATGAACGCGTTGGCGGCGCTGGTCGCGCTGGTCTGCGGGCTGCTGGCGTTCGGCGAGTCACTGGGCGCCGGCGCCGGAATCATCGGTCTGCACCTCGCCGCGATCGCGGCCGTCCTCGGCGCGGTGCCCGTCCTCGCCGCCGCTCAGGCGGCGATCGCGGAAGGACAACCGACCGTGGCGCCGCGTTCTGCGCCGGTCGCGGCCGCGGGCCGTCCACGCCAGCTGCACTAGCCCGCACCCGATCGCGAACGTCAGGCTCTCCAGGAACGGACCGGGCCCGGGCGGGTGGGAAAACAGGACGGTGCCGAACCTCAGGTTACGGGTGAGCGCGTACGACGCCTGGGCCGCCAGCAGCAGGAGCGCCAGCGCTACGGCAACCGCCACCGCAGGCCCGCGGCTGCGCCCCAGGTCGGCGAGCCCGATTCCGGCGAGTCCGATTCCGGCCAGCGCGCCCGCGAGGACCCACGCCAGCGCCACCCGGAGCAGCGGCTGACCGTCGAATCCGGCGAGCTGCAGCAGCGGCAGCGAATCGCCGATGCGGGGACCGACCCCGAACCATCCCCAGCCTCGCCAGACGTAGAGCCAGCCGATGCCGACGAGCACGCCGAGTAGCCCGACCAGGAACGCGATCGCGGCCGCGCCGGCGAGCTCCAGCGGCCGCCGCAGGCCGACCGCTGGGACAGTGCCCGCCTGATTCACCGCGTCCTCCGCGAGGACGGCGCCGGCCGGACGCCGTGGATCGCCGTCACGCGTTGGAGGTTAGGGGAAGCGGCGATGAGTTTTGTGAGTGGATGATTGGGGCTGGTTGAATCGGCGGGATGGGCTGGCAGGCTTGACCGGGCATCGACTGCTACGCGCCGCGGGCGCGGTGGTCGCCGTGCTCGTCCTGCTGGGTGCCGGCGCCGCCGCGGTAGTGGCGAGCCGGCGCTCACCCGATGGCGGCAGCGCGACGGCGGCGTCGGGCCGGACCGTGTCGATCTCGTGTCGGTCTCCGGCGATGGGCGGATCGCTGCCAGCTCAGGTCTACCTGCCCGCCGGCTACACCGCGCGCGGCCGCCGGTATTCAGTGATCTACTTCCTCCACGGCCTCCCGGCCGGCCCTGGCAGCTACAAGACCAACGCGTTCGTCGCCGCGGGCACGGCGAGGGCCGGGGAGCGGGCGATCGTGGTCGCCCCGCAGGGGGCGCGGCAGCCCGACAGCGATCGCGAGTACCTTGACTGGCGTCCCACCGAAGACTGGCCGCGGGCGATTGCCCACGACCTGCCGACGTGCATCGACAGCCGCTACCACACGGTCGCCAACCGCCACGGACGGGCTCTGGTGGGGCTCTCCGCCGGCGGCTACGGCGCGGCCAACATCGGGCTGCGCAACCTGTCGACGTTCGCCGAGGTGCAGTCGTGGAGCGGGTACTTCGTCGCCACCGACCCCAGCGGCGATCACGTGCTCCAGTTCGCATCCGCCCAAGCCGCCAACGCCGCGACCGTGCCCTACGGCTCGCGGTTACGCGCCGAGGACGACAAGTGGCCGGCGCAGATCGCGTTCTACGTCGGCGACCAGGACTCCCGCTTCCTGCAGATGAACCGCCAATTCGCCGCGTCCCTGACCAAGAGCGGCATCACCCACACCTTCCGGGTCTATCCGGGCGGCCACTCCGCCGCCCTCTGGATCGCGCAGGCGCCGCGCTGGCTCGGGATGGCCCTGGGCTATCTGACGAAGGAACAGAGTCAGCGTCGTTAGCGAGCCTACTCCGGGCACCGCGGGCAGACTCCGGGCACCGCGGGCCGACTCCGGGCACCGTGAGCCCACTCCGTGGACCCCGGGCCGACTAGGCTTTCCGGTCGAGGCATGGCGATCCTGATCGGTTACGACGGCTCCCCCGACGCGCGGACGGCGATCGATGCGGCCGCGCCGCTGTTTCCCGGGCACAGCACAATCGTGCTGACCGTCTGGGAGAGCTTCTCGGAGATCCTTGCCCGCTCGGGCGGCGGCCTGGCGATCGCTCCGATGAACTTCCAGACGGTGGACGACGCGGCGCTCACCGCCGCTCACGAGCGCGCCGATGAGGGCGCCGCCCGAGCTCGCGACGCAGGCCTCGACGCCGAGCCGCGCATCGCGCAGCGCGAGGTGACGATCTGGGACACGATCGTCGACGAGGCCACCCGGGCCGCCGCCGAGGCGATCGTGCTCGGCAACCGTGGCCTCACCGGCGTCAAGTCGGTGCTGCTGGGGAGCGTCTCGAGCGGTGTGCTGCGCCATTCCGACCGTCCGGTGCTCATCGTGCCGGCGACGGGGGGCCCGCAGCCACCAGGGGCAGACGCACCCGGCTGACCGCCTGCGGCGGGTAGGGCCAAGCGCCGGCACGACCGGCGTTCACTGGTTTGTCCCTTCACTCGCGGCGGACCCAGTGGTAGCGTCGCGCCATGGGTGAACGAACGCAGTACACACCGGGGACGTTCAGCTGGGCCGATTTGAACACCACCGACCAGGAGGCGGCCAAGCGCTTCTACTCCGAGCTGTTCGGCTGGCAGATCACCGACATGCCCGCCGGCGAAGACGTCGTCTATTCGATGGCCGCGCTCGACGGGTTATGGGTGGCGGCGATCTCGCCGCAACCCCAGCAGCAGCGCGACGCCGGCGCTCCCCCCGTCTGGAATTCGTACATCACGGTACGCAGCGTCGATGACATCGCCGACGAGGCGGCCAAGCTCGGCGCCCAGGTTCACGCGGCGCCGTTCGAAGTGATGGAAGCCGGCCGGATGGCGGTGATCCGGGATCCGCAGGGGGCGTGGTTCTTGCCGTGGGAACCCAAGCAGCACATCGGCGCCGGGCTGGTCAATGCCCCCGGAGCGCTGTGCTGGAACGAGCTCGGGACGCCCGATCTGGAGGGATCGGCCCGTTTCTACGGCGATCTGCTTGGCTGGAAGACCGAGCCGATCGAGTCTTCGGACCCGCCCTATCTGGTGATCACGACCACGGACGGTCACAGCAATGGCGGCCTGCGGCCTCCGGCGCCTCCGGGCACCCCGCCGTTCTGGCTGGTCTACTTCGCGACCGGCGATCTCGACGCCAGCCTGAGCCAGCTCAGCGAGCTGGGCGGCAACGTGCTGGTCGGCTCCACCGACATCGGGATCGCCAAGATCGGCGTGGTCCAGGATCCCCAGGGCGCCGTATTCGCGCTTTACGAAGGGCGGCTCGACCCCTGATTCCGGGCCCGAGCGTCCGGGCCGCTGTCTATCTTCGCGATCGTGCGAGTTGGTGAGTTTCAGGACGGCAGCCGGATCGACACGGTGCTGCTCGTGCGCAGTGCCGAGCTCCGTCGCCGGGGCACCGGCCGCGATCGCTGGGGCATCGAAGATCGCCGGGATCCCGACGATCGCCGGGACACCGACGATCGCTGGGGCATCGACGATCGCCGCGGCACCGGCGACGATTACCTGGATCTGACCCTCGGCGACCGGACGGGGAGCGTCCGAGCAGTGGTGCTCGACGAGGTGGCGCGCGCTCGGGCGGAGTGTCGACCCGGCGAGGTCGTCCGTGTCGTCGGCACTTACTCCAGCCGTGACCGGTACGGGCCCCAGGTGCTGGTGGAGGCCTTCGAGGCGGTCTCCAGCGGCGCTTACGAGCCCGCAGAGCTGATCGATGGGCCGGCCCGTCCCGCGGCGCAGATGGAGGCCGACCTGCGCGAGCTGGTGGCGACCATTCAGGATCCGCACCTGCGGCGTCTACTGGCAATCCTCCTCGGTGAGAGCTCCCCGACCTGGGAGCGATTCCGGGTGGCCCCGGCGGCCAAGCATTACCACCAGGCGTACCGCCACGGCCTGCTCGAGCATGCCCTGACGGTCGCCCAGGCGGTGAGCGCCATCTCGGCCACCTTCCCCGGGATCGATCGCGACGTGGCGGTCACGGGCGCGCTGCTGCACGACGTCGGCAAGCTCGAGGCCTATCAGGACAGCGGTGAGGCGATCTCGATGTCCGACCAGGGGCGGCTGTACGGCGAGATCCCGCTCGGGTACTACCTGGTGCGGCGCACGATCGAGAGCCTGGATGGCTTTCCCGGCGGTACCGCGCAGGCGGTGCTGCACATCATCCTCAGCCACCACGGATCGCTCGAGCACGGCAGCCCGGTGATTCCGTGCACGCGCGAGGCGACGCTGGTGCACATGATCGACAACCTCGGGGGCCGACTGGGGAGCTTCGATCGGATCCAGAGAGCGCTCCCCGCCGGCGAGGCGTGGTCGCCGTTCGACAGGGGGATCGGCGGCGGCGCCTACTTCCCCGCGCGGGCCGTCGACGAGCGCCAGGCCGCGTAGCCGCCTGTCGACGAGCGCCGGCGCCGCGTAGCCGCGTAGCCGCAGCGTCGGCAAACGTCCGCCGGCGTCCCGCCCGACCGCGGGGTCGGACGTTTGCGTCCCCAGCGTCGGCAAACGTCCGCCGGCGTCCCGCCCGCCCGCGGGGTCGGACGTTTGCGTCCCCAGCGTCGGCAAACGTCCGCCGGCGTCCCGCCCGCCCGCGGGGTTGGACGTTTGCGTCCGGGCTCGGCGACGGCTGTCACCGGTGCGCCAAAACAGCGCAAATAGCGTGTCGACATCGGGCTGCCCGATCGCCGCTACCGGCCCCAGGCTAGAGTGGGTCTGGGGATGGCCAAGGACACCGAGAAACTGATCCGTCAGCTCTCGTTGATCTCGTACCTGATGGCCGAGCGGCGCCCGGTGACAGCACCGGAGATCAGGCGTGACGTCGAGGGCTACAGCGTGATGAACGAGGATGCGTTCGCCCGCCGCTTCTATGCCGACCGCTCAGAGCTCGAAGCGCTGGGCATCGCGCTCGCGGTGGAGAAGCCGGTGGACGGGCTGGTCGAACAGGAGAACTACTCGCTTCCCCCGGAGAACTTCCATTTGCCGCCGATCGCGTTCACCGACGACGAACTGGCGGCGCTGCGCACCGCGCTGCAGCTCCTCGATGGGGAGTTCGCCTACGCCGAGCCGCTGCGGCTGGCGCTGCAGCAGATCTCGTGGGGCCGTCCCAGCCCGCTGAACACCCCCGAGCAGAGCACCGTCGCCCTGGGGATCACCGGCTCGGCGGGCGGCCACGAGGTCTCCCAGCGACTGGCCAAGATCGAGACCGCCATCTTCCGCCGCAAGACGATCCTGTTCGACTACCACACGATGGAGCGCGATGCCGTCGGCAGCCGGCGGATCGACCCCTACCAGCTCCTGTTTCAGGGAGGTCAGTTCTACGTCGTCGGCCTATCGCACGAGCGCCGCGCCATTCGGGTGTTCCGGCTGTCGCGGATTCTCGGCAAGGTCGGTTATGCCACCAAGGCCGAGCACGACTTCCTGCGCCCGACCGACTTCGATCCCCGCGCCTACGCCAACCGGATCGATTGGCAGTTCGGCGAGCCACTCGGGGTGGCCGAGGTCTGGATCGGCAGCCGCATCGCCTGGCAGATCGAGCGCCACTTCGGCCGCTACGGGGAGATCCTCTCCGGCGCCGAGGAGGACGACGCCGGCGACCGTCGGCTGCTGACCCCCTACGCCAACTCGCGCCAGCTGATCGCGTGGGTGCTCGGCCTGGGTGAGAACGCGCGGATCATCGGCCCCCCCGAGCTCCTCGCGGAGCTGGGCGAGCGGGTCGCGCTGCTGGTGGAGCGCCATTCCGGCGAGCCCCAGATCGCCGAGGTCGTGACCCTCGACGAGGATCACCGCCAGCCGGCATCCACCCCGCCCGAGGGCGCCCGGGTCGATGACGAAACCAACGGCAACCGCTCGGACGCGGCGATTCGCTCCGAGCGGTTCGCCCGGCTGGTCACGCTGGCCAGCATCCTGATCGACGCCGGTCGGGCCGGACGGCTCCTGAACACCGACGAGCTCTGCGCGTCGCTGAAGATCTCAGATCAGGAGCTGCGCGAGGACATCTCGGTGCTGAACGTCGTCAACTTCGGCGCCGGCACCTACGTCCTGTACGCGGAGATCGGAGCCGACGGCTCGATCGAGGTCGATCCCGAGCCCTACGGCGACTCGTTCGCGCGCCCGGCGCGGCTGCTGCCGGTGGAGGCCAAGGCGCTGATCGCGGCGATCGATCTGATCGGCGAGCACATTCCGGAGGGCTCGCTGAGCTCGGTGCGGGGCAAGATCGTCCAGGCGCTGGGCGAGGATCCCGTTCACGAGGGACTGCAGTTCTCCACCCCCGGCGCCGACAACGTCGAGATCGCCGGGGTCGTGTCCAGCGCCATCGCCCGCCGCCGGCTGCTGTCGTTTGAGTACTACAAGGAGAACGAGGACGAGTTCTCGACCCGGCAGGTGGAGCCCTACGCGCTGATCAACGGTCGCGAGGGCTGGTATCTCGCCAGCTTCGACCCCGCCCGCGGCAGCGTGCGTCATTTCCGGCTGGACCGGATCAAGTCGGCGAGCGTGACCGACGAGTCGTTCTCGCCCCGGCCCGAGGTCGACCCGGCCGCCGATGTCGACGGCTGGCCCAGGACGGGCGAGGTGCCCGCCTCCAGCCGCGCCCGCGTGTGGATCTCGCCCGAGCGTGCCCGTTGGGCCCGCGAGGAGCGCCACGTGATCGCCGAGCTCGCCGACGGTTCGCTGATCGTCGAGCTGGGGTTCGCCGGCGTGGATTGGCTCGTGCGCGAGACGCTCAAGGAGGCCGGCGACGCAGTGGTCCTGGCGCCGGGCGACGCCCGCCACGCCGTCCGCCAGGCCGCCGCGGCTATCAGCTCTGGCGCTCAGCTGATCTTCCCGTGAGCCGGCACGATGGGAGCGGTCCGCGGATGAGCCGTCGCGAGCAGATCACGATGACGGACGCCGAGCTCCAGCAGTTTCTTGCCGGCGAGCGCACCGTCGTCTGCGCCACCAACGGGGTCGGCGGCTGGCCCCATCTGATGCCGTTGTGGTACGTCGTGCGCGAGGGCGACATCTGGGCCTGGACCTACGCCAAGTCTCAGAAGGTCCGCAACCTGGAGCGCGATCCCCGGGCCACCCTCCAGATCGAGGCCGGTGACGAGTACGGCGAGCTGCGGGGGGTGATGTTCGAGGCGACCACCGTCATTCACCGCGACGTCGAGCTGGTGGCGGGGGTCGGCGCCGAGCTGCTGGGACGCTACGGCGACGGGTCGGTCTCGCCGGAGGTCGACCAGGCGATCCGCGCCCAGGCTCCCAAGCGGGTGGCGCTGCAGTTCGCCGTCCGGCGGACCTCCACCTGGGACCACCGCAAGCTCGCCGGCAGCTACTAGCCGCCGCCCCCGCAATTCCGCTCAGCGCCGATCGGTTCGACCGGAGGCCGGCGCCGCCCGCCGCCCGGATCAGCGCTCAAACCAGGCGCAGACGTTCGCCGGGATCCGCCCGTCCTCGGCGAGGGGTCCGCTGGACAGCAGCAGCCCGCCCCCGGCCGGCGGCGCCACCGTCGTGCCCGAAACGTTGACGACGCAGACGAACCCCGGCTCGCGGGCGAACGTCAGCACGCCCTCGGGCGCGGCAAGCCACGTCAGATCCCCGTCACCGAGCGCCGGGTGGCGCCGGCGCAGGCGCAGCCCCCGCCGGTAGAGCTCCAGCATCGATCCGGCATCGCCGCTTTGCGCCGCCACCGTCAGCCCGCCCCACGATGCCGGCTGGGGCAGCCACGGCGGCGCGCTCGCCCCCTCCGGGCTGAAGCCGAACGGTGGCCGGTGACCAGACCATGGGATCGGCACGCGGGCACCATCCCGGCCCCGATCGGTCCCGTTCGACTGCTCCCACGTCGGGTCCTGCAGCGCCTCGTCGGGGAGGTCCTCGACCTCGGCCAAGCCCAGCTCCTCCCCCTGATAGACGAACGCGCCGCCGGGCAACGCCAGCATCAGCAGCGCCGCCGACCGCGCCCGCGCCCGGCCCAGCGTGAAGTCAGCCGGCAGGTCGAGCATGTCCGATAGGTGACGGAATCGGCGCCCGTCCTGCGGCCGGGCGTAACGCGAGACCTCGCGGGCGACGTCGTGATTGGACAGCACCCAGGTCGGCGGCGCGCCGACGGCCCGGTGGGCGAGCAGGGTGCGGTCGATGGAGCGCCGCAACTCTCCGGCGTCCCACGGGCTGAGCAGGAAGTCGAAGTTGAAGGCGGTGTGCAGCTCGTCGGGCCGCACGTATCGGGCCAGGCGGTCCGGGGCCCCGACCACCCACGCCTCGGCGACGAACACCCGCGGCTCCTGGTAGCTGTCGGCCAGCGCCCGCCAGCTGCGGTACACGTCGTGGACCTCGTCGCGGTCCCAGTGGGGATGGTCGACGTGGTCGGCGGCCAGGGGCCAGGTCGCCTCCCCGACGTCGGGAAGCCCCACCGCCTTGGCCAGGCCGTGGGCGACGTCGATGCGGAAGCCATCCACCCCGCGGTCAAACCAGAAGCGCAGGATCTCGTCGAATTCGGTGCGCACGTCGGGATTGGTCCAGTCGAGATCCGGCTGCGCGGCCGCGAACAGGTGCAGGTACCACTCGCCATGACGGCCGTCGTTCTCGGTCACCCGCGTCCACGCCGAGCCCCCGAACGTGCTGCGCCAGTCGTTCGGTGGCTGCTCGCCGCCCGCCCCCCGACCGGCGCGGAAGACGAATCGGCCGCGCTCCGCCGAGCCGGGGCCGGCGGCCAGCGCCTCCTGAAACCAGGCGTGCTGGTCGGAGAGGTGGTTGGGCACGATGTCCAGCAGGACACGCAGCCCAAGCTCGTGCGCCTGACTGATCATGGCCTCAGCGTCGGCCCGCGTCCCGAAGATCGGGTCGATGGCGCGAAAGTCCGAGACGTCATATCCGGCGTCCTTCATCGGCGACGGGTACCAGGGGGTGATCCAGACTGCGTCGACCCCGAGCTCGGCCACATACGGCAGGCGGGAGCGCAGCCCGGCGATGTCGCCCACGCCGTCGCCGTCGCCGTCGGCGAAGCTGCGGATGTAGACCTGATAGATGACGGCATCGCGCCACCAGGGCGCGCTCACGCGGTCACGCCTCCGGCGGCGGGGACGGCCACGCAGCCCGCCGCCCGCACCGTGACCTCGGTCGCCAGGGGCAGGCAGGCCGAGGATCCACCGGCCGCCAGCGCAAAGCCTCCCGGCTCGAACGTCCACCGGCCGTGCGCAACATCCCAATGCTCAAACGCCCGCGCGGCCACCTTCAGCCCAATCGTCGCCTCTTCGCCGGGATCCGCCCACACCCCGGCAAACGCCACCAGCCATTTCGCCGGGCGCTCCACCTCGCCGCCGTCCCGGCGCGCGTACACCTGCACGACCTCGCGCCCTGAGCGCGGACCGCGATTTCGCACCCGGACCTCGACCTCGAGCTCCTGCCCCGCGTCCACCACGGACGGGGCGGCAATCGACACGTACTCCCATGACGAGAAGCCCAGCCCATGACCGAACGGATACCGAGCGCCCGGGCCCCCCCGGCGCGGATCACGGTAACCGATCCACAAGCGCTCGTCGTAGGCCAAAGTGCCGTGCACCGGCAGCGTCGGCGGCAGCCCGGTTTCGTCGCGGGGCCACGTGGTCGGCAGCCGACCCCCCGGCTCGACCACGCCCAGCAGCACGTCGGCCAGGGCGTGACCGAACTCCTGCCCGGGAAACCAGGCGAGTAGCACCGCGGCGACGTCGCGCTCCCACGGCAGGAGCACGGGCGCGCCGGCGTTGACCACCACCACCGTCCTGGCATTGGCGGCGGCCACCCGTCTGACCAGCTCGTCCTGGCGCCCGGGCAGCGCCAGCGAGCGGCGATCGAATCCCTCGCTCTCCACCTCCGGCGTGGTGCCCACCACCACGACCGCCACGTCGGCCTGGGCAGCCAGCGCCGCCGCCGCCGCGAGCTCCTCGTCCTCGCCGAGATGGGGCGGCTCCAGGTTGAGGGCGAAGCTGAGCCCGACATCGCCCAGCTCGGCGGCCGCCGAGCCGACCTCGTGCGCCAGCACCACCCGGATCTGCTGGCCGCGCGCCAGGGGCACCTCTCGCGCGGCCTGCGGCGGGATCATCATGCTCTGCATCACGTCGGCCCCGGGCGCCCCCCGCAGGCGCTCGTCGAGGACCACGTGGCCATCGACCGACAGGCGGTAGCGGCCGATGCCGGAGACGCCGATCAGGTGCGGGCCGGCCTGGGCCGCGGTGATCGTGGCGTGCAGCTCCACCCACGCCAACGAGCCGTTGTGGCGCAGTGACCGCGGCAAGTGCAGGTCGGCAATCGCGCGGTGATCGGTCCCGCGCACGATCCCGTCGGCGTCGACGAACCGCACCTGCACGCCGGCGCGGCCACCGGGAGCGCGCAGGCACCGCGGGTCGGCCACCGGAATCCGCCGCCCGGCGGCGGCTCCGACTCGGTGGTCGACGCGGACGCCCGGCGCGAACGCCGCCCGCAGCCCCTCCAGAGGCGACACGGCATAGGGCGGGAAGATGGTGGCGCTGCCCCCGCCGAGCGTTCGGCCGTGCGCGGCGTTAGGGCCGATCACGGCCAGACGTCGAATCGCTCCGCCGTCGAGCGGGAGCACGCCGTCATTGCAAGCCAGCACGAAGCCGGCCGACGCCGCCCGCCGCAGGGTGGAGGCGATCGCGGCCTGATCGTAGGCCCGGGGCACGGCCGGCTGCCCTCCGGCAAGCGCTCCCACCCGGGCGGCCAGGCGCAGCAGCGCCCGGATCTTGTCGTCGACGGTGGCCTCGTCGACGGCGCCGCGGCGCACCGCGGCCAGCAGTGCCGCGCCCCAGGGGCCGTCCGGCCCCGGCATCACGAGGTCCAGCCCGGCCCGCGCCGACGCCTCGGTCGTGCGGGTGGCGAACCAGTCCGACATGACCACCCCGTCGAAGCTCAGCTCGCCGCGGAGCAGGTCCGCCAGGAGCGGACTCTCGGTCATCGGACACCCGTTGACGCTGTTGTAGGACGCCATTGCCGCCCACGCCCCGCCGTCGCCGACGGCCGCCGCGAACGGCACGAGATACTGCTCCCGCAGCGTCCGCTCGTCCAGCCGAACGTCGACGGTCGTGCGCTGGGTCTCGGAGTCGTTGGCGATGAAGTGCTTGGCGGTGGCGGCGACCCCGCCGGACTGCACGCCGCGCACGAACGCCGCCCCGACACGTGCGGTCAGCAGCGGATCCTCGCTGAAGCACTCGAAGTGGCGGCCGGCGTACGGGGTGCGATGGAGGTTGAGCGTCGGCGCCAGCAGCACGTCGACCCCCTTGCGACGCGCCTCGAAGGCCAGCAGCGCCCCGATCTCCTCCACCAACGCCTCGTCCCAGCTCGCCGCCAGCGCCGACGGCGAGGGAACGTTGGCGCTCGGGTCCCGCTCGTCCCAGCGCTCGCCGCGCACGCCGGCAGGACCGTCGGACATCACGATCCGGCGTAGCCCGAGGGCCGGCTCGGCGGGCAGCGACCAGTCGTCGGCTCCGGTCAGCAGCCGCACCTTTCGCTCCAGCGACAGCGACGCAATCCGGACGGCGAGCGTGTGCTCGTCCTCCGCGGCGGCGGGCTCGTGGTCGCGCTTGTGTTGACGTCGGGAAGCGATCGGTTGCTCCAGGGGCTGGGCGGCGAGCCGCGTGAAGCCGCGGTTGTACAGGGACCGTCGGCGCCGGCGCCAGGACCGTTCGGGCATGGCGAACGCCGCCGCGGCCGCCCGCTGCGCTACTTCGCGCGCTACGTGGTGCGGCGCTGCACCACCGTGACCGGCATCAGCTCCTGCACCGGCGCGACCGCGGGGTCGCGGATCGCCGCGAGCAGCAGATCGGTGCCGTGGCTGCCCGTCCGGCGCAGCGGCTGTCGGATTGTGGTGAGCTCCAGCAGCCCGGACAGCTCGATGTCGTCAAAGCCGATCACGGCCACGTCGTCCGGCACGTGCCGGTCCAGCGCGCGCGCGGCTTCGAGCACGCCGGCGGCCTGGATGTCGGAGGCGGCGAAGATCGCCGTCGGCGGCTCCGGCGCCTGCAGCAGTCGTTGCGCCAGCCCCCGGGCCTGGACTCGGCCGTGGGGGCCGCGCATCTCCAGCGCGCTCACCGGCTTGATGCCCGCCCGCAGCAGCGAGCGCCGCATCCCCTGGCGGCGCAGCTCGCTGGAGTTAAAGCCGAGCGGGGTGGGCGCGTCGCCGACGAACCCGATCCGGCGATGACCGCGGGCGAGCAGATGCTCGGCGGCCAGCTCGCCACCGGCGAGATCGTCGATGTGAACGCAGGACAGCTGCGGGTGGCGTACATCCACCAGCACCACCGGCAGCTCCTCTTGCGCCAGCGCCGCCAGCTCCGCTTCGGATGGACGCAGCGAGATAATCAACAGCCCGTCGACGCGATCGCCCCGCGCGAAACTGCGGAAGGCATCTGCGCGCTGGGTCAGCGTCTCCACGTCGAACAGCATGAGGTCGTATTCGCCGCCCTGGTTGAGCCGTTGCACGACCCCACGCAGGCGCTCCAGCACGGAGCTGCTGGTGAAGAACGGGACCACGACGCCGATCGTCTGCGCGCGGCCGAGGGACAGGCTGCGCGCGGTGGAGCTGGGGCGATAGCCGAGTTGCGCGATCGCCCGAACCACCCGCTCGCGCGCCGGCGCGCTGACCAGCGAGCTGTCGTTGATGACGCGCGAGACGGTGGCGACGCCGACACCGGCGGCGTGCGCCACGTCGCGGATCGTCGGTGACCTCGTCCTCGAGTGTGACGGCGAGCGCTGCACGGTACACGTGAATGTAACCCAGCGCAGCTTGACGGCAAAGGTGTCGAGCGCAATACTGGAACCGGTTTCAGCCCAGCAGGAGCGCGCGTTGTCGAGACCCCGGCGGCGCGGCGCCGATGCTTTGGCAGGCGGGAGAGGAGGATGCATGCGCACAGCCGCAGACACGGCGGTGGTTCGATGACCGGGGCCGGTGTGGAGGTGACGGCGTCCCCTGCAGCGGCGATAAGTCGGCGCCGTTCGCGGCGCCCGGCAGGGCGGTAGCCGATGCTGCACACGCTCAAGCGTGCCGGTGACGTCCTTGACCTGTTCACGGTCGACGAGCCCGAATGGGGCGTGACGGCGACCGCCCAGCGGCTGGAGGTCGGCAAGTCGCTGGCTCACGACGCGCTCACCAGCCTCGCCGCGATCGGGATGCTGCAACGCGTCGGCCACGGCCGTTACCGGCTGGGCTGGCGCAACCTGTCGCTGGCGTCGGTGCTGCTGCAGACCAGCGAGCTGAGCGCCCGGAGCCGGCCCGTTGTGCGCGAGCTGGCGCAGCGCCGTGGGTTGACCGTCTCCCTCGTCGCCCGAGATCGCGGAACCCTGGTGTACCTGAACCGCCCGGTCGTCATCGCGAACGGCACGGCGACCGGGCCTCCGGCGGGCACGACCGTGCCCCTGGACGACAGCGCGGCCGCTCGGGTGCTGCTCGCCGGCCGCCCCCGCGAGGAGATCGCCACGCTGTGGGGGCAGGGCCTGATCCAGACGCTGCACCGCTCCCTGGCGGAACTGGAGGCCGACCTGGAGATGGTGCGCCGTGACGGTTGGGCGGCCGATGCGGGCGCCACCGACGCGCCGGCCACGGTCGCCGCGCCCGTGCACGATGCCGCCGGCGACGTCACGGCCGCCATCAGCGTCAACCTGGCGAGCGCGCCCGTGTCATCGAGCGTGTCCGTGAACGGTCGCATTGCGCTGGCCGCCGCGGCGCGGATCTCCCGGGCCATGCGTGCGGACGCGGTGCTGCGCGACGGGGAGGGTGAGCGCCGGAGCGTGACGCGGCCGCATGCGGTGGCGGGGGCGGTGACCGGATCGTGACGCGGTCGCATGCGGCGGCGGGGGCGGCGACCGGATCGGGCGCGTCCGGCATAGCCGAACACCGCTGGGCGACGGCGCCCGCGAGCGCTACAACAGCCGCCGCAATCTTCGGGAGGTACGTCCATGACTAACGGAAGTCGAGATTTCAAATGTCTGAGGTAACCGGGCGTCCGCGGTCGCGCCCGCGCCGCCGATCGTGGCGCCGCCCCGCCGTCGTCCTGTCCGTCGCCGCGGCCGCCGTCGGCGTCGCCGCCTGCGGCTCGAGCTCATCCAGCTCCAGTTCGAGCTCCTCGGCGTCCGCGGGCGGGTCGGCGACGAAGGCCGCCGTCACCACCGCTCCCGGCAACCCCACCTCGGGGTCGATCACGTGGTGGGCCAGCCCGATCACCACCAGTCAGCCCGACCCGCGCGTGGTGCTGATCAACGCATTTGAGAAGGCCTACCCCAACATCCACGTAAAGCTGATCTCGGCGCCGAACGACACCGACACCAACCGGGCCACCCTGACCACCCAGATCTCGGGCGGCGCCGGCCCTGACGTGTTCATGGGCGACGTGATCTGGCCGGCCCAGTTCGCGGCCCACCAGCTCGCGGTGCCGCTGAGCAAGTACCTGCCCGCCAGCTACTTCACGACCTTCGCCCGCGGCCTGATCCAGGGCGCCAGCTACAAGGGCCAGGTGATCGGTGCACCGCTGTTCGAGGATCAGGGGTTCCTGTACTACCGCAAGGACCTGCTGACCAAGGACCACCTGCCGGTTCCCACCACCTGGTCGCAGCTGGTCTCGGACTCCAAGACGCTGCAGTCCAAGCATCAGGTCAAGTACGGCTACGTCTTCCAGGGCGCCGACTACGAGGGCGCGACCTGCAACTTCATGGAGTTCCTGGGTGACGCCGGGGGCAGCGTGCTGAACTCCACCGCCAACAAGTCGACTCTGACCGCCAACGGCGGGGCCGCAAAGGCGCTGAGCTTCATGCGCTCGCTGGTCTCCGATGGCATCAGCCCCAACGCCCAGTCGACCTTCCAGGAGGCCCAGTCGCTGTCGGTGTTCACCAACGGGCAGTCCGCGTTCCTGCGCAACTGGGACTACGCCTACTCCACGTCGCAAGCATCGGGGTCGAAGGTGATCGGCAAGGTCGGGGTCGCCCCGATGCCGACGTTCACCGGCCAGCCCACGCCTGGCTACTCCAACATCGGCGGCTGGAATCTGTACATCAACCCGCACTCCAAGAACGTCGCCGCCGACCTGACGTTCATCAAGTTCATGACCGGGAAAGTGGGCCAGAACATCCTGGCCACCCAGTTCTCGGAGATCCCGACCAACGAGGCCGTCCGCACGTCGGCGAAGGTAGTCTCCTCCAACGCAGTCCTGAAGGTCGTCCCGCACACCAAGCTGATCCCGCGGCCCGCGCAGACGCCGCTGTACCCGCAGGTCAGCCAGGCGATCTACCAGAACGTCAGCTCGGCGCTGGCGGGGCAGAGCTCGCCGACCGCGGCGATCAACTCGATGAACTCGTCGATCAACAACGCCGTCTCCAGCGGAGGGTTGTAACCACAACGCGCGAGATGCTTGCGGGAGGCGCGGGCGGCCAACGCCCCGTCTCCCGCGGGCGGGAACACCTGTGAGAAGAGGAGCCTGCACCCATGGCGACTGAGCTGGCCGCCACTCCCGCGCCGCGGGGACCGACAACCCCGGTCGCCGAGGTCGTCGGCCGCCCCGACGAGCATCGCCGCCGCATGGCCCGCCTGGGATGGTCGTTCTCGGCCCCGGCGCTGCTGTTCATCTGCGCGGTGACCCTGTTCCCGATCGCCTTCTCGGTCGTGCTCAGCCTCAACCATGTGCAGGTGCTGGGGTCCGGCTTCCAGCTCAACGGGTTCACGTTCAGCAACTACTCCCTGGTGCTCGGCAACTCAACGTGGCACTACGCGCTGCTGTTCACGCTCGGGTACACGATCGGCACCGTGCTGTTCGAACTGGTGCTCGGCACGATGATCGCGCTCGTCCTGGAGCGGCTCGTCGCCGGCCGCGGCTGGATGATGGCGCTGCTGTTGATCCCATGGTCGCTGATCACGGTGATCTCGGCCCAGCTGTGGTTCTACATCTACGATCCCACCTACGGGATCGCCACCTCGCTGTTCAACGCGCTCGGTCTCGGCCAACCGGTGATCCTGGGGTCCAACGTTTCGGCGATCGTGGGGATGGCCACCGCCGACATCTGGAAGACGACGCCGTTCGTGGCGATCATCGTCCTCGCCGGCCTGGTGATGCTCAACCAGGACATCTACGAGGCGGCCGAAGTCGACGGGGCGTCGGGGTGGACCACGTTCTGGCGGATCACCTTCCCGCTGCTGCGGCCCACCATCGCGCTGGCGGTCCTGTTCCGCGTGCTGCAGGCGTTCGGGCTCTTCGACCTGCCCTACGTGCTCACCTCCGGCGGCCCCGGCCATGCCACCACCTCGCTGGCCATCCTCGGCTATCAGGCGATGTTCCAGAATCTGTCCTTCGGCCCCGGAGCCGCGGTGGCGACGACGACGGCGATCCTGGTCGTCCTCGGCTGCTTTGCCTTCCTGCGCGTGTTCCGGGCCCAGGTCGGCCAGGAGGAGACTGCCTGATGCGAAGCCGCAAGCGACAGGGATGGCATCGGTACCTAAACGGCGTCACCATCGCCACCACGGTCACGATTCTGTTCGTGATCCTGCCCCTGTACTGGATGGTCTCGTCCAGCTTCAAGGGCCCGGCGGGCATCGGCACCGCCAGCTTCTTCCCCACCGACGTCACCACCGCCAACTACCACACCGCCTTCAGCCAGTACACGTTCGGGCGCTACATCCTCAATTCCACGCTCATCGCGGTGATCAGCACGACGCTCGTGCTGACGCTGGGGACGCTCGCCGGGTACGCGCTGGGCCGGCTTCCGATGCGCGGCAAGCTCCCGATCATGGTGGCGCTGCTCATGATCTCGGTGTTCCCGGCGATCGCCGTGATCGCGCCGCTGTTCCTGCTGATGAAGGACCTTGGCTGGCTGAACAGCTACCAGGCGCTGATCCTCCCCTACACCGCCTTCAACCTGCCGTTCGCGATCTGGATCCTGCGCAACTACTTCCTCGGGATCCCGCGGGAGATGGAGGAGACCGGGCGGATCGACGGCGCCGGGCCGCTGCGCACGCTGTGGTCGATCATCCTGCCGCAGGCGACTCCCGGTCTGTTCACCGCCGGGATCTTCACCTTCACCGCGTGCTGGACGGAGTTCCTGATGGCGCTGTCGTTCAACAGCGCGAACAACTTTCGCACGATCCCCGTTGGGATCGCCGAGTTCGGCGCCCAGTTCACGATCCCGTTCGGCAACATCTTCGCTGCCAGCACCGTGGCCGCGGTGCCGATCGCGATCCTCGTGCTCGTGTTCCGCCGGTCGGTCGTGTCCGGCCTGACCGCCGGAGCGGTGAAGGGATGAACCGGACGCCGCGCACCCACTCGGACCTGTAGGAGGGCAATTCCTAATCATGGCAACCGTCGAGCTCGAGCAGGTCAAGAAGGTCTATCCCAATGGCTACGAGGCCGTCCACGGCATCGACCTGGACATCGCCCAGGGCGAGCTGATGGTCCTGGTCGGTCCGTCGGGCTGCGGCAAGACGACCGTCCTGCGGATGATCGCGGGGCTGGAGGACATCAGCGCCGGCGTGCTGCGGATCGACGACAACGTCGTCAACGAGCTCGGCCCCAAGGAGCGCGACATCGCGATGGTGTTCCAGAACTACGCGCTGTACCCGCACATGACGGTGGCCGACAACATCGGCTTCGCGCTCAAGCTGCGCAAGGTCCCCAAGGACGAGCTCAACCACAAGGTGGCGGAGGCAGCGCAGATCCTCGGCCTGACGCAATGGCTGGATCGCAAGCCCGGCCAGCTCTCCGGCGGCCAGCGCCAGCGCGTCGCGATGGGCCGGGCGATCGTGCGCAACCCGTCGGTGTTCCTGATGGACGAGCCGCTCTCCAACCTCGACGCCAAGCTGCGCGTCCAGATGCGGGCGGAGGTCTCAAACATCCAGCGCCAGGTCGGCGTCGCCACCGTGTACGTCACCCACGACCAGATCGAGGCGATGACGCTGGGTGATCGCGTCGCGGTGATGCGCGAGGGCGTGCTCCAGCAGTGCGACCGGTCGCAGACGCTCTACGACTATCCGAGCAACATCTTCGTCGCCGCGTTCATCGGCTCGCCGGCGATGAACCTGTACGAGGCATCGCTGACCGAGGGGGCGGCGGCAGTACGGCTGGGCTCCCAGGAGGTCCCGCTGCCCGCGCGCGTCCGAGAGGCCCGGCCCGCCCTCGGCGGCTACGCCGGCAAGCGGGTGGTGGTCGGGATGCGTCCCGAGCATCTGCCGGCCGCGAACGATCACAGCGAGGCACCGCTGGAGGCCCGCGTCGAGCTGGTGGAGGCGCTGGGCAACGAGCTGCAGGTGCACTTCTCGATCGACGCCAAGCGAGTGCGCGGCGAGGCCGTCGAGGAGGAAGAGGAGGTGGACGAGCTGACGACCTCCGGCGCCGGGGTGGCCCGGGTGGGCCCCCACGTCCCCGTCACGCCCGGAGACACGATGACGTTCGCGGTCGAGACCGAGTCGCTGCAGTTCTTCGATCCGGCGAGCGGGAGCGCGATCTGGAACGGCGCCGGGGCCCCCGCCGGGAGGCCGGCCGGGGAGGCCGCCGCGTCGCGCGGCGCCCCGCCCGTCGCCTCGCCCTAGCGGCCGAGCCCCATGACGTCCGCGGACCGGGACGGGCGGGTGGCTCTGGTCACCGGCGCCAGCCGGCGGTGCGCGATCGGTGCGGCGATCGTCCGCCGGCTGGTGAGCGATGGGGTGCGCGTGCTCGTGCACACCTGGGCGCCGTACGACGAGACCCAGCCCGGGGGCGCCGACCGGGAAGGGCCGTCCGCGCTGGTGTCCGAGCTGCGGGCGCGCGGCGCCGAGATCGAGCATCTCAGCGCCGACCTCGCCGATCCGCTCGCGCCGGCCCGGTTGGCCGACCACGCGCGCTCCGTATTCGGCCGGCTCGACGTGCTGGTCGCCAACCACGCCCGCTCCGGCGCGCAGTCGCTGGCCCAGCTGACGGCGGAGGAGATCGATCTGACCTACGCGGTCAACACCCGGGCGACGCTGCTGCTCGTGCGTGAGCTGGCGGAGTCTTACCCCGGCGGCCCGGGCGGGAGGGTGGTCCTGTTCACCTCGGGCCAGTACCACGGCGCGATGGAGGCGGAGCTGCCCTACATCGCGTCCAAGGGGGCGCTGCACCAGCTGACCGGCAGCCTGGCGGTGCGGTTGATGCCCCGCGGGATCACCGTCAACACCGTCGATCCCGGCCCCACCGACACCGGCTACGCCGATGCCGCGCTGCGCGCCGCGGTCGCCGCGCAGGTCCCCGGCGGCCGGTGGGGCATGCCGGAGGACGCCGCCCGGCTCGTCGCCTGGCTGGTCGGTCCTGAAGCGGGGTGGGTGACCGGCCAGGTGATCGCCTCCGACGGCGGGTGGTCGGCGCGGCCGCGACTCGGGGACGTGGGGGCGACCGGCGGGGAGGCGAGTACGTGCGAGTGACGTTCGCCCCCGCGGCGCTGGACGCGGTGGCCCTGCTGGGCCTCCCGTGGTCAGCGCCGCTGGCCGAGTGGGATGACCGGCGCCTGGTCGTCCCCCGCCGCGCCGGACTGCACCGCCACGTGGTGCGCTTCCTGGAGGAAGGGTGTCGGTTGTGGGCGATCAAGGAGCTGCCAGAGCGATTGGCCGAGCGCGAGTATCGCGTGCTGCTGCACCTGACCGAGCTGAAGATCCCGTGCGTCGCCCTCCAGGGGGTGGTGGCCGATCGCGGGCCCGGGCTCGACGCCGCGTTGGTGACCGGCTATCTGGAGTACTCATCGACCTACCGTGCGCTGTTCAGCGAGCCGCGAGGGCTGCACTCCCGAGCACGGTTGCTCGACGCCCTCGTCGAGCTGCTCGTCCGTCTGCACCTGGCGGGTGTCTACTGGGGCGACTGCTCGCTGTCGAACACCCTGTTCCGCCTGGACGCCGGGCAGCTGGGGGCGTACCTGGTCGACGCCGAAACCGCGGAGATCCACAGCGAGCTGACCCCTGGCCAGCGCGAGGCCGATCTGTGGCAGGCGACCGAGAACCTACTCGGCGAGCTGCTCGACCTCCAGGCGGGCGAGCTGCTCGGCGACGACGTGGACCCGCTGCAGGTCGTCGCCGGCCTCGAGCGCCGCTACCGGACGCTCTGGGACGAGTTGACCGGAGACTGGCTGCTGTCCGCGGGCGGCGTCGAGCAGGGGATCGGCGAGCGTATCCGGCGCCTGAACGAGCTGGGCTTCGACGCCGAGGAGATCGAGCTGACCGATGCCGGCGAGGGCCGCCTGCGGCTGCGGGTGACCACGCGAGTCTCAGAGCCGGGACATCACCGCCGGCTGCTGTACCAGCGCTCCGGCCTGTTCGCCGAGGAGAACCAGGCCCGGCGGCTGCTCAACGACCTGGCGTCGTTTCAGGCAATGCTGGAGCAGTCCACCGGGCGCCCGGTGTCGGACGTCGTCGCCACCAACCGCTGGCTGGACGAGGTCTACGACCCGGTCGTCGCCGGCATCCCCGATGAGCTGCGGGACAAGCTCGACCCGGTGGAGGTGTTTCACGAGGTCCTGGAGCATCGCTGGTTCCTGTCCGAGCGGGCGGGGCGGAACGTGGGCACCGCGGCGGCCGCCACCTCCTACTTCGCCGACATCCTGCCCAACGTGCCCGACGATCTGACCTCCGGGCGAGCCCCGGAGCCGTCGTCGGGCTCCCTCGCGTGATGCATCGACCGGAATCGCTGAGTAGATTGGCGGGGCGATGCCACCGCTCAAGGGCCTGATCCTCTCGGGAGGCAAGGGGACGCGGCTCCGGCCGATCACGCACACCAGCGCCAAGCAGCTGGTCCCGGTCGCCAACCGCCCGGTGCTGTTCTACGGGATCCAGGCGATGGCCGACGCCGGGATACACGAGGTGGGGATCATCATCGCTCCCGAGACCGGCGACGAGATCCGCTCGGTCGCCGGCGACGGCGACGCCTTTGGGGTGACGCTGACCTACATCGTCCAGAACGAGCCCGCCGGGCTGGCGCATGCCGTGCTCACCGCCGAGCCGTTCCTGGCCGACTCCCCGTTCGTCATGTACCTCGGCGACAATCTGCTGCAGGGCGGCATCGAGGACCTGGTCCGGGCGTTCAACGACCATCAGCCGGATGCGCTGATCCTGCTGACGCCGGTACCCGACCCCGAGCACTACGGCGTGGCCGAGCTCGACAACGGCGCGGTCGTCCGCCTGGTGGAGAAGCCGGCCGCGCCGCGCACCAACCTGGCGCTGGTAGGCGTCTACATGTTCACTGCCTGCGTGCACGATGCCGCCAAGGCAATCGCGCCGTCAGCGCGCGGGGAGCTCGAGATCACCGACGCGATCCAGCGGCTCGTCGACGACGGCATGCGGGTCGAGCCCCACATCGTCAAGGGATGGTGGAAGGACACGGGCCGGCTCGAGGACATGCTGGCCGCCAACCGCCTGGTCCTGGACACGATCGAGACCCGGGTGCAGGGCGAGCTGATCGACTCCCGGATCGACGGGCGGGTGATCGTGGAGGCCGGCGCCCGATTGGAGCGCTCGGCGATCCGCGGACCGGCGATCATCGGGGCCGGCGCCCGCCTCAGCGATGCCTATATCGGTCCCTACACCGCGGTCGGCGAGGATTGCGTGATCAGCAACGCCGAGGTGGAGCACTCGATCCTGCTCGCCGGCGCGGCCGTGCGTGATCTCGACGGCCGGATGGAGTCATCGCTGCTGGGCCGCAACGTCAAGGTCGGCCGCGGGGTGGGCCAGCCGCGGGCCTACCGGTTCATGGTCGGGGACAACTCCGAGATTGGGATCCTGTAGGGACTCCGGATCCTGTAGGGACTCCGGATCCTGTAGGGACTCCGGGATCCTGTAACGGTCCCGGCCCGCGTCGGCCGCGCGACCCAGGACCTCACACCAGCGGCTTCTCGCCCCAGAACACGGCGACCGGATTGTCGTTGAAGTCCTCGATCTCGGTGTATCCCTCTGACGCAAACAGCCCGCGTGCGCTCCTCTGCCGGGGCCCGGTGTCCAGGCGCACGATCTCGTAGCCCAGCCGGCGGGCCGTCGCCTCCAGCTCGTGGAGCAGGGCCCGAGCCACTCGGCGCCCGCGCAGGCGCGGAACCACGTACATCTTCTTGATCTCGCAGTGGCGATCGTCGAGCCGCTTGACGCCGCCACAGCAGGCCGGCCGATCGTCGTGGTAGCCGACGAGGAAGGCGCCGCCGGGCGGGCTCAGCTCGGCGGCGCCGGCGCGAGGCATGGAATCACCGTCGAGGTCGAGGCCGTCGTACAGCGCCGCGATCTCGTCGCGCATCGCCTGGACGAGGGCGGCGCCATCGCCGGCGTCGACCCGGGACGCGGCGAAGACGATGTCTGCGGGCTCGGTCATCACGCCGCCGGGAACGCTATTCGGTCCCGGCCGGCGCCGGCGGATGGCACCCAGACACGCTATTCGGTCCCGGTCGGCGTGGAGGGATGGCCCGCTACGCTAGATCAGCGAGATGAGCGAGCCGACCGCCAACGTTTCAGACCGTTTGCTCACGGCCTGGCGGGGCGAGATCCTCGCCGGGAGCGTGTACGACCTGATCGCGCGGCGCCTCGAGCCGCGCGAGGCAGACATCCTGCGCCGGATGGCCGAGGCCGAGGGCGGCCATCGCCGCCGCTTGGAGGCGCGCATGACCGAGCTCGGAATCCCCGTCCCCGACCCCGGCACCGTGAAGATTCCCCTGATGCTGCGGCTGCAGACCCGGGTGGCCCCGGTCGACCGGCTGCTGGCGGCGCGCGAGGCGGCCGAGGACGAAGAGGTCGACGACCTGTACAAGCGGGCCACCGGCGATCCGCTGACCGACCAGCTGCTCCGCGACATCCGCAAGGAGGAGCGCTCGCATTCGCTGGCGGTCGCCGACATGCGCTCCGGCAACTCGGCGGATTCAAACGGCGCTCCCGGCTCGGGCGCCGCTGATCGTCCGCCGGCGACGCCCCGCCCCGACGCCGGCGACGGTCCGGTGATCGCCCCGCCGGGCGTCCGGGCCCGACTGGACCGGATCATCGGCCGCGAGAAGTGGCATCGCAGCGGTACGAGCTGGATCTCGGGCGCCATCTACGGCGCCAACGACGGCCTGGCCGCGGTGTTCGGGATCGTCGCCGGTGTCGCCGGGGCCACCGGCGGCTCCAGCTCCGTGCTCACCGCCGGGCTGGCCGGCGCGATCGCGTCCGCCCTGTCGATGGCGGTGGGCGCGTTTCTGGCGGAGCGATCGGAGGCCGAGGTTGCCGAGGCCAACCTGGAACGCGAGCGTCAGGAGCTGGTCGCCCATCCCGAAGAGGAGAAGGAGGAGCTGTCGCTCTTCTATCAGCTCAAAGGGGTCGACGAGGCCACTGCCGACCAGCTCGCCGAGCAGCTGTCACGCAATCCGGACGCGATGCTCAATGCGCTCGCCGCCGAGGAGTTCGGCATCGGGGCCAATGCCGGGGGCGACCCCGGTCAGGCGGCGCTCGCCGCCGGCGTCTCCACCGGCCTGGGGGCGATCATCCCGGTGATCCCGTTCATGATCACGACCGGAACCGTGGCGATCGTCGCCGCCGCGGTCGTGTCGCTGGTCGCCCACTTCTTCGTCGGCGCGGCCAAGTCACTGTTCACCCTGCGCTCGTGGTGGTCGGCCGGGCTGGAGATGACCCTCGCCGGCGTGCTCGTCGGCGGCGTGCTGTACGGCGTCGGGCTCGCGCTGCCGTCCTGATTGATGGGAGGCCGGCATGGCCGGCCTTGTGGGTTGCGTCGCAGTCAGTCCAACAGCTGCGCCAACTGCGCCCGCAGCGTCGACACCTCGGCCTCGAGCGCGCTCACCCGGATCTCCAGATCGCCGTCGGCGGCCACCACTGGCGGCTTGGCCTCAGCCGCGGGCGGTCACCTCAACCTCGACGTCGACGTCCCCGCCGCCACCGAGCAGCTGCCGGAAGCGGTCCTCCTTCTGGCCCGGGCGGCGCTCCAGCCGGTCGACGTACCCGCGCTCGGCGAGCTCGCCGAGGACGCGGTCGACGTCCTGGAGGGTCGCCAGGTGAGCCATCCGGTCGCCGCGCCCCTTGAGCTCACCCGGCGTCTGTGGGCCCCGGAGCAGCAAAACACAGAGCAGCGCAAGCTGCTCTCTATCCAATCTCAGTCCTTCCTCGGCGAGGTGGCGATACTTGGTGGCCCGCGAGCCCGCGCCGCTGGCGAGACGGGCCAGGCCGTATCGCGAGAGCCGCTCCACCGCGGTTCGCACCACCCCCTCGTCGTAGTCGGTCACCGGGTCCCGGTTCGTCGACTGGTTGCACGCCAATCGCAGCGCGTTGAGCGACAGTGGGTACTGGTCCGGCGTGGTCCACCGCTTCTCGATCAGGCACCCGAGCACCCGCTGCTCGACCTCTGTCAGCTCGCCGAAGTGCACGGCGGCGAGCATAGACGCCAACCTACCCGGCGCGCGTCTGTACCGGCACGGTGCGACCCGGCGATCCGGGCGGGGCATGCGGCGTTCACAGGATCGTCACCAAACCTGAGCGCCTTCTTCACGCTCCCCACCGGCGCCCGACCAATGCTTCAGTCCATGAACCAGAACCGTCGCGCCGACATGCACGTTCACTCGACGGCGTCCGAGCTGTCGAGGCTGGGGGTTCAGCGCTCGTTGAGCCTGCCCGAGTGCGCCACCCCGCCGGAGGAGGTCTACGAGCTGGCCAAGCGCCGCGGGATGGACTTCGTGACGATCACCGACCACGACACGATCGCGTGGGGCTCTGGCACTCGCATCACCTGTCCGACGCGTTCGTCTCCGAGGAGCTCACGGTGTGGTTCGCACGGCGAGCCGCAGGCCGTCCACGTGCTCTGCTACGGGATCACGCCCGACGATCACGATTGGCTACAGGCCCACAACGACAGCGTCGAGGCGTGCGCGGCGTATCTGCACGAGCACGAGATCACGGCCGCTCTGGCGCATCCCTTCTACGCGGTCGGAGCACCGCTGACAGCGCGCCATCGCCGCCGGCTGGCCCAGCTGTTCCCGATCTGGGAGACCCGCAACGGCTCGCGCGCCAAGGAGCTGAACCTGCCGGCGTTCGTCTACATCGAGACCCACGGCGGCACCGCCATCGGGGGCTCCGATGACCACGCCGGAATCGACATCGGCCGCACGTTCACCGAGACCCCGGCGGCAGCCAGCCCCGCAGGCGTTTCTCGCCTCCGTGCGCGCCGGGCATGCGGAGGCTCACGGCGCTCAGGGCAGCGCGGCCAAGTGGACCCATGCGGCGATGGCGCTGGCCATCCGCAGCCTCGGTTGCGCCCCCGACGGGCGCGACGCAACTGATACCAATCCGACGGCGGTGCTGCGGATCGTGGAGCGAGTGCTGCACGAGGGCGATTCCCGCCGCGGCGGCGTCACCGCCGACCTCGGTCCCGCAGACGCCCGGGCTCTGCTGGGGGCGTGGCTGGCGGCGATGAACCTCGGCATCGACGCGGCGACGCTGCTGGAGCTGCTGCAGGAGGGCGAGCTCAGCCACCCCGATCTGCTGCGCCGGGCCCATCGGATCCACGAGCGCCGCCTCGCCGAGGCGGTCGCGGAGCTGGTGGCCAATCCCCAGCCGGCCGCGATCGGCCGCCACGGCCGGGCGCTGTTTCACGCCTGCCTCCCGGCGATCCCCTACGCCGCCGCCGGCGCGTTCCTCGGCCGCGAGAAGTTCAAGCTGACCCACTCCGACGGCGACCGCCCCCGGGTGGCGCTGGTCGCCGACGGCCTCGGCGGCATGCACGGCGTCGCCCACACCATCCGCCAGATCCGCGATCGCGGCGTGCCGGGGTACGAGGTGGAGGTGATCGGGACCGACGGAGACGTCGACCGCCGCCTGAGCGCGGTCGCCGAGATCGAGATCCCGTTCTACCCGGGTCTGAAGCGTCGGGAGTGCCGAGCCTGCCCGCGGTGGTCCAGACGCTCGCCGAGGGCCGCTATGACCTGATCCATCTCTGCTCGCCCGGTCCCGCCGGGATCGGGGCCTGGCTGCTGGCCCGGGTGCTCGAGCTCACGGTGGTCGGCAGCTACCACACCGAGCTGGCCGCCTACGCCGGCCTACGCTCGGGGACCGATCGGCTCGAGAGCCTCGCCGCGCTTCGGGCTCGAGCGTCTTCTACGGCGCCTGCGATGTGGTCCTGTCCCCCAGCCCGGCCAGCGACACGCGGTTGGTGGCGCTCGGGATCGACCCCACGTCCATCGCCCGCTGGGAGCGCGGTGTCGACGTGACCCGATTCGATCCACGGTGCAGAGACGAGGCCATGCTCCCGGGCGAGGTCAACGTCCTCTACTGCGGCCGGCTGACCCGGGAGAAGGGGGCCGAGCTGCTGGCCGAGTCGTTCCTGGCGGCACGGCGCCGCGACCCCCGGCTGCACCTGGTGCTGGCCGGCGGCGGTCCGGAGGAGGCGGCTCTCCGGGAGGCGCTCGGCGACCACGCCACCTTCCTCGGCTGGCTGAAGGGTCGGGACCTGGCGCGCGCCTACGCCAGCGCCGACGTGTTCCTGTTCGCCAGCCGCACCGACACCTTCGGGCAGGTCATCCTCGAGGCCCAGGCCAGCGGCCTGCCGGTCGTCGCCGTCGACGAGGGCGGCCCGGCCTCGCTGATCGCCCACGGCGAGAGCGGTCTCCTGGCTCCGGCCCAGAGCAGCGCGCTCGCCGAGGCGCTGCTGCGCGTCGTCCACACCCCCCGGCTGGCCGAGCGGCTGCGCAAGACGGCGCTGGCGATGGTCGGGGAGCGCACCTGGGAGGCGTCGCTGGGTCAGCTCGCCACGGGCTACCGCTCGGCGCTCCTGCGCACCGCCACGCGGGGGCAGGTGCAGCCCCTGAGAGCTCGTCCGCGTCCGCGTTCAGAACGCGGTCGCCAGCGCCACCGGCACCACCCGCTCGGCACCGGCCAGGCGCAGCTGGCCGCCGACCATGGCGAGCGTCCACCCCGACCCGCGCCGATCGTCGAGCAGGGCCCCGGGGCCGGCCGGCGGCGGGGCCGCGACGGTGAAGGCTCCGCGGACGTTGGCGGCCTGCTGCACCGCGTTGGCCATCTCCGACTGCGGCGGCCGCGCCTCGCTGCGCGCCACCAGCGCCACCGCCGGCACCCCCAGCTCAGCGGCCAGCCGCTCCGCCAGCTGTGCCATCAGGTCGCCGAGGCGCAGCGACGGAACCCAGGTCACCCACGCCGGCGGCGACGGGCTGGCCCGCAGCGCATCGGCCAGCGCCGCCACCAACTCGTCGTCGAAGCCTTCCCCGCGCAGGCCGCGCTGCACCGCCGGCCACCAGCCCCCGTCGCCGAATCGGGCGAGAGCGACACCCGGCTCGGTTCGGACCCGGTCGGCGATCTTGCGCATCCGGCCGTCGGCATCGGGCGCCATCTTCTTTACCTCGAGCTCGATCGGCCGCGACCGCAGGTGGCGCCCGGCGAGCTCCACCAGCCCCGGATCGGGGGGCGCGGCGAAGCGCGGTTCGGTGCACACCGCACAGCGATCGCAGTCGGAGGCCGGCGACGCATCCCCGACCGAGCCATCGTCGAGCTCCTCCTGCAGGACCCGCATCAGACAGCGACCGTCGGCGCCGAACGCCGCCATCGCCCGCTGCTCGGCCCGCCGCAACGCGGTGATCCGGGCGTAGCGCTCGGCGTCATAGCTCCAGCCCGCGTCGGGCACGAGGATCCAGCGCGAGCCGTCGCGGCGCAGAGCGCCCTCCACCTCCAGGATCTTCAGCATCGCCTCCAGCCGGCCCCTGCCCAGGTTGACCACCGCCATCAGCTCCTGGGTGCTGGCACCCGACTCGCCGGCCGTGTCCAGATCGTTGAGCACCGCGGTCACCCGCTCACGGGCCGGGAACGACTGCTCGATGAAGAAATCCTGGATCCGCTGGTCCTCGCCGCCGCGCAGGAGCACGACGTCGGCAGACTGCACACCGCGCCCGGCACGGCCCACCTGCTGGTAGTAGGCGACCACCGATCCGGGCGCCTGATAGTGGACCACGAACCCGAGGTCGGGCTTGTCGTATCCCATGCCGAGCGCGCTGGTGGCGACGATCGCCTTGACGTCGTTGGCCAGCAGCCGGTCCTCGGCGCTGACGCGCTCTGAAGTCTCCTGGTCGCCGCTGTAGGCGAGCGCGCTGATCTCCTGGGCGCGCAGGAACGCCGCCACCTGGTCGGCGTCGCGCTTGGTCAGCGTGTAGACGATCCCGGAACCGGATATCGACCCCTCCCGCCCCAGGTTCTCGGCCAGCCACGCCAGGCGCTGCGCCGGCCGGGGCAGCGCCACCACCTCCAGCCGCAGGCTGCTGCGGGCCAGCGGCCCGCGATAGGTCCGCAACGGCGTGGCGTCCGCGCCCGCCAGCTGCTCGGTCACGTCGGCGACCACCCGATCGTTGGCGGTGGCGGTCGTGGCCAGCACCGCCACCCGCGCCGGCAGCAGCGCCAGCATGTCGCGGACACGCCGGTAGTCGGGACGGAAGTCGTGGCCCCAGTCGGAGATGCAGTGGGCCTCGTCGATGACCAGCAGCCCCACCGACGCGGCGCACTGCGGCAGCATCTCCGCGCGAAACCTGGGGTTGTTGAGCCGTTCGGGGCTGATCAGCAGCAGGTCGATGCTCCCGGCCGCCAGCTCGGCGGCGATCCGATCCCAGTCCTCGCGATTGGTGCTGTTGACCGTGTGCGCGCGCAGCCCGAGGCGCTGCGCGGCGGCGATCTGGTTGCGCATCAGCGACAGCAGTGGGCTGATGATCAGCGTCGGGCCGGCGCGGGCGTCGCGGAGCAACCGGGTGGCGATGAAGTAGACCGCCGACTTGCCCCATCCGGTGCGCTGCACGCAGAGCACCCGAGCGTGATCGCATACCACGTCGCGGATCGCCTGAAGCTGATGCGGGCGAAACTCGGCGTCCGGATCGGCGGTGAGGCGGCGCAGGAGACCGATCGCGGCGGTGGCGAGCGTGTCGGGAGCCGTCGTGGTGGCCATCCCCGCATCCTGGCACGCCGACCAGCGGCAGCGGATAGGCTCTCGCCGCCGTGTGCCGCCACCCTTCGCCAAACGCCTGAAACGACGCGTGACTGCCGTCGGCGGCCACCACCTGGCCCGGCTCGTCGAGGAGTCCCACGAGCGCACGGGCGACTATCGGGCGCTGCTGTTCGAGGGGCGCTGGCACACCTCCGGCGAGCTGTTTAGCCGGTCACAGCGACTCGCCGGCGGCCTCGCCGAGCGAGGCATCTCCCCCGGCGACCGCGTGGTGGTGACGATGGCCAACTGCCCCGAGGTGGCGATCGCCTACCAGGCGCTGTGGCGTGCCGGCGCCGTGGTCACGCCCGCCACCTTCCTGCTGCCGCCCCACGAGCTTGCACACGTGATCAAAGACGCCGAGGCGTCGGCGGTGATCACCACGCCCGAGTTCGCCTTCAAGGTGACCGAGGCAGTCGCCGGCCTGGACAGCGTCCGCTGCGTGGTCTGCACCGAGCCGGTCGACGATGACGTGCTGCCGCTGGCCGTGCTGGAGGAGGCGGAGGGCCGCCCCATCGTCCCGCGAGCCGACGATGACCTGGCCGCGCTCCTCTACACCGGTGGCACCACCGGCCGCGCCAAGGGCGTGATGCTGTCGCACGCCAACCTGCACTTCACCGGCCGCTGCGCCCACGAGACGGCGCACGTCCCGGGCGTCAACCGCGCCCTGACGACGCTGCCGCTGTCTCACTCTTACGGCCTGCTGGTGACGCTCGCGGGCATTCACAACCCGGAGCGGGGCATCTCGGTGCTGCTGCGCCGGTTTGAGCCGACCGCCTTCTTGACGATGATCGCCGAGCACCACCTGCAGCTGTCCGCGGTGGTGCCGACGATGCTGACACTGCTGCTCGCCCACCCGCTCGAGGACTACGACCTCTCGACCCTTCAGTGGGTGAGCTCCGGTGGCGCACCGCTGCCGGCGGAGGTGGAGCGCGAGTTCTGCCGCCGCGTGCCCTCGGCCTCGATCCGCCAGGGATACGGCCTGACCGAGACGGCGGCGCTGATCTCCACCAATCCGACTGGCGCCGTGAGGACCGGCTCGGTCGGTCGGCCGGTGCCCGGCACCGAGATCCGCATCCTCGATCCCGACGGCCGACGGCTGCCCGCCGAAGAGGTGGGCGAGATCTGCTGCCGCTCGCCGGGGGTCATGCAGGGCTACTGGAGATCTCCCGAGGCAACCGCCGAGGCGCTCCACGACGGCTGGCTGCATACCGGCGACGTCGGCTACCGCGACGCCGACGACTACCTCTACATCGTCGATCGCAAGAAGGACCTGATCATCCGCGGCGGGTTCAACGTCTATCCGCGCGACGTCGAGGACAGCCTGACGCAGCACCCGGCGGTGCAGATGGCGGCCGTCGTCGGGCGGCCGAGCGACCGCCACGGCGAGGAGGTGGTGGCCTTCGTCAGCCTCAGCCCGGGCGCGGAGATCGAGCCGGTGGCGCTGATCGAGTGGGCCCGGGGCCAGCTCGGCGGCTACCGCTACCCGCGTGAGCTGCACGTGGTCGACGCGATCCCGCTCACCGCCGTCGGCAAGATCGACCGCAAGGCGCTGCGCCATCGAGTCGCGCCGGCGGCGGCGGCCGACGCCGCTCGATAACCGTCGCGTGGTGCCGGTTTCTCCCGGGCCGGGAGCGCGGACATCGAGCCGGGATCACCCTGGCAGAACCCGTGCGTCGAGAGCTTCGGCTCCCGGATCCGTGAGCAAGGACTGGCGCCAGCACTACAACCACCACCGCCCTCACTCAGCCCTCGTGATGCAGGCCCCGGTCGTGTCACCACCAGCCTCCGTCAGCCGCTGCTCAGCCCACAGCAACGGCGGCTGGGGAAGAGATCGAGCAGCGCCCCCGGCTGACCTACCCAGGCAGCGACCCACACCTGACCTCATCCCAGCCGGGCATACAGCAGAGTCCTGCTGAGGGGATCACCCCAACATCTTCCCTAGCCACGAGCCACAGCAGCTACGGTGCCACACCAAGTACAACCAACCAGCGGCTCGGGGTACGGGCGCCACGCTGGCCGGGACCGCGGACTGCGGCTCAGCGATCGGTGGGGGTACGCAAACGTCCGCCGGCGCTCGCGCGGCGTGGCGATGTGGACGTCTGCCTCCCCAGCGTCGGCAAACGTCCGCCGGCGCTGTCGCCGCCCGGCGGGACGGACGTTTGCGTCCCCAGCGTCGGCAAACGTCCGCCGGCGCTCGCGCCACCCGGTGATCTGGACGTTTGCGCCCCCCGGCGGAGGCGAACGTGCCTGGCGCCCCCGCCCGCGCCGCCGACAGGATCGGCCCCGTCACCGGCGAACCCCGGGGCAATGCCGACCAACCGGCTCGAGTCCTTCTCCGACGGCGTCTTCGCGGTGGCGATCACCCTGCTGGTGCTCGGGATCAGCGTTCCTGCCCCGCAGCCGCATCACCACCTGATCTACGAGCTCGGCCGACGCTGGCCCGAGTACGTCGCGTACGCGGTCTCGTTCGTCACCATCGGGATCATCTGGATCAATCATCACGCGATGATCACCCGCCTGGCGCGCGCCGACCATGCGATCCTGATCCTCAACCTGCTGCTGTTGATGACGATCGGGATCCTCCCGTTCGCCACCAACCTGATGGCGACCTACCTGCGCCAGTCCAGCGGCCAGAACCTCGCCGCTGGCGTCTACGGCGGGGCATTCCTGCTGATGGCGATCGCGTTCGCATCGCTGAACCGCCACATCCTGCTCACCAAATCGCACATGCTCTCCCCCCAGCTGTCACTCGACCAGCGCCGGTACATCCTCCGCCGATCGGTTGTCGGTCTCGCGCCGTATGCGGTGGCCGTGGCGGTCGCATCCGTCTCCGCCTATGCGACGCTGGGGATCTGCGCCGCGCTAGGGATCTTCTACGCGACCCCCGTCGCCAGCGGCGCCGGCAGTCCGGCGTAGCCGCTGGTCATTCGGCCACTGCAGCGCCCATCCCCGGGCGGGTGAGCAGCCGGTAGGTGTCGGGGCGGCGGGTGCTCAGGAAGGGAAACAGCTCGAGCCAGTCCCGGCGCTGATCGAGGTCGAGGTCGGCCACCAGCACCGCGGGCCGGTCGCGCGGCGCCTGCGCGAGCAGGCGTCCGTAGGGATCGGAGATGAAGCTGGCGCCGTAGAAGGTCAGCGGCGCCTCCGTGCCAATCCGATTGATCGCCACCATAAAGGTCCCGTTGGCCACCCCGTTGCCCACGATCACCTGCTGCCACAGCGGCTGAGTGTCGAAGTCGGGATGATCGGGCTCGGACCCGATCGCGGTGGGGTAGATGAGCACTTCGGCGCCCTTCAGCGAGTAGGCGCGGGCCAGCTCGGGGAACCACTGGTCCCAGCAGGTCGGGCAGCCGAGCTGGGCCTCACCGGATCGCGTCGGCAGCGGCGTCAACGGAAATGCATCGATGCCACCACCATCGGCCGGCCCCGGCCGGAAGTAGCGGTCCTCGTAGTAGCCGGCGGTGACGGGGATGTGCAGCTTGCGCGTGCGCGAGACCAATTCGCCGTCGGGGGCGACGACGATCGCGGTGTTGTAGCCGAGATCGTCGCCGGGTTGATCGGCGCGTTCGAACAGCGAGGCATGCACGTGCACGCCCGTCTGCGCTGCCAGGCGGCGCGCGAAGGAGATCGTCGGCCCGGTCTCCAGCTCCTCGGGTTCGGCCCCGGCGGCGCGGGGTCCGTCCGGGGTGATCGCGAAGTACCGCGACAGCGTCAGCTCCTGCAGGCAGACGATCTCGGCGCCTTCCCCGGCAGCCAGCTCGATCCCGGCGCCCAGCGCCGCCTGATGCTCCTCGGGATCGGCGTGCCACCGCTCCTGGACCAGTCCCACCCGCAGGGGCGCCCGCTCCGCCGGGCGGGTGCGGGCCGGCGATGGTGGCGGCCCGAAGGCGGTCAGCAGCTCGGCGGTCTCAGCCATCGCGCACCGGGACCTGCTGGGTTATGCAGTGGGGGCCACCCCCGCCGTAGGCAATGACAAGACCCGGGACGGGCACGACCTCGCGGCCGGGGTAGGCGTCGGCGATGATCGCCAGCGCCTCGGCGTCGCTGTCGGCGCCGATCACCGGCACGACCACGCCGCCGTTGCACAGATAGAAGTTCAGGTAGCTGACCGCGACCGGCTCGCCCGCCACCTCCGAGTAGGGGAGAAACGGCAGATCGGTGACCGTCACTCCATCGCGCTGCAGCCGGCGGCGGTTCTCGCGGCAGTTGTCGAAGTTGGGGTTGTCCTCCGCTACCGCCTGGAGCAGGACTCGGTCGGGTCCGGCGAACGCGGCGATCATGTCGATGTGACCGTCGGTGTCGCGATCCTCCACCTGGCCCATCCCCAGCCACAAAAACCGCCCGACGCCGAAGCGCCGGCGCAGCACGTTCTCGATCTCCTCGCGCGTGAGACCCGGGTTGCGGTTGGGGTGCAGCAGGCACTGCTCCGTGGTCAGCAGCGTCCCGGCACCGTCGGTGAGGACCGAGCCGCCCTCCAGCACCATCCCGCCGTCGATCACCGGGTCGCCGAGATGCTCGGCGATCAGGCGGCCGACCACCGCGTCGTGGTCCCAAGGTCCGAACTTCTCGCCCCAGGCGTTGAAGCCGAAGTGCACGGCGGTGCGTACGCCGTCGTCGCCGTACACGTAGATGGGTCCACAGTCACGCAACCACGAGTCGTCGAGCGCCAGCTCGACGATCTCCACCGAATCCGAGCACGCCGCGCGGGCGGCCGCGGCGTCGGCGCCCGGATTGGCGATCATCGTCACCGGCTCAAACGCGGCGACCGCGTTGGCCACCGCGGCGTAGTCGGCCTGAGCCTGAGCCATCGTCTCGCCCCAGAGCTCGGTGCGGCAGGGCCACCCCATCAGGGTCCGCTCGTGAGGCTCCCATTCCGCCGGCGTGCGCACTGGCCGAAATCTAGTCGGTCTCGCCGGAGCGTTGCCGGGAGGCCCACCGGTCGGTCTTGCCGGAGCGTTGCGAGGATTGCCAAGACGCAGTTCAAGCGAGATGCTGGCGGTGGGCGAGCGCCGCCGCCTGGGTGCGGCCGTGGACCCCGAGCTTGGCCAGGATGCGGGAGACGTGGACGCTGGCGGTCTTCTCGGCCATGTACAGCGCGGCGCCGATCTGGCGGTTGGTGGCGCCCTCGGCGAGCAGGGCGAGCACCTGTCGCTCGCGCGGGGTCAGCCCGAACGGGTCGGCCGGCGCCGGCGCCGGCGTCTCCGGATCGCTCGCCCCGGGATCGCTCGCCCCGGCCGGGGCCAGGGGCAACCGGGCCCGCTCGGCCAGCGCTCGCACCTCACGGGCCAGCCACTCCGATCCCAGCCGCTGCGCCAGCTCCAGCGCCGCGCCGGCCGCCATCGCGGCTCCGGCGCGATCGTCGGCGCCGGCCAGCGCCTCGGCCTCGCGCCACCGCGAGACCGCCACCGGGTAGGGCCGCCTCATCTCCTCCCAGGCGGCGGCGGCGCGGCGCCACTCCCTGGCGGCCGGCCGACCGCGGGCCCGCGCCAGCTCCGCCCGGCCCTGGGCCAGCCGCGCCCGCTCGACCGGGCCTCCCTCCTGCGCGGCGGCGGCGAGCCGATCGACGTGGATCCGCGCCCGCGTCACCGCCTCCCGTCGGTCGGCCGTCTCCTTCAGGTCGCGGGCCCGCTGCGCGCGGTCGGCCTCCACCAGCACCCCGGTCACGCTCACCCGGGCGATCCGGATCACGTCGTCGGTGCAGACCTCCAGGCGGTCGAGCGCGGCCTGCACCGCGGCGCGGGCACCATCCAGATCGCGCCGGCGCACCAGCAACTCGCCCCGCAGCGCGCCGTACAGGCCGATCCACTGTGGCTCGGCCGAGGCGCTGACCAGCTCGGCCACCGAATCCAGGCAACCCGCCGCCGCCTCCTCGTCGCCGACGGCGAGCGCCAGGTCGGCCTCGCGGAGCTGCCGGAAGAGAAACATGATTCCGGCCAGCCGGGACGGCGGTGGGGACAGATTCTCTCGCGCCAGCTTCCAGTCTCCCGCCTCCAGCGCGAGCTCGGACAGCGTCAGCGCCATCCAGTCGTGAACGCGGGGGTGGTGGCGCGGAGTCTCCGCCACTCCGGCGCGGGCAGTGGCCAGCGCGGCGTCGGTGCGCCCGGCGAGGGCCAGCGTATCGGCCAGGTTGGAGGTGGCGGTGGCGATGCTGTCGACGTCCTCGTTCTCCCGGGCGATCTGCACTGCCCGCTGTAGCAGCGTCACTCCCGCGTCGACCTCCTGCAGAGCCGCCCGGGCCATCCCCAGCGTGTTGAGCACCTCGCACTCGGCCACCCGGTTGCCGGCGGCGATCGCGGCGGCCAGCGCGGTTTCGCCGGCGGTCACCGACTCACGGAAGCGCCCGCGGAGAAACCGCTGTCGGGCCAGCCAGGCGAGCAGCAGCGGCCGGACGCCCGCCGGATCCTCGGCGGGAAGCAGCTCCAGCGCGCGCTCGGCCATCGCCACCGCCTCGGTGCCGCGGTTCAGGCTCCAGATCGTGCGGGAGAGCCGGGCCAGGAGGGCGGCGTAGCGGGCCGGCTCGCGGTCGGGGTCGAGCTCGCGCAGCGCCTCGTTGAGCAGCACCTCGCTGCGAGCGCGGTCGTCGAGCACCGAGCGGGCGATCGCCGCCCGGCGGAGCAGCTCGACGTGATCCAGCCCGGCGATCTGCTCGGCGCCGGCCACGCGGGGCCACAGCTCCAGGGCCCGCTCGGTGAGGTCGGCGGCTTCACCGAAGGCGAGCACATCGTGGGCCGACTGGGCCGCGGCAATCGTGCTGCGCAGGGCGTTGGGCTGGTCGCCGGCGGCACCGTAGTGGGCGGCGATCGCGGTCGCGCGCTCGAGCTCGCGCTCCTTGTCGCCGACCTCGCACTGCTGCTCCAGGCATTGGGCGAGCGCGATGTGCAGCTCTCCGCGCTCGCCGGGCAGCAGATCGTCGTAGACGGCTTCGCGCAGCAGGGCGTGGCGAAAGCAGAACCGCCCGCCGTCGCCGGCGACCAACACCTGCGCGGCGACCGCCTCGCGCAGCGCCGCCGGCAGCGCGTCGTGGTCCAGGCGGGTGACGGTGCTCAGCGTCGGCTCGTCCGCAGACCGTCCCACGGCGACGGCGCGCGCCACCCGCTGGGCGTCGACGGAGAGGCGCTCGATCCGGCCGAGGAATGCGTCGCGCAGGCTCTGGGGAGTGGCACCCCGCCCGTCGAGCCCGGCGGCGAGCAGCTCCTCGGTGTACAGCGGGTTGCCCTCGCTGCGGTCAAACAGCCGCTCGAGCAGCGCCGGCTGCGGCTCGGCGCCGAGGATGTCGGCGAGCGCCTCGCGCAGCTCGTCGCGGTCAAACGGCTCGAGCTCGATCCGCCGCGCCCGCTCCAGCCGCTCCAGCTCGGACAGCAGCGGTCGCAGCGGGTGGCGGCGATGAAGCTCGTCCGCTCGATAGGTCAACAGCAGGCAGACCCGTTCCTGACGCAGGCTGCGCGCGAGGAAGGACACGAACGCCCGGGTGGAGCGGTCGGCCCAGTGCATATCCTCCAGGATCAACACCAGCGGAGCCGACTCGCTGAGGCAGTCGAGCAGCTCCAGCACCGCTTCGAACAGCCGCAGCTGGGCGCTCGGCCCCGGCCGCTCATCGCGCAGGCGCGCCTCGTCGTCGTCCAGGCCGGGGAGGATGGTCGCCAGCTGCGAGCGGCTGCCCCCGCTGAGCGTCTCCAGCGCCGGGTGGCGCTCGCGGACCAGCGGCCGCAGCGCGCCAAGGATCGGGGCGTAGGGAAGCTCGCCGTCTGACTGCTCCACGCCGTCGCCGCGCAGGATCAGGGGCGCCTGATCCTGATCTGCGTTGCCGCTCGGCGCCGCCAGGCGCTGCGCCAGCTCGCCGACCAGCCGGGTCTTGCCGACGCCGGAGTCACCGCCGAGCAGGACGAGGGCGGGTCGTCCGGAGCGGGCCTCCCGGACGGCGAGCTCCAGCTCGGCCAGCTCGCCGACCCGTCCCACGAAGTGATTGCTGGTCAGCCTCGACCTCATGGTGCAAGTATCGCCGGATGGCGCCGGCCAGTCGTGTCGCCGTGCGGGAGGGGCGGGGGTGTCGCTGGAATCGGTCGGCGCTGGCGCGAAGCTCATCGGTGTGGGCGGCGGCCATGATTGCGGTGAGTTGGGGGTACATTGCGGTTTCCTCTCGATTGCTGCCAACGTGCATCTCAGGATGAGCTGCGACGCGGGCTGCCGCATCGGCGAAATGGAGCGAATCTGAGGGCTGATCCCCTTACCTGCGGTCCCGGGACGCCTTACCGGCCCACCTCTGCTGCGGGATAAACGCCCGCGGGCTGATCACCTCCAGCTCGCGCAGGCGCCGGCGCAGCGGCGCATCCTGAACCTCGGCACCGGCGACCACGGTCAGCGTTTGCGCGGCGCGCTGGCGCGCGAGCTCGTCGAAGCCCAGTAGCTCCTGGGCGTGACCCGGGCCGTCGGCGTGCCCCGCGTAGTTGTCGGGCGGGATGTACCAGAGCTCGAGCTGCGCATGGTGCGCCAGCAGAGCGCGGGCCAGCGGGTACTGCGCCGGGTGGTAGAGGACGAGGAGCGCCAGCCGTCCCGGGAACCGCAGTCGCCGGGCCTGGCGCAGGCTGATCGAATCGCGCAGGAACCGGGGAGCGCGCTTTGCCGACGGCTCTACCGCGACGACGCGAGGGATCGACAGCAGGTCGCGCACGTGCGCCTGCAGCGCGAATTCCTCGAGCTTCCCGGGAAGCAACAGGACCCCCAGCGAGTCGTCACCCGGTGCCGAGATCACGGCGGGTTGGGGGTGGGTCCGCGCGGCGCGGTCGCCAGCGTCGACACGGCCACCGCCCGCGCCAGTCGCTCGTCGGATCCCGACCGACCGCGGTGCGTCGCGGTCACGGTGACATAGCTGCCCCCGCGGGTCGGCGACCCGTTGGTCGCGAACAGCTGGTGCTCGGCCGGGATCCAGTCGGCCGCCCCGCCGGGGATGGATACCGCCTGAGGTTGCTGCGACGCCTGGTGCGCGCCGCCGTTGCCAAATACCTGTGCCTGATGGGATTCGGTGGTGTCGAATTCGGTCCACGCCTGAGCCGAGACCTGGTCGATCACGTCGAGCCGCACGCCACCGACCCGAAGCCGGCACTCCACGTTGGCGGGATCGGAATCGGCGACGCGCATCGCGACCGGCTCGCGCCCAACCGCCGCGGCGGTGGCGCGGGCCCGTGAACAGACTCGCTGAGCGACCAGCGCCGGCGACCGAGACGAGGTCGTCGAGTGTCCGGCGGTGCTCGTCGCGCCGCAACCGGCCGCAGCCAGCGCCCAACCCAGAATGAGGGTTGCCCACCGCCCGGTGGAGACCTTCGAGACGACCGTTCTAGGCGTCCTGCGCGCTCGTGTTCTCCGGTTCGCCGGCCCCCGCTGCTCTGTCGCCATCGCCGGACGCCGCCGGCATTGGCGTGCGGTCGGGCATCACGTCACCGGCGCTGAGCGGGCTGAGCGGCGAGCGGGTGGCGCTCGAGATCTCCGCCGAGCTGACATTCAGCGGGTGATGGCAGGCGGCCAGATGACCGCCCGCGTATTCGGCCAGCGGCGGCTCGACCTCCCCGCAGACCTCGGTCGCCCGCGGGCAGCGCGTGTGGAACCGGCATCCCGAGGGCGGGCTGATCGGATTTGGCGGCTCCCCGCCGATCACCGTCCGCTCCCGCTCCCGATTCTCCTGGGGGTCGGGGATCGGGATCGCCGCCAGGAGCGCCTCGGTGTACGGATGGATCGGCTTGCTGTACAGCTCCTGGGCCGGGGACACCTCCATCATCTTGCCCAGGTACATCACGCCGATCTGGTCTGAGACGTGACGGACGACCGAGAGATCGTGCGCGATGAACACGTAGGACAGGCCCAGCTCGTCCTGCAGGTCGTCGAGCAGATTGACCACCTGCGCCTGGATCGAGACGTCCAGCGCCGAGACCGGCTCGTCGAGGACGATCAGGCGCGGGTTGAGCGCCAGGGCGCGGGCGACGCCGATCCGCTGACGCTGGCCGCCGGAGAACTCGTGCGGGAAGCGGTTGACGTGCTCCGGGTTCAGCCCCACGCGGTCCAGCAACTCACGCGTCCGAGATTGCACCTGGCCGCGGTCCATTCCATGCAGGCGCATCGGGCTGCCCACGATCTGGCCAACCCGCTTGCGCGGGTTCAGGGAGGAGACCGGATCCTGGAAGACGAGCTGCGCCTCTTCTCGGAACGGCTCCAGGCGCCGGCGGCCGAGATGGGTGATGTCATCGCCGCGGAACCGCAGCGTGCCCGCGGTGGGCTCCAGCAGCCTCACCATGCACCGGGCCAGCGTGCTCTTGCCGCAGCCCGATTCACCGACGATGCCCAGCGTCTGCCCTTCCCGCAGCCCGATCGAGACGTCGTCGACCGCGTGCACGACGCCGATCGTGCGGTCGATCAACACCCCCTGCTTGATCGGGAAGTACAGCTGCACGTGCTCGGCTTCGAGCAGCAGCGACTTTCCGTTGCGCTCGGACGCGGCCTCGGTGGCGCTCGCATCCGTCCCGAGTCCGGACACGGTGGCGCCGCCATCCGTCCGGGCCGCCGGCTCCGGGGCGCCGTCGTCGGTTCCCGGCGCGGGCTCGGGGGGGCCGTCGCCGCTCATGCGGCGACCGATCCTGTGCCCAGCCCGATGCGCCCGTCGACCTCTCGCCGGGTGCGCTTCTCGGAGAGCTCGAGCCAGCAGCGATCCTCGTGATCGGGCGCCTCGGGAACGCGCGCCTCGAGCGCGGGCACCTCGGTGCAGCGGTCGAACGCGTGCGGGCAGCGCGGGCGGAAATGGCACCCGGCGGGCGCGTTGACCAGCGACGGCGGCGCGCCGGGAATTGCCGGAAGCCGCCGTGGTGGCTCGCGGTCCATGCGGGTCACCGAGCCCAGCAGCCCCCAGGTGTAGGGATGCTGCGGGTCGTAGAAGACTTCGTCCAGCGTGCCCTGCTCGACCACCCGCCCGGCGTACATGACCAACACCCGGTCGGCGATATCGGCGACCACCCCGAGATCGTGGGTGACAAAGATCACGCCGCTGTCTGACTCGCGGCTCAGCTGGCCGACCTCCTGAAGAATCTGCGCCTGGATGGTGACGTCGAGCGCCGTCGTGGGCTCGTCGGCGATCAGTACGCCGGGCGACAGCGACAGCGCCATCGCGATCCCCACCCGCTGGCGCATCCCGCCCGAGAACTCGTGGGGGAAGGCGCGCGCCCGATCGCGTGCGCGGGGAATCCCCACCCGCTCCATCAGCTCGACGGCCCGATCGAGCGCCTGCGCCTTCGACACCTTCTCGTGCGCTTGGATCTGCTCGACGATCTGGTCCCCGATCCGCATCACTGGGCTGAGCGACGAGATCGGATCCTGGAAGATCATCGCGACCTCCTTGCCGCGGATCCCCTCCAGCTGCTGCTCGGACGCGGTCACCAGGTCACGGTCGCCCAGCCGGGCGGCGCCGGCGAATCTGGCGTTGGGTCCGCGGGTCAGCCCCATCAGCGTCATCACCGTCACCGACTTCCCGGATCCCGACTCGCCGACGATCGCCACCACCTCCCCGCGATCGAGCGTGAACGAGACCCCGTCCACGGCGCGCACGACCCCGTCCTCGGTCGTGAACGAGACCTGCAGCTCGTCGACGTCGAGCAGGCGTTCAGCCATGGTGGGTGTCCCGCAGGGCCATCGCGTTATCCAGAGAGTCGGACGCGGGGGTCGAGGGTCGCGTAGATGATGTCGGAGAAGGCGCTGAACAGGACCACGAAGAACGCGGTGAACATCGCGCCGACGAGGATCGGGGGAACGTCGAGATTGCCGATCGCCTGCGCCTCGTACTGGCCGACGCCCGGGAGGTTGAACACCGTCTCGGTGACCAGTGCCGCGCCTCCCAGCAGAACGGCGAAGTCGAGCCCGAAGATCGTGATGATCGGCATCAGCGAGTTGCGCAGCACGTGGCGGGTGAACACCTTGCGCTGCGACAGGCCCTTGGCCCGCGCCGTACGCACGAAGTCCTGGTTGACCATGTCGAGCAGGTTGGAGCGCAGCACCCGCGAGTAGAAGCCGATCGACAGGGTCGCGATCGAGAGCCAGGGCAGGATCAGGTGGTAGGCCCACTGGGACGGATTCGAGATCCCGCTGTACCCGGTGTTGGGGAATATCTGCACCTTGTAGGCGAACAGGTACAGCAGCAGCGCGGCGAGCAGGAACACGGGTATCGATACCCCCAGGATCGCCGTCACCATCACCGCCCGGTCGGCCATCCGCCCCGCCCTCAGCGCGCTGTAGGAGCCGAGCGCGATCGCGGCCACCAACCACAGGATCGCCGCCGGGATCACCAGCGACAGCGTCACCGGGAACTTCTGGCGAAACTGATCGACGACGTTTAGGTCGTCCTGGTAGTCGATCACCTGGCCGGTGAAGATCAGCTTCATCGTGTTCGCGTACTGGACGTAGAACGGCTTGTCGAAGCCGAACTTGCGGCTGACCTCGGCCACCGTCGTCGCGTTGGCGTTACGCCCGGCGATCGCCCGCGCCGGGTTGTAGCTGGGGATGATCTCGAAGATCCCGAACACCACCACCGAGACGGCGAACAGCAACGCGATCGCCGAGAGCGCGCGGCGGACGATGAACCGGAGCATCAGTTCTTGATCCGGATCTGGGCGCGGGGATCGAGCGCGTCGCGGATGCCGTCGCCGAGCACGTTGATGCTGAGCACGGTGAGCACCAGCATCGCCCCCGGGATCAGCGAGTACGTCGGCGTGGTCTGGATGTAGCTGAGGCCGTCCGAGATCAAGCTGCCCCACGAGGCGTTGGGCGGCTGCACCCCGGCCCCCAGGAACGACAGGTAGGCCTCGAGCAGGATCGCGTTGGCCAGCATCAGCGGGATGAACACGATGATCGTCGAGGCCGCATTGGGCAGGATCTCGGACATCATGATCCGCCACGGGCCCATTCCCTGCACCCGCGCGGCATCGATGAAGTCCTGTTCGCGCAGGCGCAGCACCTCGCCCCGGATCGGCTTGCCGAGATACGGGATGTAGATCACCCCAATGATCAAAGCCGGGATGAACAGCGAGTTGCCCTTGATCGGCCCGATGCCGCCCAGCGCCAGGGCGGTACCCAGCGACACGCCGAGAATCACCACCGGGAAGGACCAGATCAGCTCCATCAACGGCCTCAGGACCGCGTCCACCGGGCCTCGGAAGAAGCCGGTCAACAGACCGATGAGCGTGCCGAAGACGATGATGATGATGGTCGCGATCCCGCCGATCAGCAGCGAGGTGCGACCGCCGTAGAGCAGCCGCACCGCCAGGTCCCGGCCGTTGGTGTCGGCCCCGAAGAAGTAATGGGTGGTGAACGTGGGTCCAATCGGCACGCCGTCAGGAGACACGATGTCCTGCGGCTTACCGCCGACGTTGACGGTGCCGGTGATGTTCTCGGTATTGGGACCGATGTGAGCGATGTCGTGGGAGTAGATCGGCGCCAGCAGGCACGCCGCCACGAGGACCACGAACAGCCCCGCGAACACCAGCGCCACCTTGTTGCGCCGCAGCCGCCGTCCCGCCAGCCGCCAGGGTCCTATCGCCGGAGTGTGAGAGCCCTCCGCCCAAGGGTCCGTGACCAGATCCCCGCGGATGACCTCGTCGTCGGTCTCGCGCACGCCGGCGGCAGGCCCGGCCGCCGGGTCGGCCTCACTGCGCCGCGAACGGGGGGGATCTAATGCCATCGAGTCATCGGGAAGCTTACCGCTGTGTGTCGTTGAGCGTGGCCGGGAGGGCGCGACGCCCTCCCGGCCAACGTCGATTACTTGAGCTGGAGGCTCGTCAAGTCGGTCAAATACTCGACCGTGAACACGCCGGAGTTGAAGTCCAGCCGGCTGGAGTAGAACTTCGGGTACTCCTCGTGGCCGTAGGCCGCGTAGTAGCCGTGTTGCACCGCGTACTGGTCAAGCGCTGACCACTGGCTGGCCACGTTCTGCGGCTGCTGCTGGTAGAGCTTGTTCAGGGTGCTGTTGTAGTGCGGGTCGTTCACGTACCCGTAGTTGAGCGACGATCCGGCGTTGCCGGCGAACAGGTTCATGAAGTCCCACGGGTTGGGGAAGTCCTGCGACCAGTCGCCGAAGCCCGTCTGGGGGTGGGTCTTGGGGGCGCCGATGGTGGTGAAGTACACGCCCGAGTTGATGATCTTCTCGGTCGCCTTGAACCCGAGCGAGTTCAGCACGGAGGTGTAGTAGTCCACGTACTGCTTGCGCGGGCTGCGGTCCTCGCCCCACACGGTGACCGGTTGGCCGGTCATGCCGGACTTCTGCATCAGCTGCTTGGCCAACGTCATGTTCGGTGGCCCGGTCGGGTTGTGGAACGGGCAGCTCGACGGGGACGAGTGGCCGATGATGCCGGTCGGGATCAGGTGGCAGTCCTCCACGAGGAAGCCGCTGTCCAGCCGCGACAGGGCCCGCAGATCGAGCGCGGCCAGCACCGCCTGACGGGCGTAGATGTTGTTGAACGGCTTCTGGTTGGTGGCCATGAAGAAGTAGAACGTCGAGTTGGTCGGGATCGCCTGGTAGCGGTCGGCCGCCTGCGTCTTGACCTGCTGCAGGATCGATGCCGGCAGCGTGTCGCCGGGGTCGAACACGTCGGCCTGGTTTGAGAGCACCTGCTCGGCGTTGGCCGTCACGTTCGAGTTGACGTTGTAGACGATCTTGTCGGCGTGCCCGCGGGAGAACCCGGGGATGTCGAACTTCGGGTTCTTGACCAGCGTGTAGCTGCGGCCCGGGGAGATCGGGCCCCACATGTAGGGGCCGTCGCCGATCGTGCCGGTGCTGGCCAGGTTCTTCATCGGCGTGTTCGGGGGCACCGGGGCGGTGCCCGAGAGCGCGAAGATGTCGACGATCGGCGCGAACGGGGCCACCAGGTTCACGGTGATCTTCCCGGTCTTGTTGTCGGTGACCACCCCGGAGATGGTCTTCGCCTTGCCGCCCGCGTACGCCGTGCCGCCCTTGATGTAGGCGCTCACGAACGAGGCCGCCTGCCACGGGATCTTGATGTCACGCATCAGCGCGTAGGCGACGTCTGACGCCTTGATCGGCATCCCGTTGGAGTAGTGCAGCCCCGAGCGCAGGTAGAACGTGTACGTCTTGCCGCCGTTGGAGGCGGTCGGCAGGCTCTTGGCCAGCGCCGGGATGATCTGGCTCCCGCCAACGCCGTCCACCCGCTTGAACGCCAGCAGCGGGGTGTTGATGACCGAGTACAGCTCGGTGCCCTGGGTGGTGAAATCCAGGCCCTGGTCGGCCGACAGCGGCGGCGTGCCCGCCGCGATCGTGATCGTGCCGCCGTTCTTACCGCCACTCGACGACGCAGCGCCTCCCGACGAGGATTTGCTCGACGACGAACTGCCGCCGCAGGCGCTGATTGCAACCGCGGCCACTACTGTCAGCAGCGAGACCACTGACGGTCTGACGTATCTCTTCACGTGATCCTCCTCCAAGAGGTCATGGTTCCCAGGCGCACAATGTATTCCGATCGCGCTGCCGATGCCAACTGGGTGCCGTCGATCGTCGCGCGCCTAATGAACGCTAAATAGTCGTGTCCAGCAAATCGCCGCGGCGGCCCGCGGCTACGGCAGCCCAGGTTGCCATAGTCGTATGATCGCCGTCACGCGGTGATCCGGGAGGCAGAAACCAGGCTCGGGCGGGCATGAGCGCCACCGGCGCCACCGCGGCTGCTCCGGACGCCCAGCGCAGCGTTCTCGTCGTCTTCGTCGGCCTAATGCTGGTGCTGCTGATGGCGTCGCTCGATCAGACGATCGTGTCGACGGCGCTGCCGACGATCGTCGGCGACCTCGGCGGCCTCAGCCACATCTCGTGGGTGGTGACGGCCTACCTGCTGGCGCAGACGGCGGTCACCCCGGTGTACGGCAAGCTCGGCGACCTCTACGGGCGCAAGATCGTGCTCCAGTTCGCGCTGGTCATCTTCCTGATCGGCTCAGCGCTGTGCGGGCTGGCGCAGAGCCTGACCATGCTGATCGTGTTCCGCGGCATCCAGGGCCTCGGTGGCGGCGGGCTGATGGTCGGGACGATGGCGGCGATCGGCGACGTCGTCACGCCGCGTCAGCGGGGCCGCTACCAGGGCTACTTCGGCGCCGTGTTCGGTCTGTCCAGCGTGATCGGCCCGCTCCTCGGGGGCTTCCTCACCACCAGCCTGTCGTGGCGCTGGATCTTCTACGTCAACCTACCGATCGGGGTGCTGGCCTTCGGGGTGCTGGCGGCGACACTGCCGTCACGCCGCGACGAGGCCCACCATCGGATCGATTACGCGGGGGCCGTCCTGCTCGCCGCGGCTCTGAGCACGATCGTGCTGCTGACCACGCTGGGCGGGACCTCGGTGGCCTGGATCTCGCCGACGATCATCGGGCTCGGGGTGCTGGCGATCGTTCTGGTGATCGCGTTCGTGCTGGTGGAGCAGCGCGCCGCGGAGCCGGTCCTGCCGATCCGCCTGTTCCGGGATCGCGTGTTCTCGGTCACCAGCGCGATCGGGCTGGTCGTCGGCTTTGCCCTGTTCGGCTCGGTCACGTACCTGCCGCTGTTCCTGCAGGTGGTGCTCGGCGCCACCCCCACGGGATCGGGCCTGCAGATCCTGCCCCTGATGGGCGGGCTGCTGATCACCTCGATCTCGTCGGGCCAGATCATCAGCCGCACCGGCCGCTACCGGCCGTTCCCGATCGTCGGCACGGCGGTGATGGCCGGCGGCCTGGCCCTGCTGTCGACGATGACCCCTCAGACCACCCGGCTGATGGCGTCGGCCTACATGTTCGTGCTCGGCCTCGGGCTCGGGCTGGTGATGCAGGTGCTGGTGCTGGCGGTGCAGAACGCGGTCGACTACAAGGATCTCGGCGTGGCCACGTCGGGAGCGACCCTGTTTCGCTCGATCGGCGGATCGATTGGCACCGCGATCCTCGGCTCGATCTTCTCAAACCGGCTCAGCGCCGAGCTGGCGGCGCACCTGCCGCGGGGGGCGCCGGGCTCGGTCGGCACCGGCGCCGGCCTGAACACCGCCGCACTGAAGCGGCTGCCGGCGCCGGTGCACGCGGCCTACCTGACCGCGTTCACCAACGCCCTGTCGACCGTGTTCGAGGTGGCGACCGGAGTCGCGTTGGTGGCATTTGCACTGAGTTGGGCGCTGCAACAGCGACCGCTGCGTGAGACGATCGCCGCCGGCTCGGGGATCGGGGAGACGTTCGCGGCGCCCAAGCACACCGACTCGCTGGCCGAGGCGTCGCGGGCGCTGTCGGCGCTGATCGGCCGAGAGCGCCGCCGCCAACTGGTGGCGCAGCTGGCCGAGCGGGCGGGCGTCGACCTGTCGCCCGCCGCGGCGTGGCTGCTCGTCCGACTGAAGGAGGATCCGGGGGCGAGCCTCGCGCAGCTGTGCAGCGCGTTCGACATCCCGTTGGCGGTGGGTGAACACGCGCTGGACGAGCTGGAGGAGCGCTCGCTGCTGACCTTCAGCGCTGACGGTGACGCGCACCGGGCGCGGGTGACGGCGGTCACGCCCGCCGGCGATGAGATGGCGACCCGCCTGGTGGCGGAGCGTCGCGCCAGCCTGGCGCGGCTGTGCGACGGCTGGGAGCCCGACAGCCATCCCGACCTCGCCGGGCTGCTGTCCCGGCTCGCCCACGAGCTCTCTCGCGAGCCGGGCGCCGGGGTGGGCGCGGGCGCTGCGTAGCCGGCTGGCTCCCGAGCCGGGCGTCGCCGTCAAGGACGCGGTGATCCGGTGGCCCGCCGCAGATCCCCCTCGACCGCCCGCGCCGCCGCCTGAACCAGCGGGAGGAAGTCGCGGCGCAGGCTGGTCATCGTCCCGCGGCTGGCGTGCACCGAAACGTTCAAGGCGGCGATCACCGCGCCGGAGGCGTCGTGAATCGGCACGGCCAGCGACCGCAGCCCCTCCTCCAGCTCCTGGTCGACGGCGGCCCATGCTTGGCGCCGCACCCGCTCGAGCACGCCCTGCAGCTCGTCGGCGTCGGTGATCGTGTGCGCCGTCAACGGCCGCATCTCGCACCGCGCCAGGCGCGCGTCGAGCTCGCCGGCTGGGAGCCCGGCGAGGAGGACGCGCCCCATCGAGGTCGCGTAGGCGGGCAGCCGGGTCCCCACCGACAGCGTGATGCTCATGATCCGCCTCGTCGGCACTCGCGCCACGTAGACGATGTCGATGTCGTCCAGCACCGAGATCGACGAGGACTCGTTGACCTGCGCGACCAGCGCCTCCATGTGCGGTTGCGCGACTTCGGGCAAGGTGAGGCCGGAGAGGTAGGCGTAGCCGAGCTCCAGCACCCGCGGGGTGAGCGAGAAGCGACCCGCGGAGACGGCTACGTACCCGAGCCGGACCAGGGTGAGCAGGAATCGGCGGGCGGTTGCCCGGGTGAGCCCGGAGATGCGCGCCACGTCGCTCAGTCCCAGCTCGCGGTGCTCGGCATCGAAGGCGCGGATCACCAGCAGCCCGCGTTCCAGCGACTGGACGAAGTCGGCGCTCCGGGGACGTTCCTCGCTCAACCGGATGCCCAAACTACCTGAGTGGGCGCCCTCGGCTACGGGCCCTTACCCTGCATTCATGGGCAAGATCGTCGGCTACCCGCGGGCGAACGGAGCTGTCGTCGGATTCCCGGCCGGTCTAGGTCCGGGAGCGGCGTGAACGCAGACCGCCGCGCGGTGGCGGCCGAGGTGTTGGCCGCCGGTCGTGAGTACGACGCCGGTCAGGCCAATCGGCTGGACCGGCTGCGCAATGTCGAACTCGACACCGCCGAGCTGCTCGGGGTGCTGGTGCGGGCCACCGGTGCCCGCCGGATCCTGGAGGTGGGCACCTCCAACGGCCACTCGACGCTGTGGCTCGCCGACGCCGCCCAGAGCACCGGCGGTCGCGTCCAGACCCTGGACATCGACCCCCGCCGGACCGCGCTCGCCCGGGCCAACCTGGAGCGGGCCGGTCTCGGCGAGGTTGTCGATTGCCGCACGATCGGTGCCGCTCAGGCACTCGGCGAGTACGCCGACGATTCCTGGGACCTGGTGTTCCTGGACGCCGAGCGACCGGAGTACGCCGGCTATTGGCCCAACCTACGTCGCACCCTAGCCCCCGCGGGCACGATCGCGATCGACAACGCGATCTCGCACGAGTCCGAGCTGACCGGACTGGGCCGGCTCCTGGAGGCTGATTCCGAGCTGACCAGGGCGCTGGTGCCGGTCGGCGCGGGGCTGATGCTCGTCGTCGCCCGGCGATAGCCGGCCCGTTCGCATCGCCGTAGGGGTTATGCTGTCCGGGTCTGCCTGGATGGCACGACAACGAGGAGAGATCGACGTGGAGCAGGAGTACCACCCGGGATGGCCGCCTCCGGTCCGACTGCCGGTATCGCCGGAGCACGCCGCGCGCTTCCGGCGTTCGCGCAGCCCCCGCGTGCTGGCCGTCGTCAGGGTCGGCCGGGCCGCCGACGAGCACGCCCTGGAGTGGGCGCTGGCTCTGGCCGAGGAGCACAGGGCGCGGCTGTCGGTGCTCGGCCTGTGGACGGGGTCCGCCTGGTGGCAGTACCTGCCGATGAGCGGATGCATCGACGTCATCGCGCTGCTCACCGAGGAGCGCCTGTGGGCCGAGTCATGGCTGTATCGGAGGCTGGGCGCGGCGCTCGACCGCCGGACGGACCTGATCATCGCCCGCGGCTGTGTTCCCGTCGGACGAACCGCCGGCCACTTGCTCCGGGAGCGGCCCTACACCCATCTCGTCGGCGCCCGGGGCACGATCTCCAAGCACGCCGCTCGGAGGTGGCAGACGCGCCACCGGCCGCTCACCGTCGTCCGCGTCTGAGGCCGGCCGCTCCGGCGCGCACACGCGGCGGTGGGCGGCCCGCCGGCATTGGCGTTCGCCTCGACGTTCAGCGGGTGAGGAGCTCCGCCATCCTCCCGCGCAGGGCAGAGTAGCCGCCGGACGACCGGCGCAACATCGACAAACACTGAAAGGATCTTCGATGCCGAAACGAGAGACGATCGCGGTGCTCGGCGCCGGCGGGATGATGGGATTTGCGATGGCTCGCAACCTCGCCCACGCCGGGTACCAGGTGCGCGCCTGGAACCGCTCCCAGGACAAGGCGGAGCCACTGGCCGACGACGGCGCCGAGGTGCTCGGCACCCCCGCCGCAGCGGCGCAGGGCGCCGCCGTCATCCTCACCATGATGTCCGACGCCGACGCGGTGATCGACGTTATGGAGGGCGACGACGGCGCCCTGTCCGCCGCTGCCGTCGGCGAGGCCATCTGGCTGCAGATGAGCACCATTGGCGACGCGGGCACCGAGCGCTGCGCCGAGCTGGCCGATGCCCACGGGATCGAGTTCGTCGACGTTCCCGTGCTCGGCACCAAGGCCCCGGCGCAGGAGGGGAAGCTGGTGGTCCTCGCCTCGGGGCGTGACCGGGTGCGCGATCGGGTGCAGCCGATCTTCGACGTCCTCGGCCAGCGCACGATGTGGCTCGGAGAGGCCGGCGCCGGCAGCCGGCTGAAGCTGGCGACCAACAGCTGGATCCTGGCCGTGGTGGAGGGCTGCGCCGAGACGCTGGCGCTGGCCGAGGGCCTCGGGCTCGATCCCCAGCTGGTGCTCGACGCCCTCCACGGCGGCCCCCTTGACCTGCCCTACCTGCAGAGTAAGGGCAAGGCGATCTTGTCGCGCGACTTCGAGCCGTCGTTCCGGCTCATCCTGGCGGCCAAGGATGCCTCCCTGGTGCAGGACGCAGCCGAGCGCCACGGCCTGGATCTGCCGCTGGTGCGCACGATCCGGGAGCGGCTGGATGCCGGCGTGCCCGAGCACGGCGACCGCGACATGGCGGCCACCTATCTGACCAGCGCGCCGGGATAGCGGACCGGGGTCCGGCTGATCGGCTGAGCCATCCGGCACACTGGCGGGGTGCAGGCATCAGACCAATCGCTGCGCGGGTTCCTGGCCCGGCTGCGGGACGACGGCGAGCTGGCGCGCATCGCCGGGCCGGTGTCGTTGCGCCACGAGCTGTCGGCCCTGCTGGCGGCGGTGGACGACGGTCCCGCCTTGCTGTTCGAGCAGGTCGAGGGCTCGCCGATGCCGGTGGTCGGCGGGGTGTTGGCGAGCCGCCGGCGGATCGCCGCCGGGCTCGGCGTCACCGTGCCGCAGATCCAGGAGCGGATGCTGGACGGGCTGCGATCGCCGCTGGCCCCGCGCGAGGTCACCGGGGCTCCCTGCCAGGAGATCCAGATCGAGTCGCCGGATCTCGGCGAGCTGCCGATCCCGTGGTTCTTCGAGCACGAGACTGGGCCGTACGTCACCGCCGGCGCGATCGTCGCTCGTGACGGCCGCGATGGCTCCGCCAACCTGTCGATCGCCCGCCTGAAACCGCTCGGCGGGACGCGCGCGATGGCGGGCATCGCTCCCAATCACCACCTCGCGGCACTCGGCCGCCGGGCCGCTGAGCACGGCGAGTCGCTCCCGATCGCGGTGACGATCGGCAACCATCCCGCGGTGCTGCTGGCGGCGTGCCTGTACCTGGATCTCGGCGCCGACGAGCTCGAGCACGCCGGCGGCCTGCTCGGCGAGCCGGTGGAGGTGGCGCGCACCGGCGACGGTCTGGCGGTGCCGGCACATTGCGAGCTGGTGCTGGAGGGCCGGCTGAACTACGCCGAGATGATCGAGGAGGGACCGGTCTCCGAGTTCCACGGCATGTACGAGAACTACGGGCCGGGCGCGGTGGTTACGTTTCACCGTCTGACGACGCGCCGGGAACCGATCTACCAGGCGATCGAGCCCGGCCGTCATCGTGAGCATCTGCTGCTCGGCGGCACCGCGATCGCCGCCGGGCTGACCGCGGAGCTGGGCCGGGCGATTCCCGCCGTTCACGCGGTCGCGGTGCCGGAGGGGGGTGCGGGCCGGCTGACCGCGGTGGTCGCACTCGATCCTCGAGCCCGTCCCGGCTCAGCGCAGCGCGCGATGTTCGCGGTGTGGGCCAGTGTCAGCCTGATCCGGACCGTCACCGTGGTCGATGCCGACGTCGATCCGTGGGACCACGTCGAGGTCGAGTGGGCGCGCACCGCGTACGCGCGTCCCGATCGCGACCTGATCATCGTGCCCGGGGGTGCCGCCGACCGAGCCGAGCCGCTGGAGCTGCGCGGCCGGGTGGCCAAGCTCGGGATCGATGCTACCCGCAAGGAGTCCGATCGCGCTGACCATCGCACCGCCGCGCCGCCGGAGGAGGCCATGGCACAGGCGCGCCGCCGGCTGGCGGAACTGCGGTGAGCGCCATCCGCTCCCGCCTCGTGGTCGGGATCTCGGGGTCCAGCGCGCCCCAGCTCGGCTATGCGGTGTTGCAGGCGCTGCGTCAGATCGACACCGTCGAGACGCATCTGGTCATCTCCTGCGGCGCGCGGCGGACGATCGAGCTGGAGCTGGACGTCGATCTCGCCACCGTCCAGGGCCTGGCCGACTTCGTCTACGAGCCGGACGACCTCGCCGCCCCCATCTCATCGGGCTCCTTCGTCACCCTCGGCATGGCCGTCGTTCCCTGCTCGATGGGCCGGCTCGCCGCGATCGCCAACGGGACGTCCGATGACCTCCTCGCCCGCGCCGCCGATGTCTGCCTCAAGGAGCGCCGGCGGCTCGTACTGGCCACGCGAGAGGCGCCCTTGAACCTCATCCACATCCGCAACATGGAGACGGCGACGCTGGCCGGGGCGACCATCTTCCCGCCGGTGCTGGCCTTTTATCACCGGCCCGGCAGCACCGCCGAGCTGGTCGATCAGGTCGCCGGCCGGATCCTTGACCAATTCGGGCTTCAGCACGAGCTGTTCCGGCGCTGGACAGGCCCCGGCGGCTCATGAGTCGCCGGCCCGGCCTCATCCGGCGAGCTCGCTGATCCACCGGACACCGGGCGGCGTGTGCCGAAGCTGACCCCGGCGCGGTCGGCGACCCAGCGGGCGCCGAGCAGCTCCCCGTCGATGTCGCCGTAGTGCGCAAGCGCTTGGCGATGGATGTCGACGAGCGCGGCGACCAGCTGCAGCGGCACCGTGTGCGCCTGCCCGATGGCGAGCAGCGCGGCGAGCTGATCACAGCAGCGGGCCAGGCCGAACGTGCTCAGGTCGTCGCCGGCCAGCAGCGCGTCGGCATGCTCGACCAGAAAACGACTGGAGGCGGCGCTCTGGCCCAGCGCGTCGCGGACCACCGCCGGGTCCAGCCCGGCGGAGCAAGCGACGGTCAGCGCCTCGGACGCAGCGACCGCCTGGCCGAACCACAATGCGTTGGCGAGCAGCTTGACCAGGTAGCCGCTGCCCGATGGGCCGACGTGGACGATCCGATCGGCGAATGCCTCGAGCACGTCGCGCGCCTCCTTCAGATCGCGTTCCTCGCCCCCGACGAAGCTCAGCAGCCGCCCGTCGCGGGCCGCGTCCGGGCCGCCGCCAACCGGCGCGTCGAGCACGCGAATGGGTTGCTTGGGGGTGCAAGCGGCGTGGATCTCGCGGACGACCGCCGGAGCCGCCGTGCTCATCTCGATCCAGATCGATTGCTCCGCCAGCGCTGCCACCACCTCGTCGATCACGCCGGTGACGTCCGCGGTGGCGGGGAGCACGCTGATGAGGACGTCCGCGCCGGCCGCCGCTGCCGCCGCGCTCGGCGACCAGGTGGCGCCGATCGCTTCCAGCGCGACCCGCTTGCCGGAGATGAGATCGGTGCCGGTCACGGCAAAGCCGTGGCTCACGAGCCGGGTGCAGACCGGCAGTCCCATCCGGCCGAGGCCGATCACGGCAACGCGCCGTTTCCGCTTCTGGCTCACGGTTCAATCACGACTCAGGTCCGGCCACGATCACGACCACGAGATGGCGCGGCCCGTGAACTCCCTCCACGCGCGACAGCTCGATGTCCGAGCTCGCTGACGGGCCGGAGATGAGGGTGATCGGGGCACGATGGTCGCGCACCGCCGGCGCCAGCGCGGCGATCGCCTCCGGCACCAGGGCCACGATCTGATCCCCGGTGACGATGCAAATGTGATGGTCGGGCACCAGCGTGATTGCGCGCCGCCCGGAGCTGGCCTGACCGTCGAGAATCAGCGTGCCGGTCTCGGCGATCGCCACCGCGCAGCCGGTGACGGCGCCGTCGATGCCGTCCAGCTCGCGGGCGCTGCGCCCGTCATCCTCGATCACCACGACACCGCCCGGGCGCCACCCGGCGGCCAGCGCCTGGGGAACCACGACCTGGCGCAGACCCATCCGCTGGCAGGCATCCGCCACGGCGGCTGCCACCTCGTGCTCGCCGGCGACGCCGATCACCTCGGCGTCGTAGTCGCGCAGCCGCTCGCCCAGGCGCTGGACGCGCCCCGGCAGGTCGAGGTCACCGGTATGGCGGTAGTCACGGGCGACGGTCACGTCGGCGGAGCGCTCGCCTCCGGGCACGTCTGCGAGTGCGCGGCGGACGCGACCGAGGACCTGCGCCCGGGCGTCGCTCACGACCGCTCCCGCCACCAGTCCCGGAAGCTCTGGGCGGGCAGCGGCGGCAGATCCCGCATCGAGGTCCATCCCGCCAGTGGCCCCGGCAGCCGTGAGATCTTGCCCTGGCGGACCAGCGGCCACTGGCCGAGACGGCCCGACCGCTGCGCCGCCTCGTACAGCCGGCGGTTCGCGAACACCCGCGCCATCGCCCGCATCGCTACGTGCTCGGCGGAGAATCGCCCGCGCAGGCCACCGTCATCGGCCGCGGCCACCGCCCGGCGGCGCAGGTGCACGAGCACTTCCGGGATGTTGATCTTCACCGGGCAGACCTCGTAGCAGGCGCCGCACAGGCTCGATGCATAGGGCAGCGATCCGGCTTCGGTCATCCCGCGCTGCAGCGGGGTCAGGATCGCGCCGATCGGGCCCGGGTAGGTGGAGCCGTAGGCGTGGCCCCCGGTGCGCTCGTACACCGGGCACACGTTCAGGCACGCCGAGCAGCGGATGCAGTTCAACGCTTGGCGGCCGAGCTCGTCGGCGAGCACGTCGCTGCGCCCGTTGTCGAGCAGCACGAGATGAAACTCGCGCGGCCCGTCTCCGTCGGTCGTGCCCGTCCACAACGAGGTGTACGGGTTCATCCGCTCGGCGGTCGAGGAGCGCGGCAGCAGCTGGAGGTAGACCTCGAGGTCCTCCCAGCGGGGGATCACCTTCTCGATCCCCATCACGCTGACCAGCACTTCGGGCAGCGTGGTGCACATCCGACCGTTGCCCTCGGACTCGACCACCGACACCGTGCCGGTATCGGCGACCGCGAAGTTGACACCGCTGATCCCGACCCGAGCCTTCAAGAACAGCTCGCGCAGGTGCCGGCGTGCCGTCTCGGCGAGCGCGCGGGGATCGTCGGACAGGTCTTCGGGCGCGTCGTCGAGGGTGCGGACGAACAGCTCCCGGATCTGCTCGCGGTTCTTGTGGATCGCCGGCACCAGGATGTGCGACGGGGTGTCGTCTGAGAGCTGGATGATCAGCTGGGCAAGATCGGTCTCCCACGCCCGGATGCCGCGGTCGCCCAGCGCCTCGTTGAGCATCGTCTCCTCGGTCGTCAGCGACTTGGACTTGACCACCTCGGTGACCCCATGGCCGGCGATGATGTCGCCCACGATCCGGTTGCCCTCGTCTGCGTCGCGCGCCCAGTGCACCACTCCGCCGGCCCGCGTCACCGACTCCTCCAACTGCATCAGGTATTCGGGAAGGTGTCGCAGCACCCGTTCCTTGAGCGCCCGCCCCGCCTCGCGCAGCTGCTCCCAGTCGGGCATCTCCTCCACCACCTCGGCCCGCTTGGCCCGGATCGTGCGCGTCGCCCGGGTCAGGTTGTGGCGCAGCTGAGTGTCGGCGAGTGCCGCGCGCGCCGCCTCGGGGAACGGAGGGTGGCTGCCGCGGTCCGTCACGTTTGCGATCCGTCGTCGGCGTGGGCCAGGATCTCGGCGATGTGCATCGCGCGGACGCCGGCGCGCTGACGCGACAGCGCCCCGCTGATGTGCATCAGGCACGAGTTGTCGGCGCTGGCGCACACCTCAGCGCCCGTGTCGAGGATCGTGCGCACCTTGTCGGAGAGCATCGCGATCGAGGTGTCGGCGTTCTTGATCGCGAATGTGCCGCCGAACCCGCAGCACTCCTCGGCCTCGGACAGCGCCACCAGCTCGATCCCCCTCACCGCGCGCAGCAGCCGCCACGGCCGGTCGCCGACCTTGAGCATCCGCAGGCTGTGACAGGTGGGGTGATAGGCGACCCGCCGGGGGAAGAACGCCCCCACATCCTCCACCCCCAGGACGTCGACCAGCAGCTCGGTCAGCTCCAGCACCCGCGGGGCGAGCGCGTCGACCTCACGGGCCAGCCCGGCGTCGCCAGCCAGCTCGGCCACCCGCGAGTAGGAGTCGCGCACCATCCCCACGCACGACGCCGACGGCGAGACGACCAGCTCGCTGTCGCCGAACACGCGGACGAACCGGCGCACCAGCGCGATCGTCTCCTCGGCGTAGCCGGTGTTGAAGTGCATCTGCCCGCAGCACGTCTGCTCCAGCGGGAAGTCGACGGCCACGCCGAGACGCTCGAGCAGCGTGACCACCGCCCGCCCCGTCTGCGGGAACAGCGTGTCGTTGAAGCAGGTGATGAACAGCGCCACGCGGCGGGACGGGACCTCGGGCATCGCACTCGGCGCTTACCCGGGCGGGGCTCGGCGGTAACCGCGAACGGCCCCGCCGGCACCCGCCAACGCGACCGAGGTTGGCCCCGCACCAGTGGGTCTCCTTTCCGCCAGGCTAGGCCGACTAGCACTGGATGCCCAGCGGGCTGGCCGCCTCCCGCTCCAGCTGCGCCAAGGTGATCCCGGGGTTGTCCGCCTGACAAGTGGAGAGCGCCGCCTTTGCCTGCTGCACCTGCTGGGGAGTGGGCGTCCCGCCGGACGGGTGCGTGGTCGTGGTCGTGGTCGTCGAGGACGTCGTGGAGGTGGCGGGAGACCGCGTCGTCGTCACGGTGGGCGTGGCCGAGGTGGTGGTCTGGGTCGGCCGGGGTCTGCGGTGAGTGGTGGTCGTCGGGGTCGACGAAGTCGTCGCCGTCGCGGTCGCGGTCGTGGAGGAGGTGGTCGGCGGGCTCGTCGTCGTCGGAGCGGTGGACCGATCGCCGGTGGATGTGGCTGCGGTCGTCGACGAGCTGGCCGACCGGGTCGAGCTGCTCGCAGACGATGTGGTGGCGCTCTGCCCCCCGCAGGCTGCGATCACCAGCCCTGCTGTGGCCAGCAGCGCGGCGGCGGCTCTTGTTCGTGCAGACCCAGGACGTGCCATCGAGCGGCGCACCCTAGAGCATCGGCCGGAGGCCGCGCCGACGCGCTGAGTGACGCGGACCGGTGCGGTATCGGGAGTCCTCGTCTCGTCGCCGCGCCCCTGGAACTCGCTTAGCCGGGATCCGCTCGGTGCGGCGCGCCGCCCGCTGACCGTGGCCACTCTCGAGCAGCGAAGCGATGCTTGTCAGCGCAAGCAGTACTTCGATCGGCCGTTTGCCGGACGAGCTGTCGGGTACGCCGACGAGTGACCGTCGCCATCGCCGAAAGGAGCTCCGATGTCGCAGGACGAACCGCGCACAGGTCCCCGACACGAGCCCGACCGGGTCTACGAGCGCGCCTCCGATCCCGCTGAGGCCGCCGATCGCCCGCTCGAGCCCAAGTCCTCCCAGGAGGCGCTTCACGCCACCGATGAGCCCGAGGACCAGCCGCCCACGGAGCCCCACCACGCGCTCAACACGCCGGTCGGCGAACTCGATCCAGAGGCCGATTCTGATCCCTACCGCCCGCCGACGCCCGATGACGACGCCGACCGCGCCTCCGGTGTCCGGGGCAGCGGCGAGCGACCCGACAACGGATGACCGACACGCTCGCGTCGGCCCGCCGGATGCTGGAGCGCACCGGTGACCACGCCGTGGTCAGCGTCTTCTTCGACCTCGACCCGGCGCACTTCGCCACCGCGACGGCGCGCAGCACGCAGGCGCGGTCGCTGATCGACGAGGCGCAACGCGCCGGCGCGAGCTATGAGCCGCTCGACCACGAGGGTCGCGCCGCTCTCCGCGAGGACCTCGAGCGTCTCGGGGACTACCTGGAGTCCGAGGAGCTTCCCGTCTCAGGCGCGGGCTCGCTGGCGATCTTCGTCTCCGGCCGGGACGGCCTGTTCGAAACCGTCCCGCTCACGGAGCCGGTGGCGGCGCAGGCCAGGATCGGGCGCACTCCGTGTGTCGAGCCGCTGGTGACGGGACCGGCGCCCGGCCGCTGGTGCGTGGTGCTGATCAGCCGGCGCACGGCGAAGATCCTCGCCGGTGGACTGGCGCTGGTCGACGAGCAGGAGCGCGTCACCGACGACGTCCGCGGTCAGAGCCGACGCGGCGGATGGTCCCAGGCCAACTACGAGCGCAGCGCCGAGAACGAGGCCGAGCAGCACCTTCGCCACGTCGCCGGCGAGCTGTACCGGCTCTGGCAGCGTGACCCGTTCGTTCACCTGGTGCTTGGTGGCCCGGAGGTGGACATCGACCGCTTTGCGGAGCTGCTGCCCAGCGACCTTCGCCCGGCACTGGCCCGGGCCCGCCTCGGGCTCGACGCCGAGACGGCGAGCGTCGCCGACGTGCAGGCGGCCCTGCTGCCGCTGCGCCGGCAGGCGCGGGCAGCCGATGCCGACGCGACGGTGACTGCGCTCGGCAGCCGGCTGGACAGTGGTGGCGCCGCGGTCGCCGGGCTGGATGACACGCTGTCCGCGCTGGCGGAGCGGCGCGTCGAGAACCTCGTGCTCGGGCGCAACTTCGCGGCGACGGGCGGCCGCTGTCCCAGTTGCGGGCTGCTCTACGCGCAGCCCAGCGGGTCCTGTCCCGTCGACGGGACCGAGCTGGAGCCGGTGGCTGACCTGCGCGAGGCGGCGGTGGAGGCGGCGGTGCTCCAGGACGCCGCGGTCACCGTCGTCGGCGACGGGAGCAACCCGCCGCCTCCGGTACTGCGCCGCCACGGCGGAATCGGCGCGCTGCTGCGCTTCTGAGCGCAAAAGGCCGCTGCACTGGCCCGGCGAGCGATACTCCAGGCGTGCGCACGCTCCGCGAGAACTCCGACGCTCCGTTTGACTCCCCGTACGCCCACGGCTTCGTCCGCGTCGCGGCGGCGGTTCCGCGCGTGCGCGTCGGCGATCCGGGCTTCAACGGGGCCCGCACCCTGGAGCTGGCGCGCCGCGCCGACGAAGCTCACGCCGCGTTGGTGATCTTCCCCGAGCTCGGCCTGGCCGCCTATTCCAGCGAGGACCTGTTTCACCAGCAGGCGCTGCTGGACGGCGTCGCCAGCGCGCTCGAGCGGCTCGTCCTCGCCAGCGAGCGGCTGGCGCCGGTGATCGTCGTCGGTGCGCCCGTCGCGGTCGAGGGCGGCCTGTTCAACGCCGCCATCGTCATCCACCGCGGGCGGATCCTGGGCGCCGTGCCCAAGAGCTTCATCCCCGAGTACCACGAGTACTACGAGAAGCGCCAGTTCCGCGCCGCCCGCGACCTGGTCGCCACCGAGCTGGCGCTGCTCGGCGACACCGTGCCGTTCACCCCGGAGATGGTCTTCGCCTGCCGCGATCTGCCGGCGTTCGTGCTCCACGTCGAGATCTGCGAGGACCTGTGGGCGCCGATTCCGCCCAGCACCTACGGGGCACTGGCGGGCGCGACCGTTCTGGCTAACCTGTCGGCCAGCAACATCACGATCGGCAAGGACGCTTACCGGCTGATGCTGTGCCAGGCCCAGTCCGGCCGGGCGATCGCCGGCTACATGTATACGGCGGCCGGCCTGGGAGAGTCGACCACCGACGTGGCCTGGGACGGCCAGGCGCTGATCTGCGAGAACGGACAGCTGGTGGCCGAGTCTGAGCGCTTCTCCGACGCCGAAGAGCTGATCGTCGCCGACCTGGACCTCGACCGCATCATCTCTGACCGGGCCAGCACCAGCAGCTATGGCGATTCGATCCACGAGTACCGCGATCACCTGCGGCGGGTGCGGCGGGTGGAGTTCGAGCTCGGCGTCCCGACCGAGACGATCCCTCTGGAGCGGCGGATCGAGCGCTTCCCGTACGTTCCGGCGAACCCAGCCAGCCGTAACGAGCGCTGCGAAGAGGTCTACAACATCCAGGTCCGCGGCCTGGAGACCCGCCTGGAGGCGACCGGGATCAAGAAGATCGTGATCGGCGTCTCGGGCGGACTGGACAGCACCCATGCCCTCACCGTGGCCGCCCGCGCCGTCGATCGGCTCGGACTGCCGCGCGCCAACGTGCTCGGCTACACCCTGCCCGGCTTCGCCACCAGCGCACGCACCCTGCGCAACGCCCACGCCCTGATGAACGCCCTCGGGGTCAGCGCCGCCGAGCTGGACATCCGGCCGTCGGCCAACCAGATGCTGCGCGACCTCGACCACCCGGCGGCGCGCGGCGAGCCGGAGTACGACGTCACCTACGAGAACGTGCAGGCGGGCGAGCGAACCTCTCACCTGTTCCGCCTCGCCAACTATCACCAGGCCCTGGTGCTGGGGACCGGCGACCTGAGCGAGCTGGCGCTCGGCTGGTCGACCTACGGGGTCGGGGATCAGATGTCGCACTACAGCGTCAACGCGTCGGTGCCCAAGACGCTGATCGGGTTCCTGCTGCGGTGGGCGATCGACACCGGCCAGTTCTCCGACGAGGCCAACCAGGTGCTGGGGTCGGTGCTGGAGACGGCGATCTCGCCCGAGCTCGTCCCGTCAGGCGATGACGCCGCCGGAGACGGCCCCGAGCAGAACAGCGAAGCCACCGTCGGTCCTTACGAGCTGCAGGACTTCTTCCTGTACTACATCCTCCGCTTCGGCTATCGCCCCAGCAAGGTGGCCTATCTCGCCCAGCACGCCTGGTCTGACCGGGACCGCGGTCCGTGGCCCGACCTGATCCCGGACGACCGGCGCAACCAGTATTCGCTGAGCGAGATCACCCACTGGCTGGAGGTCTTCCTGCACCGGTTCTTCCAGACCAGCCAGTTCAAGCGCTCGGCTCTGCCCAACGCCCCCAAGGTCGGCTCCGGGGGCTCGCTGTCGCCGCGCTCGGACTGGCGCGCCCCATCCGACAGCGTCGCCGCGGCCTGGCTGCAGGAGCTGCGGGCGCGAGTGCCCGCCCAGGGGCCGCCGGATCACTCGGTCGGCGAACCCTCCGAGCTGCGATATTAAGCCGGTGCCTACCGAGCCGGCGCCGGTCTCCCTGGCCCAGATCATCCGCCGCGCAGCCGAGGTCGTCGACCCAGACGACGACGACTCGGCGGTCGGAGATTTCGAGCTCGCGTTCGAGGACGCGGACGAGCCGGTCAGCGCCCTCGACGACGTCGAGGCCCGCGTCGGGACCGTGCTCGCCAACCTCGACCCGGCCGTGGCCAATGGATCGCTGTCGATGGCCGGCGCGATCGCCATCTACCTGAGCTACCGGCGCGACGAGCTCCACGCCGCCCCCGAGCAGCTGATCCGGCTGGCGGCGCGGGCCGAGTGGGAGCGGGACGTGCCCGCGGTCGTCGAGGACTGGCTCGCCGAGCGCGGGGTGCGGCTGTAGGGGGACCCGCCGGTGCGACCGCCGGCGACGCTGCCACGTTGGCCAGATGTGCGGGCACCGGACCAAAGCAGCCGTACGACGCCGCAACCTGAGTCCTGAGCGCTCACCGGCGATTGCGCCCGCAATGTCCGCATCGGCAAGAATCTAGGGATGGCGCCAGAGCCGACCACCGCCGACACCGCCCCCGACGACCGCCAGGCCAAGTCGCCGGCGCCGATGCCGCGGGACCACCAGGGGTGGCGCGTCGCCCCGGCGCCCGACGGGCGCGGGATGCCCGATCACCACAAGCCGACCCCGCCGCACCGCCTGCGTGCATTCTGGATCTTCGTGGTGGTGCTGCTGGCGCTCAACTGGATCGTCGTGCTGCTGTTCCAGCCGACCAACACCCAGCCGCGCGTCAAGGTCCCGTTCAGCCCCTACTTCCTGACCCAGCTCAACGACGGCAACGTCAAGTCGATCTCGTCGACCGGAAACACGGTCCAGGGTACGTTCGAGAACAAGGTGCGCTACCCGGCGAGCGACAAGAACGCTCCGCAGACGACCTTGTTCGCCACCGAGGTGCCCACGTTCTGGAACCACGACAGTCTGACCAGCCTGCTCCAGTCCAAGGGCGTTCAGGTAAATGCTCAGTCGACAGCCAGGAGCACGTCGCTGGTCGCCGAGATCCTGCTCGGCTTCGGGCCCACGCTCCTGCTCGTGGGTCTGTTCGTGCTGTTGGCGCGCCGAGCCCAGGCGGGGGCCGGAGGGCTCGGTGGGTTGGGCAACTTCGGTCGCTCGCAGGCGCGGCGAGTCGACCCGGAACGGATCCGGGTCACGTTCGCCGACGTCGCGGGGATCGACGAGGCCAAGGCCGAGCTGACCGAGATCGTCGATTTCCTCAAGGCGCCGGAGCGATACCAGCGCCTGGGGGGACGGATGCCCCACGGCGCGCTGCTGTTCGGCGCCCCCGGAACCGGCAAGACGCTGCTGGCGCGCGCGGTCGCCGGCGAGGCGCACGCTGCGTTCTTCTCGATCGCCGCCTCCGAGTTCATCGAAGCCATCGTGGGGGTCGGAGCGGCCCGGGTGCGCGACCTGTTCGCCAAGGCCAAGGAGGCGGCGCCGGCGATCATCTTCATCGATGAGCTGGATGCGATCGGCCGCTCGCGCCAGGGATCGGCGGGCATCACCGGCGCCAACGACGAGCGCGAGCAGACCCTGGATCAGATCCTGACCGAGATGGATGGGTTCGAGTCCAACGACGCGGTTGTCGTGCTGGGCGCCACCAACCGACCGGAGATCCTCGATCCGGCCCTGCTGCGCCCGGGCCGGTTCGATCGCCGGGTGGCGGTCCAGGCCCCCGACAAGGCCGGACGGCGGCGGATCCTGGATGTCCACACCCGCTCGCTGCCCCTGGCCGACGATGTCGACCTCGACGTCCTGGCGGCGTCCACCCCGGGCATGGTCGGTGCCGATCTCGCCAACCTCGCCAACGAGGCCGCGCTGCTCGGCACGCGGCGCAACCACGACAAGGTCACGATGGCCGACTTCACCGATTCGCTGGAGAAGATCCTGCTCGGCTCGCCCCGCGGAATCATCCTCTCGGCCCCGGACCGGGAGCGGACCGCGTTCCACGAGTCCGGCCACGCCCTGGTCGGGATGATGACCCCGGGCGCCGATCCGGTACGCAAGGTGTCGATCATCCCGCGCGGCATGGCACTGGGCGTCACCCTCTCCACTCCCGACGCCGATCGAGTCTCGTATTCACGCGAGGAGCTCGAGGCCAAGATCAAGGTCGCCCTCGGCGGCCGGGTCGCCGAAGAGGTCGTCTACGACAAGATCACCACCGGCGCCGAATCCGACATCCAGCAGCTGACCCAGATCGCCCGCCAGATGATCGGGCGCTGGGGAATGAGCGACAGGCTCGGGCCGGTGACGCTGTTGCCGGCCGAGGGCCAGAGTCCGCTGCTGCCCGGGGCGAGCGAGACCTCACCGCAGACCCAATGGCTCGTCGACCAGGAGGTCCAGAGCTTGATCGAGAGCTCCCACGTCGAGGTCACCCAGTTGCTCACCGAGCATCGCCAGCAGCTGGACTCGCTCGCCCACGCCCTGCTCACCGCCGAGACGCTGGATGGCCCGGAGGCCTACGGCGCCGCCGGCGTGGCGCTGCCCGCGCCCGCCGAGGCTCTGCCCCCCGCGCTGGAGCCCCACCCCGAGCCCGCCTGAACCGTCGCCAGGAGCTCTCAGCCGAGGGGTAAGCGACACCCGCGGCTGGGGTCGGGCGCGATTGCCCACGCCACGCCGACGTGCATGCATGGCGCGATCGCACACGCCACGCCGACGTGACAGCATGCTCCGATCATGGCGGCCAGCTCCCCCGTGCACCGCGTCGTCGTCATCGGTGGCGGCTTTGGCGGGCTGCGCGCCGTTTCGCGCCTGCGCGCGCTGGAGGCCCCGGTGCAGGTGACGCTGATCGACAAGCGCAACTTCCATCTTTTCCAGCCGCTGACCTACCAGCTCGCCACCGGTGCGCTTTCGCCCGGGGAGGTGGCTCGCCCATTGCGATCCGTGTTCAAGTCGGCCCCGGATGTCCGCGTCCTGATGGCCGACGTCGCCGGCTTTGATCTGGCGCAACGGCAGATCGATCTCCGTGTGGCGACCGGCGTCCAAGCCCCCGGGACGATCGGCTACGACACCCTGGTCGTCGCCGCCGGTTCGAGCTACTCGTACTTCGGGCACGACGAGTGGCGGCAGCACGCCCTCGAGGTCAAGACCCTGGAGAGCGCGGTGGCGGTGCGGTCGCGGATCCTTGCCGCCTTCGAACGCGCCGAGCTGGCCACCGATGCCGAGGCACGGTCCGCCGAGATGACGTTCGTGGTCGTCGGGGCGGGACCGACTGGGGTCGAGATGGCGGGCCAGCTGGGCGAGCTCGCCCGTGACACCCTGCGGCGCGACTTCCGGGCCATCGACCCCAGCCACGCCCGGGTCCTGCTGGTGGACCCCGTGGACCGGGTGTTGCAGACGTTTCCCCGATCGCTGTCGGCCAAGGCGGAGAAGTCGCTGCGTCAGCTGGGGGTGACGCCCATGCTCCAACGCACCGTGGTCGACGTCGACGCGCGCTCGGTCACGATCGCCGATCCCGGTGGCGCCCGGGAGCGGATCGAGACCCGGACGGTGATCTGGGCCGCGGGCGTCAATGCCTCCGGGCTGGCCGGCCATCTCGGCGATCTGTCCGGCGCCGAGCTCGACCACGCGGGCCGTCTCACCGTGGAGCCGGACCTGACGCTTCCCGGGCATCCCGAGGTGATCGCGCTCGGAGACATGGTCCGGGTGCGCGACCAGAAGGGAAACGCGGTTTCCCTGCCCGGCGTGGCGCCGGTGGCGATCCAGCAGGGCCATTACGCCGGGACGCTGATCGGCAACCGGCTGCAGGGCCGCGCGACGCCGCCGTTTCGATATCTCGACAAAGGCAATCTGGCGACGATCGGTCGGGGATCGGCGGTGGCCGACCTGCGCGGCCTCAAGCTGAGCGGGTTGCTCGCGTGGTTCGTGTGGCTGTTCGTGCATCTGTGGTACCTGATCGGCTTCCGCAACCGGCTGCTGGTCACGATCCAATGGTCGATCAGCTTCTTCACTCATGGTCGCGGTGAGCGCGTGATCGGCGATAGAAACGTCTTGGACTCGCTCGCGGCGCGTCCGGGGCGCTCCAGCCGCGTCTAGCCAGATCGTCGATCACCGGCGAGCTGGGCTGTCGCCGGCACCACGTTCGTGAGGATCATCGACAATCTGGTGGCTCCCGATGCTCCGGTGCGGACCTTCGACAACAACGCGCACATGCTGACCGGGCTCAGGACGGGCGCGGCCGGCGCCGAGAGGTCGATCCCGCCGTTGCGGACGCGCCGATGAGCGCCCACCTGTCACTGCCGATCGCGGCGCTGACGATCTCGTCTCCGTCCGGGCCGGAGTGGGAGTTCCTCGTCTTGTTCCTCGTCGTCATCATCGGACCGCCGCTGCTCGAGCGGGCGCGGCTGCCGGGAATCATCGGGCTGCTCATCGGCGGCTACGTGATCGGACCGTTCGGCTTCAACGTGATCGGCGCCGGCAACACCACCGTGCCCGCGCTCGGTCAGCTCGGCCTGCTGTACCTCATGTTCGTCGCCGGGGTGGAGCTCGACCTGGCGCTCCTCAGGGTCCACCGTCGCTGGGTACTGCTGTTCTCGCTGATCACGTTCTCGGTCCCGATGGGGCTGGGGTCACTCATCGGGTTCTCGCTGAGCTGGAGCGCACCCGCCGCGTTTCTGCTCGGCGCGCTGCTCGCCTCGCACACCCTGCTGACCTATCCGGCGGTACGAAACGCGGGGCTGGCCACCCACCCCGCGGTGGCCACCGCGGTCGGCGCGACCGTGCTCACCGACACCGCCTCGTTGATCGTGCTCGCCGTCGTCTCGGGCTCGCAGCTGGTCGGCGGCGGCCCGGCGTCGATCGGTCTTCAGGTCGCGGTCGGGCTGACCGTGCTCGTGCTGTTCTCGCTGGTGGTGCTGCCGCGGCTGGTTCGGATCGCGTTTCGCTATCTCGGCACCGATCGGATCGTGCGCTACCTGCTGGCGGTCGCGTCGTTCCTGGCGGCGGCGACGGTCGCCGATGCCTTCGGTATCGAGGGCATCGTCGGCGCATTCTTTGCCGGCCTCGGGCTGAACCGGCTGGTTCCAAACGAGGGACCGCTGATGGAGCGCATCGACTTCTTCGGCTCCGCCGTGTTCGTGCCGGTGTTCCTGGTCTCGGTGGGAATGCTCCTGCAGCCACGCGTGATGATCGAAGGCGAGACGCTGAAGCTGGCCGGGCTGTTCATCCTGGCGTCGCTCGGCGGCAAGACGCTGGCCGCCCTCATATCGAAACGGATCCTGCGTTTGACCGCCGCCGAGACCACGCTGATGCTCGGCCTGACCGTGCCCCAGGCCGCGGCCACGTTGGCGGCGACGGTGATCGGCTTCAACATCGGACTGTTCGACCAGTCGGTCGTCAATGCGGTGCTGGTGGTGATCCTGGTGACGATCGTCGCCGCCACGCTGCTGGTCGAGCGGTCCAAGCGCGCCGTGACGCTGCCCCACGTCGAGCGGCTAGCTCTCGGCAAGCGCGTCCTGGTCGCGCTCGAGGACCCCGCTCAGGCTCAGATCGGGTTCGCCATCGGCGCACGCATCGCCGCCCCCGACACCGGGGTGGTGCGCGGCCTGCTGGGCAGCGCCCCGCATGAGACGGCGGTTCAGGAGACCCGACTCTCCCAGCTGCGCACGGCCGGATACGCCGTCGGCGTCGATGTCGACCCCGCGCTGCTCGTGCACACCACCCTCGCCGAGGGGATCATCAACGTCGCGGCCGCCGAGCGGCCCTCGCTCATCCTGGTGGGTCAGCGCCACGCGTCGGCGCATCCCGCTTTGGGCGGCGCCGGCGAGGCGGTGGCGGCATCGATCACCGCCCCGGTGGCGATCGTGATCGGCGACGCCGCGAGGATCGGCGAGGTGGTGCTGGTGCAAGCCGACCGGCCCGATCAGGCGCGAGGCGACGGCGCCGCCGGGCTGGCGGCGGAGCTCGCCGCCCGGATCGGCGGCAAGGGCGTCATCAAGCACGAGGCGGGAGCCGTCCAGACGTTCACCGAGGTTGCGGCCGGGCAACTGTGGATCGCTCCGGCGGACTCCGGGCAGGTGCTGGCCGCCGCCGATCCCCCGTCCGGCTCGGCCCTGATGATGGTGCTCGAGCCTCCGTCGACGGGGCCGGCTGACGAAGAGTCGGCCAGCGCCGCGGTCTGGGACCAGCGAATCGGCATCTAGGCGGAGGGCACGATGCGGGCGCGCACGCACGCGCTCGCATTCGAGCGGGCTGGGTGACCGCTGGGGACGAGCCCGCTCGGTCAGCGAACGTCCACCGGGGTGCCTAGCCCGATGTGGTGCGCCAGCCAGGCGTCGTCCGCGACCCGCAACCGGATGCATCCATGCGAGATCCGGCCGGGTATCGCATAGGCCTCGTAGTAGGGGCCGTGGATGCCGACCACGCCGCCATCAGGCCAATCGGTGAGCGTCGAGTAGTCGCTCGTGCCAAACGCATAAGGCCAGTAACCCGAGCTCGGGTTCTCGATCTTGAAGCGCTCCCGGATCCAGAAATGGCCGGACGGGGTCGGGGTGGAGGGCTTGCCCACCCCCACCGGAGCGCTCCACACCCGATGGCCGTCGACGTTCAAGTACATCCGCAGCCGCGCGCGGTCGACGGTGATCTGGGTGTGGGTGAGATGAAGCGCCCCGAGGTCCTGGCGCCGCACCCAGCCGGTCCGGCCGTTGGGGCGCATCGGGATCCGGAGCTTGATCCACTCCTGGCCGGCGGCGTCCCAGTGAGCGCGCAGCAGCAGGTAGATCTCGGGAAAGCCGTCCTCGGTGTACCAGTGCAGCCGCGTCACCCGCGGCGAATCCGTCGCCGGTCGCCGGTAGATGGTGCCGATCTCGGCGACGTAGGCCCATCGCGTGAACGTCGTCTCGTTGGACAGCACCACGTCCGGCTTCGGCGCCAACGTGCCCGACTCCGACAGCGAGGACGGCGCGACGCCGTTATCGGTCAGCTGGCCGGCTGACCCTCGGGCAGCGGCGGCGATCTCCGCCAGCGGTGGATCCAACGAGCGGATATCGGTGTGGCCCCACGCCCGCAGCGGCCCCACAGCGGCGGCCGAGACTCGCGTCGGCGAAGCCACCGCCCGGCCGGCGAGGCCCGCCGCCAGCACCAGCACCGCCATCGAAGTGACCCAGACCAGACGCATGCGACCCATCCAAGCGTAGATGGATATCTGATGATCCGCGCCAGCGCGTACCCGTCCTCATCCCCGGGGGAGGGAGGGAAGGACGGGCATCACGCCTGCGCGCTCCAATTGCTAGCCGGTGAAAGGCGGCGGCTTCGGCGGCGCGACGATGAAGTGCGTCGCCTTGACGATGGCCAGCGTCTCGGCCATCGTCAACGGCTTGTCGAACGCCACCGGCGCGGGCAGCACCCCGACGATGTGCCGGATCCAGGCCGCGTGGTGGGCCTCAACCGAGTGGATCGAGAGAGCCGCCTTGAGATAAGCGGTCTCCTGGATCCGCGGCGCCTGTCCCTTGTAGGCGCCGACGCCTGTGTCCTCCAGCGCGATCGCGGTCGCCTGGAACTTGAACTGGTTGGACGTCGTGCCGTGGAAGTTGAACCGCGGCTTGGCGATCGCCGCCTTCCCCAGCGCCGACTTGAGGGCCTTCACGTGGTCGGCTTCGTGCACGGCCACGACCTTGGCGAACTGCAGCGTGCGGTCGCTGAGCGCCCCCCGCTGCAACGCCTCGGCGTAGAAGGTCGCCTCCAGATACTCCAGCGTGAGCGCGAAGTTCAGGATCTCGCGATCACGGGTGCTGGCGGCGGCGGCGATCGACGGCAGGGTCCCGATCAGCGCCCCGGCTCCCGCGAACGCGCCACCGGCGATGACGGCACGCCGCAGGAAGTCACCGCGCGAGTCGCTGGCAACCGCCTCCGCGGCCTCACGGATCGCGCCGTCACGATCAAGCTCCTCGAGCGGGGGCAATGCAGACATGGTTGGGCTCTCCTCGGGAAAGTTCGGCATCGCTGAAGTGGGCATGAATTGGCGGGGCGCGCTCACTTGACGAACCCGGTCGCGTTGACGATCGTCAGCACCTGATTCTTCGTCAACAGCGGATCGAAGGCGTTCGGCGCCGGACCGCCCCGCGGCTTGGGCTTGACCAGCCGAGACAGGTCGGCGATATCGCGGATCCACGCGGCATGCCGCGCCTCGACGGAGACGACCTCGGCCGCCACCGCCAGCGTCGCCTTGGTGAGGTTGGCGCCCTGACCGTTGTAGGCGCCGACGCCGGTGTCCTCCAGTGCGGCCGCCGTCACGATGAACTTCGCCGTGTTCGACGTCGTGTCCCCGAAGTCGAACCTCGGGGACTTGATCGCCTTGCTTCCCAAGGCCTTCTTGATGTAGTCACGATGCGCGCGCTCGTGTCCACCGACGATGCGGGCGAACGTACGCGACTCGCCCACCAGCCGGCGCTTGGCCTCCGCCTCGGTGTAGAACGCCGCTTCCAGATACTCCAGGAGCAGCGCGAAGTTCAGGATCTGGACGTCTTGCGACGCGGAGGCCGCAGATGCCAGCGACGGAATGCCACCGAAGGCGACGCCACTGACGACTAGGCTGCCGCCACCCAGTGCGGCTCGCTTGAACAGCTGAGCGCGGGTGGTGCCCGGCTCTGCATCGAGACTCTCCTGAAGCGCCCGCTCCGGATCTACGACCCCTACGGTGACGCGCTGAGACATGTGCTCTCCCCAATGGTGGACGACAGACGTGGGCCGGCCCGGACCCACCGACACGACCGAAAGCTTACACGGTCGGTATGACTTGTGCGCACGCCCTGCGTAACTTAGGACAACTCGACCGCGGGCAGCTCCGTGACCCCCGCAGGCCGGCTGGTGTGACACGCGCCCCCACGACGCCAATCCGCGGA
>CAWHMI010000016.1:0-94350 GCA_963830395.1 uncultured Actinomycetota bacterium
TGACCTAGCCCCCGCGTACTCATGCGGAGAGTTCCGCGTGCTGCCCCGGGGTGGTGACGCCGCCGACCTCGGTCGGCTCTGATGGGCGGTCGCTGATCGGTGGCAGCGCTAGGCTCACCCCGTGAACGCTGTCAACGGCGCTGTTGGCGTGATCGGTGCCGGCACGATGGGTGTCGGGATCGCCTACGTGTTCGCGGCGGCCGGCTTCGAGACGCTCATCGTCGAGCCAGACGACGAGCGGGCCGCGGCGCTGCTTGGCGTGGTGACCGAGCGGGCCGGGGCCGGGCTCGCGCGCGGGAAGCTCAGTCCGGCCCAGGCGGCGGCACTGCCGTCCGCGGTCCGGCACGTCGGCTCAATCGGCGAGCTCCCGACCGGGCTCGAGCTGATCGTAGAGACCGTGCCCGAGCGGCTCGAGCTCAAGCGCAAGGTGCTCGCCGCGGCCCTCGAGCGGCGCCCTGCGCTGCTGGCCACGAACACGAGCTCGCTCTCGATCGACGCGCTCGCCGCCGGTCTGAGCGACCCGGCGGCGCTGATCGGGATGCACTTCTTCAACCCGGTATGGTCGCTGCGACTCGTCGAGCTGGTCCGCGGAGCGGCCACCTCCGACGAGTCGGTCGCCGAAGCCCGGCGCCTGGCCGAAGCGATTGGCAAGGAGTCGGTGGTCGTCCGCGACGTGCCCGGGTTCGCCACGAGCCGGCTCGACCTGATTGCGGCGCTCGAGGCGATGCGGATGCTCGAGGCCGGAGTGGCCTCGGTGCAGGACATCGACCGGGCGGTGACCCTCGCTTACCGGCACCCGGTCGGGCCGTTGCGGCTCTCCGACATCGTCGGCCTCGACGTCCGACTCGATGTCGCCGAGTCGCTGCAGGGCGTCTACGGCGAGCGCTTCGCGCCGCCTGAGATCCTCCGGGAGAAGGTGGCCGCCGGCGAGCTGGGAGAGAAGAGCGGGTGTGGCTTCTACCACTGGCCGTTGAGACCGTCCGTCAACACAGTTGCTGACGGGTCGCGGCCGGACTAAGCTTCCGCTCTCAGACGGCCCCCTCCGGGCCGGCCACTGAGTGGAAAGAGAGAGTCATGGGCAGCGATCGGGCAGCCGGATGGAGCCTGGCAGAGGTCCTGCGACGGCTCGCCAGCGAGCGCCCGGACCATGAGGCGTTCGTCTTCGGCGAGCAGCGATCGAGCTTCGGTGACCTGCACCAGCGCAGCTCGCGCGTGGCCAACGCGTTGGTCGACGCGGGCGTCGGGCCAAGCGACCGAGTCGCGGTGCTGGTCGCCAACGGGATTGAGTTCTTCGAGATCGCGTTCGGCGTGAGTAAGGCGGACGCGACGCTCGTCGCACTCAACTGGCGGCTGTCGGAGCTCGAGCTCGCCGCGACCCTGGCTGACGCCCTGCCGTCGCTGTTGATCGTCGATCCGGCCTTCGCCGGGAAGGTGCCCTCGGTGAACGAGCGGCGGTCGGATATGCGCGTGGTGACGCTTGGTGATGACTACGAGAAACGGCTGGCCGCGGCCTCGCCCGAGGACCCGTGCGTCTTGACGGCGCCGGACAGCGTGATGCTCGTGCTCTACAGCTCCGGCACCACGGGACGGCCGAAGGGAGTGATGCTGACCAACGCCAACCTCGCCTACATCGAGGTGATGGCCGAGCAGCTGTTCCGGATGACGCCCGACTCGGTCCACCTCGTGGTGGCTCCGCTGTTCCATATCGGAGGCGCGGGAACCGGGTTGACCACCACCACCCTCGGCGGGCGCACCGTGATCCTCTCTGAGGTGAAGGCCGACCTGGTGCTCGAGACGATCGAGCGCGAGGGGGTCACCCATGCGTTCTTCGTCCCGGCGGTGATCCAGCGGCTGATCGAGTCTCCGCAGGCCCGCGAGCGCGATCTCTCGAGTCTGCGCTACATCGCCTACGGCGCGGCGCCGATGACCGAGACGCTGCTGCGCAACGCGCTCGAAATCCTCGGCTGCGGCTTCATCGGGTGTTACGGGATGACTGAGACGGCCGGCACCGTGGTCGCGCTCGCGCCGGAGGAGCACGTCGCGGACGGCCCGGATGCCCCGCGGTTGCGCTCGGTCGGCAAAGCGCTGCCCTGGCACACCGTCCGGGTGACCGATCTGGTCACCGGCGAGGAGGCGGCGCCCGGTGAACCGGGCGAGATCTGGGTGCGATCGGCGATGAACATGAAGGGTTACTTCAACCAGCCCGAGGTCACCGCCGGCACGCTCGTGGAGGGCGGTTGGGTGCGGTCGGGAGATGGCGCCTACCGTGACGAGGATGGCTACTTCTTCCTGACCGACCGGATCAAGGACATGATCATCTCTGGCGGGGAGAACGTCTATCCGGCTGAGGTCGAGAACGTCCTCGCGGCACATCCCGACGTTGCTGAGGTGGCCGTCATCGGGGTGTCCGATCCAAAGTGGGGTGAGACGGTCAAGGCGGTCGTCGCCCTGCGGCCCGGGGCGGAACCGAGCGCGGAGGATCTGATCCAGTTCACCCGTGCCCGGCTCGCCCACTACAAGTGCCCGACCTCGATCGATTTCATCGACGAGCTGCCGCGCAATCCCTCCGGCAAGGTGATCAAGAAGGAGCTGCGGGAGACCAGCCAGGCTCCCGTTGCCCAGCGCTCGTCATGAGCGCCGCCATCCTCACCGCGGCGCTCACCGGGCCGATCGCGAGCAAGGCGGACAACCCGGCGCTGCCGACGAGCCCGGAGGAGATCGCCGCCGAGGCCAAGCAGGCGTCGCAGGCGGGCGCGAGCGTCGTGCACGTCCACCTCCGCGACGCCGAGGGGCGGCCGACCGGTGATCTCCAGATCGCCCGGCGTGTCGTCGGGCTGATCGAGGAGGCGTGTCCCGCGCTGGTCCAGCTCTCCACCGGGGTCGGGCTCGGGGTCCCGTTCGAGGTCCGCGAGCAGCTGATCGAGACCCGCCCGGCGATGGCGACCCTCAACGTCTGCTCGATGACGTTCGGCGACGACGAGTTCCGCAATCCGCCGAGCGGGGTCAGACGCCTGGCGGCTCGCATGCGCACGCTCGGAGTCAAGCCCGAGCTCGAGCTCTACGACACTGGCCACGTCGAGATGGCGCTGGCGCTGCACGCCGAGGGCCTCCTCGAAGAGCCGCTCCAGTTCTCGCTGGTGCTCGGTGTCCGCGGCGGGATGCCAGCGTCGGCGCAGAGCATCGTGCACGTGGTGTCCCGGCTTCCGCCCGGTGCGGTCTGGCAGGCGATCGGCATCGGCCGCCACAACCTGAGCATGACCGCGATCGGCTTGGCGATGGGGGGCAACGCGCGTACCGGCATGGAGGACACGCTGATGCTGCGCCGGGGTGAGCCGGCCCCCGGGAACGGGCGGCTGGTCCAGCGTCTCGCCGAGGTGACGCGGGCGCTCGACCGCCCGATCGCCGATGTCGACCAGGCGCGGGAGCTGCTCGGGCTCGCCCCGGCCTGAGCCGCCGGGCTCACCCGGGCGCCAGGCCCGTTCAGTCGTGCGTCGGCATGACGAGGCCCGAGCGGCTCCGAGATCCGGACGGCAACTCGGCCATGCTCACCAGCGGGTCACGCCGCCGTCGACGAGCAGCTCGGATCCAGTGCAGTAGGACGCAGCCTCGCTGAGCAGGAAGATTGCCGGTCCGACCATCTCGGCCGGCTCGGCGAGCCGTCGCATCGGGATGTCATCGAGGAACTCCTCGAGCGTTCGCGTCGTCCTCACGCCCCGGGCCATTCCGGTCCGCACATAGCCGGGGCTCAGGACGTTGACGCGGATCCCGCGGCGCGCCCACTCGACGGCCAGGCTCCGCGACAGCTGGAGCACGCCGGCCTTGGCGGAGTTGTAGTGGACCTGGTGGATCCCGCGGTTGACGATCGTCCCGGAGATCGAGCCGATGTTGACGATGCTGCCGCCGCCGGCGCGAAGCATCGCCCGGCCCTCCGCCTGGCAGGAGAGCAGCACACCGGTGAGGTTGACGTCGATGAGACGCTGCCAGTCAGCGAGCGCCATCGCCTCGGCCGGCGCAGTGCTGTGCACCCCGGCTGAGTTGACCGCCAGCCTGAGCGGACCGAACTCGGCCTCGAGCTCGGCCACGGCGTGGCCGAGGGAAGCCGGATCGGTGACGTCGGCGGCGAGGGCCACCGCGCGGCCGCCATCGGCGCGGATCGTCACGGCGGTCTGTTCCGCCGCATCAGATGTCCGGTCCAGGCAGCCGACCGCAGCGCCGGCCGCGGCGAGCCCGCTCGCGATCGCGGCGCCGATCCCGCCCGTCGCCCCGGTGACCACAGCGGTCATGCCGCCGAGCTGGAAGTTGGTGGCGGTCATGGCGAAGAGGTGGCGTGACGGCGGGCGGTGGGCCTCTCCTCGGCGGCGACTCTGGCAGAACCTGCCTGCCCTGTCAACATCAACGATCAAGTTGACGTGACAGCAATTTCCCGGATTATGCCGCTGGATACCGTGCTCGAGCACTGGCCGCGGTACCGTTAGCAGCCGCTTGAACAAAGGGGTCCCGATGGCTGGCCAGGTAACGAGACAAATGAGCAACATCGCTCAGCGTCGGGCGGCGGCACGAGGTGGTGCGCGCAGTGGCTATGTCGATCGCCGCCAAGAGATCGTCGCTGCGGCCGCCGAGGTCTTCAAGGAGCGGGGGTTTCAGGGCACGACGCTCAATCATGTTGCGATCGCGCTCGGCACCGACCGTGCGTCGCTGTACTACTACGTCGGCAGCAAGGACGAGCTCTTTCAGGAGATCGTCAGCGAGGCGGTGGGCGTCAACCTGGCCACCGCCGTGGCGATCAAGGAGGGCGACGGGACCGCGCCGGAGAAGGTGCGACGCCTGATCACCGAGCTGATGGCGTCCTATGCCGAGTTCTACCCGGTGCTCTACGTCCTCATCCAGGAGAATCTCAACCACGTCGATCCCGACCGCAGCGGATGGGCGCGAGAGATGAAGCGGATCAACAACGACTTCACCGACGTGCTGATCGAGCTGATCGCGGCGGGCCAGGCCGACGGTTCGTTCCGGGCCGCCGCTCCGGCGTGGCTGCAGGCGTACGGGATCATGGGGATGGTCGGCTGGACGAACCGCTGGTTCGACCCGAGGCGGTCCGAGCTGAGCGCGGAGGAGATCGGCACGACCTTTGCCGACATGGTCCTAGACGGCCTCGTCACCTGAGAGCCGCGGGGGGCTCCCCGTTCCGGTGGGGCCCACTAGCACCCGCGCCAGACCGGGGCGCGCTTCTCGACGAACGCCTTCGCGCCCTCGCGAGCGTCGGCCGAGTCGACGATCGCGTCGAGGCGCTCGCGCTGATGGGTCCACGCTTCGGCCTCCGGCCAAACCGCGGCGCCGCGCACGAGCTCCTTGGTGTAGGCGACCGAGAGGGGCGCGTTGGCGGCGATCCGCCCGGCCAGATCCAGCGCGGCCGCGAGGGCGCCGCCCGCCGGGGTCAGGTGATTGACCAGACCCCAGCGGTGCGCCTCGGCCGCCGGCAGCAGGTCGCCGGTCAGCGCGTACTCCATCGCGATCTGGGGCGGGATCCGCCGGGGCAGGCGCAGCAGGCCACCCGAACCCGCGATCAGCCCTCGCTTGACCTCCGGCAGGCCGAACGCGGCGTCCTGCGCCGCGACCACGAGGTCGCAGCTGAGGACCATCTCGCACCCCCCGGCCAGTGCCACTCCCTCGACGGCGGCAATCAGGGGCTTCACGGGCGGGGTCTCGGTAAGCCCGGCGAAGCCCCGGCCCTCGACATAGCGCGGCTCGCCGGCCAGAAACGCCTTCAGGTCCATGCCGGCGCTGAACGTTCCGCCTGCCCCGGTGAGGACGCCGGCCCGCAGGCCGGCGTCATCGTCGAGCTCGTCGAGCGCCGCGGCGAGGGCGACGGCGAGCGCGGCGTCGACCGCGTTGCGGACCTGCGGCCGGTCGAGGGTCATCACGAGGACCTGACCGCGGCGCCCGACGCGGAGTCCGTTCCCAGCGTCGCTCATGCCGCGGCTTTGGCGAGGGCGCGTTGCAGGCCGAGGCGGTCGCGCACGACGCGGCCGCCCACGACTGCGCTCCCCTCGACGCGGACGATGCCGGCGAACGTGTGACCCGCTTGCGCGCCGGGATCGGCACCTGACTCGTCGAGTCCGCCGCAGTAGGTGCCGGTCTGGCGCCCATGGAAGGCCACTCGGGATCCGGCGGAGAAGAGTTCGCTGATCGCCACCGAGGGGTCGCTCAAATGCAGCGGCGTCGGCCGTCCGGTCCAGCCATCGTCAAGCTCGACGCCGACGAATTCACCCTGGTGCAGCCACGCCCGGACCACCGCCTCGGCGTCGGGATCCGGGGCCTCCGGAGCGACGCTCCACGGCGCCGCGGCGGGGGCCGCGACCGGGTCACAGCGGCCCTCGGCGAGTTGGCGCCGACGTCCGAGATAGTCCTCCTCGGCGGCGCAGGCCACGAGCCGCCGGCCATCGCCTCGGAACAGCGCCACGCCTGCCCAGGCGGCCACACGGCCGTTGCGCCGGGCGGCGGCGCCGTGCTCGGTGAAGCGAACCGCCACGCGATCGCCGGTACAGATCAGTTCGTGGATCGTGATCCCGAGACCGGGGAACCGATCGAGCTGCTCGCAGGTGCGGGCGACGTAGATCTCCCGCGGGCCGAGTACGAACCCGCCGATCAGGATCTCGTACTCGGGGGCGAGGATCTCCCGGCAGACCGCCGGGTTGGCCGCAGCCAGCCAGTCGACGGCCCAGCGGCGCACGAGGCCGACCATCGGGTCCATCGGTGGAGTCTCGTCGCGGGGAGCGAAGACCACGACACGCTAGTAGCTTTTGGGTAGGCCCAGGCTGTGCTGTGCGATGTGGTTGAGGACCATCTCGCGGCTGACTGGGGCGACCTTGACCGTCCGAGCGGTGAACCACAGGTCGGCTAGGCCGATCTCGCGGGAGAGTCCGTTGCCGCCGTGGGTCTGCATCGCTTGGTCGAGCGCCTGCAGGCAGGCGTCCGCGGCGGCGAGCTTGGCCATGTTGGCGGCCTCGGCGGCATCGTCTCCGGCGTCGAACAGCTCGGCGGCGCGCATCGTCATCAGCCGCGCGAGCTGGACGTCGATATACGCCTTGGCCAGCGGGTGGGCGACGCCCTGGTGGGCGCCGATCGGGGTCGACCAGACGACCCGCTCGCGGGCGTAGGCGGCAGCCTTCTCCAGCGCGAACAACGCGATCCCGTTGACCATCGAGGCGGCAGCGATCCGCTCCGGGTTGAGGCCGCTGAACACCATCTGAAGGCCCTGCCCCTGCACGCCGATCAGCCCGTCCGGGGCGACCGGCACGTCGTCGAAGAAGACCATGAACTGAGTCTCGGGGGCATCGGAAGCCGATTCGATCGGCTGAGCGGTGATGCCGGGAGCGGCGGCGGCGACGACGAACAGCGACAGCGTCGGCTTTCCGTTGGCCCCCACATCGGAGTCACGGGCGACGACGAGGATCGCGTCGGCCTCGTCCACGCCGGAGGTCCAGTACTTGGCGCCGTCCAGGCGCCAGCCGCCGTTGCCGTCGGGAGTGGCCGTGGTCGAGATCTTGTGTGTGTTGGTGCCGGCGTCGGGCTCGGTGATGGCAAAGCACATCTTCAGCGTCCCGTCGGCGATCCCGCCGAGCCAGCGCTGCTTCAGCGCGTCAGAGCCGTGGTGATCGAGGATCGTGCCGCAGATCGTGGGGGAGATGACGATGTACTGGAGCGGGCAGCCCTGTGCGGCGGTCTCCTCGAGCACGATTGCCGTGTCGGCGAAGCCACCACCACCGCCGTACTCTTCGGAGATGTGCGCTCCGAGAAAGCCCGCGGCACCGAGCTCGTGCCAGAACTCGCTCGGGCGCGTCCCCTCGCGGGCGTGCTTCTGCATGTACGCGCGGCCGTAGCGCGAGGTGAGCTTGGCGACGCTCTCGCGGAGATCCCGTCGCTCGTCGGTCGGCGCCAGTAGGGCCGAATCGCTGAGGCTCCTGGTGATCATCGACGAGCGATGTTACAGCGGCGATCGATTGCGTCAACGTTGATGCTGACAGTTTCGGCGACTAGAGTCCGCTCATCCGAATCGTCGATCTCTCCGCTCCGATCGTCCCCAGCCCACCCGGGGCGCCCGCCTTCCAGCGGACCGGAATCGACCACGTCAGCCACGCTGAGGGGGCGGCCGAGATCGAGCAGCTGTACGGCGTCCCGCCGGCGCTGCTGCGTGACGGCGAGGGGTGGACGCGGGAGACGCTCAGCCTGGGTACCCACAACTCGACTCACGTCGACGCACCGTGGCACTACAACTCGCGCGTCGAGGGGGAGCCGGCCGAGACGATCGACCAGTTGCCGCTCGAGTGGTTCTTCGGGCCGGGGGTGGTGCTCGACTTCGCGCGCCGAGCGGACGGAGAGACCATCTCGGCGCCCGATCTGGCCCGGGCGCTTCAGGACGTTGGGCACCAGTTGCGGGTCGGCGACATCGTCCTGATCCGAACCGGGCGTGACGCCTTCTACGCCGAGCCGGACTACATCTCGCGCGGGCCGGGCGTCTCGGCGGAGGCGACCGGCTGGCTCTACGAGAACGGGGTCCGGGTGATGGGCATCGACGCGTGGGGATGGGACCGGCCGCTTCACCTTCAGGCGCAAGAGGCGATCGGCCGGGGCGAGACGGGGATCTTCTGGGCCGCGCATCAGGCAGGGCTGCGCTACTCGCAGATCGAGCGACTTGTCGGCCTCGATCAGCTGCCACCGACCGGGTTCACCGTCGCCTGCTTCCCGCTGCGCGTCGTCGGGGCAAGCGCTGCCCCGGCCCGTGTGGTCGCGATCCTCGATGCCTGAGCCCCATCCGGACGTGACCCGCGTGGCTGAGCAGTTTCGCGCGCAGGGGATCCCGACCTACGACACGATCGGGGTCCTGCGGGCGCGGGCGATCATGGAGAACGTCACCCGTTCCCAGGCTCCGGCGATCCCCGTGGCCCGAGTGCAGGACATCCTTGTCGCCGGGGCGGCCGGCCGGCTCCCGGTTCGGATCTACCACCCCAACCCCGGGCGCCGCCTGCCGCTCGTCGTCTACTTCCATGGTGGCGGCTGGACGCTTGGCGGCGTCCGCGCCGCCGACCGTCCGTGCCGGAGGCTCGCCGTGGCCGGCGAGTGCGTGATCGCCTCCGTCCAGTACCGGCTCGCGCCGGAGACGCCGTTCCCCGGGCCGCTGGAGGACTGCGTGACGGCGGTGCGTGACCTCGCGCACCGCGCCGAGGCCCTCGAGGCGGACGCCGAGCGCCTGGTGCTGCTCGGCGACAGTGCGGGTGGCAACCTCGCCGCCGCGAGCGCGCTCGTCCTCCGTGACTCTCGGGGGCCCGACGTGACGGCGCAGATTCTGCTGTACCCGTGTCTCGCTCCGGCCCGAGACACGCCTTACGCCTCCTACTCCGAGCAGGCCGACGGACCGCTGATGACCCGCCGCGAGCTGGAGTGGTTTTGGGAGCTCTACCTCTCGTCGGAGACAGATGAGACCGATGCGCGGGCCGCGCCGCTGGCCGCCGACGATCTGGTCGGGCTGCCGCCCGCGACGATCGTCGTGGCCGAGCTCGATCCGCTACGAGACGAGGGACTCGCCTATGCCCGACGGCTCGCCGAGGCCGGCGTGACGGTGACCACGACCGTCTACGCCGGCGCCGCCCACGGCTTCTGGTGGCTCGACGGCGAGCTTGCCCAGGCGGCCGAGTTGACCGACCAGCTGGCCGGTCAACTGCGTCAGCTGTAAGGGGCCTCGCTCAGACCGACCGCTCGGAGGGGCAGCTCGGGCTCAGGTTCGGTTGCGGTCCGCAACGAGAAGCCCGCGTAGTCGTTGCGCACCACCCGTTCGAGGGTCCTCCGGTAGCCGCGCACTCCACCGACGTACGGGGTGAAGACACGCGGCTTGACCGCGACCTCGTCCCCCATGTAATAGGAGCGGGCCTTCGGGTACAGCGTCTGCTCGGCACGCTCCCGGACGTGTTGCACCCAGCGCCGCTCGGCGTCGGCGTCGACCTCGATCTCCTCGACGCCGGAGTTGCGGGCGCGCTCGATCAGACCGGCCAGCCAGTCGACGTGCTGCTCGATCGAGAGCAGCACATTCGAGAGCAGCGACGGGCTCTGCGGCCCGGCGATGATGAACATGTTGGGAAAGCCGTGAACACCAAGCCCGAGATAGGTCTGCGGGCCATGGGCCCACTTCTGGCTCAGGGTCCGCCCGCCCCAGCCGACGATTGAGGGCCGCAGCAGAGAGCCGGTCATCGCGTCGAAGCCCGTGGCGAAGACGATGATGTCGAGGTTGCGGTGCCCGCTGGCCGTCCGGATGCCATTCGGGGTGATCTCGGCGATCGGGTCCTCGTTGATGTCGACCAGCTCGACGTTGTCGCGGTTGAACGTCTCGAAGTAGCCGCTGTCGACCGGCGGGCGCTTGGTCCCGAACGGATGGTCGCGGGGCATCAGCTTCTCGCGCGTGATCGGGTCGTCCACCTTCTCGGCGATCTTCTCGCGGACGAAGTCGGCGACGTAGTCATTGGCCTGCTGGTCGATCACCAGGTCGGGATAGGCGAGGACGAAGCCGAAGCCCAGCTTCGGCCACGCCTGCTCGAAGACGGCGCGACGCTCCTCGGCGGTCGCCTCGAGCGCCGAGACCTTGTTCGGCGCAAAGCCGAGCCCGCTCGGCGTCTGCAGCGCGGCGCGGCGGCGCTCTCGGTAGGTCGACTTGACCTCGGCGTCGCGCTCATCGGAGATCGGCGCGTTGCACGCGGGGATGCTGAAGTTCGCCGTGCGCTGAAAGACGGTCAGGTGCTCGGCCTGCTCGGCGACGATCGGGATCAGCTGCGTGCCCGACGCGCCGGTCCCGATCACGCCGACCCGCTTACCTGCGAAGTCGACCCCCTCCAGCGGCCAGCGCGCGCTGTGGTAGGCCGCGCCGCGAAACGTGGCCCGGCCGGGCAGGTCGGGCGCCTTGGTCGTCGACAGCTGCCCGACGGCGAGGATCAGGTAGCGGCTGCGCCAGCGCCCTCCTGTCTCGGTCCACACTGACCAATGATGGGTCGTCTCGGCGTATGCGGCCCGGACCACGCGCTGGTTGGAGTGGATGTCCCGGCGCAGGTCAAAGCGGTCGGCGACGTGATTGATGTAGCGGAGAATCTCCGCCTGGGTTGCATACCGCTCGCTCCACCGCCACTCCTGCTCGAGCTCCTCGGAGAAGGCGTAGGAGTAGTCGAAGCTCTCGACGTCGCAGCGCGCGCCGGGATATCGATTCCAGTACCAGACTCCGCCGATGTCCGGAGCCTCGTCGAGCACGGCCACCGAGAGGCCGAGGCCACGCATGGTATGCAGCGAACGCAGACCGGCGAACCCGGCGCCGACCACGACGACATCGACGTCCGGGCACTCGGCTAGAGGATTGTTTTCAACGCCCATGTTGATAGGGTACCGCAGTCCTCGACATTTGGTCACAGGCAAGGGAGAGACGCGTGGAATTCGAGACGTTGATCTATGAGAAGCAGGACCGGATCGCGACCGTGACGCTCAACCGGCCCGAGAAGGGCAACGCGCTGTCCCGCAAGCTCCGGGACGAGCTCGACCTGGTTATGGACGATCTCGACGTCGACGATGAGACCCGGGTGTTGGTCATCCGCGCGGCCGGCAACCACTTCTCGACCGGCTATGACCTGACCGAGTTCTCATACCTGTGGGACGCGGACAGCGCGATCAACGATGTCCAGCGTCGCCCGCACCGCCGTTCGCCGGTGTGGTCGCGCCGGGAGTTTCACCTCAGCCGAGAGCGCTGGATGCGGTTGTTCCGCCTGCGCCAGGCGACGATCGGCCTCGCTCACGGGCACTGCATCGCCGGAGGCCTCGACCTGCTCGGCGTCTGTGACATCGCATTCTGTGCCGACGACGCGCTGTTCGGCCAGCCCGAGGCGCGAGCGATGGGCGAGATCCACGTCTTCGGGCTGTGGCCGATCCATCTCGGGATGCGCAAGACGAAGGAGTGGCTGTTCACCGGCGACAACATGAACGGGCTCGAGGCGGCGGAGTTCGGTCTGGTCAACCGCTCGGTTCCGCGCGACGAGCTGGACGCGGTCGGCCGCGCCTACGCCGAGCGCGTCGCCAACGTGCCGCTCGACGCGATCTACTCCCACAAGGAGGTGACCAACCGCTGGTTTGAGGCTCAGGGCATGCACGCAGGTATGGCCGCCGCCAACGACCTCGACGCGATGGGGATCGCGGGTCCCGCCCTAAACGAGTTCACCGAGATCTGGCGCGCGGGCGGCGTCCGCCCGGCGGTGCGCTTCCGTGACCGGGAGTTCCAAGCGCATCGCACCTACTGGGAGGCCTACCAGGCGTCCAGGAGCAATACGACGACGGCGGGCGCTCCGAGCAACGCGCACACGACACCGTGACCACGAGCGAGAGAACATACGCAGATGAACTTGTTTGACCTGACAGGCAAGACCGCCGTCGTCACCGGCGGGACTCGCGGCATCGGGATGATGATCGCCCGCGGCCTCCTCCAGGCCGGCGCGATGGTCTACATCAGCTCGCGCAAAGCCGAGGCGGGCGAGCAAGCCGTGGCCGAGCTGACTGAGCACGGGACGGTCGTCTCGGTGCCGGCCGACGTCTCGACCGAGCGCGAGTGCCTGCGGCTCGCCCGCGAGGTCAGCGCTCAGAGCGAAACGATCGACATCCTCGTCAACAATGCCGGCGCCACCTGGGGAGCCCCGCTGGCCGAGTTTCCCGACGCGGCCTGGGACAAGGTCCTAGCACTCAACCTCAAGGCGCCGTTCCTGCTGACCAGGGCATTTCTGGCGATGCTCGAGGCGGCTGCCACGCCGGAGGACCCGAGTCGGGTGATCAACATCGGATCGATCGACGGGCTGCGCGTGCCCGAGCTGGAGACCTTCTCCTACTCGACGAGCAAGGCGGGCGTCCACCACCTGACCCGCGTGCTGGCGAAGTGGCTCGGTCCGAAGCACATCACGGTCAACGCGATCGCGCCGGGTCCGTTCGAGTCGAAGATGATGGCAGCGACCCTCGAGCAGTTCGGGGAGATGATCGCGGCCTCGTCTCCGCTGGGCCGGATCGGGCGCCCGGACGACATGGCCGGGACTGCCGTCTACCTCGCCAGCCGCGCCGGGTCGTACACGACGGGGGCGATCATCCCGGTCGACGGGGGGATCTGGGCCGCAAGCTAGCTAGAGCGACGTCCAGCCGCCGTCGACCGGGAGCACCGTCCCGGTGACGTAGCTGGACGCCTCGCTGGCAAGGAACAGCAAGGCGCCATCCAGCTCCTGGGGACCGCCGTGGCGGTTCATCGCGGTGTGCCGGGCAACCCACTTGTAGCCGCGCTCCTCCGCGAACAGCTCGGTGGTCATCTCGCTGCCGAAGAACCCGGGGGCGATCGCGTTGACCCGGATTCCGCTGCGCGACCACTGGGCGGAGAGCTCCCGGGTGAGGTTGATCAGGCCCCCTTTGGATGCCGCATAGGCCGCCTGCGGCGGTCGTCCAACCCCGACCATCCCGATGATCGAGGCGACGTTGACGATCGATCCCGCAGCGTCGCGGGAGAGCATGTTGCGGGCGGCGTGGCAGGCGAGCACGAACGGCGCCACGAGATTGACGTCGAGCACTTCGCGGAAGACCGCCTCGGTCTCCTCGAGCGCCGGACGGCTGCGTTCGATCCCTGCGTTGTTGACCAGGACGTCGACCCGTCCGCACGCCTCGATCGCCGCCCGCACCGGCAGCTCGAGGTCGTCGCTGCGGCTCAGGTCGCAGACGACCGGGACGGCATCGTGAAGCTCGCAGGCAAGTCGCTGAAGCCGCTCGCGGCGCCGGGCAACGAGCACCACGCGGGCCCCGACGCCGTCGAGCACACGGGCAAAGCGCTCGCCGAGGCCGCCGCTGGCCCCGGTGACGACCGCGACCTTCCCGTCGAGACGGAAGGCCGACTCGTCCTGAGGGGCGGTCGCCTCGGCGCTCATCCTAGGCCGCCGAGCGACAATACCGCCGTCGGGCGGCGGCGTTGATGAGGCTCCACGGCGGAAGCTGGAAGCCCACCTGCTCGAGCGCCGCCTCGAGCTCGTCGGCACTCACCGTGGAGCCGCGCTCCCAAGCGGCCGAGCACTGGGCGCTCTCCGCGGTGAGGAACTGCCTGATCGCGGCGTGCGATGTGCTCCGCTCGTCCATCATCATCAGGTGCCCCTCACCGGGGAAGACGCGCAGGCGCCCACGCTTGAGCAGGTGGGTGATCAGCATCGCATTGACGACCGGGGTGAGTGGGTCGTCGTCGCCAGCGAGGACCAGGGTCGTGGCCTCGATGCGCGGGATCAGCGGGAGGCCGCTCCAGGCCGCCATGCTGGCGAGCTGGCCGAGGTAGCCGCGCCAGGGAGGGGCCTGGGCGAAGCGCAGCTCGGTCTGCTCGGCGATCCAGGTCCGGTCATGCCGTGCACGGCCTCCGACGAGCGATCCGATCGTCTTGGTGTATGCCGCCGGCGAGAGGTATCGGAGCGGGGTCATGATGTTGAGCATCGCCTTGACGCTTCCCTGCATCGCGCCCTGGCCAGGTGTCGTGGCGGCGAGGACGAGCCGGCGCACGCGAGTCGGGGCGTCCGCGGCGAGCTGCTGGGCGACGATCCCCCCCATCGAGTAGCCGAGGACGTCCGGCTGCTCCATCTCGAACTGGTTCATCACCGACACCGTGAGGCTGGCCAGGCGCTTGATCGACACCGGACGCCACGGGACGTCGGAGCGTCCGGCGCCGGGCAGGTCGAATTCGACGGTCCGAAATCCGGTCAGCACCTTCTCCAACGGCTGCCACATCGCCGTGTGCGCGCCGAGGCCGTTGATCAGCAGCAACGGAGGTCCCTCGCCGAAGGCACGGACGTGAACCCGGGCCTCCGGAAAGCGCAGGCTGCTCTCGAGCACGTCCGTCATGTCACGGCGCCGTCGAAGCCACCGGTGACCATCGTCGACCACATGTCATCGACCATATGCGCCAGGATGACGGTGTCGCGGAGCTCTCCGTCCTCCGGGTTGCGGAGGTGATCCCGCAGGAGCGCCTCGCCCTCGAACCCCAGACGTCGGAACATCGTCACTGCCCCTGCGTTGTCGGCGGCGATCATCACGGTCACCTTCTTGAAGCCGTGCTTGACCGCCTCGATCAGCATCGTCCGGGCCAGAAGCCTTCCGAGGCCCTGGCCGCGCGCGTCGGGCGCGACGAGCAGGACGAGGTCGGCCACGTGGCTGCACCAGTTGTTGCCCGCGGTCAGCGTCGCCAGCGCCAGCGGCCGATCGTGCTCGTCGACCGCGACCCGCCGGATCCGGTTGGCGCTGCCCAGGAAGGCATCGACCACGCGCGGGTCGTCGACGTCGAACTGGAAGAACGTCCGGTCAACGGCTGGCATCTCCCCGAAGAAGGACTTCAGGGCGCGGGCGTCGGCGTCGGTCAGCTCCCGCACGTTCGGGTTCATGCGATCCCTTCACTGTGGTTGGCGATCCAGTCGAACACCCGGGGCATGACGACCTTCACCGCTTCGCGGCCGGCGAACAGGCTGACGTGGCCGGTGTCGATCTTCATCAGCTCGACCTCGGCGTTGGGCAGGATCTCGGCCAGGGCCGAGGTCGACTCCTCCGCGGCGATGTCATCGCGCCGCGCGATCACGCCGAGCACCGGCGTGCGGATGTCGGCCAGGGTGACGCGACGTCCGTTGAAGCGCAAAGTGTCGTTGACGAACGCGTTGTCGCGCAGCCATTGAGCGAGGATCTGCTCGGCGGCGCCCCGGGGAAGGGGGATGTGGTCGCTCAGGAAGCGGTTGATCGCCTGGTAGCTCTCGACGTACCGGTCATCCCACAAGTGCTGCCAGAGATTGGCGTAGTTGACGATGTCACCGGTCGGCTTGCGGCGCTTGAAGCTCTCGCGGATCACCGAGCCGGGAACGTTGCCGGTCGCGTCGAGGAGCTCCTCGAGCTCGATCCTGCCGTCCTTCATCGCGTTGACGAACGAGCCGAGATCGCTCCAGTCGAAGGGCGAGGCCAGGGTGACGAGACTGTGAACCGGCAGGTCGGGCTGGGCGGCGAGGCCATGTACCGACATCACGCCGCCCATGCAGTAGCCGAAGATGTTCACGCCGTCGCTGTCCGCCTCGCGCGCGATCGCCTCCAGAGCCGGTGGGAGGTAGCCGCGCAGGTAGGTCTCCAGCGTGTTCTCGGTGTCGAGCTCGTCGGGTACGCCCCAATCGAGGACGTAGGCGTCGAAACCGAACTCCATGAGCATCTCGACGATGCTGCCGCCCTTGTAGAGGTCGAAGACGTAGGACTGGCCGACGAGGCCGAGGAAGGCGACCACCGGGGTCTGGAACCGGCGTGGAGCGTCGGAGCGGTAACGGCGGACGTGAGCCTTTCCGTGGCGCCAGATCACGTCGCTCGGCGTCGGGTGGGGCGGGGCGAACTCCGAGCCGGCGGCCCACTTGACGCCGTTGCGCGTCCGGATCGCGCTGCGCGCCATCTCGCGGCGGACCGCTCCGAGCACGCCCGATGGATCAGTGTCCGACGGCGTCATCGGACTCCTTTCGCGTCGCGGGGGTGGAGCGGGCCCCGGACGCGGGTCGCTTTGGGTTCGTCCGCCTGGCGGCCGTGCGCCCAGTCTGAGCGCGCGCCGCGGCGTTGTGGCGCGGCGCGGCGGTGGCGGGCGGCGCGGCGGTGTCGGGCGCCGCGGCGGTGGCGGGCGGCGCGGCGGTGGGCGCGCGGTGCGGGCGCCGCGGCGAGCGCCTCGCGTTGCTCGGCGACCAGCTCGCGTTGCTCGGCCGCGAGCTCGCGCACCTCGCTCGTCAGTTGGGCCATCTGCCGGCTGAGCCGCCGGAGCTCCGAGCGAGTCGGGATGTTGGCGACGCGGAGCACGCGCTCTCCGGCCCCCCCGACGATCCGCCCGGCGGTGCCGCCGACCTTGCGCTGGGCGCGCATCCCGGTGAGCATGACGTCGACGTAGCGATTGGACGCTGCCGCTTCCTCGAGCCGCTCGCCCACAGACCGCTCGACCATGTCGAAGGCGCGCCACCACGGGGGCTTGCTCGAGCTCACGATCAGATCCTAAGCCAGGTTTGGGGCCGCGTCAACGTCGGGGTTGACGACGGAACGTGCGATCGGACAGCGGATCAAGCGGGAAGACGCCCTCGCGGCGGACGAGCCGGGCGATCGCGCTGGCCCCTTGCGGCAGGACGACGTGCTCGTCGGCCTCGATCCCGGCCACCGCCTCGACCGCCCAGTCCGCCGGCGACATCCGCTCCCACTTCGAGGTGTCCATGTACCGGCCGAAGATCGCCTCCGTGTCGTCGAGCAGGAGGGTGTCCACGCTCGGGGTGACGAGGTGCATCACATCGACGCCGGTCCCCCGGAGCTCACGCCGCATCGCCTCGCTGAGAACGACCATTCCGGTCTTCGCCGCGGTGTACGTGCTCACCGCCGGGAAGACCGCGTAGCTGCCGATCGAGCCGTTCATCACGATCTTGCCGTGGCCCCGCGCGAGCATCCCGGGGATGACCTTTTGCGAGAGGTGCGCGACGGCGATCAGGTTGACCTGAAACAGGGCGTAGAACGCCTCGGTATCCTGCTCCTCGATCAGGCCGCCGGTCATCAGGCCGGCGTTGTGGATGAGCAGGTCGATCTGATCCAGCTCGTCGCTCATCGCCGCCCAGCACTCCTCGATCAGCTCCCGGCTGGAGAGGTCGAGCCAGACGGGGCGCACCTCGGCCGCGCCGCCGCTCATCGGCTCGAACCGGTTTGGGTCGCGCATTCCGGCCAGGACGACCTTCATCGGGCGCTTGGCCAGTTCGGCGGCGAGCGCGAGGCCGATACCGCGGCTGGCCCCGGTAACGAGGGCGGTTGATCCGGCGAGGTCCATCCAGTTAGGTCTTGACGCGGTCGTTCAGGCGCCGGACCGACAGCTCGGCCAGGCGAAACTTCTGGACCCGTCCGGTGGCGGTCACCGGCAGCTCCTCGATCGCCGTCACGATCACGTTTCGCGGCACCTTGAACGCGGCCAGCTGCGCCTTGCAGTGCTCCACGAGCACCTCTGGGTCGGGGGGCCGCTCCGCGTCGGCGGGGATCACCCAGGCACAGGCGACCTCGCCCATCCGCTCGTGGGGGATCCCGACGACGTGGGCCTCGGCGACGGCGGGATGCTCGGCGAGGACGTTCTCGATCTCCTTGGGCATGACCATCTCGCCGCCGACGCGGAAGCTCTCCTTGAGTCGTCCGGTGAGCTTCAGGATCCCGTCGGCGTCGATCGAGCCGATGTCGCCGGTGCGCAGCCAGCCGTCCTCGGTGAAGGCCAGCGCTGTCTCCTCGGGCTTCTTGTAGTAGCCGTCGGTGACGACCATCCCGCGGACGACGAGGTGGCCGCGCTCACCGGCTGGGAGGACCTCGCCGGTCTGCACGTCGACCGCCTTGTACGCCGCCACGCGGAAGTCGAGCTCGGGATCGCCCGCGGCCCCGCCGGCCCTCAGGCGCCCGTTGGTGTTGCGCACGAACCACTCGTCGTCCTCGGGGTTGGTGCAGGTAGTCGTCGCCGTCGTTTCGGTCATCCCGTAGCCCGTGGTCAGCTCGACCTCGGGGCCGAACACCTCGCGGATGTCGTCCCAGATGCTCGGCGGTGCGGCGCCGCCGCTGGCGAACACGGTATGGACGCTGGTGATGTCGTAGTCGCCCCGCCGGTACTCGGCGATCAGGGGCAATGTCACCGCGGGCACGGCCATGATCTCGTTGACCTGATGGCGGGCGATCTGCTTGAGCATGTGAGAGGCGTTGAACGTCACCTGAGGGACGATCGCGCCGCCCACGAAGAGGACGGCCATCAGCCCCTCCATGTACCCGAAGACGTGGTACATCGGCATCGGAAAGGCGATCCTCCGGCCATCCTCGAGCGCGCGCTGATACGCCGCCGCATAGGACTCGCGGACGACCTGATCGTGCTTGAGCAGGACGCCCTTGGGGCTGCCGGTCGTGCCCGAGGTGTAGAGAACATCGGAGTAGTCGTCGGAGTCGGTCGCTGCGTCGCGCTTCGCGAGCTCGGCGGTCGAGACCTCGCCCCCGAGCGCCCCGAGCCGGTCGAGCGACATGGCCCGCGTGGCTGGGCGTCCCTCCGCGCTGAACACCACGACGTGGCCGAGTTGGGGAAGCTCGCTGCCGAAGCCGGCCGTCTCCCAGTCCGGGGCGAGCTCGTCGAGATGGCCGAGGTAATCGAGGTCGCGGTAGCGGTCCATCGTGATCAGGACCTTGGCGTCGGATTGGCGCAGGATGTAGCCGAGCTCGGCAGCCCGGAAGAGGAAGTTGATCGGGACGCAGGCCGCCCCGGTGCGGGCGATCGCGAACTTGAGCGGGACGAACTCGGGATGGTTGGCCATCACCAGCGCGACGTGGTCGCCCGGACCGACCCCAAGCTCGATCAGCCCGGCGGCCAGGCGCTCGGACCACGTCTGGATCTCGGCATAGGTGTACGTGCGCTCATCGGTGATCACGAGCGGGCGGCCGGGAAACTCGTCGGCGGCCCGATCGAGCGTCTGTGCGAGGGTCATCGAGCGCCACGGCGCAAACCGGGCCTCCAGGCGCTCCCGGCGCCTCGGGGCCGGGGCCAATCTCTTACCCTGGGGCATGCCTCTCTCCTCGTGCTCGTCAGCAACGACCGCGTTGACGAGACACTACACCGGCGGCGCGCCGCGGACGCGCACCGCCCCGGCGAGCGCCCCGGGGTCGACGGCGTCTCCGGCCCGGCGCCCGGCGCCGGCACAGCAACCTGGTCGCTGCGCCGCACCGGGATCGACGCGTGGTGTGAAGCCCGATCAGTAGCCGCTGCCGCCGCTGGAGGAGCTGCTGGTCGCCGCGCCGGAGGAGCCGCTGCCGGTGATGGCTGCGCCCGCCGGGGTGACCAGCCACCACTTGGCGCCGAAGCTGTCGCTGCCCTGCCCGGTCGTCTGACCCGCTTTGGTGTCGCCGGCGAAGTAGTAAAGAGGATGCCCGTTATACGTCGCCTGCTTGGTGGCGCCGGAACGGGAGGTCGTTCCCAGGTCGGCTGCCTTGACGCCGTGAGCGGCGATCGGCGCCGACTTGGTGATCAGCGGCGGCCACGCTCCCGCGCACGCCCCGGAGCAGCTGGACTTGTCACCGTGATCGGCCGCCCACAGATACAGCGCCCGTCCCGAAGGACCGACCAGATAGGTACCGGCCGGACCGCTCACTGTGCTGATCGCCACCCCCTTGGCCGCGGCGGCGGAACCGGAGGCCGAGCCGCTTGCCGCCGGCGGGCTGGCGCTCGAGCTGGTCGAGCTGCTGCCGCCGCAGGCCGCGACCACCAACGCCACCCCAACAAGGGCGGCTATGCCGCCCATCCAAGACCTGATTTCACTCGCCATCAGCGTGCTCTCCTGTTCGCCGGTTTCGCTTGACCCGTCTCATCAGCGAAGACCCCGGATGGCGCGGATCCTTCCCGGCAGCCCTATACCGGCGACGACGGCCGGGCCAGACCCTCGGCGAGATCGCCGAAGCCGGGGGCGATCACCGCGCCCGGCTGTGCGATCAGCTCCTCGGCCACCAGGGCCTCGGTGGTCAGCATCAGCGCCGCCACCGAGGCGGCGTGCTGGATCGTCAGCCGGGTCACCCGCAGCGGATCGATCACCCCGTCGGCGAACAGGTCTCCGAAATCTCCGGTGAGTGCGTTCAGGCCGTGTCCGACCGGCATCTCCCGGACCTGGTCGGTGACGGCGTGGCCGTCATAGCCGGCGTTGGTGGCGACCCAGTACAGCGGCTCGGCGAGGACGTTGCGGATCACCTCGGCGCCGCGCAGGTAGTCGCCCTCCAGTCCGGTGTCGTCGAGCACCGCCTCGGCCCGCAGCAGCGCGGTCCCGCCGCCGGCGACGATGCCCTCGGAGACGGCCGCCCGGGTGGCCGAGAGCGCGCCCTCGGTCCGGCGGAACTTGTCCTTGAGCTCGGGCTCGGTGGCGCCCCCGACGTGGATGACCGCCAGCCGGCTGGACAGCTTGGCCAGCCGTTCGCGCAGGACCTCGATGTCGGTTTCCTGGGTCGCCCGCTCGAGCTCGATGCGGATCTGGCGCCAGCCGGGCCTCGATCTCGCCATCGGTGCCGGCGCCCTCGACCAGGACCGTCGCGTCATCGGTGACGACCACTCGGCGCGCCCTGCCGAAAGTCTCGGGCTTGACGTGCTGCAGGGTGAGGCCGGCCTCTTCAGCGATCACCCGGCCGCCGGTGAACGCCGCCAGGTCGTGCAGATGCGCGATCCGGCGATGACCGAAGCCCGGCGCCCGCACCGCGACCGCCTTCAACGTGCCGTGCTGGTTGTTCTGCACCAGCAGCCCGAGGGCCGCGCCCTCCACCTTCTCGGCGAAGATGACCAGCGGCCGCGGGTTCTTCATCACCGCGTCGAGCGTCGGCATCAGGTCCTGCACGTGGACCACCGGCCGGTTGGTGAGCAGGATGTAGGGGTCGTCGAAGACGGTCTCCATCCGCTGGGTGTCCTGGATCAGGTACTGGGAGAAGTGGCCGTTCTCGACGTGCATGCCCTCCACGAACTCGACCCGAATGCCGGGTATCGGCGACTCCTCGATCGTGACCACGCCCTCGGGACCGACCCGGTCCAGCGCCTTCGCCACCGCCGCGCCGATCCGCTCGTCCTCCTTGGCGGCGATCGTGGCCACGTGAGCGAGGTCGTCGCGCCCGGAGACGTCCCGGGCGCCGCGCCGCAGCTCGGCCACGACCAGCTCGGTCGCGTCTTCGATGCCGCGGCGCAGCAGCATCGGGTTTGCTCCCTCCTCGAGCGCCTTCATGCCCTCGCGCACGATGGCCTGGGCGAGCAGCGTAGCGGTTGTGGTGCCATCACCGGTGAGATCACTCGTCTTGTTGGCCACTTCTCTGACCAATTGGGCGCCCATGTTCTTCAACGGGTTGGAGAGCTCGATCTCGCGCGCGATCGACACTCCATCGTTGGTGATCGTCGGCGGCGCCGGTCATCCGCTCCAGCACGACGTTGCGACCCTTGGGCCCGAGCGTCACCTTGAGCGTGTTGGCCAGCTCGTCGACGCCCGCCGCCAGCAGCTGGCGGGCCTCGTGGTTGAAGTACAGGATCTTGCCCATCGGGTCAGAGCTCCCTCTCGTCAGGCGCCGGCGGGAATGAGAATGCCGCGGCCCTGCAGGCGGCCGCCATCCAGGTCGGCCATCGCGTCGTTGATCGCGTCCAGCGGGTAGGTGCTGGTGTGCAGCGTGACCTTGCCCTGCGCGGTCAGCGTCATCAGCTCGCTCAGGTCGGCGTAGGTGCCGACCAGGCAGCCGATGAACGAGATCTCCCGCGAGACCACGTCGATCGTCGGGATGTCGATGTTCTCGCCGTAGCCGATCACGTAGTAGAAGCCGCCGTCGCGCACCATGTCGATGCCGTCCTGGATGGCTCCCTTCTCGCCGACGAAGTCGATGATCACCTCGGCGCCGAGACCATCGGTCATCTCCTTGACGGTTTCGACGTGCTTCTCACCCTCGACCTTCACGGTGTGGTCGGCGCCCATCTCCCCGGCCAGGGCCAGCGCCTTCTCCGACGGGTCGATCACCGTGATCTCCGCCGGAGTCATCGCCTTCAGGCATTGGATCCCGATGTGGCCAAGCCCGCCGGCGCCGATCACCACCGCGTGCGTTCCGGCGGTGAGCACCGGAATCGCCTTCTTGACGGCATGGATCGCGGTCAGACCGGCGTCGGCGAGGGCGGCGATGTCCTTCGGGTCCAGTCCTTCATCCAGCTTGATCACCGACCGCGCCGAGGTCTTGAGGAAGTCGGCGAACCCGCCGTCGCGGTCGATCCCCGGAAACGAGCCTGAGAGGCAGTGCATGTCGTCGCCGACCCGGCAGGGAAGGCACAGTCCGCAGGAGATGAACGGATGCACGATCACGGTGTCGCCGACGGCGACGTTGGTCACCGCGGAGCCGACCTCGTGCACCCAGCCGGCGTTCTCGTGGCCCGGCGTGTAGGGCAACTTCACCCCGGACTTCTCGGCCCACTGGCCCTCCTGGATGTGCAGGTCGGTCCGGCACAGCCCGGCGGCCCCGATGCGCACGACCACGTCGAGCGGACCGTCGGCCTTGGGCTCTTCCACGTCGTCGAGCTTGAGTGGATCTTGGTAGGCGTGCAGCCTCGCGGCCTTCATCCTGCTACCTCCTCGGGGTCAGGGGCCAGGTTGTGACGAAATTCGAGCAGTGAGCGGCAGATGCCGCCGTTGGTCTCCAGGCTGGTCCGCACCAGCCGCGCCCCGCGCCGCCAGCGCGTGAGCTGGTCGACGGCGAGTGGCTCGCCGCCGGGCAGTACGAACGCCGGCGCGTCCGGCGCGCAGGAGATGCCGAGTTGCCCACGCAGCTCCAGCGCCCGTCGCGCCGTCGCCAGTTCGGGCAGGTCGGCGACGGTGGCCGCGACCACCTGCTCGGGGGTGGCGCCGTCGGACAGCATCGCCTCGCACACCAGCGATTGGCGCGCGATCAGCGCCTTGCGAGTGAACAGGTCTCGCAGCGCCGCCAGGTCGTCGTCGTCGGTTTCACCCGGGAAGGCCCCGGTGAAACCGTCGCCGCGTCCCAGCGCCTCGTTTATCTCATCGCCGGTGTAGTGGTCCTCCAGCGTGACGTGCACCGTCCCCACTCCCGGCACCCCCCGGACGGCGCGGCGGGCGTCGGCCGCCATCAGAAACGCGAAGTTGGGCGCACACTGCGGGGTCGGCAGTCGCAGCGAGACCGCGACGTCCCCACCGGCGCTCACCTCACACCCGCTGACGAAGCGCAGCGAGGTGATCGGCTCGTCCAGCTCGGGGTCGTAGACGGTGCCAAGCGCGTCGAGGACCTGCTCACGCAGGCTCGCGGCCTCCTCCGCTCGCCATCCGGGCGCGGCAACGTCGGAGGAGCCGCGAGTGCTGCTGCCGCCGGTCACCCCGGTCGGGGCGACGGCGGCAGCCCTGCGTGTCACGGCCTCCTGCAACGGGGAGGCCGGCCGGCTCATCCGCTTGCCGACTCCACCAGCTCCGCGTCCTCCTGCTTGGCGGGCGTCCCGGCGTCGGCCGGAAGCTGGAGGTCCTTGGGAACATCGATGCCGTAGAGCTTGGCGGCGTTGAGGCCGAGGATCTTGCGCCGGGTGGCCTCGGTCACCTCCGGATAGTCGGAGTAGTCCGAATCGGGATAGTTCCAATCCAGGAACCCCTCGATCTGCCACTTCGGCTCCCAGATGCCGTAGTCCGAACCGAACAGCATCTTGTCCTCGCCGACCCAGAACAGCAGCTCGCCCATGACCTTGGCGAAGAACCGCGGCCGGGCGTACATCAGGCCGCCGAGGACCACTGACAGGCCGGCGTAGACGTTGGGCTCCTGCGTCGCCATGAAGCAGAAGTCCTCGATCCGGGGCAGGCCCACGTGCTCGATGATGAAGTTCAGCTCCGGGTTGTCGGTGGCCGCCGCATCCACGTCGCGAGGATCGAACGCATCCTTGTCCAGCGGCCAGATCGTCGGCCCCTTGTGGACGTGGACGTTCTTGATCCCGAGCTCCTTGCACTTGGCAAAGAACGGCTTGGTCATCTCGTCGTCCAGCCGCCAACCGCGGGAGCCGTTGTTCCACTCGGCGGTGTAGAGCTTGACGCCCTGGAGCTTGTACTTCTTGGCGTCCTCCTCCAGTTCCTGGAGCCCGGCATCGCCGTCGCGCGGGTCAAAGCGCCCGTTGACGATCAGCTTGTCCGGATACTTCTCGAACAGCTCGGCGTTCTGGGCGGCGGTGTTGAACCCGTTCGTGTACCACTCGCGCAGGTACGTCGACTGGAAGATCCCGACGTCGACGCCGGCGTCCTCGAACACATCCTTGACGAAGTCGTCGTGGGTGTAGCTCATGAACTTCTCGATCGGCCAGTGCGTCTCCGGCGGACCCAGCCCCATGTAGGCGTGGAAGCACTCGATCCACCCCTTGGCGTACTGCTCCTGGCCCTTGACCCAGTTGTCCGGGCCGGCGGACCACATGTGGAGATGGCCATCGACGATGAAGTACTGCTTGCCGTCCTTCTCGTACATTTCTCTGCCTCCCTGGCTAGACCGCTTTGAGGTCGAAGCCGATGTACTCCGCGGCATCCTCGGGGTTTGCGAACATGATGATCTTATCGTCGAGCACCACCATGCGGCCGTAGTGGGTCGACATGATCTCCTCGAAGTCGTCGTTGCCGAAGTCGTCCCAGCCCAGCGCCTCGGCGCACTCGTCGTAGTCGACCTCGAACTTGTTGTCGCCGTCGATGCGGATCATCGATGGCAGCACCTCGACCGTCACGCCTGGCTTGCCGCGCATCACCTCGGCGACCACGTACCCGACCTGATTGTTCATCAGGGTCACGCCGGCGCGGTTCGAGGACGAGCGGTTCTCTTTGTATCGATCTTCGCTGCTCATGTGTCGAGCTCCTTTGCGTTGAGGTTGAGGTGGTCGAGCACCTCGTCGAAGCGCCGCCGGGAGTGCTCGAGGGAATCCTCGAAGCGGATGACCTTCTCGCCCGGCTGGGACCAGATCGGCTGCATCCCCCGGGCGGCGGCCACGCTTTGGGGCGTCCACTCCTTCAACCACGACTGCATCGTCTCCCGGTTCTCCTCGCCGTGCTGCTCGTCGTTGGCGAGCATCGAGAACAGGCGACGCGAAACGCGATAGTCACGGGCCGTGTCGGACTCGCCGGCGCCCATCAGGGTCGGCGTCACGAAGTCGCCCTGGGGAGCCGCGACCTGCATCAGGAACTCCGAGCGGAACAGCTCGCCGACCAGCGGCTCGAACACGACGCTGGCGGCGAAGAACGCCTCCGCCCAGTCACGGATCGCGGTGATCCGCTCGACGTTCTCACGTGTGCCCTGCCAGATCGGGTCGTTGACCCACGCGTCCTTGTGCGCCTCGCCGTCGAACCCCTCGACCGAATCGGTGAGGTCGAGGTTGTAGAGGATGATGTCCTGGGCGAAGCGCAGCTTGTGCGCCGAGGCGACCGACAGCGCGTTGTTGATCATGTTGGTGGGGGCGTCGCGCTGTGCGGGCAGGTACACGTGCATGCCGATCCCGTGCTCGACGTGAGCCCACGCGCCCACGTGGCGCTCGACGGTCTTGATCCAACCGCGGTTCCAGCCGTCAAACGCGCGCGCGGCCTTGGCGTTGGCCAGGTTCTGGCTGATCTGGCGCACCACGTTGGCGTTGTTGCGGTAGATCGTCTGCTCCCACTCCTCGTTGGGATCCAGGAACTCGTGCCAGTTGGAGGACTTGAGCTTCGTCCACTCGAGCGGATAACCCGCGGTGCCGTCGGCGAAGCCGTAGATCCAGCCCTGGAGCAGGTAGCGCTCGGGGTCGGGCTGGACGTCGACCGTCACGTCCTCGTAGACGGTGGCACGGCGCTTGGCCGGGGTGAAATAGTTGTAGCTCCGGCTGGTCCAGGAGGGGAACTCCTTCGCCCCCGCCTCGGCGTCGGTGAACACCGGCTTGGGAACGCTGCGCTCGGTGACGGGCGGCGGGACGTCGTCGTCTTTGCTCGGGGCCTGGACGTCGGGGTTCTCATCCCGGGCTTGGGTGTCTGTTGCCATCGGCGTGCTCTCTCCTTTAGCGCGCTATTCGGGCGCGGTCGTGGTGAACTTGTCGTAGTGGACCCGTGACTCGGGCACGCCCTTTGCATCGAGCAAAGTGATGGCGGCCTCGACCATCGGTGGCGGACCGCACAGATACGCGTCCACCTCGCCCAGTTCCTCCTCGCAGCGCTCGACCACGTCGGTGATCAACCCCTGCTCCCCGTCCCATTCCTCCTCGTCGGATTCCGACAGTGCCGGCACGAAGCGGAAGTTCTCCAAACTCTGCTCGAGCTGCGCCAGCTCGTCCAGATGAAACAGGTCCTTTTGACCTCGGGCTCCGTAGTAGTAGACCATCTCCCGCGCACTGCCCTGATCGGCGAGCGAGCGCAGCAACGCCAGGATCGGCGCCATGCCCGCGCCGCCGCCGATGAACAGCAGCGGTCGCTCGCTGTTGCGCAGCGTGAACACGCCGAAGGGTCCCGTGACCTCGAGCTCTTGACCCTGCTCGATCTCACCGTCGGCGAGCAAGCTGCTGAACTTGCCGTCGGGATACACCTTGATCATGAACTCGAGCTTCTCCCCGGGGAGGTTGGCCATCGAGAACGAGCGCACCTCGTCTGAGCCCGGGATGGTGATGTCGACGTACTGACCTGGCTTGTACTCCAGGTCGGTGGCGTCGAGCACCAGCCGGTAGATGTCGTCGGTCAGCGACTCGAGCGTCTCGACGTGCAGCTGCTTGGTCTGCTGAGGGACGCCGTTGCGCAGAATCTCCTCGTCGTAGTTGATCAGCTCGACCTCGAGATCGGATTCGGCGTGGGCGCGGCACAGCAGCGTCCAGCCCTCCTCCTTCTCGAAGTCGTTGAGCGCGAAGGTCGAGTATTTGTCGAGATCGACCTCCCCGTCGAGCAGGAACGACTTGCAGGCCGCGCACTGTCCCTCCTTGCAGCCATGCATGAGCATCAGACCCTGGCGGAAGGCGCCACGCAGAACCGTTTCGTCGGCATCGACCTCGAAATCGATGCCAACCGGTTCGAGTCTGACGTTGTAGGTCTCTCCCACGGATCTCACTTCCTCTAAAGACGCCGAAGAGGCGACCGGCTCATGGAGCCAATCGCCTCCGGCGACAGCCGCGTGGCTACGCGTTCGTCTCGGTGGGCTTGCGGCCCGCCGGACCGCCTCGCTTGTACTCGGCGATGTGCGCCTCGCGCTCCTCCGGCGACATCTCGTTGAGGAGAACGTTGGGGCTGTTCAGCGTGTAGCCCTTGAAGTTCTCCAGCTTCCACATCTTCTTGGGATCGAGATCCAGATGCGGCTGCGGAACCAGCGTCTCGCCGTCGTCACGGACGTAGCCGAGATCCTGGACCACTTCGGCCAGGTCGGTGCCGTGGTACATGCTCTCCCACTCCCGGTGGCCGGTGAGCTTGCCCATCGACGGGGTGGGACGACCCTTGTACTCGGGCCGGAACGCGACCTTGTCGGTCCAGGCACAGGTCTCCGAGCAGTAGGTGCGGACCTGGCCGTCGACTTCGTCGACCACCGTATCCTCGCGGATCAGGCACGGGACCATGCAGCTCCAGCAGCGGTGCGGATAGACGTAGTCCGTGCCTTCGTCGAAGAGGATCGGCGCGTGCCCGTTCTTCTTCGACAGGTCGGCGTAGCGCTCCCACCACTTGCCGTACTTGTCATACCAGCCCGGATACTTGAACTCGAACCACTCGAAGTCCTTATCGTCCATCGGGTCGATGCGCCAGTAGTTGACCTCCCAGCCCGTGGCGAAGAACTGCGCCACCTCATGGATGTAGCCCTTGTTCCAGATCCGGTTCCAGGATTCCTCGATCAGGTCGTGAGGGATCGTCAGACCGTACTTCTCGAGCGGCATCAGGTAACTGCGGTAGTAGTCGTCATAGATCCAGCGACGCCACGCCTCGGCGTAGCTCTCGCGGTCCTTGCGGCGGTCCTTGGTGCCGTACTCGATGAACGTCCCGATCGCCGCATCGACGACGGCGTGGTTGTTCCACCAGGCGTAGCGCAGATCGCGCTCCAGCAGCTCACGGTTGCGCTCGTCGGCGAGCGCCATGAGGATGATCGAGTAGCCGTTTGAGATGTGGCGGCTCTCGTCGGACTGGACGGAGTGAAAGACCGTCGGCAGCAGATAGTCGCCGTTGGCCGCGGCCTCGCCCGGCATCGCCACGAACAGCACGTTGGTGAACGCGGTCTCGGCGACGATCGTCAGGTAGATGTTGGCGGCGGTGATCGCGTCGCCGGTGATGAACCCCTCCCCGAACTGACGGCCGATGGTGCCGGCGTAGCAGTTCTGGAACGCCTTCTCGGTGATGTCGAACCCGGCGGGATCGATGTAGTGGTTCATGTACAGCCGCTTGAGGTTCATCTGGATCGTCGAGTGACGGACCTCGTCGATCATCTGGATCGCCAGACCGTTGTGGACCTCGGGGTTGGGCACGGTGCCGATCGTCAGCGGCATCGCCCGGGCGGCCGAGATCTCCGGGAACGGAATGATGGAGAGGAACAGCTTCTGCCACTCCATCCAGCGCTCCTGGACCTGCCGGAACATGTTTCCGCGAATCGCGCCGTCCATCGCCCCGAAGACGCGGTTGTCCTTCTCCTCCTCCATCGGGAAGTAGGAGCGAAGCACCTGCTTAAGCGGATCCTTCTTCGGCGCCTTCTCAAAGGTGTAGTCGGTGGAGTACTTCTCCACCGGCGAGACGTAGGTAGGTTCCCAGGACAGCTCCTGAATCTTGTTGTGAGCTTTGGTGATGCTCGCTCTACTCACGCTTCTCTCCTTCGCTCGTTTTCCGTCTTCGCCGCAGGCGGACCGGCCGCCTCGCGGGCAACTGGCTTCAGACTAAGACCGATCTGCTGGGGCTGACAAGAAGCTCGTCGTTTTTCGCATCTCCTTGCAATTTGCGGTGTGTCGCGCGCCGTTTGGATACTGAGGCGAGCCGCGGGCGGTCCTTTGGCCCCGACCCGTCGGCCGCGCCCTTCGCCCGGCTGGGGGGCGCGGAACGGCGCATCGCCTGCTCGGCGACGTCGATCACGATCGCGGCCAGCCGGTCACGATCAGCGTCGAATACGTTCGCGGTGACCGACAGCCCGAGCGCCCCGACGAACCGGCCCCGTCCGTCCCGGACCGGAGCCGCGATGCAGCAGAAGTTCTCATCGAACTCCTCGCAATCCACCGCATACCCCTCCCGTCTGACCGTCGCCAACTCGGCCTCGAGCATGGCGGCGGTGGTGATCGTGCGGGGCGTGAACGATCTGAGCCCGCGGGAGACGTAACGCGCCAGGCCGCTGGGCTCCAGCAGCGAGAGGACGACCTTGCCCATCGCCAGCGCGTGGGCGCTGTCGCGAATCTCGGATCCGAGCCCGGGCATTCGCGGCACCCCCTGCCGGCCCCGGAACGCGGCGATCTCGATCCGGCCCGCCTTCACCACTCCCAGGTACGAGCGCTTGCGCGTGCGCAGGAACAGCTGGTCGACGGTCGCGGCAAGTCCCTGATGCAGCCCATCGGCGGCAGGGCCGTGCTCGCCAACCGCGGCGGTGAGCTCTTCCAACCCCCTCGCCGGGCGGTACACGCCATGACTCTCGTGCACGGCGAAGCCCTCGTCGCAAAGGCTGGCCAGCAGGTAGTACGCGGTGGAGACGCTCTTGCCCAACGTCTTGGCGACCTCGTCGGCGCGCACGCCCTCGGGATGGGCGAGTAGCAGGGCGAACACGCGCAGCACCGATCGCGCGGTGCTCAGGCTGCGGCTGGACCCGGCTGCTGTGCGTGAGATGCCGCTGACGGGGTCACCCTTCAAACCCGGCTCCTCTCTCCTTGATCGGCGCCGCCCCACTGTGTGCCGGCCCCGACTTGATTGACGCTACTGGAGGGCTACCCGGATCGGCGTTACACGCGCGTTACAGGAGGGCGGCCGGCGCCAACTCGGCGTCCGGTTGGGCACGCAGTTGCGCGATCCGAGCCGCGGCCAGGCTGCGCCGCGGGTCGGCGAACGGGAGGTTGACGAGCAGCCGCTGCCAGGCGGCGAGATCACCGTTACCGGAGACCGTCTGCAGCCATGCCCACAACGCCTCCGGATCGCCGGCGCTCATCACCGACTGGCGCATCCAACGCTCCAGCGCCTCGCGCTCCCGGACCACACCGGGGGCGCTCGAGCGCGGCAGCAGGGGCCCGGGATATCGCGCCGCCGCTTCCCGTATCTCGCCGCGATGCAGCAGGCCGCACACCTGACCGACATCGCTCACGACGCCGGCGCATAGGCGGTACCGGTCGGTCTCGATGACGTCGCCGAGCAGCTTGCGCAGGCGTGAGATCTCCACCCGGATCCCGCCGCCCCGCGTCGGGTCTCCGTAGATGTCGCCGGCGAGCTCTTCGCTGGTCATGCCACCGGGGTTGGCGCACAGCAGCGTGAGGATCTCGGCGTGGCGCGGCCGCAGCGGGATCTTCCGCCCCGACAGCTTGGCGTGCCCGTCGCGGCCCAGTAGGTCGAGCTTGAGCACCGCCGCGGACCGGCGCGGAGAGGCGGTTGGCGGCACCGCTCGCACCAGGTAGGCGTCCCCTCTGCCAAGCGCCTGGACCTCGGCCACGTTGCCACCGCCCAGGGCCAGTTGCTCGCCGCCCGCCGGCAGGTTGAGACGGTCGCTGGGAAGCCATCCCAGCGGCTGAGCGCCGATCACGCGGCCGCTGGAGGTGAGCAGCGCCCGCGGGTCGGGGCCACTGGTGAGATGGTCGCCGTACCGGGCCAGCAGCCGGCCGTCGCGGTGCAGCATCTCGCACCGCAGGTGGGACTCGACCGCCTGAGCGGTGGCCGTCGCCACCGCCATGCTGTGGGGGTGCACGGTCGCCATCTCGCCGGTCAGGTCGATCACGCCGATCACCTGGCCGGTGTCGGGATCGTGCACGGGCGCGGCGGCACACGTCCACTCCTGCACCACCTCGTTGAAGTGCTCGGTCGCGAACACCTGGACGGCGTGCTCGGCGGCCAGGGCGGTGCCGATCGCGTTGGTCCCGGCGCCCCCCTCGCTCCACAGCGTGCCCTCGGCGAAGTTCATCGACTCCGCGGCGCGCAGCCGGACGCCCGGATTGCCCTCCATCCAGAGGAGGATCCCGTTGGCGTCGGAGACCACGATGAGGTGGCGGGATTCGTCCGCGCTGGCGGCCAGGCAGGCGCGGATGAGCGGCGCGGTCGCGGCCAGCGGATGGATCTCCCAGCGGGCCGTGGTCTCGTCGGCGTCGGCGACCACCGGGGCGATTCGTGCCCCCGACGGATCCACGCCCGCCGCCGCGGAGCGGCGCCAGGACGCCTCGATCGGCCCGCGCAGGGTGGCCTGCCCGCCGTCGGTGACCGTCCCGTCCCAGCCACCACCGACGAATCGCTCCCAGGCCCGCCTGATCTCCCGCGCTCGCTGCGCCGGAACGGTGGCCACGTCGATGGCCAGCCACGGATTCGCCATGCCCGCACCAGTCTAGGCCATGCCGGCGCGGTGATTTGTTGCGCCTAGCCCGATTCCGCCGACGGGTGCGGCGGGTCCTGCGGGGTCGGAAATGCACCGTCGATGAGTTCGATCCGATAGCCATCCGGATCGGCGACGAAGCAGATCCGATACTCCTGCCGGCCCCCCGGGGCGTAGGGCGCCTTCTCGGGCTCGATTCCATTCTCCGACAGCCGGTCCAGCAAGCGGTCGAGGTCGTCGACCACCAGCGCCATGTGGTTGTAACCGTCGCCGAGGTCGTAGGGCTGCTCACGGCCGACGTTGACGGTCAGCTCGAGCACGTCGCCGCCTTCCGGCAGGCCAATGTAGACGTTGTAGGCGGACTCGAAGTTCAACCGGCCCCGGTGCTCGAACCCGAGGTGCGAGTAGAACCGGAGTGATCGCTCGATGTCGCGGACGCGGATGCAGGTGTGGACGTAAGTGGCGGTCATGGCGCCGAGCATAATGACCGCGTGACGTGGACGTGACGAAATCAGCCGGCGCGGTCGGCGAGCTGAGGATCCTCGACTTCTCCCGGGTCCTGGCCGGCCCGTTCGCGACGATGATGCTGGCCGATCTCGGCGCCGACGTGATCAAGATCGAGCGGCCCGGGACCGGGGATGAGACCCGCAGCTGGGGGCCGCCCTACGACGCCCACCATCAGGCGACGTATTTCCAGGCGGTGAACCGCAACAAGGACAGCCTGGTCCTCGATCTCGCCACCGACTCCGGACGCGACCAGGCCCAGGAGCTCGCCGGGTCCGCCGATGTCCTCGTGGAGAACTTCCGGCCGGGAGTGATGGACCGGCTCGGCCTCGGCTACGCGGAGTGCAGCGCGGCGAACACCGGGCTCGTCTACTGCTCGATCACCGGCTTCGGCGCCGGTGACGGGGCGCAGCTCCCCGGCTACGACCTGCTGGTCCAGGCGCTCGGCGGCCTGATGAGCATCACCGGCGCGCCCGAGGGTGAGCCCCAGAAGGTGGGCGTGGCGCTCGTCGACGTCCTCGCCGGCCTGTTCGCGTCGGTCGGAATCCTGGCCGCGCTGCGCTACCGCGATCTCACCGGCGTCGGCCAGCGCGTGGAGGTCGACCTCTTGTCATCGTTGCTGGCGGGGCTGGTCAACCAGGGCTCGGCGTACACGATCGCCGGCGATGTCCCCACCCGGCTGGGCAACGCCCACCCCAGCATCTCTCCCTACGAGCTGTATCCGACCGCCGACGGGGAGCTGGTGCTGGCGGTCGGCAACGACCGCCAGTTTCAGGCGCTGTGCGAGGTGCTGAGCGCCCCGGAGCTCTGCACCGATTCGCGCTTTGCCTCAAATGGGGAGCGCGTCGCCAACCGTGACGCGCTGCGCGACGAGCTGGTGGCGGCGCTGGCGCGGGCGCCGGCGACCGAGTGGGCGCAGCGACTCACCGCGGCCCGGGTTCCCGCCGGGGTCGTCAACGACCTGGCGGGGGCGTTCTCGCTGGCGCGGTCGCTCGGGCTGGACCCGATCGTCGACGTGCCGGCGCCGGACGGGTCGACGGTCGCGCTGACGCGCAATCCGATCCAGATGTCGCGGACCCCGCCGACCTACCGGAGCGCCCCGCCGCCGCTGGCGCAGCCCTGAGCGGTCCTACCGCTGGGCCAGCGCCGCTTCGATCGCCGCGACGATCTTCGCGTCCTCGGGATTGACCTTCGTCGACCAGCGATGGATCAGTCGGCCATCCGACCCGACCAGGTACTTGGTGAAGTTCCACGCCGGCGGACCGGAGTTGGGCTGGCGCGCCAGGTCGCGCCACAGCGGCGAAGGCTGCGCCCGTACCGAGGTCCGCTCGGTCAGTGGAAACGTGATCCCGTAGTTCTTCGTGCAGAAGGCACCGATCGCGTCGGCGTCCTCGTATTCCTGATCGGCGAAGTCCGCCGACGGCGCACCCAGGACCTGCAGCCCCCGATCGCCGAACCGCTGGTAGAGGTTCTCCAGGCCCTCGTACTGCGGAGTGAAACCACACTTACTGGCCGTGTTGACGATCAGCGTCGGGCGGCCGTGAAGCGTCGCCAGGTCCAGCTTGCTCCCGTCGAGCAGCTTGACCGTGTGCTCATACAGGTCGCTGGACTGCCGCCGCTCCGGGCGTCGGCGCAGGTACATGCGGAGCGTCGAGAGGATGCTCATCGTGATAGCTCTGAGTTCTGGTTGCCCGGTTGCATCATGTAGGTGATTCGCGCCATCCTGGCCCGTGTCACATCAGTGTACGAACTTGTTCACGTCGCCTGGCGATCGAGCTCCTCGCCCTTCTCGCTGGTCAGCGGATCGGCTACGTCGGAGCTCGGCTGATCGGAGCGGTCGGGGCTCGGCTGATCGGAGCGGTCGGAGCTCGGCTGATCGGAGCGGTCGGAGCTCGGCTGATCGGAGCGGTCGGGGCTCGGCTGATCGAAGCGGTCAGGGCGCACCCGGTCCTCGGGCTCGAGATGGACCAGCGCGGTGGTCCCCGGCAGCCGGCCCGCGATCTCGTCCTGGAGCTGGTGTGAGATGTAGTGCGCCCGCTCCAGGCTGGTGCCGCCGGCGAACTGGAGATGCAGGTCGACCTGGTGATGGCTTCCGACATGGCGGGCGCGGAGATCGTGAAAGCCGACCACCTCGTGGCCGATGAACGACTGCACCACCTGCTCGAGGGCGGCCAGCTCGTCGGGCGGCAGCGCCTCATCGGCCAGCCGGCGGCTGGCGCCGACCAGGATCCGCACCCCGGTGGCGCTGATCGCGGTGGCGACGAGCAGACCGACGACGGGGTCGATCCAGTTGGCGCCGGTCAGCTTGATCAGGACCAGGGAGACGAGCACCCCGAGCGAGACGACCGCGTCGGTGCGCAGATCGGCGGCGTTGGCGTGAAGCGCCGGAGAGCCGGTGGCCCGCCCGGCCCGGTACAGATAGCCGGAGATGACGAGGTTGACGGCGGCGGCAACCCCGGCCACCGCCATGGCGATGCCGATCTTGTCCACGCGTCCACCGTTGATCAACCGGCGGACCGCCTCGAAGGCGACGAACGCCCCGCCGAGCAGGAGCAGGAGAGCCTGGGCGGTGGCGGACAGATCCTCGAGCTTCTCGTGCCCGTAGCGATGCGACGCGTCGGCGGGGAGATCGGCCTTGCGGATCGATGCCCAGGCGATCGCGGACGCGATCAGATCCATCAGGGAATGAATCGCGTCGCTGAGCACGCCGACCGATCCGGTGATCGTGCCGGCCGCGACCTTGAGCGCGATCAACGCCGAGTTGGACGCGATCGAGACCGCGGCGGCGCGCGCCTTGGTGGCGTTGTTGGTGGCGTTGTCGGTGGCGTCGTTGGCCGAGTGCGAAATCACCTTGGTGATGATGATGCCCGGAATCCCCGGCGACGGGGGGTCGGGCGGGGGCCGTCAGCCGCTCAGGGTCTCCGCGGGGAGCCCCAGCTGGACTGTCACCCGCTCAGGGTCTCCGCGGCGAGCCCCAGTTGGCGCGCCAGCCCCTCGCCGCGCGGATCGGTGTAGGCCGGCCCGGTCCCGTCGGTGAGCGCGACCTCCACGACGGCGATGCCGCGCGCGTACAGGAGACCCGGTTGGCGCAGAACCGCGGCCAGCTCCAGCATCGCGCCACGATTGGCTCGTACCGCCGCCCGCAGCGGCAGCGTGCGGACGCGGCCACGCGGCGCGTCGACCGTCAGGGCGACGTGCTCCAGCGTGGCGGCCAGGCGCTGGCGCGTCCGGGGCGTGACGAGCTGAGCGGCCCGCGCGGCCAGAAGCGGAGAGGCCGAGGGGTCGGCGCCGGCGGCGAGAGCGTGATCAAGCGTGGACCGGCGCATCCGCGCCAGGATGCGGACGATCAGACTCGGGCAGAGCAACTCGGTGGTGCATTCGGTGCGCGGTCTGCCCCAATCGTGGATGTGGGCTGCGTCGGATAGCATCTTTGGACACCTCCGTACCGGATTTGCTAGTTAGTAACCTACTAGATCTTCATGCCGGTTTCAAGGGAAATTCCTCCTCACAATCTGAGCCGGATTATCGACTTCGTCAACACGCTCGACGTCGCCTCCGGGCGCGACGCGCTGGCCGATCCGGCGCAGTTGACCGGCTGGCTGCGCGAGCGAGGGCTGGTCGATGATCACCCCCGCCCGCTCCGTGGCTCGGATGTGGCTCCGGCCCGGGAGCTGCGCGAGGCGCTGCGGGCGACGCTGCGAACCCACACCACCGGTGGTGTCGATCGCGACGCGGCGGCGAAACTGACCGACGTCGCGCTGCGGGGTCGGCTGTCGGTGCAGTTCGCCGCCGACGGGTCGATCGGTCTCGTCGCGCGCGCCCCCGGCTACGCCGGCACCCTGGCGCGGCTACTCGTCCCCGTCGCCCACGCATCGCTCGACGGGACCTGGCGGCGGGTGAAGGCGTGCGACGCCGAGTCCTGTCAGGAGGCGTTCTACGACCAGTCGCGCAACCGCTCGGGTCGGTGGTGCGAGATGGCGGTGTGCGGCAACCGGACCAAGGTCCGCACCTACCGTTCCCGGCGGGGCTGAGCCGGCCGCGTCAACCGGCCCGCACTACCGTTCTCGGCGGGGCTGAGCCGGCCGCCTCACCCGGCCCGCACCCACCGTTCTCGGCGGGGCTGAGCCGGCCGCCTCACCCGGCCCGCACCGTTGCCGCCGGCCGGCGCTCGAGGAACGTCGACGCCGGGATCCCGACGACTACGCACAGCACGGCGCCGAGCAACAGAGCGTGATGCACGGTGGAGTCGGTCAGCGTCCCCGAGAGGGCGATGCCGGCGAGTCCAGCGCCGATCGCGGCGCCGAGCAGACGGCCCACCGAGAGCAGCGCCGAGGTGCGGCCGTGAGAGGCGAGCGGGGTCGCGTTGAGCGCAGCGCGGGACGTGGGGACGAACAGCATCCCCAGCCCCAGGCCGACCGGGATCAGCGGCAGCACCGTGATGATCCCGTCCAGCTTGAACCCGGGGATGCCCAGCAGCGCCAGGCCCAGCCCGGCACCGACGAAGCCGATCAGCGCCGGGACCTGCTCGCCGAATCGATCGACCAGCTTGCCCGCGACCGGCGCGGCGGCCCCGACGAGCAGCGCCACCAGCACCAGCGCGCCGGCGGCGCCGAGCGCCGAGAAGCCGGCCACCCGCTGCAGGTACTGCTCGGCGATGTAGAACGCGCCGATCATCACCGCGAAGGTGAGCCCGGCGATCAGCATCGCCGCCAGCACGATGCGGTTGACCGCTGGGGTGCCCTCGTCCTGCGGGCCGTGCACGACCCCGGGGACCAGCCGGGCGATCGCCACCGCGGCGGCGAGCGTGAGCGGCAGCAGCGCCCACCAGTTCGCCCGCCATCCGAACGCGACCGTCAGCAGCCCTCCCAACAGCGGTCCCAGCAGGTTCGACATGCCCGCGCTGGCGCCCCAGATCCCCAGCGCGCTGCCTCGGCGCTCGGGCGGGAAGCCGGATACGGCGCCGGCCAGCGCGGCCGGGCTGACCAGCCCGGCGCCGGCTCCCTGGATGACGCGCGCCACCAGCAGCTCACCGAAGCTGGCGGCCACGGCGCCGGCGAGGGCGCCGAGCGCGAACAGAGCCAGCCCCGCGAGCGCGATCCGTCGCGCCCCGAAGCGATCCACGAGCTCACCGCCGGGAATCAGCAGCAGGGCGTAGGCACCGAAGTAGGCGCTGAGCACGGCCGACGTGGAGCTGCCCTTGACGTGCAGCCCGTGCGCCACCGATGGCAGCGCGACCGTGATCAGGGTGCCGTCGAGCTGCAGCAGCGCGGCGGCGGCCGTGCAGGCGGCGAGCCGCGTCCAGGCGGACCTCGGAAGCGGCGGCTTTGACTGCGCCGGCTCGTCGGCGGCCGACACGACGGTGGCGCGGGACACGTTCTTCAGTATCGCGACTCGCGTCGGTTGGCCGATGATGCAACCACGCGGTTGCTCGCCAGGGCTGGCGCGAGTGGCTGGGTGAGGTGTCTGGGGGTGGGTGGGTGGCCGCGATTTCCCTATGAATCGCCTATGAATCTCCTGGTAATGGCGGCCTGATCATCTATCCTGCGCGCCATGTCCTTCTCTCGTCAGTACGCGCTCGACAGCCAGGCGCTCACCAGGGACCAGACGCGAGGCGTCTTTGGTCAGGTGATGGGCCTCGTTGCCCTCACCGTCGGCTGCACGGCGCTCGGCGCCTACATCGGTCGTAATCTCACCGGCGGCACCGGGATCCTGTTCTTCCTGGCCGCGTTCGCGTGCGTCTTCGGGCTCAATTTCGCGTCGGCGCGCGGGCGCGAGCAACTGGCGATCGGGCTGCTCTTCGGGCTCGGGCTGTGCATCGGAATCGCCGTCGGGCCGGTGCTGGCGACCTATGCCAAGGCCGATCCGGCCGCGGTGTGGCAGGCGGCGGGCTCCACCGCCGTGTTCATCGGCGTCCTCGGGTGCGCCGGCTACGCCACCCGGCGTGACCTATCGGCGTTCTACCGGGTCTTCTTCTGGGCGCTGGTGGCGCTGCTGCTGTTCGGACTCGTGGCGATCTTCGTCGCGATCCCGGGCGCCAACATCATCTACGCCGTCCTCGGCCTGGTGATCTTCGGCGGCTTCACGGTGCTCGACTTCAACCGGCTGCGCCGGGCCAACCACGCCAGCGCCGTGCCGATCGCGGCCGGGATCTTCCTGGACATCTTCAACGTCTTCCTGTTCTTCCTGCAGCTGTTCGGTGGGGGCGGCTCGCGCCGCTAGCGTGGTAGCAGGCCGGCCGGCGGGCCCGTGGTCACGGGCGCGCCTGTGAGCGCCGGCCCGGATAGCTGGTGAGCTGGCTGCGGTCGTGGTCACGGGCGCGCCGCTGAGCGCCGCCCGGATAGCCGGTGAGGGGCAAGTTTGTCCACGTGGCCAATGATGCGTTGCGCTCGGTCACAGAGGATTCCCAACCGCGATGGCAACCGACATCATCGTCTCCTACGACGGCACCACTCACGACGACGATGCCCTGGCGCTGGGACGGATGCTGGTCGCCGGCGGGGCGACGCTGTCCCTCGCCTACGTGCGTCACACGCGTGAATACGACCCGCGGCGGGAGGAGATCGCCGTCTACGACGCCGACCGGCGCCTGGAGGCAGGGGCGGCCTGGCTTCACGAGCCCGCCATCAAGCGCCACGTGGTGGTCGACCCATCGACCAGCGCCGGGCTGGCCAAGCTTGCCGCTTCCGCGGGAGCGGGGTTGATCGTGTTTGGGTCGGATTACCGCACCCCTCCGGGACGGGTGGAGCCTGGCGTAACGGCGCAGGGACTTCTGGAGGGTGGCGCGGTCGCGATCGGGGTGGCCCAGGCTGGGTTGCGCACCCACGCCGGGGAGTCGATCGACACGATCTCGGTCGCCGGTGGCGCCGATGGCGTCGCGCACCAGACCGCCGAATCGCTGGCCGAGGCGCTCGGAGCGGAGCTGATCGGCGGCGGCGGCGATGCCGACCTGATCCTCGTCGATTCGCAGAGCGGCGCCTCCGAGGGGCGGATCGGCCTCGGTGGATCGACGCGAGCGCATCTGGACTCCGCGCGGGGTTCGGTGATCGTGCTGCCGCGCGGCGCCTCGCTGTCGTTCTGAGCGCCCGGCGGGGCCACTTAGACTCCCGCCATGTTGATCCTCCCGCCGGGGCACTACCAGGAGATCACACGCCCGCGAAGGCTCGGCTCGCGCGAGAAGTGGATCATCGGCTCCGGCGTCAGCCTGCTGGCGGTGATCGCGGTCGCGATCGCGGTCGCGCTCACCAGCGTTCAGCGCACGTCCAGAAACGGCTGCATCGACGTCAGCGCGGCGACTGTCATCGGCGGCTCGGAGCTGTATCGGTGTGGCGGCGCGGCCCGTGCTCTGTGCACCGCCCAAACCGGCCGCGCGTCGGCCAATGTCGCCTTCCAGCGCGCGCTGGCCGATGCCTGCCGCAAGGCCGGGCTGCCGGTCACATCCGCGCCTGACAACAACTGACCCCCAACCGGGGGACCCTGGGCGCGCTTTTTCCCTGCGCACGGGCGTCGATTATCCACATGTCCAGACGTGCCACCCGATCGCTGGCCTCACGGCTATGGCTCGCGCTTCTCACCTCCACAAGCCTGTGGCCGTCAGCTTGGGCCATCGGGCTCAGCCGCCACCCGCGCCGCGGGCGGTGTCCACCGAACGAAGGAGATGCATGCCACTCGAAGCGCCAGGTTGGCTAAACGCGGGAGATACCTCGTGGCAGATGACCGCCGCTACGTTGGTCGGGCTGATGAGCATTCCGGGCTTGGTCGTGCTCTACGGCGGCATCATGCAGAAGCGTTGGTCGATCAACAGCATGATGCTGACGTTCGCGGCCTTCTCGGTCGTGCTGATCGTCTGGGTGCTGTACGCCTTCAAGATGGGCTTCGGCTCACCGTTCCACGGGTTCTCGCACTCAGCGACGGGATTCTTCGGGAACTTCGTCGGCAAGCCCGGGCCCGTGCTCAGTCACTCCGAGCTCCAAGGCCAGAGCAACATTCCACTGCTCGGTAGCCAGGCGTTCCCGAAATCGGCACTGGTCTACTTCCAGTTCGTATTCGCAGCCATCACGCCGATCCTGATGCTCGGATCCGTCCTCGGTCGGATCAACTTCAAGGCGTGGATCCCGTTCGTCGCCCTCTGGGTCACGTTCGTGTACACCGTCAATGCGTTCCTGATCTGGGGCGGCGGCTTCTTCGGGCACCACGGCGCGCTCGACTTCTCCGGTGGATACGTGATCCACCTCTCCGCCGGCGTCTCCGGGTTCGTCGCCGCGGCGGTGGTCGGACCTCGATTGCAGCGCGACCGCGAAATCGACGCTCCCAACAACCTCGCGATGGTCGCGGTGGGCGCCGGCTTGCTGTGGCTGGGCTGGAACGGCTTCAACGGAGGCGACCCGTACGCGTCGAACATGTCGGCCGCCGCCGCCATCCTGAACACCAACCTGTGCACCGCGGTGGCGTTCATGGTGTGGATCGGCTGGGATTATTTGACGGGCCGCAAGCCGAGCATGATCGGCGGCGTCAACGGGATCATCACCGGGTTGGTGGCCATCACTCCAGCCGCCGGTTACGTCAACGGGTGGGGCGCGATCGCGATCGGCATCATCGCCGCGACGCTCGTGTACTTCGCACTCAACTACCTGAGCCGGCTGCGCCCGTTTCGCAACGTCGACGACACCCTCGGCGTGGTCTACACGCACGGGATGGCGGGACTCGCCGGCGGACTGCTCGTTGGCGTCTTCGCCGACCCGAACATGGCGGTCTTCTACACGACCTCCAAGCACGGCCTGGTCCCCACGGGAAGCGCCGCCGGCGTCGTCCACGGCAGCTTCACCCTGCTGAAGTGGCAGGCGTTCGCTGGTGCGTGGGTGATCTTCTGGTCGGGGCTGGTGACCTTCATCCTGCTGAAGCTGGTGGGGCTGTTCGTCCCGCTGCGGATGTCGCAGGAGGACATGGAGATCGGCGACACCGCGGTCCACGGCCACGAGGTGTACCCATCCGACGTGCCGTCGCTGGGGTACCCGGCCGGTGTCCCCGGATTGGCCAGTGAAGCCGGCCAGACGGCGCCGACAACCGCGTGAAGCAGACCGCCGACAACCGCGTGAAGTAGACGTTGGTAGCCCAAGCCCCGGTGCGCCGGCAGCCTGCCGCGGGCCCGAGCGCTTGAGGACAGCCAAGCGTTGGTGGCGGACCGGGGAGCGGATGCGTTCGCTCCCCGGTCCGGCACACCGTCGGGGACCGCCTGGCGCGTGTCCACGAAGTGTCAGGCCGTCGCCATACGAGTCCCCGGCCCGAGCGACTCGGCCTGGGCATCCAGGTCCATCAGATCCTCGATGCCGAGCGAGCTCTCCGGATACCGGCCACGGCCGCCGAGTAGCGACGCGTATCATCGCGACCGCGCCGCCCCGGGGAATCGCCTCGCGGTCGGCGCCGGCGACGGGCAGCTCACGCCCATCGCCGTGCGCTGGCCAGCCCCGGTCGCCCTCTCCCGTGTCCCCGCCGAACATCCTCTACCTCAACTCGCACGACACCGGTCGCTACGTGCAGCCGTACGGCAACGCCATCCCCACGCCCAACATCCAGTGGCTCGCCGACCAGGGAGTGATGTTCCGCAACGCGTTCTGCGCGGCGCCGTCGTGCTCGGGCAGCCGGGCGGCGCTGCTCACCGGGACCTATTGCCACCAGAACGGGATGATGGGCCTCGCCCACCGCGGCTTCTCGCTCCACGACTACGACCAGCACATCGTGCACACGCTGCGCCGGGCCGGGTATCGCACCGAGCTGATCGGCGAGCAGCACGTCTCCGACGACCCCGGGGTGCTCGGCTACGACGTGGTCCATGAGATTCCCAACACGACGGTCAGCGCGGTGGCGCCGGCCGCGATCGAGGCGCTCGGCCGCGGGATCCCGCAGCCGTTCTTCATGTCGGTCGGCTTCTTCGAGACCCACCGCAGCTTCTTCGCGCCCAGCTCCGTGCGCGATCGCATGTACTCGCTCCCGCCCCCGTTTCTGCCCGACACGCCAGAGATCCGTCAAGACGTAGCCGCCTACAAGGCCAGCGCCCGATCGCTGGATCACGGCGTCGGGTCCGTGCTGAACACGTTGCACGAGACCGGCCTGGACCGCAACACGCTGGTCATCTGCACGACCGATCACGGGCTCGCGTTCCCCACCGCCAAGGCGAGCCTGCTGGACCGTGGCATCGGGGTGATGCTGATCATGCGCGGGCCGGGCCTTCCCCCCGGCGCCGTGCACGATGAGCTCGTGTCGCAGATCGACGTGTTTCCGACGATCTGCGAGATGGCCGGGATCGAGGCGCCGCCGTGGCTCGCCGGCCGCTCGATCGTCGGACTGGTGTCCGGCGACGAGGCCGCCGGGACGCGCTCGGAGATCTTCGCCGAGCTGACCTACCACGCCGCCTACGAGCCCCAGCGTGCGATCCGCACGGAGCGCTTCAAGTACATCCGGCGCTTCGACGATTACCCCTATCCGGTGCTCCCCAACTGCGACGACAGTCCGAGCAAGGACGCTTACCTGGCCCGCGGCTGGGCCACGCGGCCCGTCAGCCGCGAGTCGCTGCACGACTTGTTCTTCAACCCTGGCGAGGGCCGCAACTTGATCGACGACCCCGACTATGCCCCAGTGGCCGAGGATCTCCGCGCCCGGCTCCATCGCTGGATGCAGAAGACCGCGGACCCGCTGCTGGACGGACCGGTGCCGGCCCCGCCCGGAGCCCGCATCAACGCCCAGAATCAGTCATCGGCGGCCAATCCCACGTTCACCGCCGACGGCGAAGCGGTCGGCGCGGCGATCGCCGCTCCCTGAGCTGGGGGTCGCCCCCGGGTTGCTGAGCCGCTACCCCAGGACCAACTCGGACGCCGCACGCAGCGTCGCCGGATCGCCGGCGATCAACAGCGTGGTCACGATCGAGTCGCGCCACGCCTCCAGGTCGTGACGGATCTTGTCCGCGGAACCGATCAGCGTCAGCTGCTCCACCAGCTTGGTCGGCACCGCGGCAGCCGCCCGCTCCTTGTCGCCAGAGAGATAGAGCTCCTGGATCCTCGCCACCTCGGCCTCATAGCCCATCCGAATCGCGACGTCGGCATGGAAGTTTGTCCCGCGCGCGCCCATCCCGCCGAAGTACAGCGCGTACATGGGACGCAGGGCATCAGCAGCCGCCTCGACGTCGTCGGTGATGATCAGCGGCACGTTCGCCGCCACCTCGAAGTCCTCCGCGGTCCGGTGCGCCCCCGGGCGGGCAAAACCTTCCTCCAGGGCCTCGCGATAGAAGGCGTCGTGGTAGGGCGAGTAGAACAGCGCCAGCCAACCGTCGCACAGCTCGGCCCCGAGCGCGATGTTCTTGGGACCCTCGGCCGCCAGGTAGATCGGGATCTCGGAGCGCAGCGGCCGCAGGCTCGACTTCAGTGGCTTGCCCAGGCCGGTGCCGCCGTCCCGCTCCCCCAGCGGCAGCGGATAGTGCGGCCCGTCACTGATGACGGGGGCACCACGACCCCAGATGTCCCGGACGATCCCGATGTACTCGCGCATCCGGGCCAGCGGCTTGGCGAACGGCTGGCCGTACCAACCCTCCACCACCTGTGGTCCCGAGACACCGAGTCCTAAGATCATCCGCCCGTCGCTGAGATGATCGAGCGTCATCGCCGCCATCGCGGTCGCCGCCGGTGTCCGTGCCGAGATCTGCACGATCGCCGTGCCCAGCTTGATCTGGTGGGTGGTCGCCCCCCACCAGGCCAGCGGCATCAGCGCATCTGAGCCATAAGCCTCGGCCGTCCACACCGATTCGAAGCCGAGCCGGTCGGCCTCCCGGACCGCCTCCGCCGCTCCGGGTGGAGGCCCTCCCGCCCAGTAGCCGAGGCTGAGGCCGAGTCGCAGGTCGCGCGCCATACCGGGGACCCTACTGCCGTCGAGTGCCGTCTACCTACTGCCGTGGAGTGCCGTCTACCGCCCCGGTCCCGGTCTACCCGCCCCGGCCCCAGAGACGCGCGCGAACCCGCGTCAACGCGCCGGGTGGGCGTTGCGCTGGGGGGAGGCTGCGCTGCCACTCGTCGCGGGTCGGCAATCGCCCAGCGCGACGCGCCTTGAGCACACATGCGGCATGGGCATGGCGACGGCGTGACGGATCGTCCTCGGGAACGATCAGCATGTGCTCGCTCAGCGACGGCAGGAGGCCGCCGCATAGCGGACATCGGTAGGTCGACGGCTTGCGGTTCTGGGCCGGGCGCACCTGCCACCACCGCGGTTGCGCTGCCTTGACCATGGGCCCACAGGATGGCAGGCCCACCCGGGGCTGGGCGATCATCGACCAAGCTGTGGTGGACAGCTACCATTCGGGTGGTGTCAAGCCAACGCGCAGACGAGCTGCAGGGCCTCAACCGCAGTGACGCGCTGCGGGCGTCGCCGCGCATGTTCGACTCGGACCTGCTCGACAAGCTGTCCCGTGTGCACCCGGCGGTTCCGCCGATCCTGTTCGTGCCGGCGATCGGGGTGCTCCTGGCGGAGGGGATCATCCGCGGCGCCGGGGCGCTGACGGTGGTATGGGTGCTGTGCGGCTACCTGTTCTGGACGCTGACCGAGTACTGGCTGCATCGGATCGTGTTCCACTTCGAACCCGAGGATGGCATTGGTGCCCGCCTGCACTGGATCATCCACGGCGTGCATCACGACCATCCCAACGACCCGATGCGGCTGGTGATGCCCCCTTCGGTGAGCATCCCGCTCGCCGCGCTGTTCGTGTTCGTTTTCTACCTGGTGCTCGGGACCCCCACGTTCCTCCCGTTCGGGGCCGGGTTCCTCGGTGGCTACCTGGCCTACGACATGCTGCATTACCACGTGCACCATCATCGGCCGAGGACGAGCCTGGGGCGGCGCCTGCGCGAGTTGCACATGCGCCACCACTTCCAAAACCACGAGCGCGGCTACGGGGTCAGCGCGCCGTTCTGGGACCACGTGTTCGGGACGGCGCCGGCGAAGAAGAGCTGACCCGGCCGCGGCCGACCCAATTGCACAGGCGCTCGGGGGCGGGCCAGGACCGTTCTCCAGCTCAGAGCACGACGGCCCGGCTGAGGTCGGCGGCGGGCGTACGTCGGCAGCAGCGGAGAGGGCGGGATTCGAACCCGCGATGGGGTATGAGCCCCATACTCGCTTAGCAGGCGAGTGCCTTCAGCCACTCGGCCACCTCTCCCAAGGGCTCCGGGCAGTGTAGACGAGGCTCCCGCATGGCACCATGCGGTTGCAGGCGGCCCGCGTCGCTTCATCGGAGGGGTGGCAGAGCGGTCGAATGCGCTGGTCTTGAAAACCAGAGTCCGGCAATCCCGGACCGCGGGTTCGAATCCCGCCCCCTCCGCTCGGTTCTGGCCTGAACGCGGATGACGTGACGGCGGGGCTCTGTGACGCGACGGCGGCGCGCTGCGACGCGACGGCGGCGCGCTGTGACGCGACGGGGGCTCTGTGACGCATTCCCTGGCCGCCGGCGCCGCCAACGCGTAGGATCTTCATCGTGGCCGAGATCGCGACACCCGCCACGATCCTCGCCGAGCCCGAGATCAGGTCGGAGCCGGCGCGGCCGGACTTCGAGATCGTTCCCCGTAAGGGCCTGGTGATCGCGGCGGTCGTGATGGCGGCGCTGATCGCCGCAATCGCCGTCAACAAGCTCTGGCCGCTGGAGTTCTTCCACGTCGCCGGCGGCGCGGGTTGGACGATCGTCGACCTGTTCCTCGGACTGATCCTGGGGCCGATCATCGGGCGCATGTCGATTCCCGCCCGAGTGGAGTTCACCACCAAGCTGATGCCCAAGATGGTGATCATCATGCCCATCCTGGTGACGGCGACGCTAGCGTCGGGCTGGCAGCTCTCCACCTTTCTCGGGACCAACCTGAGCTCCAACCCGCTCCACGGCTGGGTCGTCGCCAGCATGATCGTCGTCGGGGTGATGGCGGTGCTCGCGCTCGGCCTGCTGGAGCCGGCCAACATCGCGGTGCTGTTCGAGCTGAAGAAGCCGCGGCCTGACCCGACCGTGATCGAGCGCCTGATGAAGCGCTTCATCTACTGCGCCGGGATCCTCGGCTTGATGCAGGTGGCGACGCTCGTGATCATGACCAAGCTGGCCTCGGGATGACCGCGCTGACCAAGCTGGCTCCGGCATGACCACGCGGAAGGTCCCGCCCTTCACCGAGCTGGGGATGCTGTCACTCGGGCTGATCGTGATCGGCGGCATCTACCTCTCGGCGCACATCCCCCAGCACGTCGCGCTCGGCCTCCCGATCGCTTTGCTGATCGCCTCCACCGCGTTGGTGCTCATCAACCTGGTGCTGCTCGCCCGTGTACCGGACTTCGCCTGGGACCGCTTCCTGCAGGTCGGCAAGTGGGCCCTGCTCGCCTACGCGGTCACCGCGGGGATGATCGAGTACGTGTTCCTGCGCAACCACCTGCGGGGCGCCCCGCTGGTGATCCTGACTCTCTCGCTGGTCGTCTACGCCGTTCAGGTTCCGGGGCTGATCGCGTTCACCGTGGCCCGCTACGAAACCCCCCGGGATCATGGAGCGGACGGCTCGCCCGCCTGAAGCTAAACTCGCCTCCTTTGCGCCCGTAGCTCAGCTGGATAGAGCGTCGGTCTACGGAATGCCCAGTCAAGCGGGCGGACGTGGCTGAGGCTTCAGCGCGTCGATGAAGAACTGTGAGAGAGCTGGGCCGGCCTGGTCCCTCCAGCGCGTCGCGACCCACCCTGGTGATCGTTTGCATCATCACCTCCACCACTTGGCCGCCGACCGGATTCCAGCCGATCGACTCAATCACCAACCGCCGGGTTCCCGCTCCCTGCGCGCCACGACCACCGAGCCATCACGCATCAACGCCTGGCAGGGCAATCGTCCGGGCGCCGCCGACCTCCATCCGAGCTGGCACCGCGCGCATCTGCCTTCGACATCTTGTCCTTTACGTTGAACGCGAGCGCCCCATCCGACGGCCGAGACCGAAAGCGGGCGGGCACCCGGCGGGGAGGGCCAGCACGAGCGCAATGTCGCCAGCGCGGTCGCGTCTCGACTGCCTGGCGGACGGGCCAGACGATCGTCGGCGAGATCTGCGGTTCGCGCCCAAGCGGGTCCATCGCCGGCGTCCTCGAGTGTTTCTCGTCTCGCGAGCGAGCGGGCCAGAGCGATCGCGCACGCTGTTAGTCGGGGTACTCGTCCTTTCGGTAGTTGCGTGGCTCCTCCTGCCGTTTCCTCGGCGTCCGGTCGAGGAGAAAGTTAAAGTACGGCGCCACGAACGGGTCAGGCGCCGACACCGTGTAGGTGTGATAAACGGTCCCGTTTTCCTTAGCGAATGCGATGTAGCTCGGGTTCTCGCGGATGCCGTCCTTGAGCTCAGCGCCGACCTGTGACGCCCAGAACGAAAGCCAATCGGGTGGGTTCGCGACCATCTGCCTCACCTCGGGGATCTGCTCGGCCTGCGCCTCGGTCAGCGCCAGACCGAAGTCCCACGGGAAGTCGGTCTCGTAGGTCGAGACGTATGGAAACTCCCAGCCCATCCGCCTCTTGTAGGCGGTAAGCCGCTCGATCGGCGCACGCGAGAAGCAGATCAGGGTCACGTCGCGCTCACGGATATGAAGCAGAGTCGTAGCGTCGAAACCGTCGGCGAGGTTGGTGCACCCCGGACAGGCGCCGACCGTGTACTCGGGCCCGTACATGATGTTGTAGGCCAGAAGCTGCGAGCGGCCGTCGAACAGGTCAGCGAGAGTCTTTTTGCCCTCCTCGGTGTCGAACACGTAGGTCCTTATCCACCGGAACCCAGGGCAGCTCGCGTCGCCTACGCTTTATCTCCTCATTGCGCGCCGCCTGCTCTCCCTCGAGCTTCGCCAGCTCCTCCCGCGCGGCCCGCCATTCCTCGCGGGTTCCGATCCTAAGCTCAGGCATCTATCTTCCTCCTCGTCGGCCTTTCCACCACCTAAGCAGACCAGGCAGGCGGGCGAAAGTCATCGCAGCGGATCGAGCACGTCACATCCGCCAAATGCCGAGGCCGAGCGCGATCAACCCCGCGCCAAGGCGACGGAGGCGGTCGACCGCACCGCCGCGGACCGGCATGATCTCCTTGTCGCCGAAGCGCTCGCCTGCTGCGTGCTGGCGGGAATACGAAGGCGATCGTTCGCGAGAGTCGCGGTTTCAGCGAGCCAATCGGGGATGGAGGGCTGGGGCGTCGGTCGGTCATTGCGCTGGCCGTAGCATGCTGGTCACGGGCGGGCACGCTCCGGCTTGCGAGACGGTGGTGACTCAGAAGCCGTGACGCTCGTAGAAGGGCGCCGTTCGCGGGTTGGGCGTTTCAAGGAAAGCGGCGCCGTGATCGGCGTCGACGCGCCAGACATTGCTCGAGTAGGACCGAGCCAAGGCCGGCTCCTTGGCGAGCACAATCGACCCCGAGCCAGGGCAGGTACCAGTGCGGATCTTCGGGATGGGCGGCGTCCATTTGCTCCAGGACCGAGAACGTATCGGCGTGCTTCTCCGCCAAAACCGGTCCGCTCAGAGCCGCGATGATCGCGTCGCCGTCCGGTTCCGCACCCGGAGGCAGCCACATCGCCACCGCCGCGAACTCGTCCAACCTCCACACCGTCTGCCGCTCGAAAGCCTCGCCACCGAAGGCAGCTACGAAATCCGGGAAGTGGGTCAGATAGGCGAACGGCTGTGGGTAGAGCCATCGCTCGACTGGATCGGCGATGAACGCCGACACCAGCGTGGCGATCACGCTGGGCTGGTCGGTCTTGCCGACCGGCTCGATCGTCAGCGAACTCACGCGCGGAACCCTAAATCCGAGCTTGTGACGACCGACGCGTCGTTGGCTGAGCCGCCCGAGGAGAGACCGCGGGTCGTTGGATCGTGAGTTGCCCCGGACGATGTGCTCGCCCGCTGCTTCACGTCATCGGCAAGGTGGTTGTTGCGGTCGCCGGGCTGGAGAAGGCGATGCAACGCGAACTCGCGCGGCTCATCTGCGAGGAATTCGCGCGCCGTGGCGAGGCGGGATCCGACGCGATCACGCTCGACCGCTCGCCGTCCGTCGTGGGTCCCGGTCAGGCCGTGGTCGTGCCCGGCGGTGAGCGCCACGAGGTCCGCGCGCTCAGCGCAGCGCGGGTGATCGTCGTCGACCACCCCGTGACGACGACGGTGGGAGGACTCGATACGGGCGCCGGTTAGCTGCTGTCGCCGCCCAACGCCGTGGTGATCTCAGCGATCGCCTGCTGCTCGGCGTCGCTGACGGTCTGGCCGTGCTCGCGGTGGGCGTTGGCGACCTTGTCGGCCTACACCGAAGCGCGCCAGGAGCACGGCGAAAGCGAGCTGCTCGACGAGATCACGGCCCCCAAGCCCGAGCGCGACCACACCCACTACCACTCGCCCGAGGAGCTCAAGCAGAGAGGTCTGCAGCACCTGCGCGGCGCCGTAGCTCTGCTCGAGGCGAAGGCCACCCCGGACGAGGTCGGCGACTACCGGCGCTTCATCCTCACACTGGCCTTGGCGATCGCGATCGTCTCGCGGAACGTCCCGCCCTTCTGGGCAGTGAGGACGATCAAACCGGCGCTCGGGGGCGCCTCGAGTACGAGCTCCCACTCATCCTGCGTGAAGTCAGCCTTCCCAGTCATTCGCCTTGCTCCTCTGCGGGTTGAGGAGTCGAAAAGTCCTCCGTCCTGGTGCGCAGGATCGCAGGTTAGTCCGCCGTGACGAGCAGCTGGCCCCGTGGCTTGAGCTTCGTACCAGGATTCTGGCCGGAGCGCTGTTCTGCGTACGGCGCGGCCCGTGCCGCGGCCGACCGCGGGCGCCGGCCGGCGTCCGCTCTCAGCTACACCGCGCAGCCGCTCCACGCGGTGTCCGACGGCGGTTCACGCGGCATCAGCTACGCCACGCCCACGCAGTGGAGATGTCACGCAAAGGGGTGCCGTGCATCCAGCGGCACCTGGGCCACGCCGACCTGGCCATTGCGTCGGTCTACCTGCGCGGGATCGACAACACAGAGATCGTCCATTCAGTTCATGAGCGCCCGGCACCGATGATCCCAGCCACACGCGGGCTGTAGATCTTCCCTCAAGTGACCCGTTCCGGTGGGTCGTGCTCCGCGCGACCCACCCCTCCCCGGGCAGTTGCACAGGGCGAGCGAACAGACCCGCGCAACGAACGTCTCGGGCTCAACCTGCGGGTCGTCGCCGATCCGATCGTTGGGCCCCCGACTCGTGGCCGACGAATGCGATCGTGCGCTTGGGTGCTCTCCTGCATGCGGGCGGTTACCGTCGCGAGGGTCGCGGTACGCCTCAGCTTCAGCTGGCTGACACCGCATACACGGGTGGGAGCCGCGCGGCGACTTCGAACCAGGTCGCCCCCGCGTCGCCCGAGCCGAAGACCTCGCCAGTCGTTGAGCCGAAGTAGAGCTCAAGCGAGGGCCCGGAGCCCTTGCGCTGGAATGCCTGGCGCAGGACGGTCAGGTACGCGTGTTGTTGCGGCAGCCCGTCGCCGCGTGGCGCCCACGTCTCGCCAGCGTCCCGCGTCTCGTAAACGCGCAAGCGCCCATCGGGCATCACCCGGTCCATGTCGGCGACGAGCGGGACCACGTACGCGCTGTCGGGGTCGGCCGGGTCGACCGCCAGCGGGAATCCGAAATCCGACGGGAGCCCCGCGCCGATCTCGCTCCAACTGGAGCCGGCATCGTCGGAGCGGTACACGCCCCCGTGGAACTGGATGAACATCCGCTCTGGGCGTGCCGGCGCGCGCTCCATATGGTGCACGCACAGCGCCGTGTCGGCGTCGGGCGGCTCGGGTAGGTTCAGCTCGGCGATCACCTCGTCGGGCAGGTAGCGCGGCGTCAGCCCTTGGTTGCCCCGCCGCCATGAGCGCCCGCCATCGTCGGTGTGCCACACGCCCGCCGCCGAGATCGCGACCGACAGCTTGTCCGGGGCGCCCGGCCACGGCGCGATCGAGTGCACGCACAGTCCGCCGCCGCCCGGCTGCCAGTTCCGGCGCGTCTCGTGTTCCCATAGCCCGGGGTTGATCTCCCACGTGGACCCGCTATCGGCTGACTGAAACAGGGCTCCGGGATCCCCGCCAGCGTACGTCAGCCCATCGGCCTCACCGGGCGCGATCACCCAGATCCGCTCGAGCGCCTGCTCGCCCCCCGCCGGCAGCGAGACGCCCTCGGCCTGCTCCCAATCCTCGGGGCGCGCGGCCGCGCCCCAATCGCTCGCCGACAGCTCGGTGTAGAAGATCTTCGGGCCATAGAACGGCGAGGTCATCGTCGCCAGCGTCCGTCTCGTGCGCGGGTCACGAACCGCATAGTCGACCGGCTCGCCGGCGAACGCCCGCGCGACGATCTCCCAGTCCCCGCCAGGCTCGCCCGAGAGCGCGAACAGCCCCTTCTTGGTAGACACCAGCAGTTCGGTCATCTCCTCAGCCTCCTGTGATCGCGGGCAGGATCTCGACGCGGGCGTCGGCCGCGACCGGCGTTTGCTCCGCGCCGCGCTCCCCGTTGACGAACACGTTGATGTGCCGCCTGATCACACCACGCTCGTCAACAATCCAGCCACCCAGCGCGGGATACTCGCGCTCGAGCTCGCGTAGCAGGTCGAGCACCGTGGCGGCCTGGAGCTGGTGCCTTCCAGCCCCGCCGGCCAGCTGTCGGAGCGGGCCGTGGAGGCAAACGAGGGGCATGGTCCGATCCTAAGACTCTGCGCGGCGCCAAACTCGTCCTCCACCAACCTCCACACCGGCGACCCCTCGGTCGTGCGAGGAGCGGACCGGCCCCATCCAGCCGGCGATCGCCTCATCACCGACCCCTCGTCCGCCCGGCCACGCGCTGGCAGCTTAGTGGTGGCCGAGGGCTCGTCAGCCGCGCCCGGGGCGACCAGGCGAAAGCGATCACGCCGACGTTCCGGTCGAGTTCTCAGCCGACGCCGGCGTCAGGACGCCCCGCAGTTCGCTGTGACGGCGAGCGGATTCACGCGAAAGCACGCGCCACCGCGAGTTGGGGCCGCCGGACAACCTTGGCGATTTGCATAGGCAGCGCGTGGCGGCCGGCTACGTGGCGATTACTGCCGCAGGTGCGTGGAAGCAGGCACCTCCGAAGTTGAGCCGTCACTTCTGCTTCCCGAAATGGGACGAACGGCCCGAAGGTGACTAGGATCGGCTTGGGCCTCAGGATGTGTCCGAGAATCTGGGCTGCCGCTGGCTATCAGACGTGCAGGCGCTGACCGCACTCGCGACAGCCCCGACGCGCCCGTGATCCTGCACCCTCCTTGGTCTCACTGTTTCGATGGCGAGTCGGCGGTGCAGGTGCGCAGGCGACCGGGGATGGCGTGCGGGGCGGTGGCCAGCACGGTGACGCACAGCTTGCCGCCGGCGGGCGCCGGGGCGGGGACCCGCACCGCCAGCCGCTTGGAGTGATCAAACGCCAGCCGGGCGATCCTCCGCGCCGCCACCCGGTGACCATCAGCCCATACGCGAACGTCGACGTCGTCGACCGGGTAGACGAGCCGGTTAGCCGGCTGAACCGGCGTCACCGAAATCAGATCGCGGTCGTATCGCGGACCCGCGACAAGTTTGAGCGACGCATCTCGCAGCCTCGCGTCAGCGGTCGGCCGGGCGTCCACCGCCGAGGGCACGGCGTACTGGTCACTGCGCCTCACGACGCGGACGCTGCGCGCCGCGACGCCGACGCTGCGCGCCATGGTGGCTTGCGTGGTGCGCTTCACCGGCTCGCTGGTCACCTGGTAGGCACCCGTTCCGTCGGGATTGGGGGTTAGGAACGAGACGTCATCGAGATGCCACGTGGTGTTGCCCATCGTCAGCGTGAAGTTGCCGGTGGTGCGATACATCGGCTGCGTGGCGAAGATCAGGCACCGATGGTAGGCCGGGCATTTAACGGTCACCGTCTGGGTGAATGCGTGCGACGTCTCCCAGATATGCCCGTAACTGGCCGTAATGCTGTTCTCTAGCTCTTGGCCGAACGCCGTGAGCTTGAACTTCACCGCGATGCTGATGTTCACGCTGTTGGTCTCTTTGACCGTGTCAGATACCGAGACGGAATAGCTCTGGGCCTCATCGGTACTGTTGATCAGCGCGTTGCCGACCGCGTGGGACGGCGAGTCGACCTGAGTCTGGCTGCTCGGCCTAAACGTGCATTTCGCCGCCGTGACGTCAACGCAGAGTTGCTTGAGCACCGCCCCTTGAGCCTGACCCTGACCAGAGGAAATCTTATGCACGGTTCCCGGGGGGTCCAGAAGGGTGATCGTGTCGGCGCCGGCGTCGCAGCGGTAGTTACCGGTCACCGTGCAGGTTGAGTGCGACTCACCGAATCCATTAACGTTCATGTCGACATCCATCCGGTCGTTAGCCACATGGTAGAGGGCGGTGACGTGGTCGTTGGCAAAAAAGTAGTAGACGAGCTGGTAGCCCTGAGACAGGCCCGGCGCCAGCGGCGCACCGTCGTCCGGTCGGCCCTCAAAGCAACCTCCCCCGTCCCGGTTGCATCTTGCACCGTAAAGCCTCCACGTCGCCCCGGTTAGGTTGACGACGCGAAACCCGCGGGTGGCGGCACCAGCCGTCGGCGCCAGCGCCAACCCGGCGGCGAGGGCCAGCGAGATCGCGCACCCCAGGGTCGCGATCCTGGGCCGCCAGAACCTCCACAAGCCTTCCATAACTACCTACTCCTTTTTTGGTTTGGCCGCGTAACTCACGATCTTGTGACCCGCCATCCACCTCGGCGTGGTCAGCGCTTGGCCGGAGCTGGCGCCCACCTGGACGGTGGCGGGATCAGCGTTGATCTTAAGGGTCGAAACGCCCGCCAGGTCATAGCCGCCCAGCCGGCGCAGACGACTGCCTGGCCGTCGCGCTGGCCGCCGCAGACGAGCCGCCCGCGTTAACCGATGACGACGAGCTAGAGCTGCCCGACCCACACCCGGCCAACCACCACGGCGGTGGCGATACCGACCAGCAGCCCCCGCCGCCTCCCCGCCGAGAGGTTCATCGGCTGCGTGCGGTGGTGGACGTCCTTGCCATAAACTTCTCCAACCTCCGTGAAAGAGAGGCCCCATGGCGTGACGGGGGAAGGTAACCCATCGCCGCCAGCCTGTCAAGCCGTTAGCTTACGGCTTGCCATCTTTGTGGCGTCAAGAAGGTACCATTCTGCGAGATGCCGACCGGGGACGCAGGCAACGGCCACCCGAGGGTCGCCAACGCCGCTAGCACGGCTGCGCTCAAACCCAAGCGTCCGCGCAACCGTCGCGGCCAGGGAAGCCGGTTGCGCGCCGAGATTATCGCCGGCGCCGCGGCGCTGCTTGAGCGCACAGGCTCAGAGGAGTCGATTACCCTGCGCGCGGTGGCGCGAGAGGTCGGGATCGCCGCCCCCTCGATGGCGCCTCACTTCGCCGATCGCGCCGAGATAATCGACGCGGTCGTCGCCCAGGAACTCAGGTGCTTGCACGACAGGCTGCACGCAGCGGTCGCCGCCGAAGCTGACCCGGTTGCCCAGCTTTTTGCGGGGGCGCGGGCATACCTCGCCTACGGTCACGCGCACCCCAACTGCTACCGGGTGATCTTCGAGCAGCGCTTCCTGGCCCTATGGGATCGCGAGAAACGTGTGATGCAACAGACCGCGCCGCTGATGGACGAGACCTTCGAGCTCACCGTCAACACCATTCAAGCCTGCATCGACGCCGGCCGCTCGGCCAGCACCGACGCCTTCGGCGACGGCGTTCGCATCTGGCTCGCTCTCCACGGCCTCGTCGCTCTACCTCAGGCCATCACCACATTTCCGTGGCCCGACCTCGACGAGCTGCTGGTCAGCTGCATCACCCGCCTGGCGGGCATCCTGGAGGCTCCGCGGTGAGCCGTCGGCGTCACCTTGTGCGGTCGCTCCCGCCGAAGGCTCGGCCCAGCGCGATGCCGCCAACAGCCCTCGCTCGGTGCCGGCCAGCAGCGGTTCGCGTTGGCCTTCTGCGCTTACTGGTCGCGATCGCCGTCGGCGTCGCGGCGACAATCGGCACTTCCCAGGCGCTCGCTGGCGTCAGCGCGATACCCGCTTCGGTAGCGTCTGGTGGCGCCCGCACGATGTCCGCTCCGGCAGAACTCGGCGCCGCCCGCAGGTTTCTGCGACTGACCGCCGAGCGCCTGGAGCTGATGAAGGCGGTGATGGAAAGCAAGTGGCTCTCGCGCTCGCCGATCCAAGACCGCGCCCAGGAACAGCGCGTGGTGCAGGGTGCGCTCGCCATCACACGCAAGCTGGGCCTTGCCGACGCCGGCGTCCGTCGCGTATTCACCCAGGAAATCCTGGCCGCCAAGGAGGTTCAGCTCGGCTGGGGCACGCGGTGGCTGAACTACGGCTTTCCGCGCGACATCAAGCCGCCCGACCTCACCCGGCTACGCGGCCGCATCGCCGCCCTAACCCCCAAGCTCATCGACGCGCTCGCCGGCCTGCGCCAGCTGCGCTGTCACCCCGGCGCCCGTGTCACCTTGACGCGAGCGAGTCGCCGGCTGATCCGCACCCCGTACGTGAGCGATCGCCGCCGCACGGTCATCATCGCCGCACTGCTCTCCGTGCATCGCGTTGGCAGCTCCTGCCCGGGCTGACGCTCAGGACACGTCGGGCCACGCTTCGTGCTGCACACCCTTCCGACAGGATCCGGGAAGGCGCGTTCTCGGACGCGAACACTCGTCACCCGCGCGAGCAAAACATGCACATACGCCCGCGGCCGCGGCCGCGGCGGCCGCTCTTGCCAAGCAGGGGCAGCGACCGCTGCCTCAACGAGGCTGCTGGATCGTCGCCCGTGCGGCACTCTCGGGGTGTGGCGCACGGCGGCGGTTTGCACCGACGACGTACTGCCGATCGTCCGCGGGCTTGTACCTTGCGCGAGATGCAAGCGCCGAGGTCCGCGGTCGACGCTCCCACCACGTCCCGCGCCTTCGGTCGCGGTGCTCCCAACGGATGCTTGCCGTTGATCTCACAAGTCCCGCCCTTGAAGGCCCGCCGAGCAAAGCGCAAGTCGGCGACGGCCCCGGCGATCGACGCCTCGCGCGCGCATCGTCGCCAACTCGATCGTCAGCTCGGCGGTGTCGGGACGAGCAAAGCGGTCGTCCGCTGCGGCGCTCCTGGCAACGTGACCCTGGAGGGCGTCGAGCGGGCGCTCGAGCTGGTCGGCCTCGGCGAGGTGCAGAACGCCTACAGCGTGCTTGACCGCACCCACGAGGACATCGTCGAGTTCTGCCGCGAACGGGAGATCGCCTTGGTGCCCTTCTTCCCGCTTGGGTCGGCTTTCACCGGTGGTCCCCAGAAGCTGGCCGCCGACCCGGCAGTGAGCTCGGGTGGCCAACAAGCATGGGGTGACTCTGTCCCAGGTCGCACTGGCTTGGCTGCTGGCCCGCTATGACCGGATGCTGCTGATCGCGGGCACGACCTCGGTCGCCCACCTGGAGGAGAACCTGGCTGCCGCGGCCTCGAGCTCGACGATCAGGACAGGGCGGTCCTCGACGATGTCAAGCAGGACGTGCGCGCCGCGCACTGACCTCCCGGACCCGGCGGCGGGACGACCCGCGGCGCCAGCGCTCGCAACCTGCCGAGCACTGGCGCCGCAGACCATCCGCGGACGGCGTTGTGAGCTCAGGCCGCCAGCTCGAGCTCGCCTGGCTCGAAAGCGTCTTCGGCGGTGGCCAGGACCTCGGGCTGATCACGCTCGATCTGGTTCTCGCGCACCAGCCACAGGGCAAGCGCGGCGCCGGCGAGGGCCACCAGGGCACCGATCAGCAGGATCGAGTTCAGCCCGGACAGGAAGCCCTCGCGGGTGGCGCTGGCCACCAAGCCGCGGGCTCCGTGCGGCACCGCGCTCAGCGCCGAGCCCAGCCGTCCGTCCGACGCCGCCTCGAGCAGCTGGCGCGGGTGACCACCCGTGGCCGCAGGCGTGCCGGCGGTCAGGCTGGAGATCTTGCTGGCCCCGCGGCCCAGGAAGACCGCGCCCCAGACGGCCACGCCCACCGCCACGCCGACCTGGCGGAAGGTGTCATTGATGCCCGCCGCCATGCCGCTGCGCTCTTTGGGTACCACGCTCAGGGCCACGTCGGCGATCACCGGGTTGAGCAGGCCAATCCCGACCCCGGCCACGAGGAAGCCCGGCAGCAGGGCCGTCCAGCCGGAGCTGGCGGTGAGGCCGGACATCAGCAGCAGCCCGGCGCCCACGGCCACCAGTGAGATCGCCATGAGGACGCGGGCCTGCAGGCGGCCCATCAGGGCCACCGCGAGCGGGGCCACCAGGAACGGGACTAGCGTGATCGGCAGGTAGCGCAGGCCGGCCTGCAGCGGCGAGTAGCCCAGGTAGTTCTGCAGGTACAGGGTCAGATACAAAAACAGCGCGAACAGCGAGGCCGAGACCGCGAAGGCGGCCAGCTGCACGCCGGTGAAGGCGCGGCTGCGGAACAGGCCCAGCGGCAGCATCGGCTCGGCCACTCGCCGCTCCACAGCGGCGAAGGCGCCGAGCATCACGGCCGAGCCGGCGAACATCGACACGATCGTGGCGCTGCCCCAGCCGTCGTCGTTGCCGCGTAGCAGGCCGAGGACGAGCAGGAACAGGGCGCTGGAGAAGGTCACCAGACCCAGCCAATCGACCCGTGTGGCGTTGGGATCGCGCGACTCGCGCAGCCTGGCGAAGGTCACCGCCAGCGCCGCGATGCCGATCGGCACGTTGAGGAAGAACACCCAACGCCACCCCAGCGCGTCGGTGACCACCCCGCCGACCAGCGGGCCGACGGCCACCGCGGCGCCGATCACGGCGCCATACACGCCCATCGCCGTCGCTCGCTCGCGGCCGGCCGCGAATTCCTGGGCGACCAGGGCCAGCGACACGGCAAACATCGCGGCGCCGCCGATGCCCTGCACGGCCCTCGAGATATTCAACACTGTCGCATTGGGCGCGAGTCCCGCCGCGAGCGAGGCCAGCGAGAAGATCGCCAGACCACCAGCGAACACCGATCTGCGCCCGATCCGGTCCGCGATTGAACCCGCGGTCAGGACCACTGCGGCCAGCGTCAGCGTGTAGGCGTCAATCACCCACTGGAGGTCCGTGAAGCTCGCCGACAGGTCTTTCTGAATTGACGGCAGCGCCGTGTTCACGACCGTGATGTCCAGCAGGAGCATGAACGTCGCGACGCTTACCGCCAGTAGGGTCCACCATTTCCTAGCCATTGGATTCCTCCGTGTGCGGTGCTAATGTTTGTCAGGAAGCCTTGTAAGGTGACCTGATCGTTCGGAGACCTTATCAGGAGTCCTGACCAAATGTCCAGCGATTTCTCAACCTCGTCACAACCGCCGTTCATCCGCCTCCTCGACACGGCGCTGGACCAGTTCGTCGATGACCTTGCCGCCCGCGTGGCCGACACCGAGTTCTCGGACATCCGCGTCGCTCACGGCTGCGTGTTCGGCAACATCGATCCCGAGGGCACGCGATTGACCGATCTGGCCGAGCGCGCCCGCATGACCAAGCAGTCGGTGGGCGAGGTCACCACCGACCTCGAGCAGCGTGGCTACGTCGAGCGCGTCCCGGACCCGGCCGACGGCCGCGCCAAGATCATCCGCCTGACCGAGCGCGGCCACGAGGCCCAGGCCCTCGGCTTCGAGCTGATCGCCGAGATCGAGCGCGAGTGGGGCGAGCGGATCGGCGAGGAGCGCGTGGCCGCATTGCGCGATGCGCTCGAGGCGATCACGGCCGAGCGCCTCGGCTTCGTACTGAGCTAGCGGCCCGCTTCGTCGGGCAACACTGAGTTCCTGGAAAAGTCTCGCGCCTTGGCACGACCATCCGCAGAAGGGCTTCAGCAAGGGCGTCCTCACGTTGGCTATGCCTGCTGCATGGCGCGAGATCGCCGAGCAGCTCGCCCGAAACGCTGGGTGGACCGCGAACGATGTCCGGGTGCTCGAGGTTGGACTGCCTGACGCTCCAGCGCCAGCACCGTAACCGCACAGCCGTAACTGGAAGCTGCGATGGGGCGGGTCTACGGCCATAGGACGCTAATACGGCCGACGTCTTCTCCAGAGCGTCTGGCCGCAAGGGCGGGCTGAGGTCGCTACGCCAACAACGGCGCAACCAAGCGTCGCCGAACTTGGAGTCGGACGAGCGCATTCATCGCTTCGCGCCGACGTGACAGTCATCGGTTCGGCGACGCTCCGATCGTCAGAGGCGACCTCAGACAGGCGCGAACCAGTCGATCCGGCCGCCCGTTGCGAGCGCGAACGTGAGAGTCTCGAGCTTGGCGGCGAAAGGCAGGATGCCGCCCGTTAGGGACTCGAGACGTGCGTTCGTGCTGGTGCGGGCACGCGTCGACGGTGGTGTCCAACGCGATCGCAACGGCCAGGGGTATGAGCGGCGTCATGCCGCGGATCCCGGGTACGAGACGACGTTGGCTCGCGGTGAAGCGCGGCGGCAGCCGCTATGCGGCGCCGAGCACGCGCGCTTGTAGCCACGGGTTGCAGAAGGCGCCGCGCGGGTCGAGCCGCTCGATTAGGCCAATGAAGTCTGGGAGGCGCTCGTAGAGGGCGGCGAGCGTCACGGCGTCGGCTAGGAAGACCTTGCCCCAGTGGGGTCGCGCCTGGAACGCCGCGAGTGCCGCCTCGACATCGGCCAGGACGCGCGCGACCTCGTCGGGCTTAGGCATCCAGGTGAAGTGGATGCCGATCGTGTCGCGCGCGTGCTGCGGGCTCATCCACAGACGGTCGGCGGCGACCGTGCGGATCTCACACACCTGCAGCACCGGGCGGATACGGTCTTCCAGGGCCTGGATTGCCTGGATCGCCGCGACGGCATCCTCGCGCGGCACGAGGAACTCGGACTGGAGCTCCTCGCCGCTGCTGGGCGTGAAACCCAGGCGAAAGTGCGACATGCGGTCCGACCAGGGGCCCGGCCGCCCGAGCTGGGGCGTGCAATTGACGGGGTCCAGACCCAGGATCGGGTGGCGGTCGACCGTCGCGGCGCGCGCGCCGAACAGGTCGCCGCGCACCTGCTCCGGGGCGTCCGTTACCCGGCTCTTGACCCACACCTGGTCGACGATTTGGCGCCACCCCGTGAACACGCTGACGCTGTCACCGCTCGCGGTGATCTCGTCGAAGTGCCCGTACAGTGCGTCCCATGTGAGTCCCTCGAAAACCCGCTGGCGTACGTCGTAGGCTGGCTCGACGTCGAGTGTCAGGCGCGTGACCGCACCGAGCGCGCCAAGCCCGACCACGAGCCCGTCGAAGTCGGCGTCCCCCCGCGAGGCGGTGACTATTTCGCCGCCTGAGGTCACGATCTCCAGGCCGGCGACCGCCGTCGCAAGGTTGCCGCTGGCGTTGCCCGAGCCGTGGGTGGCGGTTGCGACGGAGCCCGCGACTGAGATGTGAGGCAACGACGCCATGTTGTGCAGGGCGAGGCCCTCGTGCGACAACACCCCCGCGAGATCGCCGTACGTCATCCCCGCGCCAAAGGAGACCGTGCCCGCCGCGCGCTCGACGACCACGTCCGCGGGCAGCCCGGCGAGCGACACAAGCTCCGTGGAGTCAGCGATGTCGCTGAACGAGTGCCGCGAGCCCAACACCCGCACCAGAGGCGCCGAGGCCACGATCTCCCGCACCTGCTCCAGCGTCGAAGGCCGATGCAGCCGCTCGGCGCTGTACGTGTAGTTGCCAGCCCAGTTGACCTCGGTCACGCGACCAACACGCTAACCGACGACCGCCTGAGTAGCAGCACACGGAAGCTCACCAGCCGGCGGAACGACCTTCCCTCGACCAGACCCAGCAGCCCGCCTGCGGCGATTCGGGTCTGCGCCCCGCTCAGAATCGGAAACGACGCAGGCATCTCGCGGCCCGACTGGGTCACTACCGCCTCGAGAGGAAAGCGGAGACGTCGCGGGCGTAACCGCTCTAGGCGTGAGGCAACCACGCTTGGGTCGGCATATAGGACCAGCCCGACACCTTTCTTCTCGGTCGGACGCGCAACTCGTCGGCGTCGCCACGGGTCCCGCTCTGCGCGCGGAAAGCGGGCATCACGCTGGTGATCGCTTTCGCCTCTGAGACGGCGCTCCTGCGGGCGAGTGCAACGGCGACGGAGGAGTCGTCCGGATAGACCCATCTCGGCACCGGCGCCCACGATCGGATTCGTCCGGGAGCTGGCACGATCAGCCGCGGAGTAGGCCGGACGCTTCCCCCGACGATTGCGACCGCGTCGCTCGGCCTGGACGAGACGTCCGAGTTGCACGACGAGCAGCACGGCGTTCCGAGCGACGACCCGCTGCCCTCGACGATCACGAACCGGCCGTGCAGCACCTGACGTGCCGCTGAGAGCTTGTCCGGCTGGCCGTGGCTCAGGACGCGCGGCAGCCCAGTGCGCGCTCCTCGCGGGCGTACAAGCGCGGCTGCGTCGTTGCCGGCGAGGAACCCGCCGCAGATATGACGACGATGCGACCACGAAGGCTGCCAGAGACGCACAACCTCGCATCTGCCTGCATGTTCGAAGGGTCTCGTACCAGGCCTAGAACCGGCGTTTTACGGCGAGAACGTGCGGGCCATGCGACGTTGTAAACGCCCCCGGCACGACTTCAACCTAACGACCAAACGGCCTCCCGATCGAGCCTTAAGGGCGCTTGAGCGACCGGGCGGCTGGAAGGTTGCGCAGTAATCGCCCCGTCCGATCCGCCGCCGCCGCGGATCATCGGCGTGATCGGCGTAATCGACGGCGTTCCATTCCGCGTCGGTCAGTGTTCGCCTCTGACGTCCGAGGAGATCACGACCGTACATGGCGGTTTGGCCGTGTGTGCAGGTAGTTCCTGCCCGTCCCGAGCAGCCCTGAACCATCGCTACGCATGCTTCCTCTCCTCTTGTAGTTGACGCAATGCGGGATCAAAGCCAAGCGGCGACCCGCTTGCAACCACCCGCTGGCCAGCTCAGAGTGGGTTTCGCGGCGCAACCTTCCTGATGGCGGCGACCAGCGCCTCGACCGGAGACCGGTCTCACCGCGCCGTGATCGTGAGTTTGCGCACAGGTTACGCCAGCGGTTTTGTAGGGCGGGCGAACCAAAGAGTTCTTCCTGCAATCACAGGCCAAGCCCTCTGTCGGACTTGAACCGACGACCCCTTCCTTACCATCGATGGCTTCACCGAGATCGACGCGATCGCCGCCGTCGTCGCCAGATCCGCTTATCCGCCGGGACATTGGTTGCCGGAACGGTATGAGACGCCCGTTCCGGTTGGGGTGCCACCCGTTATCCTTCTCCGGGCCCACCCCAGCGAGTTTGTGCCCTGGGCCCATCCGCGGGCACATATTCAGCCGTATTGCCAGGTATGCCCTAGGCAAGGGCGTCGGTATTGGCCTCAAAACGTCGAGTCAAATGTAGCGATTAGCAGGTAGAAAGCAACGAAGCGCCCGTAGCTCAGCTGGATAGAGCGTCGGTCTACGGAACCGAAGGTCGGGAGTTCGAATCTCTCCGGGCGCGCTAGAGAAGCCCCGCGTAGCGGGGCTTCTTCTTTGCGTCGATCAGCTGCGATCGTTAGTCGTGTCCCGAATCTGTCCCCGGATCGGCGTACGATTTGATCTATGAGCGCGCCACTCCGGCCGCCGAGCGGGCATGTGTTCCGAGTCGACCGGGCTCGCGGGCCGGTCTGGTTCGCGAAGTACCGCCTGCCCGACGGCCGACAGGTCCAGAAGAAGATCGGTCCGGCGTGGTCTGAGCGCGGGCGTCCAGCGGCGGGCTACTTCACCAAGCGCCTGGCCGAAGACTGGCTGCGCGGGGTGCTCGACGAGGCGCGGCGCGGCACCCTGGCCGGCGCGGTCCGGGCCGGTGTCACGTTCGCCGACGCGGCCGGGGAGTATCTGCGATACGCGGAACACGATCGCGGCTGCAAACCATCGACGCTGCGTGACTACCGATCGAACATCGAGGCGCACATGCTGCCGGCTTTCGGCGATCAGCCCCTGGAAACGATCACCGCGGCCTCGATCGACAGCTGGCGCACCGCACTGGGCGGACTCTCGCCCCGAACGAAGAACAAGCTCCTCGTCGTGATGCACGGCATCTTCCGCCGGGCGCAGCATTTCTGGGGCCTGCCGGCCAATCCGGTCGCCTCCATCGAGAAGTACCGGCAGCGCGCGAGCGGCGACATCGACGTCTTCTCCCCCGAGGAGGTGCTGGCGCTCGTCCGCGCGGCCGGCTCCGACCAGGACGCAGCCATCTACCTCGTTGCCGCATTCACCGGGCTGCGCCGCGGCGAGCTGCTCGCGCTGTGCTGGCGTGACGTCGACTTCGGTGGCTCGGTCATTCGCGTGCGCGCCAGCTACGCCGCCGGCCAACTCACGACGCCGAAGTCGGGCAAGGTCCGGTCGGTGCCAATGGCCCCCGACGTCGCGGCGACGCTCGCGCGCCTCGGGCAACGCGCCAACTGGGTCGGCGACGACGACCTCGTGTTCCCCGGCGAGGCCGGGGACTACCTCGACGGTTCGGCGCTCCGCCGCCGCTACACAGCGGCCCTGGCCCGCGCCGGCCTGCGTCCGCTCCGCTTTCATGACCTGCGCCACACGTTCGGGACCCGGATGATTGCCAAGGCCGACATCCGCCGGGTCCAGGAGTGGATGGGCCACTCGGACGTCCAGACGACGATGCGCTACCTCCATTACGCGCCGCGTGCCGACGACGCCGCACTCGTCGCGCAGGCGTTCGCCGTTGAAGCCCGAAACGACGTTCCGGCAGGAACGTCCTGATGCCGCGGATCAGCTCCTTTTACGGGATCGTGATCCTGATGTTCTGCAACGAAGGAGCTCACGCCATCGGGCACTTCCACCGCGCTACGCCGAGCACAAGGCTTCCATCGGATTCGACGGCGCGTTGATTGCCGGCGAGTTGCCGCCGGCACAGCTGCGCCTGGTCCGTTCGTGGTCGGCGAGACACCGCGCCGAGCTGGAAGCCAACTGGGACCGCGCCCGGCTCGGCCAGCACCTGGAAGCAATCGATCCCCTCGCCTAATCTGTTGAACGTGATCGACGTTCCTCCGCTTTACGACATCACCGGCGTCGCCGTGATCGGCGACCACAACCTGCGACTGCTGTTCGAGGACGGGACGGTCGGCGACATCTCCTTCGAGGATCACGACTGGCGCGGCGTGTTCGAGCCACTTCGTGATGCGGCCCGCTTCGCCAAGGTCAAGATCCAATACGGAACGATCGTCTGGCCCGATTACGAGCTCGACATGGCCCCAGAGCCGTTGTACCAGGCCGCACGCGAGCACGCCCTCACGCCTGCGCACAGCGCTCGCTGACCCGGTCTCTGGGGTGGCGCCCCCACCCCCACCTCGCCTCCGAAATCGGCTGTGTGCAGGCAGAAGTCCGCAGATGTCCCGAGATGTCCGCAGATGTCCGGACCCCGCGAGTCAAGCGCGGCGACCGGATCAGCACCGCTCCGGCGAAAGGCCTGCAATCGGCCCGGTTCCGCGGGGTGTGCCCGACCCGGGCGTCTTGGGCGCCAGCACCCAGTGCGTAGAGTGTATGTCTCTGCTGGGGGCGCTATGGGGCAGGACCGGGCTGGCCGAGGCCGGACCTCGCTGCAGAAACGCGTCGGAGGCGCGGAGGTCAAGGGAGGGCGGTCAGGCCCTGCCGAAGGCAGCCCCGAAGGGGCGACCTTGACCGGAGCGACGACGGCGCGATCATGAGAGCGAGTCCGGGCGCGTTAGGCGTGGACGATGGCAGTTCGCCGATCCACTCGGCCGCACGAGCGCCGATCGACCGTCCGAAGCAATCGTTGAGACGAGGCTCGTCGGAGACCTGCTCATCGCCGATAGCGGGGCTCACGCGAACGCCTGCGGAAAGGGACGCTACCTATGCAGCGCTGCCGGCGTCTACCGGCTGACACGGCGCCCGCGCGGCGCTCGGATCGGGCGAAGCGATCACGCGGCTGGGCTGGCCCTGACGATCCAGATCGTGGCCAAGCGAACGCGCGGTGCGGCGCGCGCAGACGCCTGCTTCTGCCGCAACTCGATTGCTGGCTCAGCAACGCTGGGATGAGCAAAGCAGTTGTCCAGCGGCGGCCGGCGCTGGCGCCTGCATCACGCCTGAAGCAGCCACCGCGAAGTCGTGACCGCTCCGCACCAGATGCGACAGCGACCGTCCTCGAGTGGGACATGATCGCAATGATCATGGAGCGGCAGTGACGGAGCGGCGTGCGCTGCCTGCCGCACGCCGTCTATCGCGGCGGTGTCCTGCGACGCTGCGTACACGATCATTTGGTTACGAGGCGGCAGCGAGTCGGCTCGGGCCTCAGCGCTGCACGACCTCTTGGCTGGAAGCGGCACGGGTCTGCGCAGCGATGTGTCGATCGCGAAGTGCGGGGGCTGCTGGGTCGCGGCGTAACTACTTGACGATCGTGAAGCTGATCCGGTTGGGCGCGGAGTGCCGCCCGTGAGTGTTGGTCGCGGTGATCACGAGTGTGTACGGCCGCGGCTGGAGCTTCTTGGTCGGCGAGATGCGCCCGGCGAAGCGGATTTGGTTGGTGCCCGAGTGGCCGGTGAAAGTGAAGGTGCCCGCGGCGATGGTACGCCTGCAGCGAGGCTTGCGCCGGTTGTTCTTGGTCTCTGCAACACATCGGCCCTTGACCTTGCCACCGGCGAGGCTCTGCGTGAAGCTGAACCTGACCGTCGCACGCTCGTTGAGCACGAAGGAGATGGTGGTGCCGATGGGAGGCTTAGTCCGCTTGTTGCCGCTGATGTGGGGGCGAGCGTTGCTTTCGCGCCACGTCTTGGCCGTTTCGCGCACTCGGCCGAGGGTCGGTGCCGGCAGGACGACGGTGTAGCTGACGGTCTGGGAACTTCGCGAGCCGCCGGTGTCGGTCGCCGTGACCGTGAAGGTGTGCGATCCCAGCGCTTGGGTGTCGATCGGCGCGCCGCTCACGACCGGACCCGTGCACGACGCGAGCTGCGAGCCTTGAGGCTGGTCCGTGCAGCTGAACGCCGCGTCGACGACCTGCCCTTGCGTGTAGGTCGCTCCGTTGGTCGGGGTGGTGATCTGGGCGCTCGGCGTCGGAACGCCGACCGCCGCGCTCGTGGCCATCACGCTGCCGGCACTGTTGCCGGCCGTCACCTGGCAGCTGAGATGATGGCCGGCGTCGGCGGCGCTCACGGTGTAGTCCACGCCGGTCGCCGCAGTCGCGATCGCAGCGTCGTCGCGCAGCCACTGGTAGCCGAAGCTGCCGGGAAAGTTCGTCCAGGAGCCCTGCGAACAGCTGAGGGTCTGGCCGACCGATGGCGTGCCGCTGATCTGCGGCAGCGTGGTGTTCGCGGGCGTAGCCGTCTGCTGGCCCGCCAGCGTGAGCGCGCACAGGTTGCCACCGTTGAACGCGCTGTTGAGGTAGTCCACATCGACGAGGCCGGGGATCCCGGGAACGAAGCCCATATCGGAGTACTGCCACAGCACCCACGGAGGCGTGAGACTCGACCACTCCGACGGTGGTGTCGGGAAACTGGTGTAGCTCGCGTCCCAGAGTGGGTAGCCCGCGGCGGCCAACCCCGCGGGGATGGCGTTGTTGTCCCAGAAGGCCTTGTTCGTATAGATCACGGGCTTGACGCCGAGCGCGGCCTGAACGTGGTCAAGCCATGTCGTGAGGTTGGCCTTGATCTTCGCCGCCGACTGCCCGCCGGTGGCCTCGACGTCGACCACCGGAATCAGGTCGTTCGCGGCGAAGTTTGCCTGCGTTATGAAGAGGTTCGCCTGGGCGACAGGATCCTGGGCCGGCTCGAACAACTGGTAGGCGCCAAACGCGAGCCCGGACGCCCGGGCATTCGCTGCGTTCGTCGAGTAGGCCGTGTCGACGGCGCTGCCGTCCGAGACGCGCGCGTATACGAACTTGACGCCCGCGGCGGCGACCTGGCTGTAGTTGATGTGGTTGCCCGCTAAAGAGGAGACGTCGACACCGTTTTGCTGGCCGGAGGTCGGTGTGCAACCGCTCGCGCGTGCGGCGGAAACCATCGGCGCGAGAACGGCAACGATCCCCATCGCAGCGGCGATCGCGACGAGCGTCAGCGCTCGCCCTAGTCGATACCTCAGTTTGTTTACGTACATGAGCGCCAAGCCTCCTCAACCTCTCCCGTGAACCGATGCGTAGTCTCCGGGTCGCATATCGCGCATCCTCGCGGGTTAGCCTCCGCCTCGTCTGTGGCGCCTCGCTTTCTGGAGCGGCGTCAATCTCGAGCGGACGCCGCCGCGCGGGTACCGGACGGCGGCGGCCAGGGCGACGGTGCGTGGCGGTCCGGTGAGCGTGAACACACTGTCCCCCGCGGCTCTCACGGTGACCTGACCACCAATCTCGAGGAACACTCCGGCGATGGTCACCCTCGGGGAGCGGGTGACGTAGAAGCGTCTGTCGCCCTCGCTCAACACGACCCGGACGCTATAGGTAGTCGCCTGCGGCACCCTGCCCCACCTCAGCGTAGCGGTCGCGCCCGAGCGGTGCAGGCGGATGCTGCGCACGGCGCGCAGACGGAGGCGCCCGGGCGGCTGATAGCTCGCGACGGCCATCTGCGGCCCCGGCGTCCCGTGCTCGTAGATCTCCGCGAGGATCTGGCGTCGCCTCGGGCCGGGGGTGGCGATGAACGAGATCGCACCGGTTCGCCCGCGCGCCTGGCCGAGCTCGCGCAGGACCTGGTTCGAGCGCTCGATCAGTACGACCCGCTGCCCCGGCACGGGCTTGACCGTGTAGAGGAGGCGGCGGTGGATGCCGTTGCCAACGACGCGCGCCGTCACCGCCGGAGCGAACGCGTTGTTCTGCATGATCTTGACGATCGACGGCGAGCCAGGATTGAGCGTCACGCGATATGTCGCGGGCGCGGGGTGCAGCAGCGCCATGAACGTGTACGTGGATGGCAGCCTCATCCGCTCGTAGAACAGCGAACCGCGCTTGGTGAAGTGCCCGCTGGCCGGCGCGCCGGAGGTGCTCTCGTGGAAGCCATAGGGGCCGGTTACGGTGACGTCCGGAGCTCCCCCATGGCCGACGAGAGCAATGTCAGCAGCCGGCGTGGCCCGGGGTACGTGGACCACCGTCGCCAGGACGGAGGCAGCGCGGGCCCTCACATCCATCGCGGCAGCCGGCTGAACCGCCACGCGAAAGGTTCCGAACCATTGGTCCGAGCAGTCTCCGCCGCTGTGGAAATCGCGCAGGCAGGTCTCTCAAGCCGTCACCCCAGTGATAGCCAACGCCGACGGTGCCGCCGTCAAGTGAACCGCAGATCGCGATCCCGCCGCTGTTCGCCGCCCCCGGTGCGTCGGAGATGATCGCGTCGAGCTCCGCCGAGAAGAGGTTCCCGGTGCAGTTTCCCGTGCAGAGCACGTTCAGCGACACGGCTGCGTTGCCCTCGACCCAGAAGGCCGGCTTTCCGCCGCTGCTGCCGACCGCGCCCGCGATCCCACCCCTGAACGCGATTCCCGTCCCGGGTTGGTGCTCATAGTCGCCGCTGGGCAGCCCGAGGTCGAACTCGGCGCCGAACCACAGCGCCCCGGGATCGTTGACGTACAGCGCATAGCCGTCCGCGAACTGGATCAGTCCGAGCGACGGCAGGTGCAGCCCGATGCCCGCGCCGATCCCAAGCGCCCACCCGTTGGTGTAGGGGTATTGCAGGCGCGGCGGGCTACCCGCGTAGGACGGGATCAGATACGGGGTGCCGCTCGGCGTCGTGCCGAGCTCGGAGCCGTTGAACTGGTAGTGGCCGCCGTCCATCGTCCATACTGCGAACACCTCGCCGGTGAGCTGGACGAAGTTCTCAAACGCGCCAAGCGTGGTATAGGCGCAGACGGTGTCGAAGCCCGGGTTGGCCGTGAACGACGCTCCGAGCTGCTGAAGCGTGATACCCGCCCCCAACTGCAACCCGCCGTTGGCGATCACCAGCGCCGCGCCCGCGAATCTGACCTTGCCGTCCCCGAACCCAAAACCGAGTTGCAGGAATCCGGGGCACACATTGGTCGGGATGTCGCCGCCGGGCCTGAAGACAAGGCTGAACCCGGCTCCTGACACGTCGAACACTCCCGAGGCGTCCCATAGATCCTGACCGTACGCCGGCTTGTCCGCGATCCCGGTGATGCCCGGGCACGGGTCGCTGGTGTTGGCACTGGTGTCCGCGCTGTACGCGTGGCGAAAGCAGATCGCGAAGTTGTTGAGCGCCACCGCGCCGAAGTTGGTCGATCCCGTGAAGTAGCCGAACAGGATCTGGAACGGAATGGTCGGGCCGATCTCGGCGGAGATCGCGGCCGTCGGCGGTGACCCGCCGGAGCTGAACACGTCCGGCAGCTTCGCGTGGACCGTGATCGTCGCGTTGAAGTTGTCGTCAAACGTCACCTCCAGCCCGGCGACCGTCGGAAAGCCTCCCACCTTCGAGAGCAACCTGATGATCTGCGCGGCGGTCCGCGGGTTGGGCTGGTGGGAGAGCAGCGACTGGAGGTCAGACACGCTCAGCGCCGGGTAATCCTGACCCGAGCCCGAACTCCCGCCGCCCGCGTCGGCGGTATGCGCCACCGCGATGTCCCGGGCCGTGCCCGCACCCTGGTTCGAGCCCTGGGAGGGGCTCGGGAGCTCGTAGTTGATCTCCGCTGGCGCCTGCAGCCGCAGCGCGTCCAGCCACGTCGAAGCGCTGCTCGCGACGACGACGTTGTACTGAGGAGCGATCACGATCACGGTACCGGGCTCGGGCCTGTAGTCGATCCCGTTGATGCGCACCGGACCTGTCGAGACGTAGAGATCGAGGCACAGGTTCGAGATGGCTTGATCGCCGCTGGACGACGCGGGAACCGGGGCCTTATCACACGGCGGCGCGTAGAAGGCCGTGTGCACTGGTGGAGTCCTGGCCGGGATGCCGGCCCGCGATGAGCCGACACGGGCCGCGGTCGCCGGCGGGCAATGAGCCTCGGCGCAACCGAATTGCCCGCCGCCGCTGCCGAGGTTCGGAGAGCCGCCGTTGCCGGAGATGCTCGGGGGCGTCTGCATGCCGGCGCCGGGCACAGGACTGCAGTACTGCAGCTGGGCCTGGGTCAGAGCCGGGTTGAGCGGGTTGCGCGGAAGGCGGCAGAGCTTCAGGTAGTCCTCGGGAAAAGCCTGCTGCTCGATGTCCCACAGCAGCGCGCCGAGCTCCGCGGGTGGAACCCCGTTCAGCTCGCCGTCGGGCGCCGAGACGTCCTGCAGGTAAAACGTGCCCGCCAGGCCCGCGCCGATCGTCTTGGTAAACAACTGCGCCTGGTCCTGATACTCGGTCAGGCAGCCCACCACGTCGATGATCCCCGACTGCACCTGAGTCGTGCATCCGACGCTCGGCGCGTTAACAACAACCGGCGCGACGCCCGAATCGGGCGGATCACCCGGCCCCTGCCGACAGGCGAAAACCTGCTGGGCATGCATAACGAGGTCGCCGCGGCGAGCCGAGAAGGCCCTACCGGTGACGGTCACGTCGTGCGTGATGCTGGTCACGTGTCCCGCGGAGTCGGTGACGTTGAGCCTGATCGACTTGGCGCCGGGCGACAGAAACCGAGTGGTCAATTGGGGAGTGGCCCCCGCGCACAGCGCCTGAGGAGCGCCGTTGACCTCCCACGCAAACGACCTGACAGACGTGCCCGGCACACGCGATCCCGAGGCGTCCAGCGTCACGGGCCTTCCCAGCGCCGGCCGCAGCACGGAAGGCGTGAACGTCGCGTGGACCAGCGGAGGCGGCGGCGGGGGCTGGTTGGGTGCCTCCACGCTCGCGTTTGTCGTGCGCGACGGTGCTGCCCCCGCCCGCGTCGGTGATCGTGACGGTGACCTGGTATTTGCCGGCGATCGCGTAGCGGTGGCTGCCTTGCACGACGAACCGATCCCCACCACCGGCGGTGATCGAGCCCGCGCTACTGGCTGCGTCGCCCCAGTCGATCTGGGCGGTGTAGTCCGCGGCAGTGCCGCCCGGATCGGCGTCGGTGAAACTCGCCACCGGGCCGCTGAACGGCTGTCTCGCCGTGGCTGACACGCTCCCCGCCGTCGCGCTCAGAGCCGCGTCACGCACCTGTTCCGGGAAACTGGACGAGGATGTGAACGTCCGGCCGCAGGTGTAGGAAGAGCTCACCGTACCGACATAGGCCCCCTCCTCGCCGTACGCGTGCGAGCCGCTCACCGTGTACTGGTTCGGGAACGTGCCCACCACGTACGTGTAGCTCGCCGACGAGGACTGACCGTCGCCCCAACTGATGGTCCCGCTCGGACCCACGGTCAGGGTGTCGCAGTGCGACGTGGTCAGCGTGCCCACCTGCCCGGAGAACTGGGTGCCTTCTGTGCTCGAGAGCGGTGCAGCACGCGCCGCCGCAGCCGCCAAAAGCGCGCACATGGTCACAAGCAACGCCGCGACCACGCGCACCCCCAGCGGGGTCCCCGCGTACCCGGCGCCCCCCGTGCTCCGAATACAGTCCCAGCCGCCCATCGGCGCAAAGTAAGGGCTTCGGGCGGTTTTTGCATCACAGAGGCTCCGTGATCTTTGCGAGGACACGGGCCTCCGTGGGGCGGCTGTGGGGCGCGCGGCGGCCAGGAGCCACCGGCCGATCGTGATGAGGCGTGAATTAGTCATGGACCTCTGGGGGTCGTCTTGTCAGGATGCGAGGGTGATTGTTCCTCGCGGAGCTGCGGTGTCTTGTACGGGGTACGCGATGTCTTGGCCTGCTCCGCGCGCTTCGGCGAAGACGCCGGTGCTGTCAGCGCCGTCGACTGCCCAGACCGCCTCCACGCGAGGTCCGACGCCGGGCTGCGGGCATTGCAGGCCCGCTTCGTGTAGGACGAGCTTGCCCTTGACTGTGTGGATCGTCCGGATGATCCGGTTGACCCATTGTGCTCTGGGGCCACATGGCGGTTGGTTACCGTCGGCGATGATCACGGTGGTGAAGGTCACCTTGCCAAAGTGGGTCATGCTGCCCGTCCCATGGTTTCGAATGGTGCAGATGCCCGCGTGGCAGGCGGGTGGCGGGCTGGCGGTGACTTTCAGCGTTGCCTTGACGTTCAGGCTTTGTGGCGCTGCGGTCGCGGCCGTGATCGGGATCGCGGCGGCTGTTGCCGCGAGGGCGGCGGCGGTAATCCGCGTGATTATGCGGGTGTTCATGCGCGGTTCTCCGGGTTTGAGTTGATGGTCTTAGGCCGATCGTTGTCGTGCTGGGCTGCTGTGGGATGACTCGAGCGATCCGACGACTACGTGAATGGCGTGCAGCTCGCGAAATGTGGGCTCTGGACGTGAGGGACCGCCGAGCGCCGCAACGGCGGGCTCCAGGCGCTCTGACTGGAAGCGCTTGAAGGCCTGCTCGGTTTCCCACACGTCGATGATGCGAAAGCCCTCATCGGTTGCGCCGGCGAAGTGCAAGATCAATCCCGGCGGAGCCGGTTCGGTCAGCCCCGCCGCAACGCGCTCGTACTGTTCCCAGCTTGAGGCGAGGTCCTGCACGAATGCGTATCCCAAGGCCTGTCACTTCCCCGTCTGTCTTGCGCGCCGCATTGGAGGCTGAACGGTGGCGCACACCGGTTTAGGTTTGGTATAGGCGCGGCTCGCGTGGTGGAGGCGCGCGCGCCACAATCGCAAGCGAGGGACGATCATGGAGCCTCGCGTTTTGGGGCCGGTCGAGCTGGTGGGTGCCACGCGGCCGCGGTCTCTGACTTTGACCTGCTTCGCGTCCAGCCGTAGATAGGGATAGGCGGCCTCGAGCGGGCGCTGGCCAGAATGCCTCGACCTGCTCATCCAGTTCCCGGCACAGCGCCGAGACGCGGTCCTTGGTCATCCCGTCGATCCCCAGCTGTTCCACCAGGCGGTCGACCTTCCGGGTCGAGACCCCGGTGACGTACGCCCCCAGCACGACCGCCACGATCGCCTGCTCCGAGCGCCGCCCCGCGGCTCCAGAAAGCTGGGGAAGTACGCCTGTCCCTGGCGCTTCCTCGGGATCAACAGATCGATCTCACCAATCCGCGTCTCCCACCCCCGTGGGCGATACCCGTTGCGATGCGTCAACCGCCGCTCCGGGGCCACCTCGCCGAACTCCGCACCCATCTCGGCGCTGATCTCCGCCTCCATCAGCTCGCGAGCCCACCAGGGCGACCGCCTCCCGAACGAAACCTCAAGGCGACCTTCCATCGTCTTGGCGACGACATCGGCAACCGTCATGCTCTGACCCTCGGCCGTCGTGGTGTCTCCATTCGTCTGACTGCACGAACGACCGACGAGTTCGGCGTCACGGTGGCCGACCGCTCTCAAGCGGTCGACCTACCCGGACGTCCGTTACACCACTTCTACCGATACGACCACGAGAGCAGCCGTGTCCTCAGCGCGGACGCGCAGGCTGCCCTTAGTCCTCAGGTGCGCCATGCTGACCACGGCTGACCAAGACTGTGGCTTGACCTTCCGCGCAGCCTTGCTGGCGGCCAGCGTTCGCTGGCCGAGCTACCGTACCGGCGCCTTGATCGCCACTGGCACCCCTGGGCCGCCTGCGCGCACGCGGTCACGACCATCCACACGCGCTGCGTACGTGGGGAGCGCCTGGTGCCGCGTCCTGTGGCGCTGCTGGCGCGACCACGTTTCGTAGACCCAGCACGCCATGGCGGTCTACAACACCACATTGCGGTCACGATCCCGACCACGTCGGGGCGCCGGCTCGATCGCGCTGCGACCCAGCGGATTGGCCTCCGACGCCGTCACCCGCGGCGGGCCCCACCGGGCTGAGCGCGACGAATCACGGGAAGCGCGGGGTGACAGTGTCCGACTGCTCTACGGCCGCAGGATGGCTCGCATTCGCGTTGGGGTCGTAACGCCCAGCGCGAGGAGGCGCGGCGTCGTGTCGGCGGGTGATCCGACGGGCCGACGCCTACTTCTTGTCGTCTATGCCGAGCTTCATCTCCAGCGCTGCAACCGCGGTCCTCAGCTCGTGGAAATTGGAGGTGAGGTGCTGCGCGCACAGCGCGACCGTGCTCGCGTCGTGGACGACCGCCGACTGGGCGAGGGTGACGAGATCTGCTTCCACAACGGGAACGTGGCTTGTGACGGCAGCGAACAGATTGGATACGGGTGCAGGCGCCTTGAGTGCTAGCAATGGCTTGGCGCTCCTGCTCCACTGCTTCGAGAGCCCCATGAACAGCGTCGCGACCTGGGCGTCGCTGTTTTTCCTGAGGTTCGATATTGCTTTCGCGGTCGTACCCGATCTCGTCTGGAGGCTCGGCATGACGGTCGCGAAGGCGGTCGCGAATGCAGGCTCGGATGTGCTCCGGTTCGTGCGCCCGGAAGAACTGCCGCACCCTGCTAACGCGATCGCGAGCCCAAGGACGCCTGCCAGGACGGCCCCGCTGAAACGCCGTCGGTGCCTCAGCTTGTTACCAACCGCGTCCGCCGCGGCCATCACCGACTCCCCTTTTCGTTCGGCAGGTGAGAGAAATTGGTGGGGGTGAGCGTGCGGATGTGCATGGCTGTTCCTCCGTTTGGTTGAGCGTCGATGGTGTTCACGGCTGCTCCTTCCTTGTGCCTGCCGGTGTCGGCGAGACTGTCGGCTGGGCCGTTGGCCTTGTTGTGGCGAGGTTGGAGTTGGCGTCGATCGATCCGACGACGAGGTGGGTGGCGTGCAGGTCGCGGAAGGTGGGTTCGGGGCGTGCTGGGCCGCCGAGAGCTGCGATCGCGGGTTGGAGTCGTTCGGTTTGGAAGTGTTTCCAGGCTTGCTCGCTGTTCCAGGCGGCGATGATTCGGAAGCCTTCGTCGGTTGGGCCAGCGAGGTGCACGATCAGGCCGTGCGGGGTAGGATCTGTCAGCCCGCTAGCGACGCGCTCGTATTGCTTCCAGCTCGCGGCGATGTCCTGCACGAATGCGTATGCCATGGCTATTCCTTGCTGTTGTGCGTCGCTTGGTCGCGATCAAGGGTTGGAAGTTGGCACGGGCTGGTTTAGGCTCGGTATAGCCGCGGCTTGAGCGACTGATCCGCGGACGCGAGAATCAGCAGCGGAGATTGTGCGGTGGAGATTCGCGTTCTCGGGTCGCTTGAGATCATCGGCGCTGACGGGCCGGTATCGATCGGCGGCGCGAAACAGCGATGGCTGCTGGCGGCATTGGCGATTCGTGCCGGTGAGGGGCTCCCGTCCGACGTCCTGATTGACGCGGTCTGGGGAGCCTCGCCGCCCGCGTCGGCGACGAAGCTGCTGCAGGTCTACGTTTCGCAGCTGCGCAAGGCGCTGGAACCGCCGGTCCGTATCGCACACGCGCGGGGCGGGCTATGCGCTTGAGCTCGGCGACGACTCGCTGGACGCCGCCCGCTTCGAGCGGCTGCTCGGGGAGGGCAGAGCCGCCGTGTTGGATGGGAATGCCCGGCTGGCCGTTTCGCTGTTTCGCCGCGCGCTGGCGCTGTGGCGCGGCCCGGCGTATGGGGAGATCGCCTATGAGCAGTTCGCTCGCGGTGAGGCGGAGCGGCTGGAGGAGCTGCGGCTGGTCGCGCTGGAGGAGCGGATTGCGGCGGAGCTTCAGCTAGGCCGCCACGGCGATGTCCTACCCGAGCTGCAGAGCTTTTCCGCTGCCCACCCGCTGCGCGAGCGTCTGCAGGCGCAGACAATGCTCGCCCTGTACCGCTGCGGGCGGCAGACAGAAGCACTCGAGGTATACGTGGGTGTACGCGTATGGCTGCGCGAGGAGCTGGGGCTTGAGCCTGGTCGCGAGCTGCGCGAGCTTGAGCAGCGCATCCTCCAACAGGATCCGGCGCTAGCGGTCGCGCCCGCCGTCGCGGGACCAGTGATCGGGTTGCCGGCAGCACCGAACGCGCTCCTGGGGCGCGAGCGCGAGCTGTCAGAGCTGCGCGACCTGCTCGCTCGCGACGATGTGCGGCTGATCGTCTTGACCGGCGCGGGCGGTTCTGGCAAGACGCGACTAGCGCTCGAGGCCGCCCGCCGGACAGCGGCCTCGTTTGCCAACGGCGCGGCGTTCGTCCAGCTAGCGCGGGTGACTGATCCCGCGCTCGTCCCTGGCGCGATCGCGCGGATGCTCGCGATTCAGGAAGTCCCGGGCGAGGAGCCGCTGGAAACGCTGGCGACGGTGATTCGAGGGCGCGAGCTGCTGCTCATACTCGACACTGCCGAGCACTTGCGCGTCGGGGCAGCGATCTTCAGCGAGCTGCTCGCGCGCGCGCCACGCACCACCCTGCTCGTGACCAGCCGCGCCGTGCTGCACCTCTCCGGCGAGCACGTGTACCCGGTCCACCCACTGGGAGAAGAACCGGCCGTCGCGCTCTTTCACCAGCGCTCCTGCGAAGCACACCCCAGCTTCGCCCCGGAGCCGGCAGACGCACACGCGATCCCCCGCATCTGCGCGCGCCTGGATGGGCTACCGCTCGCAATCGAGCTTGCCGCAGCACGTACCCGGATACTGACCCCCCGCGAGCTGCTGGAGCGACTCGAACCGCGCCTGCCGCTTCTCACCGGCGGCCCGCGTGACCTGCCCGCGCGCCAGCAAACCCTGCGCGCGACGCTCGAGTGGAGCTTCAACCTCCTCTCGCCGGAGGAGACGCAGCTGTTTGCCCGGCTCGCCGTGTTCGTCAGCAGCTTCGACCGCGACGCCGCGACGGCCGTCTGCGACGCCGACCTCGATGGGTTGACAGCGCTGCTCGAGCAGAGCCTGCTGGGGCGAATCGCGGAAGGCCGCTTCTTTTATCTGGACACGATCCGAGAGTTCGCGCTCGAGCGACTGGAGGCGTCGCGGGAGGCAGACGAAGTCCACCGGCGACACTTCACGTTCTTCCTCGCGCTCGCCGAGAGCGCAGACCTCAGCGCCATTCGACGAGGTGGAGGAGAGGAGCGCCTCGACATCGCGATCGCGGCGCAGGACAACCTCAGCGCGGCGCTCGCGTGGGCAGTTGCGAGCGGTTCGGTCGCGCTCGGTCTAGAGCTCGCGATCGCGATGGAACGCTTCTGGGTAACGCACGACCCGCGCCAAGGGATGCGATGGTTCCAGGCATTGATGGGACGGCCGGAGGTCGATGCGGTCGCGCCAGGCCTGCGCGCCAACGCCCTGCGCGCGTACGGTGGCGCGACGGGCCTCGCCGGCCAAGACGAAGCGGCCGAGCGGCTCTACGAGCAGAGCCTCGCCCTGTTCGAAGGGCTCGGTGACGAGCACGGGCGCGCCGTGATTCTGCACCGGATCGCGGACTGCGCGATGCGGCGCGGCGATCTCGTACGCGCGCGCGGGCTCGTCGAGACCAGCCATCAGATCCACGAGCGAGCGGGCAACCGATGGGGTCAGGCCCAGACGCTGGGAACGCGCGGCGCGATCGCCCGCGACGCCGGGGAGGAGCAACGCGCGCTCGAGCTGATCGAAATGAGCGCGGCAATGGCCCACGAGGCTGGTGTCCACTGGTGGGAGAGCGGCATGCTCGCCGAGCTAGCGAACCTCTCGCTGAACGCCGGGCGCATCGACGAAGCGGACAAGCAAGCTCGAGAGTCGCTCGCCGTCGCCGACCAGATCGGTGACCACGCCGGACGCGTATTCGGCGTCGGACTCCTCGCTCGCGTAGCGGCCGAGCACGGGCAACCCGAACGCGCCGTCAATCTCTGGGCCGCGATCGAAAACGCCGACGCGGTCGCACCGCTAGGCGGTTGGCGGCGCCACCGCCAGAAATATGAGGCGCGGATGCACGAAACCGTCGACGCAGAGAGCCTGCGCGCCGCGGCCGACCGCCCACGCCCGACGCTCGACGACGCCGTCACGCTGGCCCTGCAACCAGCCGACGAAGAACCGATGCGGACTGCCGAACGCAAGTAGACCAACCATCTGCATTGACGACTCGCACCTTGACACTGTCGCCGCCGGCGATGACGACCGCCCGGAAGGCACCGTCGCCCACTACGGGCCCCCTGCACAAGCGACGGGACCGACAGCTCCCGGACGGAGTGCTTGCCGCCTCCTTGCTAGCAATGTGGTCGAAGCGGAAGTCCAATCAGACTTCGAAAGTTGGCTCCTGTTATGGACGACCAGCAGTGGACGCCGTCGCGTCGCCGAGACGCTTCGTCCGCGAGAGGAAGCGACAGTCGCGGACAGGGACTGCGCCGGCGTGGTTTTCCAGAGCGTGCATAAGCATCGCCACGCCGTCGTTTGCTCGACGCCGACGACCCAGCACGTTCCGGCGGCTTCTGGTTTCGCCAAGAGGAAGGCGTCCGAATCGAGGACCTGCGACGTTCCTGCGATGGCCGAGACGGGTACCGCGCCGGGACAAAACGCAGACTGCCGCTCCCACGCACGACCGGTCGTCAGTACCGAGGTCGACGGACACGGATCTACTGCTGCTCTGGGTCGGCGAGGCCGCGAAGCACGCTCGATCGGTTGCCGGACGGCGATCTTGGGCTGAGGATGCTCGTGATGCGTCCTGGACTGGCCAGGACGGTTCTCTAAGAGGAGAAGCTCGTGTCCGAGACTTCGATCGTGCTGCTTGATGCCGCGGGTCGGCGGCGGTCCCCAGCCACCCTTCCGGGGTATCTTGCGGGTCGCGCGCCGCGCAATAAGGGGATGGAGTATCCCGCTGATCCGCCCAAACCGGAGGAGATCATCCTGGTGATGCGCATGATCGCCACGGGTTGCGGACCCGGGCGCTGATCGCCTGTCTTGAGGCGTGGGGGCTGCGGACCTCCGAAGCGCGGGCGCTCAACGAGACCGACGTCGACGAGCACCGCGGGTCGTTACTGGTTCGCCACGGCAAAGGCGATAAGCGCCGCGAGGCCGGGATGGACCAGTTCGGGTTCGAGCAGCGCAACGCCTGGCTGGCTCACCGCGGCCTGCTCCCGCCCGGACCGCTTTTCTGTGTCATCGACGGCACCACCCGCGGCCGGCGCTGGTCAGACACCTCGGCGCGAGCCGAACTGCGCCAGCTGGCTGCTGACGCCGGTGTCCGGCGGCGGTTCGCGCCCCACCAGCGCCGCCACGCTCACGCCGTCGAGCTCGACCTGCTGATCACCCACGAGACCAACGGCATCCGCTTCACCGAGCTCGACCGCCAACGCCTACGCCGAATGAGATACCAAGGCAGCGAACAACCGACCCCCGAAGAGGTGACAGCAGCCTAAACTGACCACCACCGGGAACCTACGCCGCGGCGAATTTACAGCAGCAAAGAGACGCCATCGAGCGCCGTGGCGGGCTCCTCCTGTTCGTCCTGAGCGAGCGTGCCGGAGCCGGCGTTCAGGACTGCGGCACCGCCCTGGTCGGGCGGTTCCTCGCGGTGGCCACATCACCCTGCGGGGCCGGCCGAGCCGCGCGCGGGAGGCGCGGGCTCGGCACGGGTAGTCGCCTCTATGCGAGCTGCGTGACGACGGACTTGGTTTCGAGGTAGTTGTCGAGCGCGTTGTGGCCCATCTCCCGGCCCCAACCTGACTCTTTGTAGCCGCCGAACGGCATCGCGGCGTCAAACACGCTGTAGCAGTTGATCCACACCGTGCCGGCGCGCAGGCGGTTAGCGGTGCGGTGCGCCTTGTTGATATCGCGTGTCCAGATCCCCGACGCGAGGCCGTAGTTCGTGTCGTTCCCGCTGCGGATGACGTCGTCGTCCTCGGAGCCGAACGGAATCGCACACACCACCGGACCGAAGATCTCCTCGCGCACCACCTTCATGTCAGGCGTGGTGTCAGTCAGCACGGTCGGCTGCACGAAGTACCCGCGATCGCCCGCCCGTCCGCCGCCGGCCGGAGCGCTGGCGCCGGCGTCAAGGCCCGAGGACAAGTAGCCGAGCACCTTGTCGTGCTGCTCTGCGGAGATCAGCGGACCCATCTGCGTGTCGGCGTCGAGACCCGGGCCGATCTTGATCTTCTTGGCCTCGTCCGAGATCCCCTGGACCACCTCGTCAAACACGTCACGCTCGACGTACAGGCGCGAGCCGGCGTTGCAGCACTGGCCCTGATTAAAGAAGATGCCGTTCGCCGCGCCCGGGATCGCCACGTCCATGTCGGCATCCTTGTAGAGCACCTGCGGGCTCTTGCCACCCAGCTCGAGCGTGACCTTCTTGAGATTGCCCACCGCCGCCTGCACGATCAGCCGGCCGACCTCGGTCGAGCCCGTGAACGCAACCTTGTCGACGCCGTCATGGGCCGCGAGCGCCGCACCCGCGTCGCCGAACCCGGTCACGATATTGACCACGCCCGCGGGCAGCCCGGCCTCCAGCATCAGCTCACCGAGTCGCAGCGCCGAGAGCGGCGTCTGCTCGGCCGGCTTGAGCACCACGGTCACGCCGGCCGCCAGCGCCGGGCCGAGCTTCCAGGCCGCCATCAGCAACGGGAAGTTCCACGGGATGATCTGCCCCACAACACCCACCGGCTCCTTGCGCGTATACGCGAGGAACTCCGACCCGGGCGAGGTAACGGCGGAGATCGGGATCGTGCTGCCCTCGATCTTCGTCGCCCAGCCCGACATGTAGTGAAACAGGTCAGCGGCCAGCGCGACGTCCGCCGCCTTGGCGATCGCCAAAGGCTTGCCGTTATCCAGCGTCTCGAGCGCGGCGAGCTCGTCCGCGTGCTGCTCGATCAGATCGCCGATGCGATGGATGACTTTGCCGCGCTCCGACGGCGTCATCCGCCGCCAGTCAGAGGACTCGTCGTCAAAGCAACGACGCGCCGCGCCCACGGCGAGCTCAACGTCCTCGGTCGCGCCGTGCGCCACCCACCCGAGACTCTCCTCAGTCGCCGGATTGAACGTCTCAAACGTCTTCCCGCTCGCCGCCTCCACCCATTCGCCATCGATCAGGAGACGACCCGGCTTACTGACGAACTCCTGGACCTGCTGAGCCGACTCCTCAGGAAGACCCGCAAAGGCTCGCGTGGAGTCCGCGCCGTTGGTGGCACGGTTCGGTGTGGAAACGGACATTCTTGGCTCCTGACGGTTGCATTCGTGTGACCGCGGTGCGATCACAACTTCGATCCCCCGAGCAAAACCCGGCGGGTCTCGAACCCCGGAAGGGGGATCCAAGTGGGCGGAGGTCAATCGCCTCGGCTAGTCGCAGCGATGGCAACAGGTCAGCTGCAGCGACGGCTGGTCGGCTTGGTCAGCGACCGTCCGCGAGTAACCCTACTCGCTTGTGCGGATCGCTGCAATCACGTCTCGGTTGTTCATCGGTCGGGGCGGGCTCGCTAAGTCGCGATTTGAGTTTCCCCCGCCCTCCAGGCGCAGAGGAGGTACTCAGCACCAGTGGCCAGCCGCCAGCAAAGTAAGACGACGCGGAAGACGAGCGACGTGAGCCCGGCGATCTCCCGCTCCGGCCCCTCGCCCGGCGCAGGCTGCGCTCCGAGATCACAACCGGGTTGTATGCGTTCAAGCGCGAGCCCAACGTGTGGGTAAGCAGCGGGGCGCCGCTCAGCGCCGTGAAACCCGGAGCCGAGGCTCGCGCTGTGCGCGAGAATCGAGCCTCAGGCCGGCGGAGACTTCAGTGCTCCTCTCACGCACACGCAGAAGTCTCGCGCGGGTCTGAGCGCAGCGCGAGACTTCCGCTCTCGACCAAGAGCGGCGTTCAGACTGGCCCCCGACGCCCGCCTCGGAGGCTGCTTAGACGCGGTGCTCGCCGGCTGGAGTCATGAGGCCGGCCGGGCGGCGACGGTGTTTGCGGCGCGGTCGCGCGCGAGCGCTCGATAAACGGTCGACCGAGCGACGCTAAAGAGCTCGGCCAGCTCGGTGCTTGTGTGCTCGCCGTCGCGGTGCAGGGCGACGAGGTGCGCCTCCTGGCGCGGGGTGAGCTTGGGCTGCTTGCCGCGCAGGCGACCCTTGGCCTTCGCGACCTTCATGCCCTCGCGCGTGCGCGCGCGCATGAGATCTGCCTCGAACTCGGCGATCATCGCCAGCACGTTGAATAACAGCCGCCCGACAGGGTCGGTCGGATCGCGCACCGACCCGCCGAGGTTGAGCTTGATCTGGCGGCGCGTGAGGTCATCGACGATGTCGCGGGCGTCGGGTAACGAGCGCGCGAGCCGGTCAAGCTTGGTCACGACCAGCGTGTCCCCGGCCCGCCCGGCGGCAAGGGCTTGGCGGAGTCCCGGCCGGTCGCGCTGGGTGCCGGTCAGGCCGTGGTCGACGTAGATGCGCTCAGGATCGACGCCGAGTGCCTGCAGCCCATCGCGTTGGGCGGTGAGATCTTGGGCGTCGGTAGAGACGCGCGCATAGCCGATCACCAGCCCGGACACAAACCGGAGTGTGTCCCGTATATCGGACGTTCACGGGGCACTTCAGCGGGCGGGTCTTACGGGACACCACGAAGGCGCCTGAACCTGAGGGCCAGCGGCACGCAGCGCGCGTCCCGTTAGACATTCCGCCGCGGGACGTCGGTGCGGATCCGACCATCTTTGGGTTGGTAGCTTCAGGATGGTGAAGGAGCCGGTCGTCACGAGGCCCTACATGCCCGGGTACGGCACTCTTCCGGCCGAGGAAGGGACAGGCCTTCTCCCGTGGTCCTGGGTGGAGGAGAGGCTGGCTCACTCGCATGACTTCTGGTTGGCCACCGTGACCCCGTCAGGGGCTCCTCACCTCATGCCGGTCTGGGCGGTCTGGAATGACGACGGACTCTGGTTCAGCAGCGCCAACGGCTCCCGGAAGGCGCGCAACCTGGCCGGGCGGCCCTGCTGCACCGTGTCCACCGACGATCCGCTCGAACCCGTAGTTGTGCAGGGTCAAGCTCGTCGCTTCACCGACCGAAGCGCCTTGGAGGGCTTTCTGGCCGCGGTGAACGCCAAGTACGGAACCGAATACGGCATGGAGATGGTGGACCTAGCTTCCAACAGCGTCTTCGCCGTGAGCCCGGACTGGGTGTTCGCCTTGGATTCGAAGGACTTCACCGGCTCCCCGACTCGATTCGTGTTCGGAGCAGACTGACCGGCAACTGTCCATCGTCCCCGTAGCCGGATCGTTTCGCCGGGACACTGCGCCATGGTGGCGCGCAAGAGGGGACGGCGCGGCTGCCTCGGCGTCGGCGAGGGGGTGGCTCAGCGCGGCCCAGGCACGACGTCAAATCCTTGCCGACCACGCAGCCGATAGACCCGGAAGTCGCTGTCGAGCGTGAACACGCGGGCGGTGCCCCGTTCTTCGGCGAGGGCGACCAGCGTCGCGTCTGCCAGGTCCATCGGCAGATCTGCGTATTTGGTCATCAGCTTGGCGCTGCGCTCGACAACCGACCGCGAGAGATCGAGCACCTGGAGACGATCGGTGAGTACCAGTCTCCAAAGCGCCTCACGAGCCACAGGCCCCGCGGCGCGCGACAGCAGATACCTGGCCTCGGTGAACGCCGGCCACGTCGTGATCAGCGGGAGCTCCAGCTGTCCGAGTGTTGCCCGGCACATCGCGTGATCAGGCTCATCGGCGTCGAGCAGTGCCACCAGCGGACCGGCGTCAGTCAGGGTCACGCTCGCGCTGCGCGCTTCATTGGAGGTAGGCGGTCAGGCAGCGGTCTCGTTCGGCACCGCCGAGGATGTCCGCGCCTCCTTCGCCCTGAAAGGTGACCTCGTCGTCCACCCGACGACCGCGGCCCGTGCGAAGGCGCGCAGGTTGGCGCACTTGCGCGACCACGCGGCGGTGTCGAACACGAGCTCGCCGCGGTCGGTGGCCGCGATGCCAACCAGCGCGGCTGGGGTGAGCCGTCCGAGCCGCGCGTGGCGACGACCGCGAGGCCACGGGGGCGAACGAACTCGATCAGCTGCGCGCGATCCACGCCCGACGCCGGTCAATCGTGCCGGGAAACGACGGTGAACGATCGCTCCCGGCCGGCGGTGGGCTGCTGATCGTGGAACTCGATCTCACGCAAGCCAGCCCGCGCGAACCTGCCGAGCTCGCTGCGGCTGACCGGCCACGGACGCGTGGTCACCGGTTCGTCGTCACCGCGGGCCAGGCAGCGCACCCACACGACGCCACCGTGCCCCACCGTCCCAGCGATCGCCGCCGCGGCCTCGGCGCGTTGTCTGAGGGGCAGGGACTGCAGCGTCCGGACCTCGACAACCAGCTCAAACGCCGCGCGCCATGCGTCGGGCAGCGCAAACAGATCCGCGACGCGGTAGTCAACCCGGGAGTCCGGGAACCGCTTGAGGCAGCTCGCGATCGCGGTCGGGGCGATGTCAAAGGCACTGACCCGATAGCCGCGGCGGCTGACCGCTTCCGCGTCGTCTCCGAGCCCACAACCAACCACCAGCGCCGCTTGCTGGGAGGCTTGCGGCTGGCCATCCAGCCACGCCAGGAGCGCGGGGTGCGGCGCCAAAGACGCCCAAGGGACCGTTGCGAGATCATCTCCCGCCCGCGCGTAGATCTCCTCGAAGCCCACGTCGGGCTCAACACCGTCGCCCATCCACACGACCTTACGCCGGCGAGCGCCAGGCACGCCTCACGCGGTCGCGCACAATTCCCGCAGGCGGATCCTTGGGTTCGCGCGGTGATCGCAACATGTCGCTGTAGACGAGCGCGCTGAAGGGTCGTCCGACGTTGCTGATGGGGTGGCCGCGTCGGTCGGCGCGGAGGCGAGCCCCGAGAGGCGAGCCGTAGCGGCGATCGACGCGTGCGCGGCGCCAGTCCTGGGGGGTGACGCGCGTCGCTATCCACTGTCGAGGTCGGAGGTATCGGATGGTCAGGTTCTCCAACGCCCAGGTCGCTGAGGCCGTGCAGCCGTTCTGGGCGGCGCTGCAGGCCGGTGAGTTCATCAGCGATGCGGCCGTTCAGGCGGGCACGTATCGCAAGCAGGGCACGCGCTGGGTGGCGGCCTGCGGGGGTGTACGTCCGCGTCGTGGACGGGATCTGAAGGGGCGCTGCTTGTCGTTTTAAGAGCGGGAGGAGATCGCACTGGCCCGGGCTGGCGATGAGACGATCCGGGTGATCGCCCGGCGGCTAGGGCGCTCACCGTCGACGGTCTCGCGCGAGCTTTCCCGCAACGCCGATCCTCGCGGCTGCGGCTACCGGGCAACGACTGCGCACGCGTTGGCCTATGCGCGCGCGAGCCGACCCAAGCCGGCCAAGCTTCATACCAACCTGGCGTTGCGCGAGCTGGTGCAGGACGATCTGCGGCGGCGCTTCTCGCCCGAGCAGATCGCCGGGCGCTTGCGCCGTCGGTTCCCCGATAACCCGGAGATGTGGGTGTCCATGGAGACGATCTACCAGTCGCTGTACGTCCAATCCCGCGGGGCGCTGCGGCGCGAGCTGACCCGCTACCTGCGCACCGGCCGCTCGCTGCGCAAGCCCGGCCGTCACGCCGGGGGGCGCAAGACCCGCGTCGTGCGTGACATGGTCAACATCAGCGACCGGCCGGCCGAGGCTGCGGATCGGGCGGTGCCCGGCCACTGGGAGGGCGACCTGTTGATCGGCAAGCGCAACGCCACCGCGATCGGCACGCTCGTGGAGCGCGCCAGCGGCTTCGCGATGCTCGTCTCGCTGCCCGACGGCTACAAGCCCGAGCACGTCGCACCCGCGCTCTCGGCAAAGATCCAGACGCTGCCCGAGGCGCTGCGCCGCTCGCTGACCTGGGACCAGGGCCCCGAGATGCGCAACTGGAAACAAGTCCGTCTCGACGCCGGCATCGAGGTCTACTTCTGTGACCCGCACGCCCCCTGGCAACGCGGGTCTAACGAGAACACCAACGGACTGCTGCGCCAGTACTTCCCCAAAGGGTTTGACTTCAGCACGGTGACCGAAGCCGACCTCGACGCCGTCGCCGACGAGCTCAACGACCGACCCCGCAAACGCCTGAGCTTCGCCAACCCCACCGAACAGCTCGCCGAGCTCCTGTTGCAATAACCGCCAGAATCCGCCGATCCTCTTGCGGGCACCTGAATGCCGAGGAGTCGCGCCTAATGCTGCTTAGAGGCGTGCCTGGCGACCTCGACCGCGTATAACGCGCTGAACGGGCGCCTGGAACCCCGTGAATTAACCGCGTCTAATAAGGCCTGACAGTCGTCGGATTGGTCGCTACTCGCGTCAACCCGAGGCGAACCACGTCTAACGTAAACCGGACAAATCGCGCCGTTGCTACTGAATGCCCGTGCGAGGGACGCGAGCGACCCGAGCGGGGAGCTGCTCAGCGAGCTCGCCGAGCAGCTCGCGACGCTCCAGGTACGGGAGCGCGCGGGTCGCAACTCCGTCCGCGTGAAGGACGTCGAACACCTGTAAGACAACTGCCGGATTCAGCAGAGGTCGGCGCGACCGGCCCAGGCGCGTGGCGATCGCGCCGAAATCGGGGTGACCATCGGCACCGAGCCAGACAAGCTCGGCATCCAGCACGACGCGGCGACCGCGGAGCGCGTCGCCGAGCTCGGCGAGCTCAGGGAACTCGCCCGTCGCGTCCCGCCCCGGACGTGTCCGGAGGGTCACGCGCCCACGGTCAACCCGGGCCTGGGCCCTCACCCCATCCCACTTGGCCCTCGAGCACCCACCGAGAGTCGGCGGCGGCGGGAAGCGGAGAGCTGCAGAGGAGCATCGGCGCGATGAACTGTGGAAGCTCCCCGTGCTCGATCATGGAGGCGGTTTTTGCAGCTAGCCCTTCCGACCCCGTCACTTCTGGAGGGCGATTTCCCGCAAGGAGCTCCGGTGGCGGCTGGACGCGCCCGGCGACGACACGTCAGGGAAAGACCGTTCTCTGACGACTGCGCCCGTCGCGGTAGCTCCCCACGCGCACTCGTGGGCTGGCTTCCCCTTCGGCGGCGACGAACCAGCAGTCTCGCCCGCGACCAGTCGGCGCTGGTGACGTTCCGAAAGATCAGTCTCGGAACGTCGAGATGTCCGTCCCGGAGCTTCTGCTATCGCTGAAAGCAGTCGGCAAAAGCGCGGGTCTGTGAGAGCATCGAGCGGGTGGAACTGGGCGTGCACCTGCCGTTGATGGAGTTCGGGGGTGAGGGACAGTCCCTGGGCCGCCTGTATGCCACGGTTGATGCGGCGCGGCGGTCCGGATTCGTGGCTGTCTCGGCCAATGATCACTTCGTGTTCTCAACGCCGTGGCTGGATGGTCTGACGGCGCTGGCGGCAGTGATCGACCGCTCAGGGGAGATGACCTTGGCGACCACGATCTCACTGGCGTCGCTGCGGGGGCCGGTGCCGCTGGCCAAAGCGCTCGCCGCATTGGATGTCCTGTCCGGCGGACGCCTCGTCGCCGGGGTTGGTCCCGGGTCCTCCGAGCGCGACTACGACGCCGTTGGGGTGCCATTCCACGACAGGTGGGAGCGGTTCGATGAGGCGGTGAGGATTCTGCGGGCGCTGCTGGGTCGAGAGCGTGCGCCGCAGGGTACGCGCTACTTCACCGTCCCCGATCTTGCGTTGGCGCCGGCGTCGCGGCAAGACGCTGGTGTGCCGTTGTGGATCGGAAGCTGGGGATCGGCGGCGGGCCTGCGCCGTGTAGCCCGGTTGGGCGACGGCTGGCTGGCGTCTGCTTACAGCACCACAGCGGAGCAGTTCGTGTCCGCGAGCGCGCTGTTGGGAGGCGAGCTTCGCCGGCAGGACCGCCCCGATGAGGGATTCCCGAACGCGCTGGTGACGATGTGGACGTGGATAACAGAGAGTCGTGTCGAGCGCGAGCGCGTGCTGGCGGATGTCCTTGCCCCGCTGCTGAAGCGCGACGTCGACGAGCTACGCGAGCGGGTCTGCGTGGGCTCCGCGGAGCAGTGTGCGGAACTGCTCTCGCGCTATGCAAGCGCCGGGTGTCAGCGCGTGTACCTCTGGCCGCTGGGAGACGAGTCACGACAGATAGAGCTGGCAGCCGCCGAGGTCGCCCCCCGCATCGACGCCTGACCTTAGCCAGAGGCGACGCTAGGCCGAACCGCTGCACAGGCAAACGAGGGTGTACCGGATCGCCGTCGAGAGCCCGCGTGTCGGACGACGAGGAGCGGGCCGATCCGGGCGCGCGGCGCGCTGCTGCTCAACCCCGACATTGCGGCAGGGGAAGAGCATAGTGCTGACTCTGAGCAGTTCCGGCCGCGCTCGACCCAAGCGTCAATGCTGGTCTCACGCACCTGGGGGCACTTCACTGACCGAGCCGGCGAGCGCTCTGGCTCCTGCTCCGGGCCCAGCGATCCGCTGAAGCAGAAGCCGAGATCTCGTGGCCGCTCGGGCGACGAGCCATAAGCCACGCCGGCGCTGCGCCGGACGGGCCCTGGCGCTGGCCTGCGTCAGGGCTGGTATCGGCAGGCAGGCGGGCGGCGGGCCAGGCTTCCGGCGATGGGTGGGCCGTCGGCATCGGCAGAGCGCGCACGATCGGATTCGCGTCAGTGCTCTCGGGCCGATTGCTCGGTGGGTCGAGTTTCAGCTCAAGCTCGATTTCGCTGCCGTGTCTCGCCTGAGCGCGAAACTCGAAGCGTCGCAACAGCGCACGCGCGGGCCGGTTCTCCCACAGCGTCGTGGCGGTCAGGAGCGCGAACCCGTTGTCGCGGGCGCGCTGCACCATGCGTCTAGCGAGCGCGCTGCCGATGCCCATGTTCTGAAGCTCGTCGGTGACCTCGACGGCGAGGTCTGCGACCTTCGGTCGATCGGCGACGTGTACGTAGCGGCCTACGCCGACGATCGAGCCGTCGCGCTCATCGGTGGCAGCGAAGGCGTCGTGGTGGATGTGATCGATATCGGTGAGGTACGCAAGCTCCCGAGGCGTCAGTTCGCGCTTCGGTGAGAGGAATCGCCGATAGCGCGATTCGGGACTGAGGCGGGCGAACAGCGCCGCGACGCCATCGCGGTCGTCAGAACTGAGAGGCCGGAGTCGAAGCCGTGTGCCGTTGGCCAGAACCAGCACGTCGGTTGGCTCTGGCGAGGATGCTCGGACGCTTGTCGCAGCCATCGGCTCAAAGGACATCGGCGCGTGAGGTTTCGGTCGCGGCGCTTATGTCGACGCCGGGGTCGTGTGCGAGGGGAGTTAGAGCCGTGTCGTTCGCTTCTTGTAGTCCGGTGGGCGCAAGCCGTGCGGTCAGACGGGCGATTTGCGCGCTGAGGCGAGTGATCGGATTCGAGTTGCGCGAGCCGCGTCGCCGGGTATCTGCGTCTGTTGCGAGTCGCGCCTGTTCGGCGGCTCGTTGCAGGTCGCCGATGCGTTCCTGAGCGAGGATGTAGTTGAGTTGGGCGTTCATTGGTTATTCGTGGCAGTAGGGCTGGTCGATGCGTCCAAGCTAGGCGTAAGCCGTGGGGCTGCCATCGGGCGGCTGTGTGCGGGGATGGTCGCGTCTACGGTCATGTCTTCGAGCTCCTTAAGGGCGAAATGCTTCGAACGCCGTTAACCCTGCCGGGCCGGACTCAGCGACCCCTTAGCGACCGCTTGATCAAGCTCTAAAGCGCCGGCAACGAGCTGCGCTGGCAGCTGCACGACCTTTTGGCCTGAGTGGGATATCCCTCTCAAAGGCCTGATCCATCCCGGCTGGCAAACCAAGGTCACGCGACGGCTTCACACGCCCGACCCGTCGGTCCGGCTCGCGATCGCCGACGACATGAGCCGCCGCGTCCGCGAGCTCACCCGTACGATCACCACGCTGCATGACCAGCTCGCTGACCTGGTCGCCGAGGTCGCTCCGCAGCGGCTCGCCGAACCGGGATCGGTGTTCTCTTGGCCGCCAACTTCATCGGCGCGCTCACCGGCATCAACCGCTGCACCTCACGCGCGCAGCTCGCCCGCCTGGCGGGCTGCGCGCTGATCCCCGTCTCCCCCGGACCGTTCATACCGCCACCGCCTCGATCCTGGCGGCCACCGCGCGCTCAACCACGCCTTCCACCTCCTGGCGATCGTCAAGATCCTCCGGTGGTTGCGCCCTAGGAACGAGGGAGAGGCCGTCGGTAGTGACGGCCTCTCCTCGCCCTCGGTGTGCTGGTCTGCCCCCTGGTGCGACCGGGCTAGTGTAGTGTCTCACATTTAGTTTGACAGCGGTCGGGTATTGGTGTAGCTTGCGGCAATGTCAGTGGGTGCTGCTCCGATTGCTCTGTGCAAAGAGGACCGGGACACGCTCGAGCGGTGGGTCGGGGCGGACGCAACGCCGCAGGGTGTGGCGCGACGGGCGTGGGTGATTCTGCAGGCGGCGGATGGTGTGTCGAACTCGGAGATCGCGCGGGAGACGGGGCTGAGCCGCCCGACGGTGATCGCGGTCCGCGAGCGGTTTGGTGATGACGGGCCGGGCGGGCTGGCGCAGGTCAAGCCGGGCCGTGGCCGTAAGCCGCAGATCTCGGCGGAGACGGTGGCTGAGATCGTCAATGCGACCTTGCACGACAAGCCGCCGGGTGAGACGCATTGGAGTTGCCGGTCGATGGCGCAGGCGAAGGGGGTGTCGCCGGCGACGGTGCAGCGGATCTGGGACGCGCACAACCTCAAGCCGCATCGCGTGCGGACGTTCAAGCTCTCTAAGGACAAGCGGTTCGTGGAGAAGCTGACCGATGTCGTGGGCCTGTACCTGAATCCGCCGGAGAAGGCGATTGTGCTGTGCGTGGACGAGAAGAGCCAGATCCAGGCGCTCGATCGCACGCAGCCGTCGCTGCCGATCAAGCCTGGCCGGGCCGGCACGATGACCCACGACTACAAGCGCCACGGCACCACCACGCTGTTCGCCGCTCTGAACACCCTGGACGGCACCGTCATCGGCCAGTGTCTGCCCCGCCACCGCCACCAGGAGTTCCTCAAGTTCCTGCGCAGGCTCGATCGCGAGTTCCCTGGCAAGGTCGAGTTGCACCTGATCCTCGACAACTACCAGACCCACAAGCACCCCACCGTCAACGCCTGGCTGCAGAAGCATCCTCGCTTCCATCTGCACTTCACGCCGACCAGCTCATCGTGGTGCAACATGATCGAGAGGTGGTTCGGAGAGCTGACCGACAAAGCGATCCGACGCGGCGTGTTTCACTCAGTCCCGGACCTGATCGCCGCGATCGAGACCTATCTCGCCAACTACAACCATGACGCCACACCATTCACCTGGACCGCCTCGCTTGACGACGTTCTCGAGAAGATCGCCAAGGCGCGGGCCGCCCTCCCCCAAACCACACCTAAACTGTCAAATCAAAAGTGAGACAGGACACTAGCGAACTCTGAGGATCACTGGCTTGGTCGCGCCGAGCAGCACGTGGTGGCGCCCAAAGCCGCGGAGTGTTATTAGATAGTTGCCGCGATGGAGCTTGTGGCGGTTGACCTTTAGATCCCCATGGATCCGCAGGTGGCCGCGATGGTGGCGGCCAAGCGGTACCTTGCCGACGGTCTTGAGCACCGGCACTCGCTTGCCGTGAACGCGGGTGAACCTGACGATCCGCTGCACGAGGATCCCGACGGTGTCGGTTTGAGCGAGCTGGCTCGAGATGACGGCGTCATTGCTGTTTGCGTTGACGGTGAGGTTGCAGCCTGGGAACAGCGCGCAGCTGACTGCGCCCACGATCGCTTGCGCGAACAGACGTTGCGGGCTCCCCTCAGTGGTGAATAGGAAGAACGGTGCGTTGACCGCCGCGATCGGGCAACTTGAGCCGTCGTTGGTGAACGAGTCAGGCGTGCATGCGGATGACATCGGCGCTCGCACATCATTGAGGAGATGAGCCCGCCCTCGCGCGCTCCCGATCAGCTTCACGCCACCCGGAGTGTCTTGCACGAAAAACCCGTGGGCATCGAAGTGGCCGGAGAAGCCTCGTAGCGCTCCGCCGCGCTTCTCCAGCCACGACACGTAGGGCGTGTTGCCGAAGAAGGTGATGTCGGGCTTGGTGGCGTCGCGGCGTGGGTTGGAGATCGGCGCTCCGCTGTTGAACAGCTCGAAATGGTTTCCGCCGACCAGCCGCGAGACGAAGATCGCGTGGTTGCCATTTCCGGTGTCCTCTGACCACGTTGCCCATGGGACCGTCGTCGCGCCCGGGGTCAGCGTGCCGGCCGCGACCCGTACGTCCTCAGCATCGCGCGTCGGATGGGCGTTCAGTGAACACGCATCCTCAGTGACGGTCGAGGCCGCGCAAGGCCCGAACCCGGTTGGCCCCGAGGTGTCCAGCGGGTTGACCTGCACGGGGGGCCCAACCGTGCCGCGGCCGACCGCCTGCCAGTGAAACCCGCCATCAGCTGTTGGATCGCTAACGATCTTGGCCGCGAACACCTGCTCGTTGCTGCGCAAGCCCAGATGGCTTGCGTCCTTCTCATACCACAGCACCCAGGCGACGGTGTCCCCGGGCCCAGCGAAAGCGACGTCGGGCTCGACCCCGTTGCGGCTGGGATCGATGTTCAGCGTGGGGTCGCCAGCCGGTGAAGAACCGCCGTACTGCGCGAGCCGATCCAGCCCTACTGCTGCCAGCAGAATTGGCTCACGCTTGCGGCCGAGGAGGGCTTCGGTCCGGTGCAAGGTGCGTTCGCCACCGCCTGCTTGATGCCCTTGGAGACAAAGATCTGGTCGTGGCGGCCGGACCCGTTGACGTTCCCGTCCTGCTCCTGCCACGCCACCCAAGGCACGGGGGCGTTGCCGGCCACCGTGGCGCCGCCCGCGACCGCGGGGTTCTCAGCGTCCGCGGTCGGGTGGATGTTCAGCGACGGGACGCCAGAGCCGCGATCCTGCCCCTCGGGAACCCACGTGTTGACCGAGGCGTTGAAGCGGCTGGCGAAGATCTGCAGCTTACCGCCCAGCGCCGCATTGGGCTCATACCAGGTAACCCACGGCACGTTCCGTCCCGCGCCGGCGAAGTCGATCGTCGGCGCCTCGGCCTCCACGCCTGGACTGATGTTCAGCGATCTGCCTTGCGTCACCCACTGACCGTTCTTGAACGCCCGCACGAAGATCTGCTGCGAGCTACCGAACTTCTGCTCGAAACTCGCCCACGGCACCCTCGGCCCACCCGGCGTGAGCGTCCCACCAACCACATCCGACCCTCCGGCGCTTTGACCAGGATCGATCCCTACCGCCGGATCGTTGTTGACCTGCCCACCATCAGCAGGCAACCCGACCACATCCGCCCCGCCGTACCAGCGGCGAGCAACCCCATCGCTCCCGCGAGAATCACCGCTCGCGGCGCCAGCCACCGCTTCACGCTCGACGGCCTCCCTTCTGCGCTTCGTTGAACCTCTGCCCTTCGTTTAAACCCATCCATGACATTCTTTGTGATCATCGGCCGTCTCATCTCCTCCTCCTCTTCGTATGCGGGCGGCGGGGCCACCCTGTTAGGTTTAGAACCTGCCGGTCGCAGGCCGGCGGCGTCCATCGGTTTGGCAACGCCGGCGTGCGCGCGTGGCACATCCCGGGTCACGTCGACACCGCTTTCGGATCGGCCCGCACCACCACTGGGTCGCCGATGTGGCTAGAAGGGGCAGTTTCCAGGGCTGGGGGCCGGCACGTCAGGGTTGACGCCGTGCTGGAGGCCGAGATAGGTGACGAGCACCACGACCGGCTTGCCGCCTTCGTTACGGGCGAGATGGACATGGTTTCGGTGTTCGACGAAGCCCTGTCCCGCCGCGTAACGCTGCGGGGTGCAAGTCCGGTCGGCACTGTCGTAGAGCGTCAGCGTGCCGGACTTGACCACGACCACGACCGCAGCTCGGTGATAGTGCCAGCCAAAGCTCGCGCCCGGCGGAACGGTCGCCTTGGCCACAACCACATCGGCTGGCTTCTTGACGTCGATCGTGTAGCGGTTAGAGATGCTGGCGGCTCCGAGGATCCTCTCGGTAATCGGGGAGCCGCCCGCGGCCAGCGCCACGGCGGTGGTGCTAAGCGCTCCGAGGAGGGCGGCGGTGATGAGCAGTCGTTTCATTGCGGTCTTCCTTGCTGTCAAGTGGATGGTTTGCGGGCAGGCGCGGTCGGGCCGCCCGTGGCGTGCGTCTCTTGCTCTGATCAGCTCCTCGCCGGTGAGAACGCGTGTGCGTTGTTGCTCTGTGTCGACGCCGGCG
>CAWHMI010000017.1:0-94596 GCA_963830395.1 uncultured Actinomycetota bacterium
GGTGAAGTGGAGTAGTTTGGTGGGTTGGGTGGGGTCAAACCGGCTCAGCGAGGGTTCGGTGACGCTGAGGTCGGGGTTTTTGTGGGGGGTGGTGGTGTTGAGGTCGGTGAGGGGGGCGTAGTTGGCGACGAAGATGCTGCGGAAGTAGTCAACGGCGATATGGGGGGCGTTGACGCCCGAGCTTTTGGTGACCAGTGGCGTGCCGGTTTGGGTGTGAACATCGAGGTAGTAGTCGTCGGGGTGGGTGCCGTCGCCGGCGTGCGAGAGCAGGTAGATTTGGTTGGCGCCGTCGACCGCGACATCGAGGTAGGCGCGCCCGGGGGTGAGCGCGAGGGTGTATTGGCGGTCGTTGGGGTTCTCGCCGAAGTAGCGCACGGGGTTGCCGTTGAGGTCAAAGGCGGAGAGTTGGAGGCCGGCGGCTTCGAGCACGAGCACGGTGCCGGGGTTGGTGACCGCGAGCGCGACAGGGGAGCTGAGCAGCCCGATCTGGGTGCCGGGGCCGCCGGTGTAGGCGGCCCGCTGGGGGGTGGATGGGCCGCTGGCGGCGGTGGGGATGACGACCGGCTTTAGCCGTCCCACGCGGCCGCTGGCGGTGCTGACGACGACCACCTTGCCCGAGGAGTGCAAGCCGGCGGCGTCGACGGGCAGCTGAAATTCCCCGTGCGAGACGGCGGGATCCCAGGTCAGCTGGCCAGAATGGGGGTCCAGGGTGAGCTTGCGGACGTGATAGCCCTGGGTGGTCTCGTCGGGTTCCAGCAGCACGTGGTTGCCCTCATCGGCCTGGGCGACAAACGAGTCAAGCAGCAAAAACGGCCGGCGCAGATATCCTTCCTGGCGCGCGACACCGAGCTTGATCACCTTGCCGTTCTCGGCGACCGGCACCCCCCGCAGCCAGTATTTGTCGCCGGCTTTGAACACCGCCCCGGCGATCCCCAGCCGGGTCGCGATCGCAGCGCTGAGCACCTCTTGCAACCCCTCGCTGGTCGCCGTTGCCGTAACCGTCACCCGGTCAGACCACACATACCCCTGATCGGCCGGGCTGTAAGCGGTCGTCGCCGCGCGCTTGAACACCGTCGCCGCCGTCAGGGTGGCCGGCTGCTCGGTGATCGCAAAGTGCACCTGAGTGGGAGGGCTGGCGGGGTCGTCGTTGACCAACAACGCCGACGCCCCCGTCCCCACCTGGCTACCCCGCGCGTCAGTCAGCACCACGCTCCACTGGATCTGCGCCCCCCCGAACGGCGCCACCACACGCACCACCAACGGGTCGCTGCTGCCCCCCTTGACCGACCCGGTGATCGCATCCAACACCAAGGCCCCATCCACCTTGGCCTCCAACCGCCACCCCGTGGCCGTAAACGGAAACACCCGATGCGCCGGATCAGGATCGATCGTCACCGTAGCCGCATACGTCCGCGTCACCTCATTCTCAATCACCCACGGCGACAAGATCGTCTCCGCACACACCTCCGCCAACGTGATCGCATCCCCCACCGCCTCAATCACCGCCAACACCTGACCAATCGTCGGGATCGCATCGAGCACCTTAGTGGCGGCTTCGTTGGCCACTATGCTGGGTGCTGCCTTGGCAAACACCTGAGCAAGCGGTCTGGGGGCGAAGATCACCTTGACGATCACGCTGCCCAGGTTGAGCAAGAGATTCCACAGGTTCGCCGGGCCTCCGTTGCGGTTGACCTCCTCCAAGCCCGCGTAGCCGCTGGCGACCGAAGTGGCGAACAGCTCGGCTTTCGTCAGCCCGACCGCACGGCTCGCCAACGTGAACAGCTCCTTGAGCGCCGCCTTGTTAGCGACTCCTTCCGCGATGCCCTTGCGGATCGACCCCCACGTCGAGGCGATGTCGATGTCGGTGGCGAGCGCGAAGACGTTGAGCCCGATGGTCAGGATGCCGGTGATGATCGACGGGACCAGGACCTCCGTGGTAGGGGCGATCCCGCCCGGGTAGGCGTCGGCGGGGAAGTACTGGCGCCAGCCGCCGTCGAGCAGGTCAGACCCGAGTCCGCAGTACAGCAACCGCGCGGAGTGGGCGTCCTTGGGAAAGTTCAGCGTGACGTCGATCGAGTTGGTGTCCCAGACCGGTATACCGACGATGGTGAACACCTGCGGCAGCAGCCCAACCAACTTGGCGTACTTGCTGTCGGGCGCCGCCGCCTTGTCATCGAGTGACAGGTTTACGCCGTTCTTGCCGAGGTATTGGACGTAGACGTTGATCCAGCGGACGAAGTTGTTGTAGAGCTTGAGGGAGACGTTGCCTTTCTGGTCGATGCCTTTGAACTCGGTGCGGGTGCCGAACAGGAACCCGTCGTTTTTGACTTTGACGTCGATCCCGGCGCCGGCGGCCAGCTGGCGCGAGAACGGGGTCGGGGTGGGGAATACGCCTTCGGGTTGCACCCAGGTCATGGTCGAGGCGGTCTTGTCCTGCTCCAGAGGCTGATCGATCACCGCCCCCAGGTCTTGGCTGTCGCGGACCCCCCGCACCCCGGCGATCACCGCTTGCCGGGTCCGCCGCACAAACGTGTCGTCGTCACGGTTGAGCTGGGTCATTTGGAAGGTCTGGGTTTGACCCCCAATCACGATCTGGCTCTTGGCGCCGTCGGCGTCGAGCACGTCAACATTGGTGGCGTAAGGGCGGCCTTGCTTCTGCATCGTTTGGATGTACGTGCCCAGGCCCTGCACGTCGCCGGAATCGGCCAGCACCGACTGGGTCACGCTCAACGCGGCCGGGTTTCTGGTCGCCACGTTGGGGTGAAGCTTGACCAGCGTCTCCGCCGCCGTGTAGGTGTCCAGCACGGTGCTGAGCGCCACCGCCTCCTCGGGAGTGCTCAGCGCAGTAGCCCCCAACCCCAGCGAGGCCAGCCGCGGGCGAGAGGCGACCACCCCCTTGACCGAGCCTTTCAGGCGGTGGCTCAGCTTGGCCAGCGCCAGCGTCGCGTCGGCCGGGCAGTGCTGCAGCTGAGAGACCACCACGTCGCGCCCGTCCTGGCGGCCGTACACGGTGATCACGACACCCTGACCGGCCGGCAGGACAACATCGGGAACGTGATGAGTCAGCGCCGACAGCCTAATCCTGGCCCACAGCCCGCCGGTGGCCCGCAACGCCGCCCGCGACTGCTCGGTGTGCGCGACCAGCGGATACCGCTGCCCATTGGCCACCAGCACCAGCCCCGACAACCCCCCCGCCGCCCCCAACGCAAACTGCAAACCAACCCGCGTAGACGCAGCCGACGCCCGCTTGGCCGCCCGCGCCGACCCCGGCGCCACCCACGCCCCCGCCGCCATCGCCGCCGCCGACCCCAACCCCGCTTTCAGCAGCCACCGCCGGCCCACCGGAGTCTCCCACAACTCCCCCAACCACCCCCCCAACTCCCCATCAAACCACGGCCGCTCGTCACTCATCATGCTCCTCCAGAAATACCGGTGTTGAAACTACGGGCCGATTGCTCACCGTCACAAGGCGACCTTGAGTGTTGTCGCCGGCTGTCCCCTCTTTGAGCCTGCGGCGTTGCTGGCGATTGGTCGCCGGGCGCGGGCAGCTCCGCGGCGCGGTTGCCCACCATCGCCTCTTTGAACTCGCGGATGCCGCTGCCCAGCGATCTGCCCATCTCGGGCAGGCGCTTGGCGCCAAAGAGCAACAGGACGACCGTGAGCAAGATCACGATGTGGACTGGGTTGTCTAGCCCTGAGATCATCGATACGCTCCGTTCGCTGGGTGGAGGTCATCCGGTGAAGTGGAGTAGTTTGGTGGGTTGGGTGGGGTCAAACCGGCTCAGCGAGGGTTCGGTGACGCTGAGGTCGGGGTTTTTGTGGGGGGTGGTGGTGTTGAGGTCGGTGAGGGGGGCGTAGTTGGCGACGAAGATGCTGCGGAAGTAGTCAACGGCGATATGGGGGGCGTTGACGCCCGAGCTTTTGGTGACCAGTGGCGTGCCGGTTTGGGTGTGGACATCGAGGTAGTAGTCGTCGGGGTGGGTGCCGTCGCCGGCGTGCGAGAGCAGGTAGATTTGGTTGGCGCCGTCGACCGCGACATCGAGGTAGGCGCGCCCGGGGGTGAGCGCGAGGGTGTATTGGCGGTCGTTGGGGTTCTCGCCGAAGTAGCGCACGGGGTTGCCGTTGAGGTCAAAGGCGGAGAGTTGGAGGCCGGCGGCTTCGAGCACGAGCACGGTGCCGGGGTTGGTGACCGCGAGCGCGACAGGGGAGCTGAGCAGCCCGATCTGGGTGCCGGGGCCGCCGGTGTAGGCGGCCCGCTGGGGGGTGGATGGGCCGCTGGCGGCGGTGGGGATGACGACCGGCTTTAGCCGTCCCACGCGGCCGCTGGCGGTGCTGACGACGACCACCTTGCCCGAGGAGTGCAAGCCGGCGGCGTCGACGGGCAGCTGAAATTCCCCGTGCGAGACGGCGGGATCCCAGGTCAGCTGGCCAGAATGGGGGTCCAGGGTGAGCTTGCGGACGTGATAGCCCTGGGTGGTCTCGTCGGGTTCCAGCAGCACGTGGTTGCCCTCATCGGCCTGGGCGACAAACGAGTCAAGCAGCAAAAACGGCCGGCGCAGATACCCTTCCTGGCGCGCGACACCGAGCTTGATCACCTTGCCGTTCTCGGCGACCGGCACCCCCCGCAGCCAGTATTTGTCGCCGGCTTTGAACACCGCCCCGGCGATCCCCAGCCGGGTCGCGATCGCAGCGCTGAGCACCTCTTGCAACCCCTCGCTGGTCGCCGTTGCCGTAACCGTCACCCGGTCAGACCACACATACCCCTGATCGGCCGGGCTGTAAGCGGTCGTCGCCGCGCGCTTGAACACCGTCGCCGCCGTCAGGGTGGCCGGCTGCTCGGTGATCGCAAAGTGCACCTGAGTGGGAGGGCTGGCGGGGTCGTCGTTGACCAACAACGCCGACGCCCCCGTCCCCACCTGGCTACCCCGCGCGTCAGTCAGCACCACGCTCCACTGGATCTGCGCCCCCCCGAACGGCGCCACCACACGCACCACCAACGGGTCGCTGCTGCCCCCCTTGACCGACCCGGTGATCGCATCCAACACCAAGGCCCCATCCACCTTGGCCTCCAACCGCCACCCCGTGGCCGTAAACGGAAACACCCGATGCGCCGGATCAGGATCGATCGTCACCGTAGCCGCATACGTCCGCGTCACCTCATTCTCAATCACCCACGGCGACAAGATCGTCTCCGCACACACCTCCGCCAACGTGATCGCATCCCCCACCGCCTCAATCACCGCCAACACCTGACCGGCGACGGGTAGCGACTCGGCCAGCTTGTCGGCGGCGCTATCGGCGACAAGCGTCTCGGCGATGTTGAAGAAGAACTTGACCGCTCGAGGGTTGAAGATCACCTTCGGGATCACCGTGGCGAGGCCGAGCAGGATGCTCCAGAGGTTGTCGAGCTTGGCGTTGGCGTCGGTGATCCTCGCGGCCCCGGCGGCAAGCGCGGCGGCGGCGGCTTCGCTGACCGTCAGCGGAATCGTGCCGTTGAGGACCGCGAGAAAAGCTTCGCTCATGTCGAAAAGGTCGCCGACGATGTTCTTTCGGATCGAGATCCAGGTGGCGGCGATGTCAAGATCGGTGGCGAGCGCGAAGACGTTGAGCCCGATGGTCAAAATCGCGGTGAGCAGCGCCGAGACGACGACCTCGTCGGTAGGGGCGATCCCGCCCGGGTAGGCGTCGGCGGGGAAGTACTGGCGCCAGCCGCCGTCGAGCAGGTCAGACCCGAGTCCGCAGTACAGCAACCGCGCGGAGTGGGCGTCCTCGGGAAAGTTCAGCGTGACGTCGATCGAGTTCTGGTCCCAGACCGGTATGCCGAGCACGGTGAACACCTGCGGCAGGAGGCCGAGCGATTGCGCGTGCTTGGTGTTCGGGAACTTGGCGTTGGGGTCGGCCGACAGATTGCTGTCGTTTTTGCCCAGGTACTGGACGTACACCCAGATCCAGCGGACGAAGTTGTTGTAGAGCTTGAGGGAGACGTTGCCTTTCTGGTCGATGCCTTTGAACTCGGTGCGGGTGCCGAACAGGAACCCGTCGTTTTTGACTTTGACGTCGATCCCGGCGCCGGCGGCCAGCTGGCGCGAGAACGGGGTCGGGGTGGGGAATACGCCTTCGGGTTGCACCCAGGTCATGGTCGAGGCGGTCTTGTCCTGCTCCAGAGGCTGATCGATCACCGCCCCCAGGTCTTGGCTGTCGCGGACCCCCCGCACCCCGGCGATCACCGCTTGCCGGGTCCGCCGCACAAACGTGTCGTCGTCACGGTTGAGCTGGGTCATTTGGAAGGTCTGGGTTTGACCCCCAATCACGATCTGGCTCTTGGCGCCGTCGGCGTCGAGCACGTCAACGTTGGTGGCGTAAGGGCGGCCTTGCTTCTGCATCGTTTGGATGTACGTGCCCAGGCCCTGCACGTCGCCGGAATCGGCCAGCACCGACTGGGTCACGCTCAACGCGGCCGGGTTTCTGGTCGCCACGTTGGGGTGAAGCTTGACCAGCGTCTCCGCCGCCGTGTAGGTGTCCAGCACGGTGCTGAGCGCCACCGCCTCCTCGGGAGTGCTCAGCGCAGTGGCCCCCAACCCCAGCGAGGCCAGCCGCGGGCGAGAGGCGACCACCCCCTTGACCGAGCCTTTCAGGCGGTGGCTCAGCTTGGCCAGCGCCAGCGTCGCGTCGGCCGGGCAGTGCTGCAGCTGAGAGACCACCACGTCGCGCCCGTCCTGGCGGCCGTACACGGTGATCACGACACCCTGACCGGCCGGCAGGACAACATCGGGAACGTGATGAGTCAGCGCCGACAGCCTAATCCTGGCCCACAGCCCGCCGGTGGCCCGCAACGCCGTCCGCGACTGCTCGGTGTGCGCGACCAGCGGATACCGCTGCCCATTGGCCACCAGCACCAGCCCCGACAACCCCCCCGCCGCCCCCAACGCAAACTGCAAACCAACCCGCGTAGACGCAGCCGACGCCCGCTTGGCCGCCCGCGCCGACCCCGGCGCCACCCACGCCCCCGCCGCCATCGCCGCCGCCGACCCCAACCCCGCTTTGAGCAGCCACCGCCGGCCCACCGGAGTCTCCCACAACTCCCCCAACCACCCCCCCAACTCCCCATCAAACCACGGCCGCTCGTCACTCATGAGGCCATCCTCGCTTCGTGCCGGCGCCCTCGGCCCGTCGAGGGCGTCCCGAAACTCGATCCGATCTCCACGGGTCGAATGATTTCCGGTCCGATGTGGTCGCACAACGGGGATGCCCCTATACAGATCCCCACACTTTGCTTCGTGGGCTTGGGTACGTCGACGGCTGCCGCCGCCGTGCGGCGGCTGGCCGCCCGGGCGATCTGGCCAACGCGTCAAGTGTCGGGTCGTGTATGGGGATGTCCCCGTTGTCCGAGAGCCCGTGCGCGATCATGATCGTCGGCGTGGCTGACGTCACGCGGATGAGCTCGGCACCGCAACGACCGGCGATCGACCAGCCGGCTGGATCCGACGTCGACATCACCGTCGAGTCGTCATCAACCGAGCCCGGAGGGGCGGGGGGGAATTCGACGCCCGCGGCCAGCTCGGCCCGGCGGTCCGACCGCCTGGTGCTCGGGTTCGATCTCGCGGCGACGTTCGTCTTCGCGCTCGGAGGAGGGCTCGCCGCCGTGCAGGCGGACCTCGATCTGCTCGGAGTGCTCGTCCTCGCGTTCATCACCGCCCTGGGCGGCGGCATCATGCGCGACGTCCTGATCGGGGACATCCCGCCCGCCGCGCTGCGCAACCAGCACTATCCCGCGACCGCGCTGCTCGGCGGCGTGGTGGCGTTCCTGGTGTTTGACCCGCTCGCCCACATCCCCACGGGCGTGTTGACCGGCCTCGACGCGGCCGGGCTGTCCTTGTTCGCGGTCTCCGGCGCCAGCAAGTCGCTGCTGTGGGGCAGCACGCCCATGACCGCCGTTTTTATGGGCGCGGTCAGCAGCTCAGGAGGCGGAGTGGTCCGCGACGTGCTCCTGAACCGGGTACCTGCGGTGCTGCACGTCGACGTCTACGCGAGCGCCGCGCTGCTCGGAGCGGCGGTGATGACGGTCGGCGTGCGCCACGGCCTCCCTCGCGGACGCATGATGGCGATCGCAGGCGCGACCTGCTTCGTCGTTCGTGTGCTAGCCGCCTGGCAGCACTGGAATCTGCCCCACGGCGGTCATCTCTAGCTCGAGCCCGACGGTCCTCGGTGCGAGCTATCCGAGCACCACCGGACGTCATCGACCGAGACGCCGCCAGCACGTCGACGAATGGTCTGGCTCCGCGCGTCCCTCGTCGGATCCGCGCACACAGCGCAAGGTCGGACGCGGTGCGATCAAGCCGCGAGCGGACTGGCGGGCGCGAAGGCGATCGCGTCACTCCGAACAGCAAGTCGGCGCCCGGAACCACGTGGGCTGTTCCGCACGGCGCACCGGTTCAGCGTCCGGCGAGCTGGCTGGGAAGCAATTCAACGAACCTGAGCCCGGCATTGACCGCCGCCTCCAAACCGAGATGACGGCCGCGAGCGTACGCCGCGGTGGCTTTACCGGGGCCGAGCGCGGAGCGTGACCGAGCAACGGCGCCACCCCGCCGTCCGCCCCGCGGTCAGCTGGAACTGCGGGGCCGGGTCACGGGCATGATCCGGCCAACCAGGTGTGCGGGGCCACTCAGTCAGATGTGCTCGACGCCCAGCGCGGGAGGCGTGCGGTGAACAGCAGCGCCAACGAGCGCTACGCCTGTGTTCAGGTGGAGACCGGCGTGAACGGGCCCGCGCGGGCGAGCAGGCTGGGCAGCTCGCGGCCCATGACCTCGGCCAGCCAGTGCGATATCTCCAGCAGCGCCACCAGGTCGATCCCAGTGGTCACTCCCTCGCCGTCCAGCAGGTAGATCAGATCTTCGGTGGCGATGTTGCCGGTCGCCCGGGGCGCGAACGGGCACCCGCCGAGTCCGCCGACCGAGGCATCGAGCACCGTGGCCCCGTGCTCGAGCCCCGTGACCGCGTTGGCGTAGCCGGTGTTGCGCGTGTTGTGGAGGTGCAGGCCGACGGGGCGGCCGGCGAACGCGCGCACGGCATCCGGCAGCAGCCGGCGAACCTGGGCCGGCACGCCGACGCCGATCGTGTCGGCCAGCATCAGCTCGTCGGCCCCGGCGCGGGCCATACGGCGGGCGTGCTCGCCGACCACACCGGGGTCCACCCGCCCCTCGAACGGGCAGCCGAACGCGGCGGCGAGGGTGACCGTCACCCGGACGGCGGCGGCATGGGCGGTGGCGATCATGGCCTCCGTCACGTCGCTGGCCGTCTCCAATGTCATGCCCTGGTTTCGCCAGGCAAAGCTGTCGGTGAGCGGATACGCGAGATGGATCTCTGTCACCGCGGCGTCGATCGCCCGCTGGACGCCGCGCGGGTTCAGCGCCAGGGCGCCGTAGACGGCGCCGTCGCCGGGATCCAGCGCGCCGAGCACGTCCTCGGCGCCCGCCATCTGGGGCACCCGCGCCGGGTTGACGAAGCTCGCCGCCTCGACGCGGGGCAGCCCCGCCGCGGCCAGGCGGCGGCACAGCTGGGCTCGCGTCGCCGGCTCCAGCGTGATCGACTCGTTCTGGAGGCCATCGCGAGGCCCGACATCGCAGACGACGACCCGCGCGCTCACGTCTGATCCCGACCCGGCGCCCGGGGACGCGACCCCGCACTCACGTCTGATCCCGACCCGGACGCCCGGGGACGCGACCCCGCACTCACGTCTGATCCCGACCCGGCCCCGGGCCTGCCACCCCCTCCCGGCGCTCCGCCGCCAGCCAGGCGTCGAAGTCGCGCCGTTCGTCAGAGATCCGGCGGGCCAGCTCGGCGTGATCGGGCAGCGGCCCGAAGTCGAACTGCTCGCCGGTCGCCGCGGTGCCGGTCTGCTCCCGCGCGGCGCCGGTGGCCGCCGCGTCGACCTCGCCGGCCGCCGACACCACCACGCCGTAGTGCTCGCGCGCGGCTGCCACCGTGACCAGGCCGGCGCGGACATCGGTGGCCACGCGCTCCGGCTCCCGGGTAACCGGATCCCCGAGGCCGCCGGCGCCGGCGGTGCAGAACTCCAGCCGGTCGCCCCGAACCACCGGGAGATTCTCCACCTTGGAGGGAAGCTCGACGCGGGTGCCGTCGGCGGCGCGGACCAGGGTCTTGTCAGACGGAGCGCCGTGGCGACCGCCCTGCAGACCCCAGGGGTAAGTTTGGGCGCGGTCGTCCTGGTAGGAAACAAGCCCGTCGGCGAGGAACTCGTACGTCTTGGCCACCCCGTGGCCGCCCCGGTGATAGCCGGCGCCGCCTGAATCGGGACGGGCCTCGTAGCGCAGCACGCGCAGCGGGTAGTACTTCTCCAGGTACTCGGTCGGAACCGCCTTGAACAGCGGCCACCAGGAGTGGCCGTCGAGCCCGTCGGCGAACGGCCGCGCCGGGATGCCGCCGTACAGGATCTCCAGGATCTGGTAGTCGTTGCCGTTCTTGTCGGTGCCCGAGTACACGAAGTTCGGGCTCGTCCCGTAGCCGCCGGTGACCGCGAACTGCTCCAGCGCCTTGGAGAACACCGCGTCGACGACGTCGAACTGGCGCGCCATCAGGCTCAGCCGGTTGCCGAGCGGCGCTGGGAACCGCGGCCGCAGCGCGCACCCGTCGGGGATCGTCACCTCGATCAGGTCGTAGTAGCCGTCGTTGAACACCAGGTCGGGCGCGAACGCCATGATCAAAAAGACGCCGGCGAACATCTTGAACATCTCGATGTTGAGCAGGAAGTTGACCGAGCCCGGAACCTGCGGATCGGTGCCGGTCCAGTCGACGTGCAGGCGGTCGCCGTCGCGCCACAGCGCGAGCTTGAGCTTGATCGGCCCGTTGCCGAGCCCATCGTCATCGGCGTAATCCTCGAACTCGAACCGCTCGCCGTCGGGCAGGTGCGTGCGGATCAGCTCGATCAGGCCGCGCCGGGTCCGGTCCAGGATCGCATCGCAGGCCTCCAGGTAGGTCTCCTTGCCAAACCGCTGGCACAGCTCGATCACGCGCGCCGCCCCGGCGGCGGTGCCGGCGGCGATCGCCTTGATGTCGGCCTCCACCTCGCGGGGCATCCGGGTGTTGTGGCAGAAGAGCGCCAGCAGCTCCCGGTTGAGCACGCCGCCGTCATAGAGCTTGAGCGGGGGCATCCGGATCCCCTCGTGGTAGATGCTGCGCGCGGAGATCGGCATCGACCCCGGAGCCGTGCCGCCGACATCCATCAGGTTGCCCCACTGGGAGGCGTAGCCGACGAGGTCGTCCTCGTAGAAGATCGGGCGCAGGATCAGCAGGTCAGGGGTATGCGAGATCGAGCCCTCACACATGTACGGGTCGTTGAGCGCGATCACGTCGCCGTCGCGCAGCTCGGACGGTTGATACGGCGAGTGCTCGAGGATGGTGTTGATCGCGCTCCCGAACTGGCCGATGACCATCCGGCCGTGGCGGTCGGCGATCAGCGGGAACTGGTCTGACTGCTCGCGGATCACCGGGCTCACCGCGGTGGTCTCGAGCACCCGGTCCATCTCGTAGCGCGCATTGGCCAGGGTGTTCTCGATGATGTCCAGCGTGATCGGGTCGATCTCGTGCTCGCGCACGAAGTCCGGAAGTTGCTGCTCGGTGACGCCCATCGTCAGTTGCCCTCCGCTTTGCGAATGATGATGTTGCCGTAGCCGTCGATGGCGCCGGCGTAGCCGGGCTCGATCACGGTGGTGGTGTCCTGCTGCTCGACGATCGCCGGGCCGGTGACCTGCTGTCCGGCCTGGAGACGGTCGCGCTCGTAGATAGCCGCGGCGCACCATTCGCCGTCGAAGAACACCTGCTCAGCCCGATCGGGTTCCGGGGATCGGCGCTCGCCGTGTCCGTTCTGGGTGGCCACCTCCTCGCCGGCTGCTCCCGAGCCGACGACGCGCAGCGTGGCGATCTCGATCGGCGCGTCCAGGTCGAAGCCGTAGCGTCGCCGGTGCTCGGACTCGAACCGTTCGCGCACCACCGTCGCGTACCCGTCGGTCAGCTCGTGGAGCTCCAGGACGCAGGGAACCTGGATGTCCTGCATGTAGTAGCGACAGTCGGCGTAGAAGCGAAACGAATGCTGCTCGGCGGGCACCGCCTCCCGCGTCAGCCACTCGGCGGCTTCGGCTTGGAGCTCGGTCAGCGCCCGGTGCAGGGTCGCGGCCGGAGTGTCCTGCGTTATCTGCAGGAAGGTCCGGGCAAACTCGTTCTGCACCTCGGCGACCAGGAACCCGAACGCGCTGAGGACGCCGGGCGTGGCCGGAATCACCACCGGGTCGGCGTGGATGAGGCGCCCGAGGGCATTGGCGTGCAGCGGCCCCGCACCACCGAAGGCCAGCAGCCCGAACTCCCGTGGATCGAAGCCGCGCTCGATGCTGACCACTCGCAGCGCGGCATGCATGTTCTCGTTGGCGATGTCGATGATCGCCTGCGCCGCTCGGGTCACGTCGACGCCGAGACCGTCGGCGATCCTCTGCACCGCCGACCGCGCCGCATCCTCGTCGATGCCCAGCGACCCGGCGAGCTTCGTCTGAGGCGGAATCCGGTGCAGGACGACGTTCGCGTCAGTCACCGTCGGCTCGGTTCCACCCCGGCCGTAGGCGGCCGGGCCGGGCTCGGCGCCCGCGCTCTGCGGCCCGACACGCAGCGCGCCGACCGGCGTCAGGTAGGCGATCGAGCCGCCGCCGGCACCGACACTGTGGACGTCCACCCCCCGGGACTGGAACTGGTAATACCCCAGCTGGGCGTCGCGGCGGATGGTCACCGAACCGTCCACGCAAACCGACACGTCGGTCGACGTGCCGCCGACGTCGAGCGTCAGCACGTTGGGCGCCCCGATGCGACGCGCCAGCCACGCCGCCCCGACCACGCCGCCGGACGGCCCGGAGAAGGCGGTGTCGACCGGCCGCTCCTTGGCGGCCAGCGTGCTCATCGTGCCCCCATCGGAGCGGACCACGTTGAGCCGGCCACCGAATCCCTCGTCTCCCAGCAGGTGCTCCAGCCCGTCGACGTACCGGATCACCTGCGGCTGGACGTAGGCGTTGAGCACCGCGGTGAGGGTCCGCTCGTACTCGCGATACTCGGAGACGAGGTCTGATGAGATCGAGACGGGCAGCTCGGGATGAGCGTCACGGGCGATGTCCCGGGCGCGCCGTTCGTGAGCCGGGTTGACGTAGGAGTTGAGCAGCCCGATCGTCACCGATTGCACGCCGGCGGCCACCAGCTCGTCCAGGGCGGTTCGAACGCCGTCCTCGTCCAGCGCCTGTATCTCGGTGCCGTCGGCGGCGACCCGGCCGCCGATACCACGCGTGTTCCACAACGCGGCGAGCGGCTCGGGCTTGATCATTCCCATCCAGCCGTAGAGCGGTCCCGGCGTCCAGGCTCGCGCCAGATGGAGGATGTGCTCGTTACCCGGGGTGGTCAGAAGGCCGCACGGCGCGCCCTTGCCCTCCAGGATCAGGTTGGTCACGACGGTGGAGCCATGCAGGATCAACTCCAGCTCCCGAGGCGACACCCCCACCCGGCGGCAGGCCTCGCGCACGCCATCGAGAACCCCGACCGACTGATCCGCCGGCGTGGACAGCACCTTGACCAGTGTCACATCGCCCCCGTCGGTGTCCTGCATCTGCACGTCGGTGAACGTGCCTCCTACGTCTACTCCCAAGCGGTATCCCATCGCGCTCCTGTCCTTTGCCGAGCCTTCAGATCACTCCGTCATCGCGCAACTCACGGATACGAGTCGACTCCACGCCGAGCTCGTGCAACACCGCCTCCGTGTCGGCGCCCACCGTCCAGCGCGCCGGGTGGCGTACCCGTCCCGGGGTCAGCGTCAGCCGCGGCACGACCCCCGGTCCGCTGATCGCACCGTGAACCTCGTCCTCGTATGACACCAGCAGGCCCCGCTCCCGGAAGTAGGGATCGTTGTACACATCGGCGGCGTCGTAGACCGGGGCACACACCACGCCGGCCTCGTTGACCAGCTCGTCGAGCTCCTGCGCCGTGTGCTGCTGCGCCCAGTCGCCGATCAGCTCGTCGAGCAGGTCCTCGTTCTCACCGCGGGCGTGGTGATCGATGAACCGGGGGTCCTGCGCCAGCTCCGGTCGGCCGATCAGCTCCGCCAGCCGCCGCCACAGCGTGTCGTGGTTGGCGGCGATCACCACCCACTTGCCGTCCTTGGACCGGTACACGTTGCTGGGGGCGATCCGTGGCAGGCGCGGACCGGTGGGCTGCCGGACCGTCTCGGTCTGCTCGTACTCCAGGACCGCCGATTCGGTCACCGCGAAGCACGCGTCCACGATCGACGCATCCACCACCTGACCCTCGGCGCCGCGGACATCGCGTGCGTACAGCGACATCAGGATCCCCTGGAAGGCGGACTGGGCGGCCAGGGTGTCACCCAGCGAGATCCCGAACCGGGGCGGAGCCTGGTCCGGGTACCCGTTGATGTAGCGCAGGCCGGCCAGGGCCTCGCCGGCGGCGGCAAAGCCCGGCCGGTCTCGGTAGCGGCCGGTCTGACCGTAGCCGCTGACCCGGGCGTAGACGACCTTGGGGTTGACCGCATGCACGTCGTCGGGTCCGAGCCCCCAACGCTCCATCGTCCCGGGACGGAAGTTCTCCAGCACCACGTCGGCCCCGGCGGCCAGCTCGGCGGCGATCCGCTGCCCCTCGCCGGTGCGCAGGTTGAGGGTGACCGAGCGCTTGTTGCGGGCGAGGATCGACCACCACAGCGAGTGCTCGCGGTGGCGCAGGCGCCCCCAGTCACGCATTGCGTCGCCCCCGGGAGGGGGCTCCACCTTGACGACGTCGGCACCGAAGTCGCCGAGCAGGGTGCCGACGAACGGCCCGGCCAGGAGCTGACCGAACTCGACCACGCGCAGACCCTGGAGCGGCCCATCAGACAGATGGGCCGCGGCCGTTGGCGGCGGCTGCATCGTCACCGAGCCATCACCTCCGACAGGAACGCGCCGGCCCCCTGGATGTGCATTCGCATCACGGTGCCGGCCAGCTCGCCGCGGCCGGCGCGGATGGCGCCGACCAGCTCTCGGTGGCAGAACAGCGACTGCTCGCGCTGGTCGGGGTCGCGCCAGAACGACGAGCGGAACACGCGCGGCACCCCGCTGACCGCGCTCATGGCGGCGGTCAGCCGCGGCGAGCGCGCGGCCTCGACGATGATCCGGTGAAACTCGTCGTTGAGCGCCAGCAGCGCCGACACGCTGACGTCGTCGGCGGCGTCGTGGGTGAGCGAACGCGCATGGTTCTCCACCAGGCGACCGAGCTGCGCGGGGTCGATGCGCTGGGCGGCGAGCGCCGCGGCGTGGGGCTCGATCAGGGCGCGGACCTCGTACAGGTCGGCCAGGTCGGCGGCGTCGAACGGGCGCACCGATGCCCCCCGGCGGGGCTCGATCTCCACCAGCCCCTCGCGCGCGAGCAGCAGCAGCGCCTCTCGCACCGGGGTCCGCGACGAGCGCAGGCGCTCGGCGAGGGTCTCGGCGCGCAGCCGCGCCCCGGGCGCCAGGCGCCCCGCCAGGATCGCCTCGCGCAACTCCTCGGCGACGCGGATGGTGTGCGTCTGGGTCGCCTCTCCCGCACCCATTTTGCATACGCTACCCGCTGAGCAACGCGCTGTCGAGCGGTTGGCCGGCAGAACTGTGGCTATTTGCATGCAATCTGGCCGCGCGAGGATCGGCGAAGCCACGTGGAGACCGTCGCCGACGCCGAGGATCTGCTCGCCCGCTCCGCGCCCGCTGCGTGAGGGCGGCAGGCAGGGTAGGATCGGGTCGTGAGTCCCGACGACGCCTCTGTCTCGGCCCCATCGGAGGGCTTGGAGCCGGCGCCGGGTCAGCCGACGTCGCCGGCTCTCGACGGGCGGCCGTCGGCCAGCTACAGCATCACGATGCGGGTGCACCTGCGGCAGCGGCCGGGGGCGTTTGCGCGGGTGGCCGGCGCCATCGGCGCAACGGGCGCGATCCTCGGGGCGATCGATCTGGTGCGCGTCGAGGCTGGTGAGGTGGTGCGCGACGTCACCGTGGCGTGCGTCGACGCGGCGCACGGCGAGGCGGTCGTGGCGGCGGTAGGCGAGCTGGATGGCATATCGGTGGAGAGCGTCTCTGACCGCACCTTCCTCATGCACCTCGGCGGCAAGATCCAGGTCACCGGGAGCATCCCGGTGAGAACTCGAGATGACCTGTCGATGGCCTACACGCCCGGCGTGGCCCGCGTGAGCCGGGCAATCCACGATGACATCGAGAAGGCGTGGTCGTTGACCATCAAGGGCAACGCCGTGGCGATCGTCTCCGACGGAACCGCGGTGCTCGGGTTGGGCGACATCGGCCCTGAGGCGGCGATGCCGGTGATGGAGGGCAAGGCGCTGCTGTTCAAGGAGTTCGCCCGCATCGACGCGTTTCCGCTGTGCCTGGCGACCAAGGATCCCGACGCCATCGTCGAGTTCGTGCGGGCGATCACGCCCACGTTCGGCGCGATCAATCTCGAGGACATCTCGGCGCCGCGGTGCTTCGAGATCGAGCGGCGGCTGCGCGCCGAGCTGGCCATACCGGTGTTTCACGACGACCAGCACGGAACGGCGATCGTGCTGTTGGCGGCGCTGACGAACGCGCTGCGGGTCGTGGACAAACGCGCCGAGGAGATCAAGGTGGTCGTGGTCGGCGCCGGCGCCGCCGGCGTGGCGTGCGCCGAGATCATGCTCGCTCACGGTGTCCGCAACATCGTGGTCTGCGACATAGACGGCGCGTTGTACGCCGACCGCCCCGGCCTGGACCCGGCCCGCCGGACGGTCGCCGAGCGGACCAACCCCAACGATGAACGGGGCATGGCCAATGACGTGCTGGCGGGCGCCGACGTGCTCGTCGGCGTATCCGGGCCCGGGGCGGTGTCCGCGGCCGCCGTGCGCAGCATGGCGGAGCGCCCGGTGGTGTTCGCGCTGGCCAACCCGGAGCCCGAGGTGCGGGTCGAGGCGGTCGGCCACGACGTCGCCATCATGGCCACCGGGCGATCCGACTATCCCAACCAGATCAACAACGTCCTGGCGTTCCCCGGCGTCTTTCGGGGGGCACTGGACGTGCGCGCGCGGTCGATCAACGAGGAGATGAAGCTCGCCGCCGCGCAGGCCATTGCCGGGGTGGTCACCGAGGACGTGCTGGACGCCGAGTACATCATCCCGAGCGTGTTCAACCGTCAGGTTGTCGCCGCCGTCGCCGATGCCGTCGCGGAGGCGGCGAGGGCCAGCGGCGTGGCGGCTCAGTGATCCTGAAAGTGGTGGTGAATCCACCGCCCGGCGGCAGTCCAGTCTCGTGCGATGAGCCGCTGAGCAAACCCCAACGAAATCCGTCGGCCACAGACGAGCTCGGATAACCGCAGCTCGACCGCGTCCTTCGGATTGGGCGAGGCTCCCGGCTCAGGCCATAGGTTGCGAGGGTCGTTCGTCGCGCCACCCAGCTCCAGCGGCACCAGGTGGTCGTACTCATAGCCACCCGGCGCTCCCGTGTCCTCGTAGGCCGCCATGCTTTTCGCCTTCTCCGGCTCGGTGATGCCCTCCGGCGGTCGCACCGTGGCCGTCCAGCCGCGGACGCAGATCGTGCGTTGGATCGTCGCCGGGGTGACCGCGGGATTGAGTGCCCCGGGCGTGCACGCCGGATCCGGCCGCGCGTACGAGCCAGAACCAATCTGGTGGCAGGAGTCGCGCGGAGGCTGGGGCTGGACGTCATCGTCCGCGGTCCTTGAGAAACGCAGCGGGGAGGCCGCAGACCGCTGGGCCACCGGCGTGCCCGTCTCGTTGGTCGCGCTCGCGTCTGTGCCGCAGCCCGCGAGAAGGAGCGTGGCGCTGGTCACCGTCGCAGCGACGAGCGTCCGCATCCGGCGCCTGCCGGGGAGTACTCCCGGCGGCCCGGGCTCATCATCGGGCGGCATCGTCGGGATCACCCGCCGCAGCGCGATCACCCGCCGCAGCGCGATCACCCGCCGCAGCGCGATCAGCCGCCGCGTCGTAGCGAAGTGGACCGCCGAGCTGCCGGCGAACCACCACCAAACCCGCATCCACGAGCGCCACCAGGTCGGCGACCAGCTCGTCTGCTTGGTCGAGCTCGAACCGCCATGGTCCGACCGCGCTGGAGCACGCGGACGAATTCGGCGCCGCCGAGTGTTCGACGAGAGTCATACGCATCCCTCCATAGAGCTACGTGGCATTTCAATGGCGCAGAATGACGCGGGCGTCGGACGGAACCGGATAGCCCCGTCGATGCCGGAATTTGCGAGCGGCACAGTTGTCAACAGCTGTCCTGGCCGGCCCTTCGCCGCTATTTACGAGGAAAAGCGGCGATCGTCCACAGGGTTCTCCGCAGCTACGTGGCCCGATCTCCCTACGCAGCCGTGGTTATGAACATCCGGGGCACATTGGAGACTCGGCCTTCCCGGTAGAACCAGTCCCGGCATGAGCGTCTCTCTCCCCCATCCCTCCAGCCGCCTTCTCCGCGCCGCCGCCGCCGACCAGGCGGATCTCGCCCGCCAGCGCGAGCGGATCACGCGCCGCCGGGACGCGCTGCTCGCCGAACTCGGCGAGATCGACCAGGCTTTGGCCGGCGTAGACGAGCGGCTGGCGGTGCTGGCGCGTCTGACCGATGCACCGCGGCCGGACGGCGGGGCTATCGCCACGGACCCCGCGCCGGAGGGGCCGGGGCATGCCCGGAACCCGGCGGCGCCTGCCCTCGCCACTGCGGAGGCCCTCGGCGGACCGCGGCGCAACGCGAAGCTGGGGATCTTGCGCGGTCCCGCGATCCGCGAGGCCGCCGTCAAGATGGTGGTCGCGCAACCCCAGCGCATCGAGGCCCTCCACTACCGCCGCTGGTATGAGCTGCTGCAGGAGGCGGGCTATGCAGTGGCCGGCAAGGATCCGGTCGCTGTGTTCCTGACGCAGGTGAGCCGATCGCCGGTCGTCCGCAAGGCGACCGAGCCGGGCGTATACGAACTCGACCGCCAGGCACCGCTGCGGATCCGCCAGCGCCTCGAACGCCTGCAGAGCGAGCTGCGCGAGCTGGCCGCCACCACCCCATCGGCGGCGAGCGACCTGGCGGCTGTCCGCGGCCACCGCCACGAGCTCGACCTCGCCATCAGCCAGCATGAGCGCGCGCTCGAGGAGGCGCTGCGAGTGCTCAGCCCTGATGGCCCGGTGGCCTCACGGCTGGATGGCCGCCGCGCGCGGTAGCCGGCATTCGCTGGGAGCCTGCCGGACACCTGTCGTCGTGCGCACGTATGCGAGCCGACATCCGCGGGTTCCGATCCCGCCGCCGGGGAGTACACCGGGTGAGAAGAGCCGAAAGACGAAGCAACCAGGGAGTGAAGATCCGGTGCACGACGACGACAAGCAGATTCTCCGGGGTGGCGGCGCTCCCAGCGCTCACCGGTTCCAGACCCCGCGGGTGCGGGAGCTGCGAGCCGACGCGCCCGGATCCGCAGCTCCGGGGACGTCCCGGACGGCGGTGCCCGGATCCGCAGCTCCGGGGACGTCCCGGACGGCGGTGCCGTCGAGGGTGTACTCGCCGGAGAAAAGCGGCGGGGACGACGAAGGTGGGAGCGGCGGAGACGACGACTGGGTCTAGGCGGTCTGCAGTTCGTCTGGCTCGCGTTGAGCGTCCCCTTCGGCGGTTCCCGCCTCCTCGAGGCTCTGGCCGCGGGTGCTGGGCGCGAAGGCGATACCGATCACGCCGGACACAAGGAGGAGGGCGGCGAGGACGACCGCCAGGGTGCTGAAGCCGGCCTTCTCGACGGTCGGCAGCAACAGGATCCACCCACCGAGGCCGATGCGAACGACCCCGAACATGAATCCCTGGGCGGTGGAGCGCAGCAGCGTGGGGAACATCTCGCCGCTCCACAGCTGAAACAGCGATTGCTGACCGATTCCGGCACCGACGCCGAACAGCAGGACGTTGAACAGCGCGATGACGAAGGTCACGTGCAGGAAGATGAACGGGATGAAGGCGATGATCTGCAAGATGCTGCTCCAGAGCAGCATCTTGCGGCGGCTGACGTGGTCGACGAGAGGCATGTAGATGCCGCCTACTGCAAGAGCGGTGGAGGCAAACCAGATGCCCTGGAGGCCGTAGGTGGCACGTGGCGTGGTGGAGCCGACGGCGTCGAGGATGTAGGGAAAGAAGAAGCCGTAGGTGCCGGCCACGAAGTTCCACAGGCCGTACATCAGGATGAGGAACGCCAGCGCTCTGACGTGACGGCGGGTGAACAGCTCGGTGAAGGCGCTTGCGGCGCCGGCGGCTCTTTCCTGAGCCTGGGTCCACATCGCGGACTCGATGATGCTCTGACGAAGAGCCCAGGTGATCAGCGCGACGACGAACAGCTGCGCGAACAGGAGTCGTGGCATGGTGTCGCCCAGGCTGAGCAGGGCGATGCCCATCACCAGCGGGGTGAGGGTGCCCACGTACCAGAACACCTGAGCCAAGCCGGCGAGGCGACCGCGAGCCTCATTCGGTGCCGTCTCGGTGATCAGGGTCCAGGAAGCGGGTACGTCGGCGCCGACGGTTAGACCGACGACGAAGTAGCCGAAGATCAGCATCCACGACGCTTGAGCAAAGACGATCCACAGCACGCCGAAGGCGTAGAGCAGCAGATCCCATTGGTAGATCTTCTTGCGACCGAGACGGTCGCAGATCCGGCCGCCGATCAGCGCGCCCAGTCCAGCCGAGATCGCATTGGAGCTAAAGGCTCCGAGCAGCGACACGAAGCTCGAACCAAAGCCGAACTGCTTGGTCCAGATGGGAAGCGACACCGCTCCGGCGACAATCGACCCCGAGTCGATGTAGTTGGCCATTGCTGCCAGCACGGTCTTGCGCCACTGCTCGCGGCTGACGACGCGCTTCTCATCCCTCATGTAGGCCCTCTACCCCGGCTGTGTGATGATCTACGCGACCGTGTTGAAGGTCTCACGTCTTGACTGAGTACGCGGCGATCGATCTCGGGGCGTCCAACGGCCGGGTCTTTTGCGGTCGCCTGACCGACGGAGTGATGGCAGTGGAGGAGATCCACCGCTTCGCCAACCGCCCCGTCCGCCTGCCCGACGGTCTGCGCTGGGATGTGGTGCACCTGTTCTCCGAGGCGGTGTCAGCGCTGAAAGGACGCGCCCTCGACGGGATCGGCGTCGACACCTGGGGCGTCGACTACGCGTTGCTGGACGACCACCATCGCGTCCTGGGGCTGCCCTTCCACTACCGCGACGAGCGGACCCAGGAGGTTCTGAAGGGGTACCCGCGCCTGGACGCCTATGCGATCACCGGCATCCAGACGATGCCCATCAACACCGTCTTCCAGCTGCTGGCGGAGGGCAATTCGCCCGCTCTGCGCGCCGCGCGCCGGATCGCCCTCATCCCCGATCTGCTCACCTATTGGCTGAGCGGGGAGCTGGTCAACGAGCGCACCAACGCGTCGACCACTGGCCTTCTGGACGCGCGCACGGGCGGCTGGTCTTGGGAGCTGATCGAGCGTCTGGGATTGCCGACTGCTCCCTTCGGCAAGCTGGCCGAACCCGGGACTCGGCTCGGCCCGGTGCTCGATCATCACCAGATCCAGGCGCCGGTGTTCACGGTGGCCTCCCACGACACAGCGTCGGCGTACGTTGGGACGCCGCTGCGCGACCCGCAGTCGGCGATCCTCTCCTCCGGTACGTGGTCGCTGCTCGGGGTGGAGCTCGATGAGCCGGTGTTCACCGATCCCGAGCTGACCAACGAGCGGGGTCTGGATGGGACCACTCGGCTGCTCAAGAACGTGATGGGGCTGTGGCTGGAGCAGGACTGCGCTCGCGTCTGGGCCGCGGATCCGGCGGATCTGCAGGGGGCGGCGCAGGCGGCGTCAAACGACGTTGCGCTGTTCGATCCCGATCGCGACGAGTTCCTCGCGCCCGGTGACATGCCGGCGCGAATCGCCTGCGCCTGCGGCCGCTCCGACATGAGCCGGGGTGAGATCGTGCGCGCGATCTACCTGTCGCTGGCTTGCCGGTACCGAGCGGTGGTGGAGCGGTTGGAAGCCGCCAGCGGACGCCCGATCAACTCGCTCCATGTCATCGGGGGCGGCACCCGCAACCGGTTGCTGTGTCAGCTCACGGCCGACCTGTGCGGTCGTGAGGTGCTGGCCGGTCCCACCGAAGCGGCGGCGCTCGGCAACCTCCTCGTCCAGGCTCGGGCGACCGGTGAGCTCGGCTCGCTGGCCGAGATGCGCGCGGTGAGTGCCGCGTCGGCACGACCCACCGCCTACGAACCGTCGATGCCGCGTGGCGAGGCGGAGGGGATGTTCGCCCGTTTCCAGGCCGCCGCCGGCGAGGAGGCAGTCCGTGCCTGACCTGACCGCCGCCTTCCGTGACCTGGTGATCGAGACGCCGTCCTGGGGCTACGGCGACTCCGGTACCCGCTTCGGGATCTTCCCCCAGCCGGGCCGCCCGCGCGATGTGTACGACAAGCTCGATGATGCCGCGGAGGTGCACCGATTGACCGGCACCGCCGGGGCCGTCGCCCTGCACTTCCCGTGGGACGAGGTCAGCGACTACGACGAGCTGCGGGCCCAGATCGAGTCCCGCGGACTTCGCGTCGGCGCCGTCAATCCCAATCTCTTCCAGGACCCCGACTACAAACTCGGATCGCTGACGCATCCGGTCGCTCGGGTGCGCGACAAGGCCGTCGCGCAGATGCTTGAGTGCGTTCGTATCGCCAGCGTGCTCGGCGCCCAGGCGCAGTCGTTGTGGCTTGCCGATGGGACCAACTACGCCGGTCAGGACGATCTGCGCGGGCGACGGCATCGCCTGCTGGATTCGCTTCAGCGCGTCTACGCCGAGCTTCCGCTCGACCAGCAGCTGCTGGTGGAGTACAAGTTCTTCGAGCCCGGGTTCTACGCCACCGACCTGGCCGACTGGGGCAGCGCGCTGCTGACCTGTCTCCGGCTCGGCGACCGGGCCAAGGTGCTGGTCGATCTCGGCCATCATCCGCAGGGCACGAACATCGAGCAGATCGTGGCCCTCCTGATCGACGAGGAGCGCCTCGGCGGCTTTCACTTCAACAACCGCAAGTACGCCGACGACGACCTGATCGTCGGCTCCGTCAACCCGTTGGAGCTGTTCCTCATCCTCGTCGAGTTGGCCTGCGCCGATCAGCTGCCGCGGCTGACCATCGATCAGAGCCATAACGTCGAGCCCAAGGTCGAGGCCATGGTGCTGAGCATCGTCAACCTCCAGGAGGCCTACGCCAAGTCGCTGCACGTCGACCGGACGGCGCTCAGCGCCGCGCAGCACGAGGGCGACGTGCTCGGGGGTCACGAGGTGCTGCTCGACGCCTTCAACACCGATGTCCGCGCGCAGTGCGCCGCGGCGCGCGAGGCACTCGGGGCCGACCCGGATCCGATCGGTGTCCTGCGGGAGTCGGGCTACGCCGCCAGGATCGCCAGCGAACGCCAGCGTCCTTCAAGGAGCTGATCTGAGTGAGCACAGCCCGCACCATCGATCCCGCGCCGGACCTGTGGCCGTCGCGCGACGTGCCCGATGAGCTGCTGGAGCAGCTCGTGCTGGCGTCCCACCTGCTCGGGGCCAACCGCGCGGTGGCGAACTACGGCGGAGGAAACACGTCCGCCAAGGGCACCACCGCCGATCACGCCGGGCGTGAGATCGAAACGATATGGGTCAAGGGCTCGGGCTCGGATCTCGCGACCATGGAGGCGCAGGGATTCACGGCGCTGCGCCTCCCGGAAGTGCTCCCGCTGATGGAGCGCGCGGCGATGAGCGACGAGGACATGGTGGCCTACCTGGCGCGCTGTCAGCTCGATCCCGCGATGCCGCGCGCCTCGATCGAAACTCTCCTGCACGCGTTCGTGCCCGCGCCCCACGTCCACCACACCCATCCCGACGCCATCAACGTGCTCGCCGGCAGCGCCAACGGCGAACGTCTGGTGCGCGAGTGCTTTGGCGACGGCGCCGCTTGGGTTCCGTACATCCGGCCGGGCTTCACGCTGTCAAAACAGGTGGCCGAAGTGGTGCGCGACGAGCCGGGGCTCGAGCTGATCGTGCTCGCCAAGCACGGGCTGATCGTCTGGGGCGACACCGCGCAGACCGCCTACCGCCGGACGATCGAGGTGATCAATCACGCAGTCGACTTCGTCAATCGGCGCACGGCGGATCGCCCACGATTCGGCGGGCGCTCCGTGTCCGGGCAGGACCCGGCAGCGCTGTTCGAGCTGCTGCCCACCATCCGCGGGGCGGTCTCCAGCGAGCGCGCAAAGGTGCTCACCGCCGACACCTCGCCGCGCGCGATCGAGTTCGTCTCGTCGGCCGACGCCGCGCAGCTGGTGATCATCGGCGCGCCGTGCCCGGACCACCTCGTCCACACCAAGCGCCTCCCCCTGTGGATCCCGTACGACCCGGAAACTGACGACGCGGAGGCGCTGCGCACGCGTATCGGCGAGCGCGCCGCGGCATATCGATCCGACTATCACGCCTACTTCGAGCAGCACGCGCGCGAAGCGGACACTGCGGGTGACCCGGACGCTCGGATCATCCTCATCCAGGGTCTCGGGCTGGTGGCGGCCGGCACGACCACCAAGGCCGCCAAGACCTCCCGCGATCTCTACCACCGAGCGATCGAGGTCATGGCGGGCGCGCACGCGCTGGACGAGTTCGTGTCGCTGGACGGCGCGGAGAGCTTTGCCATCGAGTACTGGCCGCTCGAGCTCTACAAGCTGGCGCAGGCTCCCCCGCCGGGAGAGCTCCAGGGCAAGGTGGCGCTCGTAACCGGGGGGGCGGGGGGCATCGGACGAGCGATCATCGAGGAGCTGGCGGCCGCTGACGCGTGCGTCGTCGCCTTCGACCTCGATCAGGAGGGTGGACAGGACGTGGTGAGCGCCTACGACGACCGCGGTCTGGCCGTCGCCGGCGACGTCACATCCGAAGAGTCGGTGGCTAACGCCTTTCGCGCGGCGGTCGAGCGCTTCGGGGGTGTGGACATCGTCGTCTCCAACGCCGGGATTGCCTCGTCGGCCGCCATCGAGGACACGACGCTTCAGGAATGGAACCGCAACCACTCGATCCTCGGCACCGGCTACTTCCTGGTCTCGCGCGAAGCCTTCCGCGTCCTGAAGGCGCAGGGCAACGGAGGGGCGTTGATCTTCGTGGCCTCCAAGAATGCCGTTGTCGCCGGCAAGAACGCCGCCGCCTACAGCTCCGCCAAGGCGGCCGAGCTGCACCTGGCTCGCTGCCTGGCCGAGGAGGGCGGTGCCCACGGCATCCGCGTCAACACCGTCAATCCCGACGCCGTGCTCCAGGGCTCGAAGATCTGGGACTCGTCGTGGCGCCAGGAGCGCGCCTCCGCCTACGACGTCTCGCCCGACGAGCTCGACGAGCTCTACCGCAACCGCAACACCCTCAAGGCCAGCATCTACCCCCGGGACATCGCTCAGGCGGTGATGCATTTCGCCTCCGAGCGCCGCTCGGGCAAGAGCACGGGCAACCTCCTCAATGTCGATGGCGGCGTGGCCGCGGCGTACCCTCGCTGAGCCGGCGTGCGCAGCTCGAATTCCTTCTACGTCAAGCCGGAGGCGCCTGCCTGAGATGAGCGACCAGAGTCCGCGGGTGCTGGTGGTTGGCGCCGGGCCGACCGGGCTGCTGTTGGCGGCCGAGTTGGAGCGACGCGATGTCCGGTGCCTCCTCATCGATGCGCTCGACGCTCCGCAAGGCTGGGACCGGGCGACCGTCGTGCACGAACGGTCGCTGGAGATCTTCGCAGCACTCGGGATCGCGGACCGGCTGCTCGCCGCCGGCGTCAGGACTCGCGGAGCGCGGTTTCACTCCGACGGCGAGATTCTCGCCGAGCTGAGCCTCGGTCTCAGTGGCAGTCTCTACGGGTTCCAACTCGGGCTGTCTGAAGAGGTCACCGAGTCCGTGCTCACCGAGCATCTGCAGGACAACGGCGGTTCCGTCACTCGCTGCACCCGACTGGTCGGGTTGGCGCCCGAGGCGGACAAGGTGACCGCGACACTGGAGCGCGATGGCGAACGCCACGAGCTTTCCGTCGAATGGGTCGTCGGATGCGACGGGTTCCACAGCGCGGTGCGCGAAGCGGTCGCGATCGAGTTCGTCGGCGCCGACATCCACGCGCCCTGGGTCGTCTTCGACGCGACTCTCGAGGGATGGAGCGACGAGTATGCGCTCGTGTTCGCCTACCTCGACCAGCCACCGGTGATCATCACCCCGCTGCCAGGCCGGCGATGGCGTGCATACCTGCGCCCGACGTCCGAAATGAGCGACCTCGTCGCCGAGACCGGCGACGTGCTGCGGCGTTACGCTCCGGGGGTCAGGCTCACTGGGGTCGAGAACCCGAGCTGGTTTCGCTGTCACTCTCGGGTTGCTGCGAGCTACCGGTCTGGCCGGGTGCTGCTCGCGGGCGATGCGGCCCACGCCTGCACCCCGGCGGAGGGCCACGGTATGAACACCGGCCTCCAGGATGCCTTCAACCTCGGCTGGAAGCTCGCCCTGGTCTGTCGCGGAGAGGCGGGCGCCGGTCTGCTCGACACCTATGAGCTAGAGCGGCGGCCGGTCGCCGAGCGGGTCGTCTCGTCAGGAGCGGAGGTCGAAATCGCGCACGCGATGACCGACCCCGGGGAGCGCGCCGCGCGAAACGCGGAGATCCGCCGGATGGTCGCCGATCCAGACACCGCGCACCACGAAGCGGCAGCCGCCTCGGAGCTGGATCGCTCGTATCCGAGGTCGCGCGCGGTGGCCGGCGCCGCCGGCTCGGGCCCGCCGCCGGGCGCGCTGCTTCCCGATACGCACCCCGTGGAACCGGTGGAGGGCGAGCCGCGGCCGCTGCACGAGTTCGCCCACCGACGGGGCCACACGTTGATCGTCCTCGGCGGCCCGGCCGCGGACCCGCGCCGGGTCGCCGAGCTCGTCGCCGAGCTCGACCAGCGCTCGGGCGCAGCGGTGGACGCGGTCCTCGGCTTCTGCACCCGTACCGACGGCCTATCGGTTGGCCACCTCGATGAATCGATAGCCGCTCAGCTCGGAGTCAGCGACGTGACGGTGCTGGGAGTGCGTCCGGACCGCTACATCGGCCTGCGTGACGACCGCGGCGATCCACGAGCGGTTGAGGCGTATCTCGCCGCGCTGGTTTCCTAAGGCCAGTCGACCGGGTCGGGGACGCCGCCGGGGTGCTTTATCGCGAGCCCTCAGCAGGTGAGGATTGCCGATACCGCTCGGGGTGAAGCCCGGATGCGGTATCGGGAGTTCGCGATCATGCGCCGCAACTAGCTGGCGAGCGCGCGCGCCAGTCGCTGATCGCGCCCGACGAGCTCCAGCGCGTAGGCACCCCGATCCGGGGCGTAACCGGAGCCGACGAGCATCCGCGCCGTCGAGGCCATGGATTCCGAACCGAGCGCGGCCTTGGTGAACGAGGTGGCCATCGAGAAGAACAGCACCGTGCCGTGATCGGCGGTGAGCAGGATCGCCGTGGCCTCGCAATCGGCGGCGTTGACCACCACGACCGTCACGTCGGCGCGTGGAAGCTCAGCCTCCTCCAAGGACCGCAGCGCCGTGACCGCGTCGCGCAGATCGACACAGACCGCGACGTCGCACAGGTCGAGGTCTCGCGCCCGCCGGCAGATGCGCGGGTCGGCATCGATCAGGACCAGACGGGCCGCGGCCGGGAGCGAGTCACGGGCGGCGGCGAGCGCGAGCAGGCCGGCGTGACCGCCTCCCAACACCAGCACGCTGCGCGTGTCTTCGTCGATCAGCGAGCGCGTCTGCGACGCGGCGTTGCAGACGTCGAGCGCCGCCAGCGTGGCCTCGAATGGCATGGCCTCCGGATAGGCGGTCCACGGCGCCGTCCATGGCAGGTACGCGGTGCCGGTGACGGAGACGTGAGGGCTGCCCGGGTCGACGTGCCGGACCGTCTCCAGTCGCAACGGGGTGAGCGTCAACGACGCCAGCGTCACGATTCGCAGGCCGAGCGGCGGCGGATCCCGGAACGTGTCGCCGATCGCGTGGACAGTGCCGGACAGGATGCCGCCCGATCCCGTGACCGGATTGTGCATCTTGCCGCGCGTGGCGACGATGCTCAGGATCGCCTCCGGAACCTTCTCCGGGGCGTTGGCCGCGACGAGCTGGCGAAAGCTGGTCGAATCGAGGCAGAGCGTGTCGACGTCGACCTCGATCTCGTAGGGCTGCAGCGGCAGCGTCGCATCCAGCCGCAGCGCCGCCTGCGGCAGCGCGCCCGCCGGCTCGAGCACCCGCTTGGTGCCGAGCGCCTCGATCAATGAGATCATCCGGGCGATGCGAGCCCGAGCAGCGACCGTGCCTGCTGCTGGGTCGCGACCTCGCGACCGAGCGCGCGGGCCAGGTCGATCGCCGCGCTGACGAGCGCGGCGTTGGACGGAGCCAGCACCCCCCGGCTGATGTACACCGCGTCCTCGAGCCCGGTTCTGATGCAGGGCGCGCCGTAGAGCAGCGCGAGTCCGAGCATTCTCGGGTGGTGGCGTCCCACGCAGGTCACGGTCCAGAAGGTCTCGGGCGGAAGTGGCCGGAGCATTGCGCCGAGCGCCTCGGGCGAGGCATCGATCCCACCAGGCACGCCGAACACGAGGTTGATCCGCATCGGCGCGGGAATCACTCCTTCCTGGAGCCACCGCACCGCGCTGACCACGTGGCCGACGTCGAACGCCTCCACCTCGAGCCCGATCCCCGCCTGCGTGGCCCGCTCGATGATCCCGCGGGCGGCCGGTGGCGGCGTGATGAACGTCTCGTCACCGAAGTTCATCGACCCCGATTCGACGCCCGACAGATCGGGCCGAGCCGCCAAGCCGGTGGTCCGCTGCTCGATCGTCATGTCGTTGGCGCCGCCCGTCGACACCATCGTGATCAGCTCACTGCCCTCCCGAATCCGCGCCATCACATCCTGAAACAGCTCCGGGCGGCCGCTTGGGGTTCCGTCGTCCTCGCGCACGTGCAGGTGGACCACCGTCGCCCCTGCCTGGGCCGCCTCGATGCTTGACTGCGCGATCTCCGCCGGGGTGTAGGGAATGTTCGGGTTGTTGCGGCGAAACACATCCGCCCCGGTCGGGGCGACGGTCACCACCACCGGGTCGCTGTTCCAGGCCACGCGCGTACGTTATTCGGTGGGGACCCGGCTCGCCAGGCCCCCCAGCGCGGACACGACCAGCCCGCCGAGAGCGTCCAGGTTGTACCCGCCCTCCTGGATCACGACCGAGGGCCCGAGCGCACCGACCCGCTCGCCCGCCTGTCGATACCCGTCCGCGCTGACCCGCAGCGGACTCTCCGGATCGGCCGCCGCGGCATCCACGCCGAGCGAGACGACGAGCGCGTCGGCGCCGGCAGCCCGAACGTCGGCGCAGAGCACGTCCACCGCCGTCAGCCAGTCGGAGTCGCCGGTGCCGGGCGTCAGCGGCAGGTTGCGGTTGGCGCCCAATCCGTCGCCGGCCCCGCGCTCGCCGGCGTACCCGACGTAGTGCGGAAACCAACCGGCGCCGGGATCGACGTGCAGGCTGCCGACATAGACATCACCGCGGCCGTAGAAGATCGCCTGGGTGCCGTTGCCGTGATGGGCGTCCAGATCGAGGACGGCGACGCGCTCCGCGCCCAACTGGCGCAGTGCCTGCGCGGCAATCGCCGCGTTGTTCAGGTAGCACGATCCTCCGTGGACGGTCGGGGCGGCGTGATGGCCGGGCGGGCGGCAGAGCGCATAGGCCGCCGGCGCCCCTCCGGCGACCAGGTCGGCCGCGCTCAGGGCGGCGTCGGTGGCTGCCCTAACCGCCCTCCAGGTGCCGGGGCCGATCAGGGTCATCGTGTCGTAGCAGAACCTCCCGATCCGCCCATGGATGGCGGCCGGCGATTGCATCGGCAGCCCGGACAGCAGCCCGGCGGTCGGAAAGATGTAGGGCACGACCCGGCGGCGGCCGTGATCGGACGGATAGCCGGCTGCCTCCCAGTCGTCCCAGACGGTGGCCAGATGATCAACGAGTGCCGCGTCATGAACCGCCAGGATGACGCTGTCGTCGTGCCCGGTCGCCGGTGTTATCGCCGCACCTGCCGATCTGAGAGCCTGCAGCAGCACGGCGGCGCGTTCCGGGACCTCGGTGCCGGCCTCCCACACGCCGAGCCAGACCTCGCCGTCGGGCTCGTGCAACAGGCAATCGGGATGCCATACCACCGGCAGGCCGGTCACGCCGGTCATGTCGGTCATGTCGGTCATGTCGACCCATGCATAATGATCACCGCGTGACACGCGCGGCTGACCTGGGGATCGTGATCGGCATCCTGCCCAGTGGCCCGACGGGGTCGATCGTCGATGTCGACGGCGTGGGCGTGGGCCACGCCACCGTATGGCGGGACGAGCCGCCGCCGCCCGACGGCCGCGGAATTGCCCGGACCGGGGTGACGGTCGTCGACCTGGGCGGCAACCTGTTCCGCCGCCCGGTGCCCGCCGGCGGCGCCGTCCTCAACGGCGCCGGGGAGTGCACCGGGTTCCTGGCCGCGGGCGAGTGGGGTCTGGCGGAGACCCCGGTGTTCCTGACCTCGACCATGCAGCTCGGTCGGGTGTATGACGCCGCCTGTGAGCTGCTGATGGCGGAGGACCCCGGGATCGGGTCCGACGACGTGATCATCCCGATCGTGGCGGAATGCGACGACAGCTTCCTCAACGATGCCCGCCGCATGCAGGTGACCGCGGCCGACGTCGCTGCCGCCCTCGCCGCGGCCCGGGACTCGGCGGGCGGCCCCGCTCCGGCGCAAGGCGCGGTGGGCGCCGGGACCGGGATGAGCTGCCTCGGGTTCAAGGGCGGCATTGGTACGGCGTCGCGGCTGATCGCATCCGGTCACACCGTGGGGGTGCTGCTGCTCTCCAACTTCGGCGACCGCCGGCGGCTGACCGTGGACGGGGTGCCCGTGGGCCGACTGCTGCCACCGGTTGGCGGCGAACCGGCGACCCGAACCGATCCCGCGCCGGCGGGCTCGTGCATCGTCATCGTGGTCACCGACGCTCCGCTGGACTCGGCCGCGTGCGCGCGGCTGGCCCGGCGCGCCGGGCTCGGCCTGGCCCGGACCGGCTCCACCGCCAGCCATGGCAGCGGGGAGATCTTCCTGGCGATGGCCACCGGCCGGCGCGGCCCAAGGGTGGACGCTCTCGGGGCGCCGGCCGCTCCGGTCGGCAGCCCGCCGCCCGCTCCGGTCGGGGCGCCGCCGGCCGCTCTCACCGGACGCGCTCTGGACCCGTTCTTCGCCGCGGTCGTGGAGGCGACCGAGGAGGCGGTCCTCAACAGCATGTTGGCCGCGACGACGGTCACCGGACGGGACGGCAACACCTCCCCTGGCCTGCCTGCCGGGCGGGTCAGACAGCTGCTGCAGGCCGCCGGCCGGTGTTAGCACGAGGGTTATCTATCACTTGTTGGGCTCCCGTGCGTCAAGTAGGTTGACGCGCCCATGGGGCGAGACAGAGATGCCGTGACCGGCGCAACCGAGGCCGGTCCGCCGGCCTCGCCGCCCGCGCCGCCGGTCGCTTCCCGCGTGCCGTCGGTGCGCGAGCTGCACGGCGAGAGCGTCAGCGACGACTACGCATGGATGCGCAGCCCTGACGATCCTGCTCTGCTGGCGTATCTCGCCGCCGAGCGCGCCTACTACGACGCTCGCAGCCGGCACCTGGACCGACTGGCCACCATCCTGGCGGCCGAGGCCGTCGGCCGGACTCCCCAGGGCTCGGAGTACTCGGTCAGCTGGCCGCGCGGTGGATTCACATACCGGACGAGGCTGCCACCGGACAGCGACAATCTGCAGCTGCTCCGGTCCCGGGACGGAGACGGCTGTGAGCAGGTGCTCCTGGATGAGAACCTCGTCGCCGCTGCCACCGGCTTCGCGGAGATCGGCGTCCGCGAGCCCAGTCCCGACGGCGGCCTGCTCGCCTGGTCCGCCGACACCAGCGGAGCGGAGGTCTATGCGCTGCGCATCAGAGACCTGCACGCCGGCCAGGACATGCCGGAGGTCATCGCCCGCAGCTACCCCGGCGTGGCCTGGTCCGCCGATTCTCAGTACCTGTTCTACCTGGTGCCTGACGAACTGAACCGGCCCTACCAGGTATGGCGACACCAGGTGGGCACGCCGGCCGGCGCCGATGCGCTGGTGCACGAGGAGCCGGACCAGCGGTTCGAGCTGACCCTGCACCGCTCGCGCAGCGGCGGGCTGGCGATCATCACCGCCGAGTCCCGAGATACCACGGAGGTCCGGGCGATCGCGCTGAACCGCCCGCTGGATGATCCGGTGCTCATCGACCCCCGGCGCCGCGGCACCGAGTACCGGGTCGATCACGCGCGCGCCGCGGATGGCCCCGGCACCGCCTACCTGGTCACCGATGCCGAGGCGGCCGAGTTCACGCTGATGCGAGTGGCGCTGGGCGCGCCGGCCCGCGCCGGCTGGCAGCCGGTCAAATGCCCCGCCGTGGCGCCGGCCCGGGCCGACACCCGGCTGGTGCGCTGTGACGTTTTGGCTGACCACCTGGTGTTGACACTGCGTCGGCACGGCCGGCCGCTGCTGGCGATCACCGATCACGACGGCGGCGACGTCCGCGAGGTCCTGCCCGACGCCCGCGCCGGCTCGATCCGGGTGGAGCACGCCGAGGACTATGACCGCGGCTCGGTCATCATCGCCGAGGAGTCCCTGATCGAGCCGCCCGCCTTCTATCAACTCGACCTGGACACCGGGACGCGGCATCTACTCAAGCGGATGGAGGTCCCGGGCTACGACTCGGACCGGTACGTGACCGAGCACGTCGAGGCACCAGGAGCGGACGGCACATCCATTCCGGTGACGCTGGCCCGCCGGGTCGGCGTCGCGCTGGACGGCAGCGCCCCCTGCCTGCTCTACGGCTACGGCGCCTATGAGGTCAGCCTCGATCCCGAGTTCGACCGTAGCCTGCCCTCGCTACTCGATCGCGGCGTCGTCTACGCGATCGCCCACATCCGCGGTGGCGGCGAATGCGGGCGCCAGTGGTGGCAGCAGGGCCGGCTGCGGGCCAAGCCGACCACGTTCACCGACTATCTCGCGGTCGCCGACTGGCTGGCCGGCAGCTCCGGGGCGCCCCTGGTGGACGGCAACCGGATCGTCTCCCGCGGGGGGTCCGCCGGCGGGCTGCTCCAGGGCGCGGTGTTCTCGATGCGGCCAGATCGGTGGCGCGCGGTGGTCGCCGAGGTGCCGTTCGTCGACTGCGTGACCACCATGCTCGATGCGTCCATCCCGCTGACCGTCAACGAATGGGACGAGTGGGGAGACCCGCGAGATCCCGAGGACTACGCCTGCATGCGCTCCTACTCCCCCTACGACAACCCGCCGGCCGGCCGCCGGCCGGCGCTGCTGGTGACCGGTGCCGTGCACGATCCGAGGGTGTCGATCCACGAGCCGGCCAAGTGGGTGGCGAGGCTCCGGGCGACAGACACCGCGGGGTCAGACCTCCGGTTTCGCGCGCAGCTTGGCGTCGGAGCTCACTCCGGGCCATCGGGCCGGCGCGCCCGGCTGCGCTATGAGGCCGAGGTCCAGGCGTTCATTGCGCACGCGATGGGGATCTCTGCGTAGATCCCGCGAACCCGTGCGTGGCGGTGCCGGCCGTCGGCTGAGGCTAGGGAGCGGAGACGGTCACCTGGGCCCAGCCGGTGGCATGGCCTCCGGTCGTGGCGGTCGCGGTGATCACGGTCGTGCCGCTGGGCGTGGGGACCGTGGCATGGAAAGTGCCGGCCTCGTCGGCGACGGTCGTGACGACGGCGGTGGCGTTTTTGCTGGAGCCCGGTTGGCCCGCCGCGACGGTGACCGCAGCCCCCGGACTCGTCGTCCCGGTGACGGTCGTCGTGGAGCCGGTGACAGTCGCGCCGGACGCCGGGGAGCTGATCGTCACCGGGAGCACGCCGGGGGGGCCGGTGCGCAGGTACCGGGCGCGGGTGATCGCCGGCTGGTCGAGCAGGCTGCCGGTCTGAAGATCGCGCACCAGCCGCACGTATTGCGCCTGTCCCCAGATCAGCGGCGCGGCCGAGCCGGCCGCCTGGCCGTTGGTGAACCCGATCGAGGCGGTCGTCGGATCGCTGCCGAACGGTGACGCGGGCACGTTCGGGTCCTCCCACACCTGCTCGGGCACATACCCGAGGCCCCAGGTCATGCGCTGCAGGGTCACCGCCAGGCCGGCGCTGTCAGCGGTGTCGCCGGTCTGGAGGTCCTGCTCGGCGCGTTCGCCGTCGAGCAGCGGCCATAGATGACCGGAGCCGACGGCCTTGGGGAACCAGGGCGCGCCGGTCGGCGAGCAGTTGGTCGGATCCGGCACATAGCAGTCGCCGTAACCGTCCGTGCTCCCGGTTGCCTTGATTCCATAGCGATGCCATCCCGGACCGGAGGCGGTCGGGCGCTCCAGGACCGAGTCGACCACGCCCAGCGACGCCTGGACGTCAGGGTCGGTGGCCGGAAGCTCGCCCAGCCGCGTCAGCTCCAGGAATCCGGCGTCGATCACCTGGCGCTGGTCGACGCTCGCGATGCTCCCGTTGCCGAGGGGGTAGGTCTCGGCGGCGTTCGGATCGCCCGTCGGCGACAGGCGGATGAAGTACCGCGGCGCGTACGGGCCGGTCGTCGTCACCGTCCACTTCTTGACGTTGCGCTGGTAGTAATCGGCGGTCGCGAGGTACAGGTGGGCCCGTCCTGCGTCGCCGGCCGCGGCGGCCAGGTGGCTCGCCGCCACCAGCCCGGCGATCTCGGCGGCGAGGGTCGACGGCGAGTAGCCGGGATGCTCCTCCCACCGCTCCACGCCGTAGTTCGGGCCGTGGTCGACGATGAAATCGGCCGCGGGACGGATGTGCTGCCGGTAGAAGGACACGTTGCCGGCGAGCCCCGCCTCCCACGCCATCAGCAGCGGGTAGGCGTCCTCGTCGATCTCCGAGAGCCCGAACGTGTCGGGGGCGACGGAACCGTCGAGCTCGGAGTCGCGCGGGAAGCTGCCGTCGGGTTGCTGGACGCGGTCGAACAGGTACTGCACCATGGCGTTCGCGCTGGCGCGGTCCCCGTCGGCGAGCAGCCCGGTGAAGGTCTCATAGCTGTCGCGGGCGAACACCTCGCGGTACGTCCAGCCGGCGTGGGTCGTGCTCGCCGGTACCGACTGCCCCCATGGATCGGTCGGCGACGCCACGAACGCGCCGGCGTACGTCTTGTCCTCGGCGGCCTTGATCGTGTTGACAGACACCCAGTAGGTGCGCTGCATCGCGGCGGTCTGCGCCGGAGAGAACCCGGCCAGGTGGCGGGGCGGCGGGGTGCGGGCCGCGTCATAGCGACTCCAGCCCGCCTCATAGCTCGCCAGGCTCTGGTCAAACGGCGTGGTCGCGCTGGCAACCGCGGTGTCGATCGCGGCCCGCGGGTTGGGCGCGAACCCCAGCGCGACCGTGAACGGCCGGCCGGGCCGGGCGTCGATCAGCGCCGTCTGCTCGACGTTGCCGTCCTGCGCCGAGCGATACCTGCTGACCAGCCGGTGGTACGTGTCGAGTTGGCTGAGCCCATCGCTGGGGGTGCCGACAAAGCCGCTGGATTCGGCGTGGAACGGCCGGTTGGCGACAAGCGCGCCCACCACCTGCGCCGCAAACGGGCCGGTGGGGGTGTTGGTGTCCGAGGAGACCAGCGCGGTCGTGGCGGGATCGACGGTGGCGTCGTTGGCGCCGCCGTTCGTCGAGCCGCCACCTCCGGTGTTGTCGATGGTCGCGTCGTAGCGGACGTAGACCTTGAGTCGTGAGAACGAGCGTCGAGCATCGCCGACCGGCTGAAGCGTAGTGTGCACCACCGCGCTGTCTCGGGCCGAGTCGGTGATGTAGTCGCTGACGAGCCGGAACCCGTGGGCGGCGTCGGTACTCGTCACCTGGCACACCATCCCGCTGCGATCCAGCGACCTGACCGAGTACGTCATGTCCCGCTGCTGCAGATCGGCGAACGTCCGCCCGTCGGTGACGATGTACTGCACGGTGCTGACGTTCGTGTTCTCGATCGACGGGCTGAACACGTCCGACAGGACCCCGTCGGCCACCGTGAACCACACCTTCGACGTCGTGTTGCGCGCCGTACCGAAGCAGTCCTTGCGAGCCTCATCGAGGTACGAGGTCGCTCCCGGGCCGCCCGGCGCCTGCCTGTACGCGCCCGGGCTCGAGGCGGCTGGCGCGGTGGACGCGGCGTGCGTCTGAGCGGTCGCCGCTGCCGTGCCGACGGCCAGCACCAGAACGGCACAGATACCAGCAAGTCCCCCGGGTGCGATCCGGCGCTTGAACATCGACCCTCCCCTCAGAGCGGTACGCGGTGGCGCTCTCAGTCGTACCCGCGGGCACCCGAAGTGCAAACCGGGCGGCGCCGGGGCGCACTCGCCTGGTCGCAGCCATGCTGGTCGCGGTTCGCAGGCGTCGAGGTCCCGGGACGTGTGGCGGATTGACGAATGCTCCCGCGACGCCTACAGTACTCGCTGTCGATATGCAGAAGCAAGTTTCGATAGATGGAAGTGCTCGGTAGGAACTCTGTCCCGTGGCCTTGATGTGCGACGGCGTGATGAAGCATGACGCCCTCAGAGCCGAGGCCACCGACCTCCTCCGGGCTCTGCTGCGCATCGACACGTCGAACCCACCGGGGAACGAGACGCCGGCGGCCGAGCTGCTCGCCGCCTACCTCGCCGACAACGGGATCGAATCCGAGCTCGTGGCGCGGGACCCGGGACGCGCCAACCTCGTCGCCCGGCTTGCCGGACGTGGCGATGGACCGTCGCTGATGCTGCTCGGCCACACGGACGTGGTTCCCGCCGATGCCGGCGAGTGGCGCCAACCGCCGTTCGCCGGGGTGTGCGACGACGAGGGCTACGTGTGGGGACGGGGCGCCTGCGATATGAAGAACGAGGTCGCCACGCGGGCGGTCGCGTTCGCGGAGATCGCCCGCTCGGGCGTCACGCTGGATGGCGACCTGGTGTTCCTGGCGGTCGCCGACGAGGAGAACGGCGCCGAGCAGGTCGGGATGCCATGGCTGGCGGCGGAGCGTCCTGACCTCGGCACCAACTACGTGCTCAACGAGGGGGCCGCCGAACGGCTCGAACTCGCCGACGGGCGCACGGTCGTGACGGTCAACGTCGGTGAGAAGGCGGCGGCGACGGTGCGGGTCACCGCACTGGGGACCGCCGGTCACTCGTCGATTCCCTACGACGTCCCGCACGCCGTGCCGATCCTGGCCGAGCTCATCCTCCGGCTCGCCGCATACCGACCCCGGCGCCGGGTGATGCCCCCCACCGAGAAGCTGCTGGAGCAGCTCGTGGGTCCGGTCGGCGCTGACCCGGACGACGCGATCGCGCGGGCGGTGGCACTCCATCCGGCGCTTCGCGAGCTCGTGGGACCGCTGTTCAGTACCACTATCGCGCCGACCCAACTGCGCGGCGCCGATGCCCCCAACGTGCTTCCGGGACGAGCCAGCGTCGACTGTGACTGCCGCGTCCTGCCCGGGACCAGCGAAGCCGAGCTGCGCGCCGAGCTCGCCGAGGCCCTCGGCGACGACCTCCCGTATGAGCTCGACGTCGTCTACCCGCTGACCGGCGGGACGATCTCCGACATCGACACGCCACTGTGGCGGGCGTGCGTGGCGTTCGTGACCGACCACGATCCAGACGCGATCGTGCTGCCGACGATCTGCAACGGCTTCACCGACTCGCACTACCTGAGAGCGGCGTTCGGGTCGGTCGCGTACGGGTTCTGGCCGATGCGCCGGACACCGTACGACGTGGCGGCCGGCGGCGTTCATGCTCACGACGAGCGCATCCACGTCGATGACCTGGGCTACGCGACCCGGTTTCACGTCGAGGTTTGTCGCTCGCTGCTGGCGCGGAGGGAATCCGGTGCGCGGGCCGGCTAGCCGACGCGAACGTCGCCGGTTGTGGCTTGACACCACCGCGCCGCCGCTCTTAGATTGCGCAGCCTTGCACTCCCGGGGAACGAGGGTTGAAATGGATCGTCGACGTCGTGCCGCCTCCGCCAGGGACTGGCGAACCACCTCCACCGACCGGAGTCTCCCTCGCCGCGGGCGCCGGTTCGTGAGCGCCGGTGCGCTCCTCGTCGCGGCCGTGCTCACGCTGAGCGCCTGCGGCGGCTCGAGCGGCGGCTCCAGCGGCAGCGCAAACGGCAAAGTCGTCGCCGGGACACTGAGCCAGCCCGGGCTGTTCGGCAAGCTGCCCGCGGAGGGCACCCCGACGCAGGGAGGCACGGTCACCTACGGCCAGCTCAACGGGCAGACACCGAACTACATCTTCCCCATCGTCCCGTCAGGCAACGCGAACGCCTACAACTACAACTGGCAGCAGGTCATGTACCTGCCGCTCTACAACAACTTCGCCTACGGCAGCTCGCCCGGGATCGATTACCAGCAGAGCGTGGGACAGAAGCCCGTGTTCAGCGACGGCAACAAGACGGTCACCATCCAGCTCAACCAAGGCTACAAGTGGACTGACGGCAAGCCCGTCGACGCCCAGGACCTGCTGTTCGACGTCGCGCTCATCCGCCAGGCGGTGCAGGAGAGCGCGGCCAACTGGGCCTCGTTCACGCCCGGCTACTTCCCCCAGAGCCTGGCCAGCATCAGCGCCCGGGGTCCGTACACCGTGGTCATGCACCTCAAGCACGCGTTCAACCCAGGCTTCTTCCTCAACGATCAGCTGGCGCTCAACCTGTATCCACTGCCGAGCCGCGACTGGAACGTGGCCTCGGCGGGCGGGCCGCATCTGAACTGGACCGTGCCGGCCAACGCCAAGAAGATCTACAACTACCTCGGCAAGGCCGGAGGCCAGGTCGGGACGTTCGCCAGCAATCCACTGTGGAAGATCGCCGACGGGGCGTTCTCGCTGACCAGTTTCAGCCCGGTCACCGCGTCGTGGACGATGAAGGCGAACCCGAACTTCGGCGGCACCCCGAAGCCTCACCTGAGCTCGGTCCAAGGTGTCACCTACACCGGGATCACCCCGCTGCTCAACGCGATGCGGAGTGGCAGTCTCGACGTCGGGCCGATCGACTTCTCGCAGCTGTCCTCCGTCTCGGCACTCAAATCCCAGGGCTACAGCGTGTTCGGGCTGCCTGACTTCGGCTGGGCGGGGGTGATCTGGAACTTCAAGAACACCGTCCACCACTTCGACAAGATCATCTCGCAGCTCTACTTCCGCCAGGTGATGGCGATGCTCGTCGACGAGCCGGCGATCATCCAGGGGATCTATCACGGCGCCGCCGGACTCGCCTACGGTCCGATCCCGTCGGTTCCGAAGACGCAGTACACGCCGGCCAACGCGGTCAATCCGCCGTATCCCTACAACCCGGCCAAGGCGGTCTCGATCCTCAAGGCCCACGGCTGGCACGTGGTTCCCAACGGCCAGACGACCTGTGCCGCCCCGGGTGCCGCGGCTGACGAGTGCGGCGCCGGCATCCCCAAGGGGACGCCGATCTCCTTCCCGTGGGCCACCCAGACGGCGGCGGCGGGTCCGTTCGTGCCACTCACCGACGAAGCCGTCACCTCCGAGGCCAAGCAGGCAGCGGGAATCAACATCCAGCTCTCCCAGAAGACCTTCAACTTCATCTCCAGCAACTACAACGACGCCGATCCGTCAGTGGCGAAGTACACCAACGATTGGGCCGTGGAGAACTTCAGCGGCTACACCGACAGCCCCTACCCCACCCAGAACTCGATCTTCAACACCGGCGGCTCGTTCAACAGCGGTGCGTACGCCGACCCGAAGATGGACCAGCTGATCCACGCCTCGGTGTTCGGGTCTGACCCGAGCGCCGTGACCAAGGAGGCGTCGTACGAGACCACGGCACTGCCGGCGCTGTTCCTCCCCAACTACGACTTCATCTGGGCCGTGTCCAACCGGGTCGGGGGACCCCCTGCCTCGTACCTCAGCCTGACCCAGTACGGACTGTGGCCCCAGTTCTGGTGGGTCAACAAGAAATAGGGCGCTCCGCCGAGGCTCACCGGCACCCGCAGCGATGCTCGGATACATAATCCGCCGGATCCTGATCGCGATCCTGATCACCGTCGGGATCGCGGCGATCACCTTCGAGCTCCTTCATCTGATCGCGGGCAGCCCGGTCCATCAGGTCCTCGGCCGCGGCGCCAAGCCCGCCCAGATCGCCGCCTGGAACCAGCAGCACGGCTATGACCGGCCGCTCGTCGCGCAGTTCCTGACCTACCTCGGCCACCTCGCTCGGCTCAACTTCGGGTACTCCTACAAGCAGGGACAGAGCGTCGCGCAGCTGTTCAAGGAAGACGCCGGCCGCAGTATCTACCTGTCGGGATCCGCGCTGGTGCTGTCGCTGCTGATCGCCATCCCGGTCGGGATCGCCCAGGCGGTGAGGCGCAACAGCATCGGCGACTACACCCTGACGACCCTGACCTTCGTGCTCTACGCGATGCCGCCCTTCTTTCTCGGCGTCATCCTCATCGACGTGTTCGCACTGCACCTGAACATCTTCCCGCCGCTCGTCCCCTCCTCGCAGACGTCGACGGCGCAGGCGATCGCTCACCCGCGTGACTACGTGCTCCCGATCGCCACGCTGACCGCGGTCAACATCGCGTCGTTCAGCCGGTACATGCGCTCCTCCGCGCTCGACAACCTGGCCCAGGACTACATCCGCCTGGCGCGCGCCAAGGGTCTGTCCCGCCGGGCGGTGCTCTACCGCCACCTGCTGCGCAACGCCTGTCTGCCGATGATCACCCTCGTCGGCCTCTCGATCCCTGACCTCCTCGCCGGCAACCTGCTCGTCGAGGTGCTGTTCAACATCCAGGGCCTCGGACTGCTGTTCTTCAACGCGCTGCAGAGCGGCGACTACCCGATCCTGCTCGCGTACACGATCCTCGGCGGCATCCTCACCGTCCTCGGCAACCTGGCGGCCGACATCGCGGTGACCGTCGCCGACCCGAGGGTTCGGATATGACCGAGGGCAGGGTGACGCCGTTCGGCGAGGGCGAGGCCCCCCTCAGCCATCCGGACCTGCTCTCGACCGTCGCCGAGGGCGGCGAGGTCCAGGCGATCGCCAGCGGCTGGAGGCTGGCGGTGCGCGAGTTCGCGAGCAACCGGGTCGCGGTGCTCGGCGTCGTGATCCTCGTCTTCTTCGTTCTCCTCTGCTTCGCCGGGCCGCTCGTCTATCACACCAACCAGTCGCTCACCCAGCCGCTGAACTCCGGACTTGCCCCGGGTGCCCCCCTTCCGCTCGGCGGCCACGCGGGGCTGCTCGGAACCGACGAGCACGGGTTCGACGAGCTCGGCCGGATCATGGCCGGTGGTCAGACCGCGATCGAGATAGGGTTCTTCGCCGCCGCGATCTCGATCGTGATCGGGACCCTCTACGGCGCGATCTCCGGTCTCTCCGGCCGCCTGATCGACGGGGTCATGATGCGCTTCGTCGACATCGTCTACTCGATCCCGTTCCTGTTCATCGTGCTCGTCCTCGCCACCAAGTTCAGCGCCACCGTCCTCGAGGAGAGCCTGCTGCTCGGCTTCTTCTCGTGGTTGGTGCCGGCCCGGCTGATGCGCGGCGAGGTCCTGACCCTGCGCGAGCGGGATTTCGTGTGGGCGGCGCGCGTCATGGGCAGCCGCCGCTCGCGCCTCGTCTACAAGCACCTGATCCCCAACGCCCTCTCGGTGGTGATCGTCAACCTCACGTTCCTGATCGCCGACTCCATCCTCGCCCTCGCCTTCCTCGGCTTTCTCGGCTTCGGCCTCCAGTACCCGGCGGCGTCATGGGGCGACATGCTGGGCAACGCCGACACGAACATCTCAAACGGCCAGTGGTGGCTGGTCTATCCGGTCGGCTTCTGCCTGGTGGCCGTCGTCATGGCCTGCAACCTGGTCGGCGATGGGCTCAGGGACGCGCTCGACGTGCGACTGAGGCGACGCTAGTGGCGGCGCCGGCAGACAACGGACATCCCGCGCTGACGGTGACGGACCTCAGCACGCACATCAAGCTGAGCCGTTCGACCGTTCAGGCCGTCGAGAACGTCGGGATCGCGATCGCCCCCGGCGAGACGCTCGGTCTCGTCGGCGAGTCGGGCTGCGGGAAGTCGATGCTGAGCCTGTCGATCCTCGGCCTGCTCCCGAGCGGCGGGGAGATCGTCGGGGGCTCGGTCAAGCTCGGAGAGCGTGAGCTGGTCGGGCTGCCGGATGCCGAGCTGCGCAAGCTGCGGGGCAACGACGTCGCGATGATCTTCCAGGACTCCCAGTCCTCCCTCAATCCGACCAAGAAGATCGGCGAGCAGGTGGCCGAGCCGGTGCGGCTGCACCGCGGCGCGTCGCGCAAGGAGGCGCGGGACCGCGCGCTGGAGGTGCTGGAGCTGGTCGGCCTACCGCGGCCGGCGGAGCGTCTGGAGCAATACCCCCACCAGCTCTCCGGCGGCCTGCGCCAGCGGGTGATGATCGCCGTGGCGCTCGCCTGCGAACCGAAGGTCCTGCTCGCCGACGAGCCGACCACGGCCCTGGACGTGACGATCCAGGCGCAGATCCTGGCGCTGCTCGATGACCTGGAGCAGCGACTCGGCATGGCGACGCTCCTGGTGACCCACGACATGGGCGTTGTCGCCGGTCGGACCGCGCGGATCAGCGTCATGTATGCGGGCCGGATCGTCGAGACGGCCGCGACCGACGAGATCTTCGCCGGTATGCGCCATCCCTACACCCAGGCGCTGCTCGGCTCCATCCCCAAGCTCGATCAGGACAACCGCGAGGCGCTGGTCAGCATCCGGGGCCTGCCCCCCGACCTGACTGCCCCTCCCACGGGTTGCCGCTTTGCCCCGCGCTGCCCACGCGCCACCGAACAGTGCCTCGCGCACGAGCCACCGCTCACCGGCGCCAGTCCCGACCACCGGTTCGCCTGCTGGCATCCGGTCGATGGTCCCGTGCGGCTCGCGAAGGTGTCCGTGCGGGGTACGTCCGAGGTGGCCGCCGCAGCTGGCAGCAATGGCCATCTCCTGCAGATCGCCGACGCCGTGCGCGAGTACCCGGTGACCGCGGGCTCCATCCTCCAGCGAAAAGTGAACTCGGTGAAGGCCGTCTCCGATGTCTCGCTGCACGTCGATGCCGGCGAGGCGCTGGGACTGGTCGGGGAGTCCGGCTGCGGCAAGACGACGTTGGGAAAGCTGATCGTCGGCGTGGAGAAGCCGGATTCCGGCACGATCACCCTTGACGGCCGCGAGGTCTTTCGGATGCGCGGGAGGGGCTTGCGCCGGGCCCGGCGCGACCTGCAGATGATGTTTCAGGATCCCTACGCATCGCTGGACCCGCGGATGCGGGTGCAGGCCATCCTGCGCGAGCCGCTGGTCATTCAGCAGGTCGGATCGAGAAAGGAGCAGGACCAGAAGATCCGTCAGCTGCTCGATGAGGTAGGGCTTCCCCAGAACGCGCTCGAACGCTACCCGCACGAGTTCTCGGGCGGCCAGCGCCAGCGGATCGCTCTCGCGCGAGTGCTGATGCTCGAGCCCAGAGTGATCGTCGCCGACGAACCGGTCAGCGCCCTCGACGTCTCGATCCGCTCACAGGTCCTCAATCTGATGAAGCGCCTGCAGTCCGAACATCAGCGCGCTTCGGTCGTCATCTCGCACGACCTGGCCGTCGTCAAGTACCTGGCCGATCGAATCGCGGTCATGTACCTCGGCAAGATCGTCGAGCTCGGGACAGGCGATGACATCTACCTGCGGCCGGCGCACCCTTACACCAGTGCGCTGATCAAGACGATCCCGTTGCCCGATCCGGTGGCCGAGAGAGCCAAGCGCGAGGCAGGCATCCGTGGCGAGCTCCCCAGTCCGATCGACCCTCCGTCAGGTTGCCGGTTCCGGACGCGCTGCCCGCGCGCGCAGGCCCTGTGTGCCGAACGGGAGCCGCTGCTCCGCCGATTTGGACCGACCCACCAAGCGGCGTGCCACTTCCCGCTTCGAGATCCCGACGAGACCGACGAGGCACCCTCTGCGCCGACGCTCGAGGCGGGACGGTGACCCTCAGGCGCTGGTCTCCAACCCGGCGCTGCTTCCTCCGGCGCCGGTGGAACACGAGATTCGTGCCAACCACGCCGGCTGGCTGGCCGGGTCGACACCGAATCGGTGGGAAACGCGACCGGGCACTCGGGGCCGGGTGGTGAGACGGGCGCCAAGACGAGCCGGCCGTGGTGCGCGATGCGATCGAGCCCGATGTGGCGTGAATCGACCTGAGGAGAGGTATGGATGACCGAGATCGTTGATGATCCTGACGTGCGGGGCGCGCATCGCAGCGAGCTGAATCCGCTGAGCTTCTTGCAGCGCAGCGAGTTCGTCTATCCGGACAAGGTCGCGGTCGTTCACGGGGAGCGGCGCTACACCTATCGCGAGATGGGTGAGCGTGTGCGCCGCCTTGCCTCCGCCCTGCGCGGCGCGGGACTGGAGAAGGGCGACCGCGTTGCGTTCATCGCGCCGAACATTCCGGCGTTGCTCGAGGCCCACTACGGCGTGCCGGCGGCCGGTGGCGTGCTGGTGGCCATCAATTACCGACTCAACCGTAAGGAGGTTCAGTTCATCCTCGAACACTCGGGGGCACGCTTCATCTTCGTTGACCGACAGTACGAGGAGGTCGTCGATGGCGCGAGCGGCGTGCGGACGGTCAGGATCGACGACACGGGTGAGTCGGATGACCCCTACGAAGCGTTCCTCGCTGAGGGCTCCGCGGACCCGCTGCCGACGGTGCTTAAGGACGAGAACGAGGCGATCTCGATCAACTACACCTCCGGGACGACGGGGCGCCCCAAGGGCGTCGTCTACCACTACCGCGGCGCCTATCTCAACGCGTTGGGCGAGGTGATCGAGACGCGGCTGACGCCGGACAGCGTGTACCTCTGGACGCTCCCGATGTTTCACTGCAATGGCTGGTGCTTCACGTGGGCGGTGACCGCGGTCGGCGGTCGCCACGTGTGTCTACGCAAGGTCGATCCCGCGCGCGTGTGGGAGCTGTTCGACAGCGAGGGCGTCACCCACTACAACGGCGCGCCAACCGTCCAGACGTCGTTGCTCGACCACGACCGAGCGCACGAGCTCGATCGAGAGATCATTACCACAGTGTCGGGCTCGCCTCCGACAGCCGAGCTGTTCGCCCGCCTCAATGAGATCGGGATCCGCCCGGTCCACGTCTACGGCTCCACCGAGCTGTACGGGCCGTACATGATCTGCGAGCGCCAGGAAGGCTGGGACGAGCTGCCCGTCGAAGAACAGGCGAAGCTACTCGGCCGCCAGGGCGTTCACTATCTGATCGCCGAGCCAGTCCGTGTGGTGGACGATGACGGCGAGGAGGTTGCCGCCGACGGCGACGCGCTCGGGGAGGTGCTGATGCGTGGCAACAACGTGATGACCGGATATTTCGACGATCCGGAGCAGACCGAGGAGGCGCTTGCCGGCGGCTGGTACCACTCAGGCGACGTAGCGGTTCGCCACCCGGACGGCTACATCGAGCTCCGCGACCGCAAGAAGGACATCATCGTGTCCGGAGGCGAGAACGTGCCGACGATCGAAGTCGAGCAGGCGGTCTCCGAGCATCCCGCGGTGGCAGCGGTCGCCGTGGTTTCCATGCCCGACGAGAAATGGGGTGAGCGGCCGAAGGCCTTCGTCGAGCTGGTCGATGGCGCCGATGCGTCCGAGGAGGAGATCCTGGACTTCGCGAAGGAGCGTCTCCCCGGCTACATGCGGCCCGCCGCCGTTGAGATCGCCGAGCTCCCCAAGACCTCGACGGGCAAGGTCCAGAAGAAGGAGCTGCGCGACCGGGAGTGGGAAGGGCACGACCGTCAGATCGGGTAGCGCCGCACCAACGCGCTGACGCTAGCGCATCGCGTCGCGCCTGATGTCCAGCCAGAGATGGCTGGCCGGGAGCGTGCTCGCCATCCAGGCGACGCCACGAACAAGCGGGGTTTCGCCTCCACGCCTACGGGCCGGGCGCGGTCGAAGACGCGGCGCCGGATTGCCGCGTCGGCAGTCGGGTATAACTAAACAGGCTGTTGCATAAAGCGATACGTCCTGTACAACTACGAGATGAGCCACGAGGCGATCCGATCCATGCTCGACCGCGCCCTGTTCGACGTGCTCGGCAGCCTCGTCGGCAATCCGCCCGACGTGATGGCGCAACGCGCGCCAGGGCGGTGGTGGCCGCCGCGCCCGTCGGCGGGACTCCGGAAGTGGTGCTGCGTGACGAGGAGAGGGGCTGCGTGCGGGAGAGGTGCGGCGTGCGGGAGAGGTGCTGCGTGCGGGAGAGGTGCTGCGTGCGGGAGAGGTGCTGCGTGCGGGAGAGGTGCTGCGTGCGGGAGAGGTGCTGCGTGCGGGAGAGGTGCTGCGTGCGGGAGAGGTGCTGCGTGCGGGAGAGGTGCTGCGTGCGGGAGAGGTGCTGCGTGCGGGAGAGGTGCTGCGTGCGGGAGAGGTGCTGCGTGCGGGAGAGGTGCTGCGTGCGGGAGGGGTCGTGTACGCGGGAGAGCTGCCCGTTGTCGTGAAGCCCGCCGACGCCGATAACTCCCTCGGCGTCGCCCTCGTACGACATCGCGCCGAGCTCGCTCCGGCGGTCGCGGACGCCTGTACGCCTCGGAGCGGCGCCCGTGGAGACCAGGTCGAGCGCGGGCGAGGTCGCATCGGGATCGAAGTCCGGGAGGGGATCTTCAGAAGAGCCTGCAACCGGAGGAGATCGCGCCTCATGCTCCGGCAAGTCGATTCGAGACGATCCAGGACAAGGTCCGGCGAGACAGGACGTCAAGGTGGCGCTCGTCGCCAAGCAACGCACCGGGCGTGGATCGTCGCCGAGGCCGACACGATCACCGAGGTCGTGGCGGAGGCCGCCCGCAGCTGCCACCGCGCGCTCGGGTGCCGTCACTACAGCCTGTTTGACTTCCGGGAGCATCCAGACGGGCGCCCGTGGTTCCTCGAGGGCGGGCTGTACTGCTCGTTCGCGCGCCAAAGCGTCATCTCGAAGATGGCCGACGCCGGGGCATCGCCACCGACGAGCTGTTCGCGATCGCGGTGGAGGCCGCTATCGCCGCTCAGTTATCTACCTCGCCTTCACCTTCACCTTCACCTTCACCTTCACCTTCACCTTCAAGGAGCGCATCGTGAAGCACACGGTCCTGGATCCCATCGGCGCCGAGGTCACCGACCTCACCGTCGCCGACCTTGCCCCCGAGATGGTCGCGCGGGTGCGCGATCTGCTCGCTGACCGCGGCGTCCTCGTGCTGCCTGGCCAGGCGATCGACGATACGGCGTTTGTCGGGTTCCTGAAGAGCTTCGGCGAGCTCACCTTCACCAAGGGCGAGGCGGCCGTGCCCAGCCACCCGGATCTGAACATCGTCAGCAACGCCGGGCGCACGACGGCACCGCGCAGCAGCTTCCACGTCGACACCAGCTACGTGCGCCACCCCCCTGCTTACACCGCGCTGCGCGCCGTCACCATCCCCGCGCAGGGGGGCGAGACGCTGTTCACCAACCAGTACCGCGCCTGCGAGACGCTCCCCGGCGCGGTGCCCGCCGACCTCAAGGGACGCACCATCACCCATGTGGTGACGGGCCTGGCGCTCGACGATGACGACGAGACCGCAGCCGAGCACCCGGTGTTCGCCCGTCATCCGCTCTCCGCCCGCACCGCCCTCTACATGTCGACGCCGACCCGCTGCGCGGCGATCAGCGGTATGACCGCCGAGCAGTCGCAGGAGGCTGTCGCGTTTCTGTTCGAGCACTCCACGCGCGCGGACAACATCTACCGATATTAGTATTACACAATTGACCCGCTAGATGTCCGACCAGTAGATCCGTCCGGCTGCACCGGCCCGCCCGCCCCGGCTGCGTCCCCGATCCGCGGGCCGGACCGGCCGCGAGCGGTGCCCAGCGGCCTCGCCGAGGCCGAAGGAGAACTTCATGAGCGATATCCAGGCTACCTACGAGGCGACCGAGACCGCCTTTCGCGTGGAGGGGTACGAGCGGATCCAGTTCGACCTGCTCTACGTCCACGGCGCCTTTGCCACCGAACACACCGAGATCGCCGAGCGCTTCCGTCGCTTCGGCCGTTGCCTGATGGTGGTCGACGAGGTCGTCGACGAGCTCTACGGCGAGCAGATCGACGAATACTTCCGCCACCACCACCTCGCGCTCACGAAGGTCCCGGTGCGGATCGCCGAAACGGACAAGAGCCTGGCCACCCTCGAGCAGATCGTCGATGCGTTCGGGGAGTTCGGCCTCATCCGTAAGGAGCCCGTCCTCGTCGTCGGCGGCGGCCTGACGACCGACGTCGCCGGCTTCGCCTGCGCCTCCTACCGCCGGCGCACCAACTACATCCGCGTGCCTACCACCCTGATCGGACTCATCGACGCGAGCGTCGCGATCAAGGTCGCCGTCAACCACCGTCATCTCAAGAACCGGCTCGGCGCCTATCACGCATCACGCACGGTCATCCTCGACTTCTCTTTCCTCAGCACGCTGCCAACCGCTCAGGTGCGCAACGGCATGGCGGAGCTGGTGAAGATCGGCGTCGTCGGCAACCGCCGCGTGTTCGATCTCCTGCACGAGCACGGCGAGGAGCTCTTGGCCACTCGTTTCGGCCAGGACGACGAAACCGGCTCGCTGCGGGAGATCTCGCACGAGGTGACCCACGAGGCGATCCGGTCCATGCTCGACCTCGAGGTGCCCAACCTCCACGAGCTCGACCTCGATCGCGTCATCGCGTACGGCCACACGTGGAGCCCGACGCTCGAGCTCGCCCCCGAGGCCCCCATGCTGCATGGCCACGCGGTCAACGTCGACATGGCGCTCTCGGCAACGCTCGCCGAGCGCCGGGGGTACATCACGGCTGCCGATCGCGATCGCATCCTCGGGCTGATGAGCCGCCTCGGGCTCGCCATCGACAGCCCGTATCTGACCCACGACCTGCTCCGCGCCGCGACCGATTCGATCATCCAAACCCGGGACGGCCTGCTGCGCGCCCCCGTGCCGCGCCCGATCGGCGGCTGCTTCTTCGTCAACGACGCGACGCCGACGGAGCTCGACCGGGCGTTGTCCGCCCACAAGCAGCTCTGTCTCGGCCACCCCCGGAGCGGAGACGGCGAGGACGTCTTCGTGTCACCGGCAACGGCCGGCGTCTGAGTGGACCCGAGGAGGGATCCGGTGCCCGCTCCCCCACGACCTGTCACCCCGATGGGCATTCTCGGCGAAAGGCTCGAGCGTCTGTGCGCGCGCGTAGAGGGCCTCGACGGAGTCGAGTCCGGGCTGCTGGCCGAGCTGCGATCGGCGAGCGCGCTGGCGAGCGGACTCGAGCCCTACACGAGCCGCTGCACGAGCCCGGAGTCACCGGCGCTCGCCGCGCTGTCGCGACGAACGCGGGCGCACGACTGGGATCAGCGCACCGGCCCGGGAGCAGTGACGACGCTCGAGCAGGAGATGCTCTCCGGGCACGTCGAGGGACAGGCGCTGAAGTTCCTGGTGAGCATGACCCGGGCGGCGAGCGTGCTCGAGCTCGGCATGTTCACCGGCTACTCGGCGCTGGCCGTCGCCGAAGCGCTTCCCGAGAACGGGCGCGTGGTCGCCTGCGAGCTCGATCCCGAGGTGGCGGCGTTCGCGCAAAGCAGCTTCGACCAGGCGTCGGCGGGGACGAAGATCGAGGTGCGGCTCGGTCCGGCCGGAGCGACTCTCGAGCAGCTCGCGACCGCCGGCGAGACCTTCGACTTCGTCTTCATCGACGCCGACAAGGGCGGCTACCTCGAGTACGTGAACACCGTGCTCGACCGCGGCCTGCTCGCCGACGGCGGCGTCATCTGCGTCGACAACACCCTGCTGCAGGGGGAGCCCTACCTCCCCGGCGTGAGGTCGGCCAACGGCGCCGCGATCGCCGCCTTCAACGCGGCGCTGGCCAACGACCCGCGCGTCGAGCAGGTGCTGCTGCCCGTGCGCGACGGCATGACCCTGATCCGCCGAGTCTGATGGCGGTTGGCGCGCGCCACCTCTCGCGGGAGCGTCCCGGCCAGGCGCCGGGGACACCCGAGCCGATGGTGGCCCGGACGGTGGCGACGCTCGGCCTGCTCACCTGCGCCCTGCCGTTCAACCTTGCGATCACGCTCGTCGCGCTGCTTGGCGGCGGGCCACGGCGTGGTCAGCGGCCCGGCGCGAGTGGTCGCCCCGATGCCAGGGGCTCTGCGCCGGTCGCCTCCGCGCCGCGAACGATCCTCATCAGCGGCGGCAAGATGACCAAGGCGCTGCACCTCGCCCGGGCGTTTCACCGCGCGGGCCACCGCGTGATCCTCGTCGAAGCCGAGAAGTACCGGCTGACCGGGCACCGGTTCTCGCGCGCCGTTGATCGCTTCTACACGGTGCCCGCCGCCGGCGAGCCCGGCTACGCCGCCGCGCTCGTCGACATCGCCCGCCGGGAGGCTGTCGACGTCTACGTGCCGGTCTGCAGCCCGGCGTCCGCCCGCGACGATGCGCTCGCCAAGGCCGAGCTCGGCGAGTACTGCGAGGTGGTGCACTTCGATCCGGGCACGCTGACCAAGCTCGACGACAAGTACGCGTTCTCGGTCGCGGCCCGTTACCTCGATCTCCCGGTTCCCGATGCCCACCGCATCAGCGATCCCGAGCAGGTGCTGGATTTCGCCTTCGACGATCACGACTCGCCGTACATCCTCAAGAGCATCGCCTATGACCCCGTCCGCCGGCTCGACCTCACCCCCCTGCCCCAAGCCGATCCGGAGCGGACCCGGGCATTCGTCGCCGCGCTGCCGATCAGCGAGGACAACCCGTGGATCATGCAGGCGTTCGTCGCCGGCCAGGAGTTCTGCACCCACAGCACGGTCCGCGACGGGCGCGTGCAGTTGCACTGCTGCTGTCAGTCGTCCGCCTCCCAGCTCAACTACGAGATGGTCGACGTACCCGAGATCGAGGCGTGGGTCAAGCGGTTCGTCGGCGCCCTGAAGCTGACCGGCCAGGTGTCGTTTGACTTCATCCGCGGCGGTGACGGCCGGATCTACGCGATCGAATGCAACCCGCGCACCCACTCGGCGATCACCATGTTCTACGACCACCCCGACGTCGCCCGCGCCTACCTCGACGCTGACGTCGCCACGTTGACCCCGCGGAGGGCCAGCCGGCCGACCTACTGGCTCTACCACGAGCTCTGGCGTCTGCTGCGCCACCCCTCGCGAGCGCGGCAGACGCTCGGGCGCATCGCCCGCGGCAAGGAGGCGATCTTCGCCTGGAACGACCCGCTCCCGTTCCTCATGGTCCACCACGCGCAGATCCCGGCCTTGCTGCTCGCCAATCTCCGTCGGCGCCGCAACTGGCTGCGGATCGACTTCAACATCGGCAAGCTGGTGGAGCCGGGCGGGGACTAGGACCAGGCGATGCCCCTGCGCGTGCTTCATCTCGTCGGTTCGGCAGTGAGCGACTTTCTCTGCGATCTCTCGCGGCTATACGCCTCCGATTGCCTGCGCGCGACGGAGGACCCCGATCGCTATGAGGTCCACCTCGCCTACGTCACCCCCGACCGGCGGTGGCGGTTCCCCGCCGATCTGCGCCGGGAGGCGATCGCCGCCGCTCCGGCGGTGTCCGCGGCGCAGGCGATCGAGCGGGTCGACGCGCTCGGGGTGGACGTGATGGTGCCGCAGATGTTCTGCCTGCCCGGTATGACGCAATACCGCGCCCTGTTCGACGTGCTCGGCATTCCCTACGTCGGCAATCCGCCCGACGTGATGGCGCTGGCCGCGCACAAGCCGCGCGCCAAGGCGGTGGTGGCCGCCGCGGGCGTCGACGTGCCTCCGGGAGAGGTGCTGCGTGCGGGAGGGGTCGGGCTCGCGGGAGAGTCGCTGCATGCGGGAGGGGTCGTGTACGCGGGGGAGCTGCCCGTTGTCGTGAAGCCCGCCGACGCCGATAACTCCCTCGGCGTCGCCCTCGTACGGCATCGCGCCGAGCTCGCTCCGGCGGTCGCGGAGGCCTGTACGCACTCGGAGTCGGCGCTCGTGGAGCGCTACATCGAGCTCGGCCGCGAGGTCCGCTGCGGGATCGTCGTCCGGGAGGGGGAGCTGGTGGGCCTGCCGCTGGAGGAGTACTCCGTCGACGCTCAGGTCAAGCCGATTCGCGACTACCAGGACAAGATCCGGCGGGCCGAGGACGGCGAGCTGGCGCTCGTCGCCAAGCAACGCACCCGGGCGTGGATCGTCGACGAGGCCGACCCGATCACCGAGGTCGTGTGGGAGGCCGCCCGCCGCTGCCACCGCGCGCTCGGGTGCCGTCACTACAGCCTGTTTGACTTCCGGGTGGATCCAGACGGGCGCCCGTGGTTCCTCGAGGCCGGGCTGTACTGCTCGTTCGCGCGCCAAAGCGTCATCTCGATGATGGCCGACGCCGCCGGCATCGCCACCGACGAGCTGTTCGCGATCGCGGTGCAGGCCGCTCTCGCCGCTCAGTTATCTACCTCGCCTTCACCTTCACCTTCAAGGAGCGCATCGTGAAGCACACGGTCCTGGATCCCATCGGCGCCGAGGTCACCGACCTCACCGTCGCCGACCTTGCCCCCGAGATGGTCGCGCGGCTGCGCGATCTCCTCGCTGACCGCGGCGTCCTCGTGCTGCCCGGCCAGGGGATCGACGATACGGCGTTTGTCGGGTTCCTGAAGAGCTTCGGCGAGCTCACCTTCACCAAGGGCGAGGCGGCCGTGCCCAGCCACCCGGATCTGAACATCGTCAGCAACGTCGGGCGCACGACGGCACCGCGCAGCAGCTTCCACGTCGACACCAGCTACGTGCGCCACCCCCCTGCCTACACCGCGCTGCGCGCCGTCACCATCCCCGCGCAGGGGGGCGAGACGCTGTTCACCAACCAGTACCGCGCCTGCGAGACGCTCCCCGGCGCGGTGCGCGCCGACCTCAAGGGACGCACCATCACCCATGTGGTGACGGGCCTGGCGCTCGACGATGACGACGAGACCGCAGCCGAGCACCCGATGTTCGCCCGTCATCCGCTCTCCGCCCGCACCGCCCTCTACCTGTCGACGCCGAACCGCTGCGCGGCGATCAGCGGTATGACCGACGAGCAGTCGCAGGAGGCTGTCGCGTTTCTGTTCGAGCACTCCACGCGCGAAGACAACATCTACCGCCACTCGTGGTCCCCCGGTGACCTCGTTATCTGGGACAACCGGTGCGTGATGCACCGCGCCGAACACGCCCGAGTGGTCGGCGACCGGGTGATGCACCGGGGGATGGTCGCGGGCGACGGCATCGACAGCGAGTAGTGGTCGTTCGCCCGGGAACCGTCAGCAGGCCGCGCGAGCCCGAGGGTGCATCCCGCGGGAGGCACCCCCGGGCAGGGCCTCGGCGCCGATGCGCGGCGCGCAGCCTGGCGACCGTCTCGCCAGCAGGCCCCAAGCAGGTCCGTATCCCACCCGGGGTTGCCGGGGCGATAGCCGGGTAGGTTGACTCGCAGTCGGTTCAACTATCAGAGGGAGCAGACATGTCGGGACTCGAAGACGAGATTGAGAAGAAGGGCGAGCAGGAAGTCGAGAAGAAGGTCGAGAGCGACCTCGGCGGCTCGCAGGGCGGTGGCCAGTCTCAGGGAGGTTCTGGCGACTCGCAGTCTCAGGGAGATCAGCAGCAGGGCACCGGGGGTGCACAGGACCAAGGTGACCAGCAGCAGCAAGGCAGCGGTGACGCCCAGACATGAGGCCGGCGGCCTGATCTAGGCCGTATGGAGAGCGCGTGCCGCGAGCGCCGTAGCGGTCCCCGCGACCCCAACGGCTCAGCCGCACGCGCGGCAGCCGAGCCGCTCACGCATCGCCACGAGCGGCTCGGCGGCGCCGCAGGCGGGGCAGCGAACGGCCGAGAAAGCCCCCGCGACCGGAATCCAGGTGAGCTGGAAACCGAAGGTGTGACTCCCCCGCCGCACGTCGACGGGCAGCAGGTACGCGGGGATGTGGATGACCTGCAGGCGGAACGGCTGAATCTCGTGGCGCGGGCGAGCTCGGCGCGCCACGTCCGCGATGGGCTTGCAGCGCTGACGGCTCAGCCGGTGATCTTGACCGGGGTGCCTTGGGGAATGTGCGCGGCCATCCAGTCGATCGAGCTGTTGTCGATCCGGATGCACCCGTGTGACCGCGCGGAGCCGAGCGGGTCGATGAGGCTGGCGCCTCCGCGCCCGTGGATCGCCACTCGCCCCGGACCCCCGCCGAAGTTGAACAACACGTTTGAGAACAGCGTCAGCGGTAGCGCCCACGGACCAAGGAATCCCTGCGGATCGGGCTGGGGATCGCGTTCGTAGATCGCGGCCAGCCCGTCGGGGGTCGGCGTGGCCGGCTTGCCGATGACTGCCGAGAAGCGGCGCACCTGTCTGCCGTCGTGGTAGATCGTGACCATACGAGCCCACTTGTCGACGGTGATCCAGTAGCGCGTCGACAGCAGCACGACGTTGTCGCGCGGGATCCACCCCGTGGTGCCGTCGGGGCGGATCGGCAACAGCACCCGCAACCAGTCGCGGCCGTTGTCCTGCGTCGAGCCGAGCACGAGCAGGACTTGGGGCTCGGCGGACCAGCTGGTGGCGGTGCCCACCCGCCACACCCTCCGGCCCCCGCTCGGGCGCGAGCGCGCCTCCACGGCGACCACGATCCCGGCCAGGGTAGCCCCAGCACGTGGCGACGGAGCTGCGACTGGAGCCAGCGGTTTACCAACGGCGGCCGCCCCCGCGAGGGTCGGAAACGCGACACGTCGGGGCGCGGCGGAGGCTGCCGCCGCTGAGAACACCGCGATCGTGACCAGGCTCACCGCGGTGACGACGGCCAGGTGGTGCCACTTCAAGCTCGCCGACCCTTGCATCGCCAGCAACGGTATCTCGCCCGACGGGCGGCGACCAGCCGGACCTCCACCCGCCGCCGACCGTGGTCTTCAGGTGAGAGTCTGGTCAGCCGGTGACCGGGGTTGGCGGCGGCGGCGGGGGTATCACCCGCAGGCTTCGGTGGGCCCGGGCCGGCGGGACGCCAGGTGCGGTCGCGATCGCGTGGTTGATGAGATTCCGGCGCGCCCCACGCAGTACCCGTGCGATCAGCTTGATCGTCTTTGACCCGTGCGCTCGCAGGCTCTTGAAGCTCCAGCATTGGCTTCCATTGCTCAGCCGTGCTCTGGGGCTCGAGCTGACGAACACCAGACCGAGCGGCAGCCGATCACACACCTGCACGTTCTTCAGGGTCCCCAGGTTCGGATTGGAGACCTTCAGGCCATAGCTCACCGTTTGGCCGGCCTTCACCACGCGCTTGGAGATCGTCTTCACCAACCTCAGGTGCGCGTAGACGACGGTCTTGGCGTGCGAGTTGGGGTTGGGGTTGGTGTTACGCGGGGGTCCACCCGGCGGGCAGGTGGCGGCGCTGGAGCAGCCGGACGCGATGGTGGCCGAATTGATCTCGCTCCCGGTGTGCACCGGAATCGCCCGGATCGTGATCGTCGCCGTAGCACCGGATGTGAGCGTCCCCAGGTTGCACTTGAACGGGACGCCGCGGCTGCAGCTCCCCTGCGAGGGCTTGATCGAGATCGGATGCAGAGGCAGCACGGAGGTGTCGGTCACGATCGCGTCGGGAACCGTCCCCGGGCCGCTGTTCTTGACGTCGATGGTGTAGGTCAGCACCTGGCCGAGCTCGGCAGCGGCATGGTTGACGTGCTTGACGATCGTCAGATCGACCGTCGCCGGTGGTGGCGGCGGTGGTGGAGTGACGATCGTCGTCGTCGCGCACGAGCGGTTGTTGCCCGGGTTGGGGTCGGTCTGACTCGCACTCGTGGCCGCGCAGTTGGTCACCGACCCGCTGGCGCCCGGGGCCAGGTTCGCGGTCACCAGGATCTGCGCCGAGCCGCCGTCGGCCAGCGTTCCCAGCGAGCAGGTGATCGCACCCGTGGTCGTGCACGAGCCTTGCGACGGCTGCGCGGAGACGACCGTCAGCCCGGGCGGGATCGGATCGGACACCTGCACGCCGGACGCCGCGTCGGGCCCATGGTTCGCCACGACAAGGGTGTAGGACAACCGTCCGCCGGGGCTGACTATCGGCGCCGAGGCGGTCTTCGTGATCGAGAGGTCAGCCCGGCACGAGGGCGCGTTCGGATCGGCGGGCTCGGAGAACACCGCCGCGCCCGAGTCGTTGCCATCCGGCCCGTCGCCGACGCCGTTGGCGCCGACGGTCACCGCGTTACCCGAGTTGGAGATCGACTGGTCGGCGCTGCACTGCGCCGGTCCGGCGACCGTCTGGAAGCACACCTGCACCGGATCGCCGGAGAAGGTCGCATACAGCGTGGCGGGGATCACTGCATGGGTCCCCCAGGCGATGTTCACTGACACGTGGAGCGTCGTGTCGGCCCCCGAGTATGGGATCGAGGAGATGTTTATCGTCTGCTGGGTGTTGGGGAACACCCGGGCGGTCCATCCGGGCACCGGGTCGCCGTTGGCATCGGTGATCGTGACCGACGCAGCGTCGTAGTCCGCGGACGTCAGTCCCCCCAGCACGAGGTTGTTCCAGCCGGTCACGTGACCGGCTTTGCCGTCGCAGTAATACGCCGCGGGGGTGAGCGCGACCTGGGCGGCGCCCTCCTTACAGGTGGTCCCACCGAAGGTGGCGCTGAACACCTCAAACACCCCTGCGTCGCCGAGCTCCCAGATACAGCCCGGGTTATACGGGTCCTGACGGAGCGTATAGACGCGGACGTTCTTGCCCGAGGTCGTCTGGTCGAACCCCTGACAGGCGCTGTTGGTGGCAAAGCTCCAGCAGGCGTAGGTGGCTTGAAATCCCCCCGATGTCTCGTTGGAGTAGGCAAAGTAATCCCGGTCGCCGATGCGTGTGATGCTGCCCAGGCCCGCCCGGGTGATCGTGTCGCCCCCGACCTGCTGAGGCCATGGCGTGGGCACCGCCGAGGCGGGTGACCCGCCGCCGACCGTGTAGCACTTGAACGGCGCGCTCGTCGTATTGGGGGCCGCCATGCCACAGATGCCGGTCACGCCGCCGCCGGCGTCGAGGATCGGCGCCAGCACAGAGTTGGCCTGGAGCACCCGGCCGCCGGTGGTGAAGAAGTAGTCGGTAGCGCCGTAGCTTTTGACCGGGAATCCGGGACACAGCGTGTTGGTCGTGGTGTCGATGCAGGTGAGGTCGCGGCTTCCGTCGGTGGGCTCCGTGATGTTCCCGAATACGTAGCGGTTGTCAAACGCCTGCAGCCGCGAGTCCAGGACGGGGCGTAACTGGGTCGTGTTGAGGTTGCCGCCGTTGTACCCGGGAACCGCCTTGATCGGATACGGGGCGCCACACGAGCCGTTAGTCGCGGTGTTGAAGCAGTAGATGTTGGCCTGGGCATCGACGAGGTAGTAGTGGTTGCCGATCACCGCTCCACCGCTGATCGCCGGGTGCCCCTCCCCGCCCTCGATCGCGTTGGGCAGCGGCGAGTCCGCCAACTGCGTGTAGCCGCAGGAGGTCTGGGTGAGCACGTCGGCGCACATGACGCCGATCCCGCCCTGCCCGTTGACCCCAACCGGGAAGTAGATCCTGCCGGTGGCGGCGTCGACCGCCGCGCTCGGCGCATAGGAGGTGTCGTATATGTCAGCGGACCCGCCCCCTACGGTGCTGAACGGCTGTCCCGACGTGCCCGGCACGAAGGAGACCGGATATCCGGGGCACTCCGCCGCGGTCGTCTTGCTGTGACAATCCAGCGTGGTCAGCGTTGTGCTGCCGGCGGGGCGGTGATGGTGGATGTTGTAGACGTTGCCGCCGATGAACAGGGCCTCCCAGCCATCTCCCCGGGAGGAGCCGGCGTCAAAGCCACTCGACGGAGGCTGAAACAGGCTCTGCTCGCCGGTGGAGCCCGGGCCGCTCTGACCCGTGGCCCCCACCGCGTTCACGCCCGAGGCGGGCTCGGTGCCCGTATAGGTCCCTCCACCATTGGTCGACCACTGACCGGCCACGCCCGGAGGCGTCTTCAACGAGCCCGAAACAAAGGCCTGGTTGCCGGCGATCGGGTCGGTGATGTTCACCTGCGCCGGCGCCCCCGTCGTGTTGCGATAGGACAGCGTCCAGTTGATCGTGTGCCCGGGAGCCGTCGTCCCCGTCATCCCTCCCGAGCTCGCCGTCGAGCCGGTCACGGAGTCGGTGCCGGTCTTGGAAAACGTCGACGCCTTGGTGGTTCCTGCGCTCGCGGGCGCCGCGGCGACCAGCCCTGCGCCGATCAGCGCGCACGCCACCACCGCCAGGCAAGCGAGGTATCTCCGGGCACGGCGATGTCTCTGGGCATGGCGAGACGCTGACCGCCGGGGTACAGCCGGGGTCCACCCGGCGCTCGCCGGAAGGGCTCGCATGCCGACCGTCCGTGCATCCCCGATCCCTGGCAGCCATGTCAGCATCGTGCTTCCCCCTCAACGTCGTTGCTCGCTTGCGCTCCGGTGATCTCGACGAACTGGTCGAAGACCTTCCGAAAGCGGCGCATAACTTATCAAAGCTGCTGATTGCACACGGGTAGCACGCCGATCGCGAACAGGTTGTGCGGCCGGTCCGGATCGAGCTCCCGGCCGAGGCGTGGGCGATCGTTCCCGCTATGCCAGTGCGATCCACCACGCCCCGACGAGGCGGCGGGGGTGTCGGGCATCCTTCCCGGCGCCTCGGCCACTCCCCGAGTTCTGATCGCGGCACCACCGACGATCCGCGCTCGATAGTTTGCATAGCGTGACCGACGACCAGCCAGACGAGCGAGACGAGCTCGACTTCAGCGATGAGCTCGAGGAGCAGTGGATCGCCGAGTGGGATCAGGCCGAGCGCGACGCGGTCGAGGTGCTACGCAGCGCGTTGCGCCAGTACCGAGCACAGCCGCACCCGGGCGACCAGCTGACAGAAACCGCGGCCACCGTCCGGAGCCGGCTGCGACAAGGCGATCATCCGCTCGACTGGGTCCGGCAGGCCGCGGCCATGAGCAGCGATCCGGCTCCCGATGATGACCGCGAGCTCCTGATTCAGCTCGCCGCGGCGACGATCTCACCGCGCGAAGAGACTGGTCTCGATGTCGAGGAGGAGTCTCTTCTGCTGTCGCTCGACCACGCTGATTGGCTGGGTGCGATCATCAGCGCAGTGCGCGACGGTCCCGGCGCGGACGCTTCTCCAGACGCTCTCGTGCACGGAATCAGCGACTGCCCCGAGGTGGCGAGCGAGTCCGGCATCGATCTCGACGAAGAGTCCCACCTCGAGGCGGCGTTCTGGATCATCGCCCTGCCGTGGCAGGTACTCGGACTCATCGATCCCGATCAGCGCCTGACCGAACTCGGACAGTGGATCCTGCCACGCGCGCTCGCACAGGCCTGGGGCGGCAACTTCGACCAGGAGCCCAGAGCCGACCACGGGTGAGCCGGCTTATCTCGTCGCGCCAGGGGCGCTACAACTCGGGCTGGTTCGACGCGCTCCTGAGCAGTCCTGGTGTCGCTGCACCTGCCGCGGTCTCTAGCGCTGGCATCTCCGACAGTACGGAGCGCATGACAGACAAACCCGATCCAGCCCACCGGGCAGATCCGCGAAGCCGAGACGTGTCGCCGCCGGCAGGATGAAAGCCGGTGAAGGTGCTGACGCTCGCTCGGCCTCTAGCGTCGTCGATCGAGGCGGTCATGCCCCGAGTATTTCCTTGATCTCCGCAGAGAGGACGTCGAGGTCGGCCTCGGCTCGGCCGCGCGCGGCGACCACGTCTTCGTCGCCGACCTCGCGCACGCGCTGCAGGTAGATCTTCAGCTTCGGTTCGGTTCCGCTGGGGCGCACCACCACGCGAGTCCCGTCCTCGCACCGCAGCACGATCACGTCCGATGATGGAAGGTCGAGCCGCCGCTCGGACACGCTGGCGGGGTGCAGCAGGTCGTCGACGCCAACGACGGTTTGACCGGCCAGGATCTTCGGCGGTCGTTCGCGCAGCGAACTCATCGTCTCCGCAATCTGTTGCCGTCCGCGATCACCGCTCAGCTCGATCGAGATCTGCCGGGTGACATGAAGTCCGAAGCGACGGGCCAGATCATCGAGCTGGCCCAGGAGCGTCGTCCCCGATCGTTGCGCATCGGCAGCGGCCCGGCAGATGACGAGCGCGGCGGAGATGCCGTCCTTGTCTCGCACCACGTCATTGACCGCGAAGCCAAGCGCCTCCTCGTAGCCGAACAGGATCCGCCGGCGTGGCTGGACCTGATCCCCGGCGCGCATGATCCATTTGAACCCCGTGAGGGTCTCGCGGTAACCGACTCCGGCGTCGGCGGCCATCCGGGAGAGCAGTGATGACGAGACGATGGTGGTGACCACGACCGCGTGCTCGCGATCTGTGCAGCGCGCGAGCAGGTATCGAGCGAGCAGTGCACCAATCTCGTCGCCGGTCAGGATCCGCCACGTGCGTGGACTGGACTCTGGTTCGGGCAGCGCGACCGCCAACCGGTCGCCGTCCGGGTCATTGCCCAGCATCAGGTCGGCGCCCTGGCGCTCCGCTTCGGTCAGCGCCATGTCGAGCGTGCCGGATTCCTCGGGGTTCGGCATCTGAACGCTGGGGAAATCAGGATCGGGCTCGGCCTGGTTGGGAACGACATAGGGCGCGGGGAGATTAGCCGTGGCGAAGGCCGCGAGCAGGACGTCTCGGGCGACGCCGTGAAGTGGCGTGTAGACGCTCCGCGGGGGTCGATCGGCCGACGCGGGCCCTTGTGGCTCAACGCTTCCGGGTTCGCCGGACGCCGGTGCGGGCAACGCGGCCACGACCGCTTGAACGTAGGCGTCGCTCACTGCATTGCCCAGCCGCTCCCCCGCAGCGCCCAGGCGCACCTCGGTCAAGCTCCCCACCTGTGCCATGCAGTCGGCGATCTGGGCGTCAACCGGCGGAGCGATCTGCACACCATCGCCGAGGTACACCTTGTAGCCGTTGTCTTGAGGTGGATTGTGACTCGCGGTGATCATCACCCCACCCGCACAGCCGAGGTGGCGTACCGCGAAGGCGAGCACCGGGGTCGGCGAGTTGCTTGGTAGCCGCAGCGCGCGAATGCCGGAACCGCTGAGCACGGCCGCGGTCTCCGCCGCGAACATCGCTGACCCGTGCCGGGCGTCATGGCCCACGACCACCCCCGCCGACGCGGCCCCGGGCACGTTGTCCAGTAGGTACCGGGCGAATCCCGCCGTGACACGACGGATCGTCGCCCGGTTCATGCAGCCAGGCCCGGCCCCGAGCCGGCCGCGCAGTCCGGCCGTCCCGAATCGCAGCTCCGAGGCGAAGCGCTCGGCCAACTCCGGGCCGGCACCCGCGTCGAGCAGCCTGTGGAGCTCGTCCCGGCAGGCTGGGTCAGGGTCCTCGGCGATCCACGCCCGGACCCGGGTCACCAGGTCGTCCGACACGGCAGGCTGCGGCGGCCTTTCCGCCACCGAGCCCGAGGACGGCTTCGGTTGTTTAATCACCAACGCAGGCGCACGTCAGGGGACGGTTACCGGCGCGGTCGAGCGCGACGACTCGGCCCTCTCCGGGGGCACTCGGTGGGGGCTTCTTAAGGCCAGCAACGCGTATAGCGCGGCCGAGAGGAGAGCTCCGACGTACGGGATCGGCAACTGGGCGACCAGCCCGGCTGGCAGGACCAGGTGTATCCAGAGGTTGAAGGCAAGGCCGAGGGCGAAGGCGACAGCCGCCAGCGGGTCGATCCACTGCGTCAGCGTCCGGGGCCGCTGGAAGAACTCGTCCGCCGGCGTGCAGCGGCGCTGGACCAGGATCCAGTCGACCAGCATGATGAAGGTGAACGGGAAGATGACATCGCCGATTCCATTCAGGAAGCTCTGGATGTGGGTGAGGATCCCCGCCACCGCCAGTAACGTCGATGCGATGCCGAGGAGGAAGGTCCCGATCGGCTGCTCCCAGCGCCGCGGGCGCAAGAACGAGTTCATCGCGACGAGCACGTCGACGGTCGAGGGATACAGGTTCATGGCGTTGGTGTGCACGATCGCCACCACGACCCCGATCGCCGCCACGGTTCCCCACCAGGCCACGTGGGCGCCCAGCAACGCGACGTTCCAGTTGTGAGTCGCGGCCGTCGAGAACAGCCCTATCACCCCAAGGAGCAGCACCGCCAGCATGATCCCCACCGAGGGCGCGAGGAAGAGCGACCGCGGGCGATCGCCGGGGACGCCCTTCGGGATGGCGAAGCGAGACACGGTCGAAAGCTTGTACGTCCAGGCGAGGATCGACAGGCTGAGCACGGTGGTCAGCGCCGGGCCCCACTGCAGCGACCCGTGCGAGTGCGGGATGGTGATCGAGAAGTGCCCGAACAGGTATGCCGTCAGCGCCCCATAACAAACCAGGAAGAGCACCGACGTGTAGCGGTAGAAGGGCTCGAGCACCCGCATCCCAAACAGCACCAGGATCGTCTGCGCCAGCCCGATCACCCAGGTCCACAGGGTGGGGCTGGAGTGAGCCAGGGCCCCGAGGAGCTGACCGCCAACGGCCGTATTGAGGCCGAAGAAGCCGGCGTTTACGACGGTGAACAGCAGCGAGAACAGCGCGGCCCCGGCATAGCCATAGGTACGCCGAGCCACGATCAACGCGGTGAGCGGCACCTCACGGCCCATCTCGCTGAACAAGCCGGCGGGAATGAACGCCAGCAGCCATGCCGCAACGATGGCCACGACAAGCCACCACAGGCCGAAATTGAACAGCTGCGAACCGACAATCGGCGTGAGCGCCGACGCGGAAGCCATGGCCCAAAGAATGAACAGGCGCAACGGAGTGATCCGGCGCTGCCGGTCGGGAATCGGAGCGACTCCAACAGTCTCGAGGCCGCCGGCAACACCGCCGGCGCCTTCCGAAGCGCTGCCAGGAGGCGTTGCCCCATTGCCCCGGCCGTCCGGATCGACTCGGTTGTTGGGACCGACGGTGTGGGTACTCAAGGTCTCCTCCTTTGCCTGAGTCTGGTCGCCATGTACCCGCTCGGATTTCGCAGTAATCGACGCACGAGTGCCGGGTGTGGCTCGCGGTTTCCCTCCGGGTCTCTGGGGGCGGCTCACGGTTTCCCTCCGGGTCTCTGGGGGGCGGCTCACGGTTTCCCTCCGGGTCTCTGGGGGCAGACGATGAGCATGGAGGCGGTCGAGGTGATCGCGGCAAAGCGGGACGGGCAGGAGCTTCCCGCAGAAGAGCTGCGGCGGCTGATGCTCGACTACGCGCGCGGAGACGTCCCCGACTATCAGATGGCGGCGTTTCTGATGGCGGGCTATCTCCGGGGCTTCAGCGCCGAGGAGACGGAGGCGCTGACCGATGGGATGGTTGCCTCCGGGGAGCAGCTTGATCTTTCGGCTCTCTCCGGGCCCACGGTCGACAAACACTCGACGGGTGGAGTGGGCGACGGCACGACATTGGTGGTCGCCCCGCTTGCGGCGGAGCTGGGGATGCAGGTCGTCAAGCTGTCCGGCCGCGGGCTCGGACATACCGGGGGCACCCTGGACAAGCTGGAGTCGATTCCCGGCCTGCGAACCGATCTCAGCTCCGAGGAGCTTTTGGCGCAGGTGGAGCGAGTCGGCCTGGCCGTTGCGGCGCAGACCGCCGACCTCGTGCCCGCCGACCGAGCCATCTATGCGGTGCGGGACGTGACCGCGACCGTCGGCAGCGTCCCCTTGATCGCCTCGAGCATCATGAGCAAGAAGCTCGCCGGCGGCGCCCAAACCATCCTGCTCGACGTCAAGACCGGCTCAGGTGCGTTCATGAAGGACCTCGAGGGTGCCCGCGAGCTCGCGAAGACGTGCGTGAAACTCGGCGAGTCGGCGAATCGCACGACCGGGGCGCTGATCACCGACATGAGCCAGCCGCTGAGCGAGATGATCGGCAACGCGATCGAGGTGCGCGAAGTGATCGAGGTGCTTCGCGGGGAGCGTGCCGGACGCTTTGCTGAGCTCTGTGTGACGCTCGTGGCGCACCTGGCCGCCCTCGCGAAGGTCGTCGACAGCGTCGAGGACGGCCGCGGTCAGGCACTGGCCGCGCTCGACAGCGGTGCCGCGCTCGAGCGCTTCGGCGCATTCGTCGAGGCGCAGGGCGGGGATCGCCAGGTCACCGAGAATCCCGCGCTGCTGCCTGCGGCGCCGGTGGAACACGAGCTTCGCGCCGACCGCGCCGGCTGGCTGGCCGCGGTGGACACCGAGGCGGTCGGAAACGCGACAGGGGCGCTCGGGGCCGGCCGGCGTCAGAAGGACGATCGCATCGACCCGGCGGTCGGCCTCGAGCTGCTCGTGAAGATCGGGCGCGAGGTGAGCCAGGGTGACCTGCTGGCGCGAGTGTTCGCGCGCTCGGAAGACGAGGCCGGTCAGGCCGAGCAGGCGCTCGGTGACGCGCTCGAGTGGTCTGACGAACGCCAGACCGAGCCGGCGCTGGTGCACGACGCGATCGAGCCCGGTATCGCGTGATCGATGGGGACCGTCACAGCGGGCTGGCCCGTCATCACGATGCGCATCTTGATGCGTAATCTTCAGCATCGTGATGCGATACGCTTGCGTCCATGCGCACCACCCTCACTTTGGCCGACGACGTCGCCGCCGCCGTCGAGCGACTGCGCCGAGAGCGCTCGATCGGTCTCAGCGAAGCCGTCAACGAACTCGTCCGCGCCGGCCTCACCCAGCGGGACAGACCAGCGGCTCCGTTTCGGCAGAGATCCCATGACCTAGGCCGCGGGATCGACTTCGACAACCTCGCCGACGCGCTGGAGACTCTCGACGGCCCCTCGAGCCGCTGATGCTGCTTGACGCCAACCTGTTGCTCTATGCCGTTCATGAGCGTGCCGAGCAGCACGAGCAGGCCGCAGCGTGGATAAGCGAGAGGCTCAACGGCGCGAGCCGTGTGGGGTTCCCCTGGCCGAGCATCAACGCGTTCCTGCGCATCTCCACCCACCCCCGCGCCTTTCAACGGCCACTTGACCCCGGCACCGCATGGGAGCGCGTCACCGACTGGCTCGCCGCGCCGGTCGCCTGGCTACCCCAACCCGGCCCCGAGTACCAACGCATCCTCGGCGAGCTCATCCAAACCCACCAGGTAAGCGGCAACCTGATCCCCGACGCCGCGCTTGCCGCCCTCGCCATCGAACACGGCGTCACGCTCGCGTCCACCGACACCGACTTCGCGCGCTTCCGCGAGCTCAGATGGGAGAACCCGCTGAACTGAGCGAGCGACGCAGCCGAGTCCCGTCCGGACTCCGGTTCAGGGCGCGAAGATGCATTACCCACTGCCGGCGCTTCGCTTGACCTGGGCCGATCTGCTGGCGCTCGTCACACAGTTGGCACAATCCTTGATCTGAAGGAGGAACGGCGCAAACCTCTGGGTCATGCCCTGGACGCTTGAGGCAAAGATCGAGGCGGAGCACCGGTTCCGGGAGCTGCTGAGTTCGGAGGGCTTGCCTCAGCCTGACGAGGTGGAGTACGGCTACACCTGCGTCCGCTTCATGTTCCACGAGCCCAAGACGTGCGTGGTAATCGATCTCGATGCCGACAGCGACACCGGCTCCGGCCCCGGCACGCATGCCAGATAGGAGCGAACGAGCCCCCCGATTTATCGGCGAACTCGGTTGCAGCCCGTCTCTTCCGGAAGGCGCTCCAGCCCGTAGGAGATCCGTTCAGACATGAACCGTGCCACTCGCCCAGGAAGTCTCCGAGGTGCTTGCCGCCGACCGCGACGGCAGGCTGAGCTGAGTGTGAGGAGACTCGCCCGAGGGTGTCGAGTTTGTGGTGGCACGCGACCCGCAAACGACAGGGGGTGACCGCCGCGATAGCCTGCCGCGCATCAACTGCTACGCTTTGTAGCAGTTCCTGAGCGCATCATTGCCAGCGCGAACTGCGCAACAACATCGGCGAGATCCTCCGTGCGGCCGAGGCGGGCACTGAGTTCACAGTGACCGTACGTGGCCGCCCAGTGAGGATGCCGTGGCCCATCGGCGCACCTGAATCCAGGTGAAATCCTCTGCACCGCTTCGGCTCAGGGCTTTGCGCCCGAGAACGCCTACGCGCCTCCAAGAGCGCTGCGCTGCTGCCGACGCGAACGCTGGCCATCGAGCTGGCGGCCGACGGGGTCGTCGTCAACGGGGTGGGTCCGGGAACGATTCAGACCGAGATGGGCGCGGGGCTTCCCTTCCTCAACGGACTGCAACGCCCGCACGCCGCAAGCTGAGGGCTTCCGCTACGTAGCTCGGCATTCGACCTCACGGGTCTTCCCGCACAGGGATGGCTACGCCATGCCACTAAGATCCGCGGCGATGGCCACGTTCGTGCTGCGTCTCAGAGCCCCGCGCCCGGCGTTCGCCCAGACGTTGACCGATGACGAGCGGGCGATCATGGGCCGCCACGCCACGCACTGGAAACCGTGGCTGGAGCGCGGGGCGATGGTCATCTTCGGCCCGGTCCTCACCGACGACGACTCTTATGGGCTGGCAGTGGTGGAAACCGAGGATGAGCGCGAACTACGCGACTTTGCCGCTCAGGATCCGGTCGTAACCACAGGAACCGCCCAGTTCGAGATCGGCCGACTCGCGCAGGGCTTCGTCCGTCCCGCCTGATCCGCGCTCAGGGTGATTGACCGCAACCCGCACGGCCCACGACGTGGGCACGCCGCGAGCACCCGCGCCGCGCGAAGATCCGACCTAGCGGCACTGAGTAGCCTAACTGCCTCCTCTGATTCCTCAGGTGTCAGCGAGCACCCGTCCCTCTCGGAGGGCGCGCTCGACCACCGTCCCGCGAACGGTCGAGCGACGGGCTGCTTCGCCGCGTGCCAGGACAAGAACATCGATGGGAAACGCCGAGACCCCGCAGCCCCCGCCTCAGCCGCACAGATTCCTGAATCGGGTCGCCAAACCGATGGCTCGATGACCAACACATCGACGTCCGCTCGCGCGCCCACATCTCCGCCGTGCGCCTCGCCCGCGGCGATGACGACTGAACGAAGTCGTCACCCGCGTCGGCGTGATGTCGGTCCTGCACCTTCGAGGCGTTACGACGACGATCCAAGCAGGAGTTCTGATGAGGACCGGGAACCGCTGATCACCGTGGCATACAGCGGTCAGGGACAAGCGCGCTCGGTCTACGTGGTGCAGCGCACGTTCCGGCTCGTGCGGCGCGGCTACGACCCCGAGGAGGTGGATCGCCACTTGGAGCTGGTCGCCGAGTGGTTTCGCACGAACGCACTCGGCCGCGAGGCCGAGGAGCTGCGGGCCGAGCTGCGCGAGCGCGAGCGAGCGGTCTCGGAGCGAGAGGAGCAGGCTGACCGCGTTGAAGAGAGCAGGCGCCTCGAGGCCGAAGCGACCCTAGCGGGGGCGCGTCTGCGGGCCGCCGCCGATATCGCCACCAGCGAGCGTGACCGCGCGCAGGCCGAGACGGACGCCGAGCGCCTGCGCCGGGAGGCCGAGACGGTGCTTTCGGAGGCCCGCGAGGAGGCGGCGCGGCTTCTGGCCGCGGCTGAACGCGAGGCTGCGGTTGTGACCGAGCAGGCGCAGCAGCGAGCGGGCTCCGCCCAGCGCCTCGATGAGGCCGAGGAGACCTGCCGAGACATGCTCGAGGAGGCCAGGCGCCAGGCCGATGCCTTGCGCGCCGAGACCCAGGAGACGTGCGAGCAGGAGCTGCGAACGGCTCGACTCGCCGCAGGTCAGGTCTTGACCGCCATGCGGGACGAGGCCGCGCGAGAGGCGCAGACGACACGGGAGCGGGCGCAGCAGGAAGCCGAGGCGTACGCGCAACGCCGCCAGCGAGAGATCGACCGGCTGGTCGCGGCCGCTCGCGCCCGCCGGCGTTAGAGGCCGGTCAGGTTCGCCGGGGGGCGGAGTCAAGAATGCGGGTGCGGCCACCGCATGCTGAACTGCAGTGTGCGAGCTCGCACGGCCGGTCAACCGAAGGTGGCTGGTCCTCCCGCGGACCTACCACCGGGAGCCGCGCTTCATCGCTGCTGAACGGGCTGGTCACACTCCAGGTATGGACGGCGACGCCCTCCGGGACCTCTGCCTCACCTTCCGCGGTACCAAGGAGACCTATCCATTCGGCTTCGAGACCTCAGTGTTCAAGGTCGCCGAGAAGATGTTCGCGCTCGCGCGCTGCTCGGCGGAGCCGCTCAGCGTCAGCCTGAAGTGCGAGCCGCTCCTGGCGCAACAGCTGCGTGCCGCCCATCCGGCTATCACCGCCGGCTACCACCTGAACAAGCGCCATTGGAACACGGTGCTCATCGACGGCTCGCTCTCCGACCAGCTGATCGCCGACATGATCGAGGACTCGTACGACCTCGTCGTCAGCGCCCTGCCGCGGGCGCGCCGCCGCGCGCTCGGCTGGCGCCGGGAAGAACCGGCCGGATCAAATGCGGTCAAACCTCGGCGGGAGGACTGAGCGCTCCCGGGGAGGCCGGGTTGATGCGCGACCGTGCCGAATCATGCCCGGGAGTGGGGTGCGGTCGGTTTGCCCAGCGCGTGCCGGCGCCCGCAGGGGCTTGACCCGCCTTCGGCGCCGGCTGGAGTGGCAGACTCCGCGGCGTGCCCGAGCCAAATGCACGCACCGGAGCTGACTTCATCGTGGCGCGCAATCCGGACACGGACAGCAAGCTCCCCTACCTGCTGCGCCTCCCCTGCGAGGGTGAGCTGGTGCTGAAAGCTCGTGAGATTTGGCCCTTGAGCGCACGGGTGTACTGCCACCGCTTCGAGGAGCCGTGGCCGGCCGACGCCGAGGTGATCGAGTGCGAGCCGGTGCGCCTGTGTCGGCGGCGCGGCGCAGCAGTTGACCTGGTGCTGGCGCGCTCCTCGCGCGCACGATCGCAGTTCGTCTTCACCCAGGTGCGCGGCCGCGATGCCATCTTCTGGCAGACCCAGCGGACGGCCCGGGCGGCCAACCCGGGCGGCAGGGTGCCGCGAGCCCGGACGCTGCGCGAGCCGCTGGCGATCTTGATCGATAGCCGCGAGCGTTATCCGTACCGTTTCGCCAACCATTCCGTTGAACTCCAACGCGAGGCGCTGCCCGCCGGCGACTACGGGGTTCGTGCCACCGGCGCAGAGCTGTTGGCGACCGTCGAGCGCAAGACGCTCGAGAACCTTGCCAGCTCTCTCTCCGATGCCACCCTCGCCTTCCAGTTGGGTCGGCTTGCGGAGCTGCCGCTCGCCGCGGTGGCCGTCGAGGGACGCTACTCGGCGCTGCTCGCCTATCGGCACACCCCGTCCGGCTGGCTCGTTGACCAGCTCGTCCGGCTTCAGGCCCGCTACCCACAGGTGCCCGTAGTGTTTCTCGACTCCCGCCGTCACGCGGAGGACTGGACCCACCGCTTCCTCGCCACCGCGTTTGCCGACAGCCAGGCGATCGTCGCCAGCCACCCCGCGTGAGGTGGGAGGTTGGTTGATGCCCCTGGTGGCGGCTTGCGTAACTGGCATCGATGCTCGCTCGCCCACCTTTCCCCGCGATCACGCCGACTGGCGATGATCTCGGCGAGCTACCGAGGATTCAGCCCTCACATCGATCCTTCGCCGGTTCGCCGCTTGCGAGCGGGCACTCGAACCCGCCGGCGGCGAGATCGTCGCCCGCTGCTGGGAGATCGAGTCGCGGTCCATGACAGCCGGCTGATCGTCCCATGGCCGCCTCGAAGGTGATCCTCAGCGGGGGCCGGGCGCGGCCGCCGGGGCTGGGACTCGAGCTCAGTCGGACGGGCGGTAGCGCAACCCGTCCAGCGCGATCCGGAGCATGTGCTCAGTCTGGGCGGGGTCAGCGGTTGGGATCTTGCCGATCCCCATCACCATCTGGAGGATCTCCCCAAACTCGACGTCAGGGCGAACCACCCCCGAGTCCTGGGCGCGCTTGAGCAGCGGCTCGCCGGCAGCGTACATGGACGCGCGGCAAGCCCGGAACAGCGGCGCGTCCTTATCCATGTAATTCAGCAGCTCGTCGGCCAGCGCGCGCTTCGTCGCGAGATAGGCAATGAAGCGTTCGAACCAGAGGCTCAGCGCTTGCCACGGGTCCTCCCCGTCGAGCTCCGTCGCAGAGCGTGATAGCTCCTCGACCTCACCGGCGTAGAGCGCCTCGAGCAGCGCCTGGCGATTCGGGAAGTGCCGGTAGAGCGTTCCGATCCCGACCCCGGCTCGCCGGGCGATCTCCTCGAGCGATGTCGCCTCGCCGCCCTCGAGAAAAGCCTCCCGGGCCGCGGTCAGGACCTTCTCGTAGTTGCGGCGGGCATCGGCCCGCTTGGGCCGTACTAGGAGCTGTTCGGGTCCTGCGGTCGTGCTCATTTGCAAGGTCGGGTTGACAAACGGAGGAGCCCTCCGTATAGTTCCGGAGGCTACCTCCAGTTATTTCGGAGGTGGTCTCCACTTTAGCCCACATCTGGCCGACTTTCAACCGCCGGGAGCTTTATGAACCTCGTCTCTCTACCCACCCCTCAACCCGATCAGCGACGTTGGGCCACCCTGATGGTCGTCTGCCTGGCGCAGCTGATGATCGTCCTCGACGTGACGATCGTGAATGTCGCGCTGCCCTCGATCCAGCGTGACCTGCACTTCAGCCAGGGCAACCTGACCTGGGTCGTCAACGCGTTTCTTGTCACATTTGGCAGCCTGTTGCTGCTGGCCGGCCGGCTCGGCGACCTAGTCGGGCGCAAGCGGGTGTTCCTCGCCGGCCTCACGGTCTTCACCGCCGCGTCGCTGCTGTGCGGGGTTGCGCCCAGCCAGGGCGCACTGATCGGCGCCCGCTTCCTGCAAGGCGTCGGCGCGGCAGCCCAGGCCTCCGTGATCCTGGCGATCATCATCACTGAGTTCCCCGAAGCGGCCGAGCGCGCCCGCGCGATGAGCGCCTACGTGTTCGTATCCGTCGCGGGTGGCTCGCTGGGCCTGCTGGCCGGCGGTGTGCTGACCGAGACCCTGAGCTGGCACTGGGTCTTCTTCGTGAACCTGCCGATCGGGCTGCTCGCGTTCGTCCTGGGTCAGGCGCTGATCCGTGGCGACCGCGGTCAGGGGCTCGAGCACGGAGTCGACTGGTTCGGCTCGCTGCTCATAACGGCCTCGCTGATGAGCGCGATCTACGCGATCATCGAGGCGACCAGCCACGGCTGGGGCTCGGCCGAAGTGCTCGGGTTCGGCGCGCTGGCGGCGGTGCTGATGACGGCGTTCCTGACGCTCGAGAGCCGGATCGAGAACCCGATCATGCCGCTGCGCATCCTGCGCGTGCGGGGCCTGGCCCACGCGAGCCTGATCCGCGGCTTCCTAGTCACGGGCATGTACTCGACGTTCTTCCTCGGCACGCTGTACCTCGAGCACGTCCGCCATTACTCCGCACTGCAGACCGGGGCGGCGTTCCTGCCGTGGACGATCACCGTGGCGATCCTCTCGCGCGGCATCACCGTGCGGCTGGTCGGGTGGTTCGGGCAGCTGCCCGTGCTGGTGGCGGGGATGATCAGTGCCGTCACCGGGCTGGTCCTGTTCAGCACCGTGGGTCCGCAGACGGCCTTCTTCCCGACGGTGTTCCTGGCCTGCTTCGCGATCGGCCTTGGAATCGGCACCGCGTTCATGCCGCTGCTGACGATCGCGATGGCCGACGTGCCCGCCGCGGACGCCGGGCTGGCGTCCGGGATCACCAACGTGTCCCAGCAGATCAGCGGCGCGATCGGGCTGGCGGTGCTGAGCTCCGTGGCCGCGACCCACACCAAGAGTCTGATCGCCGCCCATCAAGGGCACATCAGCTCACTGATCGGGGGTTACCACGTGGCCTTCCTCGTCGGCGCCGCGGCGATCAGCGTCGGCCTCGTGCTGGCTCTGATCCTGCTTCGCCCGCGCGCAGCCCGGCCCGGCCAGCAGCTGGCGCACGCCCGAGACGAGGAGGACGGCTTCATCACCCCGGAGCTCGAAAGCGAGGCAGCATGACAACCGCCGAATTTGCATACCCGACCCGTTCACACGAGGTGCGAGGCCGCTATCGCGGAGACAGTCCGGCGATTCGTGCGCCGCACTCGCGGCGCACGGGAATGGTGTCCGAGGCCGTCGTCGCCCGGTACATTTGGGACCTCTCGGCGCATGGCCGCCGTGTACATCGCGCGGCCGAGCGCCCGCGCGTCGTTACCAGGTAAACGGACCATACGGTCCGGTAAGATCAAGACCGTGGCAGACATCCCGGCGCAGCCGACAAACGAGCCCGAAGCGCTCGATCGCGAGACGATTGTGGTCGCCGCCGTTGTGCTCCTCGGCGCGATCATGTCGATCCTCGACACGACCGTCGTCAACGTCGCAATCGACCACCTCGCGGTCGCGTTTCACGCGACGCTGACGACGATCCAGTGGGTCATCACCGGTTACACGCTTGCGCTCGCGGCGGTGATTCCCGTCAGCGGCTGGGCCGCAGACCGGTTTGGGACCAAGCGGATCTACATGACCTCGCTGGTGCTGTTCACGCTCGGCTCCATCGCGTCGGGCCTTTCATGGAGCGCAGAGTCGATGATCGTCTTCCGCGTCCTGCAGGGGATCGGCGGTGGCCTGATCATGCCGACGGTCATGACGATCATGACCAGGAAGGCTGGTCCGAATCGGATGGGGCGGGTGATGGGAATACTCGGCGTGCCAATGTTGCTCGCCCCGATCATGGGCCCGATCCTCGGCGGCTGGCTGGTCGATGACGTCTCGTGGCGTTGGATCTTCTTCATCAACGTGCCGATCGGCGTCGTCGCGTTCATCCTCGCGCTGATCGTGCTCGATCCTGATCAGCCCCAGCCCGCCCACCGGCTCGACTGGCTCGGCATGGCGCTGCTCTCCCCCGGCCTGGCCGTGTTCATCTACGGCCTCGCCGAGTCATCGACCTACGGCTTCGGGTCGGTGCGGTCATGGGGCCCGACCGCGGCCGGAATCCTGCTGATCGCCGCCTGGTTCGTTCACAGCTGGCGCACCGCCGACCCGTTGATCGACATTCGCACGTTCGTGCACACGCGCGCTGGCTACGCGGGCATGTCGTTCTTGTTGTTCGCGATCTCGGTGTTCGGCACGATGCTGCTGGTCCCCCTTTACTACCAGGCGGTCCGCGGCGCTTCGGCGCTTGACGCGGGGCTCCTGCTGGCTCCCGGCGGCTTCGGCGCGATGCTGCTGATGCCGGTCGCCGGAAAGCTCACCGACCGTTACGGTCCGACGTGGCTGCCGGCCACCGGGTTGCCTCTGGTCGCCATCGGGCTGATCCCGTTCGTGTTCGTCGGCGCCAACACCTCCTACGTGCTGCTCTGCGCCGGGAGCTTCGTGCAGGGGCTGGGAATGGGCTTGGCGATGATGCCGAACATGACCGCCGCGATGCAGGCGGTACCGCGGTCCGCGATCGCGCGCACGAGCACCGCAATGAACATCATCCGCCAGGCGGGCGCCTCGATCGGCACGGCGATCCTGTCGGTGATCCTTGCCTCGGCGATCAGCAGCAACCTGGCGTCGATCGTCGGCGTGCACGCCTCGGGCTCCGGGTCTGGCGGGATCGCTGCGCTGCAGCACCTTCCCGCCAGAGCGCACGTGGTCATCGCCACGCCGCTCGCGAACGCGTTCGCGTCAACGTTCGTGTGGGCGCTCGTGATGATCGTGATCGCGTTCATCCCGGCCGTGGGGATGGCGCTCAGCGGCTGGCGCGCCGGCGCGCGGCGCTCGGCCACCGACCACGCGCTCGCGGCCGGGTAGTCGCCGCGCTCGAGGACTCTCTCCAGCCGGTCTTCGGGGAGGCGGCCCAGATGCAGCTGCCCGTCATCGACCGAGTCGACTTCATCGAGTACCTCGATTACCAGTTCCAGGCAACCGCCAAATCGGCCGACGAGCAGGCGCTGGCACATCTCCTCAACCTCACGCGCGCGCACCCCCGCAGCACCCCGCAGCTGGCGTGGGAAGTCTGGTCTGACTTCTCCAGCCATTCACGAGTCCGTCCCGCTCTGCAACGCCGTCAGGCTCGCGGGCTCGTTGACCTCAGAGACGGCATCTGGCACATCGTCGACCCGCTCTTTGAGGACTGGCTGCGGCGCTCCTCCCCGCTGGCGGACCAGCTCCTCCCAACCCATCTGGCGACGCCTCGAGTCGTACCGTCTAGGCGGTACCATCCAGGACCGCGCAGCGGTACCCGTTGAGAGCGGATCGCTCGCGGCCCGATCGTGGCGCCGCTTGCGCAGCCCAAGGGCTTGTTCCGGCTGACGTAAGCTTCGTGACAATCAGCCCCAGCGCCACCCTGGGCCGTTTCGGAAGCCGGTAAGTGTCCGTCGCTGCGGTCGCCGGCCGCGATTGATCCGCCGCGACTAACGCCGCGTCCCGCATCGTCCTCGGCGGTGCCGTGACCAACCCGTGGTCGCGCCTGGCTCCCGCGGGATGCACCCGCGTCGCGTCGACGGCCCGAGCAGCGGCGTCCCGCTGACGTCGCTGGCGCCGATCGGACTCTTATCGTCTTGTCGGTCTCTGCACTGACCCGACCTTGCACGGCGAGGATCAGCGGCGAAGGAGTGGATGGAGGCCTTCGACCGCAAGGGCAGATCGGCGAGCGCCGTTGTATCGCTACCGCCCCCTCATGCAGGCCGTCGTGTCTCAGGGCCTACGAGTCGCCTCACCGTTCGCACTCGATCGCCGCGAGACTGTCAGGATCATCAAACCCGAAGGAGAACCCGTTGGCCGCCCCCGAGATCACCACTCCCGTCCAAGAGTTCCTCGCCGCTGACAGCCACCGGCTGCTGATCGATGGCGAGCGGGTACCTGCCGCGGAGGGCCGGACCTTCGACACCCCGGACCCGTCGACCGGCCAGCGGCTGGCCACGGTCAGCCATGCCGGCGCCCAGGACGTTGACCGCGCGGTCGCGGCGGCGCGCCGCGCATTCGCCGACGGCTCGGAATGGCGCAAGATGAGCGCTGCCGACCGCGGGCGCCGGCTCGGGGCGCTTGCCGCACTGCTCGAGGCGCACGCCGAGGAGCTGGCACAGGTCGAGTCGCTTGACAATGGCAAGCCGGTCACGTTCGCGCGCTCGGTCGACGTCGCCAAATCCGTCGCGCACCTTCACTACTTCGCGGGGTGGCCGACGAAGATCGAGGGCGCGGTGGTGCCGGTGTCGGCGCCCGATGTCCTCTGCTACACCCAGCGCGAGCCCGTCGGCGTCTGCGGTCAGATCATCCCGTGGAACTTCCCGCTGCTGATGGCGGTCTGGAAGGTCGCCCCCGCGCTTGCCGCCGGCTGCACCACCGTGCTCAAGCCCGCCGAGCAGACGCCGCTGAGCGCGCTGCGGCTCGGAGAGCTCGCTCTGGAGGCCGGGATCCCCGCCGGAGTGCTCAACGTCATCACCGGCGACGGCGAGACCGGCGCGGCGCTCGTGGACCACCCCGGCGTCGACAAGATCGCGTTCACCGGCTCGACCGTCGTCGGGCGTGAGATCGCCGCCCGCGCGGGTCGGGCGCTCAAGCGCGTGACGCTCGAGCTCGGCGGCAAGTCTCCGAACATCGTCCTGCCCGACGCCGACATCAAGCGAGCCGTCAAGGGCGCCTTCACCGGCATCTACTACAACAGCGGCCAGGCGTGCAACGCGGCGTCGCGGATGCTCGTGCCCAAGGAGATGTTCGACGATGTGGTCGGCGCGCTGGCCGACCAGGCGCGCCGCACGGTGCCCGGGCCGGGACTTGACCCGAACACGTTTGTGGGCCCGCTCGTCTCAGCCGAGCAGCACGAGCGCGTGAGTGGCTACATAGAGGTCGGCCGCGCCGAGGCCGAGCTCGTCGCCGGCGGCAAGAGCGACTTCGGCGATGGCGGGTACTACGTCGAGCCGACCCTGTTCACCACGACCGACGACGACGCGCGCATCGTCCGCGAGGAGATCTTCGGGCCGGTGCTGGTCGCGCAGCCATACGAGTCGCTCGAGGAGGTCGCCCGGCGGGCCAACGCCGGCGAGTATGGCCTTGCCGCGGGCATTTGGACGCGTGACCTCTCCAACGCACACCGCCTCGCGGCGCTGCTGCGCGCCGGGTCTGTCTACGTCAACGCCTGGGGCCTCGTCGACGCCGCGGCGCCATTTGGCGGCTTCAAGAACTCGGGCGTCGGCCGGGAGCACGGCGCCGCCGGGCTGGACGCCTACCTGGAGCCCAAGTCGGTGTTCGTGCAGCTGTAGCCGCAGCGCCTGACACCGTCCTCAAGACTCGGGTTGCTCGGGCGGCGGCTGTGTCGTGGGCTGTGGGGGCGGGATTCGAACCCGCGACCTGCGGGTTATGAGCCAGCCCAGGCGACGCCCGGCGTCTACCCCGTCGACGAGCCTAACCCCGTTACACCAGTTCAGCCGACTTGACTCTCCTGATCGAGCCGTCGGCTCCCGGCTGCACCGAGGAAACGCTCCTCGCGGCGGGTTCGGCGAAGCCTCCTCATGCCTGAGCGCGATCCGCCTACCGTCACCGTGCTCCCGCGCTACGTGCCCCGTAAATGAGGAAGGACAGCGCTCATACTGGATCCGCGGCCAATCGGACCACGAATCCCTCCGCCTGCCGAGACCACCGCGACCACCGGCAGTGGAACGCGAATCCGCGATCTTCGGGTGATGAGCCCCGCGACCCGGGCTGGGACCGCTGCTTCTTACGATGCCCGTCGCCATCCGACCGCCGCCCCAGGCGACCGTTGGTGACGCTCGCGACCAGACAGCTGTCTTCGCTCCGTAGCTTATCGGCTACACTAGGTGCATGTCAGAGGATGTGTCGGTTCGAGAGCTGCGCAACCACACTGCGGAGGTCCTGCGACGGGTTGAATCCGGGCAGCGGCTGCGGATTACGGTTGATCGTCGGCCCGTTGCGGAACTCGCGCCGCTTCCGTCACGCGACACGTGGGTCACGCGGGAGCGCTCGTTTGCCGCTCTGGTGCAAGCGGATACGGCGCTGGCGGCCGAGCTCAGCGAGGCGCTGCCGCAGACCATCGCCGAGCTGTGAGAGGCTTGCTCGACACCTCGGTGTTTATCGCCGACGAACAGGGACGTGCCCTCACACGCGAAGACCTGCCAGACGAGGCAGCGATCTCCGTGGTGACGCTGGCTGAGCTCGAACTCGGGGTCCATCTTGCCGACACGGAAGTGCGTCGGGGAGGACGGTTGCGGACCCTGCATGCCGTCCGATCGACCTACGTTGCACTGAGCATCGACGAGACCGTCGCGTCGGCGTTCGCGGAGCTGGTGGCGATCGCCCGTGGTGCTGGGCGGCGACCCGCGGTGCAAGACACCTGGATCGCGGCGACCGCACGCGCTCACGGCGTCGCGGTTTACGCGCAGGACAGCGACTTCGACGAGCTAGCGGTCGACGTCGTCCACGTCTGAAATCCGCAACAGCTCAACACTCGCCGCCAGCTCGAGAATGAACTCAACACACGCCTCCCGCCCCGAGTCATAAATTGCCTCCGCCTCGACGCGGTTCATGCCTGCAAGATTCGCTGCACCTTTGTGGGAGCACGCCTACTACCTGTCACACCGCAACCGGCGCCCCGGGTACCGGTCCGCCGTGGTCAACTGGGACGTGATGAGCGCCCGTGATCAAGGCGTTTTGCAGGGCGTCGGGCAGCTCTGACCGCGACCAAGCTGCTGATGGATCCACGCCAAGGGTCATGACCTCCTCTTCGCGCGCCCAGCCGGTCCCACCGGTCGGTGATGCCGAACGTGACGGCGGCGATGCAGGCGGTATCGCGGTCCGCGACTCGCGCGCACGAGCACCGCGATGACCATCATCCGCCAGGCAGGCGCGCCGCGATCGGCACGGCGATCCTGTCGGTCATCCTCGCCTCGGCGATCGCCAGCAAACCTCGCGTCGATCGTCGGCGCGCACGCCACGGGCGCTCAGCGGCAGCGCGCGCACGCGGCGCTCGGTCAGCGGGCACCCGGTCGCTTCCGGGTCGACGAGTGAGGGCGTTGCGGGACCGCCGGTGACAGCGTCAGCGGCGGTCGGCGGGCAGTAACAAAGCGCTGCTCCGGGAAGGCTCGCCCGTCGAGCTCGTTGTCAGTTAGAGTGCTCGGCTGTGAGCGTGCGCGGGTTGTGGGCGACGATCTCGGTGGTGGCGGTTATGCTCGTCCTGCCCGCGACGGCGCTGGCTTCGTCGGCCGTCGTGCTCGTCTCCGGCTTTGACACGACCACGCCGTTTAGCGTCCCGGCGACCTCGTGTGCCACAAGGGCCGGGCCGACGTGGAGCGCGCCGACGGGTCCGGCGGCCAGCCTTCGGGCCGCCGGTGAGGCCGTCTTCACGGCACCGATAGCGAACGCCGGCCGCTCGCCTGGATCCCCGTGCACCGAGCCGGGCGGCGCGGTGCCGCCGGCGGCGGACGTCATTGACTCCAACGGCGACGTGAACGACAACGGCGCCGCGCTCAAACGCTTCTTGCAGTTCCTCGCCACCAACTACGGGGTGACGAGCGTGAGCTTAGTTGGACACTCCGACGGAGGCTTATGGTCGCGATCAGCGATCACCCAGCTGCGCGCGGCCAATGTCGAGCCGGTCGTCCAGTCGCTGACCACGCTGGGGACCCCGCACACCGGGTCGTTTGGCGCCGATCTCGCCGAGTACGTCGTCAATGGTCGCTGCGAGGCGAGCAACCCGACGGTTCAGGCTGTGTGCGAAGCGCTGCTCTCGGTGATCAACCGCCTGATCGCCGATCTGGGACCCATAGCTACCCGCGAGCTCTCGAGCTCGTTCCTGGCCGGCTGGAATCCCGAGCAAACGATCGGCTGCCCGGTGTCGGTCGCCGCAGGCACCTACGTCAAGGTTCCCTACATCGGCTGGCTGCTGCCCAAGTACTACAACCCGAATGACGGCATTGTGGGGGAGGCGAGCGCGCTCGGCCAAGCCTCCACCTCGCTCGACGGCGCGCCGATCCCCGGACCGGGCATAGCTCACGTGATATCGATCGGGACCTTCCCGGTCATCCACAGCTCGTCGCTGTCGTTCTTGGGCACCACCGACGCCCTGACCAACGACGCAGCGGTCGGAGCCGCCGTGCTCAAGGCCGTTCAGGCCGGCCTCACGGGAACACCCTGCGCCGCGCCGGTGACCGGCTTTACGTCGCCTCCCCCACACGCGGTCACGGTACGAGTCCAGCAGCCCTTCGCCGCTCTCGTCGATGGTCGCCCGGGCCGGGTGCGCGGCGTTCACCAGGTGGCATTCTTGTTGCGCGGCGCCTCGCTCAGCTGTAGCGGACGCGTGGTGCGGGCAGTGCCGCTGCTCGGCTCAAAGCAGGTCCGGTTCGCTGCCCTGCGCTGCGCCGGGACTGTCCGCATCCGCGGCCGGGTGCTCTTCTTGCGGCAAGACCCGCGTCAGCGGACTCTCGTGGTCACGCGCCGAAGCCAGAGGCTCACCGCAGGCCTCCGGGGGCCGGCGCTACGCCACCTCCGCATCAGCGTCCAGGTAAAGGCGCGTTGGCGCCTTCTGCGAGGTGGCCGCTTGACGCTGCCGGCCCGCGCCGGCGCCGTCTCAGTCCGCGCGGTCGGGGTTGACCGGACTGGCCAGCGCTGGCTCGCCACCGCTGTCGTCGGGCCCTGACCTCGGCGCCGCGACCGGCAAGCCGCGATGCTGGGGCCGCGCCGGCCCGCGGCACGAGCCAGAGCTGACACTTCATCTCCCATCGCCCCGGCCGCCGCGGCTCGTTGCCCAGCTCAGAGCGGCTACAGCCGACTTCGTCGCGTTGCAATCGGCAACTTGGGTGGCCACGCAATCGTCAGGTCGGACGCGGTCCGATTGGACCAGAGGGTCATCTTCGCCGGGAGCACTGGTCGGGTTCAATCAATCAATGTGGTGGTAATTAAGGAGCGGGGGCGGGATTCGAACCGCGACCTTCAGGTTATGAGTTATGAGCCCGACGAGCTACCAGACTGTCCATCGCCGCGGCGAACCTTGAGGCGACTACTGCGCCGTCGTCAACACCACCTTGATCGCCTCCCGCGTATCGAACGCCCGGTAAGCCTCTGATGCATCCTCCAGTGCCAGCCGGTCGCTGATCACTGCGGACGGCCGCAGCGCGCCGTCCTGGATCATGGCCAGCAGCCGCTCGCGGTCACGGCCTGGATTCCCAATCGCGAACGTTAGCGTTATCTCCTTTTCGAACATGCGCCCGTTGTTGAGCGGAAAGTCGGGCTCAAAGTGCGCCCCGACGACCGAGATCACCCCCTGCGGCCGGACCAGGTCGAGAGCCGAGGTCAAGGCCGCCGGCGAGCCCGACGCCTCGATTATCGCATCCGCACCTAGACCTCCAGTGGCGGCCGAAACAGCTTCCGCGGCGCCCGAAGGATCTACCACAGACGCGCCCAAGGTGGCCGCTAGGTCGCGCCGGGCCGCAATCCCGTCGACCGCGATGACCCGCCGCGCCATACCAACCGCGCATATCAGGGCCATCAATCCGACCGGACCGCACCCGAGCACGACGGCCACATCGCCCGCCCCGACGCCCGCCTTCTCAACAGCGAGAAATCCGGTGGGCAGAATGTCGGCGACGAACACCGCGTCCTCGTCAGACACATCGTCTGGAATTGGCCACAGGCAGCGATCGGCCTGGGGTACCCGCACCAGATCGGCCTGGCCGCCCTCCAGCCGCGGATACACCCCCGAGTAACCGAACAGCGCGCGCGACGAGCACTGGGTCAGCCGCCCGGCCCGGCAGTGGGCACAGGTGCCATCCGAGATCATGCTCGTGTTGACCACGCGCTGGCCGGCCTTCACGCCTGCTACGGCGTCACCGGCGTCCTGCACCACCCCGACGAACTCGTGACCGAGGATGGTGCCCAGCTCGAACCCCGGCGTGAAGCCGTGGTATGGGAGCAGGTCGGCTCCGCAGATCGCGGTGTGGGTGACGCGGACGATCGCGTCGGTGTGACCGGCGAGCGCGGGGTCCGGGACCTCCTGGACCTCGATCGCTTCCTTCCCGGTCAGCTTCACAGCTCTCATGCCGGTTCCTCCAGCTCGATGAGGTTGTTGTCAGGATCGACCGCGAAGCAGCGATGGCCGCCCCACGGAGGAGAGAATGGCTGGACCAGGAATTTCACCCCAGCATCGCTCCACTCGCCAGACGCGCCCAGGCAGTCGCTCACCTCAAGCACCAAGATGGCCGCCAGCTCCAATCAATCACCAGGTGCGACCATCTCCACTCCGGGACGGTCGTCGGCCGAATGTCCCTGCTCCGCCAGCGACAGCCGGGCGCCCGGGCTGACCAGCACCGCGTACGGCGGTCGTCGTAGGTCGTCTCCACCTCGAACCCAGCCGGTAGCGGTAGAAGGCGACGGAACCAGAGAGGTCGGATACCGCAGGGATCGCACCGGCCCCGACTGACGCCGATCGACATCAGTCTCGGATGTGCCCGGCGTCGGCGACGATCACCTGGCCGGTGATCCAGCCCGACTCCTCGGACGCCAGGAACGCCACCACCGGAGCGATGTCCTCCGGCAGCCCGTGACGGGGAATCGCCTGCAGCGACTGGACGAAATCGAACGAGTCCTTGTGCGGCGTGGCGAGCGCCCCCTCGGTTCTGGTAATCCCCGGCGCCACGGCATTGGCAGTGATCCCGTACTTGCCAAGCTCGGTGGCGAGCGCTCGCGTCAGCCCGACCACGCCTCCCTTGGCGGCCAGGTACGGACCCATGTTGGGCGTGCCCGCCAGAAACGCGTTGGAGGCGATCTGCACGATCCGTCCGTAGCCCGCTTCTCGCATCGGCGGCTCGACTGCCCGCGATACGAGGTAGGCGCCGTCGAGATTGACTGACAGCAGCTTGCGCCAGTAGGCGAAGTCGACCTCGTCCCACGCAATGAACGGAACGATCGCCGCCGCGTTGACGAGCACGTCGATCTTGCCGTACCGGTCGAGTGTCTCCTGCGCCATGCGGTTCGAGTCGGCCTCACTGGAGACGTCCGCATGGATCGCGAGCCCGTCGAGCTCCGACGCCACAGCCTCAGCGCCGTCACCGTTCAGATCGACGACAGCCACGCTCGCGCCCTCGTCGTGCAGCTTCGCGGCGATCGCCCTGCCGATCCCCTGAGCCGCTCCGGTGACGATCGCCACCCGTCCCTGAAGCTTCATGCCCCACCTCGCGCGCCCGTCAGCGCCCCGCTGCCCACGAACGGCTCGGGGGCGAGGGCATAGGTCTTGAACGTCTCCATGTCGTGGGTGAAGATCACCTCGGCGTCCCACTCCCTGGCCAAGCGCTTGATCCGCGCGATGGAGCGAACGCCGGCGACGGGATCATGGTGAAACCCCGCCTGTTGATCGTTGGCGTAGGCGGCTGGGGTATAGGAAACATCCGCCATGAACAGCAGCGGGTGACCGGCCTCGGGCTCCACCAGCATCGAGTAGTGACCAAGAGTATGACCGGGCGTGTGGAACAGGTGGATGCCGTCGGCAAAATGGACATCGCCGTCGAGAAGCTCAAAGCGCGCCCCGGGATGGTCGTAGCCCTTGTCGGCATATCCCAACCGCTCGAACGGCTCCGGTGAGCGCGCCTCGCGCAGCTCGTCGCGATGCAGGTAGGTCGTCGCCCTCGGCAGTTGCTGGTTTCCGCCGCAATGGTCGAAGTGCAGATGCGAGTTGATCAGAACCTCGACGTCCGCGGGCTTGAAGCCACACTTCGCCAGCTGACTGGTGATGGTCTGCTCTGGCGTCTGCTCCGGAAGCTCGAACGGCAGCATCTCGTTGACCAGATCCAGGTCGTAACCACTGTCGAACATCATCAATCCGTCCGGATGCTCGATCAGGACGCTGTAGACGGGGAAGCGCACCGGCGTGCCACAGCCGACGTTCCAAGTGATGTGCGATTGGTCGATCACCAGCGTTCCGCTGTCGAGCAAGCGCACCTTCGTTGCCTTTGTCATCTCGGTTCAGTCCAGTGCCTTGCGCACGGCCACGAGCGCCGCGGCCCGTCGTTGTCCGAGCTCCTTGATCCGTTCCGGCGAGTAGTCGAAGAAGCCTCCGCCGGTCTTGATCCCCAGCCGCCCGTCGTCCTTGAGTCCGGTCGCCGTGCTCGAGACGCCGGTCTCATTGGAGAGCGACTGGTTGAGGTAGCTGGCGACGCTCGTGTAGATGTCGAGCCCCGCCATGTCAAGCAGCTGGATCGGGGGAACGACCGCGAGCTTGTACCCGATTCCCCATTTCACGCACAGGTCTAGTCCCTCGATGTCGATCACGCCCTCGTCCACGAGCGAGAGGCACTCACGCATGATCGCATACAGCACCCGGTTCTCGACGAACCCGGGAGCTTCCTTCTTGAGCGTTACCGGGTGGTAGCCGATCCGCCGCGTCAGCTCCTGGATCGCGTTCGTGACCTCCGGTGCGGTCTGCTCTCCGGGGATCACCTCGTTCATCGGGATCAGGTGCGGGGGGTTTGACCAGTGCCAGCCAATTACCCGCTCCGGATGCTGCAGACTCTCTGCCAGCTGCGTCACCGGGAGGCCGGAGGTGTTGGACGCGATGATCGCCTCGGGCGAGATCTGATCCTCGACCTCTCTGAACACCTTGCGCTTGAGCTCGAGCTGCTCAGGAATCGCCTCGACCACGACCTCGGCTCCGTCGAGCGCCGCGACCTGGTCGGTGTCATAGGCAACGCTTCCGCCGTCCCTCAGCTGCACCTCGAGACGCTCCAGCACGCCCTCAACCATGCCGACCGTCTCCTTGGCACGATCGAGCGCTTCGGGATTTACGTCGAACAACGTGACCTGCATTCCGGCGCGGGCAAGGACAGCGCCCATACCTGGGCCCATCGTGCCCGTTCCGAGGATCGTGGCTCGGCTCATTTCGGTCATAGCTCGCTTCCTTGTCTGCGGGATGGATTCGAGAGTTCCTGGATCCGACGCCAAACCCGCTCGGGGGTCAACGGCAGCTCGCTCATCGGCACGCCGGCGTCCGCGAGCGCGCAGACGATCGCGGCGGGCACAGCGGCAAACGCACCCTCGCCGCAGCCCTTGGCGCCGTAGGGGCCGGGACCGTCTTCATTCTCGACGATGATCGACGTCATCCTGCCCGGCAGGTCAGCGATCCGCGGGACCCGGTACTCAAGCAGGCTGTCGTTTACAACCTGGCCCGCGTCGAACCGCATCTCCTCAAAGAGCGCGTTCCCTATGCCCTGAAGGGTTGCACCTTCGTCTTGGCGCTCCACAAGCTGTGGGTTGATCGCTTTACCCACGTCGGCAATCGTCGCCGTGCGCAGGACCGTGACCACGCCGGTATCTGGATCGACCTCGATCTCGGCACCCGCGACACACACCTCCCAGAAGTGGGGGCCCTCCGCGTATGAGCCTGTGTCGCCGCCGGTTGGCCTGACCTCGCCGCCTTCGATGATCTCACCACCGCGAAAGCCGAAACGCTTCGCGATCAGGTCGGGAAACGAGGTCTCCTCGCCGGCGAATTCCGCCCGTCCGTCGGCCAGTTCCACGACCGTGGGCTCGACGCTCCACAGTTCACCGGCGGTCTCTCGCAGCCGGTCGGCGACCGCGTCCGCGGCGCGTTTCACCGCCAGTCCGGCGATCGTGGTCGAACGGCTAGCGCCCGTCGAGCGGTCGTACGGGGTGAAGCGGGTGTCGGCGCCGTGGACGCGCACCAGCTCGCTGGCGAGCCCCAGCTCCTCAGCGGCGATCTGCGCCATGACCGTGCGAGGTCCTTGGCCGAGCTCGGTGGTACCGACGTACACGTCCGCGGACCCGTCTGAGCAGAGCCGGACCGACGCCCGTGAGACTGGGTGGGCCCCGGCGGCGAGCAGGCCGACGCTGACACCGCGCCCCACCCACGGACGCCGGAGCTCGCCCCAGCCGACGCCAAGCGCGGCTTGCTCGACGTCACCGATCAGGTCCGCGTCAAGCGGCTTGCCGCTTCCGTCGGGTCGGACCGGCTCGCCCTTGACGACCAGGTTGCGCTGACGCAGCTCCAGCGGATCGATGCCGGCCCGGCGCGCCACCTCGTCGAGCTGCGACTCGCCGATCCACTGCAGATGCGTGGCGCCGAACGCTCGATACGACCCCGACGGCGGGGTGTTGCAGTACACGCAGTTGCCGTCTACCTCGACGGCGGTGAAGCGGTAGGGGCCTGGGGCTGCGTCCGCCGCGGTAGCCGTCACCCGGGGGCCATTGTCGGCGTAGGCGCCGGTGTCCATCGAGAAGTCGACCTCCCGCGCCAGCAGGGTGCCGTCGGCGGCGGCGCTGGTGCGCATCCAGCAACGCATCCCGTGGCGGCGCGAGGTCACCATCGACTCCTCCACGCGGTTGACGATCCTCACCGGACGCCCCGCCTTGCGCGCCAGCGCGACCGTCAGCGGCTCCATCTTCGTGTAGGACTTGGAGCCGAAGCCTCCCCCCAGGTACGGGACGACGATCCGGACTGAACCAATCTCGAGCCCGAACAGGTCGGCGATCTCGGCCTGCACCAGGAACGGGTGTTGGCAGTTGGCCCACAGCGTAACCCCACCGCCGTGGTAGTGAGCGATCGTGGCGTGGGTCTCCATTGCGTACTGGTAGACGGCCGGAAATGCGTACGTGCCCTCGACGGTGATCGCCGCGCCGACACGGGCGCCATCGACGTCGCCGGCCGAGATCACGTGGCGGTAACAGATGTTCCCCCGCTGCTCGCCGAGCTCTCCAAGGCCGTGGAACAGTCCGATCTTCGGGCGGCGCTCGTGCAGCCGTGGCGCATCGGGCGCGAGCGCTCGTTCCAGCGTGTCGAGCACCGGCAGCGGCTCGTACTCAACCTCGATCGCGCGCGCCGCCGCTTCGGCCGTGGCTTCGTCCACGGCGGCGACGGCGGCCACCGGCTCACCCGCGAAGCGAACCCGGTCGAGTGCGACGATCGGACGATCCTTAATCGCGTGGCCGTAGTACGGCTCGATGTCCGAGAGGTCCGACCCCGTCAGAACCGCCACGACTCCGTCTAACTCCTGCGCGGGGCTCGAGTCGATCGAGCGGATCAGCGCGTGAGCGTACGGGCTCCGCACGACGTTGCCGTGCAGCATCCCGGCCATCTCCATGTCACCCACGTACTCAGCCTGGCCCGAGAGCTTCTCGCCCGCGTCCTTGCGCGGCCGCGAGATCCCGATCTCGCGCAGCGCCGCTCGTTCGATAACCGTCAAGCGGCGACCTCCCGGGCGGCTTGGAGGATCGACCGGTAGCCGGTGCAGCGGCAGAGGTTGCCGTCGAGTCCATGGCGGATGTCGTCCTCGGTGGCGAGCTCACCGGCGTCGCGGAGGCTCTTGAGGGTGAGCAGGAGCCCGGGCGTGCAGTAACCGCACTGGAGTGCCGCATGGCGCACGAAGGCGGCCTCGTACTCCGCGAACTCGACCGTCTGCGCAAAGCCCTCGATCGTCAGCACATCGCGCTCGTGCGCGTCTGCCGCCAGATATGAGCACGCGCTCACCGGTCCTCCGTCGACGAGCACGGTGCAGGCACCGCAGACCTGAACGTCACATGAGCGCTTGGCCCCGGTCAACCGCAGCCGCTCGCGCAGGAAGTCGAGCAGCAGTTCGTGTGGCGCCACTGTTTCGTGGACCTCTCGGCCGTTGACCGTCAGGCGCAGATCCATCAGCTCTCCCCGGGCATGTCGAACGCGCGGCCACTGCGCCGAAGCTCCCGGATCCAGGCGTCCCAGTACTCGTCGGCAAAGTCGACTTGGTACTTGGTTGCGTGGATGCCCTCCAAGAGCGGATCGGGAATCGGGTGCAGCGGCCCGAAGGAAGCGGCGAGCAGCTGCATCTGGACGGCGCGCTCGAGCAGGACTCCCGCCAGCACCGCCCAGCGAACGTCGCGCTCGGCGACGAGCACGCCATGGTTGCGCAGCAGTAGCGCGGTGCCGTCGCCCAGCGCCTGCGCCACCTGCGCGCCCTGCTGTTGGTCCATGATCAGGTCGGGCGCGCCGTCGTAGGTCGAGATGCCCTTGATGAACAGCACGCTGTCGTGAGTGAGAAACGAGAACTCGGCGTCGGTGGCGCCGAACGCGGTCGCGTGGAGCGGATGACCATGGACGACGCTGCGCACCTCCGGCCGGCGCTTGTAGACCTCCGTGTGCAGCACGGTCTCGAGATGCATCCCGTTGCCACCCCCGACCGTATCGTCGGCCAGCTCGACGGCGAGGACATCCGTCGGTGTGACTTCGCCGAGCGCCACACCCTTGCGCTTGATGTAGATCGTGCGGTCATCCGAGCCGCGGGCGCTGACGTGGCCGAGCGTCAGGTCCTCGTAGCCGGCCATCGCCAGGATCCGGCACGCCCACGCGACATCTTCGATCAGGCGCCGGTCCTCGGTCGTCAGCCGAGCTCGTGTGATCGCCGAGATCGTCATGCCGCCGCGTCCCGGCGTTCCGTCGGTGGGTAGTCTGGATACGGAAACCCGAACACCATGATCACGTCGTCGGGGCCGGTGTTAGCGACCGCGTGCCAGGTGCCGGCCGGGATGAACAGGCCCTGTCCGGCGGCGAACGGGACGCCCTCGCCTTCCAGGCGCAGCTCGCCTGAGCCTGCCAGCACGTAGGCGACTTCTTCGATCTCGTGCGAGACCATCGTCGTGAGGCACCCTGGTGTGAACACCGAGTATCCAAGCGACGAGCGGTTGCCGCTCAGCGACTTGTCCGTCAGCACCATACGGCTCCAGCTGCCGCCGGGCAGCGGGATCGGCTCGACATCCGTGAGCGTTACGGTCTTGACCGCTGGGTCTACAGCACCCACTGGCCGTCCTTCAGGATCCAGCGGCCGTTGTCGACGATCTGCATCGACGCCTCGAGCACGACGCCGTCGAGGTGCAGTGTGCATACGTTCTGGCCGCCGGGATAGGCGTTGTGGTTGTCGCCGAGGGCGCAGTGCACGGTGCCGACGCGACCCTTCTCCGATGGCGTCCCGAACGGGGCCACCTCGCTGACGCCGAACGCGAACTCCCCGATCACGGTGGAGTTCTCGACGCCCTCCACCACTTCGCGCAGCCGCCGGGCCTCCTCACCGCCCTCGATCTTGACGGCCTTGCCGTTCTCGATCGTCCAGGTGATCGGTGCCTTGACCTGCCCCGGCAGGCCAATTCCTAACATCACGCCGTCGACAACCATCGTGCCCTCGGTCTGATCTTCGACGGCGGCGAAGGCGACCTCCGCCCATAGCGGCAGCGGGCCCATCATCTGGCCGCGTTTCTTGATCGAGGCCACCTCGAGGGCCGGTCGGTCCTTGATCGTGACGGTGAAGTCAGTCCCCTTGGCGGAGGTGACCCGCACCTTCTCGACGCCGTCCAGCGCCGCCATCGCGTCCCAGGCACGGCGTTGGGCACGCAGCAGCGCTTCCTCGGTCAGCCCCCACGAGCCCATGCCCGGCTCGACCGAGGCGATCTTGGCGTTGGCCGCACATGACTCCTTGACCGCCGATACATGCGCGAACCGGTTGGCCCACTCGAGGTTGGTGATGATGATGATCTCGTCTGCGTTCACCATCGCCTGGTGCAGATTGCGGGGCGGTGCCATCGGGAACAACGTGTCGGCGAGCCCGCGGCGAACCTGCGTCTCGTTGTTCATCACCACCGGCCAGGCGCCGCGATCGACGCACACCTCGGCGATCACCCGGGCCTGGTCGGCGTGCTCGTCATCGGTGATGATCGTCACCGCGTCGTCGGGCTCGATCGACATGCAGACGTCGACCACGAGCTCGGCATCCTCCCGGATCGCCGCGGCGGTGGGGGTGTGTGCCTCGGTCACGCTCATGCTTCACCTCACTTCTTGGGTCTGGAATGCCGGCAGCACCTCGCGGGCGAAGCGCTCCACCTGGCCGAACTGATCGATCGCTCCGAAGCGGCAGATGAAGTGCGTCACGCCTCGGTCATAGAACTCCCGCAGCCATTCGGCCACATCGTCCGGAGTCCCGACCGGTCCCCAGTTGGACAGATCCATGGCGCGGGACAACTCGGGGTAGTACTTGGAGATGTAATCGTCGAAGTCAGTGCGGGCCTGGTCCTTGGACTCGCCGATGTTCATGGTCACCTGGTAGGCGACTGTGTAGTCGTCGAAATTCCGGCCGTGGCGGGCGGCGGCGTCGCGCAGATAACCGATCTGCTCGGTCAGCTCCTCCGGATGCTCGGCGCGGCAGCAGGTCATCCAGCCGTCGCCGAGGCGGATGATCCGGTCACAGGCGCGCTCCATGATCGCCCGCATCTTTTCGGTGGGCTTGTCGCCAACGAGCCTCGGGTTGGAGACGGGCCAGATCGGCGGAGGAGTTTGCAGCGGGCGAAGCGGCGCCATCTCGGTGCCGGAGTGAAATTCCACAGCGTCGTAGCTGTAGTACTTGCCCTTGAAACTGGTCTTGCCGGTACGAAACAGTTCGTTGAGGACCTCCAGGCCCTCCTCGAAGACCGTTGCGCGGTCGGAGAAGGGCAGCCCGAGCGCCTCGAACTCTCGCCGGACCCCCTGCTCGGGGTTACCCATGCACGGCCCGAAGATTGTGCGTCCGCCCGAGATCGTGTCGAGCGTCGCCCATTCGAGCGCCAGATACAGCGGATTACGCATCGAGGTGACCAGACAGGCGGTGCCGATCCGGACGCCTTGCGTCCGCTGAGAGATCGCCGCGAGTAGTGTCATCGCCTCGTAGCGAGGTTTGGAGAACAAGCTGTCCCCAACCCAGACCGAGTCAAACCCCAACTCCTCGACGGTCTCGGAGAGCGCCAGCAGGGCCTGCACATCGTAGTCCGGAGCAATCAGCGGCTCGCGGTTGTTGAGGTTGACTCCGAACTGGATTGGCTTTGTGTCAGCCATGGGCGCGTGACTCCTCGTCTGGTGGTTGTGCCTCGTCTGATTCGAGTGGCGCACCCGCCGCCGTTGAGCGCAAGACCCGCTGCGGGACCTCGATGTGCTCCTCGATCAGACGCGCGGCTTGCTCGGGATCTCGCGCATCCACCGCGGCGAGGATCCCCCGATGCTCCGCCGCCGACCGCTCCATACCGCCACGCAACTCAACTGACTTTTTCAGCAGCCGTCCCATCTGGGCGATCAGTTGAGTGTGCATCTCCACGAGCTTCTCGTTGCCCGATCCACGCACCAGCAGTGCGTGGAAGTCGTGGTTGATCTCGAAGAACCGCTCGGTGTTGCCGGCCGCCGCCTCCGATTCCATCTCCTCGCACATCTGGCGTAGCTGCGCCCTTTCAGTCTCCCGAAGGCGGGGAACCGCCAGCTTGATCGCCAGGGACTCGAGCGCCTCTCGGACCTGGTAGGCGTCCAGGAACTCCTGGCGGGTGAGGGTCTTGACCACCGCCCCACGCCGCGGCACGATCGTCACCAAGCCCTCGGCGGCGAGCTGCCCGAGCGCCTCGCGCAGCGGCCCGCGACTGATCCCAAGTGACCGGGCTAGCATCACCTCCCCGAGTTCGGTTCCCGGAGTCAGGCGGCTGGCGAGAATCTCCTGGCGCAGGTGGCCGACCACCTGCTCGCGCAGAGTGCGGTTCTCCAGCGGCGCCCCAGCGGTCCGATCGGACGCACTCATGGAGCCTGGCGGACGTAGGAGATCGCGAGCGCCGAACTCGAGTTCAGGCGTCGCGCGAACGCAATCAGCCTCAGCTGTCGAGCCCGGCGCGCTGCATCGCGGTGGAGAAAGGGAGGATCCAAGCGGTGGTGTGAACTGTCAACAATCGGCTGCAGACGCATACTACCCCATTGGCGAGCGCGATTCTAAACCGGGAAGGGCGGCCCTCGAACCGGGTTTGCGCGAATCGAGCGTTTCGGGCCGCGCGTGCGTTCGCCAGCAAGATCACCTCAACCTCGGGCACCCCAACCATTCGCACATGAGCGCCTCCTTGCGTGGCACGTCTGTGGCGTCAACGATGCGTCCGTCGTAAGGGCGAATCCAGGCGCCTCTGCTCGGGCTCCACCGGCAGAGATCGACGAGATGCGGAGGTTGCGGACTGGTTGCCTCCACGATGCACTGGTAGCCAGGCGGTTCTGGCTCGCTTCGATTTGCCAGGCCACGAGCGCCGCTCGCAAGCGTTGTACTGCCCCAGACGCCGGCGACGGCGATCGAGAGGACGACCGCGCCAGCGATCAACTTCCCTCGGCTGACTGCTCGAATGGTTCTCAATGCTGGTCGAGCTCGGCGTGCGCGCGACTGCAATCATCGCGCGCCGAGAGCCAAGCGTGGCTGGGGGTATGACTATAGGTTCGGGTGTGTCCGCGAGTCGGGGGTCCGGCTGGGCGATGAACGTCGAGCGCCGTCATGTCCGCTGGGCCGGAACGTAGGACTCTCCGAGCGCGCTGGGCGCAGACTGCCGGCCGGATGCGCGCATGAGCACCACGATCGTGACGATGTAGGGAATCATCAGAAGAGCCTGGTAGGGGACGTTCACACTGATCACCTGTAGGCGAATCTCAAAGGCCTCGGCGAAGGCGAAGACGAGGGCCGCGAGCGTGACTCCGAGCGGCGACCGGCGACCGAAGATGACCACGCCGAGGATGATGAAGCCGCGGCCCGCTGTCATGTTCTCGAAGAAATACTGGCCCTGACCAATTGATAGAAAAGCGCCAGCGACACCCCCGAGGGCGCCAGCGCACAGTGTGCCCACAAACCTGATAGCGAGTACGTTGCCACCCGAAGTCTCCAGCGCCCACGGACGTTCACCAGCGGCACGTATGCTTAGGCCTAGACGCGTGCGGTACAAGAACAGCCACACCAGCGGAATGAGTCCAATAGTGAGCCAGGTAAGCGGAACCTGTTGAAAGATCTCGCCAGCATTGTGCAGCTTGCTGAGGCCAGGCAAGTTCCACGTTCCCAACGATGGAGCAGACACGCGGCTGCCCCCGGAGCCCAAGCCAAATTGCACCGGAAATATGATCTCGTATAGCGCGCTTGTAGTGCCTAGCGCCAAGATGAGCATGCCGATTCCTACCACGATTTGGTCGACGGCTAGGTAGACCATGAGATAGCCGGCGATCCCTGCCGCTAGAACGCCGCCGGCTATACCCCCCAGCACTCCGATCCATGCGCTGTGCGAGTAGTGGGAGGCAATGAAGCCCGCGAGCGCTCCGGTAAGCATGTAGCCGTCTAGTCCGACGTTGAACACGCCGGCACGTTCACTGATCGTCTCGCCGAGGCCGCCGATGATCAGCGGCGTCGCGATACTCATCGTCGCGGCTATGAGCCCGAAGAGAAAGCTTGTCGTGAGGATCTGGCTCATGTGGGAGCGTCCTCGAGGCTCTCGGTGGAGGTTATCTCTGCGAGTTCAAGCGTATCGGCAGAGATCGTCATCGGCGTGGCCTCGGTTCGATGCCGAATCTTGCGCCAGAGTGCGACGAGTAGAGGACTGGCCAGAAAGATGATGATGATGAGGCCCTCAATCATGTTGGCTGTCGTGGCCGGCACGTTCGCCTGGTACTCCATCTGTGTGGCGCCAATCTCGAGCAAGCCAAACAGCACTCCTGCGGCGGCCACCCCGAGAGGTCGTAGCCCGCCTAACAGCGCGACCGCGATGGCGGTGTAGCCGAAGTTAGTGGAGATATTGTCGGCCAAATAGTGAACGGTCTCCGACAGTAGTACGCCACCTGCTAGGCCAGCCAGCCCACCCGACAGCGCCATCACTTTGAGCGTGATCCGCTCCTCACTGAGACCAGCGTGGCGGGCTGCATCCGGATTGCCTCCGAGCACGCGCAACTCATAGCCGAATGTCGTCTTGCTCATGATGATCCACATACCAACCGCCGCAGCCGCGGCGAAGGCGATGCCGGCGTAGATCTGCGATCCCGGGAAGAGATGCCACATCTGAGCAGAAGCGGGAAGCACAGGTGACTGCGCGTTCAGGCCCGGCTCGGCCAGCGGACCGGCGACCATCACGCCTACGAGCAGGATCCCGATGTAGTTCAACATCAGCGTCGAAATCAGGACGTTGACCCGAAAGCGAGTCCGCAGCACTCCGGCCAGCAGCGACCAGAGCGCACCAGCCAGGGTCGCGGCGGCAAGCCCCGCCGGCACCATCACGGCTGACGGTCCCCTGACGTGTAGGTCAAACGCGGTAGCGCCCAGCGCGCCGACATAGAGCTGCCCCTCCGCGCCGATGTTGTAGATGCGTGCCCGAAAAGCCGCCGCGACGCCCAGGCCCAGGATGATGTAGAGGTCGACTCGCGCTAGAGCGTTTCCGAAGTTGAGCTGCGAGCCGACGGCGCCGTCCCAAATCGCTTTATACGCAGTCCACGGCGAAACGCCCGCCGATCGGAACAACGGGATCGCGAGCACCAAAGCGATGATCACGGCGCCGACGCGGCTCGCCATGCCGGCGCTCAGGACCAAGCTGTGAAGGCGATCGAACCAGCCTCGGACGCTGCGTCGCGCCGCTGTCGTCCTTGCTGCCGGCGGGATTTCGGTGCTCACGCCGCCTTCTCGGTGTTCCTGGCGCCGCCCATCAGCAGCCCGATCCGCTCCCAAGTCGCTTCAGATGTAGGCATGAGGCCGACGATGCTCCCCCTATACATGACCGCCAGGCGGTCTGAGATCTCCAGCAGCTCGTCTAGGTCAGTAGAGACGACAAGGCAGGCAGCGCCGGCACCCACACGAGCGAGGAGTAGGTCATGCACGAATCTCGAGGCGGCAACATCAAGCCCGCGAATTGGTTGGACGGCCACGATGAGCTCAGGTTCCTTCTCCAGCTCACGTGCGAGGACGACTCGTTGCTGGTGCCCTCCCGATAGGGCACGCACGGGCGTTCGTGCAGTCCCCTTAATGTGGTAGCGCGCAATGAGGTCATTGGCATAGTCTCGGATGGCTCCGGCCCGAACAAGCAGGTGCTTCTGGAAGCGCGGTTCGCCTTGGAGTCCGAGTACCAGATTCTCCTCAATCGTAAGGTCGAGCACTAGACCGTGCTGCCTCCGATCTTCCGGTATGTGAACGACTCCGCAGCGGAGGAATTCGCCTCGCGAGGCACCGCTTAGGTTGTTTCCGAGCACAGTAATTGTCCCCTCGGCCGGATGCGCCAGTCCGGTAACGAGCTCTACCAGTTCTTCCTGCCCATTGCCGGCGACACTCGCGATCCCGACGATTTCACCCGCGCCTAACTGCAAGGTGACGTCGTCAACTCGTCGTCGGCCCCCGGGAGCAGTGTACGAAACAGCTGAGAGCTCGAGAATCGTCTCACCGGGGTGGCGCCCGTGGCCGATCGTGGAAGCCTCAAGTTCGCGGCCCACCATCAGCTGCGCGAGCCGGCTGGGCGTCGCCTCATGCACCGGCATCTCTCCGACCACGCTACCGTGCCGCAACACGGTGATCTCATCGCAAAGCTCAATAGCCTCCTCGAGCTTGTGACTAATGAAGATGATCGTCGCTCCTCGATCCCGCAGTCGCCGCAGGGTGGCGAAGAAGGGGGGAATGTCGTCGACTCCGAGTACTGCGGTGGGCTCATCGAAGATGAGCAAATTGGCACCCTGGTAGAGCGCGCGGACGATCTCAACCCGTTGCTGAACAGCGATCGGCAGATCGAACAGACGCGCATCCAAGTCGAGCTCAAACCCATAATCCCGCATGAGCTCGGCTGCTCGCGCGCGCGCTCGGGAGGCATCGAGACGCCACCCTCGACCCTCGGAATTCCCCAGCATGAGATTCTCGAGGACCGTGAATGTAGAGATCAGCGAGAAGTGCTGG